>NZ_AXAS01000009.1 GCF_000472925.1 Bradyrhizobium sp. Ec3.3
TCAAACGCTACAACCTTCTCATCGCACGACGGCGAGCGCAGGTGGAGACGACCTTCGCCACCCTCAAACGCCGCATGCGATTGACTTGCATCCGATACGTCGGCCTCATCAAGGCAAACGGGCAGGTTCTGCTCGCCTCCATCGCGTTCAACATGAGGCGGTGGGCCGCAATCGCTGCGTGAACCGCCCGCCGAGGAGCATGAGCCGCTCCATCGTCGGCCCGCTACTCCGACAACTAGCTTCTTCCCTGACCTGTCTTGGCCTCAAAAGCCAGTAACGCAACAGGCCCCTTGTGGGAGAGGGCAACTCCGCAGGCAGATGCGTGCTCATTCAGGTGAGGGGTCTCTCTCCGCGCACACATCTCTCGCGGTGAATTCGCGGAGAGAACCCCTCATCCGGCGCTTCGCGCCACCTTCTCCCACAAGGGGAAAAGGAAGGCACCGTCTTTACGGATTGGACTGCGGCACCAGGACCAGCGGCGGTTTCGGCTTGGGCCTTGGCGGTGGAGGACCGGGCGCCGGCCTGACCTCGATCGGCGGCGGAAGCGGCGCCACCTGCTGGCTCGCGATCGGCGGGCTTGAAATCGAAGGATTTGAGACCGAGGGGCTCGGTGCAGCCGGTGCAGCCAGCGGCGGCCGCGGCGTTGGCGGGCCCTTGGGCTCGACCTTGGCTTTGGGCTGGGCGCGGCGAGGATCGCGGCCGGGCAGCGGCACGTCGACCGGTGGCGACAGCTCGGGCGCGGCGTCAGGTGACACCAGACGCGGTAGTACCGCGGTCGCCGGCGGCGGCTCGCCGCGCTCGATCGCATCGAGCCGCCGCGTCTCGCGATCGATCGTCCGCACCGCCAGCCACGAGGACAGCGGCGTGAGATCGACGGTGCGTTTGAGCTTGTCCGGCGGGCCCGCCGCAAAGAGCTGGATTTCCGGAGGCGCGCCGGAAAGGCCGGTCATGATCGGCGTCAGGCTGGCGCGGATGTCGGCCTGATCGGCGGGAATGTCATAGCCGCCGGAGACGATGGCGCGGGCGTTCTTTGCTTCCAGCGTGGTCGCGCCGACACGCAGGCGGCCGTCGCGGATCGTGAACGGGATCTGCGCCGAGCCGATCGCCAGAGGGCCTGCCGACAGCGCCGCCTCGACGAGCTGCCTGAGCCTTGCGTCGTCAGCGACCTGGCCGCCATCGCTGGCCCGGATCGCGAGCTCGAAGGCGAGCGGATCGAGCCCGGTAAGCTCGGCCGACTCGAGCGTCACGGTACCGTTGCCGGCGAGCGCACCGGTCAGCGCCGCAATGCTGCGGCCCTGGGCGGACAGCGCCATCTGCACCGAGGCGCGGCCCTTGGGGACGGCGAGATTGCGATAACGCAGCACCTTCGCATCGACGTTGGCGAGCTGGATACGCGCGTTCAGCGACAGGCCGTTGGGACTGTCGCGTGCATCGATGCTTGCGGTCATCTCGCCGCCACCGATGCCGCCCTTCAGCGAATCCAGTGCCAGCGACTGGCCGTCATTGCGGATCGTGCCGCTGATGGGCCGCATCTCGATGCCGCCGGGCAATCCGCCGCGCAGGGCCTGGAAGGTGATGCGGCCGCGCCAGCCGTTGACAAGCCCTGGCGCGAGCGGCTGGTCGGCATCGCGCCCGACCGCGCCAATGGCCACCGCCAGCGCCGGGACGAGATCGAGCGTATCGAGCCCGACCTCGCCATCGATGCTCTTCTCCGGGTCCAGCGTCACCGCAAGACGCCCGCGCAGGTGCGAGCCCGCAGCCGTGCTGTCGAGATCATCGAAGGTCAGGCTGTTGCCGGACAAGGTCAGGCGCGAGGACAGGTTGACGGTTTGCACTGACTTCTCGCCCGCACCGATCCCGAGCAGCGGCGCGAGGTTCGCGTTGCGCATGCGCAAATTCACGCTCGCTTTCGGATCGGGCGAGGACAATTCGAAGCTGCCCTGCGCGTCCGCATCCAGTCCGCCGCCCGCGATCTTCGCATTGAGCTGAAGCGGCCGGCCCCAGGTGCCGCTCACCTTGCTTTCTGCCTGCGAAGCCCCCTCGCCTGCCGCGACCACACGGTCGAGTCCGAACAGCGTCAACAGAGAGCTCGCCTGCGGCGCGGAGAGCTTTGACTCCAGTGTGAAGTCGCTGTTGCGCAGCTTGTCGAGATCCAGGCCGTTGATCGCCGCCGCCAATGTCTGCGCCGACAGCGTCGCCGTTCCCTTCAACTGCGGCGCATCGAGATCGAGCGCGGCGCGCGCATTGGTGCGATCGGCATGCTCGGCGTTCTTGTCCAGGCTCACATCGAGCTTCAGGCGCGCTGGCCCCGGCAGCGCGTCGACGCGATCGAAGCGTGCACCGAGCGCCGGCGCGATCGGGTTGATCAGGGCCGCGAGTTGAGACAGGGAATTGGCCGCCGACTTCAGCGTCAGCCTGCCGGTCGCATGCGCACGATCGAAGCTTCCGTTCGCGTCCGTCGTCACTCCGCTTGCCTGGCCGAATTGCAGCTGCTCCAGCGACAGCGTGGTCGGGCTGTAACCGAATTTGGCGGTAAACGGCCGCAGCTCCTGCCCGGCCGAGATCGCGCGGCCGACGTCGAGCGACAGTCTTGCCTCGTCCGGCCATTCGCCTTGCGGCCCGGCGAGGCCGCGCACGAAGCTTGCGGCCGCATCGAGGTCGAGCCGGTCGGCCTTCAGCTCGGCGTCAAACCGCGAACCCTTGTTGGCAGCGGTCTGCACGAAGGCGATGTGGCCCTCGACCGCGCCGCCCTCGATCTCTGCCTTCAGCTTGTCGATCGCAAGGTGGTTGGCGGCGACCGTCACGTCACCGCTCAGGCGCAACGGCTTGGTGCTGCGGCGATTGATCTCGCTGCGGCCCTGAAGCCAGGCCACCAGCGTATCGGGGTCGGAAGATTCGATGCTGAGCCGGCCGCTAAAGCTGTCGACGCCGGGGCTGGCGCCGTTGAGCGCGACCTGGGTCATGCCCGGCGCGCGCAGATCGAGCCGCTGAAAGGTCCAGGACCTGCCGTCGGTCTGCAACTCCGCGGCGATGTTTTGCAGCGGCCGGCCGCCGAGCATGATCTGCTCGGAGCTGAACGAGATCTGCGCCGGGATCGGCGCCTGCGGAATGGCGGCGAGCCCGGCGCGCAGCGCCGGCAGGATGCGCAGCGGCTCGGTATTGTCCTTGGCCGCGAGCTTGTCGGCATCGAGTTGCCGCGCCGCCAAATTCGCGCGCAGCAGGGGCGCGGCGCCGAATTTGAGGTCGCCGACGCCGGCGACCTTGAGCGCGGTGTCCTCGGGACCAAAACTCGCCTCGATCTGGTCGAACTTCGCAAGCGACGGATCGGCCTTGAGCTTCGTCGTCAGCTTCCACGGCGTCGGTGCGGGGGCTGCCGGCTTGTCCTTTGACGTCTCCTTGGGTGGAGGTACGGCCAGCGTGAGCGCGCCGTCGAATTTCGGCAGCCGGCCGTCAAAGGCGAGCACGCCTTCGAGATCGGCCAGGATCGCGCGCTCGCCGGGATCGATATTGATGTGGAGACGGGTGGCGGTGCCGTCGGGGCTCGGGCCGGAGGAGATGCGGAATGGATAGCGCGTGCCGGAGACGGTGACGTTGCCGTCGCCCCGCACCGAGCCCGCAAGCGAGCGGACGTCACCGGCAAACGCGATGTCGCTGAGCTCGAGCGTCGAGCGGCTGGCGGCATCATGAAGCGCGATGCGGCCAGTGAGGTTCAGCCGCTCGATCGCGAGCGAGGCGAGATTGAAGCTGCCGCTTGCCGTCGACGGCAGGTCGACCCGGCCCTTGGCATCGAGGCCGAGATCGGCCGCCACGCCATTGACCGTGAGCTCGGTGGCGCGCCATTCACCGCGCATCAGCGAAGAGAGGCTGAACTCGACGTCGAGCTTGTCGGCGCGGAGCTTACCGAGGTCGTTGTTGCCGCCGAAGGTGACCGAGCGCAGCCGCAGCGTCGGCGCCGGCAATAGCCGCGCATCGAGCTGGCCGGCAACCCGCACCGGGACACCGATGATTCGGCTCGCCTCCGCCTCGAACTGGGGCCGGAACTGGTTCCAGTCGATGAAGTAAGGCCCGATCAGCGCGGCCAGCAGCGCAATAATGAAGGCAATCGCCAATCCGAGCAGCGTCGTCTGCACGGGTCTCCCCTCGGCCAAAACCGGCACCCGGGCCAAACCCAAGCCTACGTCTAAGCCAAATCGAAGCCTAAGCCGCGCCGGAACAGCCCCTTATATAGGGGCAAGTGTGGCGATGTCACAGCGACTGTTGCGCACGGAGGTTAACGCTACCAGCTCGCCGGCAGCCGCTTCAGGCCGCGCAGGACGAAGGTCGGCCGCCATTCGGGGTTCTCGACGTCGTCGATCCGCAAGTCCGGCAGCCGCCTGAGCAGGGTGTTGATGGCGATTTCGGCCTCGATGCGCGCCAATTGGGCGCCCAGGCAGAAATGGATGCCGCCGCCGAACGACAGCGGCTTGACGTTCTCCCTGACGATATCGAGGCGGTCGGGGCTATCAGGATAGACGGCTGGATCGCGGTTGGCCGAGCCCAGGAGGCACAGCACGGTCTCGCCCTTGGGGATCCGCTTGCCGCCGAGATCGTCGATATCCTCCAGCGTGACGCGCCCGGTCATCTGCACCGAGGAATCGTAGCGCAAGAACTCCTCGATCGCGTTGGTGATCAGCTCCGGCCGCGCCTTGAGCAGTGCGAGTTGGTCCGGATTGCGGTGCAGGGCCAACAAGCCGTTGCCGATGAGATTGACGGTGGTCTCGTGGCCGGCGCCGAACAGCAGGATGATGTTGGCGGTCAGTTCCTCATTGGTCAGCTTGTGGCCGTCTTCTTCGGCCTGCACGAGCTGGGTGGTGAGGTCCTCGCCCGGATTGCGGCGGCGCAGCTCGAAGAGCTGCTGGAAGTACATCTGCGCCATCAGGTTGCCGGCGTTGCCCTGGCGGATCTCCTCCGGAGAGAGGGGCACGGGATCCAGAATCCGCCCGCCATCGCGCGAGCCCTTGTAGAAGGCCTCGCGATGATCTTCGGGGATGCCAAGCATGTCGCAGATGATCGTGACCGGCAGGCGGAAGGCATAATCCTCGATCAGGTCCATCCGCCCACGATTGATCACCTCGTCGAGCGTCTGGTCGACGATCTCCTGGATCCGCGGCCGCATGTCCTCGACCCGGCGCGCAGTGAAAGCTTTCACGACCAGACCGCGCAGGCGGGTGTGGTCTGGCGGATCGGCCTGCAGCATCCAATGGCTCATGCTGCGGAAGACCGGCTCCTCCATGATCTTCGGACCGTAGCGGCGCTTGCTGCGCTCGACGAAATCCTTGCCGAAGCGCTTGTCGCGCATCACGAGGCTCACCTCGGCATGCCGGCTCGCCACGAAGGAACCGAACGGGGTCACATGCATCGGATCGATCGTGCGCAACCGCTCATAGTGGGGATAAGGATCCCTGATGAAATCGGGGGCCAGTGGATTGAACAGCTGATCGCTTGCCGCCGCCTGCGCATGCTCGTTCATGGTGACCTCAAATCGTTCACGACATCGAACACGCCGGAGCCGAAATAGGCGGCGTGACCATCCTCTGAAATTCGATACGTTATTGTATTGAGTTGCATCCTGAACTAAAATGCAGCGATGTCAAGAGTGAGGACCAGGCCGACCCGCGACGACACCCGCGACCAGCTGTTCGAGGCGGCCGCGCGCGTGTTCGAGGACCAGGGCATCGGCGGCGCCAGTATCGAGGCGATCGCAGCCGCCGCCGGTTTCACGCGCGGCGCGTTTTATTCGAACTTCACCAGCAAGGACGAGCTGATCATCGCCATGCTCGAGGACCATGTCGAGCAGTCGATCCGGCGCAATCTCGACCTGCTCGCTGAGCATACCGACCTCGACGATTTCATCGCGGCGCTGAAGGCCATGGAGCGCAACCGGCGCGATCCGCTCGGCCGCTCGCCGCTCCTGCACATGGAGATGATCCTCTACGTCGCGCGCGCAGAGAAGCGCCGGCCGGAGCTCGCAAAACGCCTGCGTGCGCGGCGCAAGCTGGTCGCCGACATCATTCAGGGGGCACAAGTCGACCGCGCGAACAAGGTGAAAGATCCGTCCTGGGCCGCCGCCGTGGTCTTGGCGCTGGATGACGGTTTTCGCCTGCACCGGCTGATCGATCCGGAGACCACGCCGGCCGACAGTTTTTTCCGCGCCATCAGCGATCTCCGCCGCGCGATGGGGCTTGTCTCAGGCTAGGAATGCCTGGCCACAGATCGGCGCGCGGACGTTCGCTGGCCCTGATCGCGGCGGAATAGCGGAGTTTCCCCAACGGCTGCCAAGGGCGAATCTCGGACCTCGGCACCTGCACCGGGCGGGATCTCCGAACTAAGAGTTTCCTAGAGGGACTCAAAGAAGATGTAGTTCTGCCAGCTTCGCATCCGCAGAAGAATCTTCCGCAGCAATGAAAGTTCGTGAAAGTGCTCGGTGTAGATGGCGGCTTCGCCGGCCGCCCCGAGCGGAATTTGATAACCCGAGATGTCATCGACGATCTCGAGGACGGCCAGAGCGCGGTCTCCGGGCAGCGCTCCCCCGACATTTACTAGCGTCCCCGTGGTTTGAAGCTGGCCACCTGCGATCGCATCGATCACCACTTGGACCTTGGCCTTGAATACGCGGCCCGGTATGCCCTTGAACAGAACTTCGGCCTCATCGCCGGCGCGAACCCGCTGCAGGGCGTTTTGCTGGAACGCGGCTGCAAATTTCCGGTCCCTTTGGCTGTCGTTGACGAAAATCATGGCTGGACGGAAGGGCGCCGGGACCACATACACGCCCGGCCGCAGCGCGAGCTCGGTGACAAAGCCACTGGTGGGTGCGCGAACAGTGGTCTGGTCCAGATCGAATTGAGCATCAGCAAGTTCGTTGCGAAAACGCACGATCGCCGTATGTTCGCCATTAACAGTCGCGCCATACGCCTGCCGGGCACGATCTTCCGCAGCATTAGCTTCGGCCACTGTCTGTTTTGCCGCGTCGAGATTGCGCGTTGCGGTATCGAGCGTCGCCTGCGCGACGACTTGTTTCTGGAACAGCGTCGCCTGACGATCGTAGTTCTCTTGGGCCAGCTCCAGTTGCGCCTTAGCCTTTCCGGTCGCCGCCGCGGCTTGATCAACTGACGCCTTGAGCTGGGCAACATTGGCCTCGGCATCGGCCAGTCCCGCCTTTTTTTCGGCGACGGTGTACTCGTATGGCTTGGGATCGATCTTGAACAGAACTTCGCCGGCCTCGAGATGTTGGTTGGTGCGGTCTTCGACCGGCACCTCGACCACGCGTCCGCGGACGCCGGGCAATATCGGCGTTACGGTGAAGTAAATGCGTGCATTCGTGGAGAACGGGTGGTTGTAGGCCATCGTTATGAACAGCAGCGAAAGCCCAAAAATGCCGCCGAGCGCCGCTGTCGCAAGTGTCCATTGATTGACCGGGATTCTGAAAAGCTTGAACGTGGCATAACAGAGCGCCACGTATGTCAGGGTGAGCAGGATTTCCATCAGCGGCCTCCCGTCCCGACCTTGGAGAGCGCCTCCGCTATCGTATTTCGGCTCTCGGCACTGGCGGCTTCTGTCGCGGGAACCTTCACCTTATCGACAGCCGAGACTGCTTCCTGCGGCGGCTCTGAGCCGACCCTGCCTTCCTGAACGTGAGCTGCTCGATCGTCGATGCCGACCTTGGCCTCGATCGCTGCCAATCGATGCTTGAGCTCCTCCAGTTCAGCCACAGCCTCCTTGGGCGAGGTCGGTTCGCCCGGCTTGTGGCCGAAGCCCCAGCCACGTTCCGGCTGATACATCATCGCCCAGATCCAAAGGAACGGCCACAGCAGGTGCAGCAGGAAGAGGCTGATCCATCCGGCGGCATGGATTGC
This sequence comes from Bradyrhizobium sp. Ec3.3, assembly GCF_000472925.1. Taxonomy (GTDB): domain Bacteria; phylum Pseudomonadota; class Alphaproteobacteria; order Rhizobiales; family Xanthobacteraceae; genus Bradyrhizobium. The sequence goes on from NZ_AXAS01000009.1 coordinate 7,893, forward strand.
GTCCTCGTGCGGATGATGGCGGGCCTTGGCGATCCGGGCCGGAATGTCGTGGATCGCGATGATGCCGTAGACCAGCACGATCACCACGAAAAACAGCAGACCAAGCGCGAAGTAATTCAGGAATGGGTCTTCCATGGCGATCCCCATCCGGGTCCAGAATTGCAAGGCTCCGGCAATACCTCGCGCTCGGCGCGAGAACTCAATTGATCTAGATCAAGTCAAGTCTTCCATTGCCATGGCGCTGAACGGTCTCTGCGGTGGAGTTGGCTGTCAATTTTAGAACCCCTGCCGGGCAGCTATCCTTCCGTTTCGCACCGCAGCCTTGAGCGCCGCATAATCACGTTCGGCCTGATCTGCGTACGCCAACGCGAATTTTCCCATGGCCGCATCGAACGCCTCGTTCGAACCACCGAGGTATCCGCTGATGGTTGCGGAAATCTCGCTCGCCTTTGCGTGGGCGCGAGCGAGTACCCAGCCGCAAGCTTGCGCGTAGACATCCAGCATTTCGACATCAAATGTTTCCACCAGGGGCTTGATTTTGGCGTCGTGCAACTGCCGCACATAAAACTGCCGGCCGTTGGGAGCGGTCGTCCACCCGAGAAAAATGTCTGACACGGGCTGCATCAAGCGCTGCCCCATCACGACGCGCTGTCCGTGATGGGAGTATCCGCTTCGTCCGGCGTAAGGTTCGAGCACCGATTGCGCCGCTTCCTTGAATTGCAGAAACAAGGGATCGTTGCCCTCTGACATCATCAAAGCGATCCAGCACCTCCGGCCGACGCTGCCGACACCGACCACTTTGATGGCAACGTCGACGAGACGGTATCGATCAAGAAGCGTGCGTCGGTCGGCGGCCAGCGATTCTCGGTAGGTTTGAAAAAGCTCCTTGAGTGTCGACGCCGCATCGAGACTGGCGGTGCTGTCGGGATGAAAGATGAGCGGCGGCTGATCGGTAATGCGGATCTGTCCGCCCACCGAGCCTGCAAGCTTCGGAAACTCAAATTCCGAACCCGTGTGAGCTGCGGCCTTGTCGATCCGCCTCCTGACCTTTTTTTGCAAGGCTTTCGGTAAGGATGCGATGAAATCCGCGGCACTGGTTTCGGCGTACCAGATTTGGAGCGGGTCCATCTTGGAGAATTTGCGCATGTGTTCGCGGTACATGCGGGCAGAACTGATGGCGCAGTCGCGGCCCTGGGCGTCGGACAATCCGTTCGATCTCGCAGCGAGCACAATCGATGCGACCAATCGCTTGACGTCCCATTCCCAGGGCGCGGAAGAAGTTTCGTCAAAGTCGTTGATGTCGAAGATGATGCTGCGTTCGGGCGTGGCAAACCCTCCAAAATTGAGAAGGTGACAATCGCCGCAGGCCTGCACCTTCAATCCCGTGATTGGCACTCGCGCCAGGTCCGCCGCCATGATGCCGGCAGATCCGCGATAAAACGCAAAGGGAGACTGCAGCATCCGGCCGTACCGGATGGGTATGAGCTTTTTCAACCGGCCAGCGTCCGATTTGAGCAAAAGCTCGATCGGGTCCGCCCGTCCCTTGAGACTATTCCAGCGCCCATGCTGCTCGCGTCGGACCTTGTCACGCAACGCCTTGCCGGCCGCTATTCGCGCGTCTGGCGAGACGATATGCAGAGCAGGCAACGCAAGGGAAGATTCGGGTTCAACGATGTGCCTCGTGTGTTCCATCTTAGGGTGACCGCATGCCAATCAACGGGTTTTCCGGCGGCGCCTAGGCAATGCCGCCTTGCTGCTGCCAAGCTCGGACGCCATCCGTGGTCCTTTCATAGAAATTGTCTGCTCGGACAATTGCCTCGATCCCAGCACGTTTCATATCGTCTCGAACCGCATCGCGAACACGGACAAAGGCGACGCTCATCCCCATCTTCTCCAACTCCTTGATGAGACCAAGGAGTTCATCTCCCGCACTGACGTCGATGAAGTTGACGGAAGAGCAATCCAGAAGCACACGCTTGACGTCTGGCCGTGCGGCCAGTGATGCTTTCAAGGCGGAACTCATGTGTTCAATGCTGGCGAAGAAGAGGTCGCCGCCCGTTCGCCAGATCAGCAGGCCCGGAAACGTAGCAGCCTCGGGATGGTGCCGGACGTCGCGATAAGCCTCCGTGCCCGGAAGTTGCCCAAGCTCCGCTCCCCTTGGATGGCTCGCAAGGTAGACCAACGTCAGCAACGAAAGCACGACGCCCAGGGCGATGCCCTGGAGTACGCCCAGAGTCAGTTCGCCGAGGATGACAATCACACAATTGGCAAACGACCAGCGGCTTCGGGCGAACAATTCGCGCAGGTAGCTCGGCTTTGTCAGATGCAACATGGCTGCAATGACGATGGCCGCGAGTGCCGGCTGGGGCATGTTTCGGAAGAGGGGCGTCAGAAAGATCAGCGTGAAAAAGCAGAAGACCGCCGCGATGAGGTTGGCGACCTGGCTGCGGGCGCCTGCCGCCGTGGCCACCGAAGTCTTCGACAGGCTGCCCACAACGAGGAATCCGCCAAACAGCCCGCTCAGCATGTTTGCCGGCCCGTGCGCAATCAACTCCTGGTTCGGATCAATCTTGCCGCCGCTTTGCAGGGCTGCGGCCTTGGCCGCGCCGAGCGCTTCTGCGTAGCCGACCAGGACGATGGCGAGCGCGCCCGGCACAAGCTCGCTCAGGGTGGAAATCTCCAGAGTCGGAACCGTAAAGTGGGGCAAGCCGGATGGGAGGTGGCCCGCCACATGCACACCTGTCGCCTCTCCGCCGAGCAATCCGATCACGATCGTCGCGGTGGCCATGACCACGAGCGCCGCCGGCACAGCGGGCGCGATGTGGCGGAGCAGGAGCATGGCGGCAAGCGACAATATGCCGGTTACGACAGGCGCGGCCGAAGCGTCCGGTAGATGCTGCAAGATATGCCAAAGCTTCGTGAAGAAATTGCCCGACGCGCCGCTGATGCCGAGCAGATGTGGCACCTGGCCGATGATGGTGACGTAGACCAGACCTTCGATGAAGCCCCGCATAACGGGCGTGGGGATGAAGCTTGCGACCCAACCCATGCGCAGAATTCCAAAAGAGAGGAAGAAGAAGCCAATCAGGACAGCCAGGGTGGAGGTCAGCGAATTGTACTCCGCAGTTCCCTGCGTAGCGATGGCGCCGACGGTCACCGCGGAGATCAGGCCGGTCGCTGTGTCGGGTCCTACCACGAGCTGTCGCGACGTGCCGAGCAGCGCGTAGGCGAGTAACGCCGGCACGATCGTGTAGAGACCCATGATCGGCGGCACGCCGACGATGCCCGCATAGGCCATTCCCTCGGGCACCATGACGGCCCAGAGCGCGAGGCCGGCAAGAACGTCAGGCAACAGCCAATCGCGGCGATAGCCTGGAATCCAGTCGAGGATCGGCAAAAATCTGTGAGTCACAGACGCAACGTCGGAGTTGGCCATGGCCCGGCCTCCCGCGTATGAACCCGTTCGCTGCATTTAAAAGTAGATCGAATGACACAAAGCGGCTGAGACCCGATGAACTGGGTCTGGCCACCCGCTGCTCCCCGATAGTGACTTCGAGCAATTTAGCGTCCAAATCCGAGCGTTTCAGTCCGCCTTCCTTAATATTTCAAAGCCATTGGCCTTGAGTTCTCGCAGGATGACCGTGGTCAAATGCGAACATTCTTCAGGCTTGATCCAGCATGGACTCCTCCAGTCGGGATCGTCTTCCTTTGGGTAGTTGACAAAAGCGGAGCGAATTGCCGCCTGAATTACCTCTGCGGAATCTGGCATTGGAGGCCTCTCAACGGGACCGCCGCAAGCAGCGCCGAGTTATGCATCGTTGGTGTTCGAGCGAATTTAGAGGGCGGCTCTTGAGCCGCCCTTCATCGGTGCAATGAGGATCTACTGACAGACGTGCATCAGGCCGTCATCGCCTTTGAACATGCTGCCAGGATCGCAGACGATTCCATAACGCGCCTTGTAGCCAGCCCATCCATCAACGCCATACCAAGGGCCATTCGCAGGATAAGCCCTTTGCAGGTAGAACGGACTGGTCTGGATGGCGCCGCCGCCATAATAGGCATTGGCCGCCAAAGCCCCACTGCCGACGTATGGCCGGCCGCCATAGTAACCAGTACCACCCCAGCCCCAAGGCTGGGTGGCGGCGACGGTTGCCGTGCCAGCGGCGCTTGCAAGGCCGGCGTAGTTAACCGCCATCGGGCCTGCAATGCCGGCCGAGTCGTACTGGTACGCAGCCCGCCGGTTTTGCCGGCGTGCGACACCCGCAACGCTCACCGGAGTGAGCGGACGACCGACTCGCGCCTGGGCACTCTCGATCGACAGCGAGACCCCGCGTTGCTCGGACCAGCCGAAGGAGAGCAATGCCGCGCATGCGAAGGTCGAGGTTGCTATCGCAACGTTTCTCAGACTCATCTGCTTCATGGATTGACTCCACTATTTGCTGCCCGACTGACGATGCGCCGTAGGTTCCAGAACGAGCATTGCGCCAGATCAAAGGTTTTCCAGAAGATCGCTTGCATGAGGCAACGATGCTGACGCACTGCCGTGCTTCGCCAAACGGACCGACCTCCAAGCCTGTTCGATCACGTCTGTTCAATTGGATCTTTCGGGAATAGAACGTTGCGTACATTCCGAATGTCGGTCGTGTCGGCGCTGCATTCCGGTGAGCCATTGATGTGATCAATCGATCCGGCTCGGAGGAGCAATGGCTATTCTCTTCGAGATCAAGCACACCACCACCTACAGCTATGCAAACCCGGTGGCGTTCGGTACGCATCGGGCCATGTTCCTGCCGAGGCCTGCAGCACGCGGGCGCTTAATAAGCTGGTCTGCAAGGACCAATCTCTCTTCCCGTATCCGCTGGATCAGCGACGGCCTTTCCAACAATCTAACGGAGATCGAGCTCGACGAACCCGGCAAGGAATTGACCTTTACGTTCGAGTTTCAAGGCGTCCATTTTGGAGCCAAGGGCGTTGAGCAATTTGCACTGGAACGAAGGGCCGAGCTCGTACCGGTACAATACACGCAGGACGAATGGACCGATCTTGCCGGCTTCATGCGCCCGCATACTGGCGATCCCGACCTGGCCGTTGCAACCTGGGCCAGGAGCTTCGTCGCCGATGGCAGGGGGCAAACGATCGATGTCCTGCAACGGATGCTCGACGCTTTCCGCGATACCTTCACCTACGAAGCGCGGGAAACGGAGGGTACCTTGGCTCCGGGTGAAACTCTGCGTTCGAAATCAGGAACCTGCCGAGACTATGCCTGGCTCATGATCGAGGCCTTGCGCCGGCTCGGCTTCGCCGCTCGCTTCGTCAGCGGTTACATCTATGACGCCGCGCTCGATGGAGGCGGCGCAGGGATGACTGGGTCGGGCGCCACCCATGCCTGGGTGCAGGTGTTCCTCCCCGGTGCCGGCTGGATGAATTACGACCCGACCAATCATATCAACGCCGGCTTCGATCTCATCCAGGTGGCGGTTGCCCGACATCCGGGCCAGGCCGTGCCGCTGGCGGGGGCGTGGTTCGGCAACGCGGGGGACTATCTCGGCATGTCAGTCCATGTCGCGGTCCACAAACTTGGCGATGTCACCGATCAATCCGAGGGATAGAAGGCAACGCGCAAGCGCGTCATTGATCGCTCACCGTTCCAATCGGAACCGTCCCCCCAACATAGGTGGCGCTGCCCTCCACTATGCGAACGAATGCTGTTCGAGGCCCGCTGCCGAGAACTTCGATCCTGCTGGCCTGAAGCGCTTTGCACGTCAGCAGCGTCAACAGAAGGCTCTCATCGTTGGGCGTTGACCGTGATGTTGAAGAATGTATCTGTCGGCACCGAGTTGGATATCACGCAGGCAGCAGGCATCCTGGACATCGCAAGGCCGGTCGAGCCCGAGATCAATCAGTAGTGCGACACCGGTGAAGGCGACGCGCGTCAAGCGTGCTGAAAGCTCACGTAGCTGACCTTGTGAAACACGAGCGGGCTGCACGCAGATTCGTCGCTGGACAGCGCCTCGCCGAGAATGATGTCGTGGTCGCCGCCAGCCGTTCGAGCCGCGCAAGTATCGAGACAGGGGCGGCTGAGAAGCGCTGAATCCGACCGGGAACCTCGCCGCACCAGCCTGGATTCCCGCGATAGTTGGGCTAAGGTGACGCTGCCTGCGCAGAAAAATTGCAAACGACATCCGGGAGGAAGTGATGCTCGACACAACGCTTGCCGCGCGCGTTCAGGTTTTCCTCGACAAGTTTGAAGCCGCGCTCGCGGCGGGCGATCTCGACGCCGCCGTGGGAATGTTCGCTCCGGAATGCTACTGGCGCGACCTTGTCGCCTTCACCTGGAACATCAAGACCATGGAAGGCCGGGATCAGGTCCGCGACATGCTCGCGCATTGCCTCGCGCATGCGAAGCCGCGCAACTGGAAGATTGCCGAGGGTGAAACGCCAACCGAGGCAGGCGGCGTGACCGAGTCCTGGATCTCGTTCGAGACCGAGCTCGCGCGCGGATATGGACTCATCCGACTGCAGAACGGCCAGATCTGGACGCTTCTAACGACGATGGCCGAACTCAAGGGCCATGAGGAAAGGGCTGGCTTCAGCCGGCCACTCGGCGCCAGGCACGGCTTCAATCCCGGCGCCAAGACCTGGAAGGAACTGCGCGACGAGGAAGTCGAGCAACTCGGCTTCAAGACCCAGCCCTACGTGCTTATCATCGGCGGCGGACAAGGCGGCATTGCGCTCGGAGCGCGGCTGCGCCAGCTCGGTGTGCCGACGATCATCGCCGAGAAAAACGCACGCGCCGGCGATTCCTGGCGCAACCGCTACAAGTCGCTCTGCCTGCACGATCCCGTCTGGTACGACCATCTGCCTTATATCGATTTCCCCAAGAACTGGCCTGTGTTCTCGCCCAAGGACAAGATCGGCGATTGGCTGGAAATGTACACCAAGGTCATGGAGCTGAACTACTGGACGAACACCACGGCCAAACGCGCCAGCTGGGACGACACCAAGAAGGAATGGACGTTCGTCGTCGAACGCGACGGCAAGGAGATCACGCTGCGGCCCAAGCAGCTTGTGTTCGCGACCGGCATGTCAGCCAAGCCGAACATGCCGAAAATCAAAGGCATGGAAACCTTCAAGGGCGAGCAACACCATTCCTCACGCCATCCCGGCTCCGACGGCTACAAAGGCAAGAAGGTGGTGGTGATCGGCTCGAACAATTCGGCTCATGATATCTGCGCTGCGCTGTACGAGGCCGGCATCGACGTAACGATGGTGCAGCGTTCGACAACCCACATTGTGCGCTCGGACTCGCTGATGGAGACGCTCGGCGATCTCTATTCTGAACGCGCCGTCCGCGGCGGAACGACCACGGCGAAGGCCGATCTGATCTTCGCTTCACTGCCCTATCGGATCTTGAATCAGTTTCAGAAACCGGTCTACGACAAGATCCGCCAGGACGATGCCGCCTTCTATGCCGGGCTGGAGAAGGCCGGCTTCAGGCTCGACTTCGGTGACGACGATTCCGGACTATTCATGAAGTATCTGCGCCGCGGCTCGGGCTACTACATCGACGTCGGCGCCTCGCAGCTCATCATTGACGGCAAAATCAAACTGTTCGCTGGACAGGTCGAGGAAATCACGCCCAACGGCGTCAGGCTCGACAACGGCAAGGAATTGCCTGCGGACGTGATCGTCTATGCCACCGGCTACACCTCGATGAATGGCTTTGTCGCCGATCTCGTGAGTCGGGAAATGGCCGACAAAGTCGGCAAGGTCTGGGGCCTCGGCTCGGATACGACAAAGGACCCCGGCCCATGGGAAGGTGAACAACGCAACATGTGGAAGCCGACGCAGCAGGAAGGCCTATGGTTCCACGGCGGCAATCTGCATCAGTCGCGACATTACTCGCAATTCCTTTCCCTGCAGTTGAAGGCGCGCTACGAGAGCATCCCGACGCCGGTCTATGGCCTGCAGACTGTCCACCACAAGGCCTGAGGTTGCCGAGTGCACAATGGGCGTCAGGCCGTGCGCTTGACCGGCCTGGCATCGCCCTGCGCGCGATCGAGATCGTCGTGCATCGCCCTCGCCTGCTCGGCGCTGTGATCGAGCAGCCAGCGTTCGAACGCGACAGGCGTCAGCGCCGGTGCGTAGAGAAAACCCTGCACGACGTCGCAGCCGAGCTCGGCGAGCACCTTGCACTGCGCCTCGGTCTCGACGCCTTCGGCAACCACGGTCATGCCGAGGCCCTGGCCGACGCGGACGACGGCGGTGGCAATGGCGAGCGCACCAGCATCAGCTTCGATGTCGCGCATAAAACTGCGGTCGATCTTCAGCTCTCGGATCGGCAGATGCGCCAGCCGGCTCAGGCTGGAATAGCCGGTGCCGAAATCGTCCAGCGACAGCCCAACGCCGAGTTCGCGGATCGCCTTCATGGTCTCGAGCGCAACCGCCCGCTCCTGCATGAACGCGCCCTCGGTGATCTCGAGCATCAAGGCGTCCGGCGGCAGCTCGTGCGCGGCGAGGACGTTTCCGACATGCTTTGCCAGCACGACGTTGCGGAAATTGATCGGCGAGAGGTTGACCGACACGCTGGGGATGTCGAGCCCGGCGCAGCGCCAGCCCGCCATCTGGCGGCACGCCTCGCGGATCGACCACAGGCCGATCTGCTCGATCAAGCCGCATTCCTCGGCAAGCGGAATGAATTTGGCCGGTAAGACCTCGCCGAGGTCGGCGTCATGCCAGCGCGCCAGCGCCTCGACGCCATGGATGGCGCCGTCAATGGTGCGGATCTGCGGCTGGTAGCGCAGGCTGAGCTTGTCCTCCGCGATGGCGCGCCGCAGCGCGGCAGTGAGAACGAGCCGCTGCTCGGCGAGCCCATTCATGTCGGCGCTGAAGAAGCGATGGGTGGAGCGTCCCGCCTGCTTGGCCTTGTACATCGCCGCATCGGCCTGCTGCATCAGCGTGTCGATATCGGTGGCGTGATCGGGATAGAGGCTGATGCCGATGCTGGCGGACATCTGCATCTGCCGCGCGCCGAGCCGCAGCGGCTCGGCCAATGCCTCGGTGATCCGGCGCGCGATGCGCGCGGCACCCTCGGCGTCGCGGTTCGGCAACAGGATGACGAATTCGTCGCCGCCGAGCCGGCCGAGCAGGTCGCTGGGCTCGATCTGCGCGCGCAGGCGATGCGCCAGCTCGACCAGCAGCTCGTCGCCAGCGGCGTGGCCGAGCGTGTCGTTGACGTCCTTGAAATGATCGAGATCGAGAAACGCCAGCGCGACGTGGCTGCCGGGGCGACAATCGTCGATCGCGGCCGTGATCAGGTGCCGCAGTTGCACGCGGTTCGGCAGGCCGGTGAGGATGTCGTGATAGGCGAGCCGCGCGATCTCCGCGCGCGCTTCCTTGCGCTCGATCGCGAGCGCGCCGAGATTGACGCAGGCATCGACGATGCGCCGGTGCCAGCGGCTCGGTGCGCGCGGCTCCCTGTAGTAGAAAGCGAAGGTGGCGATGACCCTTCCGTCCTTGGCCTTGACCGGGGTCGACCAGCAGGCGCGCAGGCCGACCGACAGTGGCATCGCCTTGTAGGGCTGCCAGCGCGGATCCCTATCGATATCAACAGCCAGGACCGGCTTGCCGTAGTAGGCGGCCGTGCCGCAGGAACCGACATCGGGTCCGATCGCGACGCCGTCCAGCGCGCGTGAATAGTCATCGGGAAGGCTGGGACCGCCGAGCGGATGCACGAAGCCGGCGGCATCGACGTGAAGCAGCGAGCAGACGACATCGGGCGCGATCTCCTCGACGCGCCGGCACAGCCGGTCGGCGATCTCGGTGATCGGCACCTCGTCGGCGAGCGCGCACGTGATCAATTGCTGGAGCGATCGCAGCTGCTTGGTTTCGGTGATGTCCTCGAGCAGGGCGAAGATATGCTTGACCCGGCCCTTGCGATCGCGGAAGGCGTCGATCCTGGCAGCAACCCAGATCTCCTCGCCATCCTTGCTGTAGAGCATCACCTCGGCTTCGCCGCCGCGGCCACCCGCCATCAGCCGTTTGCCGAGCCTTGCAAGCGCCCTGCGGTTGGTATGGCGGCCGGCCACGAGCTCGCTCACGGGCCGCCCCTCGGTCTCACCGGAGGCATAGCCGAACACGGTGGCGAAGGCCGCGTTGGTGTAGCGGATCTTCAGTTCGGTATCGGTGATGATCACCGCGCGATTGGTCTGGTCGGACACGGCGTTGAGCAGTCCGATCCGCACGCGGCGTTCGGCCTCCTCGGTGACGTCGCGAACGAAGACCGCGTACTGGGTTGTGCCGATGGACGAAAGCGATATCGCAGCCCTGATCCGCGTGCCGTCGCACCGCACGAGGCTGATCTCGTCGCGAAACCCCGCCGCGATCGGCTCGCCCAGGCATTTGAGCCCGAGAATGCGGGCATCGCGTCCGAGCGCGTCCGTGCGCGGGAGCTTCCAGAGTCGCTCTGCGGCTGCGTTGAAATGCGTGATCCGGCGGTCGGCATCGACGATGACAACGCCGTCCACGGCCAGCTCCAGCGCAGCCAGCAGGACTTCCGGAGTTCCGATCGCAGGGCAATCGTTGGCGGACATCGTTGGACCCGGGCGCGTCGCAACCAGATGCGACAAGGACGGCAAGCCTAGCGGTCCGATGGTGTCCAAGAGGTTGGCTCAACCTGGCATGGGCTCGCCAAGACGAGACATGCTTAAGATTCCGCGAAGAAGAGCCGAGGAATTGCGAAGGGAAGCGGACCTATGCGGCGCCGGTTCCCGGCTGAAGCTTGTGCAGCCGGCCTGCGACCGCCCTCACCTTGCGAGGTGCGGCCTGCCAGATCGACAACGCCGACAGTCCGCTCGCGACCATCGCGATGACAAAGGCAAGCGTGTAGTCGCCGGCAAGATCATAGAGGAAGCCCGTCACCCAGGGCCCGGCCGCGCCGCCCGCCAGCGCGGCCAGCATGATCATGCCGAAGATGCTGCCCTGATTCCTTCCCCCGAAGATCTCGAACACCACCGCGCCCATGATCGAAGTCAGCCCGTAGCCGAGAGCCCCTTGCGTAAACACCATCAGGTAGACGAGCCAGAGTGAGGCTTCGAATTTCAGCGCGATCAGCGCAGCAAAGCAGATCGCAAAGCCTGTGCAGCTCATCGCCCAGACCCATTCCCGGCCGATCCGGTCCGAGACATGGCCGAGCAGGATCTGGCCGGGAATGCCGAGCAGGCTGACGGCGCCGAGCGCCCACACTGCGACGCTCGGGCTGAAGCCGATGTCGAGCAGGAACTTGGTCTGGTGCACCTGCACCGCGTACCAGATGTACAGACCGCAGAAATAGCCGAGCGCGATCCACCAGAACCGCGCCGTCCGCAGCGCAAGCTTCAGGGTCCAGTCGGTGCCGGCCCAGACGGGATCGACGATGTTGGAGACGGGCTTTGCCGCGCTTGCCGACGGCGCGGCATCGCCGTCCGGCCGCAAACCGAGATCCTCCGGCCGCTTGCGCAGCAGCAGGTTGATCGGCGCCAGCGCGATCAGCAGCAAGAGTCCCATCGCAGTGCAGGCGGTGCGCCAGCCGCTCTGCTCGATCATGTGCTGCACCCAGGGCAGCAGCGTCACCGAGCCGATGCCGACGCCGGCAAAGGCGATACCGATGGCGAAGCCACGCTTGCGGATGAACCAGTTCGGCAGGAACAGCGACTGGCCGGAATAGCCGAGGCAGACGCTGCCGGCGCCGACCATGACGCCGATGGTGACATAGAGATGCCAGGGCTGGCTCGTCAGCGGCGCCAGCAGGAGGCCGCCCGCCATCAGCGCGACGCCGACCTCCATCACCGCGCGCGGACCTGCGCGATCCATCAGCCGGCCGATCAGCGGGCTGACCACGCCCGAGACCACGAAGCCAAACGAGAAGGCGCCCGCGGTGATGCCGCGATCCCACCCGAACTCGGAGATTATGGGAGGAAAGAACAATGAAAACGCGGTGCGCGCGTTGACCCCGATGGCCATGGTGACGAACGTCACCGCGACCACGACCCAGCCATAGAAGAACGGAAGCCGCATTGTGTTGGTTTCATCCCTGGACGATCTTTCCGATCATCCGGGGATGTCCGGGTCAAGCGCTTTTCGCGCATGCCCGGGCCACGTTTGCATGCGACGGACCTTTGCGCGGCGATGCGTCTCAGGCCGCGTCGAGCTGCGAGCGGGAGACCGGCGCCTCCGGCGCGATCCGTTCGATCGGCTGCGGCCGTCCGAGCAGATAGCCTTGCGCGAAATTCACGCCGAGCCCCTTCAGCCGCTCGAACTGTTCACTGGTCTCGACGCCCTCGGCGGTCACCGACATGTCGAGGCCGCGCGCCAGCGTCACGATCGAAGAGATGATGGCCGAGCTGCGCGGCCGATAGCTGAGATTGCTGATGAAGGACTTGTCGATCTTGATCTTGTCGAACGGAAACGCCGTCAGGTAGCTCAGCGACGAATAGCCGGTGCCGAAATCGTCGAGCGCGAGCTCGATGCCGATGCTCTTGAGCCGCTCCATGAAGGCGTGGTTCTCGATGCCGCGCTCCAAAAGGACGGACTCGGTGATCTCGATCTCGAGGCGCTCCGGCGGCAGGCCGGAATCTTCCAGCGCCGCGCAGATCACGTCGAACAGCTCGGCTTCCTTGAACTGCACCGGTGACAGGTTGACGGCGACCCGCGCGTCCGAAGGCCACGACGCCGCGTCCTCGCAGGCGCGCCGCAGCACCCATTCGCCGAGCGCCACGATCAAGCCGGTCTCCTCCGCGAGCGGAATGAACTGGTCCGGCGGGATCAGCCCGCGCGTCGGATGACGCCAGCGCACCAGTGCCTCGAAGCCGCGGCGCTCGCCGCTGGCGACGTCGACGAAGGGCTGGTAGTGCAGCTCGAACTGACAGCGCGCGATGGCGTCGCGCAAGTCACCCTCGAGCATGTTGCGCGCCTCGAGGTCGGCCGACATCGCCTCGTCATAGATGGTGAAGCAGTTGCGTCCCGCACCTTTCGAGCGATAGAGCGCGAGGTCCGCCTTCTTCAGAAGCTGTTCCTGGTTGCTGCCGTGCTCCGGCGCGATCGCAATGCCGATGCTGGTGCCGATCTCGACGCGGTGGCCGGGCAGGAAGAACGGCTCGGTGACGAGCTTGGCGATCCGGCCCGCGAGCTCGGTCGAGCACACCCGCTGATCGTCGCAGCCTTCCTGGATGATCGCGAACTCGTCGCCGCCGAGCCGCGCCAGCACGTCGTTCTGGCGCAGCGCGGATTTCAGGCGCTGCGCGACCTGGCGCAGCAAGAGGTCGCCGGCGCCGTGGCCGAGCGAGTCGTTGACGTTCTTGAAGCGGTCGAGATCGAGCATCAGGATCGAGAAGGTCAGCCCGTCCTCGCGCATCTGGCGGTTGATCTCGTCCAGCCGCGCGAGGAAGAAGGCGCGGTTCGGCAGCCCCGTCAGGATGTCGGTCTGGGCCAGCTCGAGCACCCGGCGGTTGGCGAGCGACAGCCGCCGCGAGTTGCGGCTCGCGAGCACGAGGTAGCTCGCCAGCGACAGCGTCAGAAGCATGCCGACGACCAGCACCGTGAGCGCGCGGTCATAAGCGGTTTCCAGCGGACCACCGGCGGTCGGCACGGCACGCACCTGCCAATCGGTGTCGCCGATACGCAAGCCACCCGACCAGTGCACGCCCTTCGACACGTCGCTCATCGATTGCGGCGCGGTCGCCGAGGACGCGAAATCCGGCAGCGACTGCTCCAGGCTGACGATCTGCCCCGTGAAGGGCGGATAGACGTTGACGCTGATCGCGGGACTTGCCGCCGTCGTGGTTCGGATGGCACGCAGCAGCAGCGGCAGATCGAACACGGCGACGATGACGCCCGCCTGGTTGCGGCGGCGATCGGCAACCGTGTCGCGCGAGGTGCCCTTGGCGTAGACGGGGACGACGACGAGGACGTTCGGCAACTGGCCGCCTTCCCGCGGCTCGTAGAGTCGCGTGCGTAGCGCCGCGATCCGGTCATTGTCGCGCGCGCGCTCGATCGCGGCATAGCGATCCGGAATGGTCGCGTAGTCCATGCCGTAGACCGGCGAGGTCTTCGGCTGCGTGGAATAGAAGACCGGGAAATACTCGTCGCCCTGCGGCGCGGTTGTGAAACCGTCGCCCTCGCCCTGAAGCGATTTGATGCGATAGCCGGACACACCGTCCGCGACTGCGGCGGCTTCGTATTCGGCACGCTCCTTGCGGTTGATCCGCGGCAACCATGCGACGCGGAGCATGCCGGGGTGATGCTCGAACAGCCGTCCCGCGAACGTCTCGAACTCGCTGCGGGTGACGTCCTCGTTGGCCGATTCGAACAGGGTACGCAGCGCCACGAGCCGGCTGATATATTCGTTCATGCCGTTCTGCATGACGATGGCTTCGGTTTCCGCCGCGCTCTCGAACTCGACCTTGTTGACGCGGTCCTCCCAGCGCGCGACCGCAGCCGCGCCCACCACCGAGAACGACAGGCCGAGGATTGCGGCGACCAGCGCAGGGCGATAGAGCCCGAACAACGGCGCAGGACGCCATCGCGCGATCATGCGCTTCCGATCCTGATCATTCTGATCGCGATCGCCCATCTCTCTTAAGCCGTCCCTCTGGCGTGACGGATCGAACTTCTGGTTGAGCCGTCAGAACGACGATCGGACATGGGGCTCGGTTAAGAAGTGCACAATTTCACTGCGGCGCCGGCCGCAACTGCGGAGCTTAGTTAACGTTTCCCCCGCAAGTCGCTGCATCATGGAAACAATCTGCACGGATTCACCGGAGTAATACGGAGCGCGATCAGCCTTGCGGTTAGCGAGGCCGTGGCACTATCGTTCTTCCGTAATTCCCGCAAATCCCCTATCACGCCATGACACGAGTCCGTTCCGCGACACGCATCATTTTGGCCGTCGTGCTGGCTGCATTCGTTGCGCCGGCGGCCCGAAGCGAGGAGGCTGGCGTCGGCACCGACGCGATCCTGTTCGGCCAGGCTGCGGCGCTCGAGGGGCCCTCCTCCGCGCTTGGCTTACGCATGCGGCAAGGCATCGTTGCCGCCTTCAACGAGATCAACGCCAAGGGCGGCGTTCATGGCCGCAAGCTGCAACTGATCAGCCGCGACGACGGCTATGATCCCGACCGATCGGTGGCGCAGACGCTGCGGCTGATCGACGAGGACAAGGTGTTCGCACTGATCGGCGCGGTGGGCACGCCGACCGCGATGGCGACCATCCCGATCACCAGCCTCAGGAACATTCCCTTCATCGGTCCGTTCAGCGGCGCGGAATTCCTGCGCGATCTGGAGCTCAGCAACGTCGTCAACATCCGCGCCTCCTACGGCGCGGAGGCCGAGGCCTGGATCAAGCATCTCACCGAGGATCGCAAGTTCAGCCGCATCGGGATCTTCTACCAGGACGACGCCTTCGGCCGCGACGGTCTCCTGGGCGTGAAACGCGCGCTCGCCAAGCGCGGCCTCGAGCTTGCCGCCGAAGGCACCTTTGAGCGCAACACCAAGGCCGTCGCGTCGGCCTGGCGGATGCTCAGGCGCGCCGAGCCCGAAGCCATCGTCATGGTCGGGACCTACGGCCCGTGCGCGGAGTTCATCAAGCTCGTGCACCGCAGCGGTCTCAATCCGACCTTCGTCAACATCTCCTTCGTCGGCGCCAATGCGCTCGCAAAGGAGCTCGGGCCCGAGGGCGAAGGCGTCATCGTCTCGCAGGTCGTGCCGTTTCCCTGGGACACATCGCAAAAGCTCGTTGCCGACTACCAGGCGGCGCAGAAGGCGTTCGAACCGACGCTCACGCCGGACTTCGTGTCGCTGGAAGGCTATATCTCCGGGCGCCTTGCGGCCGCCGCACTGGAGAAGACGGGGCCGAACCCGACGCGCGCCGAGCTGCTACGGGTCATCAACGACGTCGGCCGCTTCGACATCAGCGGCAACACCATCACCGTCGGCGTGCACATGATCGACACACCGCCAAAGGTGTTTCTGACGATGATCCAGAAGGACGGGACGTTCAGGCCGATCGACTAGGGCGCCTACTTATGAACCCGCACCATGGGCCCGAGCTGGGCCATCAGCAGCCTTGCGGCACTTGGCGCCGCTTTCGGGTCAGACCTCGAGCTACAGCCTCGCCCTCCTCCGCCGGGATTCTAGCCGACCCAAGCCGAGCTGCCGCCTGAGCAGCGGTCGCAAGAACTGCAAGGCACGGCGAGAGCGCTATTTTTGAATTCGCACAATATTTGATGTGAAAGAAGATCCGTAGCGGTACCGCCGCGTTATTGTCCCCTCACGCGTTTAACCAGCAGCGGTCGGCCTGACGATCGTGTGGCGACCGTTTTCCCGCAGAAAGCCGACATGGCGGTGGCTCTTGAGCTGTTCGGCTCAGGGCCATCGGCGGATGCTCAGGTGTTTGAGCTGAAACCAGCCGAATATCGCAACGACGGAGCATCCAAGCAGGCCGACTGTCTTCAGGCCCATTTCCAGTCGGTACCGGACAAGAGCGGTATCTCTATGAACAACCATCTGCCGACATTGCTCGATCACCTCTTGAAGGGCGAGCGACCCCGAGAACACGGTTGGAGATCAATCCACCTGCTCGTAGAACGCATCCTCGTCGGGCAATGCCGGGGGCCTACCGGTCAGTTCCTTGGTAACGCCCTTAAAGACTTCGGTGAGCAGTTGCGATTTCGACATCTCTGCTGCCAAGCCATCAATTCGCTTCTGTAATTCAGCGACCTTTTCAGGATTTTGCCCTGCAAGGTTGCTCTTTTCGTAGGGGTCTTGCGCCAAGTTAAAGAGCTCAATTTTCGATGGCAACGTCGTTCGCCAGACCAGTTTCCAATCCCCCTTGCGAACTGCACCGCGAAACATTTCAACGTTGTACACCACCTCGTCGCGCGGCGATGCTTTGCCATCGCTGATGGTCGGCCACATGTCGAAGCCATCAAGCGGCTTGCTCTTGCCGAGGCTCGCGCCGCCAAGTTTGGCCAGCGTCGGGTAGTAATCCACCACGTGCATCATCTGGTCGACGATGGTGCCCGGCTTGATCCTGCCCGGCCAGTTGATGAGAGACGACACCCGCGTGCCTCCCTCGTACAAGTCTCCCTTTCCGCCACGATAAGGCCCGTTACTCGCAGGCAGCGGTCCCTTCACCTCGGTCTCGCCCGCCAGATGGGCCGATTGATTGCCGCCATTGTCGCCGTGGAAAACGATTATCGTGTTTTGCCGCAAACCCTTCTTTTCCAGCGCCTTCACGACCCGGCCAATCTGGTCATCCATGGCCGTGATCATCGCAGCATAGATGCGGCGGTTAGGGTCACTGATTTGCTTGTACCTCTCGATATACTCCTGCGGAGCCTGATAGGGCGTATGGGGTGCAGTGAAGGCGAGATACATAAAAAAAGGCTTCCTGGTGTTCTGTGCGTCGATGAAGCGAACCGCGTCATCGCCCAACAGGCTCGTCACATAGCCCTTCTCATTGACTGGCTTGTTGTCCCGATACCAATCAAGCTTGCCGTGGACGGAGTGCGTGAAGTAGTCGATCTCGCCAAGTTGCGCGCCATACTGATAGTCGAAACCGCGTTGCTTTGGCCAAAACTCGCGTTTGGCATGACCGAGATGCCATTTGCCCACAATCGCAGTTGTGTAACCGGCCTCCTTCAGCGCTTGAGGGAGGAGCCATTCATCAGTCGGCAGGCCATAGGACGAAGATGCGGGAATGACCAAGGTTTGCAGTCCGTAGCGTAAGGGATAGCGACCAGTCATCAAAGCCGCTCGCGTAGGCGTACACATGGGCTGCACGTAGAATTGTTCGAGCCGTGCCCCGGTCTTTGCGAGCTCATCAATATTTGGTGTCAGGATGTCGGAGCCGTGAAATCCGACATCGGCCCAACCCAGATCGTCGGCCAGGATATAGATGATATTGGCCTGCGACTGCTGCGCAGCAGTTGGCGCTGCGGCGCCGAAGCAAGTCGCTAGACCCACGAGCACGGAAGCCACCGCGAACAGTGTTCTCTTCATATTGTCATCCCCAGCGCCGGAGGTCCCCGGCAAAAATTAGATCACCTGAAACTATGGCGGTTGGACCTAGCAAAAGGGTTGATATGCAAAGTGGGCGCTGAGGTCCGTTCCGGGTCAAAATGAAGAACTCAACGTGAGCAAATCTAGTCCGCTATACCCTGCTGTCCGGACCTCTACGCGGCGTGCCGGCACTTCGCTGATGGGCCACAAGCGGAAGTTGACGAACTATCCTTGCAGATCCAAAGCAAGCAGCTTTTTTCGGTTGAGGATCGTGATCTCGCGCTGACTACCAACAAAGCTGAGGACTTCTGCACGGTGTAGTCGAGATATTGAGCGAGATACAGTTTCGAGCGTCAAGCCAAGGTAGTCGGCAATATCTCGGCGGGTCATCGGGAGTGTCACGACGCCAGCAGCACTGAGCCGCTTATCCATTTCACCCAAAAACGCGGCAACTCTTTCCAAGGCGTCTTTGCGCCCCAGAAGAAGCATATGATTTTCCGCGTGCTGAAGGTTGGTGGTAGTCACACTAAGCAGGTTACAGGTCACGACCGCGTCGCTATCGGCCGCCGTCTCGAGGCTTTTCCGCTTTATGAGGCGCAGAGTGGTTTCGACAATTGCCTCTGCAGTAAATCGATGGGCATCGCCGTTCACCAGTCCGAAAATATCGCCCGCCAAGTGAAAGGCACCGATTTGACGCCGACCATCAGGAAGCATCTTGTAAGTTCGCACTGCTCCACTTCTAACCTGATAGACGTACTCGGCAGGCTCCTTTTCACCGTAGATCTCGCTTCCCTTTTTGTAAGTGAACTCATTTAGGCTCACGATCGGGTTTGAACTGCTCGTCAGGCCAAGATCGCTGAGTGTGTTAGAACGAGACTCCGTGGTGATGCGAACAAACAAATCCACCTCCCAAATCAATCGAACTTTTCGCAGAACATCCCAACAGAGTAGTGGCGCACCTCCCGCAATGGTTGAATCGTAAATCCGGCAAGCGTATTCCATGCCCGTCCGTTGGATCATTGTACCAAGGGACAATGCGACAACTGAGGCCCAATCGTTTAGTAGCGCGAGTTGGGGACCTCCCCGGCGAGTGGGCAATTAGTTGAGGCGATCGCGAAGCTTCTTGATGATTGCCCGCAATTCGTTTGCGTACTCCTCGATGATCCGCAGGGCCTCCTCGGTTCGCATCGGTTTCAACGGCAGCTCCTTTTCATCCGGACGTGGACCATCGGTCGATTTCATGTTGCAACCGTCGAACAGGGCTGAAATGGCCCATTGAGCTAAATCAACGTGTGGTCGATCGAAGTTGGAGGCATGGAGCGCGTTCGGTGAAAGCCGGGCGCGTCCGCTCCGGGTCAACAGGAGCGGTCGGCCTAACGATCGTGTGGCGTCCGGTTTCCCGCAGACCGCCGACATGGCGGTGGCTATTGCGCTGTTCGGCTCAGGGTCATCCGCGGATGCTCAGGTGTTTGGGTGAAACCAGCCGAACATTGCAACGCCGGCGCATCCAAGCAGGCCGAATGTCTGCAGGCCCATTTCCAGCCAGTACTGGACCGGAGCGGTATCTTTATGAACAACCCGCTTCGACAAGCCTGCAAGACTGTCTACAATAATGTCCAGAATACCAGTACTATGCGGGCAAGCCGTGATCTTTCTCTCGACAAGGCCAGACCGCACTTTGCGGAAGCAATCGACGCAAAGATAGATTGCGACGATACGAGCGACGATTTCATAAAGAAAGAACTGCATTCAAAAATCCGTTCACCAAGTAACCGGTTTGATGACCAGGCCGTGTTGCGCGTCAATCGGCAGGGTTACAGGCTAGGTGCGGTCATGAGCGCTACCTGGTCTTGGTGTGGCCGGATTTGGTGTTGGTTCAATTGCAGGAATGATCACGGCGCAGGTCGCGCCTAATCCGGCGCAGGAGCGTTAACGCCATGACTGATCGAAGGATTTCCGCCTCACCGCCAGAGAGCTGACGTCCGGGCCTTTATGAACACATGCCCCGGTTCAAGCGCTCTTCACGGACGGCGCGTCCAGCGTTCGGCATTGACGGCGCCCGGCGGGACCTCGCCCTTGATGATCGCCTCGACCTGGCGCACGGTTTCCAGCGACTGATATTCGATCGCCTGCGGCGTCAGGCCGCCGACATGCGGCGTGGCGATGACGTTGGGAAGATGCGCCAGCTCCGGCGTCGGCATCTGGTCCGGCGCGCGGCCGACATCCATCGCGGCACCAGCGATGCGGCTCTCGCGTAGCGCCGCTGCAAGCGCCGCCTCATCGACGAGATTGCCGCGCGAGAGGTTGATGAAGACGGCGTGCCTTTGCATGCGCGCCAGCGCCTCCGTGCCGATCAGATTCTCCGTCTGCTCATTGGCGATGGCGAGACAGACGACATAGTCGGATGCCGCCAGGAGTTCGTCGAGCGGGACGTGCCTGATTGCGGCATCTTCGATCGTCACGAAGGGATCGGCGACCAGCACCTCCATGCGCAGCACCTTTGCGACCTCGGCAAGATAGCGTCCGATACTGCCAAAGCCGATGATGCCGAGGCTGCTGCCGGCGAGCTGGCGCCCCATCCGCGCCACCGGCTTGCGGCCCGCCCGGTAATCCGCCGTGGTTCGCGACACGCCGCGCGACAGGTCGACCATGAAGCCAAGCGCGAGCTCGGCCACCGCCTGGACGAAGCCGGGGCCGGCGCGCGTCACCAGCACGCCAACTTCCGAGGCGGCCTCGACACTGACGTTGCGGATATCGACGGCGCAGCGGACGAAGGCGGAGAGGCGCGGCAGTTGCCCAAAGATCTCGCCGCGGCCTTCGGTCATGCGGTCGGCGACGATGATGTCGGCTTCGGCCGCGGCGCGGACGAGGCCGGCGGCATCGAGCGGCTGGTCGCCCTCATGCAGCATCACCTCGGCCAGCGCTTGCAAGCCTCTCAGGCTGCGCTCGCCGTAATAATTCCTGCGCATCTCCGGCGTGTGGGCCAACAGAACCTTCACGGCAAGAACTCCCTCTAGTAGCCGAATGCGCGCGGCAACGCGGTCGAGATCGACGGCACGAAGGCAATCACGAGCAGGCAGAGCATCAACAGCCCGAGATACCCCATGATCGGCTTCACCGTCCGCTCGATCGGCACATTGCCGATCAGGCAGGCTCCGTAAAGCCCAAGCCCGAGCGGCGGTGCGAACAGGCCGATGCCCATCGCGATCACCAGCACCACGCCGAAATGCAGGGGATCGATGCCGAGCTGCACCGCGACGGGCAGGAGCAGCGGCCCGAAGATGATCAGCGCGGCCGCGCCCTCCAGCACCGAGCCCATCACGATCAGCACGAGGATCGCGAGCAGCATGAATAGCCAGACGCCGGAGGTCTTGGACAGGCCCAGCATGAAGTCGCCGACCGCGTGCGGCACCTGCTGCAGGGTCAGCGTGAACGCCAGCGACTGCGCGGCCGCGACGATGAACAGCACGAGCCCGGCGCGCGTCGCCGCCTGCACGAAGCTGTGGGCGGCGGCTTTCAACGTGAGCTCCCTGAACACGAGGCTTCCGACCAGGATGGCATAGGCTGCCGCGAAGGCGGAGATCTCGGTCGCGGTGGCAAAGCCGGTTTTGAAGCCCGCAAAGATCATGAAGATCAGGCCGAAGGATGCGATCGCACCGCTCCACAGGCCGGACACCGGGACTTGCGGCTCCGTCTCCTCGGTCGCCGTCGGCGGCTTGCCGAAGATGATGGACACGGCGATCAGCACCAGCGCCATCAGGGCCGCCGGCAGCAGGCCCGCCATGAACAACCCGCCGATCGAGAGGTTCGCGACGAAGCCGAGAATGATCAGGTTGATGCAGGGCGGAATGGTTTCTGCCATCACGGCGGAGGCCGCGAGCAATGCCACGGCGCTGCCCGGATTCTGCCGGGAGCGGCGCGCCGCCGGGATCAGCACCGAGCCGACGGCGGCAACATCGGCCATCTTCGAGCCGGAGATGCCGGAGAACAGCACCATCGAGGTGACCATCACGACGTTGAGGCCGCCGCGCATGCGGCCGACCGCGCGCTGCAACAGCTCGATCAGGCGCACCGACATGCCGTTGGCTTCCATGAGGTAGCCGACCAGGATGAAGAACGGGATCGCGAGCAGCACGAAATTGTCGATGCCGCGCGCCATCTGCTGGGCGAAGATGACGCCGGGCAGCGCGCCCTCCACCCAGATGAAGATCAACGCCGCCAGCGCCAGTGCAAAGCCGATCGGCAGTCCGCCGAACAGCGTGACGAAGAAGCCGATCAGCATCAGCGTGCCTGATGACGGCACCGACGCGGGCAGCAGCGCGTCCCAGGCGAGATAGAGACCGGTGACCACGATGATCGCAACGAGGCCCCTGGCGATGTCGGAAAGCGGCCTTGCGCAGAGCTGATCGATCGCGAACACCGTCATGAACAGCGCGCCGACGCCCATCGGGTAGAACGTCAGCTCCAGCGGCAGCCCGGATCCTGTGGTCTGGCCCGTGGTCAGGGTCCCCAGCTTGATCGCGTTGTAGGCGACGTAGGCCGAGATCAGCACGATCAGCAGCGCGCTCGCGGCATCGACCAGCGCCCGCAGCCGTGGAGTCAGCATGTCGCGGAAGAAGGACACGCCGACATTCTCGCCGCGCGCAAGCGCGCTCGCCGCACCAAAAAAGGCCGATCCGACCATCAGACCGCGCGCGACGTCGTCGGACCATTCGACCGGCGCGTTGAAGAGGAAGCGCAGCAGCACCGAAACGCAGACCACCACGAGGTCGGCGGCCAGCAGGATGGCCGCGATTGCGTCGCTCAGGCGCAGCAAAAGGGTGATGCTCCCGCGGCGGCCGCCTGAGAGGGACGCGGCGGCGGTCATCGTCATCTCAGGCCTGGGTCGCGCGGATCATGTCGATGACGGGCTTGGATTCAGGGCGCGCCTTGATGAAGTTATCGCTCTGCGGCATGACGCGCTTCCTGAACGCCTCGCGGTCGCATTCGGCAACCGTCACGCCCTTCTCGGTCAGAGCCGCCAGCGCCTCCTTCTCAACCGCAAGGCCGTGCGCACGCGTGTCGGCCGCAGCCTTCTTCGCAGCATCGAGAAAGCCGTCGCGCAGCTTCGGATCCATGCGGTTGTAGGTCATGTCGCTGAAGTAGATCGCGAGCGGCGAGAAGTTGTGCTGCGTCAGCGCATAGAACTTTGCCGTCTCGAAGAACTTGCTGGCCAGGATGGTCGGCGGGTCGTGCTCGAGCCCGTCGAGCACGCCGGCCTGCAGCGCAGTGTAGATTTCGCCGAACGCCAGCGGCGTCGCCGCTGCGCCCATCAACCGTAGGCATTCCGTGATGACGGGATTTGGCAGCGTCCTGATCTTGAGGCCCGCGAGGTCCTCGGGCGTTTTCACCGGCTTCTTCGCCAGCACGCTGCGCGAGCCGAAATTATAGGCCCAGGCGATGATGCGGATGTTTGCGCCCTTGAGCAGCGCATCCTCGATCGGCTTGGCGGCGCCGGCATCGAACGCCTTGGTCTGCTGCGGGAAGCTCGCAAAGAGATAGCCGAGGTCGAAGGTGCCGACGAGCGGCACCAGATTGGCCGAGATCGACGAGCCCGACACCATCAGGTCGATGACGCCGAGCTTCACCGAATTGATGACGTCGATTTCCTGGCCCAGCTGGTTGTCGGGGAAGAAAGCGACCTCGACCTGCTCACCGAGCCCGTTGGCCTTCAGCTGCTTGACCAGATTGTCGTAGTAGACGCGGCCGTTGGCATATTTGGGATCGTTCGGCAGCGATGAGGAGCATTTCAGCTTCAATGTCGCGGCTTCCGCGCGGCCGATGATGGCGGGCGAGAATACGAGGCCGGCGGTTATCGCCGTCGAGGATTTGATGAACGCGCGACGGCTCACTGGCACTGACGTCATTGTGCTCTTCTCCCCAAGTCTTTTTTATTTTGTGCCGCAGTCGTTGCCGCAGCCGTTTGATCGACTGTAGGGCCAAAGCGACGAGACAGGCAAGGGTAGCGGCACGTGGCGACCCGGAGGGCGGCAGGCGCGGATGTTTTGGCGACAAGACGCGCGATTGGCCTATCTTTGCAGTTGTTTCCAGCAGGCCGGCGCGATGCGCGATGGATGGTGCGGCGCTCGGCCAGCCCAAGACCGATCGATCCAATTCAGGTATGGATCGATGCAGAAGTCATATTGATTGCTCTCGGCTCTCGCCGTTGGCGCAACGGAACGAGAAAAGGCTGCGGGAAGTGCTCCCGCAGCCTTGTCTCTCAATCAGTCCTCGCGAACGATCTCAGCGCGAATGCGCGCCGCTCAACTGGCCGATCGCATCGCTCTGGCGCGAGGGGCGAAGCGCATAGGCGCCGTCGCCGAGCAGCGCCTGCGCAAGCAGTGCGATGGCCCAGAAGGCGGGGAATTCCCAGCCGCCCTTTGGATTGGTGAAGAAGAAGCCGGCGCCGCCGTGCACGGTGAAGATGGCGCCGAGCAAGATCGGAATGCCGGCGAGCGCAGCGTAGCGGGTCCACACGCCGAGGATCAGGGCGACGCCGCTCAGCACCTCAACCGTCATCACGAGATAGGCTAGCTCGGGCGGAAAGCCGAGGCTGCCGAAGAACTTTGCAGTCCCGGCCGGGGTAAAGACGAACAACTTCAAGCTGGCATGGGCGAGAAACAGCGCACCCAGCGTCACGCGCAACACCAGCGCCGCATAGGGCGCGGTACGGGAATCGATCATAGCGGTCTCCTTTGATGGCCCACCTTATGATCTATTCTCAATTCGGTGATAATCTGCTATTCTGGAAGAATAGTTCACACCCATAGAGTGAGATCATTGCTCGACCGCCTGACCAGCCTGGAAGTCTTCGCCAAGGTGGCGGCGGTCGGCAGCCTGTCTGGCGCCGCGCGCGCAATGGGCCTGTCGCAGACCATGGTCACCAAGCACGTTGCGTCGCTTGAAAGCCGCCTCGGCATCAAGCTGTTCCATCGCACCACGCGCCGGCTGTCCATCACCGAGGCCGGGCGCAGCTATCTCGAATCCTCCGAGCGAATCCTCGCCGACATGGAGACCGCCGACGCCGCGGCCGCCGCCGAACGGGTCGAGCCACGCGGGCTGCTCCGCGTCAACGTGCCGGTGGTGTTCGGCACACGACAGATCGCGCCGCTGCTCGGCGATTTTGCCGAGCGCTATCCGAAGGTCACGACCGAGCTCGGCCTCAACGACCGGCTGGTCGACCTGGCCGAGGAAGGCTGGGACCTTGCGATCCGCATCGGACGCTTGCGCGACTCCAGCATGGTGGCGCGGCGGCTGGCACCGAACCGCCTAGTAGTCTGCGCTGCGCCGGCCTATCTCGCCAAATACGGCACTCCGCGCAAGGTCGCCGACCTCGCCGCCCACAACTGCCTCGGCTACACGCTGTCGCAGCAGGCGAGCGCCGCGGAATGGCTGTTCGGCGCGGACGGCGAGATCCGCGTCCAGGTCAACGGCAACCTCCGCGCCAACAATGGTGATGCGCTGCGTGCCGCGAGCCTCGCTGGCCTTGGCATCGCGCGGCAGCCGACCTTCATCGTCGCCGATGATCTGCGCGCCGGGACCCTGGTGGCGCTTCCGCTCGACCAGCCGGAGGTCCGGTCGTCGGCGGTGCATGCGGTCTATCTGCCGGATCGGCGGCCGCCGGCGAAGGTCCGCGCCTTCATCGATTTCCTGGCGGCGCGCTTTTCGCCGGAGCCGCCCTGGGATCGTGGCCTGTTCTGACCCATTTTGCCGCACATCCCAAAGTGAGCTAGCGCACAGACGCCGTCACGGCGCGCGGCTAGAAGAGCTGTCACCCTCGCGCGCATCGCCGATGGAGGTGACACCATGCGCCGTCCAGCCCTTTGCAATTTGCTTCTTGCATCCAGCCTTCTCGTTCTTTCGCAGCTCATCGCACCGACGGACGCCTCCGCCGAAACACGGCTCGCGCTCGTGATCGGCCAGTCCGCCTATCGCACAGTGCCCGAACTGCCCAACGCCGCCAACGATGCCAAGGGCATGACGGAGCTGCTCGGCAATGCCGGCTTCAACGTCACCACCGCACCCAACCTGGCGCAGAACGAGATGCGTCAGGCGATCAGCGATTTCGCCGGCAAGGTCAGCGCGAGCGGCGCCGACACCGTCGCATTGGTGTTCTATGCCGGCCACGGCTTGCAGATCGACGGCGAGAACTATCTGGTGCCGGTCGATCTCGATCCGAAGCGCGAGGCGGACATTCCCTTGCAGGGCGTGCGGCTGAACGACCTGCTCAACACGCTCGGCGCACTGCCGACGCGCGCGCGCATCTTCATGCTCGATGCCTGCCGCAACAATCCGTTCCCGGCGCTCAATGGCGCCGGCCACGGGCTTGCGATCGTCGACACCAAGGCCGGCGCGCCGGGCTCCTTCATTTCCTACTCGACCTCGCCCGGCGCGGAAGCCGAGGACGGCGCCGGCATCGACAGTCCCTACACCACGGCGGCGCTGACGATCGCCAAGCAGCCGAACCTGCCGATCGAGGAAGTCTTCAAACGCATCCGCGTCGCCGTCGCCCAGTCGACGGACGGCCGGCAGATCCCGTGGGAAAGCTCGTCGCTGACGGCCGACTTCAAGTTCTTCGGCGACAGCAGCGGGCAGCAGCTTTCCGTTCCCGGCGCGGGTTCGCCGGCGCTGGCCAGCGCGAGCCGCACCGTCGAGGACTGGCGCCAGGAGCTGCGCGGCAAGGAGCCCAAGGTCGCCTATGATCTTGTGATCGCGGACGACTCCGTGCCCGCGTATCAGGCCTATGTCGAGCTGTTCGCGCAGGCCCCCGCAACGCCGCGCCTGCGCACGATCCTGGAGCGTCGGCGCCAGATGCTGGCCTGGGAGCTAGCGGTCGCGATCAACACCCGCGCCTCATACGAGACCTATCTCACGAACTGGGGCAGCAGCGACCTTGCGGCAACCGCGCGCAGGCTGCTGCTCCGCGTGCAGAACCGCAACTACGGGCCGACGGCTGCGGCCGCCGCAGTACCGGTCGCCGTCGCGATGGCACCGACCTGCCCGTGCTCGACGCCGTCCACACCAGCGACGCCGATCAATCCGACGGTCGCCCCGATCATCAAGAAGCGCGTCGACGACACGCCGCCAAAGAGGAAGGTCGTCGACACGCCGCCAAAACCGCGCCGGCCGCCACCCGACGAAGTGGTCTACGAGCGCGCCCCGCCCCCTGATCGCGGGCCGCCGCCCGGCGCCGTCATGCAAGGCATCGGCATTGGTGTCGGAATTGGCATGGGCATGGGTATGGGCGGCGGCCGCAGCGGCGGCGAATACAATCGCGGCAGATACTGAGCCCACCTCGCACGATGCGGAGGACAGGTGCGCCCTCCGTCATTGCGAGCGAAGCGAAGCAATCCAGGCTGCCTCTGTGGAAAGTTCGGGATTGCTTCGTCGCAAGAGCTCCTCGCAATGACGACTGAGAAGCCGCCGAGCACCAACTATCACCCCGACTTTTCTGTTGATGGCCGCGAAGCCACGCCATCGGCCGCTCCCCGTTCCGGAAATGCTATAGTCTGATCGAGCAACACGGACTTTCCGAGGACCTCGATGCCGCAAGACGCACACACCAAACATGCATGGCCGCTGTTCCGGTCGCTTGCGTCCTATTCGTTGCCGGCAGACCTGATGGCGGGCCTGACGCTGGCGGCGATCGCCATCCCCGAGCAGATGGCGACATCGCGGCTCGGCGGGTTCGCGCCGCAGATCGGCTTCTTCGCCTTCATGGCGGGCTCGCTCGGCTTCGCGCTGCTCGGCAGCAACCGCTTCCTGTCCTGCGGCGCCGATTCCACGATCACGCCGATCTTCGCCGGCGGCCTTGCGGCGGCCGCCGCGACCGGCTCGCCGGAATATCAATCGCTTGCGATCGCGCTCGCGCTGATGGTCGGCGCGATGCTGGTCGCGAGCGGCATCTTCCGCCTTGGCGGCATCGCCAACCTTCTGTCGGTGCCGGTGATGGTCGGATTCCTCGCCGGCATCTCCGTCCACATCATCGTCTCGCAACTGCCGGGCGTGCTCGGCGTGGAGGCGCCAAGCGGACCGACGCTCGATCGCATCGGCACGCTGGCGCGCGAACTCGGCCGGTCCAATCCCTCCACGATCTTTATCGGCTTCGGCGTGCTCGCCGTCGTCTTCATCGCCGAGATGATCAGCGCCAAGATTCCGGGCGCGCTGATCGGACTTGTCGGGGCGACGCTGGCGGTGATCGGGGCCGGGCTCGAAGCCAAGGGCGTGAAGGTGGTCGGCACTGTCCCCGGCACGCTGCCGATGCCGACCTTGCCGGAGCTTGCACCCGAGGCGTGGGTGCGCCTCGTTCCGCTGGCCTTCGTGATCACCGTCGTCGTGATGGTTCAGACCGCGGCAACGACGCGATCGTTTCCCTCCGATCCCGACAAGCCCGCCGACGTCGACCGCGATTTTCTCGGCGCCGGCGCCGGCAGCCTGCTTGCGGGCGTATTCGGCGCGTTTCCGGTGAACGCCAGCCCGCCGCGCACGGGCATCGTGGTCGAGACCGGCGGGCAGTCGCAACTGTCGGGGCTCGCCGCAGCCGTGATCGTGCTGGCGCTGCTCGCCTTCGGCACCGGGCTGTTGAAACACGTGCCCGACGCGGCGCTCGGCGGCATCCTGCTGTTCGTGGCGCTGCGGATCATCCGCGTGAAGCAGATCGCCACGATCTATCGCCAGTCCTTCAGCGAGTTCCTGCTGATCCTTGCTACTGCCGCGCTGATCATCGTGCTGCCGATCCAGCAGGGCGCCTTCCTCGGCATCGTGCTGTCGCTCCTGCACGGAATCTGGAGCACGACGCGCGCCAAACTCGTCGAGTTCGATCGCGTGCCCGGCACCACGATCTGGTGGCCGGCACATCCGCACATCGCGGGCGAGCGTCTTCCCGGCGTCGCCGTGATCGGATTGCAGGCGCCGCTGTCGTTCCTCAACGCGCCCGGATTCCGCAACGACGTCGCCAATCTGCTGAAGACCGCGACGCCGAAGCTGATGGTGCTGGAAGCGAGCGGCATGGTCGAGATCGACTTCACCGCGGCCCAGGTCCTGCTGGACGTCTTCAGAGCATGCCGTGAACAGGACGTCACCGTCGCCGTGGCGCGGCTGGAATCGGTGCGGGCGCAGAACGCGTTCGAACGCTTTGCGCTGTTTGACGTCCTGCCGAGAAACCACGTCTTTCACAGCGTACATGAGGCCGTCGTCACGCTCGCCAAATAAGGGCCTCACTGGCCGAGCGCGGGGTAATCCTTTTGCGTGGCCTCCCGAACCCAGCTCGCCTGGATCGCGCGATAGAGGATCTGCGCCGTCTTGATGTCGCCCGCCTTCATGCAGAGATCGACGATGCGGCGGACGGCGTCGTCGCGCATCAGATCGTCCGAGATCTTCATTGCGATTTCCATCGCAGCGCGCGCCGCGCGCTCATAGCGCTCGCTTTCGAGCTTGCGCTGTTTCTCCAGCGATTTTCGGCCGTGGTCGGCAGAACCGCCAACCAGTTCTGCGCTCGCGGATGCGGACTGGCAGATGTTGCGGATGCGATCGGCGGCCTCGATGTCGCCGATCGGCCACTGGATCGGCTCATCCCAGACGTCGGACGGCTTTCGCCTTGCGAACCACTTCATCGCCCCGCCACCCGTGGTCTTCCAGCCACCGCATTGTCGAGCTTCAGCTCTGCGCAGCATAAAGAACCCCGTCGCGCTCGGCGAGGCAGTTTTTCCCGTCAAGCCTTTGGCTTGCGACGCGCTCAGGACGTCCGGCGCGGACCGATCGCCTCGAATTGCGCCTTCTGCTCGTCATTGAGCGTGGCATAGAAATCCTCGAGCGCGTCGCGCACCGACTTGACGCCGTCGAGCATGACGTCGAGCCGCTTGCGGATCGCAGCCATGCGCGCCGGCGGCGTCATCACGTCACTGGGCTGGCAGGCCGCCTTGAGCGACGCGCTGACCTTGGCGCTGGTATCCTGGAGCACTTGCAGCGCGGCGCGCTGGGTGTCGTCGGGATGAAGCCGTGCTTCGATTTCGGCGCCCGGCCAATCGAGCCCAACAGGCGTACCGCAATTCTGCACCAGCGATGCATTGGCATTGCTGGACGCAGGCGCGCGGCGCTGCTCCTCGGCCAGCGCATTGAAGCGCGCCTTCTGCTCGTCGGTGAGCGAGCCGTAGAATCTGTCGAGCGCCGGTTGCACCAGCCCGACGGCCTTCGCCATCGCCTCGACGCGCTGCTGCATGGCCGCGAGCCGGCCGGGCGCCGTCGCCGCGACCTGCGTTGG
This sequence comes from Bradyrhizobium sp. Ec3.3, assembly GCF_000472925.1. Classification (GTDB taxonomy): domain Bacteria; phylum Pseudomonadota; class Alphaproteobacteria; order Rhizobiales; family Xanthobacteraceae; genus Bradyrhizobium. The sequence continues at coordinate 38,224 of NZ_AXAS01000009.1, forward strand.
ACAGGACGCGCGGATCAACTCAGCCGCCTGGATCGAGGTATTGCCGAGAGCATCGAGATCGGCGCCTTGCGCGTCCGTCGGCTGCACCGCATCCGCGATCTGGTCGATCGGCAGACCGACGATCTCGCGGCGGTCGCTGCCGCAGAGCTGATCGAGCCCAACGCCGCGCGCCCGCCGTCGTCCATACGAGCGTTGCGGCAGATAGGTTGCAAGGCCGTCATAGCCGTAGGGGCCGAAGATGCCGGCATAGATATCCGGGTAGCCATAACCCCAGAAGCCGAGACCATCGCCCCAGATCGTATAATCGTAGAGGTCGTTATAGGCGAACGGCCAGAACAGCGGTCCCACCCAGCCATAGAAGCCGCCGGGATGCTGCCACCACCCGCTGCTTGCGCCGTGCCAGCCGGCGAGTGCGGCCGCGGCCGCAATCTGGGCCCGCGCCGCCGGATTGCTGATCAGCCGGCCATTGCGGAAGGCACTGGAGTGGACGTTCAGCGCATTGCGGAAGCCCGCAGGGCGCACAGCCGCATTGCGGATCTGACCGAAGTTCCGACCGCCATGTCGGGCACCGGTTGCGAAGCGCATTCCGCCATGATGTCCGCCGCCGTGCACATGACCGAAGCCGTGACCGCCAAAATGGCCGCCACCATGATGGCCACCGCCATGCCCACCGCCGTGACGTCCACCACCGTGCCCGCCGCCATGACCACCGCCATGACCACCACCATGACCACCACCATGGCCACCGCCGCCGCCCTTGGCCAGAGCCGCACCCGCCAGCATGCAGGCAAGCACCATCGCGGCAATTCCAATGACCGGTCGCAACATCGCATCCTCCCGAGAGTACCGCGCCATTGAGGCATCGGAACGTGTCGGGAATTGGAACCGGCGCACTTGCCGAAAGTTCCCGCGCCGAGGCCGGCGGCGCTAGCCCGCCGGCACGATCTTGCCGGGATTGAAGATGTTTTGCGGGTCGAGCGCCTTCTTCAGCGCCCGCATCGCATCGAGCGCTTCAGGGCCGAGCTCGGCCTGGAGATATTTCTGCTTGCCCTGGCCAATACCGTGCTCGCCAGTGCAGGTGCCGCCCATCGCCTGCGCGCGCTCGACCAGGCGATGCATGAACTCCTCGCCGCGCGCCATCTCGTCGGCATTGTCGACGTCGCAGAGCAGCGAACAGTGGAAATTGCCGTCACCGACATGGCCGACGATCGGCGACAGCAGGTTGAGACGCTTCAAATCCTCCTCGGTCTCGGTGACGCAATCCGCAAGGCGCGAGATCGGCACGCAGACGTCGGTTGCGACCACGCCGGCGCCGGGCCGCAGCGCCTTGACCGACCAATAGGCATCGTGCCGCGCCTGCCACAGCTTGGTGCGATCCTCGGGCTTGGTGGTCCAGGAGAAATCGCCGCCGCCGCAGTCTTTGGCGATCTCGGCGAAGGCTTTCGACTGCTCGGCCACCTCGATCTCGCTGCCGTGGAATTCGAGCAGCAGCAGCGGCGTCTCCGGCAGAGTCAGCTTCGAATAGGCATTGCAGGCCTTCACCTGAGCAGCGTTGAGGAGCTCGATGCGCGCAACGGGAATGCCGGTCTGAATCGCGAGGATCACTGCCTGGCAGGCGCCATGCACTGTCTCGAAGGAGACGGCGCCGGCCGCGATCATCTCGGGGATGCCGCGCAGGCGGATGGTGAGCTCCGAGATGATGCCGAGCGTGCCTTCGGCGCCGATGAAGAGATGCGTCAGATCGTAACCGGCCGACGACTTCTTCGCGCGCGTGCCGGTCGTGATGATCTCGCCGTCGCCGCGCACGACCTTCAGCGCAAGCACGCTCTCGCGGATGGTGCCGTAGCGTACCGCGTTCGTGCCCGAGGCGCGTGTCGATGCCATACCGCCGAGCGAGGCATCGGCGCCGGGATCGATCGGGAAGAACAGGCCCTGGTCGCGCAGATGCTCGTTCAGCGCCTTGCGCGTCACGCCGGGCTCGATCACGCAGTCGAGGTCCTCGGCATGCACCGCGAGCACCTTGTTCATGTCGCGCAGGTCGATGCAGATGCCGCCCGCGGGTGCATTGACCTGGCCCTCGAGCGAGGTGCCGGTGCCGAACGCGATCACGGGCACGCCGCTCCCAGCGCAGATCCGCACCACGTCCTGGATGTCTTTGGTCTCCTGCGCCATCACCACGCCATCCGGCGGCTGGTTGGCGAGCCAGGTCGTGGTGTGGCCGTGCTGCTCGCGCACGGCCTGCGAGGTGATCAAGCGATTGCCGAAGCGCGCGGTGAGCGCTTCGAGCGCACTCGCGAGGGCTTTCGGCTCAGGCCGCGGCGGATTATTGGTGATGGTCATACCCACGGACATTCCTCCCGACAGAGGACCGTGGCAAAGGACATATGGCGGGTCAAGTCAAGGGACCCGACGCATGTCGGAAAGGAACACGGCGGGAAGGAAGATGATGCAGAGTGCTGCCCCGGGAGATGCCACGCTCACGTCCCAGCCGTTCCGTTCTTCGATCATGCAGATCGAGCCGCAATGGATCGACTATAACGGCCATCTGAACATGGCCTATTACAACGTGATGTTCGATCGGGCGATCGACCAACTCTGGCTGAAGCTCGGGATCGGGCCGACCTATATGAAGGAGCGCCACGGCTCGACCTTCACCGCCGAGTGCCATGTGCGCTATCTGCGCGAGATCCATCTCGGCGATCCCGTGCAGATCTCGGTGTGGCTGCTGGAAGCCGACGACAAGCGGCTGCACACTTTCGAGGAGCTTCGTCACGCAACCGAGGGCTGGCTGTCGGCAACCTCCGAAAACATGTCGCTGCACATGGACATGGCCTTGCGGAAAGTGGCGCCCTTCCCGGCCGACATTCGCGAGAACATCGCGTCCGTGGTCAAGGACCACAGCGCGGCGCCGCGACCCGAGGGCATCGGGAGGAACGTCGCGATGCCCTCGAAGCGCTAGCGACTTAGACCGCTGTAACACCTCGTCCTGAGGAGCCCCCGAAGCTGGCGTCTCGAAGGATGCAAGCCACGGTGGGGCCTCATGGTTCGAGACGCGCTTCGCGCTCCTCACCATGAGGGGCTTGTCACGCTAAACCCTGGTGCGGCCGCGGGCCAATCCGACCACGGCCGAGATCAGGAACAATACGACCGCGATGAAGAAGATGACCTTGGCGATTTCGATCGAAGCGCCGGCGATGCCACCGAAGCCCAGGATACCGGCGATCAGTGCGATAACCAGAAACGTCACAACCCAGCCAAGCATGGTCAAAACCTCCGTCTCGATTGTCTGCGGACGATCGGCGCGACCTCGCGCCACGCCTCGTTTGCACAGACAATCTCGAGCTCGAAACGATGGTTCCTGGCTGAGCGGGGCGGAAATTCGCTGAGAGGGCAGGAACAAATCGGCCTTCGGCGTACGTGGAAAACCCCTCGCCGCCGCCCCATATAGGGGTTAATCCCTGTTATGAAGGCTCCCTTCCGCCACCCCGCGGTGCCATCGTGGGGCCACTGATTCGCATGACCGAGCCGAGCAAAATTACCTCTCACAGCGTCCCCGACCATCAGCCCGCGGCCGGCGGCATTGCCGCGCGCGCCCGCGCCTCCGTGGGCCCGAAGTATCTGGCCGGCCTCAATCCCGAGCAGCGCGACGCCGTGGAGACGCTGGACGGCCCCGTACTGGTGCTCGCCGGCGCCGGCACCGGCAAGACGCGCGTGCTCACCACACGCATCGCCCATATCCTGAGCCAGGGCCGCGCGCGCCCCGGCGAGATCCTGTCGGTGACCTTCACAAACAAGGCCGCGCGCGAGATGAAGCACCGGCTCGGCCAGATGCTTGGGCAGGCGGTCGAGGGCATGCCGTGGCTCGGCACCTTCCACTCGATCGGCGGCCGGATTCTGCGGACGCACGCCGAGCTCGCGCAGCTCAAGTCGAATTTCACCGTGCTCGATGTCGACGATCAGGTGCGGCTGTTGAAGCAGCTCCTGCAAGCCGAAAACATCGACGACAAGCGCTGGCCGGCGCGCATGCTGGCCGGTCTGATCGACGGCTGGAAGAACCGCGGGCTCGGCCCAACGCAGGTGCCGTCAGGTGAAGCCGCGATGTTCGCCAACGGCAAGGGCGGCAAGCTCTATGCGAGCTACCAGGAGCGGCTGAAGATCCTGAACGCCGCCGATTTCGGCGATCTGCTGCTGGAGAACATCCGCATCTTCCGCGAGCACCCGGATATCCTGCGGCAGTACCAGCAGCGCTTCAAATACATCCTGGTCGACGAATATCAGGACACCAACGTCGCGCAGTATCTGTGGCTGCGGCTGTTGTCGCAGGCGCCCTCTTCTTTCACCGCTCCCCGCTTGCGGGGAGAGGTCGGATCGCGCAGCGATCCGGGTGAGGGGGACTCTCCAAGCACCGAGCTCTTGGAGGCAGCCCCTCACCCCAGCCCTCTCCCCGTGAAGGACGGGGAGAGGGAGAAGACCAAGAACATCTGCTGCGTCGGCGACGACGACCAGTCGATCTATGGCTGGCGTGGCGCGGAGGTCGACAACATCCTGCGCTTCGAGCACGATTTTCCCGGCGCCAAGGTCATCCGGCTGGAGCGCAACTACCGCTCGACCGGCCACATCCTCGCCGCCGCCTCGCATCTGATCGCGCATAATGAAGGCCGGCTCGGCAAGACGCTGCGCACCGAGGACGAGGACGGCGAGAAGGTCACGGTCACCGGCGCCTGGGATTCGGAAGAGGAAGCCCGCGGCATAGGCGAGGAGATCGAGCAACTCCAGCGCCAGGGCGAGCGGCTCAACGAGATCGCGATCCTGGTCCGCGCATCCTACCAGATGCGCGAGTTCGAAGATCGTTTCGTCACGCTCGGCCTTCCCTATCGCGTGATCGGCGGCCCGCGCTTCTATGAGCGCGCCGAAATCCGCGATGCGCTCGCCTATTTGCGCGTCATCAACTCGCCCGCCGACGATCTCGCCTTCGAGCGCATCGTCAACACGCCCAAGCGCGGGCTTGGCGATGCCACCGTGCAGATGCTGCACGATCATGCCCGCAAGCGCCGCATTCCGCTGTTCGAGGCGGCGCGCGCCGTGGTCGAGACCGACGAATTGAAGCCGAAGGCGCGCGGCTCCTTGCGCGACCTCGTCACGCAATTCGACCGCTGGCGCGCCCAGCGCGAGGTGACCTCGCATACCGATCTGGCCCAGATCGTGCTCGACGAGAGCGGCTATACCGAGATGTGGCAGAAGGACCGCTCGGCGGACGCCGCGGGCCGACTCGAAAACCTCAAGGAGCTCGTGCGTTCGATGGAGGAGTTCGAGAACCTGCAAGGGTTCCTCGAGCACATCTCGCTGGTGATGGATCGCGACGGCGGTGCCGAGGAAGATGCGGTGTCGCTGATGACGCTGCATTCGGCCAAGGGGCTCGAGTTCGACAACGTATTCCTGCCGGGCTGGGAGGAAGGCCTGTTCCCGAGCCAGCGCACGCTGGACGAACAGGGCCGCGCCGGCCTTGAGGAAGAGCGCCGGCTCGGCCATGTCGGCCTGACCCGCGCCCGCCGCCGCGCAAAACTCTATTTTGCGACCAACCGCCGGATTCACGGCACCTGGTCGACCACGATCCCCTCGCGCTTCCTCGACGAATTGCCGGCGGCCAATGTCGAGATCACGGAATCCAAGGGCGGCTCCGCCTGGGGCGGCACCGGCGGCTACGGCGCCTCGCGCTTCGACGACATGGAAGCCTTCGGCTCCAGCTATTCGACGCCGGGCTGGCAGCGCGCCCAGGCGAATCGCAACCGTGGCCAGGGTGGCCGCAACGGCGGCGGACGCGGCGGCTTCGAGGAGGAGCCCTCGCCGTTTTCCACCGCGCCCGATTTCGGCGGCAGTTTTTCGTCGCGCCGTCGCGGCCCGATGACGATCGAAGGCGAGCTGGTGGCCAAATCGACCGGCACGACGTCCGAATTCTCGATTGGCGACCGCGTCTTCCACCAGAAATTCGGCTACGGCCGTGTCGCCAAGATCGACGGCAACAAGCTGACCATCGCCTTCGACAAGGCCGGCGAGAAGAAGGTCGTGGACAGTTTCGTGCAGCGGGCGTGAGCCCGCGCCCTGTTGCGGCGGCGTTACGCCGCCGGCTTTCCTTGCTCCACGCCCCTTGACCATGGCGAACTTCCCCGTATCAGATGCGGCCATGGCCCGGGGCTTCATCACATTCGCCGTACTTGCATTTGGCATGCCGTCGCTGGCGGCAGCCGAGACGATGAGCTTTGGCGATGCGATCGGCATGCTGGCCAAGAGCTGCGGCGCGGAGATCGTGGCCAATTGCCGCGGCGTGAACCCGGATTCGACGCGGCTGAAGGAATGCCTGTCGCGCAACCGCGACGTGCTGTCACCGCAGTGCCAGACCGACTATCTCGCGGCCTTCGACGCGATCCAGAAGCGGGTCGCCGCGCGCGTGACCGTGGCGAACGCCTGCCAGCGCGAGATCGTCAAGGTCTGCGGCGGCTCGACCAAGGAGACCAGCAAGTCGATCCCCTGCCTGATCTCGACGCCCAAGGGCATCAGCAACAACTGCCTGAAGGCGGTGGACGACGCGGGGTATCGCTGATGCGCGCGGCCGGGCTCACTTTGCAATCGATCGGCCTCGCGCTCGGACTTGCACTTGGTCTGGCGCTCGCGGCAGGCCCCGTGGGCGCGCAGACGGCGCCGCCGACCCGCGACGACATCGTCGGCAAGCTCAACCATTTCGAATCAGCGCCTGATGTCGACCTCGCGGCGCTGAAGCAGCAGGTGATGGAGCGGGCGAAGGCGCGGATCAAGAACGATCCGGGCCCGGTGAATCGCCCACTGATCGCGCCTGACCTTGCGAGCCTGCCGGCTTTCACTACGCTGATCCAGTTCGACGCCGACACGCCGATCATCCAGCCTTCGTCCTACCAGACGGTCGGCCGCATCGCGGATGCGCTGGTTCACGCCTCGCTGCTGCCTTACACCTTCCTGATCGTCGGCCATGTCGAATCCAATTCGAAGACGCGGGAAGCCAATGCGATCCTGAGCCAGCGCCGCGCGGATGCGATTCGCGACGTGCTGGTCAACACGTTCAAGATCTCCGCCAAGCGAATCCAGTCGATCGGCCTTGGCGAGGAGCAATTCCTCGACCGCGCACGCCCGACCTCGACCGCAAACGGACAGTTGCAGATCCTGACGCTTGCAAAACTCCCCGAGGAACAAGCCAGCCAGCCCGCCGCGGCCAAACCTGCGGCACCGGCCAAGAAGCCGGCCAAAAAACGCTAATCGATCGCATCTGGGCCGTGCCCGGAACCCCTTGAACCCCTGACTGTTTTTTCACGCGCAGGCCGCCTCGAATGGCTGCTCTGCGCGACAACTGCACGGTTTGTGCAGGGGACAAGCAGATGCTATAGGCTGGTCGCTTCCTCCGACCTGCATTCTCAGTGAGACCAAGATGGGTGGCTTTTTTCAACGCCAACTTGCCGTTTATGTCGAGTACCATCGCGATCCCCGGAACACGGCGATGCATGTGATCGGTATCCTCTTGCTGTTCACGGGTGCGGTGATGCCGCTGACGCTGGTGGCGGTCCCGCTGTTCGGATTCGAATTCAGCCTTGCGGTGATCCTCGCGTTGCCGGTCCTCATCTATTGGCTGCTGCTCGATGTGGCGCTCGGGACCGGCATTCTGGCCGTGTCGATCGTGCTGTTTTCAATCGCGACGACCATTGCGGCGCAAGTCAGCACCGTAATGATGTGGGCGATCTTCGCCACCCTGGTCGCGCTCGGCTTTGCCGCACAGGCGATCGGCCACAAGGTTTTTGAGGGGCGCGAGGCCTCGCTGTTCACCTTTCCGTCTCATCTTTTGCTTGGACCGATGTTTGTAATGGCAAAATTATTCATTGCGCTGGGTTTTCGTCGTGACCTTGCCGCGATTCTCGCGCCTGTTCCGACCAATTCCCTTTCAACCCGATAAGATTCCAGAGCGGAACAGCAGCAACCTTCTTCATGGCTCTCGTACTGGTTACCGGTGGCAGCGGCTTCATCGGACATCATCTTGTAGAAGCGCTCCGCGCCAGGGGGCAGCGGGTGCGCGTTCTCGATGTGCGGCCGCCGGCCGCGCCGTGTGCTGACGTCGACTACGTCGCGGGCTCGGTGCTCGACGGCGACGCGGTCGATCGCGCGCTCGCGGGCGTCGATCAGGTCTATCACCTCGCCGGCCTGCCCGGCATGTGGGTCGCCGACAAGCGGGATTTCCACGAGGTCAATTGCCGCGGCACCGAGGTCGTGCTGACGGCCGCGCAACTGCGCGGCGTGTCGCGCTTCCTGCACTGCTCGACGGAATCGATCCTGTTCCCCTACTCGCAGCTCGGCGGCGTTCCCGCCGAGGAGGCGCTGCAGCCGGCCGATGCGATGCCGGGCGCCTATACGCGGTCGAAGTCGCTCGCCGAACATTGCGCGGCAAAGGCCGCGGCGGCGGGCTTCCCGCTCGTCATCGGCACGCCGACCATGCCGATCGGGCCGGTCGATCACAACCTCACGCCGCCGACCGCGATGCTGTGGTACTTCCTGCAAAAGAAGGTGCAGCCGCACATCAACTTCCTCGTCAACCTGGTCGATGTGCGCGACGTCGCCATGGGCCTCGTGCTCGCGATGGAGCGCGGCCGCATCGGGCAGCGCTATATTCTCGGCGGCGACTGCGTCCGGCTCGGACAGATCCTGCGCATGATGTCGGTGATCAGCGGCCGCAAGCAGTACCCCATCGCGGTGCCCGGCAGGCTCGCCGAACTTTCGGCGATCATGCTCGAATACATCTCCGACCACGTCACGCACCGGCCGCCCAACGGCACCGGCGAGGGCGTGCGCATCGCGCTTGCCGCCAGCGACCTCTCGATCGACAAGGCGCGTACCGAGCTCGGCTATTCGCCGCGCCCGATCGAGCCGTTGCTGCGCGAAACCATCACCCATCTGCTCGCACGCGGCGGCCTGCAAACGCAGGCCGGCATCGAGCGTCACGCGCTCAGCTCGCGCGCGAGCTGAGCCCAAGCCCAAAAGCAAGAACCTTTCCGCATGTCCTTTGATTTCAACAAGCTTCTCTCTTTCGCCTGGGGTGGCTGGACCACGACCTGGCCGACCAAACTCCTGGCGCTGATCTGGCTCGCCTGGCTTGCGAGCTGGGTCGGGGCCTCGTTCTGGCAGGGCCGCACCAAGAAGCAGGTGATGACGCTGGACTCGCAACGCTATCGCCTGCCGATCCTGATCGGCGGCATCCTGTTCACGCCGTGGACCGCGGAAGTGCTGAACGAGAAACCACTATGGGTGTTCGGCGAGGTCGGCGTCTACATCGCAGCACTCGTCGTGCTCGCCGGCATCTCCTTCACCTGGTGGGGACGCCTTCATCTCGGCAAGTTCTGGTCGAACACCATCACCCACAAGGAAGACCACCGCGTCATCGACACCGGCCCGTATGGCATCGTTCGTCATCCGATCTACACCGGCCTGATCGCCGGCATGCTCGCGACCGGCATCGCGGTCGGCACGGTGACGGCGATCCTCGGCGCCATCCTGATCTCGCTAGGCATGTGGCAGAAGGGCCGGATGGAGGAAGTCTTCCTGTCGAAGGAACTCGGCGAAGACGCCTACGGCGCCTATTGCCGCCGCGTCCCGATGATCATTCCGTTCCTGTCGCCGCGGTGATTTCCGCGCGCCGTCAGCGCGCCGGTCGCGGCTTCGCCTCGGCGGCCTGCGCCGGCATGGCCGGCAGCAGGTGGCGCGGGATGATGACGTCCTGAGCGGCGGCAAGCGGCGTGCCTTCAGACAACCCGTTGGCCTGCGCGAGCGACCACACCGGCACGTGATATTGCGTGGCGATCCGCTCGAGCGTATCGCCGGCGCGCATGGGCAGCTTCACGCCCGAGTCCCACAGTTCCACCAGCGTGTCGCCGGGAACGAGATAGCGCAGCGGCACGGGATCGCCCTGCGCCTGCGCCGGCACGCGCGGCAATTGCGCGACCATGTCGACGATCTGGCGGTGGATGTCTTCAGACTTCTCGATGTTGATGTGGGTGACGCGCTTGTTCTGCTTCAGATCGAAGCTTGCATAATGGCCGCGATAGCCGGGCTCCGCGATCACGTCGCCGCCGCCGAGCACGCTGTCGGACAGATAGATGTTGATGAAGCGCTCGACATTGAGCGGCACGTTTCCGGTCGCATGCGCAGGATCGATGGTGATCACGAGGCTGACCGGAATCTTCTCCTCGGCAAGCATCTCGGCGAAGATGATCGAGCACAGCCCACCCATGGAATGCCCCATCAGCACGATCGGCGCAGGCTGTTCGCGGTAGGTGGAGATCGCGCGCTGGGCGACCAGCCGGCAGATCGTGAATTCGTAGGCGTCGGCCTTGAAGCCAGCTTCAGTCAACCGCTCCGCGAGCCGATCCATGCCGGTCGAGAAGATCGGCCCGAGCGCGCCGCGGAAGAGATAGATGCGCGGCGGCGGCCCGGGCTCGGCCTCAGCGGGCAGCGGGGGCGGTTGCGGCAGGGACGGCGCCACGATCGCGACGGCTTTCTTCAGCTTTGCCGGTGAAGCCACCGCCACGGCCGTCGAGACGGCGAGCAGCACGCCGGCCGCCAGCAGGACCACTCGCCTCAAAACAACCATTCGTCTTGCAACCCCACCGCGGGAAGGCGGGCGCCTTCCCTATTCCGGCCTTACTGACCACTGATTTGGCAGAATTTGGGGCGCAAAGCTTGCCCAATCGCGCTCCAACGCCAACGCGAAAGTCTGCCGCTCACTATCGAGAACCACATTTCGCCAACTCCGGAACGCCGGAATTGACATCGATATTCCGTTTCGGCACCTAGAATCGTTCAATCGAGCGGTCAGTCTGTTCGCGTCTCTCGTCTGATCATCAGGCGGCGCGATCGGCCTCAAAATGCTCGTATCCGAGATCGCCCCATGAAGACGCCATCCTACATCGAACCGCTCAGCGGCACGCTCTATCCGCTGGACCAGCCGCGCTGGTGCTCCGACGACCGCAAGCCGCTGATGGTAACGCCGCTGCGCGGCATCTCACGCGACGAGGTCGATCGCAGCGTGCGCTCGCTGTGGCGTTATCGCGCGGCGCTGCCGGTCGAGATCGCGAGCCCCATCTCCATGGGCGAAGGCTGCACGCCCCTCGTCCAGAAGGAGTGGGGCAAGTTGAGGCCATACTTCAAGCTCGAATGGTTCAACCCGACGGCCAGCTTCAAGGATCGCGGGACCACGGTGATGTTGTCCTTCATCCGCCAGCTCGGCGTCAACGCCGTCCTCGAGGACAGTTCGGGCAATGGCGGCGCATCGGTTGCCGCCTATGGCGCGGCCGGCGGAATGAAGATCAAGATCCTGGCACCCGCGTCCACCTCTCCGATGAAGATCGCGCAGGTGCGCGCTTATGGAGCGGACATCCAGCTGGTGGAAGGGCCGCGCGAGGAGTCGGAGGCGGAAGCGATCCGCCAGTCCGGCAACATCTTCTATTCGAGCCACAACTGGCAGCCCTTCTTCCTCGAAGGCACGAAATCCCTCGCTTACGAGATGTGGGAGGATTTCGGCTATTCGGCCCCCGACAACGTCGTCGTTCCCGTCGGTGCCGGCAGCAGCCTGCTCGGCTGCTATCTCGGCTTCAAGGAGCTGCTTGCGGCGGGGCAGATTGCGCGGATGCCAAAACTGTTCGCCTCGCAGCCGCTGAACTGCTCGCCACTCGATGCGAGCTTCACGGCAGGCGTCGATACGCCGGTCTCGCGCGAAGTCCGCAAGACCATCGCCGAGGGCACCGCGATCAAGAGCCCGCTGCGACTGCGTCAGATGGTGGCCGCACTGAAGGAAACGGGCGGCGGCACGGTGGCCGTCGCCGAAGAGGGCATCGTCGCGGGGCTGAAGAAGCTCGCGGCCACGGGCCTGTTTCCCGAGCCGACATCGGCAAGCGCCGCCGCTGCACTCGACGAGCTTGCCCGGCGCGGCGCCATTCGCCCGAATGAGCGCACCGTCGTCGTCATCACGGGAACGGGGATCAAGGCGGCGTCGCTCATCACCGAGATCCTCAGCTAACGCCGAGGCAGCGGGACGAGACGTCCCGCGGGGCTCGCCTAGTTCCGAGCTGGCGCCGTTGCCGCGGCCGAGCGGGCGACCGGCCTCGCCGCACGCGGCTCGGCCTGCGGGGCCGCGGGCGCGCGCGAGCGCATCACCACGGCATCGATCTCGGCGATCACGCGGCGCTGGATCAACTCGTTCTTGTCGATCGTGATGTGGCCGGCGCCGGAGCCGCGCACGTCGACATTGTCGAGCTTGCCGCGCAAGCCATCCGCCGCGCGCACCGGCTCGCCGGGGCCGTCGCCGATATAGAGGTTGATGTAGCGCTCGGCGCCGGTCGAGAGCTTGGTCTTGAACACGGAGTCGAGGCCGATCGCGAGCTTCACGGGCACGCCGAGGTGATTGAGCTTGGCGATCATGTCGGGCAGCGCGGTCGCACCCGAGGAATGCCCGACCAGGACGATGGTCTTCAGCCGGCCGGCCTTGTAGGCGGCCGCCGCCTCATCCGCGAGCGAGGACCAGGAGACGAAGTTCGCAACCGTCACCGGGATGCCCTGCGCCTCAAGCCGCGAGCCGATGGTGTCGAGCCCGAGCGAGAAGATGTTGAGCACGCCGCGCAGCAGATAAACATGCGTGGTCGCAGCCGCCTGGCTCGGCGCGGCCTTGGCGCTGGTCGGGCTCATGGCAACAGCTGACAGAAGGAGCAGGCACGTCGCCCACACACGGATGGTGGACAACTGGCTGGCGCCGGCTGCGTAACGGCCGTTCGGTCTCATCGATCTTTTCCCCGGGAACAATACGCTTCGCAATTTGCCGGAATCGTAGCCATGGCCCGCTCGCAGACGCAACAAAGAGCCGCGTGACCGACAATCTTAGCAGCGGCCCGTGACTGTTGCGCAACAGTTGCCCGAAACCGGCCACTGAAGGGGCTGTTTTGAGACCATTTTTCTCCAGGGAATTGCGACCGGGCAACGGCGTTCCTATTTCAGGGCTCCGCTGACCTGCCCTCCAGGGGCGGGTTCCAGCCTCCCCTCCCCAGCCCTCCGGCCATCATGTCCTCCATCATCTCCGTCGCCAACCTGTCGAAGACCTATGGGTCCGGCTTCAAGGCGCTGAAAAACGTCAATCTCGACATCAAGCGCGGCGAGATATTTGCGCTGCTCGGCCCCAACGGCGCCGGCAAGACCACGCTGATCTCGATCATCTGCGGCATCGCCAATCCGAGCGAAGGCAAGGTCATGGTCGGCGGCGAGAACATCGTCACCTCCTGGCGCAAGGCGCGCTCGCTGATCGGGCTGGTGCCGCAGGAGCTGCACACCGACGCCTTCGAGAGTGTGTGGGCAACGGTGAGCTTTTCCCGCGGCCTGTTCGGCAAGCCGAAGAACCCCGCCCATATCGAGAAGGTGCTGAAGGACCTCTCGCTCTGGGACAAGAAGGACAACAAGATCATCACGCTCTCCGGCGGCATGAAGCGCCGCGTGATGATAGCCAAGGCGTTGTCGCACGAGCCGCAGATCCTGTTCCTGGACGAGCCCACCGCCGGCGTCGACGTCGAATTGCGCAAGGGCATGTGGGAGGTGGTGCGCGGCCTTCAGCAATCCGGCGTCACCATCATCCTCACGACCCACTACATCGAGGAAGCCGAGGAGATGGCCGACCGCATCGGCGTCATCAACAAGGGCGAGATCGTGCTGGTCGAGGACAAGGCCACCTTGATGCAGAAGCTCGGCAAGAAGCGGCTGACGCTGCACCTTGCGAGCAAGCTCGATACGCTGCCGGAGAGCCTTGCCCACTACAAGCTCGACCTCTGCGACAATGGCGCGACGCTGGTCTACGACTACGACACCAAGGGCGAGCGCACCGGCATCACCAGCCTGCTCGGCGACCTCCGCAACGCCGGCGTCCGCTTCTCCGACCTCGACACGACGCAATCGTCGCTCGAGGACATCTTCGTCGACCTCGTGAGGACGTCATGAATTTGCACGCCGTTCGTGCCATCTATCTGTTCGAAATGGCGCGCACCTGGCGCACGCTGCTGCAAAGCATCGTCTCGCCGGTGGTCTCGACCTCGCTGTACTTCGTGGTGTTCGGCGCCGCGATCGGATCGCGCATCGACCATGTCGAGGGCGTGAGCTACGGCACGTTCATCGTGCCGGGTCTCGTGATGCTGTCGGTCTTGACCCAGAGCATCACCAACGCCTCCTTCGGCATCTACTTCCCGAAATTCGTCGGCACGATCTACGAAATCCTGTCCGCGCCGATTTCCTATTTCGAGATCGTGCTCGGCTATGTCGGGGCGGCCGCGACCAAGTCGATCATCCTCGGCCTGATCATTCTCGCCACCGCCGGGCTGTTTGTGCCGCTGCACATCCATCATCCGATCTGGATGCTGACCTTCCTGGTACTGACCGCGGTGACCTTCAGCCTGTTCGGCTTCATCATCGGCATCTGGGCCGACGGCTTCGAGAAGCTTCAGATGATTCCGATGCTGGTGGTAACGCCTCTCACCTTCCTCGGCGGCAGCTTCTATTCCGTGAACATGCTGCCGTCGGGCTGGCGCACGGTCGCGCTGCTCAACCCGGTGGTCTATCTGATCTCCGGCTTCCGCTGGAGTTTTTACGAGATCGCCGATGTCAGCGTCGTCTTGAGCATCGGCATGACTGCCGCCTTCCTGGTGATCTGCCTCGTCATGATCGGCTGGATTTTCCGAACCGGCTATCGGCTGAAGAATTGACCCTTGCCGTCATTTCGGGGCGTGCGAAGCACGAACCCGGAATCTCGAACCACAACCTCCGGATTCCGGGCTCGCGCGCTCCGGAATGACGACCTGAGCCGTCACCTGTAACAATGGAAGTGGTGGTACCCGTCATAGTAGCCGCGGCAGCGATGGCGCCAGCCGTGATGAGGAATGCCGAACACGCCCTCGACCGCGCCCACGGCGCCGCCAACACCGGCCCCGACCGCGCCTCCGACCACGCCGCCGACGGGCCCGGCGACGCGGTTGCCTTCATAGGCACCTTCCTGGGCGCCGCGCACGATGCCCTGAGTGTGTCCGGGCCGCGGCAGCGCCACGAGCGCAAGCAGGAGGCTCGCGGCAAAAAGCAGGCGGAAAGGCACACTGGCCGGCAACGCGGCCGCGGTTAAGCGAGCTTTGTTCATCTCAATATCCCAGCGGATGGACCGGCGAGTTGGCCGGTGAAGGCAGGCAGTCTGAAACGCTGCTGCGGCCAAATGGTTGCGCAGCCGTGACGAATTGGCGACGCGTCGCGCTCGCGAAAATGTCAGCACCGCACGCGCGGATTCGTGATGAAGCAGCCTTGCTTACGCCCGGCGCCAAGTTAACGATGGCCAAGACGGGCCACTGGAACCGAAACCTGATTGCGGGCATAGTACACGCCGGGGGACGGACAGCCGCGGCACTTGCGCGAACAGGCCGGAGGCCGGAAGTAAAATGCGTACTTTATTTGTTACAATCGTCTCATTGATGCTTTTCAGCGCGGGCACCGCGCAAGCCAAGGTCGACATCACCATCGACAAGGACAATCAGCGGATGACCGTCGCGGTCGACGGCGTCGCGCGCTATCGCTGGCCGGTTTCGACCGGCATCCCCTCCCGCGAGACGCCGAACGGCAGCTTCCGTGCCTTCCGCATGGAAGAGGATCACTACTCCAAGGAGTTCGACGACGCGCCGATGCCTCATTCGATCTTCTTCACCAAGATCGGGCATGCGATCCACGGCACCGACTCGGTCGGCCGGCTCGGCACGCCGGCGTCCCATGGCTGCGTGCGGCTGTCGCGCGAGAACGCCTCGACGCTCTACGCTCTGGTCCAGGAGCAGGGCGTGCTCAACACCACGGTGACGCTGACCGGTTCGGCGCAGGTGGCCTTGATGCGCAATCCGCGCGGCCGCGGCACCAGCGCGGTGGCGCGCGCGGCGCAGCCATACGGTGACCAGTACAGCGCGGCCGGCGAGCCCGTCGACCTGACACCGCAGATGCAGCCCGGCCGCCGCGCGATGCCGCAGGACGACGGCTACATCTATCCGGCCGACGGCACCGACACCGGCGCGCGCTATCCGGCGCCGCGCAGCTCGCGCCAGGTCTATGACGCACAGGTCTATCAGCCGCAGGTCTATCAGCAGCAGCGGCAGTACCAGACTTACGATCCGAGCTACGGCCAGCAGGGCTATTATCAGCAGCAGCCCCGCCAGTACTATCAGCCGCGCACCTACTACAATTACCAGAACTGACGGCTGAGGATCGCCGGCGCTATCTGAACGCGGCAGTGCCGCGTTCAATCGCCTTGCACCCTGCGTCGACGAAGGCGCAGGCAACCGGCTCGCGCGGCAACTACCATCAGAATTAGTGCCTCATGCCGTGAACCCGAGAGGAGTTGCCGGCGTCATACGGTGGCTACCGCAAGAAGCCTGCGGAGATGAACGGCAATCTGGCGATGAGCGACCCTGCCCCCGATCGTATCACACTGAAATTCAACATGACCGCCGACGACTACGCCCGCCACGCGGCGGTCATAGGGCGGCGCAACAGGAGCTGGTTGGGAGTCACAGCTTGGGCTGCAGCCGGGTTCGGCGCAATCCCCGTCGCATTGCTATTCCGACTGCAGGCTGCTGGCCGTCAGCTCGACACCGAAGCGATCGAGATGATCGGATCTTACAGCCTTTACGCCTTCACACTTGGCATGCTCGCCGCCATCATCGGGAGCTCCGTCGCGCACCGCATCTTCAGAAGACGATATTTCGAAGCGATGGCGACCCCCAGGGAATTCAGCACGCTCGAACTCTACCTGACCGGGCTTACCGTGACGGCCACGGGGGCCCAGTACAGATACGAATGGACCCGGATCCGTCAGTGCACCCGCGAGAGGAGCCTTCTTCTGATGTGGATCACGCCCCGCTCGGCAGTGGCGATCCCGGACCGAAGCTTTGGCGACGCCGCCGCCTACGACGCCGCCTTTGCGTTCGTCCGCGCGCGCCTGCGCGACGCCAATGCGACGAACGCGCAAGCCCAGGGGGCATGATCGCCCTTGAAATGACCGGAGGCACACGGATAGAGCTAGAATGGCCAGCAAACGCGAACCACGCCATGAGCCCTGCCGTTCCATCCCCTGTTGTCGCGATCCTGTCAGCTTTCTGTTGTCTCATTGCCGGAGAGGTCATGGCCTTCGATCTCGAAGCGCATCGCGGCGGGCGCGCGCTGCTGCCGGAAAACACCCTGCCCGCCTTTGCCAACGCGCTGTCGATGGGCGTCGACACGCTGGAGCTCGACGTCGGCATCACCGCAGACGGTGAGGTCGTCGTGTCGCATGAGCGCGGCCTCAATCCGGATCTCGCGCGCGACGCCGCGGGCGGCTATGTCGCCGCGCCCGGCACGCCGTTCGTCAAACTGCGGCTCGACGAGGTCAGGACGTATGACGTCGGCCAGATCCGCCCCGACAGCGCCTATGCCAAGCAGTTTCCCGAGCAGCGCGCGGTACCGGGAACGCGCATTCCCACGCTGAAGGAGTTGTTCGCGCTGGTCGAAAAATCCGGCAACACGCGCGTGCGCTTCAACATCGAGACCAAGATCGATCCGAACCTTCCGGGCGAGTCGCTCGATCCGCAAGCTTTCGCCGCGCGGCTCCTCGGCGTCATCGACGCTGCGGGGTTTTCGGGCCGCGTCATGATCCAGTCCTTCGACTGGCGGACGCTGCTTCTGGTCCAAAAGCAGGCGCCGCAAATTCCGACGGTCTACCTGACGCTGCAGCAGGGCAAAGCGCCGACCATCGCGCTCGACGCGGCGACCAACTGGACGGCCGGCTTCAATCCGGCCGATCACGGCGGCTCGCTGCCGCGCACGATCAAGGCGGCCGGCGGCGCGGTCTGGTCACCCTATTTCGGCGACGTCAACGCCGCGCTGGTCACGGAAGCCCACGAGCTCGGCCTGCGCGTCGTGGTCTGGACCGTCAACAAGGCGGACGACATGGCGCGGATGATCGAGATCGGCGTCGACGGCATCATCTCCGATCGCCCCGACCTGTTGCGGCAGGTCGCCGGCGATAAAGGCATCGCGCTGCCCGCGGGCACGCCGGTCAGTCCGTGAATCGCAAATGATCTCGTGCCCCGGACGCGGCGCAGCGCGTAGCGGTGCGCTGCAGAGCCGGGGCCTATATGGGTCCCGGCTCTGCGTCGCGTCATTTCATGCCGCGCCGCGTCCGGGGCACGAGACTGTCCGAGTGTCGCGGCAGCGTTACTCCCCATCCCGCAGGCGCCGATACAGCGCGCCGATGATGTTGGAGTAGTCGTCGGTCCACACCCGCACATTGTCGTCGGCCTCGATCTCCTCCCATTGCTTGGAGGAGGCGAGCTTGCCGACATCGGCTTCCTCGCGCGCAGAGACCACGACGTCGGTCGAGAAGATGTAGTCGGCGTCGCGCCCGGAATCCTCGTTGTAGACCCAGCTCTTGAGATCGTTGGCATCGGCAATGCCGACTACGACCGGCTCGAGGTCGAGATGGCGGTTGGAGACGTGCATCACGACCGCGCCATGCGGGGCGAGCTTGTCCTTGTAGATCTTCATCGCTTCTTCGGTCGCAAGGTGGATCGGGATCGCGTCCGAGGAGTAGGCATCGACGATGATGAGGTCGTAGAGACCGTCGGGCTCCTTGGCGAAGGTCAGGCGCGCATCGCCGATCACTGGCTTCAGGCCCGGTGCGCAGCTCGAGATGTAGCGGAAATATTTGGGATCGCTTGCTGTATCGACCATGCTCTGGTCGATCTCGAAGAACTTCCAGCTTTCACCGGGTTCGGCGGCGCAGACGAGCGTGCCGGAGCCGACGCCGATGGCGGCAACCTTGAGCGGCGCGCCCTTGCGCTCGCGTATGGCGGTGATGGCCTGACCGATGCCGCCGTCCTTGTGGTAGTAGGTGATCGGCTCGGGCCGCCCCTCGACCGGCGTGCCGTCATTGTTGAGGAAGCGCTCGGCGCCGTGGATCGTGGTGCCGTGCATCAGCACGTGGAAGTAGCCGCCAGGCGTCACCACGATCTTGTGCACGCCGAAGAAGCTGCGAATGGTGACGACACGACCCTCGTCCGCCGGATAGACGCGGGTCAGCGCCAGCGCGAGCACGATCGTTGCAAAGATCTTCCAGCGGTTGGCATTGAGCGCGAGCGCCAGAAGCGCTGCGAGCAGGCCGACGCCACCGGCGATCCAGACGCGGTGATCCTCGAACCAGGTCGTGACCTGCTCTGGGATTTGGCCGGTTGAATAGGATGGCGCCACCAGCGCGATCGCGAGCGCGGCGAGCACGAGCCAGTACCACTTCATGACGGGAGCAAGCCGCTCGCCTGCCGATGGCCGGCATAGCGCGGCGAGCGCGATCAGGATCGGATATTCGGCGATCCAGGAGAAAGTGAAAGGCGCGACGAGGCCTGCGAACAGGCCGCCGACCATGCCGCCGAACGACAGTGCGACATAGAAGCCGGTGAGATATTTCGCGGCCGGCCGCGTGCGCGCCAATTCGCCATGGCAGGCCATCGCGATGACAAAGAAGCAGAGCTGGTGGCCGCCCAGCGTCAGCAGGAGGTTCTGCTCGCCGCCGAAAGCCAGCAGGATCACGGTGCCGGCAATGGCGAGTGGCTGGAGCATCAGCATCCATTTGTGCGGCAACAGCGGCCGCGACTGGAACACCAGCACCCAGGTCAAGAGGTAAAGCGACAGCGGCACCACCCAGAGCAGCGGCGCGGCGGCAACGTCGGTCGAGATGTGCGCGGTCACCGCGATCAGAAGGCCGGAGGGTACCGCGGCAAGGAAGATCCAGCGTGCGCGAACGAGCCAGCTCGGCGCCGGCGAGCTCGTGTCCTCGGTCCGCGCGTCGGCCGCAGCGAGAGCCGGCGAGCGCAGCAGCAGCAAGCCGCAGCCGGCGATCAGCAGGATCAATAATCCATAGCCGGCGGTCCAGAGCATGTTCTGCGTGCGCAGCGTGAACACCGGCTCCAGCAGCACCGGATAGGACAATAGCGCGAGGAAGCTGCCGATGTTGGAGGCGGAGTAGAGGAAATAGGGATCGGGGCCATCCGGGTGGCCGGTGCGGACGAACCAGGCCTGCAGCAGCGGATTGTTGGCCGCGAGCGCGAAGAACGGCAGCCCGATCGACACCGCAAACAGGCCGAGCAGCCAGAACGCGTAGCCCGAGGTCGGCGGCTCACCGAACGAATGCGCGATCCCGAGCGGCAGCGTCAGCAAGGCCACGACCAGCAGCACGAGATGGATGGCGACCGGAATCGCGCGGTTCCTGATCTGCATCAGGAAATGCGCATAGGCGTAGCCCGCGAGCAGCAACGACTGGAAGAAAACCATCGCCACCGACCACACTGCCGGCGAGCCGCCGAGCCGCGGCAGCACCATTTTCGTGAACAGCGGCTGCACCGAGAACAGCAGCAGCGCGCTGACGAAGATCGCGGCGGTGTAGACCGTCAGCACTAGCCGGTTGCGCGAGGCGGACGGCTGCTCGGTGACGGCGGGAGGCACGATCGAATCCATGAAAGCTCCGGCAAAACCCCGGCGGCCGCCGGACGCGCGCAATGGAGCACAAGGCGCATGAACGGGCAATAAATGGTGGGACTGTCGCGACAGGGAATGCCTGATATACAGACGTCATTTCCGGGATCGCCTCTGCGGCAACAGTCGAGAATGTTGAACCTTTCATGACCGAAACCGACGTCGTCATCATCGGCGCTGGCCATAACGGCCTCACCTGCGCGGCCTATCTCGCGATGGCGGGGCTGCGGGTGACGGTGGTCGAGCGGCGCAAGGTGGTGGGCGGTGCCGCGGTGACCGAAGAGTTCCATCCCGGTTTCAAGAATTCGGTCGCCGCCTATACTGTGAGCCTGCTCAATCCGCAGGTCATCCGCGACTTGAAGCTGGCCGAGCACGGCCTACGCGTCGTCGAGCGCCGCGCGCAGAACTTTTTGCCCGCGCCCGATGGCAGTTATCTCCTCACCGGCGAGGGACGAACGAAGGAGCACGTGGCCCGGCTCAGCGCGCATGATGCCGAGGCGCTCGACGGCTTTTCGCGCGAGCTCGAGGCCATCGCCGACGTGCTGCGCCAGTTCGTGCTGCGCGCGCCGCCGAACCTCGTGGAGAGCTTTGGCGCGGGCGCGATCCGCGAGAGTGTCAACGCGCTGCAAAGCGCCAACATCCTGCGCAAGCTCACGCTGGAGCAGAGCCGCAGCCTGCTCGACCTGTTCACGCGCTCGGCCGGCGAGATGCTGGACGAGCGCTTCGAGCACGATCTCGTCAAGGCGCTGTTCGGCTTCGACGCCATCGTCGGCAATTACGCGAGCCCCTATGCGGCGGGCTCGGCCTACGTGATGCTGCACCACGCCTTTGGCGAGGTGAACGGCAAAAAGGGCGTCTGGGGCCATGCCATCGGCGGCATGGGCGCGATCACGCAGGCCATGGCGCGCGCCGCGCGCGACCAGGGCGTTGCGATTCAAACGGACGCCGGCGTGCGCGAGGTGATCGTCGAGCGCGATCGCGCTGTCGGCGTCGTGCTCGAAAGCGGCGAGAGCATCCGCGCAAAATACGTTGTCTCGAACGTCAACCCAAAACTGCTCTACACGCGCCTCGTCGCGGCGGACGCCGTCCCTGCCGACTTCCTCGCCCGCATCCGGCACTGGAAGAACGGCTCCGGCACCTTCCGCATGAATGTCGCGCTCGACCGCCTGCCGTCTTTCACGGCGCTCCCTGGCGACGGCGATCATCTGACCTCCGGCATCATCATCGCGCCGAGCCTTGGCTACATGGACCGCGCCTATCTCGACGCGCGCGCGCAGGGCTGGAGCAGCTCACCCGTGGTGGAGATGCTGATCCCCTCGACGCTCGACGATTCGCTCGCGCCCGAAGGAAAACACGTCGCGAGCCTGTTCTGCCAACACGTCGCGCCGGAGCTGCCCGATGGCAAATCGTGGGACGACCACCGCGAGGAGGTCGCCGACCTCATGATCGCGACGGTGGACGAATATGCACCGGGCTTTGCAGGCCTCGTGCTCGGCCGCCAGATCCTGTCCCCGCTCGATCTCGAGCGACAATTCGGCCTCTTGGGCGGCGATATTTTCCACGGCGCGCTGACGCTGAACCAGCTGTTCTCGGCCCGCCCGATGCTGGGACACGCCGACTATCGCGGGCCGCTGAAGGGCCTTTATCACTGCGGCTCCGGCGCCCATCCCGGCGGCGGCGTCACCGGCGCCCCCGGCCACAATGCGGCGCGGGCGATCCTGAAGGATCATCGCTCGTTGTTCGCTGGCCGTGGATAGGTGTGTGGATAGCCTGTGCACAGGCCTGTCCGACGCGCAGGGACAGGTAGCGCGAGGATCGTGGGAAATCCTGGGGACCATGCCGGGGATATCCTGGGGACAACGCCGGGATATCCCTGTGGACCAGCCGGTGGATCGTCCTTGGGTTAACGGCTGAAAGCCTGTGAGCACCGGATCGGTCTCAGTTTGAAAATGTGCCGTCTGGGAATGCCGTCACGTAGCCCTCTGACCATCCTGGTCGCATTGGGTCCAATAGGCATTCGTCAATCGTAAATCCCTCCGGAACGTCACGAAAGCCCGGCTGATTGCGGACGGCTGCCAGCGCTGCCTCGGCGTTGGTTCGGGTGCTGTAAACCCCGATGAGCTTTATCTCTTCGTGGCCGTCGTCGAACTCATGGACGTGGTGGAGGAGAAACAGTTTAGTCATTGACTTGCACTTTCTTGTACAGCCCCCGCGATGGGATCAGAAAAATCGGCCGCCAGATTTAAAAAGAGACACTACCGGGCACCGCCGCCGCGCCAAAAACGACTTCGCCCGCAAGGGGCGTTCCCCCCGCGGGCGTCGGTCGTGGTCTTCAATGCAATAGCCCCCGCTCGGAAAAGGGAGGCGGAAATTACTTCAAGTTGCTGCTAACTGAACCGAACTTGTCATTCAGGCTGGTGCCCAGGCTGTTGACCACGGTAATGATCGCCAGGGCGATGCCGGCTGCGATCAGACCGTATTCGATCGCGGTGGCGCCGGACTCATCGGACCAGAACTTTTGAACCATGCGCTTCAAGATTTGCCTCCAATTTCCAGTTGCGTTGGCTGCACCCAACATCCGGTAATCTACGGAGCGGAACCTAAAGTTGAATAAACGCGGGAAGCACAAGTTTTGAGAATGATGCGAGGCGATAACTCATCAAATTGGACCGAATTGAGCGAGTATATTTGAAGCAAATGCCCCCCTCACCCACCCACCGCGCGAGCTTTGCGATCGGCGACGAGGCCGCCGCCAAGCGCGTTGTCGATGTCCTGACCGAGATCTTTTTCGATGGCGACGCGGCGGTCGCGGCATTCGAGCAGCCCGATGGGCGCTGGGACGTCACGCTGCACTTCGCGGATGCGCCGGATCAGGATTTCCTGAGGGGAATCATCGCTGAAACGGCAGGTAGCCGGATCGCGGACACGCTGGTGTTCGACAGCGTCGAGGCCAGGGATTGGGTCAAGGCGAGCCTAGAAGACCTCGTGCCCGTTCCGGCCGGACGCTTCGTCGTCCACGGCAGCCATGACCGCGACCGTGTGCCGCCGAACAAGCTCGCCATCGAGATCGAGGCGGCGCTGGCTTTCGGCACCGGCCATCACGGCACGACGCGCGGCTGTTTACTGTTGCTTGACCATATCTTGAAAGGTTCTAGGCCGAAGCGCGTGCTCGACCTCGGTACCGGGACCGGCGTGCTGGCGATCGCGGCGGCCAAGGCGCTGCATCGCGCGGTGCTGGCGAGCGACATCGATCCGCCCTCGGTGCGCGTGGCCCGCGAGAACGCTGGCCTGAACGAGACCGGTCACCACGTGCATGCGATCCGCGCCACCGGCTTTGCCGCGCCCGATTTTGGCGCGTGGGGACCGTTCGACCTGGTGCTGGCCAACATCCTCGCCAACCCCCTGCGGCAGTTGGCAGGTCCCATGAAGCGGCACCTTGCGCCGAGGGCGCACGTCATCCTATCGGGCCTCCTGACGCCCCAGGCCCCTGCCGTGATCGCCGCCTACCGCGCGCGCGGCCTCGTGCCCATACGACACTTGCGGATCGAGGGCTGGAGCAGCCTGTTGCTGCGACGGGTCGGGTGAGGTGCTGTTACAAGGGTGCGTAAAGGCGCGCTCTTCGCGCGCCGTGCCCACCATCGATCCACACCTGGCGATAAAAGTGGTGGGCACGCTTCCGCCTTCGCTCTTCGAGCTACGGCGGACAAGTCGCTTTGCCCCCCTACGCAGTCGTCGATGCTGCCCTAGCTACTCCGCCACCTTGTCGTCGCGGCGGACGGGCGCGCGCTCCTCACGCAAGATCCGCCTGGCGCGGCGCTCGGCGAAGCGGTCGATCATCTGGTAGAGGACGCCGCGTGGCTTCTCTGCCTCGGGGGAGGACGGTCCACGGCGGACCGGAGGCGAGATCTTTTCAAACGTGAACGCAGGCATCGTGTGTCCCCTCGCCGTTGAGATGAACCACTTGCTCGTTTTGCCCTGTTACCCGGACGAAGCGCAAAAGCCGCATCCTTTACTCCACTCGACGCGAATGGAACTTCGCAAGCACGGTCTATGCCAATGCACAACGATTGCGTCCACATTGCGGAGCAATCCCCATCACCCTAAGATAGTCACAGCATGTTCGAAGCTCATTTCCAGACATTCGAGGAGCCGGAAGCCGGCGTCGCATTGAGCGCGCGCCTTGCGGCACTTCGCGAAGAACTCGCCCGCCGCAAGCTGACCGGCTTCGTCATTCCGCGCGCCGACCAGCAGCAGAATGAATATGTGGCGCCGTCGGAGGAGCGGCTGGCCTGGCTCACCGGCTTCACGGGCTCGGCGGGACTGGCGGTCGTGCTGCCGCAGGAGGCCGCGGTGTTCGTCGACGGCCGCTATACGCTGCAAGCGGCCAAGCAGGTCGACACAAAGGCCTGGGCCGTCGAGTCGCTGATCGAACCGCCACCGGAAACCTGGCTCTCCGTGCATCTGAAGGCGGGCGACCGCCTAGGCTTTGACCCGTGGCTGCACACCTTTGCGGCAGCCGAACGCCTGTCCGCCGCCTGCGCCAAGGCCGGCGCCGAGCTGGTGGCGGTCGACTCGAACCCGGTCGATGCCGTGTGGCACGACCGGCCGCCCGCGCCAATCGCGCCGGTCGTGATTCACGCCCTGCAACATGCGGGGATCGCGGAGGCGGAGAAGGCCGCGCAGATCCGTAGCGAGATCGGCAAGCTCGGCGCCGATGCGCTGGTACTGTCCGACAGCCATGCGGTGGCCTGGAGCTTCAACATCCGTGGCGGCGACGTCGCGCACACGCCCTTGCCGCTGTCCTACGCCTTGGTGCCGAAGGACGGCCGGCCAACCGTGTTCATCGACCACCGAAAGCTCTCCAACCTGACGCGCGACCATCTCGAGCGATCCGCCGACGTGCGCGAGCCGGATGCGTTGACGCCGACGCTGATGGCGCTCGCCAAGAGCGGCGCGGCGATCGCGCTGGACAATGCGACGGCCGCCGATGCGCTCAGCCGGCTGATCACGAGCAGCGGTGGCAAGCCGCTGCGCGGCGCCGATCCGGTGACGCTGCTGAAGGCAGTCAAGAATGCCACCGAGATCGCAGGGACGAAGACCGCGCACCGGCGTGACGCGGTGGCGCTGGCCCGCTTCCTCGCATGGGTCGATCGCGAGGCACCCTCGGGCAAGCTGACCGAGATCGACGCGGTGGAGGCGCTGGAGACGTTCCGCCGTGACACCGGCGCACTGAAGGACGTATCGTTCCCGACCATTTCCGGCACGGGCCCGAACGGCGCCATCGTGCATTACCGCGTCACCCGCAAAAGCAACCGGCGGATCGCGCGCGGCGATCTGCTCTTGATCGATTCCGGCGCGCAGTACGAGGACGGCACCACCGACGTCACGCGCACAATGGCCGTCGGCGAGCCCACCGCGGAGATGCGCGACCGCTTCACGCGCGTACTGCGCGGCCATATCGCGATCGCGCGCGCGGTGTTTCCCGACGGCACCACCGGCGCGCAGCTCGACACTCTGGCACGGCAATATCTGTGGGCCGCCGGTGTCGATTTCGAGCACGGCACCGGCCACGGCGTCGGCAGCTATCTCTCCGTGCATGAGGGGCCTGCGCGGATTTCGAAGCTCGGCACCACGCCGCTCAAGCGCGGAATGATTCTCTCCAACGAGCCCGGCTACTACAAGACCGACGGTTTTGGCATCCGCATCGAGAATCTCGAGCTCGTGGTTGCCGCCGACATCGCGGGCGCCGAGAAGCCGATGAACGCCTTCGAGACGCTGACGCTCGCGCCGATCGACCGCCGCCTGATCGATGTGGCAATGCTCAGCACGGATGAGCGCGACTGGCTCAACGCCTACCACGCCCGCGTCAGGGCCGAAGTGCGGCTGGCGCTCGATGAGGCCACCAAGGCGTGGCTCGATGAGGCGACGGCGGAGCTGACGTAGCGCTGCATAGCATTCTCGCGTTCAGCGCAACGCTCTCGCCCCGACCTCCGCCGTCATTCCCCGCGAAGGCGGGGAATCCAGTATTCCAGAGACAGCAGTCGTATACGGAGAAGCCGCGGCGTACTGGATCGCCCGGTCGAGCCGGGCGATGACACCTGCTTTGTGGCGGCCGCGCTGTGTCTGGTGACAGTAAATTTGCGGTGCCAGCATCGCGCATGGCCGCATGCCGAAACATCCGTATTCGCTGGTCCCGCGATGCGGCTAGTGTCGATCCATGCATGGCATGATGGGCAAGCCGACGCTCTCGGCGCAACAGAACCTCGCGACCTCGCGCGTGATGCTGATGTTGCTCGTCGCCATGACCGGCGTCGCGCCAATCTCGCTCTACATGCTGGTTCCGGCACTGCCGGTGCTGGCGACGACGTTCGGTCGCGACATCTCCGTCGCGCAGATGACGGTGTCGCTCTACATGGTCGGCATCGCCTGCTCGCAGATCATCATGGGACCACTGTCGGACCGGTTCGGCCGGCGGCCGGTGCTGCTCGCAGGGCTGGCGCTGATGGTCGGTGCGAGCATTGCCTGCATCTTCGCGGACAACCTGCCGCAACTGATCGCCGCACGCTTCTTCCAGGCGCTGGGCGGCGCCACCGGCATGGTGGTGAGCCGCGCCATCATCCGCGACCTCTACGAGCGCGAGCGCGTCGGCGCGATGATCAGCCTCGTCATCGCCGTCATGATGATCGCGCAAATGCTCTCGCCCCTGACCGGCGGCCTGATCGAGACCGCGTTTGGCTGGCGCGCGATCTTCTACGCCATCACTGGAGGCGCGCTTATAGTCGCTGTCGGCATCGCGCTGGCGCTGCCCGAGACGCGCCGCGCCCGCGCCGCCGGCAGCGGCTTTCGCGGCGACGTCGGCAGCCTCATCCGCAATCGCGCCTTCGTGGGCTATGTGCTGTGCCAGGTGCTGGCTTCGCAGATCATCTTCACCTTCGCCGGCGGCGGTCCCTACATCGTGGTCACGCAGATGGGCCGCAGCAGCGCCGAATATGGCGCGTGGTTCGCGACCACGGCGTTTGCGTATCTGGTTGGCAATCTCCTCTGCGTGCGCTTTGCGCCGCGGCATTCGCTGGAGAAGCTGATCTGGTTCGGGCTCGCGCTGCAACTCAGCGGCAGCGTCCTGAACCTTGTCTGGAGCCTCACGGGCTGGAATGAGGCACCAAGCTGGCTGTTCGGCACGCAGATGATCGTGATGGTCGGCAATGCCTTCGTGATGGCGAACTCGGCCGCCGGCGCCATCAGCGTCCGTCCCGAAGCCGCCGGCACTGCGTCAGGCGCGATGGGCTTCCTGCAGCAGGGCATCGGCTCGCTGGTATCGCAGTTCGGCGCCTATCTCGGCGGCCACTCCGCGACGACGCTGCCACTGACCTCGGCCATAACAGCGATCTCGCTGCTGTGCGCCTCCACCATGATCTTCGTCGTACCGCGGCGCGAGGTCGTGGTGAGCGAAGAGCTGATCGAGCAGGCGGAAGAGGAAGAGAGCGGGATGATGTAGCTGTCGCGCTAGCGATGGTCGTTGCAACAATCTCAGCGTCACCCCCCGCGAAAGCGGGGGATCCAGTATTCCAGAGACAGCGGTCGTAAACAGAGAAGCCGCGGCGTACTGGATCGCCCGCCTTCGCGGGCGATGACGGCGGAGCAAGGGGCGAACGTACCGCCTCACTCCCCGATCAGCTTCAGCCACTCGTCTTCGGTCAGCACCTTGACGCCGTGCTTGTTGGCTTCAGCGAGCTTTGATCCCGCGCCGGGGCCGGCAACGACGAGGTCAGTCTTCTTCGACACCGATCCCGACACCTTCGCACCCAACCGCTCCGCGGTCGCCTTGGCCTCATCTCGCGTCATCTTCTCCAGCGAGCCCGTGAACACCACCGTCTTGCCGGCAACGGCCGAATTGCTCTTCGGCTTCTCGGCGTCGATGATATCGACCTCGCCTGTCAGCCGCTCGACGATACCGCGGTTGTGGCTCTCGCCAAAATAGTCGGCGATGCTCTTGATCACGGTGTCACCGATCTGGTCGAGCGCATCCATGTCGGCAATCGCCTCCTCGTCGCCCTTGGCGGCCTTGAGACAGGCGTCGTGGAAGGCGTCCCAGGAACCATAACCGCGCGCTAGCGCCAGGGCCGTGGTCTCGCCGACATGACGCATGCCGAGCGCATAGATGAAGCGCTCCAGGGCGATGTTGCGCCGGCTCTCGATCGCGCCGAACAGGTTGCGCACCGAGGTCTCGCCGTAACCCTCGATCTCCTCCAGCTTCAGCTTCGCGTTGCGCTTCTGTAGCGTGAAGATGTCGGCGGGCTCCTTCACAAAACCTTCGTCGAAGAAGTATTGAAGCTGCTTCTCGCCGAGGCCATCGATGTCGAACGCGCGCCGCGACACGAACAGCTTCAGATGCTCGATCTTCTGATAGGGACAGGCGAACTCGCCGGTGCAGCGGGCGCGCGACCCCTCCTCGCCCGTCGCCGTCTCCTCGCGCACCACGTCAGTGTGCAGCGGGCACGGGCACTTCTTCGGGAGGTGGAATTCCTTCGCGTTTCTGGGCCGCTTGTCGATGACGACGTCGACGACCTGCGGAATGACGTCGCCGGCGCGCTGAATCACGACGGTGTCGCCGATCCTTATGTCACGACCCTCCCGCAGCACCTCGCCCTTGTTGCCAATGCCCTTGATGTAGTCCTCGTTGTGAAGCGTGACGTTCTGCACGATCACGCCGCCGACGCCGATCGGTTCGAGCTTGCCGACCGGCGTGAACGAGCCGGTGCGGCCGACCTGAATCTCGATGTCGCGCAGCACGGTCATGGCGCGCTCGGCCGGAAACTTGTGCGCAATGCCCCAGCGCGGCGTGCGCGACACGAAGCCGAGCCGTTCCTGCCAGTCGATGCGGTCGACCTTGTAGACGACGCCGTCGATGTCGTAGTCGAGCTCGGCACGCTGCTCTTCGATTGAATGATGAAACGCGAGCAGCTCCTCGACGGAGTGACAAAGCTTCGTCAGCGGATTGGTCTTGAAACCGCAGCGCTCGAACCAGTGGATCATGCCGCTCTGCGTGCCCTCCGGCATCGCGCTCATCTGCCCCCACGCATAGGCGAAGAACCCGAGCGGGCGCGAGGCGGTGATGCCGGGGTCCTTCTGCCGCAGCGAGCCCGCGGCCGAGTTGCGCGGATTGGCGAAGATGGTGTCACCCGCCGCTTTCTGCCGTTCGTTGAGCGCCAGGAATGCCTTCTTGGTCATGTAGACCTCGCCGCGCACCTCGCAGATGTCGGGGACGTTGCGGCCTTTGAGCTTCTTCGGCACGTCCTCGAGCGTACGGATGTTGGCAGTGACGTCCTCGCCTTCCGCGCCGTCGCCGCGCGTCGCAGCTGTGACGAGCTCGCCGCCCTCATAGCGCAGCGACATCGAGAGCCCATCGATCTTGGGCTCGGCGGAGAAATCGATCCTGTCATCGGCAAGCTTCAGGAAGCGCGCGATGCGGCCGACGAAATCGCGCACGTCCTCTTCCGCAAAGGCATTGTCGAGCGACAGCATCGGCACCGCGTGCCGGACCTTCCTGAAGCGTCCGGACGGCGCCGCGCCGATCTTCTGCGACGGCGACTCCGCGCTGACGAATTCCGGGAAGCGCTTCTCGATCGCATTGAAGCGCTGGCGCAGCGAGTCATATTCGGCGTCGGTAACGGTCGGCGCGTCGTCCTGGTAATAGCGCTTGTCGTGCCCCTCGAGTTCGAGGGCAAGCCGCACGTGCTCGACCTTGGCCTGCGCCTTGGTGAGATCGGCGACGTCGGGAAGCGGTTTGGATTTTGCTGCTCTTGCCATGGTGCTTGAATACGACAGACGCGGCGCGAGGGTAAAGGCGGGTCACGGTTTCGTGCCCCGGACCCAGCGCAGCGCTTCTTCAGCGATGCGCTGCAGAGCCGGGGCCCATGTGGCAGCGCTCTGGGTCCCGGCTCGCGCTACGCGCGTCCGGGACACGAAAATTAAGCCGTCGCCGCCCTTAGCAGCCGTTCCGCGGCCGCCCTCGCTTCCGCGGTGATCTCCGCGCCCGCCAGCATCCGCGCGATCTCCTCGCGGCGGTGGTCGGCGGCGAGCGCATTGACGCGGGTGGCGACGCGCTTGCCCTTGTCGAGGGCGTCCTTGGAAATCAGGAGATGCTGGTCGGCGCGGGCGGCGACCTGCGGGGCGTGGGTTACGGCCATCACCTGCACCTGGCCGGCAAGCCGCGCGAGCCGCGCGCCAATGGCGTCAGCCACCGCACCGCCGACGCCGGTGTCGATTTCGTCGAACACCAGGGTCGGCGCC
The DNA here is from genome assembly GCF_000472925.1 of Bradyrhizobium sp. Ec3.3. GTDB lineage: Bacteria > Pseudomonadota > Alphaproteobacteria > Rhizobiales > Xanthobacteraceae > Bradyrhizobium. The sequence continues at coordinate 69,133 of NZ_AXAS01000009.1, forward strand.
GAGCCGCGATCGGACAGCACGACCTTCAGCGCGAGGAGGAAGCGCGACAGCTCGCCGCCGGAGGCGACCTTCATCATCGGCCCCGGCTTGGTGCCCGGATTGGTCTGCACCCAGAACTCGACGCGATCGAAACCCTGCGGTCCCGGCGCGCGCTCATCGGTCTCCACCTGGGTCATGAATTTCGCGCGTTCGAGCTTGAGCGGGGCGAGTTCGGCGTTGACGGCCTTGTTGAGCTTTTCCGCCGATTTCTGCCGCGCAACTGACAGCTTCTTTGCGGCGCCGGCGTAGCGCGCGTCGGCCTCGATTGCGGCCTGCTCGAGCTTCTTCAACTGTTCGGCGCCGGCATCGATCAACCTGACATCGGCCGCGTATTTCGCGGCAAGCGCTGCCAGGCCATCGACCGGCGTCGAATATTTGCGCGAGGCGGCGCGCAGCGCGAACAGCCGTTCCTCGATGCGTTCGAGCTCCAAGGGGTCGAAATCGGTTGCGGCGAGTGCGGCCTGGAGATGCTGGTCGGCCTCCTCCAACGAATTGATCGCGGCGTCGATCGCCTTCACCGCGGGCTCGACCAGCGCCGGCGAATTGACGCCGCGGCGCTCCAGCCTTCGCACCGCCGCCGAAAGAGCCGCGACCGGCGAATTGTGTCCGCCGACGATTTCCTGCGCCTCGCGCAGGTCGGAGGCGATCTTCTCACCCTGCATCATGGTGGTGCGGCGGGAGGCCAGCGAAGTCTCCTCGCCGTCCTTCGGCGCGAGTTGCTTCAATTCGTCCGAGGCATGGCGCAGATAATCCGCCTCACGCGCGGCGCGCTCCATGCCCGTGCGATGCTCCTCCAGCGCGGTGTTGGCGGTGCGGCGCGCATCCCACAGCGCTTCGACGGCTGTGACATCCTTTTCGAGGCCGGCAAAGGCATCGAGCAGGCGGCGGTGCGTGGATGCATCGACCAGCGCGCGCTCGTCGTGCTGGCCGTGGATCTCGACCAGCGCAGCGCCGACCGCCTTGAGGGTCTGCACGCTGATCGACTGGTCGTTGATGAAGGCGCGGGTGCGGCCGTCGGCGAGCTGCACGCGGCGCAGGATCATCTCACCGGTATCTTCCAGCCCGTTCTCAGCGAGGATCTTCGTCGCGGGATGGGCCTTCGGCACGTCGAACACGGCCGTGACCTGCCCCTGCTCCGCGCCGTGGCGCACGAGGCCGGCATCGCCGCGGCCGCCGAGCGCCAGCGCAAAGGCATCGAGCAGGATGGATTTTCCCGCGCCCGTCTCGCCGGTCAAAACCGCAAGGCCGGTTGCGAATTCGATATCGAGCCGTTCGATCAGGACGATGTCACGGATCGACAGACGCGCCAGCATGGAACCCCAAAATTTCCTAGCCGCCGAGGCCCATCTTCTTGAAGGTCCTGCTGATCCAGGACCCCTGATTCTCGCTCGGCTCGAGACCGCCGGATTTTACAAGATTATAGGCGTCCTTGTACCAGCGGCTGTCAGGAAAATTGTGCCCGAGCACGGCGGCCGCGGTCTGCGCCTCACCGACGATGCCGATCGCGATATAGGCCTCGGTCAGGCGGTAGAGCGCCTCCTCGACGTGGCGCGTGGTCTGGTACTGCGTGACCACGGTCTTGTAGCGGTTGATCGCGGCCGTGAAGTCGCGCTTCTGCGCGTAATAGCGGCCGACGGCCATTTCCTTGCCGGCGAGCTGGTCGCGTGCGCCCTCGATCTTGGACTTGGCGCTGGTCGCATATTCGGAGTTCGGATATTTGCGCACCACCTCTTCGAGCGAGGCGATCGCCTTCTCGGTGCGGGTCTGGTCGCGGCTGATGTCAGGGATCTGGTCGTAATGGGAGGCCGCGATCAGATACTGCGCGTACGCCGCGTCCGGGCTGCCGGGATGCAGGGTGACGTAGCGGCTCGCGGAGCCGATGCAGCTGTCATAGTCGCCGGCCTGATAGGACGCATAAGCCGACATCAGAAGCGACTTACGGGCGAGGTCGGAATAGGGGTGCTGCCGGTCGACTTCCTCGAACTTCTTGTTCGCCGCCTTGATGTCCTTCTTCTCGTTCATGAGGTACAGGCCCTCATTGTAGAGCTTGTCGGCCGGCTCCTCGACGAAGGTGTCGTCCTTGGCGGTGAACTTGTCCCACAGCTCGCCAGTGCCGCAGCCACCGAGCGGCAGCGCGACCGCGAGGAACGCGGCAGCCTGCAGCAACCGCCGTGCCGAGGGTGCGAGCGAAGCCGTGAATGATTCGCGCGTCATACGCTGTGCTGACATGAATTTAAGACCTGACGCCCTGTGATGCGCTGCCCGCCGCGCCATGACCCCGCCATGGCCGCGAAATCTGCCGTATAAGTTTGCCCGTGCTTCGGCGCCCTGCCATGCGACCCAAGCCGGTGTAACCCAAAAACGATCGTTAAGGTCCCGGATAGGCAGGCATTTCGCCCGGATTAAGGCGACGGTGCACTGAAGCTAGCCGATCATGGTTACCAGGAAATGCGTAAAGGGCCAAAGCGGCCGGAATCGGTCGTTCAGGACACGTCCGGCCCGTAGGCGGCGGCAATCCGGCCACCGACGATACCGCTGCCGACCTCGACAACGGGACGCGTGGTGCGGCGAGCCGCCTCACCCTCGACCACCCGCCAGGCGGTCCGATCGGCAAGCAGCGCGGTCAGGACGGCGTGGTTGAGCTTGTGGCCGCCGCGGACCGAACGATAGGCGCCCAGCAACGGCAGGCCAGCCAGCGCCAGATCTCCCACCACGTCCAGCACCTTGTGGCGCACGCATTCGTCGGCGTAGCGCAGGCCTTCGGTATTCAGCAGCCGCTCCTCGTCGAACACGACGGTGTTCTCGAAGGAGGCGCCGCGCGCGAAGCCTGCGCTCCAGAGACGCGCCTGATCGCACATCAGGCCGAAGGTGCGGGCCCGCGCGATCTCGCGGCGGAAACGTTCCGGGCTGAGCTCGAACGTGTAGGCCTGCCGGCCGATCACCGGATTGGCGAAATTGATCTCGATCTCGGCGCGGAAGCCGTTGGCGTAAGGCCGCAGCTCGCCGAAGGAATCGCCGATCGCAACCGAGACCGGCTTCAAAATCTGGATGAACCGGCGCTGCGCCGGCTGGCTCACGATACCGGCCTGGTCGATTGCCGCGACGAACGCCGCTGCGCTGCCGTCCATGATCGGTACTTCCGGACCGTCGATCTCGATGGTCGCGTTGTCCACGCCCATGCCACGCAAAGCAGCAAGCACGTGCTCGGCCGTCGACACCAGCGCACCGTCGCTGTCGCCAAGCACGGTCGCAAAATCGGTCGCGATGACCTGCTCGGCAGTGGCCTGCACTTCGCGGTCGCAACCTTCGAGGCCGGTGCGGACAAAAACCAGGCCTGCATCAACAGGTGCAGGCCCCAAGGTCAGCGTTACGGGGAGACCGGAATGAACGCCGACGCCAACCACTGTGGCCTGCGCGCGGAGCGTTGTTTGCCGGCTAAATTTCATCAGGAACTGCCCACCCTACGACCCACTGCGACTTATACTGGACCGAACTGGCCGTCTGAGGCACCAGCTCGAATCTCCGTATCCCCAAGTCACGCGCAAACCATAGTCACTGCCCCAAACAAGCCAACTCACGCTTTTTTACCAATTGTTACCCCAACTCTGCCGCATTCGGGCGGGGCGTGAACCAATTTGCGCCACGTTTGGAGCCGGTCTCGGCAACTTTATTGCATCACGAAATACATAATTAATCATTTAAAATCAGTCGGTTGCCTCTGCCAGCCGAGATCCCGCAGGCCGAAAGCAAAGGTCCCGGCGAACATTTCGCCGGGACCTTTTTCGTCGTCTTGATTGTAACAATCCTCACGTCGCCTGACGGCGGAGGAAGGCCGGGATATCAAGATGGTCGTCTCCCTGTGGCGCCGGCGCAACAGGCGCGGGGCGGCCGTGGACGTCCAAGCCTTGCGGCGGGGGTCGGCGGGCATACTCTGATACCGGCTCGCTAGCTGCGATCTGCTGAGCCACGCTGCGCTGTGGCTTGCGGTCAGGCAGCGGCGGCATAGCGGGAGCTGCGGTGCGGGCGACGACCGGCGGCTCGCTCTCCTCGTCGCGACGGCCGAGGCCGACATTGGCAAGGCGCTGCAACAGCGACAGGCGAGTCTTCTGAGTCGGCTCGTCCTCGGTCTCGCGGCCCTGGCGAATCTCCGCCTGCGCCGGCATCGGCAGGTCCTCGAGGCGCGGCATCCGCGGCGCTCGCAGCGGCGGTCGCTCGGCCTGCGGCGGGATGAAGGTTTCCGGCGTCATCGGCTCATGCATCGCGACGGGTGCTGCTTCCGGCTCGGGGAACAGCGAGGGCTTTTGCGCGATCGGGCGCACGGTGACGTCGCCATAGGTCTGGGGCGCCGGCGCATGCGGCACTTCCGGCGCCACAGCGGCGGCAATCGCAGCCAGCGCAGCGCGCTCGACATTGGGACGCGGCGCCATGGGGGCGGCAGCAACCGGAGCGGCCGCCGCCTGCGGGATCTGCGCTTCCAGCTTCTGGGCACGCTCGGCGAGCCGCTGATTGTCCGCCCGCAGCCGCGCGGTGAGATCGGCGAGCCGGGTTTCAGCCACGGCGGCCGGAGCATGCGGGGCGGCAACGGCGACGGCCGGTGCGCTCGAGGCCTGGCTGTTGCGGGCGATCGCCGCCTGCTCGATGCCGGTGGCAACGACCGAGACGCGGATCAGGCCGTCGAGGGCTTCGTCGAAGGTGGCGCCGACGATGATGTTGGCGTCCTGGTCGACCTCCTCGCGGATGCGGGTCGCGGCTTCGTCGACCTCGAACAGGGTGAGGTCCTTGCCGCCGGTGATCGAGATCAGGAGGCCCTTGGCACCCTTCATCGAGGAATCGTCGATCAGCGGGTTGGCGATCGCAGCTTCAGCGGCGGTCAGCGCGCGCTTGTCGCCGGAGGCTTCGCCCGTGCCCATCATCGCCTTGCCCATCTCACGCATCACGGCGCGGACGTCGGCGAAGTCGAGGTTGATCAGGCCTTCCTTCACCATCAGGTCGGTAATGCAGGCAACGCCCGAATAGAGCACCTGGTCAGCCATCGCGAAGGCGTCGGCGAAGGTGGTTTTCTCGTTGGCGACCCGGAACAGGTTCTGGTTCGGAATGATCAGGAGCGTATCAACGACCTTGTGCAGCTCGTTGATGCCCGCTTCAGCGGTGCGCATGCGGCGGCCGCCTTCAAAGTGGAAAGGCTTGGTCACCACGCCGACGGTGAGGATGCCCATGTCGCGCGCGGTCTTGGCGATGACAGGAGCGGCTCCCGTGCCGGTGCCGCCGCCCATGCCGGCGGTGACGAACACCATGTTGGCGCCCGAGAGATGGTCGCGGAGTTCGTCGATCACCTCTTCCGCGGCAGCCGCACCGACGTTCGGCTGCGAGCCGGCACCGAGGCCTTGCGTGACCTGCGTACCCATCTGCACGATGCGCTGCGCCTTCGACATCGTCAGCGCCTGCGCGTCGGTGTTGGCGACCACGAAGTCGACGCCCTGAAGGCCCGCCGTGATCATGTTGTTGACGGCGTTGCCGCCGGCGCCGCCGACGCCAAACACGGTGATCCGCGGCTTCAGTTCGTGAATATCAGGAACGTTGATGCTGATGGTCATGGTTGCCTCTCGATCACGTGCGCGTGGGTTCGCCCCGGCCGGCGGCCGCGGGAGTTGGTGAAAATCCGGGAATGTGGAAACCTGTCATCAGAAGCCCTCGCGAAGCCATCGTCCGACCTTTCCGAAATAACCGCCGGTCCCTGTCTTAATCTGCCGCGTATGCCGCGGTTCGACATGTTCAAGGTGAACATATTGCGGGTAGACCAGGAGCCCGGCGGGCACCGCGAAGGCGGCGTTCTTCGCCTCATTGGGCAGCCGGCCGAAGCCGAGCGGTCGGCCGATCCGCACGGGACGGCCGAGAATTTGCGTGCCGAGCTCGACGAGCCCGGTGAGTTGCGAGGCACCGCCGCTGAGAACGATGCGACCATTCGGCTCGGCCGCGAAGGGCGATTCCTTCAGCTTGTCACGGACCATCTCGAAGATTTCCTCGGCCCGGTGCTTGACGATGTTGGCGATGGTGGCGCGGGAGACGATCTGCGGCAGATCCTGCTCGTCGCCTGCGGTCGGCACCGACATCAGCTCGCGCGAGTCCGATCCACCGGTGATGACAGTGCCATAGAGCGTCTTGATTCGCTCGGCGTCGGCGATGGTCGCCGACAGTCCGCGCGCCAGGTCCATCGTGATGTGATGGCCGCCGACTGCAAAGCCTGCCGCATGCACGAAGCGGCCGCCGGAATAGACGGCGATGGTCGTGGTGCCCGCACCCATCTCGACGACGGCGGCGCCGAGATCGGCCTCGTCGTCGGTCAGCACGGAGAGGCCGGCGACATAGGGGCTCGCCGCCATGGCTTCGACGTTGATGTGGCAGCGTTCCACTGCCAGCATCAGGTTCCGCGCCACGGTGGCGTCGCAGGTCACCACGTTCATGTCGACGCCGAACTGGCGCGCGACCATGCCGCGGGCATCACGGATGCCCTTGACGCCATCGAGCGTGTAGCCGACGGGCAGCGCGTGCAGCACGGTGCGGCCCTCGCCGGTGGCATGACGCATGCCGGTGGAGGTGACGCGACTGACGTCGGCCGGCGTGACCGCGCCGCCGCGGATGTCGGCGGCAGCCTCGACCATATGCCCGGCGAGCCTGCCGCCGGAGACCGACAGCAGCACGGATTCGACCCGCACCTTGGCCATCTTTTCCGCAAGCCCGACGGCCTGGCGCACCGCCTGCTCGCATTCGCCGAGATCGATCACCGCACCGGCCTTCATGCCGCGCGCCTGGATCTGGCTGTAGCCGGTCAATTCAACCGCATGGGTGCGGCCGCGCAGCGCCTCGCTCGGCGCGGACGGCTTCAGCCGCGCGATCATGCAGGCGATCTTGCTGGTGCCGATGTCGAGACAGGCGACGAGCCCGGCGCGCTTATGCGGCATCGGGCGGGTCTTCGGCGTCTGGGTGCGATCGAGACCGGTCATGCGGAATCACCGGCCTTCTTCTTCGGCTGCTTTGCCTTGAACAGCTCTTCGCGCGCCTTTGCGGCGTCGTCGGAGAGCTGCACTACGAGACGATCGGGCAGACGCATGTCGACGGCGACGATGTCCCTGGAGAACAGCTTCTCCTCCTTGTCGAGCTTGGACAGGGCGGCAAGCGCATTGCCGACGTCCTGCTCGGGGAGCCGCACGTCGAGGCCGTCCTTCAACCGCAGATTCCAGCGGCGCTCGCCGATGAAGATCGCCGCCTTGGTCGCCGACTGCACCTGCGGATAACGCGCGAGGAGCGCGAGGAAATCGCGCGCCTGGGTGGCGGCGCCCTTGCCGACCACGAGCGGCAGCGTCAGGAAGCGGCGCGAAACATAGGGCTCGAGCACGGCGCCGTCGTCGGCAATCACGGAGAGCCGGCCGGCTTCCTGCCACAGCGCGAACGCCTTGCGCTCGGTGATGTCGATCTGGAGCTGGCCCGGATAGAGCTTCAGCACGGTCGCATCCGCGATCCAGGGATTGGCCTTGAGCTTGTCGCGCAGGCCGTCGGCATCGAGGAACAGCAGCGAGGAGCGGCCGCTGACGCCGCCGATGGCGAGGATCTCGTCCTGGCTGAGCTGCTTGCGGCCGTTGATGACGACGGAGGTGATTCGGAAGCCGGCGGAATTGGCCAGCGCATTGCGGGCATCGCTGACCGCGGTGATGAAATCCTGGAGATGGCCGCCCTTGACGATGCCGAGGCCGGTGGCGCCGGCGAGCAGGATGACTGTCAGGCTGATCCCGACCCGGCGCGGCAGGAAGCGCTCGACCAGCGCGACGATGCGCGGCGTCGGCTCGCGCTCCGGAAGAGCCTTGGCGCGGGCGCGCTTTTCCTGGAGCTTCTCTTCGCGCTTGTCCTGGCGCTTCTGCTCGATCCACTCGCGCAGAAGCACGACCGCTCCAACAGCGGCCGCCTTCAGGTCAGCTTGGGGCCTCAGAGATCGAAGTACTGACCGGGTGAGGCTGCCTGCACCATCCATTGCACGAGCTCGTCAACAGTTAGCCCGCGGAAATCTCGCGGGTTCTGGCGCCCATGACGTCTCGGACCGGCCGGCCGGGTGGTCTTCAGCAGAAGAAGCCTCTCCCCTTCAAAGCGTTGGCCGGAGACGGGAACACCCGTGACAGCCCACGCGCCGGCAGCCAAATCGCCATATGCGCCGCCAGCGTTAACCTTCGGACTTCCTGGTAAACAAAAGGTAAACTTCGTTAACGGCCGGAGCTTTTTGCCTCGTCTTGTGAGGCATTTATGCCGCCATCTCCGGCATTTTACCGATTCTGGGTTCCAAAACGGGCTGTTTCGCCCGGCCGGCCGTTAACCAACCCTAATTATTTCCGCACGCGCTGTTCGGCGAGCTCGATCAGGTCGCGCAGGAAGTCGACGAACTCGATCCCCTGCGCCTTCAGCGCCTTGGGATAGAGCGAGGACTTGGTGAGGCCGGGCAGCGTGTTGGTCTCGAGATAGACCAGGCCCTTGTCCGACACGATGAAGTCCGACCGGGAATAGCCGGTGCAGGACATCGCCCGATGCGCCCGCATCGCCTGGTCCATCAGCGCGGCCGTGACCTCCGGCGAGAAGCGGCCGGGGCAGATCTCCTGGGTCGATGAGAGCAGATATTTTGCGGCGTAGTCGAAATTGCCCTCGCCCGGGATGATCTCGATCGGCGGCAGCGAGATCATCGAGCCGTCCGGCCGCTCCAGCACGCCGCAGGTCGCCTCGATGCCGGCGATGTAGGGCTCGATGACGTACTCTTCGTGCTTCGCAGCGTTGCGAACAGCAACCAGATCCTGCTTGGCGTTGACGAAGATCAGGCCGTAGCTCGAACCATCGCGCGCCGGCTTTGCGATCAGCCTGCCGTATTCGGCAAAGGCGTCGTCGATGTCTTCCAGCGCAATACCTGTCGGTGGCGTCACGCCGCCGAGCGCGGCAAACTGCTTGGCGGCGATCTTGTCGAAGGCGAGATGCGAGGATGCCGAGCCCGATCCAGTGAAGGGCACGCCGCGCGATTCGCACATCACCTGCAGTTCGCCGTTCTCGGCGCAGCCGCCATGTAGCGCAAGCACCAGCACACGGTTCTCCGCTTTCGCCTGGTCCAGCGCTTGTTCCAGCGGAATTCCGCGCGTGCCCGGATTGAACTCGTCCTCAAAGGGACGGGCGTGTTCGGCGAGCTGCTTTGACTGGACGACGTGCACCTTGTCCTGGACATCCCAGAACCAGAGATCGGCTTCAGGCAACGCCTGGTGCAGGGCCTGCGCGCTTGCAACCGAGACCAGACGTTCCCTGTTGGAGCCGCCGAAGAGAATGGTGATGCGCATGATTAGCCAGCTGCCTTTCCACCTTCGTCATTCCGGGATGCGCCGGTAGGCGCAGGCCCGGAATCCATAACCACGATCGGGAGTATGGATTCCGGGCTCGCGACTTCGTCGCGCCCCGGAATGACGGTGATCATGGAACCCCGATCCTTTTGATTTCCCAGTGTAGCTCAATTCCCGAATTTTCCTTCACGCGCTCGCGCACGGTTTCGCCAAGCGTCTCGATGTCATGACCGGTCGCATCGCCGGTATTGATCAGGAAGTTGCAGTGCATCTCCGACACCTGCGCGCCGCCGATGCGCAAGCCGCGGCAGCCGGCGGCGTCGATCAGCTTCCAGGCGGAGTGGCCGGGCGGATTCTTGAAGGTTGAGCCGCCGGTCTTCTCGCGAATCGGCTGCGCGGTCTCGCGATGGGTCTGCACCTCCGCCATGCGGGCGCGGATCGCGTCCGCGTCCGTGATGACGCCGCGAAAGCGCGCGGAGGTGAAGATGATCGAGGGGTCAACGCCGCTGTTGCGGTACACGAACTTCATGTCGGCGTTGGAGAAGGTGTGCTTCGTGCCGTCGCGACCGATGCCGGTCGCCTCGATCAGCACGTCCTTGGTCTCGCCGCCATTGGCCCCTGCATTCATGCGCAGCGCGCCGCCGATCGTGCCGGGAATGCCGAAGAAGAATTCGAGCCCGCCGATATCAGCGCTGGCCGCCACTTCCGCGACGCGCTTGTCGAGCGCGGCCGCACCAGCGGTGACGATGTCGCCGCTCGCACTCGCATCGCCAAAGGCACGCGGTGCAAGACGGATCACGACGCCCGACATGCCGCCATCGCGCACGATGAGATTGGAGCCGACGCCGACGACACAGACGGGAATGTCGTGCGAGAGATGCGCGAGGAAGTAAGCGAGATCATCCTCATCCGCCGGCGTGAACAACACCTGCGCCGGCCCGCCGACGCGAAACCAGGTGAGCTCGGCCAGCGACTGATTCGCCAGCAAACGCCCGCGCAGGTCAGGCATCGCGGCTTTGAGGTCGGGGGTGATGTCGGGGAAGCTCATGCGAGAGCACGCGCCTCATGCAAGGGAGGCACACTGTCCCCGTTCCCTCCCCCCTTGTGGGGGAGGGCCAGGGAGGGGGGTAGCCCCAAGCGACGTCGGAGTTTGTGGCTACCCCTCTCCCCCACCCTCTCCCACAAGGGGAGAGGGAGCGCAGGGTGCCGTGGGGCAACTGATCCGACCATCGTCATCGCCGTCATCCCAGCGCCTTCAATTCGCCGGGCAGCGCATAGGCCCATTGCGTGATGTTGCCGGCGCCCAGGCACACGACCAGATCGCCTGGCTTCGCCATGCCCTTGACGATGCCGGCGAGATCCGAGGATGCCGGTAGCGGGATCACCTGGCGATGGCCGTGGGCGCGCAGGCCGGCGACGAAATGATCGCGGTCGATGCCTTCGATCGGCGCCTCACCGGCGGGATAGACCTCGGCGACAACAACCGCGTCCGCATCGTTGAAGCAGGTGCAAAATTCCTCGAACAGCGATTGCAGGCGGGTGAAGCGATGCGGCTGCACCACGGCGAGGATCTTGCCATTGGTGGATTCGCGTGCCGCCTTCAGCACGGCAGCAATCTCGACGGGATGGTGACCGTAATCGTCGATCACGGTGATGCCGTTCCACTCGCCGGTCTTGGTGAAGCGGCGCTTGACCCCGCCGAAAGTGGCCATCGCCTTGCGGATCGCCTCGTCGGAGACGCCGAGCTCATGCGCCACCGCGATTGCGGCCGTGGCGTTCGAGGCGTTGTGACGTCCCGGCATCGGCAGCGTGAGATCCGCAATCTCATGCACGGCACCGCTCTTGCGATCGCGAATCGCGACCTTGAATTTCGATCCGCCACCCATCGGCGTGAGATCGACGAGCCGCGCATCGGCCTGCGGATTCTCGCCATAGGTGATGATGCGGCGATCCTCGATCTTGCCGACCAGGCTCTGCACGGTCGGATGATCGATGCACATCACGGCAAAGCCGTAGAACGGCAGGTTCTCGATGAAATGGCGGAACGCATCCTGCACGGCATCGAACGTCTTGAAGTGATCGAGATGCTCGGGGTCGACATTGGTGACGATCGCGACATCCGTCGGCAGCTTCAGGAACGTGCCGTCGCTCTCGTCCGCTTCCACCACCATCCAGTCGCCGGCACCGAGCCGTGCATTCGAGCCATAGGCGTTGATGATGCCGCCGTTGATCACGGTCGGATCGAGGCCGCCGGCATCGAGCAGCGTGGCGACCATCGTCGTGGTCGTGGTCTTGCCATGAGTGCCGGCGATCGCGACGCAGCTCTTCAGCCGCATCAGCTCGGCCAGCATCTCGGCGCGGCGCACCACGGGAATGCGTTGCGCGCGCGCCGCCATCAATTCCGGATTGTCGCGCTTGATCGCAGAGGACACCACGACGACGTCGGCGCCATCGACATTCTCGGCCTTGTGGCCGACCGAGACCTTTGCGCCCTTCTTGCGCAGCCGCTCGAGATTGTAATTGTCGGAGGCGTCCGAGCCCTGCACGGTGTAGCCGAGATTGACCAGCACCTCGGCAATGCCGCTCATGCCGATGCCGCCGATCCCGACGAAGTGGATGGGTCCGATCCCGCGCGGCAGTCTCATGATCTGTTCCCTGACCTTGCCGCCTGCGAAGGCGGCATCTGGCTGATCTCACGGCCCAAATCAGCCGCGCCTCGTACTGGATGCCCCGCTTTAGAAGGCGAAGACAAGGGCTTTTTCGCGTCAAAGTCCGGCGACTTTGACCACCAGATCGGCCAGCCGCTCGGCGGCATCGAGCCGGCCAGCGCCGCGGGCGGCCTCGGCCATGGCGGCAAGGCGGGCAGGCTCGGCGGCGAAAGCGGAGATCTCGGCAGCCAGCCGATCCGAGGTGAACTCGGTCTGCGGAATGCGCAAGCCGCCGTTGACCTGGGCCAGCACGCCGGCATTGGCGAACTGGTCCTGGTCGATCGAGCCGGGCAGTGGCACCAGGATCGAGGGCCGCCCGATCGCGGCGAGCTCGGCGACCGTGCCGGCGCCCGAGCGCGACACGATGAGGTGATTGGAAGCAAGCCGCGCCGGCAGATCGGTGAAGAACGGCGCGAGCTCGGCATTGATCTTGAGCTTGTCGTAGACCGCGCGCACCCGCGTCATGTCCTCTTCGCGGACCTGCTGGGTGAGGATCAGCCGGCTCCAGAGCGCAGGCTCAAGCCGCTCGATCGCGCCGGGCACGATGTCGGCCATGATGCGCGCACCCTGGCTGCCGCCGACGACGAGCAGGCGGAGCGGACCGTTCGGCTCAGGCGGTGTGTACTTCACCGCGGCGGCCGCAAGGATCGCCGGACGCATCGGTGTGCCGACCGTCGTGGTCTTCGGCGCCAGCGCAGGATCGCGGTCGAGCACGCCCGGCAAGGACGTCGCGATCGCGCGGACATAGCGCGCTAGGAACCGGTTGGCGCGACCGAGCACCGCGTTTGCATCGTGGATGATGCCGGGCACGCCGGCGAGCCTGGCCGCGATCAGCGGCGGCAGCGTCGGATAACCGCCGAAGCCGACGACCGCGATCGGCCTCGATCGGCGCATCAGGTTGAAGGCTGACAGCGTGCCCGCGGCGAGCGTGAAGCCGGCATGGGCGAGCTGCAACGGATTGCGGCCGCGCGCGGTCTCGCTCGCCACGACGTCGATCATGTCCTTGCTGAACAACCCGCTGTAGCGGAGCGCCCGCGCGTCCGTGACGAGGCGCACGCGAAATCCGCGCCGGATCAGCTCGACGCCGAGCGCCTCGGCCGGGAACAGATGACCGCCGGTGCCGCCCGCGGCGAGAAGAATCAAGGGGGAGGTGTCCATGGCCGTGGGTTTTACAGGGACTTTCCCGTCATTGCGAGACAGACCACGTCACAGAGTTCGTGCCCCGGGCGCAGCGCAGCGCGCCGCTTCTTCGCGGCGTGGTGCGCTGCTGAACCGGGGCCCATGCTCGCGACATTCTGGGTCCCGGATCTGCGCTTCGCTTGTCCAGGACACGAGGGCAACTCACGCGTAGCTGCGCATCGCTTCGGCGTGGCCGATCGACTCGACCTCGGTGCGCGGTCGCAGCCGCGTCAGTGCCAGCATCATGCCGACGCCATAGGCGAGCGTCACGATCGAGGAGCCGCCATAGGAGATGAACGGCAGCGTCATGCCCTTGGCCGGGATAAGCTGAAGATTGACCGACATGTTGATCGCGGCCTGCACGCCGAACAGGATGGCAAGGCCGGAGGCGGCGAAGCGGGAGAACATGTCCTCATTGGCATAGGCGCGCGACAGCGTGCGGATGACGATGAAGGCGAACAGCCCCAGCATCGCAAGGCACAGGATGATGCCGAACTCTTCGGCGGCGACCGCGAACACGAAATCGGTGTGGCTGTCCGGCAGGCTACGCTTGGCGATGCCCTCGCCCGGCCCGAGGCCAAACCAGCCGCCGTTGTAGAAGGCCTCCATCGCGGTATCGACCTGGAAGGTGTCGCCCGAAGCCGGATTCATGAAGCGCTTGATGCGCCCGGCGACATGGGGAACAAAAAGATAGGCGCTGAACAGGCCGGCGGAGGCGGCGCCCGCAAGCCCGAACACCCAGATCATGCGCATGCCCGCGATGAAGAACAGCGCGCCCCACACCATCAGGATCAGCATGGTCTGGCCGAAATCGGGCTCCATCACCAGGAGCGAGACCAGCATCAGCAGCAGCACCAGCGCCATCGAGGTCGCCGGCATCTCCGGCCGCTTGGTCGATTCCGCGAATAGCCAGGCGGCGATGACGACGAAGGACGGCTTTGCGGCCTCGGAGGCCTGGATGTTGACGCCGAGCAGTGTGATCCAGCGCCGCGAGCCCTTCACCTCGGGACCGATGGCGAGCGTCACCACGATCAGGATGATGCTGATCGCGAAGATGATCAGCGCGCTGCGCCGGATCGCGCGCGGCGACAGAAACGACACGCCGATCAGGACGATGAAGGACGGAGCCAAAAACATCACGTGCCGGCTGAAGAAGTGGAAGGGATCAAGCCCGATGCGGGTCGCAACCGGCGGGCTCGCCGCCAGCGACAGGATCACCCCTGTCAGCATCAGCGCCAGGATGACACCGAGCAGCGGCTTGTCGACGGTCCACCACCATTCGGAAAAGGGGGTGCGTTCTTCACGGGAGAGCATGGGCGGCCGGCCTTCGGACAGAGATCAGCCCATTGGTCGCCGAGGTTGGTTTACGGGGAGTTAATGGGATCAATCAAGTTGTGAAGAGTTCGTGCCCCGGACGCAGCGCAGCGCTCTTGCGGTGCGCTGCAGAGCCGGGGCCCACTGTGTCTTCTGGGTCCCGGCTCGCGCTACGCGCGTCCGGGACACAAGGGCATCACACCACCGGCTTCACGCCCGGCAGCGCCTGCACCAGCTCGCGGAACCTGGCGCCGCGGATCTCGAAATTGCGGTACTGGTCGAACGAGGCGCAGGCGGGTGAGAGCAACACGACAGCCTCGCCGAGGCCCGAGGCTTCGGCATCGCGTGCGGCGTGCTCCACCGCGACATCGAGTGTCTCGCTGATCTCGTGGGCGACTTGCGTGCCCAGCGTGCCCGAAAATTCCTGCGCGGCCTCGCCGATCAGATAGGCCTTTCGGATGCGCGGGAAGAAGCCCGTCAGGCTGGTGATGCCGCCCATCTTCGGCTTGCCGCCGGCGATCCAGAAGATGTCGGCAAAGGACGACAGCGCATGCGCGGCCGCATCCGCGTTGGTGCCCTTGGAGTCGTTGACGAACAGCACGTTGCCGCGCCGACCGACCTGCTCCATGCGATGCGCAAGGCCGGGGAAGCTGCGCAGGCCGTTCTGCAGGACATCGAGACTGATGCCCATCGCGAGCGCGGCGGCGGTGGCGCAGGCGGCATTCTGCGCATTGTGCAGGCCGCGCAGCGAGCCGATACCGCCGAGCTTTGCAACTTCGCTGCGAGCGCCGCCGGAGGCGCGGGCAATCGTGCCGTGCTCGACATAGACGCCGGTCGCAAGCGGATTCCTGACGGAGATGCGCACCACGTTCTTTCCGGCGCGGTCGAGCCGGTCGGCGATGTCGCGGCACCAGCCATCGTCGACACCGACGATCGAGGTGCCGCCTGCTTGCACGCCGGCGACCAGGCGCTCCTTCACCGCGGCGTAGTGCTGGATGGTGCCGTGGCGGTCGATATGGTCCTCGCTGATATTGAGCAGAATGCCGGCGGAGGGATCGAGCGAGGGCGTGAGGTCGATCTGGTAGGACGACATCTCGACGACATGGACGCGCCCCATGCGCGGCGGCTCCAGCGACAGGATCGCGGTGCCGATATTGCCGCCCATCTGGCTGTCGTAGCCGGCAACCTTGGTCAGATGCGCGATCAGCGCAGTCGTCGTCGACTTGCCGTTGGTGCCGGTGATGGCGACGAACGGCGCGTTCGGCGCGTGGCGCCGCCGCTCGCGGCAGAACAGCTCGATGTCGCCGATCACCTCGACGCCGGCCTCGCGCGCTTTCAGCACGCTCCAGTGCGGCGCCGGGTGGGTGAGCGGCACGCCGGGTGCGAGCACCAGCGCCGAAAAATTCGCCCATGACACGGTGCGCAGATCGGCGGTGATGAAACCTTCCTGCGCCGCCTTGGCGAGATTGTCGGCACTGTCGTCGCCGGCGATCACCTCGGCGCCGCCGGCTTTCAGCGCATGGCAGCTTGCGAGACCCGAACCGCCGAGTCCGAAGACCGCGACGGTCTTGCCGGCGAAGGACGTGACCGGGATCATCGATCGATCACCGCAGCTTCAGCGTGGAGAGGCCGGCGAGCGCCAGCATCACCGAGATGATCCAGAAGCGGATCACGATCTGCGGCTCTGTCCAGCCGAGCTGCTCGAAATGGTGATGGATCGGCGCCATCTTGAAGATGCGCTTTCCCGTCAGCTTGAACGAGACGACCTGCACGATGACCGAGACCGCCTCCAGCACGAACAGCCCGCCGATCACCGCGAGCACGATCTCGTGCTTCACCGCAACCGCGATCGCACCGAGCATGCCGCCGAGCGCCAGCGAGCCGGTGTCGCCCATGAAGATCGAGGCCGGCGGCGCATTGAACCAGAGGAAGCCGAGGCCGGCGCCCAACAGCGCGCCGCAGAGCACCGCGAGCTCGCCGGTGCCCGCCACATATTTGATCTGGAGGTAGTCGGCGAACACGGCGTTACCGGCAAGATAGGCGATCATGGCAAAGCTCGCGGTCGCGATCATCACGGGCACGATGGCGAGGCCATCGAGCCCGTCGGTGAGGTTCACCGCATTGCCAGCGCCGACGATGACGAAGGCGCCGAAGATCACGAAGAACCAGCCGAAGTGCAGCACGACGTCCTTGAAGAAGGGAATCGCGAGCGCGGTGGAGGAGGGATCGCGGTTCAGCCGCACCAGCGCGTAGCAGGCGACCAGCGCGATCATCGCCTCGATCAGCAGGCGAAGCTTGCCACCGAACCCGCTCGTCGTCTGCTTGGTCACTTTCAGGTAATCGTCATAGAAGCCGACGAAGCCGAAGCCGAGCGTCACCGCGAGCACGATCCAGACATAGGGGTTGAGCGGATTGGCCCACAGCACCGTGCCGACCGTGAGGCCGGACAGGATCATCAGCCCGCCCATGGTGGGCGTGCCCTTCTTGCTGAGATGCGATTGCGGGCCATCTTCCCGGATCGGCTGACCCTTGCCCTGGCGGATGCGCAAATGATCGATGATCCAGGGCCCGAACAGGAACACGAACAGCGCGCCGGTGACGACGGCGCCGCCGGTGCGGAACGTGATGTAGCGGAAAACGTTCAGCAGGGTGCGAAACGCACCGAAACTCGGAAATGTGTTGGAAAGCTCGATCAGCCAGTAAAACATTCAGACAGTCCTATACCGCCTCTTCGCATGCGGCCTTGCCGGAAAGCGCTTTTGGCGCATTCGCCGGCCTTCATCATGTGGTCGGGCGACCCTCAAAAACCGGACAGCCGGGGATGGTGGGATCAGACACGGCGCTTAACCAGTTTACGCCTTTGCCTGCAAGGCGGCCACTAGCCCCGGCACAAACTTGTTGACCCAGAACATCTTCTTGCTGCCCTTGACAACCACGACATCGCCTGCCTTCAGCAGATCCGCAACATCTCGCGGGGCCAGCGTGGCGGGGTCCTCATGCCAGCCGAGGCCCTTGGCCGCCGGCAGCTTCTGGTAGAGATGATGCATCAAGGAGCCGACGCAGTAGACGCCGTCGATGCCGTCGAGATGTGTTGCAAGATTCACGTGATAGGACGGCGCGTCAGTTCCCAGCTCGAGCATGTCGCCGATCACGGCGATGCGGCGGCCGCCGGTCATATGGCGCGCCTTGAGGCTTTCCAGGGCCGCGGCCATGCTGGCCGGGTTGCCATTGAAGCTGTCGTCGATCACGGTGACGCCGCCAACGGTCTGCTCGACGCCGCGGCCGGTCATGATGCCGACGCCATCGAGCCTTGAAGCGAGTGCAGCCGCATCGAGATGGGCCGCGTGAATCGAGGCCAGCGCGGCCAGCGCGTTGTGGACGCGATGCGGTGCGCCGGGCGTAAGGCTGAAGTCGATCTCCTTGCCGCCGACCAGCGCACTCACCTGCCAGCTTTCACCCTGCGGCGTGTGCCTGAGCTCGCACAACTCGGTGCCGTCACCGAAGCGGATGACCTTACCGTTCCATTCGGGGGCGGCGATATCGGCCGGCAGCACCAGCACGCCATCGTTCGGCAGGCCCAGCGCGATCGAGACCTTCTCGCGCCGGATCGCTTCGAGCGAGCCGAGCTTTTCCAGATGCACCGGCTGCACGTTGACGACCAGCGCCACCGTCGGCTGCGTCAACCCGCTCAGCCGCGCGATTTCGCCGGTCTGGTTCATGCCCATCTCGACGACCCAGAGGCTCGCGTCAGGCCTCGCATTGCACAGCGTCAGCGGCACGCCCCAGAAATTGTTGAAGCTGGACGGGCTCGCATAGGCGTTCGGATAGGCCGCGAGATATTCCTTGGTGCTGGTCTTGCCGGCGCTTCCCGTGAGCCCGATCACGGGCCCCTTGAAGCGCGCACGGGCGGCACGCGCGAGGCCCCAGAGGCCTTCGATCAGCGTGTCCTTGACGACGAGTTGCGGAATGCGGATGCCCGCGATCTCGTGCGGCACGATCATCGCGACCGCGCCTGAAGCTTCCGCCTTGTCCGCAAACTCCCAGCCGTCGCGCGCGCTGGCGAAGGCCGAGATGAAGCCGCCGCTCGGCGTGCCGCTCAGCGCAACGAACAGGCAGCCCGGCTTCACCAGGCGGCTGTCCTGGGTGACGAAGTCGATCGCCGTGTCGGGGAACGATCCTGCGATCCCCAGCGCATGCGCCACCTCGGCAACCGTCCACAATGGCGCGCTCATGAAACCCTCGTCGCTAATGCGGCGGCGACCGCCTCGTGATCGCTGAACGGCAGCACATCGCTGCCGATGATCTGCCCGGTCTCGTGACCCTTGCCGGCAATCAGCAGCGCATCGCCCGGCTCGAGCTCGTCGATTGCCGCGCGGATCGCCGCTGCACGATCACCGATCTCCTTCGCGCCCTTTGCGGCGCTAAGGATCGCGGCGCGAATGGCTTCCGGCTTTTCGCTGCGCGGATTGTCGTCGGTGATGATGACGCCATCGGCATTCTCAGCCGCGATCGCGCCCATGATCGGTCGCTTGCCGGCATCGCGATCGCCGCCGGCGCCGAACACGACGATCAGCTTGCGCTTGGCATAGGGCCGCAGCGCCTGCAGTGCCTTGACCAGTGCATCCGGCTTGTGTGCGTAGTCGACGAAGATCGGCGCGCCGTTGCGTTCGCCGACGAGCTCGAGCCGACCCTTGGCGCCTTCGAGATGTTCGAGGCTCGCAAAGACATTCGCCGCATCGCTCCCGGTGCCGATCGCAAGGCCGGCGGCAACCAGCGCGTTCTCGATCTGGAACGCGCCGACCAGCGGCAGCCTGATCGAATACGCCTTGCCGCGATGCTCGATCGCGAGCTGCTGCGAAAAGCCGTCGATCTTGGCGTCGACGAGGCGGATGCCCTCGCCTGCCCCGTCGCCGTTGCGGCCGACCGCCATCACGCGCAAGCCGCGCGACCTCGCGGCCTCGATCGCCTCAGTCGAGCAATCATGATCGGCGCAGATCACGGCCGCGCCGCCCGGTAGAACCAGATCGCGGAACAACCGCAGCTTGGCTGCAAGATAGTGCGCGACGGTCGGATGGTAGTCCATGTGATCGCGCGAGAGATTGGTGAAGCCGCCGGCTGCGATGCGCACGCCGTCGAGGCGGTATTGATCGAGCCCGTGCGAGGATGCTTCGAACGCCAGATGCGTGACGCCGTCGCGCGCGATCTCATCGAGCTGCCGGTGCAGCGCGAGCGGATCGGGGGTCGTCAGCGAGCCGTAGACGGTGCGCTTCGGCGAGACGAGGCCGATTGTCCCGATGCTCGCGGAGACGTGCCCAAGCCGCTCCCAGATCTGCCGCGTGAACGCTGCAACCGACGTCTTGCCGCTGGTGCCGGTCACCGCCGCGATGGTTGCGGGTTGGGCGGGAAAGAATTTTGCCGCGGCCAGCGCCAGCGCGCGGCGCGGATTGGAGACCGCGATGAACGGCACCTTGCAGCCGGCCGGCGCCTGGTCGCCGACAATGGCCACGGCACCCGCGGCAACGGCAGCGTCGATGAAGCGCGCGCCGTCGGTCTTGCTGCCCGCAAGCGCGAAGAAGAGATCACCTGATTTGACCACGCGGCTGTCGAGCGCAAGCCCCGTCACCTCGAGCGCCGCGACAGCGGGGTCGATTGCGGCATCATTGCCCAGAAAATCCTGACCTAGGAAGTCGCGCAGTTTCATGGCCTTCCAGTCGAAATGCCAAGCCGGATCCAAGGGGGAAACCCGACTCAGGGCAGCCCGGGTACGGCTTACTGGGTTGTCCTGGATGCTGCAAGAATAAGGCGGTCGGACGGCGGCAGGTCAAAACGGGGCTCGATGCCCAGGAGAGGCGCGATACGGGCGATGACCTTGCCCCCCGTCGGCACGGCATTAAAGCCCGACGTGATGAAGCCATACGTCTCCTGCAGCGCCTGCGGCTCGTCCAGCATGACCAGAATCTGATATTTCGGATTGTCGGAAGGCATAATCGCGGTGAAGGAATTGAGCACGCGCTTCTTGGCATAGCGGCCGTTGACGACCTTCTCGGACGTGCCGGTCTTGCCGCCGATATAGTAGCCGGGAACATCGGCCTTCTTGGCCGTGCCGATCTCGGCGTTGAGCCGCATCAGATAGCGCATCTTGTCGGAGGTCTCGGGCTTGATCACGCGCTTGGCCATCGCCGCGGCTTCTTCTTCGCTGCGCTTGAGGAACGTCGGAGGAATCAGGTAGCCGCCGTTCACCAGGGCGTTGATGCCCATCACCGCCTGCAGGGGCGCCACGGACAGGCCCTGACCGAACGCGATGGTGACCGTGTTCAGCTCGCCCCAACGGCGCGGCACCAGCGGAGCCGCGCTCTCCGGTAACTCGGTGCGCAGCCGCGTCAACTGGCCCATTTTAGCCAGGAAAGCCTTGTGCGCCTCGACGCCCTGGCCGAGCGCGATCCGCGCGGCGCCGATATTGGACGAGTAGGTGAACACTTCCTTGGTGTTGATGAAACGACCAAGCATGTGGCTGTCATGGATGGTGAACTTGCCGTAGTGCAGATTTCCCCGCGCATCCCACGACGAGTTCAAGTTGATCTTGCCGGAATCAAGCGCCATTGCCAGCGTGAACGCCTTGAACGTCGATCCCATTTCGTAGACGCCGGTGGTCAGACGGTTGATGCGGTCGGGGTCGTGGGCTTCTTTCGGATTGTTGGGATCGAAATCCGGGAGCGAGACCATCGCGACGATTTCGCCGGTTTTGACATTGGAGATGATGCCCGAGGCCGCCTTGGCGTGGAACTTCTCCTTCGCCTTCAACAGCTCGTCGCGCAGCGCATGCTCGACGCGCAGGTCCACCGACAGCTCGATCGGCTTTTGCAGGCGATCGGTGGCAAAACCCGCGCGGTGGAGATCGGCGAGCCCGTTGCTGTCGAGCCACTTCTCCATGCCGGCGATGCCCTGGTTGTCGATGTTGACGAGACCGATGAGGTGGGCGACCTCGTTCCCGGTCGGATAGACGCGCTTGTTCTCGCGCAGGAAGCCGATGCCGGGAACGCCGAGCTTGTGGATATCCTGCTGCTGCTTCGGCGTGATCTCGCGCTTCAGCCAGACGAAACCCTTTCGCGAGGACAGGCGCTCGCGCACTTCGGCCTCGTCGAGGTCAGGCACCGTGGCGGTCAGGAGTTCGATCGCCTCGTCCTTGTCGATGATGCGGCGCGGCTCGCCGAACAGGCTCGGCGCCTTGACGTCGGTGGCGAGAATCTCGCCGTTGCGGTCGACGATGTCGGGCCGCGCGGTCGCAACCACGTCCTGAGCGCCGCCGCGGCGGGCGCTATGGACGTCGGCGCCGATGGCGAACATCACGAGCCGGCCGCCGATCAGCGCATAGACGGCCGAAAACGCCAGGATCGCAAGGCCGACGCGCGCACGTGCCTTCGCCGCGCGATCGACGTTGCGCCCGTAGAGCAGGCTGCGGATCAGCCGCTGACGCCAAGGCTCGGTTGCGCGCTCCGCAGGCTTTGCGGGTTTGCCCGGAGTGGCAGCGCTCATTGCTTGTCCTCCGGCTGCGGTACCGAACCCGTGACCGTGTCGGCATCGGTCGCAGCTTCGATGGTGTTGATCATGGCGCCGATCGGATCGGGCTCACCGGGCTTGACAAGCCGCGGCGGACGATCGGGCAGGTTCTTCAGCGAGTCATATTGCGTTCCATTGACCGGCTTGAGCTGCAGATGCCGCTCGGCAAGTCCTTGCAGCCGCAGCGGCGCATCGAGCTTGGCCCATTCGGAGCGCAATACGGCGATGGCATCGCGCTGCTCGCGGATGTCGGCATGCAGCCGCAGCACCCGCTCGGTGCGGGCAGTGGATTCCATCTTGATCCGGTAGACATAGGCCGCGGCGAAGATCAGCGCGCCGATGACGAAGAGGTGGATGAGGCGCATGCGCTAGCCACCCCTCATGACATCGGAAAGGCTCGGCCAGGACGATGACTCGCCCTCGGCATGCGCGGCAGCCCCGGTCCGCTCGGCCGCGCGCAGCTTCGCGGAACGCGCGCGCGGATTGTGCGCGACTTCCTCGTCGCCGGCGACGACCGGACGCCGCGTCAGAAGCTGGAAGCTCGGTGGTACCTGTGCGACCTCGGGCAGATGCCGCGAGCCCCCACCGGTCTTGGCGCGTTCGCTGAGGAAATTCTTGACGATGCGGTCTTCCAGCGAATGGAAGGACACCACGACCAGCCGCCCGCCGGGCCTCAGCACGCGTTCGGCAGCCGCTAGAGCGGTCTGAAGCTCTTCGAGCTCTTCATTGACGAAGATGCGCAGGCCCTGGAACGTCCGCGTCGCCGGATGGATATCACCGGGCTTCGAGCGCACGACCCTGCCAACGAGATCGGCGAGCGCGCGCGTTGTCGTGATCGGCGCTTCCTCACGCGCCGCGACGATGGCGCGTGCGACTTTGCGCGAATGCCGCTCCTCGCCGAAGAGGTAGATGATGTCGGCAAGATCGCTCTCGGACGCCTTTGCGACCACATCCGCAGCCGTCGGCCCGGCCTGCCCCATCCGCATGTCGAGGGGACCGTCGAGCCGGAACGAAAAACCGCGGCCAGCCTGGTCGAGCTGCATCGAGGAGACGCCGACGTCCATGACGACGCCGTCGACGAAGTCGAAACCTTGCGCGGCGCAGACCTCGGCGAGATTCGAGAAGCGGTCTTCGACAAGCGTCAGGCGCCCGCCAGAGCGGTCGACCAGATCAAACCCACCGGCGATCGCCGTGCGATCGCGGTCGATGCCGATGACCCGGGTTCCCGGCATATCCAGGATGGCGCGGCTGTAGCCGCCGCCACCGAAGGTCGCATCGACATAGAGGCCGCCCTCGCGCGGCGCGAGAAGCTCGATCGCCTCGCGGCCGAGAACGGGAATGTGGGCAGCCGAACTCATGCGCCCGGCTCGCGAGTGGTGCTGGCGAGAACGATGGTTAACGCGTCCATCACGTCTCGAATTGTTCCGCTTCGCGGCGGTTCCACGACTCAACCCCTGTACGGCGCGCTCGCCCAGCCCGGCGGACCCAGGCTGCAGACCCTGTTTTCCGCATGGAATTTGTCGGGCAGCCATGGGATTTCGAACAAAAAACGCGTTGGCCACCTCCGGACGCGGGGCGGCTCTTCACTCTCAGTAACGGCCCTTAGCGTTAAGAAAGCGTTGATGGTTCGATTACAAGTCAAAAAGGTAAAATCCGTTGTGATGCGTCATCCACACACATCCGACAAAATGCGCCCGTTAACCGAAGCCGGCGATTGCGCGGCCGCAAGGGTAAAGGAATAGTAAAGTGAAGGGCTTGAAGGGCCCGCCGCTCCCATCCGATTGAGCCTTATAATGTCGTCCGGTTCGTCCGCGTCACCAGGATCTGATTCGAAGCGTCAACGCGTGCTCCCGGTTCCCAAGGCCGCGGCGAGCATGCGGACGTTCGACCCCGATTCCTCGATCGTGTCCGACATCATTCCCTCGCCGAACTATGGCGAGCGCAACAAGGGCCGCCTGCCGGACATGATCCTGCTGCACTACACCGGCATGCCCGATGTCGAGGGCGCGCTGGCGCGGCTGTGCACGGCGGGCACCGAGGTCTCGGCTCATTATGTCGTGCTGGAGGACGGCCGCATCGTACAATGCGTGCCGGAGAGCAAGCGCGCCTGGCACGCCGGCGTCTCGTCATGGGCGGGCGAGGACGATGTCAATTCCTGCTCGATCGGCATCGAGATCGTCAATCGCGGCCATGATTGGGGCTATCCGGAGTTCCCGCTGCGCCAGATCGCTGCCGTGATCGCGCTCTGCCGCGGCATCATGCTCCGCCGCAAGGTGGCGCCGCACCGGGTGCTCGGCCACTCCGACGTCGCGCCCGCGCGCAAGAAGGATCCCGGCGAGAAATTCCCGTGGCACTCGCTGGCCAATTCCGGCGTCGGCCACTGGGTGACGCCGGCGCCGATCGTGCGCGGCGAAAGCCTGATGCTCGGCACCATCAGCGACGAAGTGCTGAGCCTTCAGCAGGCGCTCGCCAAATATGGCTACGGCGTCCCACTTACCGGCAAGTACGATGCGACGACGATGGAGGTCGTCACCGCCTTCCAGCGCCACTTCCGCCCGGCGCGGCTGGATGGTGTCGCCGATCATTCGACGTTGTCGACATTGCAGACGCTGCTCGCGAGTTTGCCGGCCGAAGGCACGACCGTGGCGTCGAAGTGACGACGGAGCCGTCATTCCGGGGCGCACGAAGTGCGAACCCGGAATCTCGAGATTCTCAGGTGCGCAATTGCGCACCATAGTTCGATGCTTCGCATCGCCCCGGAATGACGATACTAGTTGCTGAGCTCCCTCATCCTTCGCGCGTACAGCCTCCGCAGCGGCTCGAGCTGCGTCGCCGCGGTCGCCGCAACATAGGCCTCGCGCGCCTCGTCTTTCCGGTCGAGCCGTCGCAGCAAATCCGCGCGCACCGCGGGCAACAGCTCATAGCCGTCGAGCCCGCCGCGCGCTGCGATCGCGTCGACGAGATCGAGCGCGCGTGCGGGGCCGTCGACCATGGACACGGCCGCGGCATGATTGAGCTCGATCACCGGCGACGGGTTGATCCGCAGCAGCACTTCGTAGAGTCCGGCGATCTGCGGCCAGTCGGTCTCCTCATAGCTCGGCGCCCGCGCATGGAGCGCAGCAATCGCCGCCTGCACGGCATAGGGCTGCGGTCGGCCGGGCACGCGCAGCGCATCGTCGACCAGACGCAACCCTTCCTCGATCTGCGCACGATCCCACAGGTCACGGTCCTGCTCTTCCAGCAGCACGATGTCGCCGGCCGACGTCTCGCGCCCGGCTCGGCGCGCATCGTGCAGCAGCATCAGGGACAGCAGGCCCTTGATACCAGCACGATCTGGCATCAGGCGCTCGAGCAGCCGGCCGAGCCGGATCGCCTCGATCGCAAGATCAGGCCGCATCAAATCTGCACCTGACGTCGCGACATAGCCTTCGGTGAAGACGAGATAGATGACGGCAAGCACGCCGCGTAGCCGTGGCTCCAGCGCGTCGCGCTCCGGCACCTCATAGGGAATGCCGGCGAGCCTGATCTTCTGCTTGGCGCGGACGAGACGCTGCCCCATCGCCTCCTCGCTGACGAGAAAGGCGCGCGCGACCTGCGCCGTGGTGAGCCCGCATACCGTGCGCAGCGTCAGCGCGACTTGCACCTCCGGCGCGAACGCCGGATGGCAGCAGGTGAAGATCAGCCGCAGCATATCGTCGTCGAGCATCGTCGCCGGCTCGTCGGGCGCTTGCGCATTCGGCGCGAGCTCATGCACGAGAGCCTGCTGCTTGCCGCGAAACGCGACCTGGCGACGAATGCGGTCGATCGCCTTGTTGCGCCCGACATTGACGAGCCAGGCGCGCGGGTTGTCGGGAAGCTCAAGTGTCGACCACCGCTCCAGTGCAACCGCAAAGGCGTCCTGGAGTGCATCTTCAGCGAGATCGAAATCGCCGACGAGGCGGATCAGCGTGGCCAGCGCCCGCCCCGCCTCGTCGCGAAAAATCTTGTCGATGTCCGTGGACGAATTCACTTGTAGATCATGACCGGCCGGACTTCGATCGAACCGTCCCGGGCTCCGGGAATCCGCGCAGCCAGCGCAATCGCGGCGTCGAGATCCTTGGCCTCGACCAGATAGTAGCCACCGAGTTGCTCTCGCGTCTCCGCGAACGGACCATCGGTCGTCATGATCTTGCCGTCGCGCACGCGCACGGTTGTCGCCGTCGTGGTCGGCTGCAGCCCGTCGCCCGCCTTGAAATTTCCGCTCTGGATGATGGACTGGGTATAGGCGCCATACTCCGCCGATACCTTCTGTCGGTCCTCGGGCGTCATCTTGGTCAGTTCAGCTTCGTTTCGATAGATCAGCAGCAGATACTGCATTGCTCACTCCTGTTGCTCGGCTTGATCGCCGACATCCAGTCGAACGGCGCCGACATCAAACGACATCTTCCCAATTTTTTTCGCGCTGGGCGAAGCGATATCGCCTTCGATGCCGGTGAACGAGATCACTTGTAGACCATGACCGGTCTGACTTCGATCGACCCGTCCCTGGCTCCGGGAATCCGCGCGGCCATTGCGATCGCGGCGTCGAGATCCTTGGCGTCGACGAAGTAGTAACCGCCGAGTTGCTCACGGGTCTCCGCGAAAGGACCATCGGTCGTCAGTATCTTGCCATCGCGAACGCGAACGGTGGTCGCGGTCGTGGTGGGCTGCAGCCCGTCGCCGGCCTTGAAATTGCCGCTCTGAACGATGGACTGGGTATACGCGCCGTACTCCGCCAACAGCTTCTGGTAGTCCGCAGGGTCCATCCTGCCCTGTTGAGCTTCGTTCCGGTAGATCAGCAGCAGATACTGCATCGCTTACTCCTGTTGCTCGGCTGGATTGCCGACATCCGGTCGAACGGGGCTCACGGCCAACGACATCTTCAGGATAAATTATTTTCCCATGTCGTGCGGAACGATATCGCCTTGACGAAACCGTCATAAATGCCCATTGCGTACACCGTCAGTCGGCCGGACGGCCGCCCCTGCAAGTGCCGAAAGGCCGCCGGGGAGGAAAGTCCGGGCTCCATTGACATGCGGTGCCGGATAACGTCCGGCGAGGGCGACCTCAGGGAAAGTGCCACAGAGAACGAACCGCCTCGCTTCGCCTTCGGGCTTGGTGGGGCAAGGGTGAAAAGGTGCGGTAAGAGCGCACCGCGGTTCCGGCAACGGAGCCGGCATGGCAAACCCCACCGGGAGCAAAACCGAATAGGGACGGCTTAAGCGGGCTGTTCGCGCAAGCGATAACGCCGCGGGGCGATGTCAGGCCCGCCGTCCGGGTAGGTTGCTCGAGGCAATGTGCAAACATTGCCCCAGAGGAATGGCCGTCACGTATCGCCTGCGCAAGCAGGCGGTGCCCTACAGAACCCGGCTTACAGGCCGGCTGATGTTCTAAAGCGCGAGGGGTTCGATGCTGACGCATCGGACCCCTCACCATTTTCGCCACCGCCATTCCACATTGTGCAATTGCGCAATGTGGAATGACAGCGAGAGCTATTCGACGATCTTCGCCAACACGTCCATCAGCGCCTCCGGCGCAGTGACGTTCGGTGCGTGGCTGGCGTCGAGCTCGAAATAGCGCCAGCCGGCTTCGCTCTTCGTGCGCCTGGCGAATTGCCCGAACACGTCGCCCGGCGGAATGCGCGTGCAGTAGATGTAGCTGCGCGGCATCGCCGGCTCGCCATGCTCAAGCTTCAGCTTCGTCTCGAAGCATTTGACTGGCATGCTGACGCGGCGCGCGTTGAGCCAGTCGAGATCGGCTTGCGGCGTATCGGGCGGCGGCGGGTTGGGCGGGATGCGGTAGCCGTCGCCTGCGGCCGCGGCTTTTCGCATCGGCTCGCGCCCCTGCTCGTTGAGATCGAACAGCGACTGGCCGTCGCGCGGCACGAAGGCGTCGAGATAGATCAGTTGCGCGATGCGATCGCGTGCGCGATCGGCAACGCCAGTCGCGACCATGCCGCCATAGCTGTGGCCGAGCAGCACGACGTCGCTGAGGTCCTCGAACTTGATGACGTTGACGATGTCCTGCAGATGCGTCTCCAGGTCGATCGAAGGATTTGCGAGATGCGATCGCTCGCCGAGACCGGTGTAGGTCGGCGCCACCAGGCGATGACCCGCCTGCGCCATAAGCCGATGCATCTTCTTCCAGGCCCACCCGCCGGACCAGGCGCCATGACAGAGCAGGAAGGTTTTGGGCGAGCGTGCGGTCATCGGCGTTTCCATCGTTTCTTGTTTGGTGCGATGGAGTGTACCGGCCGACCGCGCGATGTAAACGTCGCGACGCGCTTCAGGCAGCGCGCGCTGCGGGTTTAGCCTTGACCAGCGCCGGCGCGAGTTGGCCGGCTTCGCGGCGCCGCTTGGCCTCCTCGAAGCCGTGCATGCCGACCTGCCATTGCAGGCCGACGATGGCGCCCTTGGTCGGCTGCAACAAAGCGAGCGAAGCAAACAGCGTCACCGGCAGCCACACTGCCAATTGCAGCCAGACCGGCGGTGCATAAGCCGTCTCGATCGCGAGGATCGCCGGCACCACGAGATGGCCGACCAGGACGATCACAAGATAGGCCGGGAAATCATCGGCGCGGTGGTGAAAGAGCTCCTCGCCGCAGACGTCGCAACTGTCGGCGACTTTCAGGAAGCGCTTGAACGCATGGCCCTCGCCGCAATGCGGGCACCTGCCGCAAAAACCCCGCCACATTGCCTTCGCCAGAGAGACTGAACCGGTCGCCATGACCACACCTCTTCCTTTCCAACGATCCATACAATAATATCTTGCATCCATACATTCAAACAAAACGGCCGGACTTGCATGGATTGGGTCCCTACAATCGCCGAGCTCAGCGGCCCGCGCTATCAGCGCATCGTCGAGGCCATGGAGGCCGACATCGCCGCAGGAAGGCTGGTGCGCGGCCAGCAATTGCCGACGCAGCGCGCGCTGGCGAAAGCGCTGGGCATCGATCTCACGACGGTGACGCGCGCCTATACCGAGGCGCGGCGGCGCGGAATTTTGGAAGCGCGGGTCGGACAGGGCTCGTTCGTCTCGGAGACCAGCGCGCGACGAACGGTCGACCTGCCGCATCCGGTCACGATAGATCTGTCGATGAACGTGCCGCCGCATCCACTGGAGGCGCAGCTCGACGAACGCATCCTTGCCGGGCTCGAGGCGATCCGCGAGCAATCCGGCCTCACCGCCTATCTCAACTACCAGCCACCGGGCGGCAGCGCGCACGAGCTCGATGTCGCGGCCAAGTGGATGCGCTCGCGCGTGCCCCATGTCCGTACCGACCGGCTCGTGATCTTTCCCGGCACGCAGACAATCCTGTTCAACCTCATGGCCTATCTCGTAGCGCCCGGCGATGTCGTGTTGACGGAAGCTCTAACCTTCCCCGGCATCAAGGCGGTCGCCGCACGATGCGGCATCAAACTGGTCGGTGTTGCAATGGATGAAGGCGGCATCCTTCCTGAGGCACTGGCCAGGGCGTGCCTAGAGCACAAGCCAAAGGCCGTGTATCTCATTCCGACGCTGCACAATCCAACGACAGCGACGCTCTCGGCCGAGCGGCGGAGCGCAATCGCAAAAATCATCCGCGATGCCGACACGACGCTGATCGAGGACGATGCCTATGGCCTGCTGGACCGGTCGGCCTCGCCGATCGCCAATCTCATTCCGGAGCGGACTTATCTGGCGACCACGCTGTCCAAATGCATCGCGCCGGCGCTGCGCGTGGCCTATCTGGTGACGCCCGACGCCGCCGCGCAGCAAACGATGCGCAGCTATCTTCAGGCGACCGTGCAGATGCCCGCGCCGCTCATGGTCGCACTCATCACCCATTGGCTCGAGACCGGAGTCGCGGACCGCATCATCACCGCGATCCGTAACGAGGCGATCGGCCGTCAGCAGCTTGCGCAGCGCGCGCTCAGGGGTTTTCAGTTCCTGGCCAAACCTGCCGCGCATCATCTCTGGCTGCGGCTGCCGGAGGGACGGAGCCGGACGGAGATATCAGCGCAACTGCTGCGCAACGGGCTTGCGGTCATCGCCAGTGACGCCTTCGTGGTCGGCGATCACCCGCCGCATGCGGCGCGACTATCGCTTGGCGCGGCGCGCAATCGCGCTGAGCTCGGCCAGGCGTTGCAGATTCTCCTCAGTGCGCTGCACAGACCGGTCGACGCCCGGCAGATCGTCTAGTACACCGCCGATAACAACAAGGACATTGGTGTGGATACGCTCAACTACGCGCTGTTGCTTTTTGGCGCATTGGCCGGCGGCTTCGTCTCGGGGCTGGCCGGCTTCGGCACGGCGCTGATGGCGCTCGGCATCTGGCTCTACGTGCTGCCGCCGTCGCTCGCCGTGCCGCTGGTGCTGATCTGCTCGGTGGTCGCGCAAGCCTCGACGCTGCCCTCGATGTGGAAGAGCTTTGACCTCTCGCTGGTCTGGCCGTTCCTGATCGGCGGACTTGCCGGCGTGCCGCTGGGGACCATGATGGTCGCCCAGGCCGACCCAAAGGTGTTCAAGCTCAGCATCGGAGTGCTGTTGCTGATCTTTCCGACCGCGCTGTACCTCAACAAGCGGCCGCTCGCCTTCAAATTCGGCGGCAGGATCGCCGATGGCGCGATCGGCTTCGCCGGCGGAATCCTGGGCGGCCTTGCCGGGTTGTCGGGACCGCTGCCGATTCTGTGGGCCAACATCCGCGGCTGGAACAAGCATGAGCGGCGCGGCATCTTCCAGCTTTTCAATTTCACGGTGCTGGCGGCCGCGCTGGTGCTGCAGACGGCGTCAGGCCTGGTCGCGACGCAGGTGATCTGGCTCGCGCTGATTGCATTTCCGGGCACGCTGGTCGGCGCCTGGTGCGGCGCGCGCGTCTATCACGCGCTCAGCGACAAGCATTTTGGCGACGTCGTGCTCGGCCTGTTGTTCCTGTCGGGTGTCGGCCTGGTCTGGAACAGTGTAGGCGCGCACTAGCGCTGGGCCTTGCACAGCGCCATGCCGCCGGCGACGCCGACGCCCAGCACATAGAGCCAGCCCTCGCTGAAATCGAACAGATGCGAGTTGAACAGCGAGGACAGGATATTTTGCAGGACGACCAGTAACCCGACCCAGCTCGCAAGCCCCGCGCCGCGGAACAGAGCGAGGTGCGCGAGCCACATCGCGTAGAGCACGATGACGCCGAGTGTGCCCCATTGCACCGCGACGTTGAGGGTCTGGTTGTGGGGATCGCTGACGATCTGCGCGCGCACGCCGCTCTCGCCGATCGCGGCGTGCTCGAACAACCCGCGGGTTGCGCCGGTGCCGTGCCCGAACAGCGGCGCGTCGGCGACGAAGCGCAGCGACTTCCGCCAGAACTCCAGGCGTGAGCCCATACCGCTGACCTCGTTCTCGACAGCGGTGCGCTCATAGTCGCCACTGAACTTGTCGACCGTGGCGCGCAGATGTGGCGAGGCGCTCCAGAGCAGCAGCGCGGCCAACGCCGCCGCTGCTCCCAGAGCGAGCGCCGTCTTCAATCGCAGATGCAGCAGCGCAACCACCGCAATCAGCACCGGCAGGGTGACCAGCGCCGTGCGCGAGACCACCACGAACATCATGTTGGCGAGGAATCCGATCGCGAGCAGCGCCAGCAACGCCGCGACACGCGTTCGACCGGCGCGAAGTTGCGCCGCGACCGGATATGCCAGCGCGAGGGCGCAGAGCGCGAATTCCTGACTCTGGTCGATATAGTTGCGTACCGCGATCCCGCTCTCGACCTTGTAGGGCCCGCGCGACAGATAGAGCTTGAGCGACAGGCTGGGCTCGATCGCGACGGCAAAGGACGTCAGCAGCAACAGCATGCAGGAGACGAGGAACGCCGCGAAGACCCAGTTGCCATGGGGCCAGCGCTCGAACTGGTAGATCAGCAGCGGCAGCACCAAAAGCTTCGCCGATGGCGCGACCGCGTGCAGACGCTCCGGCCAGGACGCATCCGACCATAGCGTGCCGGCAAGGGCGAGGACGAACAGCGCGATCGGCAGCAGGCAGATCGGGCGGAGCAGCGAGCGCGGAAATTCCCGGAGGTCGATGAACGCGAAGGCGATCAGCCAGGCCGGGAGCGCGAAGATCACGCCGGTCGTCGTCCACGGCAACAGCAGCGCGATCAGCGCGACGAAACGGGCCGGCGTCCGGTAGCGCGCCACCCAGATCGCCGCGAGCCAGGAGGCCACCCGCCCGTTCGACGTTTCGCTCATGCCGTCCCCTCGCCTTCCCACGGCGTCAGCAAGTCTGCCGGAGCCGTGGTTGCGGGACAAGCCGGAGGAGCCTATTCAGCCGCGGTCGTGCCGACGGCCGCGACCTCCGCCTCGGCACGCACGAGACCGGCGTCCGCAGACGGCAGGCGCTTCCTGAACTCTCGGCGCAGCAGCCACACGCTCAAGAAGGCCTGCAGCGTGGTCGCCGCGATCGAGAGATACCAGACTTGCTCGATCTGGAAGTTCGGCCGCGTCGACAACCAGATCGCCGGCAGCGAGTAGGTGAGCAGGCGAGTCACCGAGCTCAACAGCACCGGCTTGGTATTGCCGAGGCCCTGGAACATGCTCGAGCAGGTGAAGATCAGGCCTTGCGCCACCATGTTGAATGAGATGATCCGCAGGAACAGGAAGGCGATCCTCATGGTCTCCCGATCGTTCGAGAATCCGGCGAGCAGGAGGTCCGGTCTCAATTGCGCCGGGATCATGAAGCCGATCATGACGACGGTCACGATCAGCGCCGCCTTGACGAAGGTCTCCCGCACGCGCGGGCCATTTCCGGCGCCGAAATTCTGGCCGGCGATCGGCCCGGCTGCGAGCGCAACCGCAAGCGCCGGCATCTGGATGAGGGCCAGCACCCGCTGACCGATCCCGAACCCCGCCTGCGCCGCCGCGCCGAAATCGCGCAGCACGTAGTAGACCACCGCCATGAAGACGAACATCATCGCGAACTCGCCGCCGGCCGGCAGGCCGACATTGAGAATCCGCTTCCAATGATGGAGCTGCGGACGCCATTGCGCGGGGTCGAAGGCGACATAGCGCTCCACCTTACGAAAATACGCATACAGCATCAGCACGCCGGTCAGAATGCCGATCGAGCTTGCGAGACCCGCGCCAGCCACGCCGAGCGGATGACCGGTGCCCCAGCCCGCGATCAAGACCGGTGCCAGCGCGATATTGACGACGACCGCAAGCGCCTGGACCAGCATGGTGGGCCGCACGATGCCGGTCGCCCGCAGCGCGGACGCCATCACCTGTATGGCAAATTGCAGCGCCAGAGCCGGCACGAACCACAGGAGATAAGTGCTGCCCGCCTCGATGGTGGCTTCGTCCGCGGCAATCGAATGCATGTAGGAGCGCGACAGCGCGGAGCCTGCGGCCAGTGTCGAGAGCCCAAACAGCACCGACAGGACGATGGCCTGGTTGAAGATCAGATTGGCGTCCGTCCGATCCTTGCGTCCCACGGCATGGGCTATCAGCGCGCCGGTCCCGACGCCGAGCACCTGCATCAGCGCATTGACGAGGAATCCCGCGTTGCCGGCCGCGGCCACGCCCGCGACGGCGGCCTCGCCCATACCGGAGACGAAATAGAGATCGACGAGCTGGCAGATCATGATCGTGACCATGCCGACCACGATCGGGGGTGCCATGGTCAGGATGTGGCTTACGATGGAGCCGCGTGTCAGGTCTTTCATGTCGTTTCCATTTGCGGCGTGGCCTTTGCGGATTCTCCATCCGTCGGCCACGCCTCCTTTCCTCATTCCGCCGCGACGTCGTGACTGAACTCGATCACCTGACGCTCGAACAGGCCGCGATAGAGTCCGCCTGGCCGCGCCGTCAGCGCCTTGTGGGTGCCCTGCTCGACGATCTCGCCGCGGTCGAACACCAGGATGCGATCGATGCTGCGCACCGTCGACAGGCGATGCGCGATCACGATCGAGGTGCGGCCCTTCATCAGCCGCTCCATCGCCTGCTGGATCAGCGCCTCCGATTCCGAATCGAGGCTCGACGTCGCCTCGTCCAGGATCAGCACCGGCGCATCCGCCAGGAACGCGCGCGCCAGCGCGACGCGCTGCCGCTCGCCGCCCGACAGTTTTACGCCGCGCTCGCCGACCAGGGTGCCGTAACCCTTGGGCAGGCGCAGGATGAAGTCGTGCGCATTCGCCAGCCGCGCCGCCTGCTCGATCGCCTCCAGGCTGGCGCCGGGCCGGCCGTAGGCGATGTTCTCGGCGAGCGAGCGGTGGAACAGGATCGGCTCCTGCTGCACGATCGCGATCTGGCTGCGCAGCGATTGCTGCGTCGCTTTCGCAATATCCTGCCCGTCGATCAGCACGCGGCCATCAGAGACGTCGTAGAGCCGCTGCACCAGCTTGACGAAGGTCGTCTTGCCGGAGCCGGAGCGGCCGACGAGACCGACCCGCTCGCCGGCGCGGATGTCGATCGACAGACCGTCATACAGCGGCGCGCGATGGCCGCCATAGTGGAAGGTCACGTCGTCGAACACGATGCGGCCACCCTCGATCAGGATCGGCGTCGCATCCGGCGCATCGGCAATGCCGATGGGCTCGTCATGGATCGCAACCAGCTCCTCCATGTCGTTGACCGAGCGCTGCAGGTTGTTGATGTGCATCCCGACGTCACGCAGATAGGCGTGGATGATGTAGTAGCTAGTCAGCACATAGGTGACGTCGCCGGGTGAGGCGCGCCCCGCCATCCACAGCAGCACCGAGCCGCCGATCACCGACGCGCGCAGGCATAGCAGCAGCGAGAGCTGCGCCAGCGCCGTGTAGTTGTAGCGCAGCCAGGTCCGCCGCACGCGCACGCGCCAGCGCTTGATGACACGGGCGAGCCGCGCATCCTCGCGCGCCTCCGCGCCGAACGATTTCACCACCGCGTTGCAGGTCAGCGCATCGGCGAGCGTGCCGCCGACCTTGGTGTCCCAGGCATTGGAGACGCGCGCGGCCGGTGCGATGTAGCGCGTGGAGAACAGCGCCGTCATCGTCACGTAGACCAAAGCGCCGAGCGCAATCACCGCACCGAGCGAGGTCCAGTGCACCCCGAGCAGGATCATCGAGCCGACGAGCACGCTGAGGGAAGGCAATAGCGCCAGCAGGATGGTATCGTTCAAGAGATCGAGCGCCCACATGCCACGCGTGATCTTGCGCACCGTCGAGCCGGCGAACGAGTTGGCATGCCAGTCGGTCGAGAAGCGCTGCACGCGCATGAAGGCGTCCTGCGCGATGTCAGACATCAGCTTCAGCGTGAACGGCACGATCACCTGCAACCCGGACAGCCGCAGCACCATCGACGTGAAGCCGAGCGCCACGATCGCGCCGAACGCGACCAGCGCCGCATGGCGCGCGACGGGATCGTCGGGACCGTGGGTCAGGGCGTCGACGAGCCGCCCGGAGAACACCGGCATGAGGAGGTCGGCTACCGTCGCGCCCAACAGGCCGCCGGCGACCGCGAGCGCGCGCCCCGGCTGCTTCAGCCAGTGGCGGAACACGAAGGGCAGCACCACGCGTATCGCCGCGGGCTTTTTTGACAGTGCGGTCATGGCGTTATCCGGCTGCGCTCTGGCGCAGTCCGGCTCCGTTGATGGACGCATCACGGCCACGAAGGCCGAAAACGGCGTCGCTAGATCAGGTTGTCGCTTGGGAGATGGGGCGGCCGGGGAATCGGGCCCGGTCGAAGCTGGCGAAAACGGTCTCTAGAGGACCGAGCACACACCGAGCTTGAAAAAGTTAGACATCGAGCGCGGGCGTGCGATCTGCGAATGCGTCGAAATCATGCAAATCTCTCCCCGGTTCGAGCAATGAGGCACGCTTTATAGATGTGTCGGTTGCGATTTGCAACACCGCTCGCGCAAGATGTCGCGCGAGTGTTGCAAATTTAATGCGCGTCGCCGCCGCCGGCGAGGGACGCCGGCTTGTTCAGGAGCGTCACCAGCAGGCTCAGGCTGAGATAGAACAGCGTCAGCATGAAGAAGGCATCGCCATAGCCCATCACAACGGCCTGGCGGTGCACGATCTGGGTGAGCTGCTTCATCGCCATCAGCGTGGCATCGCCCAGCCCCTGGAATTTCTGCATGAAGGTGTTGAGCGTCTCGGTCGCCGTCGCGTTGCCCCAGGTCACGCGCTCCTGAAGCCGCGTGATGTGCAGATCGGTGCGGCTGTTGAGCACGGTGTTGATCACAGCGAGGCCGACGGCGCCGCCGAGGTTGCGCATCAGGTTGAACAGGCCGGAGGCGTTCTTGACCCGGTCCGGCGGCAGCGTGCCCAGCGCGATGTTGTTGGTCGGCACCATCGCGAACATCATGCCGATGCCGCGCAGGATCTGCGGCAGCAACAGCTCGTAGAAATCGAAGTCGCGCGTGATCCAGGTCATCTGGTAGGAGCCGATCGCGAACACGATGAGCCCGAACGCGATCATGTAGCGCATGTCGAAGCGCAGCATCAGACGGCCGACGAGCGGCGCGACCAGGAACATGGTGGCACCGGAGACGAACATGGTCTCGCCGATCATCAGTGCGCTGTAGCCGCGCACTTCGGCGAGATAACGCGGATAGATATAGGTCAGGCCATAGAGCCCGATGCCGATGCAGAACTGGAGCACGCAGCCGACCGCGAAATTGCGGTTGGAAAAGGTGCGCAAATTGACGATCGGCTCCGTCGCGGTGAACACGCGCCAGAAGAAGGCGATCGCCGAGATGGCGCAGACCCAGGCGAAGATCGCGACAGACGTGTCCTGGAGCCATTCATATTGCGGGCCTTCCTCGAGCACATATTCCAGCGAGCCGAGGAAGCCGGCCATGAAGATCAGGCCCCACCAGTCGAAGCGGTCGAGCAGCTCGAAATGCGGCTCGTCGAAATCGACCAGCGTCAGCACACCCAGCGTGATGGCGATGCCGGGCACGACGTTGATGAAGAACAGCCAGTTCCACGACATCAGATCAGTGATGTAGCCGCCGACGGTCGGACCGACGGTCGGCGCCAACGTCGCGACGAGACCGATGATGGGTCCGACGATGTGGAATTTCGTGCGCGGAAACACGGTGTAGGCGGAGGCGAACACCGTCGGGATCATGCCGGCGCCCAAGAACCCCTGAAGCGCGCGCCAGAGGATCATCTCCTCGATCGAGGAGGCGAAGCCGCACAGCAAGCTCGAGAGCGTGAATCCGGCCGCCGAGATCGCAAACAGCAGCCGCGTGCCGAGCGCGCGCGACAAGAATCCCGACAGCGGGATCGCGATCACTTCGGCGATGAGATAGGCGGTCTGCACCCAGGAGACTTCGCTCTGGCTCGCCGACAGGCCCGCCTGGATCTCGGACAGCGAGGCCGAGACGATCTGGATGTCCAGGATCGACATGAACATCCCGAACACCATGATGATGAAGGCGAACAGCCGCTTCGGCGCGATGCGCTCCGAAGCGGGGTTCGCCATCATGGCGGGAGAAGCGGTGGTGGCGGTTGCCATCGTCTGGCCTCGCAGCGCTCTTCGCTTACTGCGGATGGATCATCGTGGGGTCGTCGAGATCGACCTCGCTGTCGGCGTCGACCGCGCCCTTGTTGGTGTCCACGGTCGCGTAGACCGACATGCCGGCGCGGAGCAGGTTCTGGCGCGCGACCGACTTCGGCACGCGGACGCGGACCGGCACGCGCTGCACGATCTTGGTGAAATTGCCGGTGGCGTTGTCCGGCGGCAGCAGCGTGAACACCGAGCCCGCGCCCGCAGCGATGCTGTCGACCACGCCGCTGAATTTGCGCATGCCGTAGGCATCGACCTTGATCGTCACCGGCTGGCCGGGACGGATGCGCTTGAGCTGGGTTTCCTTGAAATTGGCGTCGATATAGACCTCGTCGAGCGGCACGATGTTGCCGAGCCGCTGGCCGACCGCGACGAAGTCACCGGTGTTGACGAGGCGGTTGGAGAAGGTGCCGTCGACCGGCGCGCGCACCGAGGTGAAGCTGAGGTCGCGTTCGGCCTTCGCGAGCGCGGTCTTCAACTCCGCAAGCTGCGCCTGCGCTTCGGCCTGCTGTGCCTTGGCAACGTCGACATTGCTGACTGCGACGTCGTAAGCGGCCTGCGCGGCCTTGACCGCGGCGGCGCCCTGGTCGCGTCCGGCTTCCGAGGTTTCGAACGTCGCGCGCGAGGCAAAGCCCTTGCTGCTCAGCGCCTGCTGGCGCTCATAGTCGAGGTCGGCGCGCTTGAGGCCGGCTTCGGCGGAAACGAGCTGCGCCTTCGCCTGCACGACCTGGCTGTCGAGCGCTGCGACCTGGCGGCCGATGCGATCGATGGTGGCCTGCTGGGTCGCGATCTTGGTCGCGGCGGCGTCGACTGCGATCTTGTAGTCACCGTCATCGATGCGGAAGACGACGTCGCCGGCATGCACCAGCGTGTTGTCGCCGGGCAGGATCGAGGAGATGTGGCCGGCAACGCGCGCACCCAGCATGGTGTTGTTGGCGCGCACATAGGCGTCATCGGTCGAGACGTAGAAGCGGCCGACCAGCGTGTAGTAGCCGGCATAGCTCGCGGCCGCGAGCGCAAGCAGAAGGCCGACGCCCATCAGGACGAATTTGCGCTTGCCGGATTTCGACGGGGCGGCGCTCGGTGCAGGCGCTCCGGTTGCCGGCATAGCCGGGGCGGGCTTCTCGATTGCCGGCTTCTCCGGTGTTTCGGCCGTGCGGCGCTTGCTCTCTTCGGCCACGGTCCGCAACTGCTCGGCCAGTGCCGCATTGTCGCTCGCGGCTTCGCCCTGAGCTGGCGCTTGCTCCAGCGAATCCTGGCGAAGGATGCGCGCGGCCTGGTCTCTCGATACGGCCATAAAGGCCTCCCCACAAAAACACGCGATCGGGCGGTCCGCGATGCGGCCCCATTGCCTTCGCAGAACGACAAATAGCATTGACCGAACCGTTCGGTCAATATACATTATTCCCCGGCCGGACCCTAGTGGCGGGAATCCTTGCTTTGGGTTTCCGGCGCCAAAAACCTCAGGGAACCCTGAATCAATGGTTGCAGCCATTCGCGACACCGTCGCTATCGTCTCCGAGGAGGACAGCTCCAAGCGCCGCCAGATTCTCGATGGCGCCCGCAGGGTGTTCATGGACCTCGGCTTCGACGGCGCCAGCATGGGCGAGATCGCGCGCGCGGCCGCCGTCTCCAAGGGCACGCTCTACGTCTACTTCGCCGACAAATGCGCGCTGTTCGAAGCCATCCTCGAGGAGGAAGCGCTTCAGCACGGCCAGGTCGTCTTCAACTTCGACCCCGCGCGCGATGCAGAGACCACGCTGAAGGAATTCGGCCAGGCCTATATCCATTTGCTGTGCCGGCCCGGCGGCGGATCGGCGATCCGCACCGTGATGGCGATCGCCGAGCGCATGCCGGATGTCGGCCGCCGCTACTATGGACGGGTGCTGGACAAGACCATCAACCGGCTCGCCGACTATCTGAAGGCGCATGTGGCATCCGGCGACCTTGCGATCGACGATTGCGACCTCGCCGCCTCCCAGTTCATGGAATTGTGCAAGGCCTCGCTGTTTCTGCCCTTCGTCTTCCAGGCCGCGCCGGCCCCATCGGAAGAGCGCATGACCGAGGTGGTCGACAGCGCGACGCGGATGTTTCTGGCGGCGTACCGGGGGAAGTGAGAACGGCAAGGCCGTACACCTAACCACGTCATTGCGAGCGCAGCGAAGCAATCCAGACTATCTCCGCGGAAAGATTCTGGATTGCTTCGCTGCGCTCGCAATGACGAAACCTGTTCAGAACCACCGCGTTGCGCATGCGCACCACGTGACGCTATAAATAAGCCATGCCTCCTGATCTTCGCCTTCACCGCACGCCGGTCGACGTTCTCAACTATGAGATCGTCCAGGAGCAGGCCTCTGCGTTCGGGCGGATGGGACGGGCGCTGGAACAAGCGCTCGCGAAGCTGCGCGAATTCGATGCCGCCCATCCGCCCTCGGACGCGCCGGCATCGACGCAGCAGGCGCGGCGCGCCCTGGTGATGGAGGCGGGCCACGCGCTCTGGATGTTCGTGGTGCAGCGGGAGGCGTGCGGCATGCGCGACAGCCGCCCCGTCATGCGCGATTACAATGTGCCTGGCGAGGTGCAGCGCTGCATGGGGCTGGTCCCGGCGCCGTCGATGCGGGCCGCAAGACTCAGATCATGATCACCCTCGGTCGCCATCGCGCGCTTGTGCACGACGCCTGGAGCGAGTTGGCTGTTCGCACCGCTATCGATGACATCGTTGCCGATGCCATCGCTGATTTCGATCCCGAGACGTTTTGGCCCGGTCACCCCGGCGATGATTGGGTGGGAGACGGCAACCCCAGCTTCTACTATGGCGCGGCAGGTGTGATCTGGGCGCTCGACTATTTGCATCGTGTCGGCGCGAGCCTTGTCGCTGAAGACTTTCGCCCGGTGCTGCCGAAGCTCCTGGAGCGGACTTCCGCCAGGTTCGAGAGCAATTCGCCGGCCGGCTATGCCAAGCATGGCTCGCTGCTTTTTGGCGACATGGGAGCCGGACTTCTCGCCATGCGTCTTGCTCCCACGTCAAGCCTGGCCGATCTCGTGCATGTGCGCGCAGAAGCAAATATCGAGCTCCCGATCCGTGAACTGATGTGGGGCATGCCCGGATCCATGCTGGCCGCGATCCACATGGCCGAGATGACACGGGAGCCGCAATGGCGCGGGCTCTTCGAAGCGCAGGCGGCCCGGCTGTTAGCCGATCTGGAGGAGACGCCACAAGGTCCGCTCTGGACACAAGATCTTTACGGCGCCAACGACCGCTGGCTTGGGCCAGTACACGGCTTCGCCGGCAACGTCATTCCGTTGATGCGCGGATGGGACTGGTTGACGCCCGCGCAGCAGGAGCAGGTGGCCGATTTTGTGCCGAGAAGCCTCGCAGCGAATGCGTGGCGCTCTGAGGTCGGAACCAATTGGGGCGCGAAAAGCAAGCGCGAGACGCCGCCGACCTTGTGCCAGCACTGCCACGGCGCACCAGGCATGGTGACGACATTTGCCGACGCGCCGTTCGCGACACCTGACCTTGATGAACTTCTGTTGGATGCCGGCCGATTCACCTGGACCGCCGGACCGCTGACCAAGGGGTCGAATCTATGCCACGGCACCGGCGGGAACGGCTACGCATTCCTCAAACTTTATCGCCGCACAAACGATCCAGTCTGGCTGGACCGTGCGCGCCAATTCGCCATGACGGCCATCGTCCAGTATCGCGGCGCCAAGCACGTCGTCGGCCGCGGACGCTATTCGCTTTGGACCGGCGACGTCGGCCTGGCGATATACCTTTGGGACTGCATCACCGGAGAGCCGCGTTTCCCGACAATCGACGTGTTCTGATCCGAGGTGTGGCTTACCAGGCCCCGACAGCCATCAGAACGACATTGGTCGGGCACGAGGCGCAAGCGACCGCCACCGCATAGCATTCGGGCGTGTTCATAGTTGTCTACCGGGCGCACTGAAACAGTCTTGAACTGCCTGACTACCAGGCGCCGACGGCAATCAAGACGGCAATGGTCAGCACAAAAATGCAGACGATCGTCGCTGGGACAGTAAGCCAATCGGGTGTCATCGTTGCCTCCCGAACGGTTCTGCCGAAAGCTTAAATGGTCGGCTCGAAAGAGACTATGAAGTAGCCGACACCCAGCAAATGAACTGCATTTTCAATCTGAGGACGCTGAGCGTCACCTCGTGCGCTCTTGGTTGATCGCGCGCATCGTGCGGCGCGAGCTTCGCGACCGTCGTCCGCCGTGCCTGCGTCCCCCTACTCGTCCTCGAATTCGTCTTCCTCGTTGACCTTCTCGCGCTTGGCTTTGCGACCGAGCGAGCCGGTCACGTAGGGATCGCGGGAGTTGGCGTAAGGATTACGCTGCTGCGCGCGGGCGGCGACCTCGTCGCCGGAGACGGCGGCCGGCTGGCAGATCAGGCGGCGGCTGGCGCGGCGCATCAGATCGACGTGGATGTGATCATAGTGATAGACGTTGGAGCCCGGCGCGAGCACGGTGGTGAAATGCGCGCACGCGCCGGACTGCACGTCGCGCAGAAAGCCCTGCTCCTCCGGCAGGCCGCGCCAGCCGTCCTTCACCGAGATGCGGCGGCCATCGGCGAGCGTGAACGCGGCGATGTCGAGCGCATTGCCGAACGCGTGCTCTGAGATGTGGGCGTGCGGATTGCCATTCATGCCGCGGCAGGAATAGGCGGAGATCTGCTTGATCTCGACCACGCGCTGGCCGAACCAGCGCATCGCCGAGGGCTGCACAGTGTCGGCGAACCAGCGGTCGAGCTCGGAGACGATCGGACAGGCCAGCGTCGCGGTCGGCTTCACCGCGACCGGGCCGACGGCGCCGACCGGACTTCCCTGCGCAGGACCAAGCCGCGGCAAGGGCTGCTGCTCGGGACGCTGTGAATAAGATGGCTGCGATTGCGACGGGTAATTCGGCCGCGCCGGATAGCTCGGTGCGTTCATGTAGCGCGCCGCTCCCGCCGCATCGGTGCCCTCGGGCGGCAGGTCAATCTCGTCCTCCTCCGGCGGCGCGACGCCGGGCGCGCTGAGCGAGATCGGGCCTGAGGCTCCGCCATAGCCGGACGGCTGGTTTTGACGCTGCGGATAGCTCGAGGCGTTCGGATAGGCCTGGTTCGGATAGTTCTGGCCTTGCGGATAGCTCGGCTGACTTCCCGGCCAGCGCGGCTGGTTGCCGATGCTCGCCGGCGGACGCAGCTCCTCATCGGCAAAGCCAAAGCTGCTGCTCGCTTCGCCGATGGCGGCCACTTTCAGCGGAAACTCGGCTCCACAGGCGCCAGGGCCGGAGATCGGCTCGATGCGGACGATCTCGGCGCTCTCTTTCACCGCGCCGGATTTCAGGCAGGCGGCTTCCGCCTCGGCCCGCCACGGTTCGCGTTCGGCTTGGAAGAAGCCGCGTCCGCAACCCGCAAGCGAAACAAGGACGATGGAGCCGACGAGATACAAACGAACTCCGCGCGTCATGCACGCACGTTCGGTGAATTTACTTAAGGACTCTTCAACGCATTGATTTTACGTTTCTTTAACCATACGGGCCGGCCCGTTTTGGCGGACGCGGCGGGTAAGCGACACCAGGACTGACTTTTTCGCCGACGGACTCTCCGTTAACTTGTTGGTTGCGCGCAAAGACGCGCGAACAGAGGGAGCTCCTTTATGACGTTCGTCGGCAGACTGAGCGTTGTGACCGCGTACCTCGCGATAGCCTTTGTCGGAGCCATCGTGCTCGGCGTGATCTAGTTTCCAGACATCGACGACAGGTAGCGGGAGCGCGCGCGATCTCGCGCGCGGGTCATGGTGCGCCGAGCCAGACGCGGCAGAGTTCAGTCGTCGGCAGAGTTCAGTCGTAATTCGAGCACTCCGATCCCGTGACGCCGCCGATCTTGAAATCGCGGCACATCATGCCGGAATTGTCGGGGTCCGGATAGCGGTCGTCCTTCCGGCGAACCGTATGGCTGAAGCGCCAGCCGCGCGACAGCATACAGCGCTTGTAGTCGCGTGACGTCACCGTGCCGTTCTGCGGCTTGCCGAACTGCGCGT
Source organism: Bradyrhizobium sp. Ec3.3 (assembly GCF_000472925.1). GTDB lineage: Bacteria > Pseudomonadota > Alphaproteobacteria > Rhizobiales > Xanthobacteraceae > Bradyrhizobium. The sequence goes on from NZ_AXAS01000009.1 coordinate 112,868, forward strand.
CACAGAACGCGCCGTCCACCTGCAATTCGTCGTGGCCGCGCGACTGCTTCAACACGTTGCGATAGATATCGGTGTCGGCACGCGCCGTGGCGACGCTACCGGCGAGCAGCGCGGCGACGAGGATGAGGCGGGACATGATTGAAAGCTCCTTTGCAGACCGTGTTCATCCATCGGTCGCATGCAAGGGAGACGCGGGTTCGCTGAGAGACGATTACAAATTTGATAGGCGCGACGCGGCGCGCTCCTGTCCCTTCTCCCCTTGCGGGAGAAGGTGGCGCGAAGCGCCGGATGAGGGGTTCTATCCGCGCTTACAGATGCGCATGAGTTCGCGGAGAGAGACCCCTCACCCGGCTTCGATGCTTCGCATCGAATCCACCCTCTCCCACAGGGGGCGAGGGTGCAGCGGTCGCGTGGCACGAAAGTCAGTCAGCTGCACCCAACGAATGTGAAGCAGCTCACTCCGACGGCGCCGACGCCTGTGACATCAGTCACGGAAGCCGCGGCGGGCCCCGCATAAGGTCGAACCACGCTCAGTCGATCACCGACATCCGGCCACACCGTTTCCACGCTGCATTTGGGAGGCTGCCATGACAAGGCTTTCTGTCGCCGCTACCGCGCTCTTCCTCGCTTCGACCGCAATCGCCCATGCCGGCAATGCGATCTCCTTCGAGATCGAAGGGCAGCGCATCCATATCCAGGCCCCGCGAAACTGCGCCTCGCTGAACTGCGTCACCATCGTGGCGCCCGGCCTGTCGAAGAAGCCGATCAGGCTGAACAACATCAACCTCAACGGATTCGGCTCCAAGGACGATGACGACACAGCGTCGTCGAGCACGACGACTACGGCCCCGCCGGCTCCGGCGCCCGCCGCACAGCAACCGGCGCCGCAACCCCAGGTCCAGGCGACCGTCCATGCCGCTCCGATCGTGACCGCGCCGCCCGCGCCGTCCCCGACCGTTGCCCCACCGGCCACCACCGCGGCCGTCGACGCCAATGTCACGCCACAAGCGGCCCCGGTTGCACCGCCGGCACCGGTTGCCGCACCAGTCGCGCTCGCGCCGACGCCTGTTGCGGCTGCGCCCGCCCCCGCTTCGACCACGCCGCTCGGCGTGTGGGCGACCGAGGAGAACAAGGGCAATGTGCGCGTCGAACAATGCGGCGCCAATCTCTGCGGCTATGCCGAGAAGACCAACGAGAAGATCCTGATCAACATGAAGCCCGATGGCGCCAAGTGGAGCGGCCGCATCCACGATCCCGATTCGGGGCGCAACTACGACTCGACGATCGCGATGAAGGGCTCGAACCTGCTCCGCGTGCAGGGCTGCGCCTTCGGCGGCATGTTCTGCGGCGGCCAGACCTGGAAGCGCGTGAGCTGACGCGCGGAGCGCGTCACCCTCGACGCCGCTGGCAAGCCTTCTTGTTCTCATAATGGCGCCACGTCCCGAAATCCGGGACGTGGCGTTTGAACGTTGGCAGCGCCTGTGCGACAGATGTTCATCCGCCATTCAGCCATCTCCGGCTGAAATCGGCGGATCTCGCCTCGTGTCTTCACCGGGACCTCACTGTGGCTTTGATGCTGGCTTGGCGCCGCTGCGTGCTCGCGCTTCCGCTGCTGGTTGTTTCGTTGGCCGGCGCGACGGACGCATGCGCATCCGACGCGACCCAGCTCGCGCAGGCGCAGCCGGCGGCGCAGGCATCGCCGACACCGTCTCCCTCTCCGACATCAGCAACACCGGCGCCTGACGCGCAAACCGCCGCGTCCCAAGAGCCGATCGGCAACGTCGCCACCGTGACGGGGATCGCGACCGTGATCCGCGACAAGAATTCCTATCCGCTGAAGGCGCGCGACGACATCTATCTCAATGACGTCGTGCAGACCGCCTCGAACTCCTCGCTCAGCATCGCCTTCAACGATTCCACCACTTTCAATCTGTCCGCCAGCGCCAAGATCGCGATCGACAACTACGTCTACGAGGACGGCGGCAAGCAGAATTCCGCGATCTTCGACGTCGGCAAGGGCACGGTCGCCTTCGTCGCCGCGGCGGTGGCCAAGACCGGCGACATGAAGATCACGACGCCGACGGCGACGCTCGGCATCCGCGGCACCACCGGCGTCATCGAGGTGCCGGCGGACGGAAGCGCTGCGGCGGCCGCGACCAACAACGTCAACATCAAGCTCTATCCTGACGCCGACGGCAGGGTCGGCCACATCGACGTCAACGACCGCACCAGCGGCGCGCGGCTCGGCGCGCTGACGCAAGGCGCATCCGGCTTTGCGATCCGGCCCGGCACGGGCGCGGCGCGTTTTGCCGCGGTGCCAATCACGATTGCTCCGCAACAGGTCGCGCGCGACCGCGTCTTCGTGAGCCAGGTGCACCAGGCCCAGACCACCGGTCGGCAGATCGTCACCGAGCAGCGCGAATTCCGCAGGGCCAATCCGGGCGCGACCCCGCGCATTCCGCGGCCGGTCCAGCCGGCGGCGCCGCAGCAGCAACAGCCGCGGCCGAATGGTCAGCCGGGCCAACAGCCGCAGCGGCCCAATGGCCAGCCCGGACAGAACAACCGTCCGGGTCAGCAGCAGCAACCGGGTGCGCCGAACCGTCAGGGCACGCAGCAGCCGCAGCGGCAAGGACAAGGCGGCGCGGGTCAGCCGGGCACGCCGCGCACCGGGCAAGGCCAGCAGCAGGGCGCACCGCGCGCCGGACAGGCGCCGGGCGGTGTGACCAATCCACAAGCGCCGCGCAGCGGACAGGCTCCGTTGTCGCAGCCGGGCACGACGCCACAGCAAGGCGCAACGCCCGCGCCGCAGTCACCACGCAGCGGCCAGCAGGGTCAGCCCGTGCCCAACGCCGTCCAGCCGCAGCAAGGCGGCATGCAGCGGCAAGGCGGATTGCAGCAGCGCCTGCCGGGCCTGCAACGCCCGGCACCGCGCAAGCCCGCGCCGCCGCCGAAGGAGAATAAAGAGCGGAGGTAGGTCGGAGTGTTTCCGCAAGCGGCGGTGCACTCCCTCTCCCCGTTCTTACGCCTCGCCGCGGAGCCAGGCCTTCACCTTCTGCAGCAAGCCATGGCGCAGCTCCTCGACTGACGCCGCCTCCGCGGGCGTCAGCGTCTGCATCGCGGCATCGACGTCGTCCATGGCAAGTGGCGGCGTAGTTTCAGCATCGGCCGGCGCGAGACCGGCGGCGGCGAGCGCGATCGGGCCGACATGAATGAGGAACGCGCGCTCATATTCGCGCGACAGCCGCGCGACCGCATCCTCGAGCGGCAACCAGTCGACCGCCTTGATGTCGTTCATCAGCTTGCGGACCGGGCCGCCGTCCGCTTCCATGCGCCAGAAATGCACGATCTTGGAACGGCCGCCGGATGGATAGGCGAGCGTGCCCAGAAATTCGTGGATGGCGACCTCGTGGCCGGTCTCTTCCAGCACCTCGCGGTGCGCGGCTTCTTTCGGCGTCTCCTCATCGTCGAGCTTGCCCTTGGGCAAAACCCATTCGTTGCGTTTGCGCTGGCGCACCACCGCGATCAGCGGCGCGTCACGCCGCAGCACAATTCCTCCTGCCGCCAGAACCGGCGCCCGCGCCATCCCTCAATACCCGTCGTGTCGATCGAATCGTCCCCGCGGACGACATAGGTCGCCGACACGGCGGATTGAAGGCTACTTCCGGCGCAATAGCCCCTGCCCCGCACGGATGCGCGTGCCCTCGGCAATCCCGTCGCAGAACGTGAAATCGCCGGGAGCAAGGATGATGATGGTCGAGCCGTGCTCGAACCAGCCGAGCTCCTCGCCTTTCTTCACCTTGACGTCGCACGGGAAATTGACCGGGCCGCGGCTCTGCGCATTGAGCACCATGTCGAGGAAGTGCAGCCGGATGCTCGCGACGAGAATAGCCGCCACCGGCACCAGCGTCACCGCCTCGCCGCTCGACAAATGCGTGCGGATCACCGCGCGCTCGTTCTTGCAGAACAGACGCTCGACCCGCTTCAGCGCGATCGGGTTGACGTTCCAGACATCGCCATGGATCAGCGTGACGCGCTCGATATGCGCGTCGTAAGGCGCATGGAAGCGGTGGTACATGCTCGAGGTCAGCCGCAGCGTGACGAACGAGCCGTTGCGATGCTGCTCGACCAAAGCGGGATCGCCGAGGAGGTCGAGCAGCGAATAGGGCGCGCCCTTGACCTGGAACAGCTCGGTATCGGCAATCCTGCCGTGGGCGCCGACGATACCGTCGGAGGGACTGGCGACGATCGCGGGGTCCGGTTCGTAAGGCCGCAGCCCCGGCTTCAGCTCCCGCGTGAAGCAGTCGTGCAGACTCTTGAATTGGGTCTTGCGCGCTTCCGACAGATCGAGGTCGGAGAACAGCTTCCACAGCGCGATCGAGCCGTCCCGCACCAGGGGATTCTCGATCTTGGAGAACCAGCCCATGAAACGGGTCAGCGCGGCGCGCGGAATGCGGTTGGTCAGCAGGAAATTGAGGTCTTCCTGCTGGGTGAAAGAGGCGATGAGGGCTTTGACTGTCATGAATCTGTCAGCAGGTAGGGTTAGCGCTTGTTGTCATGGAAACGACACTCCCGATTCTCTCATTGTCCGTGGCCGCCGCAGCGTCCGCTGCCGCCGCCTTCCCGAAGATCAAGGCGCGCATCGAACTCTCCCGCGCCAAGCACCGCTCGCTCTCCGGGCATTCCAAGATGTCGCGCCGAGTGGCGCGGCTGATCCCGTTCTACGAGTTCGAGGGCGACGACTATTTCGCCTGTGACGGCGCGCCGGCGAATGTCGCAGCGCAGCGCCACGACGGCTTCTTTCGCCTCGCCGGTCTCTACGCCGCGCGCTATGCCAAGGGCCGTGCGCTGACGAAGGAGGCGGCGGAACGAATCTCCGACCTGCAATTCACCGAAAGCTACCGCGTGCCGTTCCAGTTCTCCCGCCTCGTGCGTGAGAACCTGGGTACATCGAGCTTCATGCAGTCGTCCGACGGCGTCACCGTCACCGATCTCGACGGCAACGTCTCCTACGACCTCACCGGCTCCTACGGAGTCAACATCTTCGGCAACGACTTCTACAAGGAATGCATCGGGGAAGGCGAGAAGCGCGCCCATGCGCTCGGGCCCGTGCTCGGCCCCTACCATCCCGTGATCGCCGAGAACGTGACGCGGCTCTGCCAGATCTCGGGCCTCGACGAAGTCTCGTTCCACATGTCCGGCACCGAAGCCGTCATGCAGGCCGTGCGCCTTGCGCGCTACCACACCAAGCGCACGCACCTCGTGCGCTTCGCCGGCGCCTATCACGGCTGGTGGGGCGACGTGCAGCCCGGCGTCGGCAACCCCATTGCCGCGCACGAGACCTACACGCTCGCCGAAATGTCGGAGAAAACGCTGCACGTGCTGCGCACGCGGCGCGACATCGCCTGCGTCTTGGTCAATCCGCTCCAGGCGCTGCATCCGAATGCGAGCGCGCCCGGCGATTCCTCGCTGGTCGACAGCTCGCGCGGCGGCAACTTCGACCGTGACGCCTATGGCGCCTGGTTGAAGAAGCTGCGTGAGGTCTGCACCGAACGCGGCATCGTGCTGATCTTCGACGAGGTCTTCGTCGGCTTCCGTCTCGCTCCCGGTGGCGCCCAGGAATATTTTGGCGTGCGCGCCGACATGGTGACCTACGGCAAGAGCCTCGCCGGCGGCCTGCCGGTCGGCGTGGTCTGCGGTCGCAAGGACCTGATGCGCCGCTTCCGCGACGATCGTCCCGCCGACGTCTGCTTTGCCCGCGGCACCTTCAACTCGCATCCCTACGTGATGACGGCGATGGACGAGTTCTTGAGCCGGCTCGCCAGCCCGAACTTCCGCGCGATCTATGACGGGCTGGATGCGACCTGGAACGGCCGCGCGCAAAAGCTCAACCAGATGCTGACCGACGCGGACCTGCCCGTGCGCGTCGCCAACCTGTCCTCGATCTGGACGGTGAAATACACCGAACCGTCCCGCTACAACTGGATGCTGCAGTACTATCTGCGCGCCGAGGGCCTCGCCTTGAGCTGGGTCGGCACGGGACGCCTGATTTTCAGCCTCAATTACACCGACGCCGACTTCACCGAGGTCGCCGAACGCTTCGTCCGCGCCGCGGAGAAGATGAAAGCGGACGGCTTCTGGTGGCACGATGCTGGCCTCACTAACAAGCGCATCAAGCGGCAGATCCTGAAAGAGATGCTGGCCAAGCGCTTCCGGCGCTGAGGCTTTCGCTTCCACACCAATCACCATCATTCCGGGGCGGTCCGCAGGACCGAACCCGGAATCTCGAGATTCTCTGGTGCGCAACGGCGCACCAGAGTTCGGCTCTTCGAGCCGCCCCGAAATGACGGTACTCGAGGCAGCCCCCAAGACGTGGATGCCCGGGACGAGCCCGGGCATGACGCAACCTTTGGACATCGGAGTGGTTGGTGAGAGCCGCGCGCTCAGGCGTGCTGCTCGCTGAGCTCAGGCTCGGCGATGAAGCCCAGCGTGTGCTCGGGGACGAGATGCAGGCCCGGGTCCATCAGCTCGCCGCGCATGAGCGCGAGCGGCGCCTTGCGGTAGAGCATGAGGTCGTGGAACGGGTCGGTCAGGATCTTGGTCATCCAGACGAGGCCGGTCTCGACGTCGCGGATGAAGAACAGATGCACGGTGCGGAACAAGAGACCGCCGCCACCGACCACGAGCCAGATCTTGGCGACCTGCCGCACAAAGTCGCTCGCGCTGGCCCAGGGCGTGAACAGGCCGAACAGCGTCGGATCGGCGAACAGCACCAGCGGCGACAGGGCCCAAATCGCCATCAGCACCACCTTGCGCTGAAGGTTGTAGCCGACCTTGATCTCTTCCTTGTACTCGTGCGTCGCCTGGTTGATGTGGTCGTAATCGTGCGGCTCGAAGAAGAAGTGACCGGCCTGGCGCGAGGTCATCGAGACCAGCCAGCCGACCAGCGCCGAGATCATGGGATCGACGAACAGCCAGACATAAGCAAAGAGGAAGCTCAGCGCACTGACGAAGTGCAGGCTCTGATTGATGCGGCTGTGGTGATAGTAGCGGTGATCGTCCCAGCGCTGGATGCGCAGCTGCTCAAGGAATTCTTTGATCATTCTTTCCCCCAAAAGGCTTCGGGTCAGGAAATACAGGGATTCGATGTAGGGCGTGTGACATCATCATTTTGTCATGTGACGATGTGCGCGACGCGGTGACGCATGAACGCGTGGAGCCGTTTGGCTCAGGCCGCTTTGGCGACCTGAACTTTACGGAAGCGGACCAGCGAGAAATGGCCGAGCGGTGGAATCAGGCGGCGCTCGGCGAGCTCCATGCCATGCGCACTCGCGAGCCACTTCGCGTAGCGCGACCAGGCGAACTCGGCGGTGCGGAAGCCGAGGTGACGCACCACCGGCTGGAGTTTCTGCTCGATGAAGCGGCGCATGCCGGCGTCAGCGCTGACGCGGGTCAGGATGATCAATTCGCCGCCGGGACGCAGCACGCGGGCGAACTCGTCCAGCGCGACTTCCGGATTGGGCACGGCGGTGACGACATATTGCGCCATCACGACGTCGAAAGAATTGTCGGGAAATTCGAGCTTTTCGGCGTCCATCACCGCGAGGCCCTCGACGTTTTTCAGCTTCAGCTCCGAGACGCGGCGGCGCGCCTTGTCGAGCATGGCCTCCGAGATATCGGTGCCGAAGATGCGGACGTTCGGCGCATACAGCGGCAGCGAGATGCCGGTGCCGACGCCGACCTCGAGCACGCGGCCGCCGAGCTTGTTGGTCGCCGATATCGCGGCCTGCCGGCCCTTGGCGAACACCCCGCCGAACACGAGGTCGTAGACCGGCGCCCACCGGTCATAAGCCTGCTCGACCGTGCCGCGGTCGAGGTCGAGCTGCTGCGACTCTTCAAACTTCATGATCTTGGCCATTAGCAAAGTCCCGTTTGGTTCAGATGTTCATGGTCAGCCGCGTACCGGCCGCCGCGCCATGACGGGCGTCGGACGCAGCGAGCGGCTGGGCTGGAGTGAGGTGAGATTGCCGACGAACTGACGCGCACTGTTTTCCCAGGAGCGCGCCAGCGCGAAGTTGCGACAGGTCTCGCGCGACATGGTGAGCGCGCGCAGGCACGCGGCGCGCAGGTCATCGTCGATCGCGCCAATCGGATGATCGGCGATGACGTCCTTCGGACCGGTCACCGGAAACGCCGCAACCGGCGTGCCGCAGGCGAGCGCCTCGAGCTGCACCACGCCGAAGGTGTCGGTGAGGCTCGGGAATACGAAGACGTCGGCGGCTGCGAGATGCGCGGTGAGATCGGCGCCCTTCTTCTCGCCGAGGAAGACAGCGCCGGGATACTTCTTCTCGAGCTGCGCCTTCTGCGGGCCATCGCCGACGACGACCTTGGTGCCGGGCAGATCGAGCGAGAGGAACGCGTCGAGATTCTTCTCCACTGCGACCCGCCCCATCGCCATGAAGATCGGTCGCGGCAGGTCGATCGTGGCCGGACTATCGGGATGAAACAGCGTGGTGTCGACGCCGCGGGTCCAGAAGCCGAGCCGCTTGAAGCCGCGCTCGGAGAGCTCCTGCCGTAGCGACGGCGTCGCCACCATGGTCATGGCAGCGGCATCATGGAAGTGCCGCAGCACGGCGTAGCCGACGCTCACCGGAATGCCTGATCGCACCGAGACATATTCCGGGAAGCGCGTGGTGTAGGAGGTGGTGAAGGCAAGCCCGCGGCGGCGACAATAGGCGCGCGCCGCCCAGCCGATCGGGCCTTCGGTTGCGATGTGCAGCGCTTCCGGAGCCGTCGCCTCGATCCGCCGCGCGATCTCGCGGCCGCTCGGCAGCGCGATGCGCAGGCCCGGATAGGTCGGCAGCGGCAGCGACGGGAAGCCGTCCGGCGTCAGGAACTCGATCTCGACGTCGAGCGCCTTGGCGGCGGCGGCCAGCGAGGTCAGCGTCCGCACCACACCGTTAACCTGCGGATGCCAGGCGTCGGTCGCGATTAATACCCGCATGGGAAAATCCCGAGAGTTTGATGATTCTCGGCTTAGGACCATCAACGAAGGATATTTCAGGCGTGTGACGTCACAGAAGTGTCGGCCCACTGTTTTGTTCGTTAACGGGTCCGCATGGCCACGAAACTGTCATGAAACAATCCTTTCCGCGACGAAACCGTTTTCGGTTTTCCGCGCAAACGTCCCGAAACTTTTCGCCGCTACGAGTTTAGGCAACGGAGCACCGGTAGCGGTGCCGCGGTGGTCAAAAACACCGACCAAACAGGGGCGATCAATGTTCAATCTGGACACGTTCAAGACGTATTCGCGCGCCGTTGCCTTCGGTGCAGTTGCGATCTCCGCGATCGCGTTTGCCGGCCCGGCGCATGCCGCGCCCGTGCAGCTCTTCCCCTTCTTCGCGCCGCCGCCCGGCTTCGCCACGCCGCAGCCGCTGCAACCCTATCAGCCCTATCAGCCGGCGCCGTCCTATCAGACTGCACCGTCGGAAGATCAGGACAGCGTCGAGACGCCCGCCCGCTTTCGGCGCCAGGTCGTGAGCTATGCGACGCGCGAGGCGCCCGGCACCATCATCATCGATACGCCGAACACGTATCTCTACTACGTGCTCGGCAACGGCCAGGCCATGCGCTACGGCATCGGCGTCGGCCGTGACGGTTTCACCTGGTCCGGCGTCCAGTCGGTGACCAAGAAGGCCGAGTGGCCGGACTGGACCCCGCCGCCGGAAATGATTGCCCGCCAGCCTTATTTGCCGCGCCACATGGCCGGCGGTCCCGGCAACCCGCTGGGAGCCCGCGCCATGTATCTCGGCGGCACGGTCTACCGCATCCACGGCACCAACGCCCCCGAGACGATCGGCAAGCACGTCTCCTCCGGCTGCATCCGCCTGACCAATCAAGACGTCACCGACCTCTACTCCCGCGTCAACGTCGGCACCAAGGTCGTCGTGCTTCCGATGACCGACCGTCGCGCGGACCTCGGCAGCGCAACGCGCTAAGCGGCGAGACAAAAACGGCAATGCAAGCGGCTCCGGCAACCTCGGGGCCGCTTTCGTTTGCGCCGAAGATCGCGGCTTCCAAGCGTGCGCCGTCGTAGCCCGCATCGGCGGAGCGATATGCGGAGAGGCTCCCCGGGGTGTCGCTCCGCTCACCCGGGCGACAAGGTCAGCCGCCGAGCACGCGGTCGACCATCTGGCCGGAAAGGCCGAGATAGTTCGCGGGATCGCAGTGGCGGCGGATGGCATCGGCGCCGCCGAGCGCGGCCACGATCTCGGGAACGCCGGACAGGATGTCGGCGAGATCACCGCCGCCTTCGATCGCCTTGCGGCAGGCATCGTAGACGACGTCATGCGCATGCTGCCGGCCGAGCTTCGGCGCTGCGGCCATCATCACGGCTTCGGCGACGATGAGGCCGTGCGTCAGGCCGAGATTGGCGCGCATGCGATCCTCATGCACGACGAGGCCGGCCAGCATGAACTTCGCATTGGCAAGCGAGGACGCCGTGAGCAAAAAGCTCTCCGGCAGCGAGACCCATTCGAGATGCCAGGGACCGGTCGCGCGCTCGAAATCGTGGATCATGCCGTCGAGCATGGTCGCGACGTGCTGGCGCACGGCCTTGGCGGCGGCGAGCATCAGCTCGCTGGAGATCGGGTTGCGCTTCTGTGGCATGGTGGAAGACGCGCCGCGCCCATGCACGAAAGGCTCGGAGAGCTCGCCGAATTCGGTCGCGCACATCAGCATGACGTCGGTGGCGATCTTGCCGAGTGTGCCGGTGATGAGGCCGAGCAGCGTCACCGCTTCCGCAATGCCATCGCGCGCCACGTGCCAGGTGATCGGCGGCTGGTTGAGGCCGAGCTCCTCGCAGAACAGGCGTTGCATCTCGAGGCCGCCATCGCCAACCGAGGCGAGCGTGCCGGCCGCGCCGGAGAACTCACCAAGCAGGATGCGCGGCCGCGCCTGGTCGACACGCTCGATATGGCGGTCGATCGAGGACAGCCAGATCGCAACCTTGTAGCCGAACGTCACCGGCAGAGCCTGCTGCAGGTGCGTGCGACCGGCCATCGGCGTGTCGCGATGCCTGCGCGCGAGGTTGGCGAGAATCGCGCGCAGTTCCCTCAGGTCGCGCGCGACGATGTCGAGCGCGGCGCGGATCTGGAGCACGTTGGCGGTGTCCATGATGTCCTGGGTGGTCGCGCCCCAATGGACGTAACGGCCGGCCTCGCCGGCGGCCTCGGAGAGCTGATGCACCAGCGGCAGGATTGGATAGCCGACGATCTCGGTCTCGTGGCGGAGCTTGTCGAAGTCGAGCTTGATGCTGCGGGAGGCAGCATCGATCGCGGCCGCGGCATCCTTCGGCACGACGCCGGCACGGGCCTGGGCACGGGCGAGCGCAGCCTCGGCTTCCAGATAGCGGCCGACCAGCGCTTCATCCGAAAACACCGCGCGCATCTCGGCGGTGCCAAACATGTCGCGGAACAGCGTGGAATCGAAGACGGTGCTCGCCATGGGTTTCCTTCATTATGTTCGTGCATGAACGTATGCATCAACATAGTGGCATCAAGCGAAACGAGCGACAATCAGAGGTTGCCTAGATGCAATCCGTATGGTCAGGTTTGTTCTACGAGGAGCATCAGGATGAAAAAGACCGTTCTTGGCTATCGCGATCGCGCATCCGAGCTTCAGGGCATTCTCGTTACCGATGAGTCCGCCGCCAGCCGTCGTCCTGGCGTGGTACTGTTCCCCGACGCGCGCGGCATCGGCACGCATGCGATCGCGCGCGCCGAGCAACTGACCGCGCTTGGCTTTGTCGTGCTGGTGGGCGATCTCTATGGTGGCGGCAGGACGGCGCCGGACGTGCCGCAGGCGATCGAGCTGATGAACGGCCTGCGCGCCGATACCGCGCGCTGGCGCGAGCGGGCAGAGGCGGCACGGCTGGCGCTCGCCGGGCACAACACTGTCGACGCCACAAGGCTCGCGGCGATCGGTTATTGCTTCGGCGGCGGCACAGCACTGGAGCTGGCGCGGACCGGCGCCGATCTTGCGGCCGTCGTCAGCTTTCATGGCGGTTTCCCCAGCGAGCGGCCGGAGGATGCCGCGAACATCAAGGCGAGAGTCCTGGTGTGTCACGGGGCCGCGGACGCGCTGGTCTCGCTGACGCAGCTTGCGAATTTTGCGCGCGAAATGCGCACGACCAACGTCGACTGGCAGGCTCATGTCTATGGCGGCGCGGCCCATGGCTTCACCAATCCCGAGCTCATTGGTGAAAGCGTGCCGAACCACGCCTATCATGCCGACGCGGATCGCCGCTCCTGGGCCGCGATGCTCGACCTGTTCGAAGACGCCTTTGCAACGGCGATGCGTTGAATTGGAGGCGAAGCAGGACATGCCTTCAGCTGACCACAACACTGCCGCCGTCAGACTGCTCACGCCGGCGGACGCGGCGAGTTATCGACAGATCAGGCTGGAGGCGCTCGAAGCGCATCCAGGGGCCTACTCCAGCGTGTTTGTGCGCGAGAGAGACATGGCGCTTTCCTGGTTCGAGGAGCGCCTCGAAGCCTCTGACGTTTTTGGCGCCTTCATCGAACAGGAGTTGTGCGGCGTCGCCGGCTTTCGCCGGCAAGACGGGACGAAGACCGTGCACAAGGCGATGCTCTGGGGCATGTATGTGCGGCCAGCGGCGCGCCGCTTCGGTGTGGGACGTCGCCTCGTCGACGCCGTCGTGGCGCATGCGGCGCAACGGGTCGAACAGCTTCAATTGTCCGTCGTCAGCGACAACGAACCCGCCTTGCGTCTTTATGCCAGTGCCGGGTTCGTCGAATACGGCCGCGAACCGAAGGCGCTCAAGCAGGACGGCCGATATTTCGATGAGATCTTGATGAAGCTGTTTCTGGACGGGAGCAGCGGATGAATGAACCGCAACCAAGAACCCTGCTCGACGGCGGCAAGTATTTCGAGGCCCCGCGCTGGCATGCGGGGCGGCTCTGGTTCGTCGACTGCATGGCGCGCACCTTGCTCAGCATCGGCCCATCGGGCGACCGCACGGAACATGCCACCTTCGCCGACGACGTGCCTTGCGGCACGGGAGTTCTGCCTGATGGCAGGCTGGTGGTGCTGACCATGTTCCGCAAGCGCCTCCTGACATATGCAGACGGCGAGCTTTCGCTCTATGCCGATCTATCAGGCATCGCCACCGGCACGATCGACGACATGATCGTCGACGGACTCGGACGCGCCTATGTCGGTGATCTCGGCTTCAATCTTCCGCCGCCGCCCGGCCGCGGCGCCGATGGGCGCATCATCTTGGTGACGCCGGATGGCCAGGGGCGCGTCGTCGCCGAAGGGTTGCGCTTTCCCAACGGCATCGCGATCTCGGCCGGTCATGACAGGCTCGTCGTCGCCGAGATGGACGGCGAATGTCTCGCCGACTACGAGATCGCACGCGATGGCAGCCTGCTTCTCCGCCGCCACCTGGCTTGCGGGAAGGAACCGGACGGCATCTGCCTCGATCGCGACGGCGCCGTCTGGGTCGCGTCTTATGGCGAAGACGCCTTCATCCGGATCGATCGCGATGGACGCGAGCGGCAGCGCATCAACGTCCCCGGACGCCGCGGCATTGCATGCGCGCTCGGCGGCGCCGATCGCAGAACGCTGTTCTGCATCAGTGCGGAGACATCGCCGGAGGAGCTGAGGCAAGGGAAGTCGTCCGCGCGGATCGACGCTGTCGAGGTAGAGACACCCGGCTCGGGTTATCCCTGAGCCGCCACATTCATCGGCGCCGCCAACAGGCCGCGTCCAAGCCACACTCGAGCTCCATGCCCAGCTGCACCAAACAGGCTACCTGATCACCTCCCAGAAGATCACGACCTCCGCCACGAAGGCGAGCGTGAACAGGATGGTTCGCACATAGGGAACGCCGGCCAAGTAGACGACGGCGTGGGCAAGCCGCAGATAGAAGAAGCTTGCGGCGCAGAACGCGGTCGTCGCATTGGCCTGGCCCGCAAGTTGCGCGACGATGACCAATGCTGCAAACGGCGCGAACACCTCGATCGCGTTCAGGTGGGCGCGGTTGGCGCGCTGGCCCCATGCGGGCACCGGCCGCGGCAGAGCGGGATCGGCATAGTTCTTCGGCTCGAGCGGGCCGTTGGTCCTGACCTGGCAGACGATATAGGGAATCCACAAAGCGGCGGTCAGCATCGCCGTCACGGCCAGATATTTGAGGTCGGTCGTCATCTGCGCCTCCCGGAATGGATGCCTCCGGTCGCTGGATGCGGCCGGTCGGCCCTATCCAGACGTACGGGGCGGCGCCGGATCGACACCGCGGGCGGCTTTTCTTGATCACTGGATCGTGCGCAAAGGTGAGGTCGATCCGGCCGCCACGGTGCATCTCCGCCCGGTTTCGGCCACTCTGGCGCCGCGTTCCCCCGCCCTGTAGACTCGCAAGCCGGGGCCGGTTCGGGGGATTAATGCGTCTGACGTTGAACTTGAAGACTATTCTGATCGCGATCGCGGTGATCGCGGTGTCGTTTTTCGTGAGCCTGAAGGCCATGGACTGGTTGTCGCCGCGCGGCGCAGGGACAGCGCCCGCCGTCACTCCATTGCCGCCACTGCCGCCGGTCTCGAAAAGCTCGATCGTGGTGGCGCCCGTTGCAATCGCGCTGTCGGCGATCCGCGAAGCCGCCGACAAGAGCGCGGCCCGTAATTTCACTGGCAAGGCCGACAATCCGATCTCGCAGATCCTGCAGAACGCCGATATCGGCTGGACCGCCTCGCGGGGGCCGATTGCCGCGAGCGGCGACAAGGACGCGCTGACGCTGTCGACGCCCCTGACCGGAAAGCTCAACGTCACGGGATCGCTGTCCTCGAAAGCGACCGGCGCGCTCGGCGAGGCGCTCGGCAGCGTGCTCGGCAACAACGCCGCCAAGCAGATCGGCGCTGTCAACATCAAGAACCTGAATGCCAGTGCCGAGATCAAGGGCAACGTGGTCATCACCTCACGCCCGAAACTCGCTGCCAACTGGCACCTCGAGCCAAATCTCGGCGCGCAGGTCAATCTCGGCGACACCAACCTCTCGGTCGCCGGCGCGAAGGTCAACGTGCCGGCGCAGATCAAGCCGCTGATCGACAAGACCGTCAACGATCAGCTCAACGTGGTCGCTGAACGCATCCGCAACGATTCGAGCCTGCGCGACAATGCGAAAGCGCAATGGATCAAGGCCTGCCGCTCGATGCCGCTGCAAGGCTCGGGATCCTCAGCCGCATTGCCGCCGCTCTGGCTGGAGATGAAGCCGATCCGCGCGATCGCAGCGCAGCCGCGCGTCGATGCGCAGGCCGTGACGCTGCTGCTCGGCATCGAAGCCGAAACCCGCGTCACCACGAGCCAGACCAAGCCCGAGTGCCCGTTCCCCGAAAAGATCTCGATTGTGCCGCCGACCGGCACCGGCGTGAACATCGGCGTGCCGATCGATGTGCCCTTCACCGAGATCAACAAGCTCATCGCAGCTCAGATGGTCGGCCATATCTATCCGGAAGACGGATCGGGTCCGGCCGACGTTACCGTGAAGAGCGTCAACGTTATCCCCTCGGGCGACCGGCTCCTGATTTCGCTTCTGGTGCGCGCCAAGGAGAAGAAGAGCTGGTTCGGGCTGGGCGCCGAGGCAACCGTGCACATCTGGGGGCGACCGATGCTCGACCAGGCGCAGCAGACGCTGCGGCTCGCCGACATCCAGCTCGCGGTGGAGTCCGAGGCTGCATTCGGGCTTCTTGGTGCCGCGGCGCGCGCCGTGGTGCCGCATTTGCAGCAGGCGCTGGTGCAGAAGGCGACGCTCGACCTGAAGCCGATCGCCGCCAATGCGCGCGACAAGATAGCGGCCGCGATCGCCGACTACCAGAAGACCGAGGACGGCCTGCGCGTCGAGGCCAATATCGACAGCCTGACGCTCGCCGACATCGCCTTCGATTCCAAGACACTCCGCATCATCGCGGAGGCCGGCGGCTCGCTGAACGTGTACGTGACGAAGCTGCAGGGAATGTAGGTCTCTCCTACTCCCTCTCCCCGTTCTTACGGGGAGAGGGTTGGGGTGAGGGGCCGCTTCCACGCAAACGGAGGCAGATGGACTCGCGGAGAGTCCCCCTCACCCGCATCGCATCTTCGATGCGATGCGGCCTCGCCCCGCAAGCGGGGAGAGGCGAAGGAACAGCGCCAGCCCCTTCCCTTTTTGCATTCCGCTATGACGGGGAGCGCTTAGCTGCGGCCGCTGATTGCCGCTAGAACGGCTCCTGTAACCAAACCCAAAGAAACAACACAGGGAGAACAACCATGCACAAACTGTTTGCCGCCGTCGCGGCGTCCTTCGCCCTTGCGGCCAGCGGCGGCGCAGCGCAGGCGCAGATTTCCGACGACGTCATCAAGATCGGCGTGCTCACGGACATGTCGAGCCTCTATGCGGATGCCACCGGCAAGGGCTCGCTCGCCGCGGTGCAGATGGCGGTCGCCGATTATGGCGGCAAGGTCGCCGGCAAGCCGGTCGAGGTCGTCGCCGCCGACCACCAGAACAAGCCCGACGTCGGCGTCAACATCGCGCGCAACTGGTACGACAACGAGAAGGTCGACGCGATCTTCGACGTACCCACCTCCTCGGTGGCGCTGCCGATCTCGGCGCTGACGCGCGAGAAGAACAAGATCAACATCAATTCCGGCGGCGGCTCCTCCGACATCACCGGCGCCCAATGCTCGCCCAACACCGTGCACTGGACCTACGACACCTATGCGCTGTCGAACGTCGCGGGCAAGGCGATGGTGAAGCGCGGCGAGGACACCTGGTTCTTCGTCACCGCCGACTACGCCTTCGGCCAGGCGCTGGAGCGCGACGCCGCCAACGTCGTCAAGGAAAGCGGCGGCAAGGTGCTCGGCGACGTCCGCCATCCGCTCAACTCCTCCGACTTCTCCTCCTTCCTGCTCCAGGCCCAGGCCTCCAAGGCCAAGGTTGTGGCGCTGGCCAATGCCGGCGGCGACACCACCAATGCGCTGAAGCAGGCCTCCGAGTTCGGCCTCACGCAAGGCGGGCAGAAGATGATCGCGCTGTTGCAGGAGATCACCGACACGCGCTCGCTCGGCATCAAGGCCACGCAGGGCCTGATCGTCACCGATGCTTTCTATTGGGACATGAACGATGAGACACGCGCCTTCTCAAAACGCTTCAACGACAAGGTCGGGCACATGCCGACCATGATCCAGGCCGGGCTCTATTCGGCGACCATGCACTATCTGAAGGCGATCGAGGCCATCAAGACCGACGAGGCACCGAAGGTGATGGAGCAGATGCGCGCCACCCCGGTCAACGACTTCTTCGCCAAGGGCGGCAAGATCCGCATCGACGGCCGCATGGTGCACGACATGTATCTGTTCGAGGTCAAGAAGCCCGAGGAGTCCAAGGGCGAGTGGGACCTCTACAAGCTGATCGCCACCGTGCCGGGCGACGAAGCATTCCGTCCGCTCGAGAAGGGCGGCTGCCCGCTCGTGGGGCATTGAGTTGCCTTCTCCCTCTCCCCGTTCTTACGGGGAGAGGGCTGGGGTGAGGGGCTCTATCCACGAGCACGGTGAGGGCTGGACTCCTGGGGAATCCCCCTCACCCGGATCGCATCTTGCGATGCGATCCGACCTCTCCCCGCAAGCGGGGCGAGGTAAAGAAAAACACGACAACGCGCCCGGACAAACCGGGCGCGTTGCGTTTGAAAGTCAGCTGAGCCGCATTACTCGGAGTACTTGAACTCCGGCATCTTCTTCAGCTCGTCCTTGGTCGCGTTGAACATGGCGTGGTCCGGGTACCACTTCGACCCCAATGACGTCGGGGCAGCTGGCGCGGTGCTTGGCGCAGCGCCTGTGGTCGTGGTCGAACCGGGGCGTCCGGCCGGGTTTGCGCCAGGCGGGCTCGTGTTGCTTGCGGTGCCATAGGACACCGGCTCGGTCGAGAACTTCACCTTGTCGAACGGCACCGCGACGAGGTGCTCGCCCATGCCGAGAAAGCCGCCGACGCCGAGCACGACGAGCTTGATGTTGCCGCTCTTGTCCATCAACAGATCGCTGATCGAGCCGACGCTCTCATTGGCGTCGTTGTAGACCTTCAAGCCCACCACTTTCGACGCGCGCCAGTCACCCGAGGCCGACGTCGTTGCCGTCGACGTGGCGGCCGCGTTCGGTGCCTTGTCGGTCGTGGTCGTCGGATTCTGAGCGAACGCGACAGTTACAAGCAACGCGGAACCGGCAAGGCCGGCCGCGATCGATTTCATCAACATGATGTCCTCTCCTTCATCGAAAACTTGTGTGGAGAAAACCGCGCACGTCGTCCGACAGTTCCAAACCTGCGGCAATTTCGTCGCGCGTTTCGCGCGCGTTGCATCGCGAAGCGAGTTCCGCAGCGAAGAGATTTTGAATCGAACGCGAAGGCCACGCACAGTTCCCCGCCGACTCGTCACGCGCCCTGGGAGACGCGTGAGAGACGACGGGGACTGCGCCGACCTGCGTCGCGGTCAGGTCTTGTAGTCGATGAGCAGCGCGGAGATCTGCGAGCTGCTCGACGAACTGTTTGCATTTCCGGAAGCGCCGTAGGACGACGTCGACGACGACATCGATTGCTGGAGCGCCTGCAGGAATTGCTGGAGGATCTCTGCAGTGGTCGTGCTGTCGCTCGAGGTGCTGCTGGTCGAATCCGTCGAGGAGCTGGACGAGGTGGAGGAGCTGTCGTCCGGCGGCGGCGGGCCGGGCGGCGGTCCGCCCGCGCCTCCCGGACCACCAGCGCCGCCCGGGCCGTTGGCGAAGGCGGACTGGAACACGCCCTTCAGCTCGGTGGCCTGGTCGGAGGTCAGCGTGCCGTTCGAGACTTCATTGGCTATGAGGTCGTCGATCTTCGACTTCATGTCCTCTGGCGAGGATGAGGTGCCGCTGGACGCATCGCTCGAGCGGCTCTGCTGGATCGCCGAATCGATATCGGTGAGCGCGGTCGAGAGCGCGGATTGATCCGACGAGGAGATCGTGCCGGCCGAGACCTCCGACTGCAATTCCTGCTGCAAGCGCTGCAGCGGCGACTGATAGGTGCCGGCGGAGGCCGCCGAGATCGAAGTCATGATGGCTCCGTGGGTTTTGCGGGGTTCCTTAACTGACGGCGTCACGGTATGGTTAACGGACTTAACGAGACCTTGCCGTCACCCCTTCAGGACGTTACCGGACGTTGCGGAAAGCGCCTTCAGAAACATCCGGAAACAAAAAACTTCGCCCTTCAAACCGAATCTCCGACAAACAGAGCACATGGCCATTCCTTCGCCCAACATCCTGGTCGTCGAGGACGACCGCGAAACCCGGACGTTGATTGCGAAATACCTGCGCAACAACGCCTGCAACGTCACTGCCGTCAGCGACGGCCGCGAGATGACGCGCGCGATGGCCGACCATCGCGTCGACCTGATCATCCTCGACGTCATGCTGCCCGGCGAGGACGGCTTAAGCCTCTGCCGCAAGGTGCGCTCGGAGGCGCAGACGCCGATCATCATGCTGACCGCGCGCGGCGAGGACGTCGACCGCATCGTCGGGCTCGAGATGGGCGCGGACGACTACCTGCCGAAACCGTTCAATCCGCGCGAGCTCCTGGCGCGCATCAACGCGGTGCTGCGCCGGCAGGCCGCGGCGCAGGCCGCCAGCTCCATCGAAGGGGCGAGCACGCTGGCCTTCGAGGGCTGGCGCATCGACCTGCGGCTGCGCGAGCTGCGCAACCCCGACGGCGCGCGCGTCGCGATGACGAGCGCGGAGTTCGACCTGCTGCGCACCTTCTGCGAGCGGCCCGGCCGCGTGCTGTCGCGCGACAGCCTGCTGGACCTCACGCAGGGCCGCGCCACCGGCTCGTTCGAGCGCTCCATCGACGTGCTGGTCAGCCGCATCCGCCGCAAGATCGAACCCAACCCGCAGGATCCCACCATCATCAAGACGGTGCGCTCGGGCGGCTATCTGTTCACGCCGAGGACGGAAGCGGTTGCGGCGCCCCTGAACAGCTGAGCTAAAGCGGCCCGCCATGAGTTTGTTCGGGTTCTTCCATCTCAGGAGCATCGGCGGACAGATCGCCGCCCTCGTCGTTGCGTCGATCATCGCGCTTCATCTGATCCTCACCGGCAGTTTCCTGATCAGCCGGCCGGACCGCGCCGAGATGCCGCCGGACAGCTCGCATCAACTGGCCAATGCCGCCCTGCTGCTCGGCAGCGCAGGCGCGAGCGAGCGGCCGCGGCTGATCGCCGATATCGCCCGCGCGTTTCCCACGCTCGACATCGTCGAGCTCGCGCCAGGAGCGGCCGCTGCAATCGAGGACACCGAAGGCCAGCACCTGCACGGGATGCGCCGGCATCTCGGTCACGGCTACAAGGTGATGGCGCTATCGCCCGAGGGCGGCGAGCACCGGGTCGGCGTCCAGTTGCCCGACGGCACGATGATTGCCGGTCGTGTCGAGCCGGGGCCGCGGCCGCCGCGCTTCTGGGGCGGGCCGTGGATGATAACGCTGCTGTTCGTGCTGATCAGCGTCACCATGCTGGGCTTGTGGGCCGCGCATGCGCTCGCTCGCCCGCTGTCATCCTTTGCGCGCGCCGCCGAAGGTTTCAGCCTCGACGGCACCGCCGAGCCGCTGCCCGAGCGCGGGCCCGAGGAGATCCGTTCCGTCGCGCGCGCGCTCAATCGCATGCAGGAGCGGATCGCGGGACTGATGGCCGACCGCACAAAAATGCTGGCGGCGATCAGCCACGATCTGCGCACGCCGATCACGCGGCTGCGCCTGCGCGCTGAATTCATCGAGGACGAAGGCAACCGCAAGCGCATGCTGATCGATCTCGACCAGATGCGCACGATGCTGGAATCGGTGCTGTCGCTGCTGCGCAACGACCGCAGGCTCGAGGCGGTGACGCTGGTCGACATCGCAAGCACGCTGCAGCTGATCGCCGATCAGTTCGCCGACATGGGCCACACCGTGCATTACGACGGCCCCGCCTCGGCGACCGCCGCGGCGCGGCCCGATGACCTGCATCGCGGCGTCACCAACCTCGTCGAGAACGCGGTGCGCTACGGCGCCGAGGTCACGATCCGCCTCGACGTCGCCGGCACCAAGCTGACCATCGACGTCGAGGACGACGGTCCCGGCATTTCCGACGAGCGCAAGCAGGCGATGCTGGAGCCGTTCGTGCGCGGCGACGACGCGCGCAACATGGACGACACCACCGGCTTCGGGCTCGGCCTCTCCATCGCACGTGCGATCGCGATCGCCCATGGCGGCGAGCTGTCGCTGCATGACCGCCAGCCGAATGGCCTGATCGTGCGCATGCAGCTGCCGGTCTGGCAGCCGAACTGCCTGGCAGCGTAGGCGCCTGCTTCACCTCTCCCCATGGGAGAGGTGTAAGGAGATTATGCGCGCCGCTTCAGGCGGCGAGCGCATGCTCGTGCGCCGGCTCGTCGTAGATCGCGATCGCCTCGAAGCGATAGCCGCAGGCGCGGCATTTCCAGAGATAGGAGACCCGGCCATTGCCCGGCTCGATCCAGTCGGGGTGCGCGATCGGTGTGCCGCATTGCGCACAGGGATTCTGCCTCGGGATGTCGCCGATGTCCGCTTGAATCAGGTCAGAGTGCGTCAGGGTCATGGCACGTCTCCCGATACGTGTGTTTCTTATCTGTTGTTGGGCAGGTGCGCGAATGGACAGGCCCGCTGTCGCGTGCGGCCTCAGCCTGCTGCACCTCACCTGCGGAAAACTTAACGCATGTTTAAGTCGTAAAGACGACGTCGCGACCGAAATATTTTACGGCGACGTTTCGCCACATCATCGCCGTGTTCCACAGGCCTAACGCGCACAGTGCAGGTCACTTAGACCGAGAGATATTCGATGAAAACTTTAATCGTTGCCGCCGCAATTGCGGCCGGACTGTCATTGCCGCACGCGGCAGTCGCGGGCGAAGCAGAGTACGCCGAGATGGTTGCGGCGCATGCGCGCGCGAATGGCGTGCCGGAAGCGCTGGTGCATCGCGTCATCATGCGTGAAAGCCGCTATCAGCCGCATCTGATCGGCCATGGCGGCACGATCGGGCTGATGCAGATCAAGCTCGCGACCGCCCGCGGGGTTGGCTACACCGGCGACGCCGCCGGCCTGCGCGATCCCGAGACCAATCTCACCTATGCCGTGAAATATCTCGCCGGCGCCTATCGCGCCGCCAATGGCGATTACGGCCGAGCCATTCATTATTATGCAGGCGGCTATTACTACGCCGCAAAGCAGCAGCGGCTTCAGGTGGCGCAGCAGGCGGACGCGTTCGGCAACGCCTGGCTCGAGCCGAACGGCAATCCGCAGCCGATGTTCGCCCCGCGCAAGCGGATTGCGCGAAACGTCGCCAGCGCCCGTGCGCAGGTTCCCCACTAGTCACCGTCATTCCGGGGCGGTCCGCAGGACCGAGCCCGGAATCTCGAGATTCCGGGTCTGGCGCTTGCGCGCCATCCCGGAATGACGGTGATTTGACGACCACGTTGACACACAGCGTCGCTGGCATACATTAGCGCCGTTCCGAGGGGAGCTCCGAGGAGGAGCTGAGATACCGCTAAATGGGTGGGAACGCCCAGGACCGCGGTGACCCTTTGAACCTGATCCGGGTCATGCCGGCGAAGGGACAGGGATGTACCAGACGACCAAACGACCGGATTCACCGGTTTCCATCATCGGCGCAGGCATCGCAGGAGCCTGGCAGGCCCTGTTGTTCGCGCAGGCCGGCCATTCCGTCACTCTGCACGAGCGCAGTGACGCGGCCATGACGGACGCCACCAGCCACTGGGCCGGCGGCATGCTCGCGCCCTATTGCGAGGCCGAGGTCGCCGAGCCCATCATCAGCCGGCTGGGCCTGCGCTCCCTCGACATCTGGCGGCGCGAATTGCCGGATACGCCGTTCAACGGCTCGCTGGTCGTGGCGCTCCCGCGCGAGCGCAACGACTTCGAGCGCTTTGCGAGGATGACGGAGGGCCATCAGCGGCTCGATGCCGCCGGCCTTGCCGCGCTCGAGCCGTCGCTCGAAGGGCGCTTCCGCGAGGCGCTGTTCTTCCCGACCGAGGGCCATGTCGAGCCGCGCCGCGTGCTGCCGAAGCTGCACGAGCGCATCCGCGCCGCCGGCGGCACCATCAAGTTTTCCAGCGACGTCAGCGCCAAGGATCTCGACGGCATCGTGATCGACTGCCGCGGCCTCGTAGCCCGCGACGAGGCGCCCGAGCTTCGCGGCGTCAAGGGCGAGATGATCCTGATCGAGACCGACGAGGTCCAGCTTGCCCGTCCGGTGCGGCTGATCCATCCGCGCTGGCCGCTCTACGTGATCCCGCGCGAGGCGGGCCTGTTCATGCTGGGCGCGACCTCCATCGAGGCGGAGGACACCGGCGTCAGCGTCCGCTCGGCGCTGGAGCTTCTGGGCGCGGCCTATGCGGTGCATCCGGCCTTTGGCGAAGCCCGCATCGTCGAATTCGGCTCGGGTCTTCGCCCCGCCTTCCCCGACAATCTGCCGCGCATCGGCGTTCGCGGCGACAGGATCGCGGTCAACGGGCTCTTTCGCCACGGCTTCCTGATCGCGCCGGCGCTCGCCGAGCTGACGCTCGCCTACGTCGAGCGCGGCCAGATCGACAATGAGGTGATGCAATGCGCGTGATCATCAACGGCGAGCAACGCGAGGTGATTTCGGCAAGCGTCGGCGCGCTGCTCACCGAGCTCGACTACGAAGGCACGCATTTCGCCATCGCGCTCAACTACGACGTGGTGCCGAAAAGCCGCTGGGCCGAGACGAGCCTCAAGGCCGGCGACGAGATCGAGATCATCACGCCGCGGCAGGGAGGGTAAGGATGCAGGTGCACTCTTTCCATCCGTTTGGCCCGTCATTCCGGGGCACGCGAAGCGTGAACCCGGAATCTCGCGCAACAACTTCGAGATTCCGGATCGGTCCGCGTTCCGCGGACCGTCCGGAATGACGGGAGAGCCCACATGGTGACCTTCTACGGCAAGTCCTTCGCCTCCCGCCTCCTGATCGGCAGCGCGCTCTATCCCTCGCCTGCGATCATGCAAGGAGCGATCCGCGCCTCGGGCTCGAACATCGTCACCGTGTCGCTGCGGCGCGAGGCCGCCGGCGGCAAGACCGGGGACGCCTTCTGGAACCTGATCCGCGAGCTCGACGTCACGGTGCTGCCGAACACCGCCGGCTGCCGCAGCGTGCGCGAAGCCGTGACCACCGCAAAGCTCGCGCGCGAATTGTTCGGAACGTCCTGGATCAAGCTCGAAGTGATCGCCGACAACGACACGCTCCAGCCCGACGTCGTCGGCCTGGTTGAAGCCGCCGCCATCCTGATCAAGGACGGCTTCGAGGTCTTCCCCTACTGCACCGAGGATCTCTCCGTCGCGAACCGCCTGGTCGACGCCGGGTGCAAGGTGGTGATGCCGTGGGCCGCGCCGATCGGCAGCGCCAAGGGCATCACCAATCGCGACGCGCTGAAACTGCTGCGCGAGCGGCTGCCGGACATCACGCTGGTTGTCGACGCCGGCATCGGCGCACCGAGCCACGCGGCGCACGCGCTCGAGCTCGGCTATGACGCCGTGCTGCTCAACACCGCGATCGCGAAAGCCGCCGATCCCGTCGCGATGGCGAACGCCTTCCGCCTCGGCGTCGAGGCTGGTCGCACCGCTTATGAAGCCGGGCTGATGGACGCCCGCGACTTCGCCTCCCCGTCAACCCCCGTCGTTGGGACCCCGTTCTGGCATGCCGTATCCTGATCCCTTCTACGCGGTCGTCGACAGCCTCGCCTGGGTCGAGCGCCTGGCCAAGCTCGGCGTCGGCACGATCCAGCTCCGCGCGAAAAATCTGAACGACGCGGAGGCGCTCCAGATCGTCACCGACGCGCTCGCGCTGACTGAGGGCACGCCAGCCAAGCTCGTCGTGAACGACTATTGGCGCGCGGCGATCGTCGCCGGCGCAAAACATCTGCATCTCGGCCAGGAGGATCTGGTCGACGCCGACCTCAAGGCCATCCGCGATGCCGGCCTGACGCTTGGCATCTCCACTCATGACGACGCGGAGCTCGCGACCGCGCTCGCGGCCGAGCCCGACTATGTCGCGCTGGGACCGATCTTCTTCACCACGCTGAAATCGATGCGCTTCGAACCGCAGGGCATTCCAAAAATCACCGAATGGAAGAAGCGCATCGGCAGCATCCCACTGGTCGCGATCGGCGGCATCAAGTTCGAGCACGCCGCGGAGATTTTTGCGGCAGGCGCGGATTCCATCGCCGTCGTCAGCGACGTTACGCAAAACGCCGACCCCGATGCGCGGGTGCGGCAATGGCTCGGGCTTAGTAGCAAGGAGGCTGCGTGAAGAATTTTCCACCAGCGTCATTCCGGGGCACGCGAAGCGTGAACCCGGAATCTCGCGCCACAACGTCGAGATTCCGGATCGGACCGCGTATCGCGGTCCGTCCGGAATGACATCAAAGGAATAAGGAGGATCCCATGAACATCCGCTCCAACCCCGACAAGACCGTTCCAGCCGTCACCACCGGCCCGCTGCCCTCCTCGCGAAAAATCTTTGCTTCGCCCGAAGCGGCGCCCGATCTGCGCGTGCCGCTGCGCGAGATCATCCTCTCGGAAGGCGCAGGCGAGCCGAACCTGCCGGTCTATGACACGTCCGGCCCCTACACCGATCCCTCCGTCACGATCGACGTCAACGCGGGCCTGTCCCGCAACCGCAAGGCCTGGGTGCTCGAGCGCGGCGGCGTCGAGGAATATGAAGGCCGCACGATCAAGCCGGAGGACAATGGCGGCGTCTCCACCGAGAAGGCGGCGCGCGCGTTCAGCGCTTACCACAAGCCGCTGCGCGGCCTCGACGGCCACAAGATCACGCAGCTCGAATTCGCCCGCGCCGGCATCGTCACCAAGGAGATGATCTACGTCGCCGCGCGTGAAAACCTCGGCCGCAAGCAGCAGCTCGAGCGCGCGGAGCAGGCGCTGGCCGACGGCGAGAGCTTCGGCGCCGCGGTGCCGGCCTTCATCACGCCGGAGTTCGTTCGCTCCGAGATCGCGCGCGGCCGCGCCATCATTCCGAGCAACATCAACCACAGCGAGCTCGAGCCGATGATCATCGGCCGCAACTTCCTCACCAAGATCAACGCCAATATCGGCAACTCGGCGGTCACCTCGTCGGTCGAGGAAGAGGTCGAGAAGATGGTGTGGGCGATCCGCTGGGGCGCCGACACCGTGATGGACCTCTCGACGGGCCGCAACATTCACACCACGCGCGAGTGGATCCTGCGCAACTCGCCGGTGCCGATCGGCACCGTGCCGATCTACCAGGCCCTCGAAAAGTGCAACGGCGATCCGGTCAAGCTCACCTGGGAGCTCTACAAGGACACGCTGATCGAGCAGTGCGAGCAGGGCGTCGACTATTTTACGATCCACGCCGGCGTGCGCCTGCAATACATCCATCTCACCGCCAACCGCGTCACCGGCATCGTGTCGCGCGGCGGCTCGATCATGGCGAAGTGGTGCCTGGCGCATCACAAGGAGAGCTTCCTCTACACGCATTTCGACGAGATCTGCGATCTCATGCGCAAGTACGACGTCTCGTTCTCGCTCGGCGACGGCCTGCGTCCGGGCTCGATCGCCGATGCCAACGACCGCGCGCAGTTCGCCGAACTCGAGACGCTTGGCGAGCTCACCAAGATCGCGTGGGACAAGGGCTGCCAGGTCATGATCGAGGGCCCCGGCCATGTGCCGATGCACAAGATCAAGATCAACATGGACAAGCAGCTCAAGGAGTGCGGCGAGGCACCGTTCTACACCCTGGGGCCGCTGACGACAGACATCGCGCCGGGCTATGACCACATCACGTCAGGCATTGGCGCTGCCATGATCGGCTGGTTCGGCTGCGCCATGCTCTGCTACGTCACGCCGAAGGAGCATCTCGGCCTGCCTGATCGCAACGACGTCAAGACCGGCGTCATCACCTACAAGATCGCCGCCCACGCCTCCGATCTCGCCAAGGGCCACCCGGCCGCCCAGCTCCGCGACGACGCGCTCTCCCGCGCCCGTTTCGAATTCCGCTGGACCGACCAGTTCAACCTCGGCCTCGATCCGGACACCGCAAAGAGCTTCCACGACGAGACCCTGCCGAAGGAAGCCCACAAGGTCGCCCACTTCTGCTCGATGTGCGGCCCGAAGTTCTGCTCGATGAAGATCACGCAGGACGTGCGCGACTATGCGGCCACGCTGAACGATCCGAACAATGTCGGCATGTCGATGGCCGGCACCATCGAGGACGGCATGGCCAAGATGAGCGAGAAGTTCAAGGAGATGGGCTCAAGCGTGTATCTGGATGCAGAGAAGGTGAAGGAGAGCAACAGGGCGTTGTGAGGCTCTCCGCTCGTCGTGTCCGAGCTTGACCCGAACATCCATCGAAAGTGAAGAAGCCGGGCGAAAGCCCGGCTTTCTGTTTAACGCCTGCGGAGAAGCCAGCTCGTAGGGTGGGTTAGCGTAGCGTAACCCACCACTTTGGCATCCGAAATCTCACCAGAAGTGGCGGGTTACGCCTTGTGCCGTCGCGTGTTGAAAGACCGCGCTTGTGAGCGGCTAACCCACCCTACGCAGCCTCAGCTCAACGACGCCAATTCACGCGCGAGATTGTCGCGGGCGCGCCGATCATAGATCGCGGCGAAGCCGGCATCGGGATAGATCACCGGGCGGACGGCGAACTGGCGAAGCACCCTGGCGCGGCCGGCGCGATAGTCGGCATCGCTGACATGGATGAACTCCTGACGGATGTCGGCGGCATAGGCATCGTAGCGCGCTGGCTCTGCGCCGAGAATGCTGAGGTCGATCGAGATCAGGATCGCCCCAAGTCGATCATCCGCCTTAACTTCGTGCGTTTTCGTCAGACGGATCAAGCGGCCGACTTCGTAGCTGATATCGGCGCCGACGTGCCGTTCGGCCAGTTGGGCGCTGAGCTCTTCATTGTCCGATCGGGTTGGATCGTAGACAACGTCGTGCCACCAGATCGCTTCCGACAAGACCTCGCGCTCGCGCACTGAGAGCCCTTCCACCTGCGCCAGCGCAGCAAGACAGTCCTCGATATGCGCGAGGTTGTGATAGTGGCGGCCAGGTGCCGCATAGGCGGCAGCCAATTCTTCGCGATTCATCACCAAGGTATAGGACGCGAAGGGTAGAAATGGTAGCCGTCGGTCCGAGCCGCCGGACGAACGTTTCGCCCATCGCATGCAAGTTCATTGGCTCCTTCGATGTCCGACAGCGAACTGCACCGCCTCCCCGACCAGCTTCGCCCCAACCTCCGCCTCGTCTTCGTCGGCACCGCGGCCAGCACGCGCTCGGCCGCCCTCGGCCACTACTACGCCCATCCCGGCAACCGCTTCTGGCGTGCGCCCCATGAGGTCGGCATCACGCCGCGCCGCTATCAGCCGAGCGAGTTTGCCGCGTTGCTCGAGCTCGGGATCGGCTTCACCGATCTCTCCAAGTCGGGCGCCGGGATGGACCACCAGATTCCGGCGCAGTCGATCGATGTGGCGAGGTTTCGGATCAAGATGGAGAGGTTTCGTCCGAAGACGATTGCGTTCACGAGCAAGAAGGCTGCGAGCCTGTTCTACGGCAAGCCGTCCGCGATAATCCCGCTGGGCAGGCAGCAGAGCGACTGGCACTTTCCCAACGTGTTCGTGCTCGCCTCGCCGTCCGGCGCTGCGTCCGGCCATTGGACGTTGCAGCCCTGGCGTGAGCTTGCGGCGTGGATCGCTTCGTTGGACGTTCAACGGGCACAGACCTCATCCTGAGGAGACCGCCACCGGGTCCGCGCAAAGCGCGGCCCGATGACAGGCTCCGCGGTCGTCTCGAAGGATGGCCGCGGGCGATGTGCGAGCCTTCATGGTTCGAGACGGCGCTTCGCGCCTCCTCACCATGAGGGTTTGGCTTCCTCAGTGCCGCCACGCGCTCACCCCTCATCCCGCATACGCGCGGTCCAGATCCGCGATCACGATCTTCTTCATCTGCATCATGGCCTGCATGACGCGACCCGCCTTGGTGCGATCGGGGTCGCCGAGGTAGCGGCCGAGCGCGGTCGGGATTACCTGCCAGGACAGGCCGAACTTGTCCTTGAGCCAGCCGCAATTGGATTCCGCGCCGCCGTCGGCGGTGAGCTTCGCCCAGAAATAGTCCACCTGCTCCTGGGTCTCGACGCTGATGAAGAACGACACCGCCTCGTTGAAGCGGTATTGCGGCCCGCCATTGAGGGCGTTGAAGCGCTGCCCTTCGAGCTCGAACACCGCCATGAAATCGCTGACGGTCTCGACCTTAGCGTTGGGAAACACCGATTTGTAGAAGGCAACGGCTTCGGGGACGTTGTTGTCGAACCAGAGAAACGGCGTGATGGAGGTCATGTTTCGGGCATCCTTGATGCTGGGATGGGACGTGCAGGCGCGGGCCTGCCCCGAGGACGAACGGGAGGTCCGACATCCGACGGGCACGGGATCATTTTTTTCGGCCATCCTGTATGATGGGCCCGGAGTTGTCCGTCGAGGAGCCGCCACCCATGCTGACCCTCTATTCCTACCCCCAACTTTTCGGCGTCGCCGACAACAACGGCTACGGCCTCAAGGTCTACGCCTTCCTAAAACTCGCCGGCGTGCCGTTCGTGCATGAGCACGTGTTCGATGCCTCCGCCGCGCCGCGGGGGCAGCTGCCTTATGTCATCGACGACGGTAAGACGATCGGCGACAGCGAGACCATCATCGCGCACGCAATCGCGAAATATCGCCTGACGATCGATGCCGCCCTTTCGCAGGCCGCGCGCCGGACCAACCTCCTCGTCACGCGCATGTTAGATGATCTCTACTGGGTGATGTCCTATTCGCGCTGGAAGGACGAGCGCTACGTCCAGGCGTTTTGCGACGCGTTCATGGCGCAGCATCCGAAAGTGGATGCGGCGGGGCTGGAGAAAGCAAAGGCCTATAACGCGCAGCGCTATTATTTCCAGGGCATCGGCCGCTACACGCCCGAGCAGGCCTATGCGCGTGGGCTCGCCGATCTCGAGGTGCTGGCCGAGATCGTGCCTGCGGGGAGCTTCGTCCATGGGCCGGCGCCGACCAGCGTCGATGCCGGCATCTACGGCTTCCTCGCCAACATCCACTTCTTTCCGATCCCGACGCCGCTGAAGGCTTTCGTCGATGCGCACGAAAATCTCGTCGCGCATTGCGAAAGGATTCATGCGGCGGTCGGTTCGTAGTTCGTAGAGTGGGCAATGCGACTTGTCCGCCGTAGCTCGAAGAGCGAAGGCGGAAGCGTGCCCACCACTTCTGTCTCAGTCAAGGAAAGATGGTGGGCACGGCGCTGACGCGCCTTTGCCACCCTACAACCCAGCCTCGCTTACCGCATCGTGATCGCGAGACCGCTGAGGTCCGCGTTCGCCATCAGGCCCACCTGCGTCCCGGAGAGCTCCAGCACGGCGCCCTTCTGGTTGGTGAGCACGATGGCGCGGGCACCGGCACCCACTGCGAGACCGGCACCGGCGGCGCCGTAGACGCCGGCGACGTCCGAGGGGCGATTGATGTTGCTGACACGGCCGCGCAGCACGGTCTTGGAGCCGCCGAACACGAGGCCGTAGTCGAGGCCGCCGGTCGAGAGCGAATAGGCGCGGCCGCGGAAGTTGAGCACGCCCGAGCCACCCGAGCCGCCGATGATCCAGCCCGCCTTGTAGATCGTGAGCGTCACGAAGCCGCTGTCGGCCTGCGCGGCCGTGGAGAGGCCGGCGAAAGCGGCGATGGCGACAAGCGCGGCGCGAAAGCTGGATGCGAACTTCATGAGGTGGCTCCGGAAATGTTTGGCGGGGGAAAGCGAATCAGGACGCGCGAATCTACCCGATGGATCGCGGCGGCAAAATGTTCGGATGCGACAGCAGTACGCACAATGCGTCCCCTCTCCCCGTTCTTGCGGGAGAGGCGAAGGAAAGAGTGCCAGGATAGAATTCTGCCGGTGATTTGCCCGACGTGTCAACCGCCTTTTCGGTCTTCCCGAATGTCACCTTTCCGCCCATTTCTACTTTGCATGGGGTTGTTTTCGTCATTTTCGTCGGAGCGGGGCCGCGGCGGTCTTTCCGGCCGTGGAGAGGCGCCAGAAGCGCGGATGTCGTTGCAAGTCCCTCACATGCAGCTAGGCTACCGCAATCCGCAATTCGGGCTCGGAGGCCTCCCATGCCGATCCAGCATTTCCCGCCCCCGCCGCACGTCAAGGCGCCGCCGCTCTCCTTTGCCACCCGCGTCGCTGACCTCCTGTTCATCTCGGGCATCCCCGGCTTCGACGCCCATGGCGCGCTGCCGGAAGGCTTCGAGGCCCAGTTCGCCAATGTCGTCATCAACATCAAGCGGGTGCTGACGGAAGCTGGCGTGACGGTGCATGATCTCGCCAAGGTCAACGTGCTGCTGACGCGCGCCTCCGACGTCGCGGCGATGAATGCGCTCTATGCCGGTGCGTTCGGCCCGCCGCCCTATCCAGCGCGAACCACCTGCGTGGTCCACGCGCTGCCGGACCCGAGGATGCTGATCGAGATCGAGGCGGTGGCGTCGCTGGCGAAGTGACGAGCCGATGCCGGCGCAAGCAGCAGCGCACCAGCGCCTCCCCATGGTCATTGCGAGGAGCTCTTGCGACGAAGCGATCCAGGCTGTCGCCGCGGAGAGATTCTGGATTGCTTCGCTGCGCTCGCAATGACGAGATTGTTGCAGCGATATGTTTCCACGTCACGACCTGAAGGCTCTGCGCATCCGGTCCCCTGACATATGCGTGAATGACAGCGGCATCGGCTTGCATCGCACCGGCTTTTGCCGCACGAGTTTTGCGGACTTCACGCGTCAACAAGGGGATATATTTCAATGCGTCGCGTTCTTGCTGTTTGTGCCGTTGCCGGCATCGCCTCGTCGGTCTTTGCCGTGCCGGCGTCCGCCAAGGTCGGCTATTACGTGATCCGCTGGGACAACACCGGCATCTGCCAGATCTGGAACGAGGACCTGCGCTACAAGCCGACGGAGTGGCCCTCGACCTACAAGGTGGTCAGCAAGTCGTTCCCGACCTTCACGGCCGCCAATGACGTGCAGCTCAAGCTGCGGGGCGAGCGCCGCTGCACGCTGTAAGCGGAAAGCGATAGATCATCGATTTTGCGAGGCGGATGCGCTGATAGCGTCATCCGCCTTTTCGTTGGCGGTCTCGTTAACCCTCATTTTCAGCCAAATTCCTGCAATTTCCAGCCGACCGGCTTTGAACCTGTTGCGCCCAGGGAACTACTCACCTGTTGTCCGGGCCGCACCCTCTAAACGGCCCGCGCCACGCCTCCCCAGACATTGTCGGGAGGAGCATCACATCGTTCATTTGAGGAGCTATCCATGCGTCGTTTTTCCATGCTGTGTGCCGCTGTCGGCGTTGCTGCTGCTGCCTTCGTCGCCACCAGCCCTGCTGAAGCCGCCGGCTATCACCTGATCCGCTGGCAGAACACCGGCATCTGCCAGATCTGGGACGAGAGCATTCCGACCACGCCGTGGCCGTCCGACTTTCATCGCGTCAGCCACTCCGTGCCGACCTTCGTCGACGCGCTCGCTTTGAAGGAGCATGCGCTGAAGAAGGGTCACTGCACCCTCTAAGCTTTCGTTGATCGGCGGATCTTTGAGAAGCGGGCAAGGGCGCGAGCCGCGTCCTTGCCCGTTCGCATGTTTGACAAAGGGGGACGGCTTGATGCGCACCGCAATGACGAAGGCCGCAGTTTTCGGACTGTCGCTTCTGGGGCTGGCGATGCCGGCGCGAGCACAGGCCCCGCAATCCTTCCGCGTGATCTCGCCGATCTTCAGCCAGCTCGTCAGCTTCGCGATGCCGTCGAATTTTGCCGCGGTGTTCGAGAACACCAAGGGCGGCCACTATATCCGCGAGGCCGTGCTGAAGGGCGAGAGCGCGCAGGCCTGGACGCAGATGATCACGGTGACCGGCGAGAAAGGCGTCTCCGGTAATCCCGGTCTTATCCCGGAAAGGTTCGCCGGCAGTATCGCGGACGGCTTCAAGTCCGCTTGCCCCGAGAGTTTTGGCGCGAGGGGACTTGGCAAAACGAAATTCGGCGGCTTCGATGCATTCATCGCCCTGATCGGCTGCGGCAGTGTCGACACCGGCCCGGCCCGGCACAGCGAAACTGCGCTCTTGATCACCATGAAGGGCGACGCCGACTACTACACCATCCAATGGGCCGAGCGGGGACCCGCCGCCGACAAGCCGCCGCTCGATGACGAGAAATGGTCGGCGCGCCTGCGCGAGCTGCGCCCGATCGACCTCTGCCCGATCGTCGCAGGCGAGAAGGCGCCCTATCCGAGCTGCGTGAACAGAAGCTGACGCCTCACGCGTCCTTGTGCGCGCCGGGATGAATCAAAATATCCCGCGCGGCGGCGAGGTCGAGGAAGGCCTGCTCGCTGCCGCCGCGGTCGGGATGCATGGTCTTGGCGAGACGGCGATAGGCCTGGTGGATGTCATCGCAGGTAAGCTGCACCGCGAGCGGCAGGCCGAGCGTGCGGCGCGCGCGTTCTTCGTTGGTGAGCTTTTTCGGCAGCGCGTTGCGGCGGCCGAAGCGCGGGGCGGTCAGGCCGTGGATCACCTCGAGCACGACACCGAGGCGGCGCTGCGCCGCGACCGTGACGTCGTGGGCTTGCCCGTCATGGGCGGCCTGGCGCAGGATCGGAATCGCCTGCTCGGCCGCCTGGCGCAGCGTCGTGTCGGTGCTCGCACGGGCGATCTCGGCCGCAAGCCGGCCCGCCTCGTCCCAATCGACGGTGTGGGCGGTCCGCAGGCGTTCGAGGGCCAGCTTCCAGGATTCAATCCGATCCATCATGCGCGCAACACTTAGCAACGAAAGCCAGTATGCCAAGCGCGGCGTTTCCGACGTCTTAATTTCGGGTTAGCCTTTCGCGAAACTTCGACATGAATCCGGCACGAATTTCCGCGCATCCTGCCGGCACCGGTTCCTCAATGAGGCCTGATCGGCGTGTGGCGGCCGCGCGCTTCGTCCAAATCACGCGGCATCCAAAACGGGATGACAGCAACGCGCAAAGGTGGCTTGGCGTTTCGATTGGTTCGGTTTTGAATCAGCTTGTCGGCAACACCAGAAAAAAACCGTCGAGGAAGCGCCATGTCCCTGCTCGCCAACCACATCGCAGTCATCACCGGCGCAGGCTCCGGCATAGGCCGCGCGATCGCATCAGGCTATGCGCGCGAAGGGGCGCGCGTGGTGCTGTTCGACATCAACGCGGGCGCGGCAGCGGAGACTGCGGACGCGATCCGCAGTGCCGGCGGAACTGCCGACAGTTTTGCCCTCGACGTCACCAGCCGCGAGGCCTGCTTTGCGCTGGCAAAGGAGGTTGCGGAAAAGATCGGGCAGGTCTCGATCCTCGTCAACAATGCCGGCATCACACGCCGCAACGCATTCACGGCGGACGCCGAGACGGTTGCGAAGGACTGGCAGGACATCATCTCGCTCAATCTCAACGGTGTCTTCAACATGACGCAGGCCTATCTCGCGCCGCTACGGGCAACGAAGGGCCGCATCGTCAATATCGGATCGATCCAGTCCTTCGTGCATCTGCGCACGCCGAGCTCGGCCGCCTACACCACCTCCAAGCACGGCGTGCTCGGCTTCACCAAGGCGCTCGCCGCCGAGCTCGGCAAGGAAGGCGTCCGCGTGAACGCGATCGGACCGGGCTTCATCGAAACGCCGCTGAATGCCCAGGTGCGCGCCACCAATGCGGCGCTCGTGCAGGCTTTCGTCGATCACACGCCGCTCGGCCGCACCGGCAAGCCAGAGGATATCGTCGGACCTGCGATTTTCCTGGCATCGGATCTGTCGGCCTTCGTCACCGGCTCGATCGTCATGGTGGATGGCGGCTACAGGACGGTGTGATCGGGCTACGCAGCTTGTGCCAATGGCGGCGGCTTTGCGGTTATCCCAAGGTGAATTCAAGCATTTCGCCGTTGTTAACCATCCGTTAACCAAACCCGCCCACCGTAGAACTACGGCTTGGGGGTCGTTTGTTCTCGATCCGCTTCCATCGATGGAAGCGGGCGTTGGTCGGGAGGTGTGTTAATGACCATTGTTCACTCGGCTGCGTCTTCGTCGGCTGCGCAGTCTCTTGCCCCCAATGAAATCGTACCGCTCCTGATTGGATCGACCGTCGGCGAGATCGAGCGCGAGCTCGTGCTCCAGACGCTCGCGCGCTGCGACGGCAACCGCACGCGCGCCGCGCGCGTGCTCGGCCTCTCCGTGCGCACGCTGCGCAACAAGATCCGGATCTACGCAGCCGAAGGCATCGACGTCCCCGCCTATCACGATTAGAGCGTGAGGCCACCGCTCCATCCGCCTTTGATGTTGACCGAGGCCACCGGAGCGACCCCGCGCAATTGCTGCTGTCGTGAAACGCCGCTAATTAACGGGCTTCTAAATCAGGAGCAGTGGCGTGGCAGACGATCAGGGGCGACAGGGTCCGCGTGGGCGGCAGGGCGAGCCGGGGCGGCCGGGCCCGCAGGGACATCCCGGGCGGCGTGGCCCGGACGGTACCCGCGGCAAGCCGGGGCCGCAGGGCAAGCCGGGCCCGGTCGGAAAGGCCGGACCGCAGGGCAAGCCGGGCGCGCAAGGCAAGCCGGGAGAGGCCGGTCCGCGTGGCCCCATCGGAGCGCAGGGGCCTGCCGGACCGCAGGGACCCGTTGGCCCGCAAGGCCCGCGCGGCGAGGCTGGTCCGCCCGGTCAGTTGCCCCAAATCGAGCAGGTGCTGCCATGGCTGGAGCAGCTTTTTGATGCCTGGGACGAGCGGCGCCGGCAGCGCGAACGCGAAGCCGCCGAGCGCGAGGCGCTGGAAGCCGCCGTCCAGGACGATGGCGAGACCGACGTCTTCGCCGATGACGACGGCGACGCGCCGGATGGCGACGACGATCACGGGAAAAAGAAGAAAAAAAAGAAGAAGCACGGCAACAAGGACAAATAGGCGCTGACCGCGCCTACTGCGCGGACCGATCATCCTTTTGCGGCAGCATGCCCATGCGCTCGAACTGCCAGCGCATGGCGCGGTACCAGACATAGCCGACCGCCGCGCCGCAGGCCGCCAGGATGACGAGATTGGCGCTGCTGTAGGAACCGCTCCACCACATCATCCACGCGGTCCACAGCGCCATGAAGATGACGGCACCGGCTTTCAGAGAGATCAGGGGGCGGCTCATGGTGATGCTCACGGTTTGCTCAAAAACTTCGGCGAACATCCTCGCGCGTCGCGAGGTCCTCGACCGTGAGAGAGGTCACGTAGGCCGCTAGCTGAAGCGCAGCCGCGAGCGCTCCTTCGCCTTCTCGGCCTCCACTGCGCGATCCCGCGCCGGCGCGTGGGTGTGCAGTGAGGTCAGAAGCCGCCGCGCCGCCTCCGACACCTCCGTCACCGCACGATCGAATGCCGCCTCATTGGCCTGCGATGGCTTGTTGAAGCCGGACAGCTTGCGCACGAATTGCAGCGCGCTGGCGTAAATCTCGTCCTCCGTCGCCGGCGGCTCGAAGTTGAACAGCGTCTTGATGTTGCGGCACATAAGTTCCTCCTGAAAGGCGCTTCGGTTCGAGGACGATCGGCGTCAGCCCAATGCTACATGCCGGGTCCGCCGATGTCATCGGCACCACGGTGGGTCAGAACGGAACGGGGACGCGAAGCCGCTCGAAGAAGGCGCGCCCCTTCGGCGTGAGACGAAGAGCACGTGGAATGCAATGCGGCACGAGCGCGTGCGTCTCGACCAGCCGCTTCAGGAGCGCATTGGCAAACGGGCCCGCTAGATGCGGAACACGCTCGGTCCAATCGTTGCAGAGGCGCATGTGAGGATCACGGCCCGGCTTGAAGTCGATCTCCTCGGTGCAACACCAGGCCAGGCCCTGCTCGGTGAGGGAGCCCTCTGTGCCACGCATCGCAATCAGTTCGCGGCACATCAGACCGTCCCGCAGCGCGACGCCGAGCTGACCCGCGAGATGGCAATAGCAGGCCCGCGACTGCCGGAGTGGCGTCGGCACGCTTCGCATGCGTTCGGCATGATCGGCCCTGATGGCGACATTGACGAGGTTCTCGATCAGGCCCGCGACCTCGTCGTCGGCAATCCGATAATACCGGAACCGACCTTGCCGCCACACCGAAAGCAGCCGCGACTCCGTCAGCTTCTGGAGATGCGCGCTGGCGCTTTGCGGCGACACGCCGCCTAGCGATGCGAGTTCCCCCGCGGGCAGCGCCTTGCCGCCGAACAGCGCACTCACCATGGCTTCGCGCGCGGGATCGCTCAAAGCCTCTGTGAGCCGCGAAAACCCTGATTGAACCGATCGTCGTGCGACCATCATCAGATACTCCCGACCCTGATCTGGGCCCCCCGCCGCGTCATCGCAATCATACCAAAGGCGGTCATTTCAGGATTCGGTGAAACTTTGGCGGCGCGTCCTCTGCGATCCTTGGGACATGTCCCTCGAATCCAGAGGATTACACCATGATCAACGAAGCCCACCAAAGGGATGCAGAACGCATATGCAAGCTGTGGGACGAAGCCCTCGGCGCCAAGGATCTTGAGGCATCGCTTGCGCTCTATGCCGATGACGCATCCATCGAAAGCCCGCTGGTCCGACATCTCATGAAGACCCCGATCGGCATCGTCAAAGGCAAGGACAATTTGCGCAGCTTCATTGCGCGCGTTTTCCAGACCAATCCGCCTCAGCGAAAGCGCTTCAAGCAAGGCTTTTGCCGTATCGTCACCTGGGAATATCCACGCGTCTCTCCCGACGGCGACCAGATGGAGCTGGTCGAGATCATGGAGATCGACTAGGGCCTGATACAGCGCCACAGGGTTTATTGGGGCTGGTACGCGCTCGGTTTTCTCAAGCACGAATGAGTCGGCGGGCTCGTTCGCCGGCTGCCTAAATATTTCCGTTTTGGCGATGCATCGCTGCGAAAAACGTTTTGACGGCCGGCCTTGTATCCGCTCTCGACCCTCGGGGCGATGCTGTTAGGATCGCCCTCGAAGCGGCCCGAATGAAGCGAGCTGCACAGGAGAGAGAGAACCATGAAAGCTTCGTGCGCGGCGCTGTCGGCCGGCCTGCTGTCCATTTCGATGTCGGCGATGGCCGCCGACTATCCAGCCCCGAAGCAGGGCGACTGGGTCGCCAGGGATTTCAAGTTCCACACCGGCGAGACCATGGCGGAGCTGAAGCTGCACTACACCACGATCGGCGAGCCGACCGGGCAGCCCGTGCTGGTGCTGCACGGCACCGGCCAATCGGCCGCGGGCATGCTGACGCCGGCCTTCGCGGGCGAATTGTTCGGCGCCGGGCAGCCGCTCGATGCGTCGAAATATTACATCATCATTCCCGATGCGGTCGGCCATGGTAAATCGTCAAAACCGTCGGACGGGATGAAGACGAGCTTTCCAAAATATGATTACGACGACATGGTCGCGGCGCAGTACCGCCTCGTGACGGAAGGACTCGGCATCAAGCACTTGCGCCTCGTGATCGGCAATTCCATGGGCGGCATGCAGACCTGGCTATGGGGCGAGAAATATCCGCAAAGCATGGATGCATTGGTGCCGATGGCCTCGCAGCCGACCGAGATGGCATCGCGCAACTGGATGATGCGGCGGATCATGCTCGACACCATCCGCAGCGATCCCGACTACAACGGCGGCAAGTACACGAGCCAGCCGCGGATGATGAAATACGCCATCGTCGCCTATGGCATCGCCAGCATCGGCGGGACGCTCGCCTATCAGGCCCAGGCGCCGACGGCGGCGAAGGCCGACAAGATGGTCGACGAACGGCTCGCTGCACCAATCACCGCGGATGCCAATGATTTCGTCTGGCAGTGGGAATCCTCGCACGACTACAATGCCTCGGAGCCGCTGGAGCGGATCGAGGCGCCGCTGCTGCTGATCAACGCTGCTGACGACGAGCGCAATCCGCCGGAGACGGGCGTCACTGAAGCGGCGATGAAGCGGGTCAAGAACGGCCGCCTGTACCTAATCCCTGCGAGCACGGAGACGCGCGGCCACGGCACCACCGGCAACGCAAAGTTCTACGCCGAGCAACTCCGGCAATTGCTCCAGACCGCCCCGCAGCGGGCGATGTGAAAGCGGTGCGCGGCCGCTGATTTCGCATCGCATCAACGCCGCGCATGCGCGCCGCCGCGATCGTGGCCATCCCGTCGGTCAGGCCGTGGTGTGGTACGTACACCATCGGGCCGCATCATCATCAGCTGCTTTGTGCCGGCAGATGCTGTCTAGCGCATCATGACATGCCGGATTTCGTTAGCTGAGAGCAACCCGATCAGGTAGTTTGAGGCGCAGCTCAAACGGAGGCACGCCGTTGACCGATCTTTGCGCCGAAGACCTCGCCACCAACTATCCGAAACCGAGCCCGCGCGTGATCGCGAAAGCGCGGCCCGCGATCGACGTGCATGCCAGGAAGTTCATCGAGATGTCGCCGTTCTGCGTGCTGGCGACGTCAGGCGCTGATGGCAGCGTCGATGCCTCGCCGCGCGGCGGCGGTCCCGGCTTCGTCCATGTCGCGGGCCCCAACCAGTTGCTGATGCCCGATCGTTCCGGCAACAACCGGATCGACAGTCTCAGGAATGTCGTCGAAGGCTCGAGCTTCGTGCACCTGCTGTTCTTCGTGCCAGGCATCGACGAGACGCTGCGCGTCGGCGGACGCGGCACGCTGTCCGCCGATCCGGAGCTGCTCGGCTCGATGGTCGAGTTCGGCAAACCGCCGCGCGCGGTGCTCAGCGTCACGGTGAGCGAGGTCTACTTCCACTGTGGCAAAGCCTTGATGCGCTCAAAGCTGTGGTCGCCGGAGGTGAAGGTGCAGCGCGCGGTGATGCCGAGCATCGTCGAGGTCATTCACGACCAGACGGGCTTGGGCGAGCCGGAGAGCCAGGACATAGTGGAAGCGCGCTACAAGACGCAGCTGTAGCTGCCGTAACGATTACGGTGTCGTCCCGGACAAGCGAGCTCCTGGAAAACGCGGAGCGTTTGTCCAGAGCGAGCGCAGATCCGGGCCCCCCGCGCGAGCGCTTGCGCTCGTCGCGATAAGCACAAGCAGCACTTTGATGAAGACTGGCAAAATTGCCAGTTCGCGCAACAACACCGGCCTGCGGTTATGGGTCCCCGCCTTCGCGGGGACGACATTGGCGCATGTTGCGAGCGCGGACCTTAATGCCCTTCGCCCTCGAGTCCGCCGACGTGCTTCTGGGTGTAGAGCTCGAGGCCGATGCGGCCGATCAGGTCGAGCTGGGTCTCGAGGAAGTCGATGTGGTGCTCCTCGTCGCTCATCAGCTTCTCGAACAGGTCGCGCGTGACGTAGTCCTTCACGCTGTGGCAGTAGGTGGCCGCTTCCTGGTAGAGAGCGCGCGCGCTGATTTCGGCGGCGAGATCGCAATCGATGATCTCCTTGACGTTCTGGCCGATGCGCAGGGGATCGAGCACCTGCATGTTCGGGAAGCCGTCGAAGAACAGGATGCGCTCGGTGAGCTTGTCGGCGTGCTCCATCTCCTCGATGGATTCCTTGCGCCAGACCTTGGCCATGTCGCGCAGGCCCCAATTGTCGAGGAAGCGGTAGTGCAGCCAGTATTGATTGATCGCGGTGAGCTCGTGACGCAGTGCCTTGTTGAGATATTCGATTACTTTCGCGTCGCCCTGCATGATTCACTCCAGCTCTTGCGGCCTCATCGGTAATAAACCGAATTTAGAACGCTTCTAAAACAAGTTTGGAACGAGAGCAACCCATCGCAGGGTCGCACCCGGGGATAAGCTCAGCCGATTGAAGAAAAAGAAGTCAGCAGGCAGCGAGTGCGAAGTCGGCGGGCTCGACGATTTCGTCGTTGGCGGCGACCTGGTGG
Organism: Bradyrhizobium sp. Ec3.3; assembly: GCF_000472925.1. GTDB lineage: Bacteria > Pseudomonadota > Alphaproteobacteria > Rhizobiales > Xanthobacteraceae > Bradyrhizobium. Next base: position 153,856 of record NZ_AXAS01000009.1, read on the forward strand.
CTATGCGGGCAGCCGGCACAGCAGGACTTGGCGCACGGGCCGAGAGCTTCATCGATGATGGTCTTGATGGTGCGCGCGCAGCGTCCGCATTCGGCGCTACAACCGAGGCAGCCATAGACCTGCTTGGCATGACGCACAGCGTCGTCGGAATCGGCGACGGCGGCGCGGATGTCGTCATCGCTCAACACGTTACAGGAACAGACGATCATGGAAAGCGGCAGGCCCTTCGGTGATGCGCCAACATCGATATTTAAGGGCTCGGCCGGATGCAAAAGGAAAAACCGGTATTTGAAGCTATTCCAAACTGAGCCGCGATTCAGCCTAGAACGGGTCTAAAAAGACAACTTGCTCTGGATCAAGGTTGCAACCGAAAGCAGGCCTAATCGCCGCCTCCGCCACCACCGCTGTCCCCGCCTCCGCCGCAATCGCCACCACTGCCGCCGCTGTCACTACTGCCGCTGTCACTGCTGACGCTACAGGAGCCGCTGTCGCTCGGACTACCGGAACTATCGACCGACGAAGTATCGCTGGAGAACCAGCTCCCCAGCGCAAAGCCGTCAGTGCTTCCAGAATAGCTGTCGCCGCTATCGGCTCCGGCACCCGCGCGCGAGCGCCACCGGCTGCGGTTCTGCACATGGGTCATCAAGACGAAGCAGATGACCGAGGTGGCCCCGACGGCGATCAGGGCGCTCATCATCAGACTGTTCATGGCTTGTTGCTCGGATTTCGTGCCTCGCGGGAGCCGCCTCCCGCACGCATTCGTCGTCTTCCGCACGCATTCCGTTCATTGATCATTCAAGCAGGATATGGAACCTTGGGTGCGGAACCACGTCCGCGTCCGCTGTGAAAGGTGAAATCCATGAAGAAATCGCTCCTGGCACTCGCTGCCGCCGCCACCCTGGCCGCATCGGCGCTTGCGCCTGCGCCAGCCCATGCGCAGCGCGGTGTCGCCGCGGGCGTGGCCGCCGGCATCGTCGGCGGTGCCATCGTCGGGGGCGCGCTGGCATCCCCGTATTACTACGGACCCGGCCCCGGTTACTATTATGGTCCCGGCTATCCGCCCCCGCCCCGCTACTACGGCCCGGGCCCGGGCTATGCCGCCGACGACTATTATGGCGGCTGCGTCTGGCAGCGGCAGCGCTTCTGGGACGGTTATGCCTGGCGTGTGCGCCGCGTCCGGGTCTGTGGCTAAGACGCAAAAAGCCGGTTCATTACGGACACCCCGTTCATCTCGGGGCCCGAAAAAGACCGCTTTTTCTCGTCACAGCTCCGCGTGCGTTTACCGTGGATTGACCATTTGCGCGCTTCCTAGCCCAGAGGCCAATTTCATCAGAGTGTGCGTGAACCTTTGAACCCCTGACGTTCCTAACAAGGAGCGTCCATCTCCCAGGAGAGCCAAGAGCATGAAGAAGACTTTTGTTGCCGCCCTCACGGTTGCGACGATCGCCGGTTCGCTGGTGACCGCCACTCCGCCCGCCAAAGCCAATGACGGCGTCGGCGCCGGCATCGCAGCCGGCCTGATCGGCGGCGCCATCGTCGGCGGCGCCATCGCGTCGAGCCGTCCGGCCTATGGCGGACCGGTCTACGTGGCCGAGCCCCCGCCGCCTGCGCCCTGCTACTGGCAGCGCCAGCGTTACTGGGACGGTTACGGCTGGGTCGTCCGCCCGGTTCGCGTCTGCTACTGATCTGATCGCACGGCGCAAACGCGTCACGATCGAAGCCCGGCCGAGACCATCGGCCGGGCTTTTTTCTTTTCGGTCGCCTTATCGCGCCGCCTGGATCGAGCGCAGCACCTCTTCGCTCGGCCAGCAATCGACCTTCAACCCCGCCGACTTCTGATAGGCGCCAAGCGCCGCGCGCGTCAGCATGCCCGCCTTGCCATCGAGCTTGTCCTTGTAGAGCCCGATGCGCGTCAACCCGCGCTGCATCGCTTCGACATCCTTCGTTCGCAGTTGCTTCGAGGCCGACCAGGGCGTCGCAAACGGCAGCGCGCTCGTCATGCGATCGCTGAGATGGCCGACGAACAGCACGTAGAGATCGGAGAAATTGTATTCCTTGATGACGAAGTAGTTTTTCGTGGTCAGGAACGAGGGGCCGTAGATGCCTTCGGGCTGGAGCAGCGACGCCGGCTGCGCCAGTTCAGCCGCACTCAGCTTTTGCCCGCGCACCGGCACAAAGCCCTCGCGCAGCCACTGGCCGATCGGTTTCGTCACCTCCGGCACGCCGCTGGTGCAATCGACCTTCGCCGGCGCCTGCACCTCATAGGCCCAGCGCACACCGCTCTGCCAGCCCTTGTTGACGAGCTGCTGCGCGGCAGAGGCCAGCGCGTCCGGCACCGAATGCCAGATGTCGATGCGGCCATCGCCGTCGAAATCGACGCCGTGCTTGTAGTATTCGGAGGGCAGGAACTGCGTGAGGCCGGTGGCGCCGGCCCAGGACGCGCGCATGTCCTTACGCGTCACCACGCCCTCGCCAAGGATTTTCAGCGCCAGGATGAACTCGTTGCGGTACGTATCCTTGCGCCGGCCGACATAGGCCTGGGTCGCAAGCACGCGCACGAGATCATAAGGCAGCGTGTAGCGGCCATAGTCGGTCTCACGACCCCAGATCGCGAGCATGACGGTGGCAGGCACGCCAGAGCTCTTCTCGATTTGGGTGAGCGCGTCGCGATATTTTTGCAGCAGCCGCTGTCCCTCGCCGGCCAGCCGCGCGATCGAGGCTTCCTTGATGTAATCCGCCGGCACCTGCACGAACTCGGCCTGCGACGGCGCGCCGGTCGCGGGTCGTCCCGGCAGGATCAGATCGGGCAGCTTGTAATCAGGCTCGAGCCCGCGCGTCTGCTCATCGAACGTCGCACGCGACACGCCCTCAGCCTGCGCCTCCGGCCACAGCGATGCGATGAACTGGGTGAAGGCGGCGTCGGCGGCGTGGGCGGACGACCAGCCGCAGGTGACCACGATCACTGCAGCAATGAGCGCCCGCCGCATCATGCTGAAATCACCGCGTCAGCTTCTTGTACTTCACGCGATGCGGAATGATGCTGTCCTGGCCGAGGCGACGCATCTTGTCTTTCTCGTAGTCCTGGAAGTTGCCCTCGAACCATTCGACATGGCTGTCGCCTTCGAAGGCCAGGATGTGGGTCGCGATGCGGTCGAGGAACCAGCGATCGTGGCTGATGATGACGGCGCAGCCGGCAAAATCCTCCAGCGCCTCTTCGAGCGCGCGCAGCGTATCGACGTCGAGGTCGTTGGTCGGTTCGTCGAGCAGCAGGACGTTGGCGCCGGACTTGAGCATCTTGGCAAGATGCACGCGGTTGCGTTCACCGCCCGACAGCGCGCCAACCTTCTTCTGCTGGTCGGCTCCCTTGAAGTTGAACGACGAGCAGTAGCCGCGCGAATTCACTTCCTTCTTGCCGAGCAGGATCAGCTCGTTGCCGCCGGAGATTTCCTCCCACACGGTCTTCTTGCCGTCGAGCGCATCGCGCGACTGGTCGACATAGCCGAGATGCACGGTCTCGCCGACCGTGATGGTGCCGTTGTCCGGGGTTTCCTGCTTGGTGATCATCTTGAACAGCGTGGTTTTGCCGGCGCCGTTCGCGCCGATCACGCCGACGATGCCGCCGGGCGGCAGCTTGAAGGTGAGATCGTCGATCAAGAGGCGGTCACCATAGCCTTTGCTGAGGCCTTCGAAGTCGACGACATTGGCGCCGAGCCGCTCGGCGACGGGAATGATGATCTGTGCGGTCTGGCTCTGCTTCTCGCTCGCCTGCTTCAACAGCTCTTCATAACGCTGATAGCGCGCCTTGGATTTTGCCTGACGCGCCTTCGGCGAGGACGCGACCCACTCCTGCTCGCGGGCCAGCGTCTTCTGGTGCGCGGCTTCCTCACGGCCTTCCTGCTCGAGCCGCTTCTGCTTCTGCACCAGCCAGGACGAGTAGTTGCCCTCGTAGGGAATGCCACGGCCGCGATCGAGCTCGAGGATCCAGCCCGTGACGTTGTCGAGGAAGTAGCGGTCGTGGGTGACGATCAGGATCGCGCCGGGATAGTTGCGCAAGTGCCCTTCAAGCCACGACACGGATTCCGCGTCGAGATGGTTGGTCGGTTCGTCCAGCAACAGCAGCTCGGGCTGGTCGAGCAGCAGCCGGCACAGCGCGACGCGGCGGCGCTCACCGCCGGACAGTTTCGTGACGTCGGCATCGTCGGGCGGGCAGCGCAGCGCGTCCATGGCCTGGTCGACCTTGCTGTCGAGATCCCAGAGGCCCTGGGCCTCGATCTCATCCTGGAGCTTGGTCATTTCGTCGGCAGTCTCGTCCGAGTAGTTGACGGCGAGCTCGTTGTAGCGGTCGAGGATCGCCTTCTGCTTGGCGACGCCCTGCATGACGTTCTCGCGCACCGAAAGCTTCGGATCGAGCTGCGGCTCCTGCTCGAGATAGCCGACGCGGGCGCCGTCGGCGACCCACGCCTCGCCGGTATACTCCTTGTCGAGGCCCGCCATGATCTTGAGGAGGGTCGACTTACCGGAGCCGTTGACGCCGAGCACGCCGATCTTGGCGTCCGGGTAGAAGCTCAGGCGGATGTTGTCGAGCACCTTGCGGGTCGGGTAGCTCTTGGTCAGACCTTCCATGAAATAGACGAACTGGCGCGCCATCGGTCCCGTAAAACCTTCGATTTGAGGAAATTTGCTTGCCGCCGATGTAGCGATCCCGCCCCCAAAGGGCAACGTTTTCCCTCTGTTCACCACGGTTGAATACGGGATGGACACCATCCGGACGGCCGATCCGGACAATTGAAACCATTTTTTAATAAAGCAGGCCAAAGCTGGTCGTGGCGCCAGAAAAAGCGCCACCCGCGGCAGAAGCGGCGGGGAGAACAGCGAGGCCGTATCATGGCAATGATCGAGACAACCTCTCATCCCGTCCCGGCAGGAGCCGGAGGCTCTAACCTCTTTGCCGAGTTCCGCGCGTTCTGGGTCCGGTTCTTCGCCACGGCTTTCAATCCCTACCGCCCGGAACTGCACTACATGCGCGGCCCCGGCCCCGCCTGGCGCGCCAAGCACGGCATGGATGCGCCGTTCCGCCTGAAGCCGCGCGACCTCTGACGCCTCGCCTGCTGCCGGATTTTTGAAGCTTCCCGCCGCTTGCGCCGGCTGCCGATTGCGCGCAAGCATGGCGAGGTTCGATCGATGGCGTCTCCTGCCCGCGCTATCGCCCCTCGCCATGGATGGACGGTTTCCCCGATGACACGGCTGCGCTGTGCAATTCTCGACGACTATTTCAACATCGCCCAAGACGTCGCCGACTGGTCGAAGATCTCCGACCGTGTCGACGTCACGGTGTTCAACCATCCCTTCGCCTCCGAGCAGGCTGCGGCCGGCGCGCTCGGAGATTTCGAGATCATCTGCGCGATGCGCGAGCGCACGGCGTTTCCCAAGAGCCTGTTCGAGGCGCTCCCCAAGCTGAAGCTGCTGCTGACCTCCGGCATGCGCAACGCCGCGATCGACATGGCGGCGGCGAAGGCGCGCGACGTCGTGGTCTGCGGCACGCAATATTCCCGCGATCCGACCGCCGGGCTGACCATGGGCCTGATCCTGGAATTGACCCGCGGCATCGGCCGCGAGAACGCGCGCATGCATGCGGGCGAGCCCTGGCAGACTTTTGCCGGCATCGAAATCGAGGGCCGGACGCTTGGCGTTGTCGGGCTCGGCAAGCTCGGCAGCAAGGTCGCGGGCATCGCGAAGTCGTTCGGCATGAACGTCATCGCATGGAGCCCCAACCTGACGGCCGAGAAATGCGGAGAACTCGGCGTCGGCTACGCCAGCAAGGAAGAGCTGTTTGCGAAGGCCGATATCATCACCATCCACGTGGTGCTGAGCGAGCGCTCGCGGGGACTGGTCGGCGCCGCCGATCTCGCGCGGATGAAGCCGACCGCCTATCTCGTCAACACCGCGCGTGGGCCGATCGTCGACGAGGCGGCGCTGCTCGAGGCGCTGCAACAGAAGAAGATCGCGGGTGCCGGCATCGACGTGTTCTCGATCGAGCCGCTGCCGACCGATCATCCAATCCGCAAGCTCGACAATGTCGTGCTGACGCCGCACCTCGGCTACGCCACCGCGGACGGGCTACGCATCCATTACGGCCAGATGGTCGAGGCGATCGACGCCTGGACGAAGGGCAGCGAGCCACAGCGAAGGCTCACCTGATCAAAACTCCGCAACCGTCATTGCGAGCGTCTGGTGACACCGAGCCGCGCGGAGATGGGGAGGTGCTCGTCTCATCACAGGCGCCCTTCGCGTTCAACCGCCCGATCCGTCAAACAGCTGCAGATAATCCTTGAGATAGAAATGTATCGCCTGGTCGGCCAAGAACAGTAACAAAACACTCGACAGCAGGATCGCCCCCATCCTGACGATGTCTCTCCGGCTATTTATGCGATACGCGCGGTAAATGAGATAGGCGGCTACAGCGCCCCATGCCCACATCAAGATCTCGTCCGGAAAGTCACGCGCCGCACCATATGCGGTCTCGCTTGGGTATCCGTGTGAGCGGACCGCGAGAGAAAGGACCGACATTGCGGGCATCAGCGAGAACGAAATCGCCAACATAGAGCGATATGCCCACGTCATGAGCAAGCACCTGCGGGTTCACGGAGCCAGATATTCTATTCCGTCATCCGCCCTGCCCGAAATCGAGTTGCAGATAGTCCTTGAGATAGAAATCGACAGCGTGTTTGGCAGACAAGAACAACAAAACGTACGACAGCAGAATCACCCCGAGATGGACAACGCCTCTCCGATTATTTACGCGGAATGCGCGGTAGATGAGATAGAGCGCTAACGCGAAGCTTACCCAGATCAAAACCTGTCGAGGAAGTTCAACCGCCCTATCATACTCGGTAATATGGCTATCGGGAAAACCTGCAAACATCAAAGAGAATACAAGATCCTGGGCAAAGGCTAACGGCGTCAGCGAAAACAAAACTGCCAATAGCGCGCGAGATGTCCGTTTCATGCACCGAACCACGCGATCATTTCAGCCCGCCAATATTCTCGCGGCGTGGTTCGAAGGTGAGCCGTCCAGGTTGTCTTGACCTTGCGGCGTGGCGCGTGATCCCATTTGCAGCCGCCCAGGTCTTGCCCTATCGGAGCAGGTCAGGACACTCCAGACAGGAGACCTAGCGCACCGTGACGGGCGCCGGCAGCGGCGGCACCACGGTCGGCTGCGCGCCCGGGGCCGGGCCGGCTTGAGCGGCCATCGGGGCAGGCGCAGCAATGCCGGGCGCCGGCGCAGCAGATGCGGTCGCTGTACCCGGCGGCGGGCCGCCCGGCATCACGACGACGCGGGTGCCAACCTTGACGCGATCGAACAGGTCGGAGACGTCCTCGTTCAGCATGCCGATGCAGCCCGAGGAGACGAACTTGCCGATCGTCGAGGGCTGGTTGGTGCCGTGGATGCGGTAGACGGTCGAGCCGAGATACATTGCGCGCGCGCCGAGCGGATTGCCGGGACCGCCGGCCATGAAGCGCGGCAGATAGGGCTGGCGTTCGATCATTTCCGTCGGCGGATGCCAATCCGGCCACTCAGCCTTGCGGGTGATCTTTTGCACGCCGGTCCAGGTGAAACCGTCGCGACCGACGCGCACGCCGTAGCGGATCGCACGGCCACTGCCGAGCACATAGTAAAGGTAGGTGTTCGGGGTATCGACGACGAGCGTGCCGGCCGGCTCCTTGGTCTGGAACGCGACTTCCTGGCGGCGCAGGTTCGGCGACAACTGCGTGGGCGCAGCGTCAGGCTGCTCCTCGGGGGGAAGCGCCGCAACCGTCATCGGTTGGCCATTCGGACCGGCAGGCCGGACGGCGCCGGTCGCGGCGGGTCCACCGACGCCTTCCGGCGGACGCAGACCGTCATCGGCGCCCTGCGGCGCGGCCGGACGGTCGGCATAGATCACTGCGGGCGGGCCCGCGGGGCGGCCATAGCGGGGATCATCCGGCGACATCACCGGGCCCTGCGGCGCATTGTTGGAATAGACCGGCGCACCGGCCGGACGGCCGTAACGCGGATCGTCCGGCGACATCACCGGGCCCTGGGGCGCGTTGTTGGAGTAGACCGGGGCACCCGCGGGGCGGCCATAGCGCGGATCATCCGGCGACATCACCGGACCGGACGGGCCGGGCGGCGGCAGCGCGGCAGAATTCCGCGGCTGCTGCGGCGGCATCGCGTCGTCGTCATCATCGAGCGCGTCGAAATTCGGCACGCGGTCGCCGGGACGATATTCGGACGGGTAGCCCTGCTGGTAGACCGGGGCCTGCTGGACCGGATAGCTCTGCTGAGCCTGCGCGAGCGAGGTTCCCGCCGCAGCGGCTGTCGCGGCAGCGCAAATCGTCAGAAAATGTTTGATCATCATCGCCCTAGTTTAGACCCCCGGCCCAACCGGACCGTTAACGGCACATGGACGAAGATCGCGGCACATTCAAGACAAAACAGGCCGATTTGGGCCTGATTTGGTGATTTGTGATCGGCAGCGCGACCGTTGCTTCGGTGCATCACGGACCGGAAATCGCGCGGGCGCGCAGGTCGCCGGACTCTCCGCCCCCGATTTTTGCGGAACGGCTCAGGAGTGTTCGGGTATTCTCGAATCAGCCTGATTCGCCCTCCGCTTTGACCAGCTTCCCGCGCGGCGAACGCGGCAACTCAGTACCGTAACCGCGTTCAGATGGCTCAAGGGCCTTGGCACCAACCTGCCAAGGCGGAAATTGCGCTTCGATGCTTCCCGGCTTTCGCTTCCTGTTTGCCGCGATCCTGTTGTCTACCTCCATCCTGGTGTTCGGCTTAGGGGCCGCCGCGCTGCTGCGGGCGACGCATGAGCAGTTCGTCAGCAATCCGTCCTGGCGAAACGGCCCGCAGGAGCAGGTGTTTGCGCAAGCGACCGAGCCGGTGCTCGCGGCGCTCCGCGCCGAGCCGCTGCCGCCCTCGACGTCGGTGCGAGACGAGGTCCCGACCGTCGGCCTTCCCGAAAGCGGACCTGAACAGGTTGCCGCACTGACACCGGAGATGGGCAGCGAGCCGGTGGCATCGGCTGCCGGCGAACCGGCCGCTGCTGAAGCGCCCCCTCCGCCGGCCGAGATACCGGCGCCGCAATCCGCATCGGCCGAAACCACAGCTTCGACCAGCGAGACCATGCCCGCTACCGGCGAGGCGGTGCCGACGCCGGTCGCCTCACCCGAGCCGCAACAGGCTGACGCCGCCAGCCCCGCGCCATCGGAAACAATTACAGAGGTCGCAGCGCTCGCTGCTGCCACGACGGTCGTCGCGCAGGATCCGCCGGCGAAAGCGAAGGCCGCGAGCGACACGGCCGACAAGCAGGCCACCAAGCAGCGCGCGCATAAGAAACGCCACCCGATCGTGCGGCGCCCGCCACCACCGCCAATGCCAGGGCAGCAGATCTTCAATCCCTTCGCCACGCAGCCGCTACAGCAGTATCAGCAGCAATATCAGCAGCCGGCCTACGCGGCGACCACCCGCACACGCTGAGCGGACCTCACGCCGGCCCCGTCGCAATGGCCGGGCCGCCTTCCTGGCCCCATTCCGACCATGATCCGTCATAAAGCGCGGTGTTGGTGACGCCTAACCGATAGAGCGCGAGCGTCAGCACGCCGGCGGAAACGCCGGAGCCGCAGCTCGTCACGATCGGTGCGTCGAGCTTGACCCCCGCGCCGGTAAACGCCTTCCGCAGATCATCGAGCGGCTTCATTTCGCCGGTCGCGGCATCGAACAATTGGGCGTAGGGCACGTTGCGGGCGCCCGGGATGTGGCCGGAGCGGATGCCCGGCCGCGGCTCCGCGGCGCGGCCCTCGAAGCGCTCTGCCGGACGCGCATCGATCACCTGCTCGGCACGGCTTTCGACGTTGGCGATCAACTGCTGCATGCTGCGCACGCGCTTCGGATCGTAGCTTGCCTTGAACGTCGCGGGCTTCGGCTTCACCTCGCCGCCCTCCACGGGACGCCCCTCTGCGCGCCACTTCTTCAGCCCGCCATTGAGGATGCGCACGTTGCTGTGGCCGTAGGACAAAAACATCCACCACGCCCGCGGTGCGGCGACCCAGCCGCCGGCATCGTAGATTACGACGGTATCGGCATTGCCGATGCCGAGAATGCCAACGTCACGGCCGAATTGCTCGGCGCTCGGGAACATGTGCGGCAACGGGTTGGAATGGTCGGACACCGCGTCGACATCGAAGAACACCGCTCCCGGCAGATGCGCGGCGAGATAGTCGTCCTTCGGCAGCGGCAGCACGCCCGGCAGCTTGAAGGTGGCGTCGAGCACCTTCACGTTGGCATCGTTGATGTGGGCGGCGAGCCATTCGGTGGAGACGAGGGGATCGGTGGTGGTCATTGCATGCATTTCCTTGTCGTCATTCCGGGGCGCGCGTGAGCGAGGTTGAAGCAGTGCGCGTCAAAACGCCGCTGTCATCGCCCGGCTTGAACCGGGCGATCCAGTATTCCAGAGGCGGTCGCGATTGAGCCGAGAGGCCGCGGCGTACTGGATTCCCCGCTTTCGCGGGGAATGACGCCGGAGCTGGGAGTGACAGCGAAGCACCCTCACCCCTTCTTCGGCTCCCACTTTTCCACCGGCCCGCCGGCATCGCGCCAGGCGGCATAACCGCCGGCGATGTGGGCGACGGGTTTGAGACCCATGTCCTGCGCGGTCTTGGCGGCGAGCGCGGAGCGCAGGCCGCCGGCGCAATGGAAGACGAACTTCTTGTCCTCCTGGAAGATCGGCTTCGCATAGGGGCTCTGCGGATCGATCCAGAATTCGAGCATGCCGCGGGTACAGGCAAACGCGCCGGGAATGCGGCCGTCGCGCTCGATCTCGCGGGGGTCGCGGATGTCGACGATCACGACGTCGCCGCTCTTGGAGATTTCGATGGCGTCCTTGGCGGTGAGCGTTTCGATCTCGGCATTGGCCTCGTCGACCAGCGCCTTGATGCCGCGGGTGATGTTTTGGGGCATGTGCTTCTCCCTCGTTTCTCTCTCGTCATTCCGGGGCGCGCGCAGTGCGAGCCCGGAATCCATTCTTCCACTGACACCGCGGCCCGATGGGATTCCGGGCTCGATGCTTCGCATCGCCCCGGAATGACAGCGTGTGTGGTCAGTGCGTCAGCTCCTTCATCGCGCCCTCGAGCCCCTCGATGGTGATCGGGAACATGCGGTTGGCGAAGATGCGGCGGATGATGGTGGTCGATTCCGAATAGTCCCAGTGCTTCTGCTGCACCGGGTTCAGCCACACCGCATGCGGATAGGTGCGGATGATGCGATCGAGCCAGACCGAGCCCGGCTCCTCGTTGACGTGCTCGACCGAGCCGCCCGGCACCATGATCTCGTAAGGCGACATCGAGGCGTCGCCGACGAACACGACCTTGTAGTCGTGCGGATATTTGTGCAGCACGTCCCAGGTCGGCGTGCGGTCGGTGAAACGCCGCTTGTTCTGCTTCCACACGCCCTCATAGAGGCAGTTGTGGAAGTAGAAATACTCCATGTGCTTGAACTCGCTCTTCGCCGCCGAGAACAGCTCCTCGACCTGCTCGATATGCGAATCCATCGAGCCGCCGATGTCGAAGAACACCAGCAGCTTGACCGCGTTGCGCCGCTCGGGGCGCATGACGACGTCGAGATAGCCGTGGTTGGCGGTTTGCTTGATCGTATTGTCGAGATCGAGTTCGTCCGGCGCACCGGTGCGGGCGAATTTGCGCAGGCGGCGCAGCGCGACCTTGATGTTGCGGATGCCAAGCTCGACATTGCCGTCGAGATCCTTGAACTCGCGCTTGTCCCACACTTTCACGGCACGGTTGTTGCGGTTCTTCTCCTGCCCGATGCGCACGCCCTCGGGATTGTAGCCATAGGCGCCGAACGGCGAGGTGCCGGCGGTGCCGATCCATTTGCTGCCGCCCTGATGGCGGCCCTTCTGCTCCTCGAGCCGCTTCTTCAGAGTCTCCATGAGCTTGTCCCAGCCCATGGCCTCGATCTGCTTCTTCTCTTCTTCCGTGAGGTACTTTTCGGCGAGCTTCTTCAGCCACTCCTCGGGGATCTCCGCCTTGTCCATGGCGTCGAGCAGGCTTTCCAGCCCCTTGAACACGGTGCCGAAGACGCGGTCGAACTTGTCGAGGTTGCGCTCGTCCTTCACCAGCGAGGCGCGCGACAGATAGTAGAAATTCTCGACCTTGTAGTCCGCGAGGTCGGCGTCGAGCGCCTCCATCAGCGTGAGGTATTCGCGCAGCGTCACAGGGACCTGCGCGTCGCGCAATGAGGTGAAGAATTGCAGGAACATGGGTGACAGATTGCCCGTCGGATGGCTCCCGTCAAGAGGCGCGGCTTTCGGCCGAGGTCTGGACCGGGAGGCTTTTTGCTCTAGAATTGCCGCGCTTCAGGCTTGGTTTTGGGGATCTTTGCCATGGGAATTATCGCAGCGCTGATCATTGGCGCGATTGCTGGCTGGCTCGCCGGGAAAATAGTCCACGGGGCGGGATTTGGCCTCATCGGCAACATCGTGGTCGGCATCATCGGCGCGCTGGTCGCGGGCTGGATCCTGCCGCAGCTCGGCGTCGGACTCGCCACCGGCACGTTCGGCTCGATCCTGGACGCCACGATCGGCGCGGTGATTGTGCTCGTCATCCTTTCGCTGATAAAACGGGCTTGAAAAGCTTGACCTAACCCGGAACGGCCGCTCGGAGCGGCCGTTCCCATGTTGTGGCGGAGGTGCACCTCGCCCGATGACCAACAAGGACGCGCGATGAAGTTTACCGGCACCAAGGACTATGTTGCGACCGACGATCTCAAGGTCGCCGTCAACGCCTCGATCGTGCTGGAGCGCCCGCTGCTGGTGAAGGGCGAGCCCGGCACCGGCAAGACGGTGCTGGCCGAGGAAGTTGCGAAAGCGCTGAATGCGCCACTCCTCACCTGGCACATCAAGTCCACCACCAAGGCGCAGCAGGGCCTCTACGAATACGACGCGGTCTCGCGCCTGCGCGATAGCCAGCTTGGCGATGCCCGCGTGTCCGACATCAAGAACTACATCAAGCGCGGCAAGCTGTGGGACGCCTTCACCGCCGAGCAGCGCCCGGTGCTGCTGATCGACGAGATCGACAAGGCCGACATCGAGTTTCCGAACGACCTACTGCTCGAGCTCGACCGCATGGAATTCCATGTCTACGAGACCGGTGAGACGATCAAGGCGAAGCAGCGCCCGATCATGATGATCACCTCCAACAACGAGAAGGAGCTGCCGGACGCCTTCCTGCGCCGCTGCTTCTTCCACTACATCAAATTCCCCGACGCCGAGACCATGGGCCGCATCGTCGACGTCCACTTCCCCGGCATCAAGAAGCGCCTGGTCGAAGAAGCCTTACGCATCTTCTTCGAGGTGCGCGAGGTGCCCGGCCTGAAGAAGAAGCCCTCGACCTCCGAGCTGCTCGACTGGCTCAAGCTGCTCCTCAACGAGGAGATGACGCCGGAACAGCTCCGCGAACGCGACCCGCGCAAACTGATCCCACCGCTGCACGGCGCGCTGCTGAAGAACGAACAGGACGTGCACCTATTCGAGCGGCTGGCGTTCTTGAGCCGGCGGGAAGTGTAAGCCCTCCCTCTGTCGCAACGGCGCGGCGCCGTTGCTCCAACCACCGCTGTCATTCCCCGCGAAAGCGGGGAATCCAGTACGCCGCGGCCTCTCCGTATACTTGCACTTTTTCTGGAATAAGGATCGCCTGCCCCAGTGCGCAATTGCGCACAAGGCGGGCGATGACAGCGAGAGCGCAGGCAGAGCAGACTCCAACCTCGTCATTTCGAGCGCGGCGAAGCAATCCAGAATCCCTTCGCCGGCAAGATTGCTTCGCGGAGCCTGCTATCGGTGCACTATGGGCTGTCGACTTCAAAAACAGACAAAATTTCAGGACGAGGCAGTAGCGGCGGCGCATCGCCCGTCAAGCCATAGACCTCAATGCCCCTTAGCAAACCACAGCTCGAATAGATAAACACTCCGCTTTTGTGGTCGCTTTCATTCACCAGGAATTCACCGAGAATGTGGGCACCGGGCGGCGCTTCAGCATGTCCCTTGATTTGGAAGTTGATGCTGGCACACCCACATCGACATCGCCAAGGCGTGACTTCGGCCAACTCAAGCTGATCCATATACTGCTTTGCTTCTTCCGTGCCGTGCTGAAGCATCCAGCGAGCAAGATCGCGCTCGGCATCTGTGAGAGGACGATTTTGCTCTGTGCTCAAAATAACGTCTTCGGCTGACATTGACCCACGCTACCGTAGCCCGCAGGATGGGACAACGCCAGCGAGAGTGTAGGGTGGGTTCGCGTCAGCGTAACCCACCACTTCTTCAACAAGCGGACTGCAAAGAGGTGGGTGCAGCTAACCCACCCTTGTAAGATGCCCTCTCGCCACCGTTGTTTCCGGGACGTTCGCCGCTTCCAGCGACTGCTTGCGGCGGATCAGATCCGAGGCGCGGTCGGTTCGCGCGAGGATCAGTACTTCGCGACGAGCGGACCACCCCAGCGGTAGTTCACGCGAACCAGGCCGATGTCGATGTCCTGGCCGATACGGGCGGTTCCTGCAAAAGCGCCCGGCGGAAGACCAAAGACTCCGGTGAAGTAGAAGTTCACGTCGCGATGACCCATGAACAGGTGATCGTATTCAACACCGACCGACCAGTTCGGAGCGAAGCCAAATTCGAGGCCAGCCCCCACCGTTCCACCCCAGCGGGTCTCGCTCGCAGTGTCGATCGCCAGCCCGGTCGGAATATCGGAAGCGCGATATTTGTCACGGACGACCGCGGCACCACCCTTCACATAGAGCAGCACGTTGTTCCAGGCATAGCCGACCTGGCCTGTGAACAGGCCGAACGCATCGATCCTTGATTCATCCTCGACGGTCGCGAAGACGAGGTTGGCATTGGCCCCCTTGAAATCAGCCCAGTTGCCCTGTGCTTCCACGCCGAACACCCAGCTCGCCGTCTGCCAGCGGTAGCCGATCTGACCGCCGACCGTGCCTCCCGTGGCATTGTGGCACCCCATGGAAGCGGGCGGAACGACGACCACTCCACCCATATTGATCAGGTCCCAGCACTTATGGGCAGAGCCTCCACCGCCATTGATGCCGATGTAGAAGCCGCTCCAGTCATAGATCGGAGCAACCACTGGAGGGGGCGCTTTGGTGTACGGCCGAGCCGCCAGATCAGCGGCCGAGGCAGGAGCGGCAAGTGCGACGAGGGCAAACGCGCCCAGCAAGATCTTCTTCATGGTGTCGACCCCGAAATCGAATCTACTGCGGAGCCCCCACGCACAACCTATCATTGTCCTCCAAAATTCACGTCACCCGAACGCCACACCGCAGAGAAAGGTGAGAGTTCCTCAACCGGACGTTGATACCGCAGCCATCGCGGGTTACGCGCAGCTCAAAGCGTAGATGGTAGATCGATCGGGTGGGTTAGCCGAAGGCGTAACCCGCCTCTTTGTCTACGCGTCGCCAGACGTGGTGGATTACGCTTCGCTAACCCGCCCTACGAAGTGGCGCCTTCACGCCACCGCCGTCTCGGGCACGTTAGCCGCTTCCATCGGCTGCTTGCCGCGGATCAGGTCCGACGCGCGGTCGGCGATCATCATCGTTGAGGCGTTGAGGTTCGCCGAGATCATGCGCGGCATCACCGAGGCGTCGACGACGCGCAGGCCCTGCAGGCCGTGGACGCGGAGCTGGTCGTCGACCACGGCCCAGGTGGACTCGGCCGGGCCCATGCGGCAGCTGCAGCCGGGGTGGAAGGTGGTGGTGCCGCGCTCGGCGGCGGCGTGCAAGAATTCGTCGTCGGTGTTGACGTTGGGTCCGGGGAAATCCTCGTAGGCGTAATAGCGCGACAGCGGCGCCGACTTCAAAAGCCTCCGCGCGAGCTTCATGCCGCCGACGATGACGCGGCGATCGAGCTCGGCGTCGAGATAGTTGGTCTGGATGATCGGTGGTGCAAACGGATCATTGGAGCGGATGCGCACATAGCCGCGGCTTTCGGGACGCTGCTGCCACGAGGCGACCGTCATGCCGGGCTCGTCCTCGAGCTGGCCCTGCACGCCCTCCTTGTAGCTGGCCGGCGTGAAGGTGAGCTGGAGGTCCGAGCGATCCGGGCTCTCGCCCGAATACCAGAAGCAATAGACCATGGTCGGCGACAGCGACAGCAGGCCGCGTCGCGCAGTCGCCCATTTCAGCGCCTCGACCCAGAGATGCCAGCCGCGGCGAAGCTCGTTGATGGTCTTGATGTCCTTGACCCGCGCCACCGTGCGCGGCGCGTAATGGTCCTGCAAGCCTTCGCCGACAGGGAGCGCGTGGCGCACCGCGATGCCGTGCGATTGCAACAGATCGGGCGAGCCGACGCCGGAGAGCTGGAGCAGCTGAGGCGAATTATAGGCGCCGCCGGCGAGGATCACTTCCTTGTTGGCGCGCACCTCGACCGGCGAGCCGCCGCGGCCGCCCTTCATGTAGCGCACACCGACCGCGCGCTTGCCCTCGAAGACGATCTCGGTGGCGTGCGCATGGGTATGCACATGCAAGTTTGGCCGTTTCATCGCGGGCCTGAGGAAAGCGGTCGAGCCGGAGACGCGCAGGCCGTTGTCGATGGTGCGCTGGCAATATGACACACCCTCCTGGGTCTTGCCGTTGTAGTCCGGGTTGCGCGGAATGCCGAGCGAGACTGCGCCTTCCATGAAGGCCTCGCAAAGCGGATCGCGCCACTCCATCGTGGTGACGGTGAGGCTGCCATCGCGCCCGCGATAGAGCGCCTCGCCCTCGCCGACCCGCTTCTCCAGCCGCTTGAAATACGGCAGCACGTCGGCATAGCTCCAGCCGCGATTGCCCATCTGCGCCCAGGTGTCGAAGTCGAGGTTCTGGCCGCGGTTATAGATGTGGCCGTTGATCGAGGACGAGCCGCCAAGCGTCTTGCCGCGCGGCGCGTAGATGCTGCGCCCGCCGGTCCAGGGCCCTACCTCCTGCTGGTACGCCCAGTTGATGCTCTTCATGTGGAAGGTCTTGATGAAGCCCGCCGGCAGATGGATGTAGGGATGCCAGTCGCTCGGGCCCGCCTCGAGCACGCACACGGTCGTGCTCGGATCCTCGCTGAGCCGGTTGGCGAGCACGCAGCCCGCGGAGCCTGCGCCCACGATCACATAATCAAATCTATCCATCTTGCCTCGAACCGCCTCAGCGCGGCCTGTCGTTGAGTTGATATGTCAAATGCGCCTTCACTGTCGGCCATTCGGCGGCGGTGATGCTGTAGACCACGGTATCGCGCAGCGTGCCGTTCGGCGCCACCTGGTGGCTGCGCAAGATGCCGTCCTGCTTGGCGCCGAGCCGCTCGATGGCACGCCGGCTCTGGTGATTGAAGAAATGGGTGCGGAATTCCACCGCAATGCAGTTCAGCTGCTCGAAGGCATGGGTCAGGAGCAGCAGCTTGCACTGCGTGTTGAGAGGGCCGCGCTGCGCGCTCTTGGCGTACCAGGTCGAACCGATCTCGACTCGGCGGTTGGTCGCATCGATGTTCATGTAAGTGGTCTGGCCAACGATCCTGCCATCGGCATCGAATACCGTGAACGGCACCATGGAGCCAGCGGCCTGCAAGCCGAGGCGGCGGTCGATCTCCTTGGCCATGTTCTCGGGCGCGGGGATCGCGGTGTACCAGAGCTTGTCGAGCTGGCCGTCCTTGACGGCCTCCACCAGGGCGTCGCGATGCTGATGCGACAGCGGCTCCAGCCGCGCATGCTCGCCACGGAGGGTGATGGGATCAGGCCAGGGCATTGATAATTTCTCCTTCGTCATTGCGAGGAGCGAAGCGACGAAGCAATCCAGACTGTCTCCGCGGATGGATTTCTGGATTGCTTCGCTTCGCTCGCAATGACGACTTGTCTCACTTATTCAAAAAATTCAACGGCAGTCCGCCGCGCGGCCAGTCCATGGCGATCAGCTCGCCCTTGCCCGACAGCGTGACATAGGCGGTCTTGAGCTCAGGGCCGCCGAAAGCGATGTTTGTTGTGACGCGGTCGCCGGTCGGGACCTGCTCGACCAGCTTGCCATCCGGTGCGATCACCGAGATGCAGCCGGAGACGAGGGTCGCGACACAGACATTACCGTTCGCCTCGACCGCGAGCGAGTCGAACATCTGGTAGCCGCCAAGCCCCGCGATCGGCTTGCCGCGCTCGCCGCGATAGATCACCTCGCGCGGCTTCAGCGTGCCGGGCGCGGACAACTCGTAGGCCCAGAGCCGCGCGGTTGGCGTTTCCGCGATATAGACGGTGTTTTCGTCCGGAGACAGCCCGATGCCGTTCGCCGGCAGCACGCCATGCACGACCTCGACGATCTCGCTCATGCCAGGCTTGAGATAGTACATCCCGCCGACATCCATGTCGCGCGCTCGACGCTTTCCGAGGTCGGAGAACCACAGGCCGCCATGCCGGTCGAAGACGAGATCGTTGGGACCGCGCAAGTCATGCTCGCCGCACTTGGTCACGACCGTCTCGACCTTGCCCGATTGCAGGTCGACGCGCTGGATCGAGCCACCCAGATAATCATCGGGCTGCGCCCCCGGCATGATCATCTTGCCAGTCGGGATCCAGGAGAAGCCGCCATTGTTGCAGATGTAGATCTTGCCGTCAGGGCCGAGCGCCGCGCCGTTCGGCCCGCCGGGAATTTTCGCGACGATCTCTTTCCGTCCGTCGGGATAAACACGCGTGAACCGTGCCCCACGGATCTCCACCAGCACGACCGAGCCGTCCGGCATCACCACCGGCCCTTCCGGAAACTCGAGGTCGGTGGCGAGAACGCGGACGTCGGACATTTTGGCCTCCCTGCGGCTTGTTATGGCTTGCACGGGAGATGTCGGCCCGCACGCAAGATTTGCACGCGGTTATGGCAAAGTCGCTCCCGCTTGCCAAGCAAGCGGCCGGGTATGCCAGCGTTGCGCGCTAAGGCGCGACAAGTGGTCATCGCGCCTTAGATTGTTGTTTGAGCATGATCTTTTCGGAAAACCGCTGCGCACTTTTCCGGATCATGCTACTCCTTCACCGGCACCCAGATCTCGAAGCCGCCATGGCCGGTCTTGGGATCGAACTTTTCGTCATAACGTTCGAAGTTCGGCGCGTCCGCCGCCTTCAGTCCCGAGGCCGGCAGCCACTGATTCCAGATCGTGTTGACGGTGCGGCGGATCGAGGCGACGTGATCGGTGTGAGTGAACACCGCATAGCGTTGCTCGGGAATGCGGATGCGACCGAAGCGCCGCGGCAGGTCGGAGAAATCGGCGACCTCGACGCCGGCGATATAGTCGAAATTGCCGGCATCGTCGCCGTTGCAGCAGACACCGTACGCCACGTCGCCAATGCGCGCGGGAATGTCCGCCACCTCCTGGTGGAAGCGATGCCACAGGCCCGGAATGGCGGCGCTATTGTCGCAGGAGATGCGCTCAGCAGGGCCTGCGACGAGAAACGCCTTTGCGGTTTCGAAACGGGGCGGTGCGAGATTGTCGAGCATGGTGGAGTCCATGAGGATCGGCTCCTGAAGCTTGAGGTGTTTGACGCACGTCGCCGCCCTGACCGCTTCGGGTGTCACGCCGAAATGGTCGCGGAACGCGCGGGTGAAGGCTTCGTGGGAGCCGTAGTCCGCTTCCAGCGCCAACGACAAAATGTCCGGCGCGCCGCGCGCCAGCGCGCGAGCGGCTTCCGTAAGCCGCCGCGCCCGCACGTAGCGCATCACCGGAAAGCCGGTCGCTGCCGCAAACGCGCGCACCATGTGGAAGCGCGACACGCCGCCGATCTCCGCGATCTCGTCGAGCGTGAGCGGCTCGGCGAGATGGCTTTCGATGAACCAGAGTGCGCGCTGGGCTGGGTTCATGAACTTACGGCCCTCATTCGAAGCGACACCGTTTTACGCAATCGGTCGAGACTTCACTTGATCGACGTTGCTCTCGTGCCCCGGGCGCAGCGCAGCACGTCAGTGATGCGCTGCTGAACCGGGGTCCATCTCTCCGCCAGCGTTACCGCGGCACTGGATCCCGGCTCTGCGTCGCATCACTGCGTGCCGCGCCGCGTCCGGGACACGAGCGTGTTCATTTCGACGGGTCCTTCGCTGCCGGCATAGCGTCCTTCGCTGCTGGCGCGTCCTGCTTTTTCTTCAGATCCTCCGCCGTCTTCGACTGCGCGGCCTGGAGATCGCCGAGCGTCTTCTGCAAACCTGCCACCGTCGCTTTCAACGCGTCGATCTGGCGATTGGCGGCATCGATCTTCTGCTGATGATCGAGGGTGAGCTTGGTCATCGTCTTCTGAAGAAAGTCGACGTTGCTTTGCAGGCAGCTCGTCCGCCGCTCCCAGGTCTTCTCGACCGTGCATATCTCGATGCCGGGAACATCCTGCGCGCGAGTGTGTTCCATCGACATCGTCGCGAGCAGCAAAATCGTGACACATAGCGAAGCATTCCGGCCCGGCATGCAGGTTCCTCATGAAACGTCGATCACGGCAAATTGCGCAGACGTTGCGCACGCCCGTGACGATACCATACTGGCACCGCATTCTCGCGTTGAGCTTGGGAGTTCCTCGATATGGAGGACTAACGACGGACGCGGAGAGTGGGGCGGCTTTGCTCGCGTTCTTTTTTGAGGGGAGATTATTTAGGATGGCAACGCGCGAAAGACGTCTGGCCGAATTCAATGGCGAGGGAGAACCACCGTCGGGGATGCCGGTCGAAGTGCTTTGCGAAGACCATAGTGGAACCTACACGCTGCCCTTTGCCTGCCGCTACGTCGGCGGGCGCTGGCAAAACCATGAAGCAGGCATCGCCGTCGAGGCGACCGTGATCGGTTGGCGCCTGCCGCGACTGAAACAGACGGGTGCCGTGTAAGAAACAGGCCGACCTGTCCCAAAATGCGACGGAGCCTGGCCGGATTTTAAGGTACGGAACGCTGACCGAACGAATCGCGTCCGAATCAGCCGCCGGGCTCCGTTGTCGACCTGTTCACCGCTAGATGTCGGCGCGACATGGCGTCGACGTACCAGATCAAGAAAAGGCGCGCGCGGGCAAAGCCCTGCGACCGGCGGTAAAGGTTAATGCGCCGTGCAAACGGGCAACCTCACCGCAAGGCTGCCTAATATTCGACCTCGAGCTCCTCGATCTCCGCCGGCTCCGCCCTGGCGGCCGCGATCCATTCCTTCATCTCGTCCATGCCCATGATGGTATCGGCATACGCCTTGAGCTGCGGCTCGAGCTTGACGTCATAAGTCACAAAACGAGTCACGACGGGCGCGTACATCGCATCCGCCATGGTGCGCTTCTCGCCGAACAGGAACGGACCACCGGACTTTTCCAGGCAGTCGCGCCAGATCGCCCAGACGCGATCGATGTCGGCCTGCGCCCGCGACCAGATCTTGAAGCCGGGGAAATGGCCCTTCAGGTTCACGGGCAGCGAGGCGCGCAGCGTCGTGAAGCCGGAATGGATTTCACCACAGATCGAGCGGCAATGGGCACGCTGGATGCGGTCGGCCGGCAACAGCCCGGCGTCCGGCATGATCTCGTTGAGATACTCGCCGATCGACAGCGTATCCCAGATGGTGGCGCCCTCGTGCCGCAGGCACGGCACCAGGATCGAGGAGGACAAAAGCAGGATCTCGGCGCGCGCGGACGGGTCGTCCGGCGCGGTGACGATCTCCTCGAAATCGAGCTTTGAGAATTTCGTCAAAAGCCAGCCACGCAGCGACCAGGACGAGTAGTTCTTGCTGCTGATGGTCAGTGTCGCCTTCGCCATATGGCCCTTCCTTCGCGCCTGAATTCCTGACGCCGCCGTCCCGTTTTGCGCGGTGCAGGTGCCCACCGTTTGTGCTTCCCCGTATTCCACAGCAAGCGACATGCCAGTTTTCAGGGCGAATTGACTCGAATCTGGCGTCGATATTGCATAGTGGCCTGGGGTCAGGGTGGGCGTTTCAGTAATGATGTCGATGTATTATCAGGCCTTTCAGAACCACATGGATCTGACCGAGCCATGGCGGGCCGGGGCTTCGTCTGCCCTGAAATATCTCAACCTGGTGCCGCAGGGGATGTCGGGTGCCGTGGTCGGCCGCCTCTCGGCCGCGCTCGAGCTGATCTCGCGCTCCACCATCACCTATGACCGCCCGGCCTATGGCATCGACAGCGTGATGGTGGGAAATCGCGAGGTCGGCGTCCGGGAGGAGATCGCCTACGCCACGCCTTTCGGCTCGCTGCTTCATTTCAAAAAGGACGATGGCCCCGAGCAGCCGCGCATGCTGCTGGTGGCGCCGATGTCCGGCCATTTCGCCACGCTCCTGCGCGGCACCGTGAAGACGCTGCTCCAGGACCACGACGTCTACATCACAGACTGGCACAATCCGCGCGACATCCCGCGCAGCGAAGGCCGCTTTGGCCTCGACGACTACACCGAGCACCTCATCGACTTCCTCGCTCAGCTCGGCCCGCGCCCGCATATGGTCGCGATCTGCCAGCCGTCGGTTTCCGCCCTCGCGGCCGCCGCGATCATGTGCGAAGACAACCACCCTTCCCGCCCGGCGACGCTGACGCTGATGGCCGGCCCGATCGACACGCGTGTAGCGCCGACCAAGGTCAACGAGTTCGCCAAGAGCAAGCCGATCACCTGGTTCGAGCGCAATCTGATCAACTACGTGCCAGTGCAGTGCCGCGGCGCGTTGCGCAAAGTCTATCCGGGCTTCGTGCAGCTAACCGCCTTCGTCTCGATGAATCTCGAGCGCCACATCAAGCAGCATCTCGACCTCGCCAATCACATCGCCAAGGGCGAGAAGGAGAAGGCGGCGACCATCAAGACATTCTACGACGAATATTTCGCGGTGATGGACCTGCCCGCAGAGTTCTACATCGAGACCGTCCGCGACGTCTTCCAGGAGCATCTGCTGCCGCTCGGCAAGCTGACTTATCGCGGGCGGATGGTGAACCCGAAGGCGGTCAGCCGCATGGGCCTGATGACGGTCGAGGGCGAGAAGGACGACATCTGCTCGATCGGCCAGACGCTCGCAGCACAAGATCTCTGCACCGGTGTGCGCGCCTACCGCCGCGTCCATCACATGCAGGCCGGCGTCGGCCATTACGGCGTGTTCTCGGGCAAGCGCTGGAATAGCGAGATCTATCCGCTCTTGCGGGATTTCGTGCACGTGAACTCCTGAACCGGTTGCGCTCCTCCTGACCCCGACGGCGCGAAACGCAGTCCGGGACATCGGCGTCGGCCGTGCGTCCCTGGATTACGTTGCGCTGCATCTGCGCTACAATCCCGACGGGAATGTTCCTTTCTGGGGAAAGTCCACCACTTGGCCCGCTCGAAAATTGACCGGCAATGGCCGGAAGCGGAGTCTGTCGCTCAATTTGGCCCGCGAGCACGTCAGGAGAGCGGCCGGCGTCCGTCCGCTTTTGCGGCAGAAGTCTTGGGTATGAGAGCATGAGACTCAGGGGGCTTCTGATCCTCGCGATGGTCGCGCAGGCCGCGGTGACAGCGGTTGCCCTGCTTGCGTCCGGCGTCATGACCGGTACCGCGAGCGCGCATGCGTTCAGCACGGCTCAACTCCTCGCCCTGTTGGCAAGCAGCCTCGTTGCCCCGCTGCTCGCGCTGGGCTGCGCACGCGTGATCGAGAGATCGCAGACCAAGCGCACCGCGGCGCTGGACGCGGATCAGGCGGAGGCACGACGGGCGCTTGCGGACAGCGCGCGGCAAACGCAGGCGGTGATCCGGACCGCGCTCGACGCCTTCGTGCAGACCGATGAAGACGGTGTTGTCGTCACCTGGAGCCCTCAGGCCGAGGCGCTGTCGGGATGGACGCGAACCGAGGCGGTCGGCGCCGACATCGTCGAGCTGGTGGTGCCAGGGCCGCTCCGCGCCGCCTTCCGGCAGCGCATGAAGCGACGCCTGAGCGAATTGTCGGAAACCCCGATCGGTATGCGCTTCGAAGCGGTCATGGTCCACAAGGGCGGCGACGAGATCCTGATCGAGGCGTCGAGCACGGGCTTGCGTCTCGGCGACCGCACCATCGTCAACACCTTTGCAAGGGACGTCACCCAGCAGCGCGTTGCCGAGGAGCAGCTCATCCAGGCCCAGAAGATTGAGGCGGTCGGCCAGCTCACCGGCGGCATCGCGCACGAGTTCAACAACATGCTCACCGTCATCACGGGGACGATCGAGATCCTCGCCGATGCCGTGAAGGACAGCCCGCACCTTTCGACCATCACCAAGCTGATCAGCGAGGCGGCCGACCGCGGCGCAGCGCTGACCTCGAGCCTGCTCTCCTTCGCAAGGAAGCAGGCGCTGCAGCCGACCGAGATCGATGTCAATGACCTGCTCGAAGAGGCCACCCGACTCCTGCGGGCGACGTTCGACAAGCAGATCGAGATCATTACCAGTCTCGATCGTGCGATCTGGCCTGCGCTCGTCGACCGCGGACAGCTCAGCTCGGCGCTGCTCAACCCCGCGATCAATGCTCGCGACGCGATGCCCGCGGGGGGCAAGCTCACGCTGAGAACGCGCAACGTCGTGCTCGGCGTTCGCGAAGCCGTAACGATCGGCGTCGGCTATGCCGGCGACTATGTCGAGATCGAGGTCACCGATACCGGCACCGGCATTCCGCAGTCCATCCTCGACCGGATCTTCGATCCGTTCTTCTCGACCAAGGAGGTTGGCAAGGGAACGGGGCTCGGGCTCAGCATGGTGTTCGGCTTTGCCAAACAGTCCGGCGGCAGTATCAAGGTCGCTTCCGAGGAAGGCCGCGGCACCACGTTCAAAATCTACCTGCCCAAGGCCGACACGCGCGCGCGGCGCCCGGCGGGCGAGGACGCGCGCAAGGTGCCGGGCGGTCACGAGACCATCCTCTGCGTCGAGGACGACCGCGACGTCCGCAACTACGTCACGGTCCAGCTCGAGAACCTGGGCTACAAGGTCATTGCCGCCGCCAATGCTGCCGAGGCGCTCGCGATCGCAGCCGGAGGTGCGCAATTCGACCTGCTGTTCACCGACATCGTGATGGCCGGCAACATGAACGGATGGCAGCTCGCCGAACAGATGGTGGCCTCGCGGCCGTCCTTGCGGGTGCTATTCACCTCAGGCCATGCCTACGATCCGCTCTACGCGCAAGGGCGCGCGGGGCAAGGCACGCCCCTTCTGACAAAACCCTACCGCAAGGCTGAGCTCGCGCGCATGCTGCGCCGCTGCCTCGACACGGCCGTGGATTCCGTCGGCGATCCTATCCCCACGCCCTATTCCGTCGAGGCGGAGCGCGATCGCTTCCTGCGCAAGCAGGCGTCCGATGACAGAACACGGGACTGAGCATGGATCGACAGACCAAGGCCACGCTGTGGGTCGCCTTCATCGTGATCGTGTCGTATTTCGTGTGGTTCTATGTCGGCTGCGCGATGGATGAGGCCTGCCGTGTCGTCTGCGAAGGCCGGATCTGCCACGCGCAATGGACGTCGGATACGGTCAAGCCCTAGCAACGTGCCGGCCTGATCATCGCATCACAGCGATGCGCTGCTGCAATCCTGCTCCG
The DNA here is from genome assembly GCF_000472925.1 of Bradyrhizobium sp. Ec3.3. Lineage (GTDB taxonomy): Bacteria > Pseudomonadota > Alphaproteobacteria > Rhizobiales > Xanthobacteraceae > Bradyrhizobium. The sequence continues at coordinate 179,440 of NZ_AXAS01000009.1, forward strand.
CGGGCAACTCGTCGGCATTGGGATCGCCCGGCGCCGTCGCCCAGGCGAGCTCGACCAGCGTTACGATTCTCCGCCCCGCACCGTCGAGCTGGCAGACGATCAGGCCCTGCTCCTCGATATAGGTGAGAAGACGCTGCGCGCGGCGCAGCGAGTGCGAGCCGTAGGCGCGTGCGATCGCGGCATCGCCCGGGCATGGCCAACCTTGCTTCGCCGCGCGGGCGATCATCATGAAGACGCCCTGCATGTCCTCCGGCAGGATCGAGGCACGCAGCGTAACGTCCTGCCAGCCGTCGTCCTCCGCGATATCGGTCCCAAGGCCGGCGCGGGCGCGCGTCAGCATGCGGCGGAATTCGCTCAAGTCAGGCGCGGCCGAACCGAGGCCTTCGATGCGGCAGCGGACCACGAACTCCTGATAGAGCACGCCGATGGCGCGGAAGCCGGCATCGGGTTCGGCCAGAATGGCGCGCAGGATGCGGTCCAGGCGCTCGCGCCGTTCCGCCAGCTCCTCGGCGCTCGGCTGCTGCTCCAGCGTTTCAGGGCGGATCTCCGGCGCCGCCGACTTTGCCGCCATGAGCTGGCCGAGCAGGTCCGGCGCCGGCCGGCGCTGCGGCCTGTTCGCCTCGGGCGGCGGGGCGGCGAGGATGATGGCGCGGGCGTCCTCGAGCGTCGCTTCCGGCAGCGGCAGGAGCCGCGGGGTCGCGTTGCGCGGCTTCGTCTCGGTCGCGCCAATGCGCAGGCCGAGCGGACGGCGCGAGAGCGCCGGGCCGAGCGCCATGAACTGTCCACGCTCCAGGTCCCGGAACGCATCGGCCTGTCGCCGCTCCATCCCCAACAGATCGGCGGCGCGCGCCATGTCGATGTCGAGGAAGGTGCGGCCCATGAGGAAATTGGAGGCTTCGGCCGCGACATTCTTGGCGAGCTTTGCCAGCCGCTGCGTTGCGATCACCCCGGCGAGCCCGCGCTTGCGGCCACGACACATCAGGTTGGTCATGGCGCCGAGCGAGAGCTTTCGCGCCTCGTCCGACACTTCGCCAGCAACCGCCGGCGCGAACAGCTGCGCCTCATCCACCACCACAAGCATCGGGTACCAGTGGTCCCGCTCGACGTCGAACATACCGCCGAGGAAGGCGGCGGCGCGCCGCATCTGGTTCTCGGCATCCAGTCCTTCGAGATTGAGCACGGTGGAAACGCGATGGATGCGCGCCCGCTCGCCGGCGACCTGGAGGCCCCGCTCGGTGTGATCCTCCGCCTGGATCACGAGGTGGCCGAACTGCTCCGCCAGCGTGACGAAGTCGCCTTCGGGATCGAGAATCGCCTGCTGCACCCAGGGCGCGCTCTGCTCCAGGAGCCGGCGCAAGAGATGCGACTTGCCCGAGCCGGAATTGCCCTGCACCAGAAGGCGAGTCGCCAGCAGTTCCTCGAGGTCCAGAGTCGCCGGGGCGCCAGCCGTCGTGTGCCCCATCTCGATCGCAACGGTCATGTCCCGACTCAAACCCTTCCTTCGCGGAGGAGGGGCTTATCAAGCTGATGGCGAGACGTCGAGCGGCGCATGGGCGATCACTCCGTATTCCACATGGCCTTGCGAGCGCAATCAGCGCAGATGCACCATCTGTGATGTCGTGGTAGATGCGATCGGCTCGCCCCCACGCAGCTTCACCCCCCGAAGATGCGTCATCCCAGTGCTCGGCAAAACGGAATCCGCGGACAGCTATGACAGGTGCGCTGAATGGCAATTGAACGAGACCTGGGTAAGCCAATCAATAAGACCCGCTGGCCCCTGCCGATAAAGCAATCCCGTTCCGGTCGCTACGTGGATTTGGAACTATTGCTGGAGGAACATTCAACCGAGCTCTGGCCTTTCGTTAGCGCCGCGCCGGAGAGTTTCACTTACCTGCGCTACGGTCCCTTTTCTCATATCGAAGAGCTTCAACGCATTCTCGCCGATCTCGCCAACCGTCCGGACCAACCATTCTGGGTTGTCATTCCGAAAGGGCAGAAGCCACAGGGCTGGCTTTCGTTGTGTGACGTTTACCATGAGGACGGCGGTATCGAGATTGGGAGTGTTTGGTTTGCGCCACCGCTCCAGGGCACGCGAGCAGCACGAGAAGCAGTTTTCCTGCTGATGTGCCATGCGATGGATGATCTTGGTTATGAGCGCTTGGTTTGGCGCTGTCAGGCACAGAACGCAAAGTCCTTCAAGGCCGCCAACAATTTTGGGTTTACCTATGAGGGAACATGGCGACGAGCGGCAGTTGTGGATGGCTGGCAGCGTGACGTGGCATGGTTCTCGATGCTGAAGGACGAATGGCCTCAACGTAAAGCGGCGTTGCAGCGATGGCTTTCCCATGAAAATTTTGACGACGCCGGTCGCCAGATCAAAACATTGGGAATGCAGGCCGGATAGTCCAAACGTGGCCTCGTTTACCGGCCCTCCTTTCCGAGCACGAGATTGATCGTGTGGGCGGCAATCTTGCGAAGCTGGGCTTCGTCGTCGAAGGCGCGTTCGAGCACGGCCAGTCCACGCGTCACGGTGACGATGTGGAGGGCGGCGATCTCCGGCGCGCCGTCGAACTCGCCTCGCGCAGCGCCCTCCGACAAGGCGCCCTGAACGAGATCGGTGATGCGGGACACCAGATCCGCAAAGGCCTGTCGCGCATTCTCGTCCAGCCCTTCGCCTTCAGCCGAGCCGAGCTCCATCAGTCCACGCGTGGTCGGACATCCCCGGGGCGGTGAGCCGGACCGGAAGTTTTTGATCGTCAGATCGAAAAACGCTGTGAGGCGCTTTCGCAAGCTGCCCGAGCCGAGCACCTTTTGAATGGCGCCGAGATACTCGCCCGCATAGCGCTCATAGGCTGCAAGAAATAGCGCCTCCTTGCTGCCGAAGGCATTGTAGAGGCTGCCGCGCTGGACACCCGCCTCGCGCGCGATGTCCGAGAGCGACGTTCCACGCACCCCTTTGCACCAAAACTGCTCAAACGCGACGCGCAGCACCTCGTCATGGTCGAACTCGCGCGGCCTCATGTGTTCATCCCTACCTTTGGGCAGAAAGTATTTGACACGATGTCAAGAACATGGCCTTAATTTTGGACACCACGTCAAAAACCTAATGGGATCGATCGCCGATTCCGTCAAGGAGGATCGCACCATGCCGCTCGTTCACATCTCGCTGCGTAAGGGAAAGCCGGACGCCTACCGGCAGGCGATCTTCGGCAGCCTTTACCGAGCGATGCGCGAAGCGCTCGGCGTGCCCGAGGACGACCAGTTCATGACCATCACGGAGCATGAGCCCGCGAATTTCCGCTACGGCGCGTCCTGCTTCGGCATCTCGCGGAGCGACGACGTCGTCTACATCCAGGTGACCGTGTTCGATACGCGCACGGCGGAGCAGAAGAAGGCGCTGTTCAAGCGGACTGCCGAGCTGCTCGGCGAAAGTCCCGGCATCGGTGCGGAGAACGTGTTCATCAACGTGCTCGAGGCAGCGAAAGAAAATTGGTCCGTCGGCCACGGTCTCGCGCAATTCGCGTGAGGTGATGAACTGCCGCGTCAGCTCAGCTGGCGCCTGAGCGTCGCCGAGGGCGTCTCGCCGAATTTTTCTCGATACGCGCCAGCCATGCGGCTCAAATGCGTGAAGCCGAGATCGAAGGCGATATCGGTGATCGAGCAGTCCAGCGCGCCCTGCGACAGACGCGCGTGGAGCGCGGCAAGGCGCATGTCGAGCAGCATCTCGGAAATCGACAGGCCGAAATGCCGGCGGAAGCCAAGCTGAAGCGCGCGGATGCCGATGCCGGAGGCACAAGCGAGCTCCGAAAGGTCGAGCGGCTCGGTCGCCCTCGCCGCGAGGCAGTCGCGTGCTGCGCGAAGCGCGCGCGGCAGCCGTTCGGCCTGCCCTGAGAAGGTGCGGATGGCGTCGGACAGGCCGTGTTGCTGGCCATTGAGGAGACAATCGAGCAGCGTCTCGCGCCAGTCGGCGATGGCGATCGCGGACAGCCGGCCGGCCGGCCCCAAGCGCTCGGCGAGCGTCATCAACTCGTCGAGCCTGGACCAGAGGCTACGCGCTGCCTCGGCATTGAGATCGATCGCCGGATCGAACTCCACCGTGCCGGCAGCACGCCCCGACAACGCGGCGGCACGCTGCTCAACCAGGCGGCGGTCGAGCAACAGGATGAGTTGCGCGCAGTTGTCCCAAACCATGCGGGTCGGCACCGTAGGCGACAAGAGCGAGGCGGTCGATGCGGGTGCGGTGTCCAGATCGCGCGCGCCGGCGCGGATCCGCGACGATCCGTGAAGCGGAATCTGCACCAGGAAGAAGCGCTCGAGGCAGCCGGGATCGATCGTGACCGAGCCGCCATAGGCGACATAGTTGATGGAAAAGCCGTCAAAGGCCGCGCAATTGTGCCGGGCGTAGAAGCCGGGCGCCCTTGCCTGAAGCGGTTGCAGCTGATGCGGGCAGAAGATGCGTCCGATCTGGTCGGCCGCTTCGTCGACCTCGGTGGTCGCGACGCGGGCGAAGGCCGCGAGCCTTTCGGCCCGGGACCCGGACGCGCCCATTTCCAGCTCGGCTGCGGACATCGTCGACCACGCTTGGCGTTGCAAATTGTTTTAAGCCTATAATAGTTCCACGACCCCGAAAAGAGCCGCGTCGCAAAAACGTCGTGCTGCACAGCAGCAGATTCGTTTAGCGGATAGACAGCCTTATCCCCCGGGCGGATGCTCCCTCCCGCCGGTCTCTTGATGGAGGGAGCCATGACTGCACTCGAAAAAGGCATTACTGCAAGCGGCACGGGTTTTGGCGGCAAAAGCTGGAACATCCTGGGGCAGCTCTATTTCCCCAAGGCCATCTGCGACTCCACGTTCGCGTTCGAGACCAACAGCGAGCCCGGCCAGTTCGTGCCGGTCCACATCCACCCCACCCAGGACGAGTTCATCCTGGTGCAGGAAGGCGTACTCGACCTCAAGCTTGACGGGGTGTGGACGAAGGCAAAGGCCGGCGACCTCGTGCGCATGCCGCGCGGCATCCCGCACGGTTATTTCAACAAGTCCGACAAGCCGGCGCGCGCGATGTTCTGGGTCTCGCCGATGCAGAAGCTGGAAGCGCTGTTCAACATGCTACACAACCTCACCGACCCCGCGGAGGTCGTGCGCATCTCGGCGCAGCACGAGGTGGACTTTCTGCCGCCCGAGGCCAACGACTAGGCGGCACGCCTCCTCGTCCAATTCACGCCCGTCGCAAGTCCAGCGGCCGCGCTTCGCGGCCGAACGGGACCTGCTGCGCCCAAAACATCACCAAATGCGAGCAAACCCATGGTCAGCCCCAAGCATGTCTGCGTGATCGGCGCCGGCGTCTCCGGCCTCGCCGCCGCAAAAGCGTTCTCCACCCGCGGCCACAAGGTCACCATCGTCGAGCGCAGCGCCGATCTCGGCGGCGTCTGGGAGCCGGCGCGCTCCTATCCGGAGGTGCAGACGCAGAGCCCGAAGGATCTCTATCGCTACACGGACCGCGCCATGCCGGAGGCCTATCCGGAATGGCCGACGGGACCGCAGGTGCACGCCTATCTCAACGACTACGCCAAGAGCTTCGGCCTTGAGCGCATGCTGCGCCTCAACACCAAGGTCGCCGGCATGGAGCGGCGCGCCGACGGCAAGCCCGGCTGGACGCTGGCGCTGTCGGACAAGGCCGGCGCGACGACGAAGGAGGATTTCGATTTCGTTGCGATCTGCACCGGTCAGTTCAACGAGCCGCGCGAGCTGAGCTGTCCCGGTGAAGATGGCTTCAAGGCGAAAGGCGGGCAGATCCTGCATTCCTCAAAATACAATGATCCCTCGATCGCCAATGGCCGCCGCGTCGTCGTGCTCGGCGGCTCGAAATCGGCGACCGACATCGCGGTGAACGCGGTGAAAGCCGGCGCGCGCGAGGTCACGATCGTGTTCCGCGAGCCGGTATGGCGCATCCCCTACTTCATCGGCGGGCTCGTCAACTTCAAGCGCATCCTCTACATCCGCGCCCAGGAACAGATGTTTCAAGGCTGGGACGCGAGCGCGCTGGCGCGCCTCGCGCATCGCGTCACGGCGCCCTTGGTGTGGGCGAACTGGCGTGGGCTGGAGAGTCTGCTCAAGGCGCAGCTCAAGCTGAAGCAATGCAGGATGGTGCCGAAGGAGCGGATCGAGGACGGAGTCAACTGCTCGGTGCCGATCGCAACGCCGGGCTTTTACCCGATGGTCGCCGACGACCGCATCAAGGCCGTGTTCGGCACCTTCGATCACTACGAGGGCAACACCATCGTGATGAGCGGCGGCGAGCGCGTCCAGGCCGACGTCGCCGTGCTCGCGATCGGCTACAAGCTCGGCGTGCCGTTCCTGCCTGCGGCCTATCAGTCAAAACTGGTCGACGCCGACGGCCAGTACCGGCTCTATCGCCTGATCGCCAACCCTGATCTGCCCGACATGGGTTTTGTCGGCTTCAACTCGTCGTTCTGCACCGTGCTCTGCGCCGACCTCGCCGCCAACTGGCTGGTGCGCTACGCCGACGGCCAGCTCGCGAACCAGCCGACCGCGCAAGCGATGCGCGACAACATCGAGATGATGCTGCACTTCAAGCGCGCCGAGCGCCCGGCAGCCGGCGTCTATGGCGGCCTGTGCGTGGCGCCCTACCACTATCGGCATTTCGACGAGCTGATAGCCGATATCGGCGCAAAGGAGCAGAAGCGAGGTGGCCTCGCCGAGCGCTTCCTGCCACCGGACGCGGACGCCTATGCGCGGTATCTCGCGTCGGCGCCGGATTATCGAGCAGCGGCGGCTTAACCGCCGCCTCCTCCCGCCCGGCCGATCAGAGAGCCTTGGTGAAGTGATAGCGCCGAATGCCGCCGCCAAGCGTCCTGTTGCTTGTGGCCTCGGCAATCTCTTCGCGCACGCGCGTGTATCCGGCGTTTTCGTAGAGCGCCAGAGCTTCGCGCTGAAGCGCTGACGTGCTCAAATCCAGTCTCGACCGCTTGCGCCTCCGGCATTCCAGCTCGGCGAAGTCGAGCATTCGTCGTGCGATCCCGCGGCGTCGGACGGCAGGGTCGACATACATGCGGCGCAACTCCATTGCGCCATCACCCGCGGGCTCAAGGCCGAACATGCCGACAATTGTCCGGTCCTCGACTGCGACCCAGAAGCCGCCATTCCGCTCTGAGTAATAGTCGGCGATGCGATCAACCTCCTCGGCCAGCGAACGGGCGATGTAGGCTTCGAACGCCTCCTTCATCTCAGCGGGCGCCAACAGCCGATTCACCCGAACGAACAACTCTCGCACAGCGACCGCATCGCCAGCCAGGAATTCGCGAATGTCCATCCGATCCCCTCGTCCAGAGATCACTTCAGCACGGTCTCCAGATCCGAATAGATGACATCGGCCGTGCGCTGATAGTGCCGCTGGAGCAGCTTGACGGCCTCCTCCGTCTTCCGGTCGAGCACCGCCTGAAGGATCTGCGCGTGCTCGGCGCCGACTTTGCGGACCGGATAGGCCTTTGCGATCGACATCATGCGGTAGCGATAGAGCCGGTCGGCGAGCTGCTCGCAGAAGCCGAGCAGCGGGCGCGAGCCGCAGAGCCCGATCAACGTCGCGTGGAAGGCGCGGTGCGCCTTCTCCCAGTCCGGATTGTCCTCGAATTTTTCCGGATCGAGCGAGCGCGGCGTGCGGTCGAGCCGGTGATGCGTGACAAGGAGGGACTCCTCCCAGGCCTGGGTCGCGTTCTGCATGGACTCGCGCAACGCCAGGCCCTCGACCCAGCACCGCGTCTTGGTCAGCTCCTGGAGCTCGTCCTTGCTGACCGGCTTCACGTAGAAGCCGCGCTGCTCCATGCCGACGACGAATTCCTCCGAGGTCAGGCGGTTGAGCGCCTCGCGGAGCGGAGTCTGCCCGACATTGTAGTGCTCCATCAGGAAGCGCGACTGGAGCTTGCGTCCCGGCGCGAGGCGGGTGGTCAGGATGTCGGCCTTGAGGCGAGCATAGATGCTCGTCGCCAGCGTCGCCGGCTGCTCCATCTTCTGGCTCGACAGGTCAGAGCTCATGAGCGTCCCACTGATTCATCGGCGTTTTTTGTACATCAGCACGCACAAAGGCGATAATTTATAAATTTATGCTTTACGGTCTATTTTATATAGATTACCAGTTCGTCAAGAACAACAGGTTCGGTGGGCGATCCGCGATCCCGGATTGCCCGAGCCTCTTGACGAGGAAGCCCGATGTCCGATTTTCCGGTTGTCGCCTTGCGCAGCGTCGAGATTACGACGCCGCGCTTAAGCGCCTCGGCCGATTTCTACACAAAGGTGTGGGGGCTCGATTTCGCCGCGGAAGCTCACGGCACGATGTATCTCGCCGCTACCGGTGCGGACTTCCACGTTCTCGAACTGACGCAAGGCGAGCAGGCCGCGCTGCGCAAGGTCAGCTTTCGCGTGCAATCGCGCGAGGATCTCGATCGCCTGTTCGTCCGCGCGCGCGAGGCAAAATGCGAGATCATCACTCCGCCAGGCCCATCGCAGGCGCCGTCGGGCGGCGAGCATTTCGTGATCCGCGAGGGACAAGGCTGCTGCATGGAGTTCATCCATGGCGATCGCACCAAGACGGCGCGCGTCATCGCGGACCGGCCCGAGCGCCTCGCGCATGTCAACATCAACAGCGCCGATATTGAAGGGCTCTCGAGCTTCTATCAGCAAGTTCTCTGCTTTCGCCTGACGGACCGCTCGAGGCTGATGGCGTTCCTGTGCTGCAACAGCGATCACCACGCCGTCGTCCTTGCAGAAGCAAAGGTCAACGGTCTCAACCACGTCGCCTTCCTCATGCCGGACCTGGAGTCGGTGATGCGCGGCTCCGGCCGAATGGTCGATCACGGCTTTCCGATCGGCTGGGGCGTCGGCCGGCACGGCCCCGGCGACAACGTGTTCGCCTATTTCGTCGATCCGACGGGCGTCGTCATCGAGTACACCTCCGAAGTTTTGCAGGTCGACGACAGCTACCGTGCCAAGGGACCCGCCGAATGGGTCTGGCCGCCGGGGCGCACGGACCAATGGGGCATCGCGCCGCCCAAGAGCGAGGCCTGCAAGACGGCGCAGCTCTCCGTGCTCTTCGACGCGGGCCGGCGCGCATGACGACAGCTTCGACCACCCCCGACTATGACGTGCTCGTCGTCGGCTTCGGACCCACCGGCGCGGTTGCGGCCGGCCTGCTCGGCCGGCTCGGCCACCGCACGCTCGTCATCGACCGGCTCACCGATATCTACGACAAGCCGCGCGCGATCGCGCTCGATCACGAGATTTTTCGTCACTTCGACAATATGGGCGTTGCGGACGCCATCGCGCCTTACGTCGAGCCCTTCACCGCGTCCGAGCATTTTGGCGCCGACGGCCAGTTGATCCGCCGGATCGACATGGTCGCAAAGCCCTACCCGCTCGGCTATACGCCGAGCATGGTGTTCAGCCAGCCGCCGGTCGAGGCGGAGCTGCGCCGTCACGCTTTGAGCTTTGCTTGCGTCCGCGCCGAACTCGGCGTCGAGCTGGTCGATCTCGTGCAGCGCGACCGCGTCGAGGCCAAGCTGAAAGACGCCGACGGACAGCTGCGAACGGTGACTGCACGCTATGTGCTGGGCTGCGATGGCGCCTCCAGCACGGTACGGCAAATCGCAGGGCTTGCGCTCGAAGACCTGATCTTCGACGAGCCTTGGCTCGTGGTCGACGTGCGCGTCAATCAAGACCCTCTCGCAAAGCTGCCGCAAAACTCCGCGCAGTTCTGCAATCCGGCGCGGCCCGTGAGCTTTTTGATCGGCCCAAAAAACCATCGCCGCTGGGAGATCATGCTGCTGCCGGGCGAGGATCCGGGGCAGATGGAGCGGCCGGAGAACGTCTGGTCACTGCTGTCGCCCTGGCTCACGCCTGGAGATGGCGAGCTGTGGCGCGCGGCGTCCTACCGCTTCCACGCGCTGGTTGCCGCCAACTGGCGCAACGGGCGTATCATCATCGCGGGCGACGCCGCGCATCAGCAGCCGCCTTTCATCGGTCAGGGCATGTGCCAGGGCCTGCGCGATGCGACCAACGTCGTCTGGAAGCTCGATCGCGTGCTCAAAGGCATTTCGCCCGACGCAATGCTCGACAGCTACTCTGCAGAGCGCAAGCAGCACGTCATCGAGCTGACCGGCAAGATCAAGGCGATCGGCCAATCGATCTGCGAGCGCGATCCAGCCGCCGCGCGCCGTCGCGACGCGCAAATTTTGGCCGATGGCGGCGGCAAGCCGCTCGCGCTGACGCGACAGGAGATCATCCCGCCGTTGCGCGCGGGCTTTCTGTCGGAGCAGGACGGCGCCGCGCGCGGCAGCCTGTTTCCGCAGCCGCGCATCATGAGCGAGGGCGCTTCCCGCCTGCTCGATAAGGTCACCGGTCCTGGCTTGCGCGTGTTCATCGATGGCCGCCGCGGCGATGCGTCCTCGCTCGCCGCACTCTGCGCCGCATATCCCGATCTGCCGGCGACGGCCATCACGCCGGCCGGCATCGGCAAACCGGACACGCTCGAAGAGATCGACGGCGTGCTCGCCGGCTGGTTCGACCGTCACGGCATCGTCGCTGCGATCGTGCGGCCCGACCACTACGTGTTCGGCACCGCGCGCAACGCGTCCGAGCTCGACCACCTCCTGCGCGACATCAGCTCACGCCTGCACGGCAATCACAATCCGGATTTGAGAATGGAGAAGACAGCATGAAACTCGCAACCGTTGCGATCGACGGACGCACGACCTGGGGAGTCGTTGAGGGCGACAACTTTTTCGATGTCGGGACCGCACTCGCGTCACGCTATGCCGATCTGAAGGCAGCGCTCGCCGCCACCCTCGCCGGCGTAGCCGAAGCCAAGTCCAAGGCGGCCGCCACGCCGCTTGCGAAGCTCACCTGGCTGCCCGTTATTCCCAACCCGGACAAGATCCTCTGTGTCGGCCTGAACTACGAGACGCATCGGAAGGAAACCGGCCGCGCCGAGGTCGAGAACCCAACGATCTTCTCGCGCTACGCCAACAGCCAGACCGGGCACCTCAAGCCGATCATCCGGCCCCGCGTCTCGACCGACCTCGACTTCGAAGGCGAGCTTGCGGTCATCATCGGCAAGGCCGGACGCTACATCTCCCGCAGCGAGGCGATGGGCCATGTCGCCGGCTATGCCTGCTACAACGACGGCAGCGTCCGCGACTTCCAGCGCCACACCCACCAGTTCACGCCGGGCAAGAATTTTCCGGACACCGGTGCGTTCGGCCCGTGGATGATGACGCCGGACGAACTCGGCGAGCTCGCCGAGCTGAAGCTCACCACACGCCTCAACGGGCAGGTGGTGCAGGAAGCGCAGATCAAGCACATGATCTTCGATATCCCGCGCCAGATCGAATATTGCTCGACCTTCACGCGGCTCGAGCCCGGCGACGTCATCGTCAGCGGCACACCCGGCGGCGTCGGCGCCAAACGCACCCCGCCGCTCTGGATGAAGCCCGGCGACATCGTCGAAGTCGAGGTCGAGAAGCTTGCGATCCTGCGCAATCCGATCATCGACGAGGCGCGGTGAGCGATCCGTCCGACAAGAGCTTCCTGCAACGGCCGCGGCGAAGCCAATATTGCTTCGCCGTCAGGCCGGCAGCGTTCTGAATCACGACAATACAAAGCAAGAGAGGGGGAGACACATGAGCAACACTGCAGAGGTCATTTCTGGGGCGACCGGCCGGGCTGACTCGGCGCCGATCACGTCCGCGTACCGCAAGCTTGTCGTCGCATCCTCGCTCGGATCGGTGATCGAGCACTACGACTTCTTCATCTACGCCTTCACCGCGCCCGTGGTGTTCGACCGCTTCTTCTTCCCCAAGATGGATTCCACCGCGAGCATGCTGGCGGTCTACGCGACATTCGCGGTCGGCTTCGTCGCACGCCCGCTCGGCGGCATGGTGTTCGGCCATTACGGCGACCGGCTCGGCCGCAAGGCGATGCTGACGATCACCTTCGTGCTGATGGGGGTTGCGAGCTTTCTGATCGGCTGCCTGCCGAGCTATGACGCGATCGGGCTGCTGGCGCCGATCGCGCTCGTCGCCTTGCGCTTCGTCCAGGGCTTTGCCTTCGGCGGTGAGTACATGAATGCGGTGTCGCTGACGCTGGAGAATGCGCCCTCGGCAAGACGCGGCTTCTTCGCCTCCTTTGTCAATGCTTCGGGTCCGATCGGCGTGATCCTGGCGTCCGGCTTCATCGCGCTGCTCGGCTTCGCCTCGACCCCGCAGGACTTTGCGCAATGGGTCTGGCGCGTACCCTTCGTGCTGAGCCTCGTGCTGGTGGTGCTCGGCACTTACATCCGCCTCCAGGTCGACGAGTCCACGTTATTCAAGGCGGTCGAGGCGTCGGCCGCGCGGCCGAAGACGCCGCTGCTCGACGTGCTGCGGTCGTGGAAAAAATCGGTGCTGTTCGGCTGCCTCGCCAACATGGTGCACAGCACGTTCCAGTACATGAGCACGGTGTTCGTGCTCGGCTATGCCGTGAAGACGCTCGGCATGGCACAGTCCAACGTCACCTTCGGCACCATGGTCGCCAACGTGCTGGAGATGTGCATGGTGCCGCTGATCGCCAGCTTTTCGGACCGGTTCGGCCGGCGCCCGTTCATGGCGCTTGGCATCCTGCTCGCCGCAGCGTGGTACCCGATCTACTTCCAGCTGGTCGCGACCAAGGATCCGACGCTGCTCATCATGGGCCTCGTCGTCTCCATCGGCATCATCCACGCGCTGATGTTCGCGCCTGAAGCTGCCTTCACCGCCGAGCTGTTTCCGACCGAGGTCCGCGTCAGCGGCTCCTCGCTCGGCAAGCAGCTCGGCATCATCCTCGGCGGCGGCATTGCGCCGCTGGTCGGCACGGCGCTGATGGGATCTAGCGGCAGCTTCACCCCCGTCATCCTCTATTTCGAAGCGATCGCGGTCTGCGCCTTCATCGGCATCCTGCTGGCGCCGGAGAGTTCAAAACGCGCACTGTAGCCTAAGATGCAGGGCTTTCTTGGCGGCCGGGAAAGCCCGGCCGCCGCCTGCAATTTTGGATTGTCCCGGCGCAAGGTGGATGCGAGATTGCGAGCCGAGCGGGTAATCTGAATTGTGACGACGATGGGGCTCACGGCGCTTGATCTCGGGCTTCGCGGCGCGGCAAGCGGCGTGTTCCTCCTGATGGTGCTCGTGCTGCTGCAGCTTCGGCCCTACAACAAGCATGTGCTGCTAGGTATCGCGATGTCGGCCGGCGGCGCGGCCTTCGCGATCGCGACCGCGCCGTTCATCCCGAAATCCTCGTTGTGGTGGACGCTGTGGCCTCGCGAGGCTGAGTCTTTTTTGGGGCGGCGTGTTTGGCCGAGATCTGGGCGCGCTCGTTTCGACGAAAGGACGTCCTACTCCGTCCGGATCGGCGCATCCTTGAGGCCGTTGGCGTCATAGGCCTTGCGCAAGGTGCCATTGGCGAGCGCATCGGTCATGAACCTGGTGACGAATGCCAGCGCCTGGGTGTGACCGAGCGGCACGGCGACCGCCGTGACCGTCTTCTTGAAGGTCTCGTCCAGCACGCGCGTGCCGGGAATCTTTTGCGCCATCTTGTTGAGCTGGTCGCGCGATAGCGCGAAGGCGTCGATGTCGCCGTTCTTCAGGAGCTCGAAGATCTCGTCATACGTCTGATAGCCCGTCACCTTCGCATTCTTCAGATGCGCGAGCGCGCCGCGCATCGTGGTCGTGGCGTTGACGGCGGCGACTTCGATGCCGGGCTGGTCGAGCGTCGCAAAACTGGTCACGCCCGATCCTGCCTTGACGATATAGGTCGCATCCGCGACCTCGTAGATCGGGCCGAACGCCATCCTGGTCTCGCGCTCGGGATCCTTTGGCAGGAACGTGACGTCCCAGGTCCCCTTCGCGGCCGTGTCGGTGATCTGCCCGGAATTGTTGTGCACCACATATTCGACCGATACGCCGAGCGCGGCCGCCATCGCCTTGCCGAGGTCGACGGGCACGCCGGCGAAGCCTGCTTCGGTCCTGGTCGACCAGAACGCGCCGCCGGCCGGGCTGATCGCGATGGCGACGCGCAATTTGCCGGTCGGCGCAATTTCAGCCCTGAGATCCTCAGCCATCGCCGGCATCGCCATCATCGCGGCGAGCGCGAGGCCAGCGCAGGCCGGCCAGATCGTGATCGGCATGGCATCAGTCTCCCCGTCCACTCGTCCATCATTCGCGATCCCTAAATTGTGGTCGATCATGCGACCCGTGAAAAGTGGATTTGTCAGAATCACGGACAAAACTGTCACATGCCGCGCCGCTCTTCGCAGTGCAAGACCATCACGCCGCCATGGCTATGGTGTTCCACGGCTCCCCGTTTGTTGCTATCAAATTGCGAGGCGACCTGCCGCAGGCATACAACAGACGGGGACCACCGCAATGACGCGCGCGAATCTCGCTTGTCCGGCACGGCACGATCAACGGTCAGGACAGATCGGGCGACTCCTCGCTGCGATGACGGCCGTCGTCGCGCTTGGGGGCTGCGAGCAGAAGAACGTCTACGCGCCGCCGCCGCCGCCCAAGGTGGACGTGGCAGTGCCGGTGCAGCGCGCGGTGACGCGCTATGTCGAGGCCACCGGCAACACTGCGCCGATCAAGAGCGTCGACCTCGTCGCACGCGTGCAGGGCTTCTTGCAGACGATCGACTACCAGGACGGCAGCTTCGTGAAACAGGGCACCCAGCTCTTCACGATCGAGCCGGAAACCTACAAGCTGAAGGTCGAGCAGGCGCAGGCCGCCGAGGTCGGGGCGCAGGCCACGCTCAAGCAGGCCGAAGCCGATTTCAAGCGGCAGACCGAGCTCGTGCAGCGCCAGGCAGTCTCGCAATCGATTCTCGACACTTCGACATCCACCCGTGACAACGCGCAGGCCGGTCTCCAGCAGGCCCAGGTCAATACGAGGCTCGCCGAGGTCAATTACGGCTACACCAAGGTCAGCGCACCGTTCGACGGCATCGTCAGTGCGCACCTGGTCTCGATCGGCGAGCTCGTCGGCGTCTCCTCCCCGACCCAGCTCGCGACCATCGTCGCGCTGGACCCGATCTGGGTGAACTTCACGGTCAACGAGCAGGATGTCCTGCGCATCCGCGCCGAAGCGGCCCGCCGCGGGCTGACCGTCGCCGACCTCAAGCAATTTCCGGTCGAGGTCGGCCTGCAGACCGAGACGGGTTATCCCCATGAGGGCCGACTCGACTATGTCTCGCCAACCCTCAATTCGTCGACGGGCACGCTCGCGGTGCGTGGCATCATTCCCAATGACAAACGGGTGCTGCTGCCCGGCTACTTCGTTCGAGTCCGGGTGCCGTTCGACCAGGACAAGAATGCCCTGCTCGTCCCCGACACCGCGCTCGGCAGCGACCAGAGTGGCCGCTATCTCCTGGTGGTCAACAACGAGAACACGGTCGAGCAGCGCAAGGTGCAGATCGGCCAGGTGGACAACGGCCTGCGCGTGATCGAAAGCGGCCTGAAGCCGGACGACCGCGTGGTGATCGCCGGGCTCCTGCGGGTGATTCCGGGCCAGAAGATCGACCCGCAAGTGACGAAGATCGAGCAGCCACAGGCGTCTGCCAAGTAGGAGCTGCCGGCCATGATCTCAAAATTCTTCATCGAGCGGCCGGTCCTCTCGAACGTCATCGCGCTCCTGATGATCCTGATCGGCGGCGTCGCGCTGTTCAATCTGGCGATCGCGCAATATCCCGACGTGGTGCCTCCCACGGTGCAGGTCACCACGCGCTATCCCGGCGCCAGCGCCAAGACGGTGATCGACACCGTGGCGCTGCCGATCGAGCAACAGGTCAACGGCGTCGAGGACATGCTCTACATGCAGTCCTACAGCGGCTCCGACGGCACCTACACGCTGACCGTGACCTTCAAGATCGGCACCGACCTCAACTTCGCGCAGGTGCTGGTGCAGAACCGCGTCTCCAGTGCTCTGTCGCAATTGCCGCAGGCCGTGCAGAACCAGGGCGTCACCGTGCAGAAGCGGTCGACCTCGATCCTCCTGTTCGTGACGCTGACCTCGCCGGACTCCAGGTTCGACAGCCTTTTTTTGAGCAACTACGCCACCATCAACATCCGCGACGAGCTCTCGCGCCTGCCCGGCGTCGGCAACGTCACGGTGTTCGGCGCCGGCCAGTATTCGATGCGGGTCTGGCTCGATCCCAACAAGCTGCTGGCCCGCGATCTGGTGCCGCAGGATGTCATCAACGCGATCCAGCAGCAGAGCCAGCAGGTGTCGGCCGGCCAGGTCGGCGCGCCGCCGACGCCGCCGGGTCAGGCGTTCCAGTACACCCTCAACGTCAACGGACGGCTCGACGACCCCACCCAGTTCGAGAACATCATCGTCAAGACCGGCACCAGCGGCGACGTCACGCGCGTGCGCGACGTCGGCTGGGTGGAGCTGGGTGCGCAGACCTACAGCCAGATCTTCTCGCTCAACAAGCAGCCCGCCACCGGCATCGGCGTATTCCAGTCGCCCGGCGCCAACGCGCTGCAGGTCGAGCAGGCCGTTGAAAGGAAGATGGCGGAGCTCGCCAAGCGATTCCCGGAAGGCATCAAATACGACACGCCGTTCGACACCACCAAATTCGTGCAGGCCTCCGTGCACGAGGTCTACATGACATTGATCGAGGCCGGCCTCTTGGTGCTGGTCGTGATCCTGGTGTTCCTGCAGGATTGGCGCGCGATGCTGGTGCCGGCGACGACCGTGCCGGTGACCATCATCGGTGCCTTCGCCGCGATGGCCGCGCTCGGCTTCACCATCAACATGTCGACACTGTTTGCGATCGTGCTCGCGATCGGCATCGTGGTCGACGACGCGATCGTCGTGGTCGAAGGCGCCGCCCACAATATCGAGCAGGGAATGAACGGCCACGACGCCGCGATCCGGGCGATGGACCAGCTGTTCGCGCCGATCGTCGGCATTACTCTCGTGCTGATCTCGGTGTTCCTGCCGGCGTCGTTCCTCGCAGGCCTCACCGGCCGCATCTATTCGCAATTCGCGCTGGTGATTGCCGCGACTGCGCTGCTCAGCGCCATCAACGCGGCGACGCTGAAACCGACGCAGTGCGCGCTCTGGCTGCGGCCGACGGTGCCACAGGAGCAGCGCAACTTCTTCTATCGCGGCTTCAACGCCGTCTATAACCGCGTCGAACGCGGCTATACCCGGCTGATCGGAACCCTCGTCAGGAACGCCACGGTCTCGGTCGCGATTGCATTGGTCCTGATCGGGATCGGCGGCTACGGCCTGTCACGGGTGCCGACCGGTTTCCTGCCGATCGAGGACCAGGGCTATCTGATCGCCGCCGTGCAACTGCCCGACGGCGCCTCGCTCGAGCGAACCCAGAGTGTGCTCGACAAGGCCAGCGAGCTCATCAAGGACACGCCGGGCGTCCAGCAGGTCATCACCATCGCAGGTATCTCAGCGCTCGACAACAGCGCGAGCCTTGCAAATGCCGGCGTCGCCTACATCATCCTGAAGGACTGGGCCGCGCGCGGCAAAGACGAGGATCTCCGCTCGCTGGTATATGGCCTGAACGACAGGGTCGCGACCATCATGGAGGCGCGCACGCTGGTGCTGCCGCCGCCGCCGATCCAGGGCATCGGCAACGCGGCCGGCTTCTCGATGCAGATCGAGCTGCGCGACGGCAACAGCGACTTTGCAAAACTCCAGGCGATCACCAGCGCGATGGTCTCTAACGCCCAGAGCCAGAGCGCGCTGCAGCGTGTCTCCTCGTCGTTCCGCTCGTCGGTGCCGCAATTCAACGTCGAGATCGACCGCATCAAGACCCAGACCCTGCACGTGACGACGGACCAGGTGTTCTCGGCGCTGTCGACCTATCTCGGCTCGTCCTACGTCAACCAGTTCAACAAGTTCGGCCGCGTGTTCCAGGTCTATACGCAGGCCGACCCGGCGTTCCGCGTCACTGAGCGCGACATTGCCAACATGCAGGTGCGCAACTCGAACGGCGACATGATCCCGATCGGCACCGTCGCCACGATCACGCCGGCCACGGGGCCGTCGCTGATCAGCCTCTACAATCTCTATCCCTCCTCGACCATCGTCGGCCTGCCCGCGCAGGGCTACTCCTCCGGCGAATCCCTGCGATTGATGGAGGAGATCGCAGACAAGACGCTGCCGCCCGGCACCGGCTTCGAATGGACCGCGATGTCCTATCAGGAGAAGGCGGTCTCGAACCAGATCTACTGGGTGTTCGGCCTCGCCATGCTGCTGGTCTATCTCGTGCTCTGCGGCCAGTATGAGAGCTGGTACGCGCCGATCTCGGTGATCCTCGCGGTGCCGCTGTCGCTGATCGGGCCGATGCTGGTGCTCAACGGCCTCAAGATCGACAACAACCTGTATTGCCAGATCGGCCTGATCCTGCTGATCGCGCTGTCGGCCAAGAACGCCATCCTGATCGTCGAGGTCGGCCTCGAGTTGCACGTCCGCGACGGCAAGCCGCTGCTGGAGTCCGCGATCGAAGCGGCACGCGCCCGCTTCCGGCCGATCCTGATGACGTCGTTCGCCTTCATCCTCGGCGTCGTGCCGCTGGTGCTCGCAACCGGCGCCGGCGCCAGCGCCCGCAAGTCGATCGGCATCACCGTGTTCTCGGGCATGCTCGCCTCGACCTGCCTCGCGGTGCTGTTCGTGCCGGCCTTCTTCGTGGTGGTGCAGCGTTTTGAGAACTGGCGTGCATCGCGCAAGAAGCGGACACCCCATGGGCAGCCGGCCACGGAAGTAAAGTCTTAGGCGTTCGCCCTCTCCACGGGCAAAAATGTCGAAAACAACCCCATGCAAAGTAGCCCATGATGCCGGCATGAGGCACTTCGTATTTTACGAAATCATTTGACACGTCGGGCAAATCAGGGGCATAATGGCATCATCGTAGCAAGTACCGGACGATCAAGCCCGATCTGATCCCATCAGGCCCTAAAGCGCGGCTTTAGGTTGAATTGTCATCGCGCCGTGCCCGAAAAAGGGCCAACATGCGACATCGCGGCTGTTCATGACGTTGCGGGATTGGATGCCCGCGACACGGCGGATACTTCGCCGACGATACTGAGCGACGTTTGATTGCTAGGCCGCGCTAGGGTTTCAGCGACGCCAGATAGGCGCTGATCGAAATCAGATCATCCTCGGTCAAGTTAGTGACGACATTGGACATCAATGGGCTCCATGCTCCGGTCCGCTGTCCGTGCTGAAACTCGTACAGCTGACGGGTGACATAACTCGGCGAACGGCCCGCCAGGGGCGGGATCGGGCCGAGCCCGTGCAGCGCTGGCCCATGGCAAACGCCGCACGACACCGTCTTGCCGCCGCCGCTCGCGACCAGCGCTTCTCCTTTTTTAACCGCGCCGGGCGGTACATAGGCAATGAACCTGGCGCGGCTATCACGATTCTCGAACTGCGCGAGATCTTCGGGCACCTCGATAATACGGCTTCCGATCGGCTCCTTCTCACCATTACCAAGATCGGCGAGGAACCATCCGGCGACGAAAGTCTTCGGCACGACATCCGTTTCCACGACGCGGATGCGGTCGCGCGGGCTTAGTGAGGAAAAATACGCCGCCGCTGACGCGATTTCGGAATCAGTTGCGCTTTTCGCGAGCGAGATCATCAGCGTTTGCGGAACGCGATTTTGCACCGCCGTTGTTCTCATTCCGCTTTTGTAGTCCACCAGCTGTTGAACGATGTAGGTAGCTGGCAGTCCGGCGAGGTCAGCATTTTCCGGACCACCTTGACCATTCGCCCTATGACAAAAACCGCAAGCGAACACGTCGGGCTTCCTACCGTGCGCAACGATATCGGGAAGCGCAGCGTGGTCTTCGGGATGCCAGACCGGCGCCAGAAATAGATCTCGGGTTTGCGGAACCGTATAGGACGCGCGGCTGTCCGGTACCGATCGTGGCTTGCCGTCGTCGGGCACCGGTTTGAAGTCGGGCGGATTGACCGGATAGGCCCACGCGGGCGGACCTTCGCTTCGTGCCGGTTGAACGGCGAGCGCGGCAATGGGCAACAGTAAGATAGCAGCGAGCATGCGCATCTTATCCCTCACCTTTCTGACGCCTGATCCAAAAAAGCATTGCATGATGTCGGCTAGAACAACTTCGAATCCTGAGCCCGTAGGAGGAAACTGCCTACGTCCGCCGTGGGTCGAACCCCGATCAGCCACCTCGCAGCCAAGCTGGACTTCGCCGAAGGTCCTACAAGCGACATTAGAAAGAGGCCGCCCACTGAGGCGGGCACACAAAAAGGTGCCAAGCAGTGGCACCACCACTAGGTGAGATTAGAGATCACGCCTTATCGTGCGCGTACTTCTCCAAAACCAGCCGATTATATTCATCTCTCACAGCTTTCCGTGAGACATGCCCTTTTCGGTCTTTTGCAATCTTCAGAAGATCAGGATCAGTCGGTGCCCGTGATTTCCGTCTAAATCTAGCAAAAAGTTGGCTAGTGGGCCCCGGGGTCCTTCCAAACAGCCGGTCAAACCATCCCATTGTGTCCTCCCGGACAGACGGCGCATTAAGACAATATCATGAATTTAGGACACTAGGGGCTAAATACGGACAGTGCCCACCAGCCCTATGGGAACAGATTAGCAGCCGAGAACGATCCAGGTGATCTCAATGAGAACGGGACTTACTCTCGGCCCACTCTTGGCCACACGACTTATCGTGAAGTGCTTCATTCAATCACCTCGTCGGCGCGAGCGAGCTCCGATTGCGGCACATAGGCCGAGCGCCTTCGCTGTCCTCACATTGATTGCGAGCTGGAACTTCGTCGGCTGCTGCACGGACAGGTTGGCGGCCTTGGCACCTTTCAGGATCTCATCGACGTAGGTTGCGGCCTTCCGGTACGCATCGGCCTCGTCGGACCCATAGCTCAGCAGGCCGCCCTGATCTGCGAAATCGCGAACGAAAGACACCGCCGGCAGTTGGTAGCGCACTGCGAGCTCGGCAACCCACGGCGCCCGAGATAGCGGCCTGCGTATCGATGGCGCTTAGGTCATGTTGCCGCGCGGTCAAAACCCGCGCGACGATAGGTGGCATTGTTTTTTGTCGCAAAGGCTCGTCCTTTTGAGAGCGGATCTTACCGATCGTGGGTGCGCTCTCGATAAAGGCCAGCGCATGCTTGAGCTTTGGAACAAATGGTACGAGACCTTGGCCTCGATCGAGGCCCTCGCCACTGTCGTCGTTATTGCAGTGGTGGCTGCTGGCACAATTACGCTGGTGGAAGGTTGGCGGCGTCCGACAAAACACTGATTTGGGACGACGTCGCGAGAGAAAACCGCTGCGCACCTTCCCGGACCACGCCTACGGCGTAGGGCGCGACCCCATAAATTTGAAGGGCGCGGCTAGACGTCTGCTTTCGTGCGCATATCGGATTCAAGTCGGACATGGCACCATGCCCGAAAAGGGCCGAAAGCAGACATCAAGTGCGGATGATGCGCGTGCACTTTGGATGCGGAGCCGACGTTCGCTTTGGCGGTACTTCCAAAGCGACGCACAACCCGCCAGCCGGTATCGAGGACGTCGTTCTCAAACGCGTCGGCAAGCCCGTCGGCTAAGCGGGCCGCGACGGCAGCGAGGTCATCGCTTCCAGTTGCGCTGTTCGCGTTGCTAACACAGCAGCAAGCTCTTGTGCAGCCGATCCTCGGGTTCGAAATTTTGCGCGAGCCTTCGGACAGTCTCGACAAATCGCAAGCGATACGTGGCCGCCCTGTCGACGTCTCCGTACTTCGCGAAGATCTCGGCGGCAGTGCGGTACACCCGCCAGGAAGCAATCGGGAAGTCGGCCCTGTCGACGATCTCCAGCGCGCGGGACAGGTGCAACCGAGCCTCCGCTGAATCACCCAAGGCAAGCGCAGTACGCGCGAGCAGTCCGTGGGCCTGGGCCAGGTGATTGAGATCTGGAGCCGTTGCCACATAGTCGTGGAGCTGACGTGCACAGCTCTGAGCCTGCGTATAGTCGTCAACCTGCAAGTAATATTCGCCAAGGCAAGGATACACCTGCGTCGCGGCGGTAAATTCGATGTCGATGCCTTCTTCATGCCTGCGGCGCTCAATATCGTCAAATTGCCTGCGAGCTCCCGACGGATCGTTCAGGCCGACATAGGCCTTCGCAAGGACGGCCCGCTTGTGGAAGTATGTCGATTGATCGCCGACCAGCAGACCATCGTCGACGCTTTCGCAGATCTCCCGGGCTCCATCAAACTCCATCGCTTCGACGTGCAACCACGCAAGCGTCAGCCGGCACAATGCGCTGCTGGGGCCGTTCGCGTTCCTGATGGCCAGTTCGAGGCCGGCCGTGATTTCACGTCGCAATTCGCGCCATTCACCCAGATGAATGAGCGCGATTGATTCAAGAACGTTGAACAGAACAAAGGTGTAAACGTCGCCAGCTAAACGCGCCAACCGCTTTCCTTCCGTGCCGGCGCGGCGGCACTCCTGGTACCGCGACCTCCAGCAGTCGACGATACCGGATATTCCATTGCGCCTGATCAAGATGCCATAATTCGTGGCACTCGCACTCAGCTCGATCGCCCTGTCACAGAGCGTGGCGTCCTGTTTGCGCCAGCCGTTGAGGAACAGGTTGACGCTCGCGCTGCTGCCCTGGACCAGAGCCTTGAATGTGTCGTCCGCAAGCGATGCTCAATTCAATTAAGCTTACGGCTGGGAAACGGAAGGTTGTGCGGTGGACATCTTTACGGTGCGCGGGGCCAAGCCCGACGAACAACGTGAGCTAACGCGCCTCTGTGTGCGCGCCACGATGCATGCGGGCTACGACGAAGCGTTCATCGACCGATCGATACCCGCGCTTACGATCACTCTACCATTGATTAGTGGGGATTTTGTTCGGGTGGCACGAGATAGCTCCAGCGAAGTCGTCGGCGTTGTCTCGGTGACGCCGACCGCGCTGCAAGGAATTGCGCAGCTTCACCACCTTTTTGTTGACCCGGCGCATTGGAAACGCGGGATTGGTCGAGTTCTTTTCCGGGCGGCTGTAGCTCGCGCAAAAGAGATAAAAGCCGGCGCCCTCATGATCTCTGCCGAACCCTCAGCGGAAGGGTTTTATGAGCGGATGGGAGCCATCAGGATCGGCGAAGTACCATTTTTCTTCTCGCCGGAAATCATACTGCCTCATCTATTGTACGTGATCCCTCGCGAGACATGATGCGCAGCGCCGGCCGGCCCCGTTGCGCCTCTGGCTCTCGCGACCAGCAGACGGCTCTCGGACGAATGTGGTGATGTCCGGTGCTGTGCGTGGCGGACGAGAGAGCGGGGGGCGTGGCCATATCGACGCGATTGCCCCGTTTCGGACATGTGCCTAGCCTGATCGGACATGGGTCTAGCCAGACATCGGCCTACAATTTCTGCTATGTAGTCATCATTCCCCCGGAATATGGGGTTGATATTGAGCAGCGAGCGTGTGGAAAGGCGACTGGCGGCGGTGCTGGCGGCAGACGTGGCCGGTTATAGCCGTCTGATGGGCCTCGATGAGGAACGCACGCTCGCCAACCTGAAATCGCTCCGAAAGACGCTACTCGATCCCTCCATCGCCGCGCATCGAGGCCGCATCGTCAAGACGACGGGCGACGGCATGCTGGTCGAATTTGCCAGCGCGGTCGACGCAGCCCGGTGCGCCGCCGAAGTCCAACGCGGTATGGCTGCTCAAAATATCGACGTAGCACGGCACAAGAGGATTGAATTTCGGATCGGTGTTCACGTCGGCGACATTATCGTCGATGAAAACGACATATTTGGCGACAGCGTCAACATCGCGGCGCGTCTGGAAGGACTAGCAGAGCCCGGCGGCATCTGCATTTCCGATGATGCCCACCGGCAGATCCGCGGCAAGGTCGATCTTGCTCTCGAGGATATGGGACCGCAAACGCTGAAGAATATTGCTGAACCCATGCGTGCCTGGCGTTGTCGGATTGATGCCGACTCTTCTTTGGTACCGCCGACGAAACCATCGGCCGAGACTAGTCAAACTCTCGTTCTTCCCGACAAGCCCTCTATCGCGGTTCTGCCGTTCCAGAACATGAGCGGCGATCCGGAGCAGGAGTATTTTGCTGACGGAATGGTCGAAGAGATCACGACAGCGCTCTCGCGGTTCAAGGCGCTGTTCGTCATCGCGCGTAATTCGAGTTTTGCGTACAAGGGCAGAGCCGTCGATATCAAACAGGTCGGGCGCGAGCTTGGCGTCCGCTACGTTCTTGAAGGTAGTGTCCGTAAAGCTGCCGGAAAAATCCGCATTACCGGCCAATTGATCGATGCGGCGATCGGGTCCCACCTTTGGGCGGATCGCTTTGAAGGCGACCTAAGCGATATCTTTGCTCTTCAAGACCAGATGACGGAGAGGGTTGTCTCCGCAATCGCGCCGAGATTGTTGCAGGCTGAAATCGAACTGGCGACGCGACGGCGGCCAGACAACCTCAGCGCTTATGACCTCTATCTCCGAGCCGCACCACGGCTTTATTCTGGTACCCGCGAGGGCTCAGCAGAGGCCCTCCAGCTGTTGTATCGTGCCTTGGAGATCGACTCTCGGTATGGTGCTGCGGCGTCGTTTGCAGCAAGCTGCCATCTTCACAATATCAGTCATGGATGGGCCATCGATCCGAAGTCAACGATTGAAGAAGCGGCGCGGCTTTCGCGACTGGCACTCAGTGTTGACGAGAATGACCCGGAGGCGCTGGCCATCGCTGGTCGCGTAACGGCTTTCTCTGGCGATATCGACGCTGCTATCGAACTGGTGGACCGGGCCGTCGCTCTCAATCCAAATTCAGCGAATGCATGGCACAGGAGAGGCTTGACTTATCGGCATATTGGGCAGCCTGACGAAGCACTCCGGAGTATCGAGCGCGCCATCCGCCTGAGCCCCGTCGACCCCTGGATTTTCCTGATGTTCACGGGAATGGGCATTGCCTGCATTGACCTTCGGCGCTTCGACGAGGCGGTCGAGTTTGCAAGGAAAGCCCTTCGCAGGAACCACGTTTCTTCGATGGTCTATCGCTGCCTCGCGGTGGCCTTGGCGCATCTCGGACGCGAAGCAGAAGCGAAAGAGGCAGTTGCCCGCATGCTTGAGCTCGAACCCGGTTTTCGCATCGCTGAATGGGTGGCCCGCACCAGTTCGTCGAAGCTCCAGATATTTATCGAGGGTCTGCGTAAAGCAGGGCTTCCCGAATGAGTGACACAGAGGTTGTCAAATGTCGAACCGCCGAGTGGCTACTTCCGGTTTTGGCTCGTCACGTCGATTCCCGAAGTGCTCGGTATGGCCGCCATTGAGGGGTAACCGGATCAGCCAGCGAGCGTCGCCGGCGTGGCACGCCTCAGGTGGCCTGCGAGAACGGGGTGCGGATCTCGCGCGGCAGGATGATCGCAGCGGCGATGGCGAGCAGGCAGAGCGCGGCGAAGGCGCGCAGCATGGTGACGAAACCGCCCTGCTCGTAGAGCCAGGCGACCAGGCCAACGGACGCGCCGGCCGCGGTGAAGCCGACGAAATAGCGCACCGCATAGGCGCGCGAGCGCCATTCCTCGGTGGTGTACTTGCCGACCATGGCGTCGTTCACCGTGACCTGCCCGAACGCGCCCATGACGATGCCGATCGAGACCACGATCAGCGGCAGGTTGGACAGGCTCGCCGCGAGATACAGGAACGGCGCCAGCATGAAGGACAGCGGCAACGCCACCGTCTTCAGCGAATAATGATCGAGCAGCCGGCCGATCGTGTACTGCGTCATCGCGCCGAACACGTAGACACAGGCTGCGATGCCCCCTAACAGCGCCGGGCTCCTGGTGAGATCGGCGAGCCGCTCCGCAAACAACTTTGGCAGCGCCACCGTGACCGCATTGAATGTCGTCGAGATCGCGATCACGACGATCAGCAGCGCAAGGACCACGCGCCACATGTCCTGCTTGGCGACGCGCGCCTGCGCGGCCGCCTGCCTGCTGCCCTTGCGATCCTCATGCACGACGG
This sequence comes from Bradyrhizobium sp. Ec3.3, assembly GCF_000472925.1. Taxonomy (GTDB): domain Bacteria; phylum Pseudomonadota; class Alphaproteobacteria; order Rhizobiales; family Xanthobacteraceae; genus Bradyrhizobium. The sequence continues at coordinate 205,479 of NZ_AXAS01000009.1, forward strand.
TCATCGCGAAGGCGATGCCGATCAGCACCGTGACGAGCCCCGGAACAATGAAGGCAAAGCGCCAGCCGAGATATTGCCCGATCACGCCGGTGACCAGTGCGGACGACGCAACGCCGAGATTGCCCCAGACGCCGTTCAGTCCCATCTCGCGGCCGAGCCTGTCGGCATAGGACACGATCATCGCGGTGCCGACGGGATGGTAAATCGAGGCGAAGATGCCGATCGCGAGCAGCGCCGCGCCGAGCTCGACCTGCGTCTGCACGAAGCCGACCGAGATCATCGAGGCGCCGATGCCGATGAAGAAGATCACCATCATGTGGCGGCGACTCCAGCGGTCGCCGAGCCAACCGGTGAGCAGCGATCCCGCGCCGAAGGCGATGAAACCCGGCGTCGCGTAAGGCAGCAGCTCGGAATAGGCCATGCCGAGCGCCGGCCCCATGATGATCACGGCGGCGGCGAAGATCAGCATCGCATAGTGATCGATAAAATGGGCGGCGTTAACGAAACCGATCACCCGGCCAGGACTATTCATGACGTGCGAATCCTCTCCTATCCCGAAATCGGTTATATGTCGGAGCCATGACGGGATGCCGCCAATGACTGTCGTCGAAACGCCAATTCGGGAAGTGCGCGGAAGCCACCGCTCGACCGCGGGCGTGCATCTCGTCGCGCGCGACTACCCCAAGGGCCTGCGGCTCGACCCGCACATGCACCGCGAGGCGCAGCTCGTCTATGCCGCAAAAGGCACGATGCAGGTGACCACGCCAAAGGGACGCTGGCTGGTGCCGCCGGATCGCGCGGTCTGGGTCCCGGCCCACCTCGAACACGCCATCGACGTGCTCGCAGACATCGAGATGCGCACCCTCTATTTCGACCTGCCCTGGCTGAAGCGCGAGCAGCGCGCCAAGGGGCTCACCAAGGAGTTCGTGGTGCGGGTGTCGCCGCTGCTGCACCAGGCGATCCTGGCGCTCTTCGATTCTCGCAATACGTCGGAGCGCACCGAGCTGCTGGTTCGCCTGGTGATGCTGGAACTGCACCAGGCCGAAGATTCCGCGACCTTCGTGCCGCTGCCGCGGGAGCCACGCTGCAGGCGCGCCGCCCTGATCGTGCTGGACGATCCGACCGGGAACCATGAGATCGAGGCGCTCGCGCACGAGGTCGGAACCTCCGCGCGCACGCTGTCACGGCTGTTTTCCTCCGAGACGCAGCTCAGCTTCAAGAGCTGGTGCCAGCGTGCCCGCATCGCGGCCGCGATCGAAAGACTGTCGACAGATGCCGAAGTCTCGGTCAAGCAGCTCGCCGCCCAGCTCGGCTATGCCAGCGTCCCCGCCTTCTCCGCCGCCTTCCGCCAGGTCACGGGACGGACGCCGACGGAGTTTGCGCGGAAGGATTGACCACGAGCACGCTGTCATTGCCCGCGAAAGCGGGCAATCCAGTATTCCAGAGACGGCAGTGATTGAACCGATAGGCCGCGGCGTACTGGATGCCCCGCCTTCGCGGGGCATGACAGTTTCCCCTTGGCGGCATAGCATCGCTTCACTTGGCGCATTGCCAGCGCTTGATTGTGATCGGCTTCCGCCTAAATCCCGTGTAAGCTTCTGCACTGCACAAACCGGATTCGAAAAGCCCAGATGGCCAACGCCTTTTTCTCCGACCTGCTCACCACCATCTCCGAGCGCGGCCGCACGCTGCTTCGCCGCGGTGACGCCTCGGACACAAGACAGGACGCCGACGGCCTGATCGAGCTCTGCGAGGCGCTGCTGTCGGGCCGAGGCGAGGCCTCGGGCACCGCGATGGCGCGCGAGGTGCTCGACCACTATCAGGACCTCGATGCGACCGGACGCCGCGCCTTCTTCGCGGCGCTGGTGCGCGATTTCGGCCCGGACCGCGAGAAGCTTGCCCAGACGGTCGAGAAATGGCGCACCCAGCCGAGCGACGAGGACGCCAGCGACCTGCATTTCGCTTCGGAGCCGCGGCGGCAGGAACTGATCCGCCGCCTCAATCGTGCGCCCGGCGGCACCGGCGATCTCGTGGCCATGCGCGCCGACCTGCTCGGCATGATGAACGGGCACACTGATCTCGCCGCGCTCGATCGCGACGTCGTGCATCTCTTGAGTTCGTGGTTCAACAGGGGGTTTCTCGTGCTGCGCAGGATCGACTGGTCGACACCGGCCAACATCCTCGAAAAGATCATCCGCTACGAAGCCGTGCACGAGATCAGCGACTGGGACGATTTGCGCCGCCGTATCGATCCGGTCGACCGCCGCTGCTACGCCTTCTTCCATCCGGCGTTGGTCGACGAACCCCTGATCTTCGTCGAGGTGGCGCTGACAGAGACGATCCCCGGCGCCATCGCGCCGCTGCTCGCGGTCGACCGCGAGCCGGTGCCGATCGAACGCGCGCGCACCGCCGTGTTCTACTCGATCTCGAACACCCAGCGGGGCTTAGGGGGCATTTCCTTCGGCAGCTTCCTCATCAAGCAGGTCGTCGAGGAGCTGCGCCGCGAGCTGCCCAAGCTCGACACCTTCGTGACGCTGTCGCCGGTGCCGGGCTTCATGCCATGGCTGAAGCAGGACAAGGACCTGCCGTTGTCGGACGAAGATCGCGAAATGCTGAAGCATCTCGACGAGCCGAAATGGTTCGATAATGCGGAGCTGACCGCGCAGCTGCGCGCCGTGATCGAGCCGCTCGCCGCCTATTATTTCCTGAAGGCGCGCACGTCGAAGGGCCGGCTGATCGACTCGGTCGCCCGCTTCCATCTCGGCAACGGCGCCCGGCTCGAGCGCATCAACTGGCTGGGAGACCTCTCGCCCAAGGGCCTGCGCGAATCCGCCGGCGTCATGGTCAACTATCTCTACCGCCTCGACGACATCGAGAAGAACCACGAGGCCTATGCCAACGACGGCACGGTCGTGGCATCGAGCGCGGTGAAGAAGCTGCTCAAGGGCGAACGGCGGCTGCTGGATATGCGGCTGTCGTAGGACGCACCTTCTCCCCACGCCGTCATTGCGAGGAGCCCTTGCGACGAAGCAATCCAGACCGCATCAGCGGAGAGATCCTGGATTGCTTCGCTGCGCTCGCAATGACGGAATGTGTTGCCACAGCCGGGCTACTCCGCCAGCGCCTTCATCTCCTGATAGAGATCCGACTTGCCCTCGAATCCGATGCCCGGGAGGTCCGGCATGGTGATGTGGCCGTTCTCGACGCGCACGCCGTCGGGGAAGCCGCCATAGGGCTGGAACAGATCGGGGTAGCTTTCATTGCCGCCAAGGCCGAGGCCGGCTGCGATGTTGAGTGACATCTGGTGGCCACCATGCGGGATGCAGCGGCTGGGCGACCAGCCATGGGTCTTCAGAACTTGCAGCGTGCGCTGGTATTCGCAGAGGCCGTAGGAGAGCGCGCAGTCGAATTGCAGCCAGTCGCGATCGGGCCGCATGCCGCCATGGCGGATCAGGTTGCGAGCGTCCTGGTGGCTAAACAGGTTTTCGCCGGTCGCCATCGCTGCCGGATAAAATTCTGCGAGTGCAGCCTGCAGCGAATAGTCGAGGGGATCGCCCGCCTCCTCGTACCAGAACAGCGGATAGTCCCGCAGCATTTTGGCGTAGGCGATCGCGGTCTCCAGATCGAAGCGGCCGTTGGCATCGACCGCGAGCTGCGCGTCCTTGCCGATCTCCTTCAGCACCGCTTCGATGCGCGTGCGATCCTCCTCGATTGGCGCGCCGCCGATCTTCATCTTGACGACGTTGTAGCCGCGATCGAGATAGCCGCGCATCTCGCCGCGTAGCATCGAGAGGTCCTTGCCGGGATAGTAGTAGCCGCCGGCAGCGTAGACGAACACGCGCGGATTGGCCTTGACGCCGTGACGCTCGGCGAGCAGGCGAAACAGCGGCTTACCAGCGATCTTCGCCACCGCATCCCACACTGCCATGTCGATGGTGCCGACCGCGACAGAGCGCTCGCCATGGCCGCCGGGCTTCTCGTTGGTCATCATCGCGGTCCAGACCTTGTCCGGGTCGAGATTGTCGCCGGCTGCATCAAGCAGCGACTTCGGATCGGCCTCGAGGATACGCGAGGCGAAGCGCTCGCGGATCAGCCCGCCCTGCCCGTAACGGCCGTTGGAGTTGAAGCCGTAGCCGACGACACGCTTGCCGTCACGCACGACGTCGGTGACGACGGCGACCAGGCTCGTCGTCATCTTGGTGAAATCGATATAGGCGTTACGGATCGGCGAGGAGATCGGCTTGGTGATCTCGCGGACGTCGACGATGCGGACCATGGGTCTCAGCCTTCATTGCTTGATAGGAACCTCGTCATTGCGAGCGAAGCGAAGCAATCCAGACTGTCTCCGCGGAAGGATTCTGGATTGCTTCGTCGCTTCGCTCCTCGCAATGACGAGCGGATAGAACGCGCCGAGCTTATTTCTTATCCCTGAAATACGGCTCAACGGGACCGTGCACCTTGATGGTCAGCGGGTTGCCGTGGCGGTCCTTGGCGTTGCCGGCGGTGACGCGGACCCAGCCCTCGCTGATGCAATATTCCTCGACATTGGTCTTCTCGATGCCCTTGAAGCGGATACCGACGTCGCGCGCCAGGATATCGGCGTTGTAATACGGGCTGTTCGGATCGACCGACAGGCGGTCCGGGAATTCGTCGCTCATGATTGTCTCGCTCACAACAGTGTCTCGATTTGTTGGCGCAGCCCCTCGGGCCGCGCGGTCGGCGCATAACGCGCCACCACCTTGCCTGCACGGTCCACCAGGAATTTCGTGAAATTCCATTTGATGGAGGCACCTAACAGGCCGGATTGCTGACGTTTCAGGTACTCATAGAGGGGATGCGCATTGGCGCCGTTGACGTCGATCTTGGCGAATAGCGGAAAGGTGACGTCGTAATTGGTCGAGCAGAACTCCTGGATCTCGCTTGCCTTGCCCGGCTCCTGGCCGCCAAACTGGTTGCAGGGAAAGCCGAGCACCGTGAAGCCACGCGGACTGAGGTCGCGGTGCAAGTCCTCGAGCCCGCGATATTGCGGGGTGAAGCCGCATTTGCTCGCCGTGTTGACGATCAGCAGCACCTGTCCCTCGAAGCGTCGCAGCGGCACTTCCTCGCCGAGAAGCGAGTTGGCCGAGAAATCGTAGATCGCCGACATCGTTGTCCTTTAGCCCACGGGATCGATCGGTGACGGCGGCACGCCGCCCGCCTCGATCGCCTCGCCGGCGAGCAGGCAGAGGTCCTCCCGATAACGGCCGGAGACGACATGCACACCGACCGGCGCCTTGCCGACGAGACCGGTGGAGACCACGAGGCCCGGCAGTCCCATGAAGGGAATCGCGATCTGCGGCAATTGCGCATCCCAGACCCGCTTGAAGGACGCCTCGTCCTTGCGATCGAGATGGTCAGGAAACGGCAATTCGCCGGAGACCGGCGTCAGCACCACCGCGTATTTTTCGAAGAACAGCATCCATTCGCGCGTCAGCGTCGCCCGGCGCATCAGCGCCTTGGCATAGGCCGCCTGGTCGAACGGGGTGACCTTGGCGCGGTTGCCGCGCAGGCAGGCGAGCGCGCCGGGATCGCCCTCGCGCTCGGCGGCTTCCACCGCCGCCTCATAACCGTCGCCAAGCCACAGCTTCGTCTGCCATTCAGCAGCTTCCCGCATCGGCGGGGTGTTCTCGATCACCTCCACCGTCCAGCCTGCCCGCTCCAGCCGCTTGCCGGCGTCTCTGAGCGCGGCCGTCACTTCCGGTGCGGTCGCGAGCCCATCCGGATTGAGGCACAGCGCCGCGCGCTTGGGCATCGCCGGTCCTTCGAGCGGCGCAGGCACCCACCAGGGGTCGCGCACGTCACGGGCCGCCATCGCGGCAAGCGAAATCCGCAGGTCATTGACGGTGCGCGCCAGCGGCCCGGAGACCGCGCTGATCTGCGGCCCGATCGGGCGCTCCGGCAGGGCCGCGTTGAAGGCGGGAATCCGGCCCATGGTCGGCCGCAAGCCGTGCACGCCGCAGGCATAGGCGGGGTAGCGGATCGAGCCCGCGATATCAGTGCCGTGGGCAATGTGGCCGATGCCGGCCGCTACCGCCGATCCGGCCCCGCCCGAGGAGCCGCCCGGGGTCAGCGAGGCATCGCGCGGATTCTTGGTGTCACCGTGGATCAGGTTTGTGGTGAACCAGCGATAGGAAAAGGCCGGGCAGTTGGTGCGGCCGAGAATGACGGCGCCCGCCTTGCGCAAATTGGCGACCACGGGGTTGTCGGCCTTCGCGATGACGTCGCGCTGGATCTTCAGCCCGTTCGTGGTGGCAAAACCCTCCTGGTCGACATTGACCTTCACCGTGACGGGTACGCCGGCCAAGAGGCCCGGATCCTCGCCCCGGGCGATCGCGCCATCGACCGCTGCCGCCTGCTTGAGCACGTCCTCCGGCCGGTGGTCGATCACCGCATTCAGCTTGGGATTGACGGCATCGAGCCGGGCAAGTCCCGACTTTGCGGCTTCGGTGGCGGAAACCTTCCTGGACCGGATGAGAGTGGCGAGGTCGGCGGCCGACAGGCGCCAGAGGTCTTGCATGGCATGCTCCGTGTGACCGGGTCTTTTAGCGCCGGTCAGGCGGCAAAGCCATGCGCATTGCGCAGGGGCGGAATCCGGATCGTCAGTGCCGGGTGGCGGATTGATCCGGCAGGTCCAGAAGCGCTTCCGTGAAAGGAAATTCCAACACGATCTCACCGTCGTCGTCGGTGACCTCGATGACCGCCTCGAGCAACGCCGGCTGGGTGCCTTCCGACTTCAGCACTTCCAAAATCATTTGGCGCGCCACTTCCCAGGCACGATCGGGATTGCGCAGGTCCTCGCCGTCAGGATCCACGATCAATTCGTCGCCGATGCGGGTGTTGAAGAAATATCTGGGCATGCCTGATCCAATGGGGTCGCCTGTAGCCGATTGAAAGCCGTTTCGTACTCACAACCGCTTTATCCGGACAGGGCTCACACCCTATCGTCGTTCTCTACATATCGTTGTACTTTGCGTGGGGTTGTTTTGCTGTTTTTGCGTCATCTCCGCGGCGCGGTCGGGCTTTTCCGTGTTTGCAGCGCAGCATTGCAGCTGTCTACTACCTAGGTCCCGGAAGATTTAACTGGCGAACTTTTCCGCCCGCAGTAGTTTAACGGGGGGACGGATACGTCCGATTTTCTCAAAAAAGGAGGCGCTCAATGGCCTGGAAAGCACCGAAGATCGTCGAAGTGCCGTGCGGCATGGAAATCAACATGTATGTGAGCGCCACCCGCAAGTAAGGGCGGCAGTTTCACGTTGAGCGCAGGTGGATCCTTCGGGTGCGCCACGTCCCCGGATGAGGGGAATTGTGTCAGCCTGAGATCCACCTCGACACGTGTCTCCAGGAGACGGAATTATGCTTCGCGTCGTCGTCCTGGGCGCCGCGGCTGGCGGCGGGGTCCCGCAGTGGAACTGCGGGTGCACAGGCTGCCGGGCAGCGCGCGCTGACTCCCGACAATTGCAGAGAACCCAGGCTTCGGTCGCCTTTAGCGCCGACGGCGACAACTGGTTCCTGATCAACGCCTCGCCCGACCTCCGGCAGCAATTCAATGCCACGCCGCAGCTTCACCCCAAACCGGGCGCGCTGCGCCACACGCCGATCGCCGGCGTGATCCTGACCAATGGCGAGGTGGACGCGGTGGCGGGACTCTTGTCGATGCGCGAGGGCTCGCCGTTCACGATCTACGCCCATGACAAGGTGCTGGCGATCCTGAAGGCCAACAGCATCTTCAACGTGCTGAACGAGAAGAACGTCAAGCGCCAGCCGATAGGGGTCGATGAGCCGTTCGAGCCGCGCCTTCCCGACGGCGCACGCTCCGGCATCGAGGTGGTTGCGTTCGAGGTAGCAGGCAAATCGGCCTGGTACCTGGAAGGCAAGGCGCATCCCGGCGGGAGCAGTGGCGCCGGCGACACGCTGGGCCTGAAGATCACGGACAAGTCGACCGGCAAGAATTTCTACTTCCTCGCTGCCTGCGCCGAGGTCACCGACGCGTTGAGAGCGCAGATTGCCGGCGCATCGCTGGTGTTCTTCGACGGCACGGTGTGGCGCGACGACGAGATGATCCAGGCCGGGCTCGGCCAGAAGACCGGCAAGAGCATGGGGCATGTCGCGATGTCCGGCGAGGACGGCGCGATCGCGCGGCTCGCCGGCCTCGATATCGACAGGAAGATATTTCTGCATATCAATAACTCGAACCCGGCGCTGCTGCCCTCCTCGCCCGAGCGCAAGGCGGCCGAACATGCGGGCTGGCAGATACCCGCCGATGGAACGGAGATCGTGCTGTGAACGCCATGACGCTGCCCGGAATGACCGCACTCTCGATCGGCAAGGACATCAGGCTCAACTCGGCCGAGGAACTCGAGGCGACGCTGCGCCACATCGGCGCGACCCGCTATCACAGCCTGCATCCGTTCCATAAGCTCCTGCACGGCGGCAAGCTGAACAAGGGCCAGGTGCAGGCCTGGGCGCTCAACCGCTACTATTACCAGAGCACGATCCCGCTCAAGGACGCGGTGGTGATCTCGCGCTTTCGCGACCGCGCCACGCGGCTGGAATGGCGCCACCGCATCGAGGATCATGACGGCGATGTCGGCAGCGAGGGCGGCATCGAGCGCTGGCTGAAGCTGACCGAAGGCCTGGGCCTCGACACGGCCTATGTGGAATCGACCGAAGGCATTCTTCCCGCAACGCGCTTTGCGGTCGAGGCCTACGTGCATTTCTGCCGCGAGAAGAGCCCGCTGGAGGCGATCGCCTCCTCCCTGACGGAGCTGTTCGCGCCGAGCATTCACGAAGAGCGCATCAGCGGCATGCTGGAGCACTATGATTTCGTCAATCCTGATATCATGAGCTACTTCAAGCGCCGCCTGACCCAGGCGCCGCGCGACGCCAATTTCGCGCTCGACTATGTCAGGAAGCACGCCAGGACTCCCGAGGAACGCGCGGCCGTCTGCAACGCGCTGATCTTCAAGACCAACGTGCTGTGGGTGCAGCTCGACGCGCTCTATCATGCCTATGTCGACGGGCACATTCCGCCGGGCGCCTTCGTGCCCAAAGCAAGCTGAAGAGGATAAGCAATGGCCGGGCCGCGTCACATCAGCGTCAGCGAAGCGAGCCGGCCCGTGCTGCCGCGGCATGCCAAGCTGAAATACGACGAGACGCGGAAGGTCTGGGTGATCCTGGCGCCGGAACGGGTGCTGGCGCCGGACGAGATCGCGGTCGAGGTCCTGCAGCTCTGCGACGGCATCCGCAATGTCGGCGATATGGCCGACCAGCTCGCCGCGAAGTATGCTGCACCACGCGATGCGATCCTGAGCGACGTGATCGCCATGTTGCAGGACCTTGCAGACAAGGGCTTTCTGACCGAAGCCCGGGAGAAGACGTCATGAGCGACGTACTTGGCGACCCCGGCGTTCCCCACGATGTCAGCGATAGCCTGGCGGTGCTCGAAAAGCAGCGCTCGACGGCGGAGACGTTCGGCATTCCGCTCGCCGTCCTGCTGGAGGTCACACATCGCTGCCCGCTGCAATGCCCCTATTGCTCCAACCCGGTCGAGCTCGATCGCGCCGGAAAGGAACTTACGACCGAGGAGTGGAAGAGGGTCTTGACCGAGCTCGCCGAGATCGGCGTGCTCCAGGTCCATTTCTCCGGCGGCGAGCCGACCGCGCGGAAAGACCTCGTCGAGCTCATCAAGCATGCGAGCGACACCGGCCTCTATACCAATTTGATCACTTCGGCCGTATTGCTGACGCGCGACAAGCTGGGCGAGTTCGCGGATGCAGGCCTCTGCCATGTGCAGATCAGCTTTCAGGGCACCGAGGATATCGCCGCCGACCGCGTCGCCGGCTACAAGGGCGCGCATCACAAGAAGCTCGAAGTCGCTAAGTGGACACGCGAGCTTGATCTGCCGCTCACCGTGAACGCGGTGATGCACCGCCAGAACCTGCACCAACTCCCCGACATCATCCAGATGGCGGTCGATCTCGATGCCGACCGGCTCGAGGTCGCCAACGTCCAGTACTACGGCTGGGCGCTGAAGAACCGCGCCGCGCTGATGCCGACGGTTGCGCAGCTCGACGAGACGACCCGTATCGTCGAGGAGGCGCGCGAGCGCCTCAAGGGCACGCTCGCGATCGACTATGTCGTGCCGGACTACTATGCGCTGCGGCCGAAGAAGTGCATGGGCGGCTGGGGCCGGCAGTTCTTCAACATCTCGCCCGCCGGCAAGGTGCTGCCCTGCCATGCGGCCGAGAGCATCACCGGGCTCGACTTCGAGTCCGTGCGCTCCAATCATTCGATCGCCTGGATCTGGCAGAACTCGGACGCCTTCAACCGCTATCGTGGCACCGGCTGGATGAAGGAGCCGTGCAAGACCTGCGAGTTCCGCGAGATCGATTTCGGCGGCTGCCGCTGCCAGGCCTTTGCACTGACGGGCGATGCGGCCAACACCGATCCGGCCTGCGCGCTATCGCCGCTGCACGAGACCATCTTCAAGCAGGCCGAGCGCGAAGCCGAAGGCGAGACCAACCGCTTCCTCTACCGCAACTTTGCCGGTGGCACTTGGGAGTCTGGCGAGAATGGCGCCTGACGCCGAGGCGGCCAAATCGGCCAAACGCGCCGATCCCTTTGCGCCGCTGACTTCGGAAATGCTCGCCGTCTCCGACGGTCACGAGATCTATGTCGAGAGCGTCGGCCGCGCCGACGGCATCCCGGCCGTCTATCTGCATGGCGGCCCCGGCAGCGGCTGCCAGCCCGACCATCGCCGGCTTTTTGATCCTGAACGCTTCCATGCCGTGCTGTTCGACCAGCGCGGCGCCGGCCGCAGCCGGCCGAAGGGCTCGCGCGAGCACAACACCACGCAGCATCTCGTCGCTGACATGGAGGCGATCCGCCAAAGGTTCGGTTTCGAACGCTGGATGGTGATCGGCGGCTCCTGGGGTGCGACGCTGGCGCTCGCTTACGCGCAGGCCCATCCCGACCGCGTCTCGGGCATCGTGCTGCGCGCAACCTTTCTCGGCACGCGAGCCGAGGTCGAAACCGGCTTCACGTCGCGGCTGCCGCAATTCTATCCCGCGCTCAACGAGGACTTTTTGAGCCTGCTGTCAGCCGAAGAGCGAGAGCGGCCGATCGAAGCGCATTGGCGCCGCATTCTCGATCCCGATCCTGACATCCATGGCCCCGCCGCGCGGGCCTGGCACGACACCGAGCGCACCCTGTCCGAACACAAGCCGGCGCGCACGCGGCTCGATCTCGCAACCATCAACGTGTGGCGCACGCTGCCCGCGACGCCCTTCATGGAAGCACACTACTTCATCAATGACTGCTTCATGGCGCCGGATCAGCTGCTGCAAAATGCCGGCAGGCTCGCCGGCATTCACGGCATCATCATCCAGGGCCGCTATGATCTGTTGTGCCCGCCCGAGATATCTTGGGCGCTCGCGAAAGTGTGGCCGGGTTCCGAGATCCGCATCGTGGAAGAGGCCGGGCATTCGCTCTATGATCCCGGCGTGAGGGACGCCGTGATGAGAGCGATCGCGGACCTTGCTTCGAAGGCCGCGCGATAGAACTCTCATCCTGAGGAGCGCTCCGAAGGAGCGCGTCTCGAAGGATGAGGCCGAGATGCTACAGTGGCGCCTTCATGGTTCGAGACGCGCGAAGACGCGCTCCTCACCATGAGGGTCTGCAAGAAGGACAACAAGAAGAATGCCGCTCGCCGGGAAGGGCATGCTGCTGACGTCGATGAATATCGACGCGGAGCATGAGGCCGATTTCAACCGCTGGTATGATCGCGAACATCTCGCGGAGCGTGTTGCGATCGAGGGTTTTCTGGAGGCGCGGCGCTATGTCGCTCACGCTGCCAGCCCCAAATATCTCTGCCTCTATTCGACTGCGACGCTCGACGTGCTCGACAGTCCCGCTTATCGGGCGGGGCTTGCAAGCCCGACCGACTGGTCGCGTCAGACCATGGCACGGTTCGAGAACATGATCCGCGCGGTGGCGCGCATCACCATCAGCCGCGGCAGCGGACGCGGCGTCGCGCTCGGCGTGGTACGGCTGCGCCCGACGCCCGACAATGCCGGACGATTGCGCGATGCACTGCGGGAAAAGCTCGCGCCGGAAAAATACGACGGCATCATCTCCATGCATCTGCTGGAGAGTGATGCAGAGCTTTCCGGCCCGACGGCGGAGATCCCGTCGGTGCGCAGCCCGGGCGCCAACGACTGGTTCGTGCTGATCGACGGCACGCGCGTCAGCGCCGTCTCTGCCGTGATTGCCGAACGCTTCACCGGCCCAGCAGCATCGCCGTCCTCGCTTCCCGTTTCCGTCGGCACCTACTGCCTGATGTGGGATCTCGCCAAGAGCGACATCAAGAGCGACATCAAGAGCGATACCGCGCGCGGGTGATGTCTCATCACACGTATCGCGAGATGCTGCACCGCCGCATAATGTTTGCTTCTGTTGATGCTCTCTGTGCGTAGCTCCTATGAATGCGGAGCATTGCCCAAATTTGCCTTTGTGCGAGCCTCGGAATGGTTCTAATAAGGTAAGCCTATGATCCAATTTAAGAACCATATCGACGCGTAAGCGTTCGCCAAGCTCAAGAAGGCCGCAGGGCGCTTGAGCCTGTGCGGACAGGGTAGGAATGAAACCGACCGATATTTCGGCCCCAGACTACTTTCACAAAGTAGTCGATTGCCAGTGGGCCTGTCCCGCGCACACCCCGGTTCCCGAATACATCCGTCTGATCGCTCAAGGCCGCTACAGCGACGCCTATATGATCAATTGGAAATCGAACGTGTTTCCCGGAATTCTGGGACGCACCTGCGATCGTCCATGCGAGCCAGCGTGCCGTCGCGGACGCGTCGAGGAAACTCCGGTGGCGATCTGCCGCCTGAAGCGCGTCGCGGCCGACTTCAAGGATGACATCAAGCAGCGCCTGCCGCGTCCCTCGCCTAAGAACGGCAAGCGCATTGCGCTGGTTGGCGGTGGCCCGGCGTCGCTGACGGTGGCGCGCGATCTCGCGCCGCTCGGCTATCACTGCACCGTGTTCGATGCCGACCCCGAAGCCGGCGGCATGATGCGCACGCAGATCCCGAAATTCCGCCTGCCGAATTCCGTGATCGACGAGGAGACCGGCTACATCCTCGAGCTCGGCGTCGAGTTCAAGGGCGGCCACCGCATCGAGAGCATGAAGGCGCTGCTGGCCGACAAATACGATGCGATCTTCGTGGGTTCCGGCGCGCCGCGCGGCCGCGAGCTTGACATTCCCGGCCGCAAAGAGGCAGCCGCGAACATCCATATCGGCATCGACTGGCTGTCCTCCGTCTCCTTCGGTCACATCGACAAGATCGGCAAGCGCGTGATCGTGCTCGGCGGCGGCAACACCGCGATGGATTGCTGCCGCACGGCGCGCAGGCTCGGCGGCGAGGACGTCAAGGTCATCGTGCGCTCCGGCTTCGAGGAGATGAAGGCTTCGCCCTGGGAGAAGGAGGACGCGATCCACGAGGACATTCCGATCCTCAACTTCCTCGTCCCCGTCGCCTTCGTCCACGACAACGGCAAGCTCACCGGCGTCACCTTCCAGAAAGTGCGCGCCGAGTACGACGCCAAGGGACGCCGCAACCTCGTTCCGTCAGGCGAGCCCGACCAGACCCTCGAATGCGACGACGTGCTGGTCGCAGTCGGCCAGGAGAACGCGTTTCCCTGGATCGAGCGCGACTGCGGCATCGAGTTCGACAAGTGGAACATGCCGAAGGTCGATCCCAAGACCTTCGTCTCGACCAACCCAAAGGTCTTCTTCGGCGGCGACGCCGCCTTCGGGCCGAAGAACATCATCTGGGCGGTGGCGCACGGCCACGATGCCGCGCTGTCGATCCACAGGTTGCTCTCGGGCGAAGACATCAACGAGCGCCCGCTGCCGGAGGTGCACGTCACCTCGCAGAAGATGGGCATCCACGAATGGAGCTATGACAACGATATCTCGCCGGAGAAGCGCTTCAAGGTGCCGCACCGCGACAAGGTGGTGGCCCTGAAGGACATCCGTGCCGAGGTCGAGCTCGGCTACGACGTCAAGCTCGCGCTCGGTGAAGCGCATCGCTGCCTGAACTGCGACGTGCAGACCGTGTTCGCCACCTCGCTGTGCATCGAGTGCGATGCCTGTGTCGACATCTGCCCGATGGACTGCATCACCTTCACGGAGAATGGCGAGGAGGCCGATCTCCGGCAGAGGCTGAAGGCGCCCTCGCCGCACCTGAACCAGGACCTCTACGTCTCCGGCGACCTCAAGACCGGGCGCGTGATGGTGAAGGACGAGGACGTCTGCCTGCATTGCGGACTGTGCGCCGAACGTTGTCCCACCGGCGCCTGGGACATGCAGAAATATCTCATCGATATGACTTACGCAGGATCATCATGCCCGACAAAAAGCCGATCAGCAGCGTAAACGACTTCGTCGTCCGCTTCGCCAACGTCAACGGCTCGGGCTCGGCGTCGGCCAACGAGCTGTTTGCCCGCGCGATCCTGCGCCACGGCGTGCCGGTCTCCCCGCGCAACATCTTCCCCTCCAACATCCAGGGCCTGCCGACCTGGTATGAGGTGCGGGTGACGGAAGCCGGCCATCTCGGCGCCCGCGGCGGCGTCGACATGATGGTGGCGATGAACCCGCAGACCTGGGACAAGGACGTCGCCGGCATCGAGCCCGGCGGCTATTTGTTCTACGATTCCACCAAGCCGATGCCGTCGACCAAATTCCGCGACGACATTACCGTGATCGGCGTTCCCCTGACCGCGATCGCCAACTCGACCTATACCGATCCGCGCCAGCGCCAGCTGTTCAAGAACATCATCTATCTCGGCGCGCTCTGCGCGCTGCTCGACATGGATCCCAAGGTGATCGAGCAGCTGATCGGCGAGCAGTACAAGGGCAAGGAGAAGCTGCTCTCTTCCAACGTCCATGCGCTGCATCTGGGGCGTGACTGGGCGCTGCAGAACCTGAAATGTCCGATCGGGCTGCGGGTGAAGAAGGCCGACAAGGTCGGCGATCGCATCTTCATCGAGGGCAACAGCGCCGCGGCGCTCGGCGCTGTCTATGGCGGCGCGACGGTGTGCGCCTGGTATCCGATCACGCCGTCCTCGTCGGTTGCGGAAGCCTTCACCAGCCATTGCAAGAAGTACCGGCACGATCCTGAGACCGGCAAGGCGAAATACGCGATCGTGCAGGGCGAGGACGAGCTTGCCTCCATCGGCATCGTGATCGGCGCCTCCTGGAACGGCGCGCGGGCCTTCACCGCGACGTCGGGCCCCGGCATCTCGCTGATGACGGAATTCATCGGCCTCTCGTATTTCGCCGAGATCCCGGCGGTGATCATGAACATCCAGCGCGCCGGCCCCTCGACGGGCATGCCGACCCGCACGCAGCAATGCGACATCATCGCCTGCGCCTACGCCTCGCATGGCGATACCAAGCATGTGCTGCTGTTCCCGGAAGACCCGGCCGAGGCGTTCGAGTTCGCGGCAGCCGCGTTCGATCTGGCCGAGCGGCTTCAGACCACGATCTTCCTGATGCTCGATCTCGATATCGGCATGAACCACCGCCTCTGCCGTCCGCTGAAGTGGGACGACGCGCGGCAATATGACCGCGGCAAGGTGATGACCGCGGAGATGCTGGACGAGGGCCGCGACTTCGGCCGCTATCTCGACGTCGACGGTGACGGCATCCCCTACCGCACCTATCCCGGCACGCATCCGACCAAGGGCTCCTATTTCACCCGCGGCACCTCGCGCGACCGCTATGCGCGCTACTCCGAGGAAGGCACGGTCTATGCCGACAACATGCAGCGCCTCGTGCGCAAGTTCGAGACCGCGCAGGATCTCGTGCCGCGGCCGCTGCAAGCCAATGCGGAACGACCGACCAAATATGGCGTGATCTACTTCGGCTCCACGGCGCCGGCGATGGACGAGGCGATCGGCCTTCTGGAAGCGCGCGGGCATCAGCTCGACCGCTTGCGCATCCGCGCCTTCCCGTTCCATTCCAGCGTGGCGAGCTTCCTCGCCGAGCACGATTTCGTCTACGTCGTCGAGCAGAACCGCGACAGCCAGCTCCGTCAGCTCATCGTCAACGAGAACGGCATCGACCCGGTGCGCCTCGTACCGATCGTGCATTACGACGGCTCGCCGATCACCGCCCGCTTCATCGCAAAAGCCATTGGCGACCACCAGGATCAGCTCAAGGTGACCCCTCTCCGCAAGGCCGTGTCATGACCTACATTGCAAAGCCGAAATTTCATCACCCGGGCCTGAAGAAGAACGAGCTCGGCTACACGCATCGCGACTACGAGGGCAAGATCTCGACGCTGTGCGCCGGCTGCGGTCACGACTCGATCACGGCCTCGATCATCGAAGCCTGCTACGAACTCTCGATCGAGCCACACCGGGTGGCGAAGATTTCCGGCATCGGCTGCTCGTCGAAGACGCCGGACTATTTCCTCGGCAATTCACACGGCTTCAACTCCGTACACGGCCGCATGCCTTCGGTGCTCACGGGCGCCAACCTTGCCAATCGCGACCTGATCTATCTCGGCGTCTCCGGCGACGGCGATTCCGCCTCGATCGGCTTCGGCCAGTTCGCACACTCGATACGGCGCGCCGTCAACATGACCTATATCGTCGAGAACAACGGCGTTTATGGCCTCACCAAGGGCCAGTTCTCGGCCACAGCCGACCGCGGCTCGAAATCCAAGAAGGGCGTCACCAACACCGACAACGCCATCGACCTCGTCGCGATCGCGCTGCAGTTGGGGGCGACCTTCGTCGCGCGCAGCTTCTCCGGCGACAAGACCCAGCTCGTGCCGCTGATCGCCGCGGCGATCCGCCACAAAGGCGCGTCCTTCATCGACGTCATCAGCCCTTGCATCGCCTTCAACAATCACACCGGCTCGACCAAGAGCTTCGACTATGTCCGAGAGCACAACGATGCAGTGAACCGGCTCGATGTGCTGGTCGGCCGCGACCCGATCAGCGTCGATTACGCGCCTGGCTCCGTGCAGGTCGTCGAGCAGCATGACGGCAGCAAGATCGCGCTGCGCAAGATCGACGCCGACTACGATCCGCATGACCGGCTAGGGGCGATGACCTTCCTCCAGAAGCACGCCGCCAAGGGGCAGATCGTCACGGGACTGCTTTATGTCGATCCCGAGGCGGATGACCTGCACGAGCACCTCAACACCGTCGAGACGCCGCTCAACACGTTGGAGGCCGACGATCTCTGTCCGGGTTCGGCGGTGCTGGACAAGATCAACGCCAGCCTGCGGTAGTACGCTCCGCGTCACTTAGCGGCTTGTGATCGACTGCTGCAGCGCAGCTCTGTGATTTTGTCTACAGCTTCGTCGCGCCAAGCGAGAGTTCGCTCACTCGATGGCTTCATCGGCGCTCGCAAGCAGCGCCGGCGGCACCTCGATCCCCAAGAGCTTCGCCGTCCTCAAATTGAGGACGAGCTCGAATTTTGTCGGCGCCTGCACTGGAAGGTCGGCCGGCTTCGTTCCGCGCAGAATCCTGTCTGCATAGGAAGCGACCTCGCGAAACAACTCCGGGAAATCCAGCCCGTACGACATCAGTGCGCCGCTTGCCGGAAAGCTGCGGAACGGATGGATGCTGGGAATGCGCAGCTCGTTGGTCAAATTGACGATCAGATCCTGATGCAGGATCGGCAGAGAGTCGGGTAGCGTCATCAGGCCGGCCCTGGGCGAACCACCGGCGCCGCGAATGGCCCGCTCGATCTCGCCGGCATCGCGGACGTAGATCGTCTGCACGTTCACGCCGGTTTCGCGCCCGTCGCTCTCGATCTGGCGAACGAACGGCGCGCTGGTGTTGTTGTCGGGATTGGCGATCAGGACGATGCGCTCGATCGTCGTGTCGGCGGCCTTCAGCAGATCGACCCATTTGCCCCCGACCGCGAGTTCGAAATTCGTGAAGCCGGTGAGGCTTCCTCCGGGATGTGACAAGGACGTCACCACGCCGAGTTCGACGGGATCAGCCACCAGCAGGAATACGACGGGTATCGCGCCAGAGTACTTGCGCATTGCCTCGAGCGTGGGACTGCCCTGTGCGATCAGCAGGTCCGGCTTCCGCTGCACCAACGAAGCAGAAGCATCCGAAAGGGAGGATGCCATCGGTTTGGCCAGCCGCAGGTCGAACTCCAGATTGTCGCCGTCGCGCCAGCCGAGCTCGCCCAGCCGCTCCAGGAGCGCGGCGCGGAGCGGCAGCAATTGCTGCTCGCTGAACGAGGAGACCATGCCGACGAGCTTCCTGCGCGGCACTGGCTGGGCGTTCGCCGCAAGCCATGGCGTGGCCGCCAGGAGCCCGATTGCGCGGATGAAGGCGCGCCGGATCATGCGCGGCCCGGATTGGCAAGAGTCGAACGCATCACGCGCGTGTACCAGCATTCGGCCTCCAGGGGATAGGTAAAATCCGGGCCCGCGCGGCGCGCCAGGCCATCGCGGACAGGTGAACGCATCCGGTTCGCGTAGCGACTAACCGCCAAATACCCCGCCGGCGGCCAGCCGGACCTCATCGGCTCGAAGCGTTCGGGAACACACATGAAGCTTCCCCTCCTCGTCGTCCTCACCCTCGCCGCTCTCGGCGGTACCGGCCGCGCCCAGGAGGCCACCAAGGCCCAGTCCGACGCTTTTGACACGCGCATGTTTGCGGGCGCGCCCGGCCACAAGGCCTATGCCTGCTTCGTCCGCCGTTACGATGCCGTGCATCTGGCTCGCCATCCGAAGCAGAAGGTTGCCTCCATGAAGCTGCTGGTCTCGGCCGAGTACGAGCAAGAGGACAAGGAGCTGCACTACGCCTTCCGCCTGGGCTTCCGATATCGGCACCGCTCGGGCGAATTCGACTCCTCCGGCTCCTGCGGCCACGCGCTGTTTCAGGACAACGGCGACGAGGTCCGCTTCGGCTGCGGCGTCGACTGCGACGGCGGCGGGATCGGGATCGCGCTGTCGAAGGACGACAAATCGGCGATCGTTCGACTCGAGCGCGTCAAGGTCTGGCAGAACAACAAGCTTGACGACGACGCCGAGGAATCGCTGGTCGCCGGCGCCGACGACAAGATTTTCCGCCTCGACCGCACCGACACCAGCGAGTGCGCCTCGCTCGTGACCGACCGCAAGGAACTCGCCGCGCTTCGTCACAAATGATAGGTTCGCCCCGATCTGGAGAACCGCCATGAACCGCCGTAATATTTTGTGGAGCGCAGCATCGGCTTTGGGCACGGCCCTCGCCGCGTCGCGCGCAAAGGCTGCGACCGAACCGACGCCAGCGGACAGGCTGAAGGTCGTCTATCATTTGAGCGATGCCGAGAAGGTCAATTTCGTTCTCGGCAACATCCAGAACCACATCGACGGTGTCGGCGGCCCCGAACACGTGACGATCGCGCTCGTCATCCACGGCCCGGCGCTCAAGGCGTTTCACTCGGCGCAAGCCAATCCCGACGTCAGCAAGCGCGTCGGCGATTTCGCCAGGGACGGTGTAGAGCTCGCTGCCTGCAGCAACACCATGAAGGCGCAGAACATCACGCTGAAGGATCTCTTGCCCGGCTTCGTCAGCGCGGTGAAAGGCGGCGTGGTCCGCCTCGCGGAGCTGCAATCGCAGGGGTATTTGTATTTGAGGCCGTGAGTTCGACAGAGGTTGGTGTCGCCGTCCCAAGCTCAGCTGTCATCGTCCGGCTTGATGTTTAGACCGGACAGATCACTGACGGGTGTTCGGAGACATAGCTGACACATCAACATTGGCTGGATTGGTCGATTCGGGGTCCGTCCATGCCGTGGAACGAGGTGTCAGTAGTGGATCAGCGACGCGAGTTCGTGCGACTTGCCTTGCAGGAGGGGGCGAACCGCCGGGAGTTGTGCCGGCGGTTCGGCATCAGTCCTGATGTCGGGTACAAGTGGCTGAGACGATGGCAGGCCGGCGATCGGGAACTGGCG
>NZ_AXAS01000075.1 GCF_000472925.1 Bradyrhizobium sp. Ec3.3
GACCCGGCCAAGGAATCCTGGCGCAACATAAACGCGATCGACGATCTGGTCCTCGAGATTCTCAATACCATGTCCCATCTCGTCATCGCCGGATTGCGCGGCAATGCTGGTGCTGGTGGCGCTATGCTGGCGCTAGCGGCGGATCGCATCTATTCGGCCTCGGGAGTCGTCCTCAACCCGCATTACAGAGGTATGGGCGAGCTTTATGGATCGGAATATTGGACATACTTGCTGCCAAAGAGAGTGGGGCAAGCGCGGGCTCTGAAGCTGACGCAAGCTTGTCAACCAATCGGAGCGCGGGCAGCACGCGATATCGGTTTCCTCGACGAGGTATTCGGCGAAGACGCGCGAAGCTTTGAAGCCGAGATAAGAGATCGCGCCAGGCTCCTCGCCGCAAACCCGGAATTTCGCGCTCGCCTCCGAAAAAAAAGCATGAGGGACGTATGGAAGACGAAATCGCGAGGCCGCAGCTTGTCTGTGCTTCTTGACCACCGAGCCGAACGCAGTGATCGGGCCAATCCGTCCGAAGGCAACGCCGGTGATCCTGATCACCGAGGAAGAGCACCACGACGGCATTCCGAGCTCGTCAAGTTTAACAGAGAGGCATTGACACAGCTGCCCGAAACCACGTCGCGAGCTTCGTCATAGACGTTCCCGAAAGCCTCAAGGGCCTCCGGCTTTGCGACATTGGTGACGATGCAGAGATGCGCGAGTACGGTGGCAAGCGACGCCATCGCGTCGCGGGTAAATTCTTCGGTAACAGCATCATAAATTTTATCGAGCAACAACTGTTGCCTGCCCTTCGTCCGTTTCCATTTGATCCGCTCAGGCTTCATGTCAGGCTCGCGTAGTTGCGGGTTGAGCACGCCAGTCTTTTACGCCAGTCCCTTGGTACGCAGCTGTGATCCGCGTCACTTGGGCGCCGAAAATCCCAATCGGGAGTGCGGTTGTTCCATTTTTGGCCGTGAGATAGAGCCCGGGCTCCTCCTAGGAGCCAGGTGCTTGCGTCAATGGGAAAATGGGCCTCTCCCTCAGCGCCGGACCCTATTTTGCCCGACCCGGCCGAGCCGGTTTCAAACTGCTGGACTTAAAGGGGCGGCCGCCGCCGAGGTAGCAGGAGGAGGGTGCATTCATCGACGTCCGCTATGCCCGGTCGCGACCAAATTCGCCCGATTAGGTCCGGCACGGGCCGACGGAGAACGTTTCGGACTGCCCCAATTGGGCCCCTCGCTTACGTACCCTGGTGAACCGACTGCGGTTCCGACGGAATAAGCACGAAGCCATTTTCCTATTTCGGCGAAGACGGGCTGAAACGATTCGGGATCAGAGTTCAGTGCACGATACTCGAAATGAGGTCGATCCCACATTCGATCAAGCCACTGATAGGGAGAAGCGAAATGATCATTGACAAATCTCACCCCGCTCTTCTCGCATTTGCAATTTTCGCGATCAGCAGCATTGCACTTACCCCAGGCTCAGCGGCTGTCGCCAAACCTACAGTTCACCCGGACGCGCGAAACCATGGAATTCACGCGCGGGATCGTGGAATTCACTGGACGCCTGAACTGAGCGCGCCGGCGGCGCAACGCCTAATCAATGATCCCTTAGCAGACATCTTGTTGGGATGATGAAGGAGGCCGAGAATGGGATCGTCCGAGCCCTGCCAGCGAGCCAAACTGGCAGCAAGGCACCGAAGACAAAGGGGCATCATGTCAGACACTCAACAGCAAGATCGCCGTTATCGGCATCGATATCGGCAAGAATTCGTGTCCTCGGCATCGGTGTTGATTCTGATGCCGGGGAGCAAGTCGGTGTTGCCCCAGTGATGAGCTTTTGCGGTGGCCCCGCATAAATTCGACGCGTACCCAGCGCTTCATCAAGTCTACCACAAGATCCTTCTAGGGATTGCCGGTGGCGATGTTACGATTAGCATTGTAGTCGCTATCATGCAGCATCACATGGCCGGCATTCGTGTGAAGGTGGCAATGACCTCCGACTCGGCGTTCGAGTCGGCCATGTCGTTTGCAATGAGCTGAAGGTGGAAAATGGAGGCCGGCAGATCACCTTCGAACGTCAACGCGCCGATGCTATATACTGTCTTCACGTCCTTGAGCTTCACCGGAATATCGATGTGAAGCGGCTTCTCGTAGGCGGACATATCAATGCTCATCACGGAAGAAAGGGTGGTGACAATAATACGAGAGAACTGTCAGACGCCCTCGTAAACCAGCCGGGTGAAGAACGACGGGGTGATGAGGAACTGGCCCCACTTCGCATCGAACGCCGCGGTCGGTTTGGCGGCAATCGTGTCATCGAGCGAGCGGCCCCGCTGCTTGAGCTTGCCGACATTGTCGCGGATCGCGACAAGCATGTCGCGATAGGCCGAAAGTTCGGCCTTGTTGCTGACCGGGTTGCCATGGCCGGGGATGACGATCGTCTTGTCGGTTACTGCGGCGACGTTCGCCTCGGCGGCCTTGATCATCCCGTCGATGTTTCCGCCGGTTGAATAGTCGATGAACGGATAGATGCCGTTCCAATAGGTATCGCCGCAATGAAAAATGTCCGCCTCGGAAATCGTCACCGATAAGTCGCTGTCGGTGTGCGCAGGACCGTAATATCTAAGGAGAAGCGTGGACTGGTTGAGCTTCAGGGTTTTCTCAGACGAAAAGGTTTCGGTCGGAACGGCCGGCAGCGGAGAAGACGGGAAGTCGAAATCCCAGTCCTCGACTCTCTGGGCGACCAGCAGATGCTTGTGGGTGTTCTCATGGGCGATGATGGCTGCCCCTTCCGCATTCAGCCACTGATTGCCGTCCGTATGATCGAAGTGCCAGTGCGTGTTGATGAGGTGGGTAACCGGATCGCGGCTCAACCCATTGGCAGCCTCCAGGATGCGCGGACGGGATGCGGTGATCCCGGCATCAATGAAAACCTTGCCGTCGGCGCCTGTCATGACGGCAATATTGCCGCCAGACCCCTCGAGGATGCTGACATTGTCGCTCAGCTTGTGGACCTTAATGGGCGCTTTGGCGGCGTCGTCACGGATCAGGTCCACGATGTTGCCGGCTTCCGCGAAAGCCTGTCGCGGCGAGAGCCAGCCGCCGGATGCCGCCATTGTGGTCGCCGCCATGCAGCACAGACAGAATCCGCGTCGCGACATGATATGCTGATTGAGGGACGCCATGGGTCTCTCCTTATGGATGTCCGCAAAGGGTCCAGACGCCAGGGATGCGGCCACGCGCTTGCTGTTTGCAATGTGATCGATGGGCATGGCCTGCCGTCGGCCGCGCTCGCGCGCGGCCGACGGCTTGCGATGTGCTAACCCTTGATGAACGCCAAGAGGTCGGAGTTGATGGTCTCGGCCTCTGTTGTCGGCATGCCGTGCGGAAACCCCTTGTAGGTCCTCAGCGTGCCGTTCTTCAGAAGCTTTGCCGACAGCGGCGCGGAATCAGCATAGGGCACGATCTGGTCGTCGTCGCCATGCATCACCAGCATCGGCACGTTGATCTTCTTTAGGTCCTCAGTGAAGTCGGTTTGCGAAAACGCGACAACGCCGTCGTAGTGCGCTTTCGCGCCACCCATCATGCCCTGACGCCACCAGTTCAGGATCACGGCCTGCGATGGTTTCCTGTCAGGCCGATTGAAACCGTAGAAGGGCCCCGAAGCGAGGTCGAAGTAGAACTGCGACCGGTTGGCAGCCAACTGGCGCTGCAAATCGTCAAACACGGACTTCGGCAGCCCGCCCGGATTGCCAGGCGTCTGTACCATCAAGGGGGGCACGGCGGAAAGGATCGCGGCCTTGGCCACGCGGCTTTCGCCATGACGAGCGATGTAGTGCACGACCTCGCCGCCGCCAGTGGAATGGCCGACATGGACGGCGTTCTTCAGGTCGAGATGCGCGGTGACCGCCGCGAGATCGTCAGCATAGTGGTCCATGTCGTGTCCGGTACCACCCTGGCTCGAGCGCCCATGGCCACGGCGGTCATGGGCAATGACGCGAAAGCCGCGGTTGAGGAAGAACAGCATCTGCGCATCCCAGTCGTCAGCCGACAGCGGCCACCCATGGCTGAAGACGATGGGCTGTCCCGAACCCCAATCTTTGTAAAATATTTCGGTACCGTCTTTGGTGGTGATCGTGGGCATCGCGAACCTCCTGCTTCGCTAAACTGCGTGGACCGAGCCAAGAACAGAACCAAGGGCTCGGCAGGTGCTTCGGTGCTACGTGATATTCGCGCAAGGCTCGGGCAATTGCTAGCTAGCTGTCGTTAGAGGTCGTTCGAGAGCGGCGGCACTTTTCGTGCCACTTTCCACTATGGCACTCCTGCTGACATTCGTAGCGGCGTCCTTTGGTAGTCCGCGCGCCAAGGAAAGTTTGGCTACGCGCACTGGGAAACGTCTAAGGCTAGCAAAAAAGCTCGATCACGCTGGATACGCGTCTGTCTCAACTAGATTGAAGAGGTTCGATGGAGAGCGCGATTAGTGCCTCTCGTAAACCACGATCCGAGGAATCGAAGTCGCCTTCGGGTCAGACTCGGAGGTTCACGCCGGCGCGAACCAAGTCCGTGGTTCCTTTGGCCTATCTATAGGGAGAACCCCCAGCAGGTGATTTCGTCAATGCCAAAAGGGCGGCATGGGCTTCGGCGGCGGCTGATTGATGCCTTGTGGCTCCACCGGCTTGGCGCTTACATGTCGTACATGGCCGATTGCTGCTGTTCCCCTCCGCCTCTGAACTTGGGGCCTCCAAAACAGACCGCTGCACGCCGGCGGGCGCTCTGGGCGGTCCTGGCCATAAACGCCGCCATGTTCGCGGTTGAGGTTGCTGCAGGCGTTGCAGCGGGATCGGCCTCCCTTCAGGCAGACGCCTTGGATTTCCTTGGCGATGCCGCGAACTATGGCATCAGCCTGCTCGTCGTTGGGATGGCACTTCGATACCGCGCCTCCGCTGCGCTCGTGAAGGGCGCGACCATGGGTGTGTTCGGACTATGGGTAATCGGTACCGTTATTTGGCACGTTTGGGCCGGCACGCTGCCTAATGCCCTCACGATGGGAGCTGTAGGCGTGACGGCGCTGCTGGCGAACGTTGCGTCTTTCGGGCTGCTCTGGGCGCACCGGCACGGCGATGCGAACATGCGCTCCGCTTGGATCTGCACTCGCAACGATGTGCTGGGCAATCTCGCCGTACTGCTCGCTGCGGCCGGTGTATTCGGCACCGGGACGGGATGGCCCGACTTGATCGTCGCCGTCATTATGGCCTTGCTGGCCATCCAAGGGGCGACCGTGGTCGTTCGGCATTCTCTCGGAGAACTCCGGTCCGGCAGCCTGCTCCAGGCGAGCATATGATTTCGTCAATGGGAAGCGGAGAAATCTGCGGGTCCCATAACGCCCACTGGGCCCCTGCGCGTAAGCCCCGACCCACCCAATTTCAAACTGCTCGACTTAAAGGTGGCGGCCGCCGCCGAGGTTACAGCTGGAGGGTGCGTTAATCGACGTCCGTTGTGCCTCGGTCGCGACCAAATTCGGCCCCGTACCGAAGTGTCGCGATGGGCCCAAGAGGCGACATCAACAGAGGCCGTCTTAGAGCATCATGGAGACGGCACAGAGCAATTTGATAGTCATCAGCGCCTTGGCAAATTAGTGCCACGGTCACCAACTGAGCATTTCAGGAGCCCTATCATCCTCCTGCGGGAATGGCTCGTGGGTCTTACGACCGAGAAAGGTGTCGAGCATAGGGGCCTTAAGCGCTTCCACAGCACTCGCCACCGGCTCGCGCATGCGGGCGTTTTGCTCCGCAATCTCGAAGGCCGAGCTGTGGGCGTGAAAAATGTTGGGTTGTCGGGCAAGGCCGCGCTCCCTGTTGTGCAGGCGGGAGCGCGCTTGGTCTCTCAGCCACCGGACGCCTACGGGCAGAGCCTCGGCCGGTGATGAGTAGTAAACAGCACATGAGACGTTGAGTTCCTTTGGCCTATCTATAGGGAGAACCCCCCAGCAGGTGATTTCGTCAATGGGAAATTAGTGTCGCGATGGGCACACAAGGCGACATCGCCCGTTGGCGTCATATGATCGCCCGTTGGCGTCATATGAAAGAGGCCGCCTATTCCGATGGCTGTAATTCCTTAGAATTGAGCCAGCGCTCGATGCACTCGGATGCAGAGCCGCATCACGTAAACAGTGGCTTTGAGGGCGTAATGCCGGAGGTTCCGACGTGAAACGGTCGTGCGAGGCCGGAGTTATCGTAACGAACGATGTCGTCGGAGGCGCATGATGGACGCTCACACACTGAAGCCGGCCGCAACCCTAGCGAAGCTCGCCAGAACTCCATTCGCCGGCGAAAGCCCGGAGTACCGCACGGCGCGCGAGGCGCTGGTGGCCGAGGAAATCGAATTCCGCCGCCACATGACGCGGCTCTCCGAACAGCGCCGTTCGCTTCCCCCCGGTCCTGTCATCGAGAAGGACTATCGCTTCAAGGACGCCAACGGCTCCGAGTCGGGGCTCATGGACCTGTTCGGCAGACACAACGCGCTGGTGACCTACTTCTGGATGTTCGGGCCGCAACGCGAGCGACCGTGTCCGATGTGTACTAACTGGCTCGGCGCGGTGAATGGCAACGCGGCCGACATCAAGCAGCGCGTCGCGTTGAAGGTGCTCGGCCGCTCGCCGGTGCCGCGACAACTTGCATTCGCGCAGGAGCGCGGCTGGCGCAATCTGGATTTCGTACAAACCATCGGCGACGACTACGCCAAGGATATCGGGTCGCTGAAAGGCGACGGCTCGGAATGGCCGGCGATCACTGTGTTCAAGCGCGACGGGGATAAAGTGCGGCTGTTCTGGGCCGCGGAGATGACGGCAGATATGGCCGATCCGGGCGAAGACCCGCGTCTGGCTCCTGACGTCGCCTCTTTGTGGTCGATTCTGGATCTGACGCCAGACGGACGCGGCAAGGACTGGTATCCGAAGCTGAGTTACTGAGAGCGACCGTTGCGCGGAGGAAAACGCAATCTCGAAATGGCGTTGTCCGCCATCGGGTCAAAAGCAGATATCAGCCAACAATCCTCGTCCGCTCTGGATCAATCGCGACAGAGCTGGCCGGGCAGATATTCCGGTGATGTCCGCTATGCTGGAAACTGGGACATCGATCTAACAAATGCGAATGGCCGAGTCTGACCTAGTGGGGACTTTGTTGTACGCATCCGGTGACGCTTTCAATTACCCATAACTTTGACCACTCGGGCTGATCCGCTGATCGGCGAAATCTTGAGTCGAAAGAATCACTTGTGGTTCCTCGCTGAGCACCTGATTCGCGAGGGGGTGCTCTATGGGGCTGACATTAAGGGGTCGATCGGCAAAAGGCTGTTTGCGATCCTTGGAAGGCGAATGTTGGATTGATCGAGAGAGTAGTGGATGCGAGTTTAGGGACGCGCGGCTCGGCGACAGATTCCGCAAACTGCTCACGCAGATTGGAAGCGCCATGGGACAAAGCATTCCGCTCGTCTGCCAGGATTGGGCGAATACCAAGGCAGCCTACCGCTTCTTCTCCAATGACCGGGTCAGCGAAGCGGACATTCTGGCCGGCCATTTCCAGTCGACACGTGATCGTGCTGCCGCCGCTGAAGGTCTCGTTCTTGTGCTGCACGACGCAACCGAGTTTAGCTATCAGCGCGAGAAGTCAGAAGCGATCGGTATCACCAAGAGCATAAACAGTGGCCGGGACAAGGCGGGTCGCCTCAGATCGCACACGGTTTGCGGCATCCTGATGCATTCGAGCCTCGCGGTTACAATCGAGGGTGTGCCGCTGGGGTTGGCGGCCGTTAAGTTCTGGACCCGGAAGAAATTCAAGGGGACGGCGGCGCTTAAAAAGAAGATTAATCCGACCCGGATTCCCATCGAGAAAAAGGAAAGCGTCCGGTGGTTGGAAAATCTCAAGCAGTCTACGCGACTCGTGGATCGTCCGGGACGATGCATCCATATCGGTGATCGCGAGAGTGACATCTACGAGCTTTTCTGCGCAGCACAGGAGATCGGAACCCATTTCCTGATCAGGACCTGCGTCGACCGCTTGGCTGGAGACGGGGATCACACGATCGCCGACGAAATGGACGAGGTCGCCGTCAAAGGGCTCCATCGCATCGAGGTCAGAGACAGCAACGGCGATCCCGACCAGGCCGTTCTTGAGATCAGGTATCGCAAGATTCGCGTCCTGCCGCCGATCGGAAAGCAGAATCGCTATCCCGCTCTGAGCCTGACGGTGATCCATGCCGAAGAGTGCGGGACGCCGAAAAACAGAAAGAAGATCGATTGGAAGCTGATCACCGACCTGCCCGTTGGTTCTCGCACCGACGCCATTGAGAGGCTCGAATGGTATGCTTTGAGATGGAAGATCGAGGTGTTCCACAAGATTCTCAAATCGGGCTGCAAAGCTGAGGAGTCGAAGCTCAGGAGCGCTCAGCGTCTGACCAATCTGATCTCGCTCTTTTGCATCCTGAGTTGGCGGGTCTTCTGGATGACGATGCTCAACCGCTCGGCCCCAGACGCGCCGCCAACCCTCGCGTTGACTGCGACTGAAATCGGTCTGCTCGATCGCCTCGTCAACAACCAACCAAAAGCAAGACAGAAAACGCTTTCGCACTATCTGATCAAGATCGCCCGGCTCGGCGGGTATCTCGCCCGTGCCAGCGATCCGCCCCCGGGCAATACCGTCATGTGGCGCGGACTGTCACGCCTCACCGACATCGCGCTCGGCGCCATGATCGGAGGAGAATTTGTGGGTAATTGAAAGACGATGAGCTGGGGCTGCGACACGGCCCTCTATCAAACGGCCGAGGCGATGCGTGCGGAATTGCCGCCACGGCTCGGCGCCGGGCCGCGCGTTATCAAGCGGAATCGCGGCAATGGCGGTCAGGGTGTGTGGAAAGTCGAGGCGCTGGCCGGGCCGATGGTGAGCGTGCTTGACGCTACAAAGGACACATCTGAGGGCATAGCACTGGACGAGTTTCTCGATCGGTGCATCGAGTATTTCGAAGACGGCAACGTGATCGATCAGCCGTTCCAGGCGCGCCTGAGCGAAGGTGTGATGCGCTGTTACATGGCAGGCGATCGTTGCGCCGGCTTTGGCCACCACAAGGTCAAGGCCTTGGTCGCGTCACCGGCAGCGCGCGCCGAAGCCGGACCGCGGCTCTACACCTCCAATGCCGACCCGCGCTTCCAGCGCCTGCGCCGGTTGATGGAAGACGAGTGGACGCCGCAGCTGACCTCCTTACTGGATATCCCGAGGCGCGATCTTCCGATCATCTGGGATGCGGACTTCATGCTCGGCCCGCCCAGCACTGACGGGACTGACAGTTACGTGCTCGGCGAGATCAACGTGAGTTCAGTCTTCCCGATCCCCGATGAGGCGCCGGCGGAGATCGCCAGCCGGGTTGCCGACCGGTTGCAATCGAAGCTCTGAATGGCCGCTTCCGCGCTATCGTTTTTCACTGAAGCCATCAACTGTGCTGTGCTCGCGCGTTTCGTGTTCGCCATCGACCCGGAGTCCGCCCGGCGCGTGCATGTCCAGTCCCGGGCCGGCCAAACGTGCGGTTTGCGCCAAGAGCTGCCTTTTCGACTCGTACCTCCGACCAATTGCGCGCCCACTCCGTTCGTCGATAATTGGCGTCGAGAGTCCGAGATTTCCCAAACGGCTGCCCCTGTCCATGACGTTTGCTCCCCTCGCGCTCCCCCAGCAAGTCGCAATCGCGCTAGCCTCTTCATATGCACACGCAATGCTCAGGCGGCCCCAACCTTTAGAAGGTTGAGGTCTGCCGGATTTCGGCCCTCAGATTTCCAATTCGCTGAAGCATCGGCCAAAGTACAGACCGATCAAGGATGTGACACAGTGCCACAGAAAAAGCACAGCGCCGAGCACCGGAACGTGTTTCCAGAAGACCGAAATGATATGGGAATCCGATCTTTGGCCCGACACAGCTCCCGGAGCCCGATCTGCGTCGGCAACTGGTTGCCGGCGAACTATAGAGCGATGAACAAGCCGGACGAACCAGATCAGGATAAGCCAAGGCCCAAGCCTTTGCCCTCAGAGGAAGCCCTGCGGATCATCGAGGAGTACGCGAAGGGCCTGCGTGAGATCATCAAGAACATCCGTCAGCGCCTCAACTAAGGCCGCACTATTTGGCGGTCTTTTCATTTTCGAATGTCACTGATGGCGCATCAGCGAAGTGTGATGGCGCATCAGCGAAGTGACGGCACGCCTCTGCGAGGCTCACGCTTGTTCCGGAAACGCTCACATCCATTTGTTGTGGACTAACTCTTCATTAACGCCTGCGCCGTCACCATACTTGTAGCGAGTGTTTGGGCATGGAGGATCTTTTAAGATGCTTCAGAGCGTGCTTGTCATTTTTGCGGGCGCATCCCTGTTCGGCCTAACGGGTGTTCTGTTTCGTGATGAAATCACGAGCGAGCGCTGGCTTAGAGGACAAAGGGCCACTAATGCTAATCGCCGGTCCGCAACCTTCCGATAGTGGTATGGCTGACCCCGAACGTCCCGGCGATATCGCTTAGGGCGCCCCGGCCTCGCGCCGTGCCAGAGCCTCGCGTTGCTGATGTGGCGTCAAGGTCGGTGGCCTGCCCATATGCACCCCTCGGGCCATCGCCCTGGCCCTGCCTTCGCTGGTACGGGTCAGCGGTCAATCCTTCGCCTTCAGTCGCGCTTCATTTTCGGCAATAAACGCACGAATCTCATCGGACATGCTCAGAAGCTTCAACCATTGCTCTTTATATAGCGTCACTGGAAAGCGCCCCATTCCGTAAACGGAGAGGCCGCCCTTTTCACTTACTTTCATGCGGACGCCTTCGGATGCTCCTTTCTTGAGAGTCACGTTCTCTCTGCGGAGGCGTTCGAGCTCAGCTTTCATATCATCATCGGACATGGCATTCTCCCACTTGTTACCGTGATTTTATCACGTCGCCTCGTCGCTCATAGACAAATCGCAAACGATGCACTTGAGGCTCCACGGGGCCAAAAGATAACTGGCGCATTTGCGGGCCGAGCAAATTGTGGAAAATCCGGTGAGCCATACAACGCTCGGCAGTTGCCATTAAGCGCAGTTGTGAGAGTGTATGGCGTCAATCGGGGGCTTTGAAATGCGTGCATTGCTCGGCGTGTGCCTTGCCATCTCGAGTGGGCGTGAGTGTCATCGCCTTGACCCCACCGAATGTCGGCATTCGCGCGAACCTGTCGAACGCCGGCGTCTCGCGTGTCGTCATCCCGGACGCCGGCGGATTCAGCACGGTGACCCTGCTTGCTGCGAACACGCCAGTGGTCGCTTCCTGCGGATGCGTCGGCGTAGTGCAAGATCTCAGCGAACAGGCCCTCGGTTCGCGGCCGATAGCGCGCGACGGAGCAGCCCCGTTCGTCACGCCCGACACCCAGCGGGACCAGGTCCTCGACGCCGGACAGGATGAAGGGGTCGCGATCCGCGACGTTCGGCGCGGCGTCCAAGTAGCGCGGCACGCATTTCGTGCTTCGGGTAACACGAGGAATGTTCAGCGACCAGCCCGGCCCGCATTCGGGTCACCAACCAAAGTCGGCGGCAACTCGAACTTCATCGGCAGCTCGACCAGGGAGGTCAGCGGGCGTTGCCGCGGCAACATTCATTCGGCGCAGCTCCCGAATCTAATCATAAGGTTCAACGCTAGTACATCAGAAATCCGGCGTGCGTCCTCGATCTCATCCGCGAAAGCAGCGGCGGCCTGAAGGTATCGGATGATCTCGCTGCATTTGTCTCGCATCCATTACCTCCAACCGTACAGCTAGGCCTCCTCTAGATGGACCGATGGGTTACTGGCAACTGCTTCTGTCTTGCACCTCCTCAAGAAAGTGAGCTGCTTCACATGCTGTGGCTTCTCTTCATTGATATAAAATAAACGAGACAACGGTTCTGCTAGGTGTTGGCTGATGGCGCCCGTGATCGCGCCGAGAGAATAATGGAGATGACCATGAGTGTGGCGCCCCTCTTTCAAAGGGTGGTGATCGGTGCTGCCGAGTCGTCATTAGATGTCGCGGGGTCTGCGCTCTTGCCGGGCGCTTGGCCGATCGTGAAAGGAGCTCTTACGCCTGTGCTCGACCGCTTAAAGCAGCGGTTTGGGGGACAGGATGTGACCGCGTCAAAACAGCTTGCAACCGAGGCAGCGTCGCTATTTGAGCGGGACGAACACCTACAGGAGCTGTTCCGTACTAACCTGCTCGCCGCCCTGGATCCGGTCGTCCGCGGACAGCGGGAGATCAGTCAGGACGTGGAGAAGCTGATGTTGATTGCCCTCGGTAACACGCGAGCGCTTGAGGACTTGCTCGGCGGGGTGACGAGGATTGAGGAGGTGCTTGCTGGCGGCGTCAGCCTAAAGCCTGATGACATGGAGAAGCTGGCAGTAACGGTGGCGCGCTATGTCAAGGCGAACGACCAGACACGCGCAATTGCGCAGCAAGAAATGCGAGAAGTCGCCGGCGAGCTCATCAAGCGCCAAGCCGCGCGCATTGAGGCGCGCGCGGTCGAGCTAATTCGGGAGCATAAGCTGGAGCGAGCAGCGGATGAAGTGCGGGAAGGATTGGTCTTGGTTTCAGTGCTGCTGAACGAGGCACCCTCGGATGCCAACGTCAAGGTACTGCTGGGCTATTTCTACAAGGCGATGGCTCAAATATTTAGCGAAACCGACAACAAGCTCGAGGCAGGTCTGTATCTCGACCGCGCTAGTGAAGTTTTCGAGCTAGTTAAGGATGTTATCCCCGCCGACAAGAAGACCATAGACAACGTGGCGAGCGCTATCAATGGGCTCGGCGACGTGTACTACGGACGAGGAGAATTCGAGAGGGCAATCGACAACTTCCGCATTGCCACCACTCTGGCGCCGACCTACGCCAATGCATGGCACGACATGTTCGGGGCTTATGTCGGGCTGGCGTGCGCGGGCAAGATCAACCTCAAGGAGATGCGTCACGCGCTTCAGAAAACGAAGGAAACCGGCCAGGGCATTCCTGGCCTCGATGCTGGATACATCGCCCAGTTAGAAGATACCCTGCGCGGATGGGAACAACAGGTGGAGCAACCTTGAGACCATCTCCCTCAAGATCCCCACTCTGCTGAAAAAAAGCGTGCGGCGCGACAAACCGCCCGCTGTCAGCCAGCGATCATTGGCAGTGGTGCTCAACTCACGTAATCACCTCGACCTGTGCCTTCGTTATGGGAAGATTTATGAGGCACGCCCTACACACAAGCGGCCGCGACGCTGGCGCAGATCTGGACGATCAATCTGACCCTCAGATTCCTAATTCGCTGATACATCGGTCAAATAGCAGTCCGATCAAACATATGACAGGACGCCCCTCACGAAAGCACAGCGCCGAGCACCGGAACGTGCTTTCAGAGCTCAAATATTCAGCGGGATGCTTGTGTCTGGCCAGACAAGTCTCTCGGACGGCACTCCGCATCGGTGCAAGCACTCGGACCCGGGGCGCGCCAGGCTAGATTTATGTCGGTCCGAGCAGCCTTCCGAAGAGAGCATGATGCGAACGGGTCGATCTGCCCTCGCGCGCGCACACGCGCGAGGACCAACCTGAGTGCATGAGGGCGTGGCCTGCCAGGGAGCCATCAGAGGCCTTTATTTCCTTAACATTTGCAGCCGGAATAATGTGATTCGAACCGCTCCTCGTAACTAGGCGGTAGTCGGAGTCGGTTCTCTCGTATAGCCAGGCCTGATCTAAGCTTGTACCCTGAACGACCTCCAAGCTTACGAGTGGGTAGGTCTGTTCCGGGTCTGCTGCTTTGAGTCCGTCTGACATTCCGAGGGTGTAACTTCGGCCCCATGACAGAACGACCATTGCTAAGATTAGAACCGCAGTCATTGCGTACAGTTCGTCGCCAACAAGAGACGACAAAACCGGGTATGCTGCGGGCCAAAATGCGCAAGCGACGATAGTGGAACCTGCGCGCACTAGCCTGTTATGACTCCAGTGGCGAACAATTGGAGATACGATCGACTGAGAGAGCATGACTAGCGGGCCGCTCATGCCTGAATAGGCCACGCTTAGGATTTCCTTCTGATCATAAATTCTTTCACCGACCGTCGGAATTTGCGTGGCGACCAGCGATACAACGAGGGAGTAGACCAATACGCCGACCACATGCCGGACTCCCAGCAATCCGCCGTGGAATAAGCTCGAATATGTAAAAGACTGCTCCGACGATCCACCGACAGAGAGGAGCGACGCAATCGGAAGTCCAAGTTCCTTGCGACGTACCTTTTCCCGCTCGTACCACTGTCGCTTGCCATACCAGCGCGCAATTCCGGCGCAGATCACAAACATCGAGAACACCCAGACATAGAACAGGTAATTTTTCGCCAAGTGATCGATCGAGGGTTGGACCCAAGCAGGCATCATCATCCTCGCGAGTAAGGGCCGATTGCAAGGAGCTTTTGCTTGAGATAGCCATGGCGCCAGAGCTTTGATCCGGACTTGGTGACGAGCATGCAAAGCCCGCCACTGCTAGCTTTCGTGGAGTCTTTCTCCGCCGGCTCGAGGTGCCGGAAGCGGGTTCCGTTCTTGGCGGGCATAGGTTCGATTCCATCCGAGCTTGCGATACCAACACCCATCTAGATATCAGCGTAGGTACCGGGCGAACGTGATCGAAAGCACATTAGCCGGAGAACAAACCAACCGATGATAGAATAGACCGTCATCAGTTGGCGGCTGGCTGCTAAGCTCTAGACTAGGACGAGATGTAGCGCTGGTCATGGCGGCGCCCGTCGGCTTCGTCATGAAGCGCGCCAAGTCGCGAATGAGGAAGCTTGCCAATCCCTCTTGTTGAAAATGCGAGAGGAAAATCTGGTGAAGTTCGACATCCACAAAGGGCGATGGATTATCGCGTGATTTCGTGAATGGCGCGGCCGTCCAGCGCTGACCCGCGGCTTATCCTCATCTGCTGAAGGCGCGAACATGGCGCTGTGTTCTCGGTGCAACATCGCTTTTCTTCCATTGAGTGTCGCAATTTTTTGGCCCGCACTCCCGACCGGCTCGGTGCAAGTTTGAAAAAATCGGGGCTGGGTCGTTCGGTAAGCAATTAGTTTTGAGGACCTCGGCGCGGTCCGCAGAGCGCGAATGCTCTGCGGATATTTTCCTGTAATGAGCCTCCAAGCGGATCGGGGGTGTCGTGTGGCTAAACGGAGATTCGATGAGGTCGCTGTTCATTCTCGTTGCTATCTGCTTTTCGGGCACCGTATTCGCTCAAACTGCGCCGCCCAAAGTCGGAAACAAAGTGCTGGTTCAGGTAAAGCCGAAAGTGCCGACGGGTTGCAAATTCGTTGGAGCGGTCCGGGGCACAAAGCTATGGGCCGGTGATTGCGCAGGGCCAGAGCTTAGGGGCTCGACAACCACGACTTAACATCAAGCCTTGCCTGAGGAAGCGACCGGATCAATCACGCCCGATCCGAAAGAGTAAAATCACTCGCGAGCCGTCCTAGCGACCAAGCCCTGCGGCGCAGCGAAATGACGCTATGGGTGGACGAATGCAGATCCTGCCGCCGTGGCGGGCTCTTACTTGGCTAACTTACGTCCGCCGAGGAGGTCGCTCCGGTGGCTGAGGATTACTGGCGGGATTGGTATCGTATTTGGATATTCGCCCGATAAGCCCGCTACTGGCGAGCAGTTGAAGATCAGCCTCGATCGCGTCGGCAATCTTCTTGTCATAGACCTCGCGACCGTCCACGTAGACCGTAAAGGACTTCAGATATTTTTCCTTCTTCGACGGGTTCTCGATCGTCGCCTTCGTCCACTCGTAAAGCGGATAACATTCGACGCCGTGCTCTTCTGCGGCGGCGACATATTCCGCGAAGGCGTCGAACTGACACTTAGCAAGCGCGCGATGCGTGGCTAAGATCTCGAATAGCTGCGCCAGCACAATGTCGGGCGCTTTTCGATGTATCGATTCCGCCACGGCGGAGTCGTTTACATCGAATCTAACCTGATACTGCCACTGACCGGTCATGCAACTATCGCCTTCCGGCGGCACGATCTGCCCCTACCGAGACTAGGTATCAGCTTTTGGAACTTCAAGATGGCAAGCAGGGTAGAATGTCAGGTCCGCACTGTCCGGCCGACATCCAACACCGATCTCACGGCAGATAGCGAACGAGCCGGCACGACATAACATGATGCGGTGCTCATCCAAGGCGGTCGGTCTAACCGCCTAGCCCGATTGATTTGACTCAAATCCACGGCACATACCGCCGACCCCCGTTTAAGCCCTCGTGACGATCGCACCGAAGCCGGTCCAGTTTTGGCTTCAAGACTGACGGCCGTGCAAGGCCGTTTTTACACGGCCAAGACCCATAGCGGACAGTGCCGACGCTGTCAGACGGTGCTGGCAGGCTGATGGTTCTCATGCTTTGATAGCCAAGGTCGAACCGAACTGTGCCGGGCATAACATGAAACGACGCACGTTTTTGCGAGCCGCCGGAAGCGCGGCCATCGCGTGGCCGGTGCAGGTGTGGGCTCAAAGAGATCCGAAGCCGCCACTGGTGGCAGTGCTGTTCCCGGGCACTGAAGAGGCGTTAAGGCCAAGGTTAGCGGCAGTGCGTGGCGGGTTGAAGGATGAGGGGCTGGTAGAAAACCGCGACTTTGTTCTCGAGACGCGCTTCGCGAGCGGAGAGTTTTCAGAGTTGCCCCGCCTCGCACAGCAGCTGGACGCGTTGAAGCCACGGGTCTTTGTAGCCGCTGCCCACGCGGTTGCCACTGTACATAGCTTACGACCCGACGCTCCACTGGTATTTACCGCCATGGCCATTGATCCCATCGCGGTAGGACTTGCCGAGAGCTACACAAGGCCCGGCGGGACGGCCACCGGTAACGTGATGAACGCAGTCGGGGGCGAGGAGAGCCTAACAGCGAAGCGCCTTGGATTTTTCAGGCACTTGGTCCCGAATATCCGGCGGCTCGGCATGATCGGAGTTGCGGATTACGGACTCGCGCGCCTAGAGACCTCCGAAGAAGCGGCGTTGCGCAAGGTGACGGAGCAATTGGGAATCGGCTTTGACAGCTATGCGGTCAAGCCCACTGTAGACGATCTCGAAGGGATCCTTTCGAGGGCGTTGAGCGATGGCGTCGAAGCATTCTACCTGTCCGGCGATCCAGTTCTGACTTACAAGATGTCCTTCGTCGCGCCACGTATTCTGACGACCGGTAAGCCGACGTTTGGACCTTATCCCGATTGGGCGCGAGCCGGTTTGCTCTTAACCTATTCAAGTGATGCCATAGACGGCTTTCGGCGCGCCGGGGCCTATGCCGCGAAAATCATCCGTGGCGCGAAGCCTGGCGACTTGCCAATCGAGCAGGCCAGCAAGTTCTGGCTGGTTCTCAATCTCAAGACCGCCAAGCAGCTCGGGATTAAGGCTCCGCCAGAGCTGCTGGCGGTGGCCAACGAGGTGATCGAATAGTCGAGCAAGTCTCCCATTGGCCCCATCGCGTCATTTCGCGGCGATGCGGAATTTGGTGGCTATTGGGGCATAGCGGAAATTGACAGGCCGCCGTCGATCACAGTGGACGACGCAGATGACCCACAAGCGACATTGCCTTGTCTCAATCTAACTACTTCCAGACCATCGGTCGGAACGGCTACGATGCCCGACGTGTGCCGAGGGAGTGAACCGATGAGACGGCGCGAGTTCCTCATTGCACTTGGAGGCGCGGCGGCCTGGTCGCCTTCGGTTAAGGCACAACGGCCGGTCTCGCGAACTGTGGGCGTGCTCGAGCTTGGATCGCTCGAAGGAGCGCGGAGAAGCTTTGGTCCTGCACAACGCCGGCTGGCCGAAATGGGCTATGTTGAGGGCCGAAATCTAGCGCTTGAATACCGTTGGGCAGACAATCGCGATGACCGACTTACCACGCTCGCTGGCGATCTGGTTCAGCGTCGTGTAGACGCGATCGTTGTATTTACAGGTCCGGCGATCGTTTCCGCGAAGGCCGCGACCACATCTATTCCGATCATTTTCATTACGGGCTTTGATCCCGTCGAAAGCGGATTTGTCGCAAGCTTGAACCGACCGGGCGGCAATGTGACCGGCATTTCGGTTCTCAACACAGAGGTGGCGGCCAAGCGACTGCAGGTGCTTTGCGAGCTGTTGCCAACAGCGAAGTCAATTGGGCTCCTCTACAGTCCAGCAAATCTTCTATCCGTATCTGGGGCTGACCGCATCGCGAAGGATTTGGAAACGGTGGCGCAGGCCTTGAATGTGAAGCTGCTGTACTTCGACGCAAGGAGCTCGGATGATTTGGAGAGAGCTTTCGGAAACATGAAAAGCGCAGGGTTGGATGGAATATTAGTTTCAGCTGACGCATTGATGATTCAGAACATTGAAAAGGTTGTTGCGACATTAGCTCGACTCAACATACCGACGGTCTATCCAATTCGGGCGTTCGCTGCCGCCGGCGGATTGGCGAGTTATGGAACGGATTATCCCGAGGCTTACCGACAATTAGGTGATTATCTTGGCCGGGTGCTAAACGGCGAAAACCCGGAAAACCTGCCAGTGCAGCGAGTCACAAAGGTCGAACTGGTCATCAATATGAAAACCGCCAAGGCGCTTGGCATTACTGTGCCACCTGCGCTACTCGCTCGCGCCGACGAGCTGATCGAATAAGGAGGCATTGCGGCGGTGAATGAGTCTGTGTTGGGCCCAACGCCGCGAAGTCTGGACCGGCCGTTGGTCGGAGCAGTCATGTGTTCGGCCTATTTACGCGGTACACAGATGACCGCTGGCCATAATGCCCTCCACGGATCAGGTCCCGATCAACAGCACGCATTCGAAGATGCCTTGGCCAATGTGGGTTGTCCTGATCGCCGGATCGACCGGCGCTGCATTAAGTGTCGCCCTTCCAACCGTTACGTCACACCGGGATATCCGGCGCGTTTCCTTTATGCCGCGAGGGCGGCCGGCTCCCTGTAGCGCTCACTCCTGGCCATCATGGCCCATGCCATGCGGGCGATCTTGTTGGCGAGCGCGATCGCAGCAACCTTGGTCGGTCGACGCGCCAGCAGCTCCGTAAGCCAGGGCCGATGCCCTGTGCCATGGTGGAGGAGTCGTCCACCGCATGATTGGCGGACATGATGGAATAGTGTAGTTCCGATCAGAGTCGCCCATTTCGCGACTTTGCGAACAGATCGAACGATGTTGTCCGGAACCATCGATGGCCCGGATCGCGATGACACCGTTCGTGCCAGTATTGCGCGATCTCGACGGGAGGCAGCGGAATAGAGGGCCGGAACGTCACCAGACCGAGCTGCTCGGCAAAGTGTCTTGCGACATTCTCGGGCACCGTTGCAACTCCATCGGTTCGCGACGCAACCACCGCAGCGGCAATGAAGCTCGACAGACGAAGCAGAACGCGCTCCGGTGCAAGTTCGGATTCAAGCGTGTGCTGGACCACGCGATGCGCCGCGTGCCCGACATCTGACGCCATGACGACGATGTGGTTTGCGGTACGAAATCCTGCAGCCGTGCGTAGCCTGGCCAGTCTCGGGTGCTCCCTCCGCGCCACGCTTACATAGCTGGTGAAATAGAGCCGCTGCCGACGGAGCCCGCGCGGCGCCGAAGGGAAGGCGCCAAGCGCTAGGTCGGCTTCGCCCGACTCGAGCTTCATTTCGAAGTGTCTGGAATCGAACGGCAGCGCGCGCAGGCTGAGGCTGCTTCCTTCATTCGCCAAGCGCGTGAGCAGCGGCGGCAGGAAGACGACTGTGCCGACATCGGTGACCAAAAGGTTGAAGACGCGCTGGCTTGTACGCGGATCGAAAGAGGGTGCGGTCTTGCAAAGAGCATCGGATGCAGCCAGCAGGTTTCGCAGTGGTTCGGCCATCGCGATCGCCCTTGGCGTGAGCTGCATCGCCTGGCCATCGCGGATGACCAGCGGGTCGCCGAAGTGGTTGCGAAGCCTTGACAGGCTCTTGCTGATGGACGGCTGGCTGGTATCGAGCAATTCTGCCGCGCGCGTCAAATTGCGCTCGCGCAGCACAACGTTCAGCGTTCTGAGATCCCGCAAGCGAAGATCGATGGCATCCCGACTTGGCATGATCATCATTCCTGTTCGGGCATAGCCGCCATCAGAGCCCGGCATTAGGGTGCTGTCAACCTCGCTTCGAGCGCGCAGGCTGTTGGAGCCGGTTACGCCAACCTGCCTACGCCAGCCTGACATTGGCTCTGCCGGATAGGAGAACACCGATGGCCAAGTTCATCATCGAACCACACTTCCGCTTGCAGGAATGGGTCGCGGAAGAAAGGGGCCACTTTCACCTCGAAGGCCTAGATTACGAATTCCGGGAGCTCATTCGCTCAACGGGCGGCGCACACCACAAGACAACCGGCAAGTCAGGCGCCTTCCAGAGCATCGAGAAGGGACGCGAGGCCAACGTGACGTGCGCGTGCCACTGGACAGTCAACGTGGCCGCTTCGCGGGGTCATACCAAGCTCTATGCGGATGCTTATTCGGTCGCGCCTGCGGGAATTTTCGTCCCCTCCGATTCCAGGATCACCACGCCGGCTGACCTTGCGGGGGTTCCGATCTCGGTCGGCTATCAGTCGGGCAGCCACTACGCCACGCTCCAGGCGCTGGAGCAATATCTGCCCGCCGACCAGATCGAGCTGTCGTTCGAGGAAGGCATGTTGTTCCGCCGCCTCGAGCTGTTTCTATCGGGTCGATCGCCTGCGGTAGCTCTGTTCGGCGGTCCCTATTATTTCGCCGAACAGCTGGGCTTCCGCAAGATCATCGATAACACCTTTATGATCGCGGCGATGATCAATGGCGATCCGGAGCCGGACGACGTCCGCAAATATTTCAGGGCCCTGAAGCGGGCGCAGCGCGACATCGATTTGCGACCCGACCTCTACACGCACTATTATAAACGCGAGTTTCCAGAACATTTCCACGCCATGATGGACACGCGGCGCTGGGGACCGGGCGAACGGATCGTTTTCGAGCCCTACGACAAAGAGGCCTTTGAGAGGTCGTTTGACTGGATAGCCAAGCACGGGATCTTCGAGCCCGGACAAATGGGCTCGGGCGACTACGAGCAGGCTGTCTTTCTCGCGGCTGATTAGCTTGGCGCTTACTTTGAGACGAGGAGGTTCCTCGGGAGAGCCAATTATCTCAGCCTTTGCTATGGCCTATAGCGTCATTAGCAAATGTCCGCTTCTGTGTCGTTTGACTACGAGGACCACGCCAAGCTACCGCGTTCACGCGGGATTTTACGAAGAACCAAAGGCCAGAAATGCGGTCCCAATACACAAGAGGCGAGCGGTCCCGCGTACCCGCGCCGCGGCGTCGCCCCAACGAACGGCAAAGCTGTCGGACATAGCATTGTCCGTTTCACCGCTGAACCCCGACATTGGAGCAGCGCACCAGCATGTTCAGAGTTTGGGCCACGTCCGGACTCATGCGGCGCAGCAAATCTGCATCGTCATTCGATCGCCTCGTCGGCGCGGGCAAGCAGGCTCGGCGGAATTTCAAGTCCGAGCGCCTTTGCAGTCTTGAGATTGATAACCAGTTCGTATTTGGTCGGCTGCTCGACCGGCAGATCGGAAGGCTTGGTGCCCTTGAGGATCTTTCCCGCGTAAGCACCCACCAGACGAAAGGCAGCTATGAGGCTCGATCCATAGCTGATCAGGCCGCCGATAGCGACGAACTCGCGCCACGCATATATCGCCGGAACGGCATGGCGCGATGCCAGCGCCACGAGACGCTCGCGCCGGGTGCTCAAGAACGGATCCGCGCCGACGATGAGCGCGCCCGCATGCAGTTGGACTAGGGAGGCGAAGGCGGTGTCGATCTCGCTTTCGCTGCTGGCTTTCAGGACATGGAGCCGCAACCCCTTCGTGTGCGCTGCTTCCTGCACGTCTCGAGTGGTGCGCTCGGCAGTCGTATTGTTCGGGTTCACCAGCAGGGCGATCACCCCAGCCTGCGGAACCAGTTCGGAAAGCAGCTCAAGGCGCTTAGCCGTCAGCTCGTTGGGGACGAAGCTGACCCCCGTGAGGTTGCCGCCCGGATGGGCGAGGCTGGCGACCAGCCCGTCTGCGACTGGGTCGGCGCCGCCCCTGAAGACGATCGGGATTGTCGAGGTGGCGCTTTTCGCGGCTCGTGCCGATGGCGGGCTGCTCGCCATGATCAAATCGACCTTGCGGCCGACGAGATCGGCGGCCAATGCAGACAACCGATCGTAATTGTCCTCCCCCCAGCGGTATTCGATCGCCAAATTCTGACCCTCGACGTAGCCGGCTTCGCTCAGTCCCTGGCGGAACGCGTCCATAAAGGGTCCATAAGACGCGCTGGGCGGCCCGGCGTAGAGGACGCCGATCACCGGCATCGCCTTCTGCTGCGCGTGCGCAGCGAACGGCCATGCCGCCACTCCGCCGCCGAGAAGTGCGACGAATGTCCGCCGCCTCATGAGGGCTTTCCCTCCTGCACAGACTCCAGGCGAGCAGAGGCTATCATATTCTATGCTTCACTGAGCCGACTCCAGCGAGCCGTGCCATCACCTCGCCTTCGGGCCAAAGGCGGTCCTCCGAATACCTGATCGGCATTGAGGGTCAGTCGGGCAACCCCGCTTTCCGAAGCCCCTCGATCAATCGCTTCGCCTTTGCCTGACCACCTCGGGCGATATAGGTGGATATTGTAAAGGTAGGATCGTGCTCGAGCACACCGGCCGCCGCCTCACGCGCCTGCGCGTTGTGGTCGAGATGGGCAAACGCGCATGCCAGACACCGGTATGACGCCGCATGAGCGGGGTTCTGACGAACAGCTTTCTTCGCTGCCATGATCGCCTCGTCAAAGCGACCGAGCTCGATCAAGGCCATTGCCATTCCGATGAGCGACCGATGAAGTAGCGGATCGACCGGGCTTAGACGAATAGCACGTTCGAAGCTCCTGATTGCTTCTTCATGCAGCCCCGCAATTCGATACACCCAGCCTCTGCCATGCCACGCCGCAAACGCATTCGGGTTGAGTTCGACCGCGCGATCCGCCATCTCGATCTCGCTCTCGGAATCGCCAACCATAAAGGCCGACACGGTGGCAGCATTTGCCAACGTTACGGGATCACTGTCGTCGATACTCAGCGCCAGACAAAAAAGGCGAATCGCCTCCTTGCGATCGAATTGCGGATCGACAGAGTAGCCCATGGTAATGTTGAGGGTGTGGCACAGGCTTGCCAAAGCCGCAACGACGCCGAACCGCGCGTCCAGCTCCAAGGCTCGATGAGTGAGCCTTATCGCCTCGGCGAACCCTTCGCGAGTTGACGCGTAGTACTGCGGCAAGGCCTGAAGGTAGCAATCGTAGGCCGTGAGGTTCTCTGGCTGCCGCCGCGCTGCGACCGCAATTTCCGTTTGAAGCAATTTCGGCTCGATGGCCGAGACGACGGCAACCGCGACTTCGTCCTGGAGAGCGAACACGTCCGTCAGGTCGCGCTCGAACCTGTCGGCCCAGATGTGGGCGCCCGTCACCGCATCGATCAACTGCCCCGCGATGCGAACCTTGCCCGATGATTTGCGTACGGACCCCTCAAGAACGT
Organism: Bradyrhizobium sp. Ec3.3; assembly: GCF_000472925.1. Classification (GTDB taxonomy): domain Bacteria; phylum Pseudomonadota; class Alphaproteobacteria; order Rhizobiales; family Xanthobacteraceae; genus Bradyrhizobium. The sequence continues at coordinate 23,589 of NZ_AXAS01000075.1, forward strand.
AACGCACGCCAAGGCTTCGCCCGACCTCCTTGATATCGACCGCCTTGCCCTTGAACGAGAAGCTCGAGTTTCGGGCGATGACGAACAGCCATTTGAACCGCGTAAGGGCCGTGGTGATCTCTTCGACCATGCCGTCGGCGAAGTACTGCTGCTCGGGATCGCCGCTCATATTCTCGAAGGGCAACACGGCGATCGAGGACTTGTCGGGGAGCGCAAGTGTGGGTTTGGACGAATCCATGTAGCCGGGGGAAGTCACCGCGACGGCGGGCGGCCTGTCCTCCTCGTGGACCACACCGACGAAGCGAAAACCCTTTCGTGGCAATGTCTTGATGAGGCGCTGTTCCTCGCCGGAATCGCCGATCGCGCTTCGGGCCGCATTGAGACGGGTAGTCAGCGCCACGTCGGACACGATGCGTCCATTCCAGATGGCACTCACCAGGTCGTCCTTGCTGACAACACGCTCCCTGTTTCGGATCAGGTAATCGAGCAGATCGAAAACCTGCGGTGCGGTCGGGACGACTTTGGACCCGCGGCGGAGTTCGCATCGGTCGGTGTCGAGAGCGTAGTCCTCGAAGAAATAGCGCACGCTATCGCTCCCTGGTCACCTCACGTACTCAAGCACCGCTGAGGGCTGAAAGAATAAGCCGCCTGTAAGGAAAATGTAAGCCGGATATCAAGCGCATCCTGCGACGTCCTGACATCCTTGCTTTGTTGGACGCATATACCGGGGAGATTTCAGATGGCTACAACCTACGATGTGTCCGCGTCGAGACAGACCTTCGCGCCGGTTCGACTTGGGCTGAGCCTGCTCGCCAATTGCCGCGCCGCCCTTCGCGAAAGGCACGAACGCCGACGGCTACAGGCCAGGCTGTCCGACCTGAGCGACATGGCGCTCCACGATATCGGTATCTCGCGCGGCGAGATCGACTACGTCGCCGCGCACCGAGATTTCGATCCACGAGCCGTCTGATCCGCAGGATGACTGCCACGTTCTGATAACGGTGGATGGTTGGAATTGGAGACGTCCGGGCCTGCCAACTCCGTTCCTATTTCGTCGAAGCCCTTATGCTCAACTTCGCTTTTCCTTCGACTTCAGCCTCACCTCGAGTTGCTGCCGAATTGCCTTTAGAAGAGGCCGCAGCGCCACGCTGACGAAGCTGCCAAGAAGCATGAGCCACGTCGCCAAGGCCGAGCACCACAATAGATCTTCCAGTAACTTGGGCATGGGTCATGGCCTCCAAAATGACTTCCTGAAATGCGCGGAGTGTCCCTCAGCTGAGGATCGGCCACACGCTCGTAAAAGTAGCAGCAGTCGCAGCCGTAAAGAGCAGGCTACTCGCGGCTAAGCAATGCAACCGACGCTGCCCGCCGGCACCCAGGTCTGCTGGCTTCCGTTTATCGGCTAGCTGTCTCGGCAGGAAATGCCCAAGTTATCGCAGGTGAGCGCGAAGGCTTCTTTCGCCTTAGCGTCCTCGAAGCAAAAGCGCGAGCCGATGTCGGCGCGGTCGCACTATTGCCGTCCTCCAACGTCAATCCGGACGCGCATAGCCTGCCGCTGCTTTGCCGAATGCAAGCCGACGCCTCACGCTAGGGGCGCCGCCCGGCTGCTGTCAAACTGTCACGCGGCTGCCGTCGAAGCGCGTGAAGGAGAAGCCGTCGAAGGGCTCGCGGAGGGTAGCGCGTTCGTCACGTAGCATGGCTATAGCCACTTCCTCGCCGAGCGCCATTGAGGCAGCGGCGTCGGAACGCCAGTGGATACCAGCCCAATTGCGTCCGAAGCCGAAATTCACCGCGAGCTTGTTCAACTCTCCACCAACCGTGAGCGGCGGGCCGCTATAGGACATGAGCGTCGTCGGGTCAGCCGGATCGGGCTGTACCGGGTTGGAGATGACGCGGCTCTCGTCGAAAAACGCCTTCAATATGGTAGCCGTGACGGCACCAACGCTCGTAGCACCGCCGGGATAGGTGGAGTGAAGGGGCGCGGCCTCCGGATAGGTTTGGGACAAAAGGTAGTTGCCGTATTTGGCTTTACTGCGATCGAGCGCTTCCGATTTCAGAAAGTTATCATGCAATGGGTAGTCGCTGGCGCCATTGGCGAGGCGTTGATGCGCCAGACCGCCATAGGCTTCCGGTCGCACAGCCCGATGTACAAAATACTTCTGCCAATAGGCGGCGCGGACGGCGTTACTGATCCCCGTGGCGAGTAGTTCCTGCACATGGGGCAACCCGAAGGTGGCACCGGCAGGGCCTTGGGTCTTTGATCTACGATACGGGTTTGATGGGTAGGACACGGCCTCTGCCGGGGGAAACATCCCGGAGTAGCGCTTGTCCGTCCCGCCAGCGGGGGTGGCAAGTAACAGTGCCGCCGCCCAACCAAGTGCAGGACCAGTGTGGATATACTCCGCGAGGTCTCTTCCGGTTGTGATGTATCGCGGTGTCGCGTCGAACTGCGGCTGCTGCTTTGGCGCGGCGCCGTTCTGGATCGCAAGCCACTCGTCGTAGTCGGTCAGGAATTCGCTGGCGGGCAACGCGGTGCGAATTTGAGCACTCATCCACTGTGCGGCATACGGCACGTCCCGAAGCAGGAATTGCGAGATCAAGGGGCCGTCCAAGACGCCCGGGGGCGTGACAGAGCGGCCGTTCGGGTCAGCCGGGTCGAAATAAAGCGCGTTGGCACGCAACAGCGAACCGGGCGTGACCCGCCCACCGGACTTTGGTCCGCGGAAATCGGCAAGCTTGTTGAGTTCCTCAGTCGCGGCGAGCACGTCGCGATTGGAGGTGTCGTCGCGCAACTCGGTAAGCGGAACATCACGAAGCAGGGATTGCCAATACACCTCAACCGCCTCGCCGCCGCGCTCCGCACTTGCGAGGGCCGGCGCCGGGGGAATTCCAATCTAAGTAGGGTTTATACCGCTGAGACTGACGGCCTCTGTGCCTACCGGATTGACCAGTTTGCGAGTACCGCCTAGCGGGATCTTCTCGAAGTCAGCGGGATCACCCGACTGGCAAGCAGTATAGAGGGCCTGCCATGCCGCTTGTTCTACTTCGCTGCGTTTATCATGCGGCAGGCCCCGTGAATCGGAACCGATCCTGTTGGTGTAGCGCGCCTCATCGCCATTCGTCGGGTGTGGAGCGATCGGAATTTTCTCGCTGTTGCTCGCACAGATCCCTCGGACTTCGATGGCGCGGCGCTTGAACTCCGCGTCGAGGGGGCGCGCGTCCGCGCTCACAGGCTCTGCGGCCTCAGCGATTCCCGGCATGCTCGGAGTAGACGCAAGCACAGCGGCGCCAACCGCGATACCGGCCCGGCCGACGAGCAAACGGCGAGTGACCGTGGTGGTTGGCAAGGCTGACGATGTCAGGGGTTCAGTCGAAATTGTGGGGTGATTAGGCATGGAGATATCCTCCCTCGCAGGCACCGCATGAGGCAAAAGCGATGTGACGGCATTCCGCGCGTCCTGTGCACGCGGAGAGTGCTCGTGAGAGACCGGCACAAAAGAATTGTCGGTTTAGGAGTCGATGCTTGCCGATAGCATCCCAGCTGCCCATTCAGTCCTAACGGAGATGTCGGCACATCCCGTCTGAGGAGCGGCTTCAACGAGAGCCTAAGCGGTCACACGGCTATTCAAAAGAGGGCTCCTACTTCCCGGTGTGCGGCACAATGCCGCCGAAACTGGTGAACGCATCTCGGGATGGGTCCGACATAAGGTGCTTGGGCAAGGTGACTGCAATGCCAGTCCTTTCAAGAGCCGGACATAGGTCCCACTCTCGTGCAGCTCGAGCCAGCCGCGCTCAACCGCCATCTTAATCTCCGCGCCGAACCCCTCACCGCTCGCCTTCAGTGTGTACAGGAACGGCGCGTTTATCTTCTCCATGTGGATGCGGCCGTCTTGGACGGGCTCAATGCCGCTGGCGATCTCGACCAGCTTGCGCGCTGCGACTTCCGGGTTGGTGAAGGGGCGTTCGGCGGTGAGTTTCATGCGGTGGCCCGATCTTCATTCGATTCACCACGCGCAACGACCTTCAGGGCATCATCCGGCAATGGCCGCTGCAACGCCTTCGCCTCATCCCACGGCGCGCGCATCCAGACGTCACGCTCTTCGTCCGTGGTCAGGATGACCGGCATGGCCTTGGGGTGGATCGGCGCAACGACCGCATTCCCGCGGTCGTCAGGAAGCCGTAGACCTGATGCGGCCCTGGCACACGCTTCGACTTTGGGCCGCGATCACCATTGAAGGTTGTCCAGATGCCCGCGAATGCGAAGAGCGGGCGATCCTCATTGAGCGCGAACCAGACCACGTCCTTTTTCTTGGTCGCTGGGTTCGGCTCGGGCGCGTACTCAGCGAAGCTGTTGGCCGGGACCAGGCAGCGGTTCTCGGGCTTGAGCCAGCCCCGCGTTGGTCGGCAGGGAAAAAGAAAGTATGGCCGAAAGATAAGCTGAAATTACCCCGGCTCAAGGCGGCCCTTTTGTTTAGCGGAGTAAACATACGTGAATTGACGGAACCGGCCCTGCTGGGCATCCTGCCATCACTCCAAGTCCGCAACGCATACCCCTCAAACCCCCGGTCTCACCGGGGGTTTGATTTTTGCTTGGCAATTGTCGGCCGTCAGCACGCGCAAACTCGGGACGACTGAGCGCGTCAGAAGCTGACTGACTGCTAGTACCGTTGCAGGAACAGGCCGAGGACGAGCATCACCGGCGTGAACAGGCTCTGCAGGATCATCAGCCACAAGAACAGACGATCTTTGCCCATCAGGGGGCCAACACTTACGCCCCTTGGCATGTTGAGATCGGTGCCAAAGTGCACACATGGCGCTGTTCGCCAAAGCATGCTGCGCTTTCATGTTGCAATTCAGCAGACGCGTCCTAACCTACGGGCGACAACGGCATGTAGGTGAGGAATATGTCCTTTCACCCGATGGCCGCTGCGGTTGATTGGCTCGATGCCTACCGCGCTGGCGATGTCGATGCGATTTTAGAAATGTTCGCCGACGACGCTGTGATCCATTGCAGCTGCGGAAGCATAAAGATTGTGACCGAGAAAGAAAGCCTACGAGCTTATTGGGTCCAGCGTATAAGGGAAAACCCCGCGTACGGTTTTGACTACCTCTACCCGACAGATGGTGGAGCAATGATCTCCTATATCGTGCGCGACCGGGCAATTGCCGCGGTGTTGACCTTCAATGCCTCCGGGCAGATCGAGAGGCTGAGCTGCGGCACGTCCAATTGGGCGGGAAGCCGCACTGACCGAAAAGGTCTATAAGAGCGAGAGCTGGATCGCTTCTGCAAGCCCCGCCGCGCAACTCCGAACAATCCGTGCACCGCATGCGCCGCTCCAGCTCGTGGATCGGCGTTGACTTCGGTCTGCGCACGATATCCAGGGCGACGGTCTGATTGATGTCGCAACCGAGACATCGGACTTCAAAATAGAGGTAACCCGCATTGAGGGCATCGCCCAGGGTAGGCGATGGCTGCGCCGGTCCCTTGAAGGCGAGCATGCTCTTATTCCACGCCTCGCAGGCGAGCCGGTCGGCTTCCTTGCGTGCTTCTGTCGCCCGCTCTGCCGCTGCCCGGACCGAGCCGCCGTAGATGGTCTCGCGTGATTTGGTGCCCATGCCGGGAAGATGCGCCGCCTGGCACGGCGCAGGCAAGCCGCTATGGATTGCGGTGGACAACGCGACAGGCTCTACCGAGCGACGCCCAAGGGGGCGGCGGCAAGATCAGGTCGCAAACAATGTCGGATAATGAATTTATCAGCAAAAACAATGTGCGCAGATCGGTCAACCCTCTTCGCAGGGGAAGGGCCGCTGAGAGGCGTTTGGCTCGCCTGGTGTCCGGTAGGTCCGGGGTCGGAAAAACCTCACGGACGGGGCTGCGAATCTCGGGGCACGATGCACTGATGTTCCGCTTGATGGATACAAGGTGTAATGTTCTCCATTGAATGCTAGAGCCACCGGGAGAGTTTTTAAAGCAAAGCGTACTTCACGACGGGAGGACGTTCATGAAACGCCACCGGCACAAACAGGATAGGACGCTGGGCGAGCGACTTATCAAGGAAGCTAGAGCAGCAAGGGAAAAGGCAGATCAATTGCCGCCCCAAGGTGCGGAGCGGAAGCGAGATGACCTTTTAGAAAAAGGCCCGCGAAGCCGATATCACTCCATAGGCGGCCTGAGACGGTTGTAGCAACGATCATCCGGAGATTGCGCACCATTTTGGAGTTGTGAGCAAGGAGACTGCGCCTTGAACCTTCTTTGCAAGCTCCTCCTCTCGAGCGCTCTTGGCCTGCTGGCAACGTTCGTCCATGCGCAGGAGGGTGAGCAGAACCAGGCCGCTCATAGCCACCATCCCGCTCAGGAACAGCTTCTGCACGAGAGGTTTTATTCGACGTGGCACATGCCTGATAATCCGGCGTTCAGCTGTTGCAACAATGCGGACTGCTACCCGACCGAAATCAAATCTGTCGACGGCAAGATCTATGCGAAGCGCCGGGAGGACGGGAAATACATTCTCATTCCGTCCCAGAAAATAGAGCGGAACAGGGATAATCCCGACGGCCGCAATCACCTTTGCGCTCCACCGCCGGGCTTCGCGAAGAACGCCGTCGATACCGTCTACTGCTTCGCGTTGGGCGGCGCCACATGAACGGGGTCCTGGGTTCGAGCCCAGCGCGCTCACCAGTCGCTCGACCGGCATTGGGCTTCATCGGCTTCGGTCCCGGTGGCTTGTCGAAGGTCCGATGCGGCTTGACCTCGCGCGCCTCGCCTCGACCTCATCAATGCCGCGCCACCGATTAGTGAGCCGGAACACGTTGACGAGGCGCGAACCGGTTCGATCTCGATCAGGCCGAGATGGAGCGATGGCGACACCGCCTTCGGCGCGATGTGATGATCCAGCTTGAAGTCAACGTAGGACACGCTCACGCTGTCGCCGTTGCCGATGGCCAGTTGGTTCCGGCTACAGGGCCAGCCACAGTACCGCCAGCGCGACCATAACGACGACCGCCGCGACGCATCAGTGATCGTTCGCTCCTGTTGCGGCGCGTTGGATACCTCACTTCCGCTTGCGGCAGCTTAGCGGACCATACCCGGACTTGCCGCTGGCTCAGTCGGTCGCGAATGACCCTGGCCGTGTGAAAACACAGTACCGCTGTTATGATTCTCCCGTGATTCTGAGGGGGAATTGATGAGGCGCTTCGTTGAGGAGGCGGATCGTGGGCAACGGATGCTCCTGCCTGAATGCCTCGATGATTTCATTGACGAGAACAACCCTGTTCGCGCGATCGACGAGTTTGTCGATGCGCTTGATTTGGCCGAGATGTGCTTCGGTGGAGTTACGCCGGCGGCGACTGGCCGGCCGTCGTATCACCCCTCGGTTCTCCTGAAGCTTTACATCTACGGCTATCTGAACCGGGTGCAGTCAAGCCGGCGGCTGGAACGAGAGGCCGGACGCAACATCGAGGTGATGTGGCTGCTGGGTCGGCTTGCTCCCGATCACAAGACGATCGCGGACTTCCGCAAGGACAACAGCCTGGGGCTGCGTAAGGTCTGTGCGCGCTTTGTCGAGCTCTGCCGCGGGATGGGTCTTCTCACGACGGCGCGCGTCGCCATTGATGGGAGCAAGTTCAAGGCTGTGAACAACCGGGACAGGAACTTCACGCGCGCGAAGGTGGAGCGGCGGCGTGCTCAGTTGGAGGAGAGCGTCGCGCGCTATCTGAGCCAACTTGACACGGCCGACCGACAGGAGCCGAGCGAGGCGCTGGCGGCGAAGGTGACGAGGCTTACCGAGAAGCTGACGAAGCTGAAGGGGGAGATGGGCAAGCTTGCTGCCTACGAGAAGCAGATGCTTGCTTCGCCGGATCAGCAAATCTCCCTGACCGATCCGGATAGCCGTTCGATGGCAACCACTGGCCGCGGATCCGGCGTTGTCGGCTACAATGTCCAAGTCGCCGTCGATACCGACCATCACCTGATCATCGCGCATGAGGTGACGAACAGCGGCTCAGATCGGGCACAACTTGCCAATATGGCCAGGCAGGCGAAGGCTGTTCTGAAGACTGAGACGCTCGGGGCCGTTGCCGATCGCGGCTACTTCAGCAGCCCGGAGATCCTCGCCTGCCACGAGGCCGGCATCACAGTAACTCTACCCAAGCCGATGACTTCGGGCGCCAAGTCGGACGGACGCTTCGGTAAGCAGGACTTTGTCTATTTGCCGGAGGAAGACGCCTATCGTTGTCCGGCCGGGGAGCGATTGCCGTATCGCTATACAAACGAAGAAGCCGACAAGATGCTACGGCGCTACTGGACCAACGCCTGTAAGAATTGTTCGATCAAACCCCAGTGCACGCCCGGGTCAGAGCGACGGATCACGCGATGGGAGCACGAGGATCTGCTCGACGCCGTGCAGCAGCGGCTCGATGCGAACCCGCTCGCTATGCGCCTTCGTCGCGAGACCGTCGAGCATCCGTTCGGCACGATGAAGGCACGCATGGGAGCGACGCACTTCCTGACCAAAACTCTCCCAAGGGTAGCCGCCGAGATGGCCCTCTCGGTTCTGGCCTATAATCTGACCCGATGTATGGTCCGGCCGCGCGTTGCAAGAAGATTTCGACGACCTGGCGGTGAGCGGTCTTGCATCAATGTATCCGGCCTCTGTTTGGAGCGTTGCTCCGGACCATCATGGATATCAGCGCGCATGCGAACTGATTAGCGGTCAGGCCTCGACCGGGCCATTCGGGTCACCAGTGTTCGCATGCGCCGGGAAGACCGATCCTCCATACTCGTCTTATCTTCTCGCAGACCTCGGCGGGTAAGATTACATCGTCGATGGGTCTCTCCTCATTTCATGGCTGTTCCTTTGTTCGTGCCTGGCGGTCGTTCCTTCGTCCCGGCC
>NZ_AXAS01000076.1 GCF_000472925.1 Bradyrhizobium sp. Ec3.3
CGTATTGCCTCACCTATCGATACTCCCGAGTGCAATCGGTTGCCTCATTTATTTTGCTCCCGGCTTGGGTTGAGGAGGAGGCCGGGTGCGGAGATGGCCGGGGTTTCGGAGCGCCCGGCCTCCTCCGCTTGCACCTGGCACATCATGGGGTTGTTGTGACCTCAAGCCCCGGCTGCGTTTTCTCCGTAGGAACGAACAATAACGCGTTCGCTTGCTCGCTGCGCCAGGATTTAAGCCGACGTTGAAGCGTTCGAAGAAGCTTGTTCGGATAGGCTCCAGGATATTCCACCTGCAACCGGGAGAGCAGTTCGCTACCAGTCCGCCAGGGCTCGGCTTCAAACCATTTTCGCAAATCTAGCGTTGCCCGGATGAGCGGGTCAGGACGACGCCGGCCTCTTTTCGCTTTCACGATTGGCCGATCCGTCGGTCGCATAGCTCCGTCCTTCCAGGCGGTTCGTAGGCTTGCCAGGAAGAGATCGATCGATGGCGATGCCGCAGCAGGATGGGCGATTGGCTGGGTATCTGCGAGCGCCGCGAGGCGTTCCTGCGGGCTGCGGATGTCGCGCAACAACGCGACCGGGTCGAGAGCGGCATAGAGTTCTTGGAGATGGTGGCGAACCGCGTCGGGCGTGCTGGCGTCGGCGGCCAAACGCTGGTGTGGCGTTGCCGGCGCGCTGTATGTCTTGCGCACACGAGCACCGTCGCGCTGCTTGGCCATCAATTTGAACGAGGGTTGGAAGAAGTTCACGAACAGCCGCGCCGATCGATAGAGTTCAGCCAGTAGCTTGGCCGCTTCCAAGCCCTCAAACCGACGATAGCCGACCATCCTGCGCACGACGGCGCCGTTCTTCTGCTCGACGAACGCCTGGTCGTTCTTCCGGTAGGGCCGGCAACGCGTGAAGACGATGTTGGCCGCATCGCAGTAGGCTTTCAGCGTCTCATTCATGAACACCGTATCATTGTCCGTATCGAGGCCGACCAACGCAAAGGGCAATTGTTTGCGCAATTCCGTCAACACTGTGCTCAACAGCGTTTGTTCGCGCACGATCAGAGGAGCACACTCCGTCCAGCCGGTAGCAATGTCGGTGAGCACGAGGGTCTGGATGAAGCTGCCGCGCGCCGATGGACCGCTATGCGCTACAAGGTCAGCCTCGACGAACCCCGGCGCCGGATCGTTCCAATCTGCCGACGTCCGTATTGGAATACTGCGACGCAACGAGTGCGTCGCGTGCCGCCGGCGCTTGCGACCTAGTCCTTCTCGGACCCGGGCCAATGCGCGGTCGATCGTCGCAGCGCTCATTGCCAAAAGTTTGTCGCGGATCTCGGGGGCAAGGCCGAGGTGGCCGTGCCGTTCCATCGCCTCAATCAGCGCAGGCATTAACGCCTTCAGCCGCTTCCCGCAAATCCGGTCTGACGCCTCCCAAAGGAGCACGAGCGCGTTGTGTTCTGCCTCATTATAGACCCGGCGTCGCGCCCGCCGGCCTGGGCCTGCCTCTTGCTGACCTCGAAGAATCCGCATCGCATGCTTGCGATGGAATCCGGTGATGTCGACGAACTCGTCCAATATCCGCGACTTCTTCGCGCGATCCGACGTCCGATAGCGCGCGCCTGCCGCCGCCGTCAGTTCCTTCCGCGTCGCCATGCTTAGCCGCCCCACCTTCGCCCCCGCTCATTCCCGATCCAAGGGAGCAATTTACGTGAGGCAACGGCTTAGCATCCGGTAATAATTAAGGTGAGGCAATGCGAGGGTGGGCGCGGCCGTCGCCGGCGGACCCGTTGGCCGATGTGTTTGAGACAGAAGTGGTGCCAATGCTCAAGGCCGCCCCCGGCGTGCGGCCGGTTGCTTCGAGGAGATGATACGGCGCCATCCTGAGCTCGGAGCTGGAATCCGCCGCACGCTGGAGCGCCGGATCCGCGCCTGGCGGGCGATCCACGGCGAGGAGCAGGAGGTCATCTTCCGCCAGACCCACGAAGTGGGCCAGGTCGGCCTGTCCGACTTCACCGACATGGGCGAGCTGGGCGTCACCATCGCTGGCGTGCCGCTCGATCATCGCCTCTATCACTTCCGGTTGGCCTATTGCGGGTTTGAGCACGCCCATGTCGTGCTCGGTGGCGAGAGCTTCGTCGCTTTGGCCGAAGGGCTGCAGAATGCCCTGTGGTCGCTCGGTGGGGCACCGCGGGAGCATCGGACCGACAGCCTGTCGGCCGCCTTCTGCAATCTCGATCGCAATGCGAGGGACGATCTGACCCGGCAGTACGAGGACCTCTGCGCCCATTACGGCATGCGGCCTTCCCGCAACAATCGCGGCATCGCCCACGAGAACGGGGCGATCGAGAGCTCGCATGGCCATCTCAAGCGGACGATCGCCGACGCGCTGCTGTTGCGCGGCACTGCCGACTTCGATGATCTCGCCGCTTATCGCGGCTTCATCGACGAGATCGTTAGCCGCCGCAATGCCCGCAACGCCAAGCGGATCGACCACGAGCGCGCCACCCTGCAGGCGTTGCCAGATCGCCGCACCTCGGACTACGAGGAGGTGATTGTCCGCGTGATGTCAAGCGGCGGCTTCACCTTGCGCAAGGTGTTCTACACCGTGCCGTCACGCCTGATCGGCCACCAGCTGCGGGTGCGCCTTTACGACGATCGTCTCGACGTGTTCGTCGGCGGCACTCATCTCGTCACCCTGCCGCGTGGGCGGCCGCATCCCAACGGCAAGCACGACCAGGTCGTCGATTATCGGCACGTAGAACCTTCGACTCCTTGCGCGAACGGCTGCCGTGGGGTGGCCTCGGCGTCTTGTTCGCTTTTCAACATCGGCGTGTTCAATTGAAGAGGGATGGCCGATCAAGACGGAAGAAGATGATGCCGGTTGGCTCTCGCCTCGACCGCGATCTCCGCAGTACTCTTGAATTCGGCGCCTACCTTTCCTCCTAATTGTAATATCCTGAGCACATGAACAGTAAATTGCAGGTGGAGCGCACGAGCTCGCTTGTCGTTCGCTTGGCTTCGACGGTCCAGCGCGTCCGTCGTCGACCAGGCGGCGCTTGCCCCGATGGCGGAAGCGAATCTTCTTGTCGATACTGCTACTTGGCTGCCGTGTCGCGCACATAGTTCAGGATCTGCGCACCGTCGGCGATGGCCTTCGGATCAGTCCACATTGAACCGAGTGCGAACGAGGCGGTCCCTGGTGCCGCCGCCGATACAGTCGCGCCCTTCAAGTATTACCTAGCTCTTGCTCGGGCATTTCGTCTGCAATTGATAGCCCGCACCGATGCCCGACAGGTCGGCACCGCCAACCACCAGTCGAAGGTTCTTGGTGTATCGGCTCTCTCCAGTCCACCCGTTGCCGTCTTCGCTGAAGCTTCGCCGGCCCAATACTGAAAGGTTCAGCGAAGCCTTGGCGGAGCCGGGACCGGGGTATCCAGTGTTCCAGAGACGTCAGTCGCCTCTCACAGCAGCCGCAGGGTATTGGATCGCCCCGGCCAAACCGGGCGATCAGTGAGCCGAGCTCTGTCAATCTCATCGCGAAATCGCAATGGGCGGCAATTGCCGTTTGGACCGCCAGACTTCAGTACCGGTAATGATCGGACTTGTACTGGCCTTCCGGCTTGACGCCGATGTAGTCGGCCTGGTCCTTGCGCAGCTCGGTGAGCTTCACGCCGATCTTGGCGAGGTGCAGGCGCGCGACCTTTTCGTCGAGCGTCTTCGGCAGCACGTAGACCTTCTTCTCGTACTTGCCGTGCTTGTTGTTGGCGAACAGCTCGATCTGCGCCAGCGTCAGGTTGGTGAAGGACGCCGACGACATCACGAAGCTCGGATGGCCCATCGCATTGCCGAAAGTCGCGAGACGCCCTTCCGACAGCATGATGATGCGGTGCTTGTCCGGGAATTCGATCTCGTCAACCTGCGGCTTGATGTTGGTCCATTTCAGATTGCGCAGAGACGCGATCTGGATCTCGTTATCGAAGTGACCGATGTTGCAGACGATGGCGCGATCCTTCATCGCACGCATGTGCTCGATGGTGATGATGTCCCTGTTGCCAGTCGCGGTGACGAAGATGTCGGCGCGGGGCGCGGCGTCTTCCATCGTCACGACCTCGTAGCCTTCCATCGCCGCCTGGAGAGCGCAGATCGGATCGACTTCCGACACCATCACGCGGCAGCCGGCCTGGCGCAGCGATGCGGCCGAACCCTTGCCGACGTCGCCGAAGCCCGCGACCATCGCCACCTTGCCCGACAGCATCACGTCGGTGCCGCGGCGGATGCCGTCGACGAGCGATTCGCGGCAGCCATAGAGGTTGTCGAACTTCGACTTGGTGACGCTGTCGTTGACGTTGATCGCCGGGAACAGCAGCGTGCCCTTGTTGGCCATCTCGTAGAGACGATGCACGCCCGTGGTGGTCTCTTCCGAGACGCCCTTGATGTTCTTGGCGATCTCGCCGAAGTAACCCTTGGGCTTCTCCTTCAGGAGGCGCTTGATCAAGGCGTAGAAGATCTTCTCTTCCTTGGAGCCCGGCTTGTTGAGGAAGGCGGTGTCGCCCTGCTCGATGTAGTCGGTGAAGCCGGGCTTCGTGGGGACGTTCATGAGAGCTTGCTGTTGTCTAGCTCGTCATTCCGGAGGCGGTCTCGTAGCCCCGTTCCCAGAGCTCGACAAATTTTGGCAGAAGCCCTCGTGAATCCTGCAGGTCGGACTGAAGAAACAGCAGGACGGCATCGGCGGAACTGCGCATCACGCCATTGTATGTTTTTCGGAGCGGGCCGAGAATGAGGGCGTTGATGGTGACGCTGGGATCGCTGGGGGCATTATCGCGCAGAATGGCAAGCGTTCTATCCGTCTAAGCATTGTCGCAAAAGATATGCTCGCTGGTGGTTCGGCATGCTCTTGAGATATCTCGCACTCGTAGGCATCCCTGATGCTCTGCTCATCATTGAAACACGGCGTCACGATCGAAATCGCCTTCATCTGGGCCTGCCAAATACAAGATAGCGATTGATCGCGTAAGAGAGCAGAACGAGAAGGGGGAGGGCAATCGCTTGACCGGCGAGCGGCGATATCGCGAGAGCATTCAATTCGTCCAGCAGCAAAATGTTGACGAGCCAGACGGCTGCGCAGCCAGCCGTAAAGGGCAGGAATGAGGAAAGCCTTCGATAGCGAATCACTAGCCTTCCGGTGGAATGAAAATTGAACACAACGCCGCAAACGGTCGCAAGCGTGTGGCAAGTCGATGAGATCCGAGCAGCAGGCAAAAAAAGCGCAAACATAGCATAGCCGAAGACCGTGTTGACGAGACCGACAAGCACAAATTTGATGAAACTGACCGGTGTGTGCTCGCCCTCGTAGCCAGTGGGACCACTTGGCCGAATGTCACTTGGCATGGCCGGCTTCCGTCAGGACAGGCAATGCGATTTCGACGGAGTGGCGCCAGGGCCGATAGTCGAGCGAAGCGGTCTTTCGGACAAGCACTGCCTTCGATGGGCGTGCCAGGGACATGTTGGGGCGCGTTCCGAACTTGATTGATGACCGTGGGCTGCGCGTTGCCTGCTGACCGTGTTTGCGGCGGATGTCGGCCGTCCTAGCCCCGGCTTCCTGCTCCTGAAAATCCCGATAATCTGTTCTACCGTGAACCGGCTCGGCTTCATGTCCATGCCTCTCCGAAGTGATGGAGTCTACCAATTCTTGGAGGAGATTGCGGAGCTCAGGTCAATTAGAAGCTCCTCGAGGCTGATATCCATTGGAATTGGCCTACTCTACGAGGCTAGCAGGAAGGGGCTTATGCCAGAAGATAACCACTTTGCCAACGGAACGACGTTGTCAGTCTTGCTGGGCCGGACTTTGCTGGCTCTGTCCGCAGCGACCACAGCAATCCTTTTTGCTTGGCTGCTATACTACAGCAGTTACGGTCTCGAGTTCAGCGACGAAGGTCTCTACCTCAACTCCATCGCGAACCCATTCCACTACGCAATCAATATTCCGCCGACCCTCTTTGGCTTTGTCTATCACTGGCCGTATCAGTGGGTGGGCGGCGACATCGCAATGCTTCGCAGGGCGAGCGTCACGATTACCATGACGCTGGGCTGGAGTCTTAGCTTCCTCGTGATCCGGCGCCTCTGGACAGTGAGTTGGCCGCATGCGGCGGTGCTATCGGCAGGGCATGCGGCGGTGCTATCGGCAGGGATCGCCAGCCTGGCACTAGCCGACTTTCACTTGTGGGTACTCACCCCCAGCTACTACACACTGACCTTCCAATCGCTCTTGATGGTGATGATCGGCTTGCTGCTAGCTGATCGGGCAGGGCGCATCCACCAGGTCTTGGGATGGATCCTGGTCGGCGTTGGCAGCTGGTGCTGCCTCATGGCCAAGCCGACCACCGCTGTGGCCACTGCCCTCGTCGTTATGCTCTATGTTGTCATTTTGCGCCGAAAGTCGCTGCTGCCCATGCTTGGTGCGGCGCTGGTCGCTCTTGCTCTGCTGATCGTTACCGCCTACTTGATCGACGGCGGCATCACCGGGCTGGTGGCCCGTATGGTCAACAGCGCTGAGATCGAAATCCTACTGGGTGCCGGGCATGATGTGGCTCTCATGTTTCGGATCGACTGGCTCACCACCACTCGGTCGCAACTCACTATCGCCGTGTTAGTGGCGATAGCCCTTCTGCTCAGCATTCTCATGGGGGCTGCGCACAAGTTGATCCCATCGCTGGCGCTCGCTGCGGTGTTGATCCTAACATTAGCAATTGCGCTGCTGGGGACCGATCCGATCAGCATCAAGTACACGACCCTGTTCCTGGTGCCGGCCTTCACATGCTTTGGCGCGATGTTTTATCGTGACGGATTGATTCTGCGAATCCAGACTTCCACCAGCATCGCTCTAACGCTAACTTTTTTAATCCTGCCGCACCTATTCGCACTGGGCTCCAACCTCAATTACTGGTACGTCGGCTCGAGGGCCGCCTTGTTCTGGATGCTCGCGGTTCTTGCCTTCCTGAGCCCTTTTGCGCAACGGGGACGCAGCCTCGCCACCCTACTGCCCCTGACGGTGTTGGCTCAGTTGCTCACTGCATCAGTCGCCAATAGTGGTCTCATCAAGCCGCGCCGTCAGGTCAACGATGTGCGCGCTTATAGCGCTGACACGCCCCTGCCAGGTGGCAAATTGGTGCTCTCGCGACCCTTCCACGACTATCTGACCACGGCCAGAGCCCAGGCTCGAGCGGCCGGCCTTGAAGTCGGTACCCCGGTGGTCGATCTCTCTGGCCGCTCGTCGGGTCTGCTGTATGCGCTCGAGACGCGAGCGCTCGGTCTACCATGGCTGGTCGGGACATACCCCGGCAGTACGGCAGCCTTGGAGGAAGCGTGGGATCTACCATGGCTGAGGGGATATCCCGGCACTAACGCGGTCGCGGTGGAAGCGCTCGGACTTGAGAAATGCGCGGATCTGGCCAAAGCTTGGATACTGATCGAGCCGGATGGCCCGCGTCATCTTGACCAAGTCAGTGTCATGGCCTCTTTTGGAGCCGGGCAAGCGCACTACGTCGCCGCCGCTGCGTTTGAGACTCCTGTCAACGACGGGGATTTTCCGAATGCTTACAGGCAGTTTCTGTTGAAGCCCGTACGCCCCGCCGTGTCGGCGGAGCAATCCTGTCGTGAAGCCAAACGACAACGGCCGCATAGCCAGAAATGGACCCAATGGTGAAAGCTGTGATCCTCACGGGTGGCCTTAACCCGAATCCCCCAGGAAACCCACCTTCGGCCCAAGCCCATGATCGAGATCGGCGGCCGATTTCTGTGACACATCAAGTTTCGTACACAGCCGACCTGATCACTCGGCTTTCCTTCTTCGATATGGCTTTCCGCGATGATCGGATGTTATTTGCCATGGCCATTGAAATCGCGCGCAAAAGTCCGCACTCTTTCGATTGGCTGATCGATGACGGCGCTCACATAAACCTTAGTCATCCTCTCCTCCTTCTGGTGGCACTCCCTAAGCTCCGGGTTCGATCGGCAAGCGCGGTCTCGACCAGTGGCCCCTCCAGCTGCTCGCCCCCTAGAATCCGTGACATTGATGACAACGGGCGAGGATATAGCTGGCATCCTCGGGTGTCGCGATCGGACCACCGTGACAAAGAATGATAGCGCCATCGCGCGCCGCGAGCGCGGTCTCGGCCACAGCGTTAATCTGCGCCACACAGTCCTCGAGCTTGACTGCAGTATCTGCGCCAATCTGCCCACCAACGGTCAAACCCATGTGATCAACATGATGTCGGCGCCGGCTTTGATCATGTCTTTCGCCTGCGCTGGATTGAAGACGTACGGCGTCGTAAGCAAGTCTTTGGCGTGGGCGAGGCGAACCAGATCGACTTCAAGGCCATAGCCCATGCCGGTCTCTTCGAGGTTGGCCCGGGTGACGACCATGGTGCTCTCGATCGCATGGAACAGCGCTGTGTCCGCCTTAGGATCGTGAAACGGCTGACCGGGAACATCAAGCGCGGAGACGCCCTTCGCCGGGATAAGAAAGCGCACCTGCCCGTTACAGCGATTAAGCCGCTCGCCGATCCAAACACCAATGCGGGAGTTTTCCTCTGGTGTCATTCGCATCAGCCTGACTGTCCCTACCGGGAGCGCTCGCATAGCGGGGGCGATCAGAACTGTTCCGCCAGAGCCGCCGATGCCGATCAGTCCTGCAACATCGCCACGCGTTGTAATGAAGCAACTAAACGCATCCGCCATTGCACGGACGGCCGAACCACGATCGCCGGTAAGAGGGTAGACCACCTGGGTGATGCCTTGCGACGTCGGCCGCAGCGATATCGACTGGGATTGCGTGTGGCAGCGTTGAAAGGTCAACGATTTGCGCAACGAACCTCTCAGCCGCCACCAGGTCACGGACGTAGGATAGTTCGTGGCCTTTGGTGTCGGCCGTTCCGGCAATGTAGACACACCGCGACATGACGCCTAGCCGGCTGACCAGCCGCCATCGATGACGAGCTCCGTCCCGGTCACGTAGCTCGACACATCGGAGGCGAGATACAAGACGCCTTGAGCGATTTCTCTGGCTTGTCCCCACCGACCCAACGGCACACTTTGTTGTGCCGCCGCCGGATCGAGGTCCGTGCCACGCATTTTTGCATGGATCGGCGTATCGGTAGTTCCTGGATGCAAGGAATTGACTCGGATGCCCGTAGACGCGCATTCAAGTGCGAGAGCCTTGGCGAACGACCGTACGCCCCCTTTCGTCGCGCAATAGCCGGCCATCCTCGAGACGCCAAACAAGCCCGCGGTCGATGAGATCAGGATTATTGAGCCACCAGCATTCCTGCGCATGAGCGGAATAGAATATTTCGCGGACAAGAACACGCTGTCGAGATTGACTGCGATTTGCTTACGCCAATCGGCAAGCGACATCTCAAGGGTCGACACCTCCAGTGCGATGGCGGCGTTCGAAACAAGGGCGTCTAGCTTGCCGTGCCGGCGGTCGATCTCGCAGACAACCTCCACCCACCGCGCCTCGCTGGCTACGTCCTGAGGCAAGAACGTCGCGTCATGACCTTGCTTCACAAGGTCACGTACGGTCTGCAATCCCGCCGATTCGTCCAAATCCGTTGCCACCACTGACGCCCCCTCCTGCGCCAGCAATTCTGCGATCGCCTTTCCGATACCCGAGGCAGCTCCGCTAACCAGAACAACCTTTCCAGCAACTTGTCCTGTCATTTTTCATACCCTTCCGAATTTTAACCTGAATTCGCTTGCGCAGCAGCGACACCGATATGGCAGGCAGCCATGTCACATCGTCGCCGATTGGCAGTTTGGATCATGTAAAGAGGTCTTCATAAAATCTATGAGATATCCATTGACGGCCTTACTTCCCTCAATGTGAGGGAGGTGCGCAGTGTTCGGCAGTGTGATCATTTGAGTAGTGAGCTTAGCAAGCTTCGATCGGTCAATCGGGTTGATCTGATCGTCCTCGCCCCAAATCACCAACCGTGGAATATCGCTTCGCGCCAACGTAGCGATCTGGTGTTTTAGGGATGTCTCCACCTCTAGCAATTGATCAGCGAGCGCTTGCATAGCAGATCGGACGCCTGATCGGTTTAAATGCTCAATAACGCGCTGTGCAAGATGAGGCGTTATGAGGCGCGGCCGCGTTACCAAACGGCGAAGAAGTGCCAAAGCCGATTCAATGTCCAAAAGAGCTGGAAAGCCCAACAGGAAATCGCGGTCGATGCGCGTGCCGAGGCCGGCGGGTGCGACCAGCGCCAATCCGGAAACGAGATCCGGTCGACGAGCCGCTAATTCTATGGCGACAGCACCGCCAAGAGAATGACCGACTAAGAGAAAGCGTTCGCCGCGGGCCTCAAGTTGGCCGATCAACCGATCAGCAATGGTTGAGATTGTCATCTCTACCGCAAGAGGCGGCTGACTACCGTGCGCCGGCAAGTCGCAAGCGAAAAGACTGCAGGACTCCAGAAGCACTTGCTGGTTGGTGAGCCAGGTTGATCGGTCGGCCCCAAAGCCGTGAATCAGCAGCAGATTTGGCCCGCTACCGCCCAAACGGAGCAGCCGAATTTCTGTCGTCACGACTCAACCACTCCAAGCTTGGCACCAACTCGCACGAGCTCGCCTGCTGGAACGAGAATTCTGGTTAGCCGACCGGTTACGGGGGCTTCGAGTTCCACCGTCACTTTTGGCGTTGTGATTAAAACAACCTGTTCGCCTTCCTTGACTATGTCCCCTTCCGCCTTGAGCCATTCGCTTATCTCAGCCTCCTCGATTTCATTTCCGAGCGCCGGCAAGATGATGTGATTGTCCATCCACGTCCTCGTTCACTGAAAGGTGTTATAGACCGATCCGGGCGACTTCCTGGTCGTCCCAGTTCCGAAGACCACGCCGATTGCTCCGCTTGTCGGGGAACAGCTCCCAAGTGATGACATCGATGATGTCGTTTGCTTGCGGCAAGTAGGCTGTCTCCATCTCACTTCCCGGGATGATCCAGTTCGGTGAACCCAGCACACGCGGCGCGGAGAGCAAATGAGGAAAGCAAAACCGGGTAATGTTTGCCGCTAGCGTCATTAGGAAACTCCCTCTTTCCGCGGCTTCTGACACGAGCAAGATACGTCCGGTCTTTTTCACAGAGGCAAAAACTGGCTTGTAATCAAACGGCACGATTGACCGTGCATCGATCACTTCCGCAGAGATCTTGAAAGTGCTTTGCAACTCGTCGGCCGCGGCCATTGCCGCATACAATGACGGCCCAATAGTCAAGATCGTGACATCGCCGCCTGAGCGCTTGCAGTCCGGCTCGCCAACTGGAATCCGATAGTATTCTGTGGGAACGCCTTCGGGGCGGAACCGTTCAACAGTTTCATAAAGGCGTTGGCTTTCAAAGAAGACGACCGGATCGTTGCTCGACAGTGCTGAGGCCAACAGGCCTTTCGCGTCATAAGGTGTCGCCGGATAGACGACCTTAAGGCCAGGAATGTGTGCACACAGGGCGGTCCAATCTTGAAGGTGCTGAGCGCCATATGTCGACCCAACGGAGCAACGCAACACTACAGGTAGCTTGAGCTCGCCGCCGGACATCGACTGCCACTTGGCCAGCTGGTTGAAGACTTCGTCGCCAGCGCGACCGAGAAAGTCGCCGAACATCAATTCGATGAGAGCGCGACCGCCTTCCATGGCACAGCCGACGGCGGTCGCGACAATGGCGGCTTCGGAGATGGGGGAGTCGAATAAACGATGACGCGGCAGGATCTCGGCGAGACCGCGATAGACGCCGAAAGTACTGCCGCAATCCCGGCAATCTTCGCCATAGGCGACTAGGCGCTCATCATGCACCATGTGATGCAGAATTGCCTCGAACAACGCGTCGCGCACTGTGATTGCGCGCATTGCGGACAACTTCGTTCCATCGGCAGCGATACCATACCTGCTTTTTTTGGCGTCCTGCTGGACACGGGATACGGACTGCAATGGCGACAGAAGCGGAGCGCTCTCGGCAGGAAGCTCTATTTCAGAGTTCGAGAACATGAGCTTGCCGATTAACAACGGATCGGCCTTGATATCCACGGGAGGCGTAAGAACAGGATCGCTAGCAACTGCAGCGATCGAGCGCATCCGCGAGACGACCTCTTGACGGATCGCGTCGATCTGATCTGACCGCACAATGCCAGCGCCTTGAAGACGGTTGGAGAACAACAGGATCGGATCATGCGCCTCCCAGGCGCGCACTTCCTCTTTCGTTCGATATGAGGTGCTATCACCATAAGCCGAGTGCCCGACGCTACGATACCATTCAACATCGAGTAGGGCCGGCCCTTTACCCTTCACCAAAAGCTCGCGCTTGCGCCTCACAGCGTCAGCGACGGCAAGAGGGTTGGTCCCATCAACCGTTTCCGCATGCATAGCTTGCGGGTTAATACCCAACCCAATTCGTGACAAACGGTCCAGCCCCGTTGTTTCGCCGATGGGCTGATCGCTCTGCGCGTAGAAATTATTGCTGAAGAAAAATAGGACTGGCAGACCACCCTTGACGGCATCCTCCCAAAGAGAATCGAATTGCGCCATGGCAGCGAAGTTCATTGCTTCCCACACCGGCCCGCATCCGGCCGAACCATCGCCGCCGTTCGCTACGGTAATGCCGCCAGTCCGCGCCAATTTCTTTTGCAACGCCGCGCCGGTTGCTATCCCGGCGGACGCGCCAACAATTGCATTGTTGGGGTAGACCCCGAAAGGCAGGAAAAAGGCATGCATCGACCCGCCCATGCCACGATTGAAGCCGGTCGAGCGCATGAAGATTTCGGCGAGTAAGCCTAGAAGAAGGAAGTTTTCCGCGGTCTCCGTAGCGCTCGTCCCCTGAAGTTGCTTCTCAACTGTCCGAAGCAATGCCCCTTGCTCGTGAGTTTCCATGATCGCACGAACGGCGTTCGGGGGAATCTTGCGGATTGCAGAGAAGCCTTTAGCAATGAACTCGCCATGACTGCGATGAGTGCCGAAAATGTGGTCATCGGGTTCGAGCGAATGAGCGGCGCCGACCGCCGCCGCCTCTTGTCCGATCGAGAGATGCGCGCCCCCGCATAAATTGAATTCAACGCCATTGTAGTTTCTTTTTGATTTTAAGGAGCCCACCATGGTTTCAAATTCGCGAATGACGACCATATCGCGCAGCAATCGCAACAACCCCGCATTACCGAAGGCAGCCCGCTCAGCTTCGATGTTCGGTTCATAGGCATGAATAGGAATGCCAGGCGCACTCAGAGTGTTGCGCGATTTGAATACATGGGGATCGATGTAAAGCTCTTTGGGCATTCTGAGTGTCCGATTGAATCACGAAGGGGTACGATTAACCTATTGGACTGTACTGTACCGAAGCTTTGGTCCCCAATTGATGCAATAAATGCCGGATTGGCGACCAATTCCTGCGCAGCGAGGACTATCTCCGACGACTTTCAAAGGCCAGCAACTCTTCCACGCTGCTGAACTCCATTTGAAACTTCGACATTCTCGAATGTCCCGCGAGGACGCCCCCCGCTCGGCGCCCCATTAAGCAGCCACTCCTACGAGATAGCGCCCAAAGACTAAAGGATACATAGAGCACATGGTCAGCGTCGCTGCGGCAGCCTCGCCAGTAGACGAAGAGTTCGTCGCAACAGCACCGTCATTGAGAGCGGCGCGAGCAATGATGTGACCAGCGCATTCAGGCATTGTGGTGATGGGCACGATCTCAGCGTCGAAGCGACCTGCTTGGCGGGCCGCAGCCGTTCGCAGCTGACTCTCAAGTGCGTATTCGTCCTGTGCCTCTCGAGAAATTCCATAACGTTCGGCCACGATTTCGGCCGTGTCGATCATCGGCATATAAATTTCTGGCTTATTTTCCAAAAGCCAAGGATCCTGCCAACGGTAGGTGTTCATGTGGTGATTTTGAGCGAGGCTGATCGACTCAAATCCACCTGCCACCGCGACACGAACACCGTCCAGGCGAACTGAATGCGACGCGAGGGCTATGGCCTGCAGCCCCGAAGAGCATTGTCTGTCGATTGTTGTACCTGATGCTGTTATCGGCAGCCCGGCTCGCAATAAAGCTTGCCGTGCGGCGACGCGCGGTCGATCGCGCGTCGTGTCGTTGAACCCTGACAGCTCGATACGATATGCGCCCATCACCCGAACACGGCGAAGCTGGAGGTCCTCGGCAAGACGGAAGCGCTTTTCGGCCTTCACGTCGGTTGCGATGGGACGAAACAGCGGCGGCTGCGCCTGGTTGGTCCGGTTCGTGCGGCCGAGGCCCTGGATGGCGGCGTCGGCCTTCCAGTCGGGCTCTAGCGGACCCGCAAACGGCGATTCCAGGCCGATAGTTCGGCATGGTAGCTCCTCCCCGTGCCGCCCGCGTCGGAGAAGATAAGGATCCGCTTGACGTCGTCCATGAACGCCGAGGTCTCGGCGAGGTTGGCCGAACCAGCCCGGTTTTCGACCACCAGCCGGTCGCCCTTGCGAACGATGCGGCGCGAGCGGCCGGTCACTTCGGCGACCATGTCGGTACCGAAGCGCTGCACGACTTGGTCCAGCGCGCCACGCACCGGAGGGAACGAGGCTAGCTTCTCGATCAAGCGATCGCGGCGGGCGACGGCCTCCCGGCTCTCGACCGGCTGGCCGTCGCGGTAGACAGGCCGGGAGCAGAGGTTGCCCTCCGAGTCGGTGAAAGGCTCGTAGAGCTGGACCGGGAAGGAATGGGCGAGATAGTCGAGGACATACTCGCGCGGGGTGATGTCGACCCGGACATCGCCCCACTCCTCGGTCGGGATTTCGGCGAGCCGGCGCTCCCGCCTCCCCGGTCGAAACGATCTGGATGACGGCGGCGGGTCCGGCCCCAAGATCGCGCTCGATTGCGCGGATCAGCGACGGCGTCTTCATCGAGGTCAGCAAGTGCCCGAAGAAGCGCTGCTTCGCGCTTTCAAAGGGATCGTGCCGCGGATTTGGCCTGCCCGTTCAGCGTTCCGGTCTCGCCGTGACGTTGGCAGCCCGCATGGCCGCGTCAAGGTTGTTGTGGATGAAAGCATCGGCGTAGGCGTCGTAGATGCGGACCTGCTCCGGCGTAAGCTGGTGCTCGACGAGCTCATACTGCCTCGAGCTCCAAATCCCTGCAATCTTAAACGCCTCCAAGTTCGTCGCGCGCGCCGATGGAGGCTCGAATGTCCTGCGGTGTGAGCGGACGTCTTCGGAATCCGATCGGAGCGGCGGTTGTGCGATGAGGTCCACCTCAATTTGGCCTACCGGTGGTTCTGCCGGCTCGGTCTGGATGGGGCGGTGCCGGATCACTCGACATTCTCCAAGAACAGGCATGGCCGCTTCCGGGAGAGCGGCCTGTTCCGTCGCGTGTTTGAGAGCGTCTTGTGCCGCTGCATCGAGGGCGATTGGTCGGCGGTGAAGGATTCGCAGTTGATGCGAGCCTGATCAAGGCCGATGCCAATCGGCAGAAGGGCATCGAAGGCGACAAGAGACTTCCGCCCGAAGCCGCCGGCCGTGCAATCGAAGAGTATCTGGTTGTCCTTGACGATGCCGCTTTCGGAGCAGCGACCCGAGGTTACCCCGAAGTTCGTGTCGCCGTCCGACCCGGCGGCGCGCTGGACCGGCGCGCACGGCAGCCAAGCCTTCTTCGCCTACTCGACAAACTACCTGATCGATGTCGACAACGCGATCATCGTCGATGTCGAGGCGACCACGGCAATTCGGCAGGTGGAAGCGCTGGCCGCCAAGCGCATGATTGAGCGCTCGCTCGAACGGTTCGATCTCTATCCGAGCCGGCTCCTGCGTGACAGCGGTAATGGCTCGGCCGAGATGCTCGGTTAGTTGGTTTACGATCACGGCATCGAGCCACACGTCACAGTGTTCGACAAGTCGGCCCGCACAGATGGGATCTTCTCGCGCGAAGACTTCACTTATGACCATGCAGATGACGTCTACCGCTGTCCCGGCGGCAAAGTTCTTTGTCAATCGGCGTTCAAATTTGGCTCTGACGCAGTTTTGGTGCAGCTCCACTCTATTCTGCGCCGATTAGTCTGGCCTGAAGCAGGTCGATTTTGCCGCGGCCGTACATTTGCCGTCTGACGAGTTTGAGGCGGGTGATCTGACCTTCAGTCTGTCCGTTGGACCAGGGCGATGTAATTGCCGCGTGAACCGCCGCTTTATCAATCGTAACGCCGCGGGCGAATGAGGCAACGAGACTGGCACGAGCGCGCTCGATCCATGGCGACAGCTCGGCGGCAGCTCCGCGCCGGATCATCAGGTGGAATTGGGCTACGATCTCTCGAGCTTCGACAAGGGTGGGAACGCCAGCCTCGACGGCGGCGACAGTGATCGTCTCTGCTTTCGAAAGCGTATCCCGTCCGACCGTCATGAGACGAGCGATTGTTCTGGCCGCTGGGATCCGGTGAAGACTTTCGACATCAACCTTTTCGGACCGCCGTCTACGTGTCGTCCATTCACCGACAACGCGAAGGGAGCCTCGGAAGCCGCGTGCTTTTAAGCGGCGCCAAAGTTCAGCGCCGTTTCGGCAACCGGCCTCCCATTGGTCGTCGAGCCATGGCAGATGCTGATGAGTGAACTCTGCCGGGTCCGGAAGACATCGTGGCGTTCGCCCCGGATCACCTGTCGCACCAGCTTCCTGCTATGGCCGGTCTGGCGCACGATCTGCTTTATCGGCGTTCCGCCTTTCGACAGGCCCAAGATGCTTGCGTGGTCTCTTCGCGGCGGAGATAGCCCTCATATTGTAGGCGCTCGGCCGCGGTGAGCAGTTTGGGATTGATTGTCGTGCCCCGACTGCGCTGCGGATCTGGCGCATCGATTTGCGGACGGCGTCGAGGAAGGCCCGACTAGCGTTCTCCATCAGATGCCAGCGATCTGCGACCTGTACCGCATGCGGCAGGGCCTTTGCCGCAGCTTCACCATATTCTCCACCGCGATCACGGTCTACGATCGCGATCGTGGGATGAGCAGCGAGCCAGGCTTGGGCAGTTGCGGGCTCGCGGTCCGGCAGCAGCGTGACTACCCGGCGCCTTTCCAGATTACAGACGATGCTGGCGTATCGGTGATTGCGCCGCCAAGCCCAATCATCAATGCCAATAACCCTGAGCGGATCAGCCGGCGGGCGGGTACGGCGTCGGACCACGCGCAGGAGCGTATCCTTGCTCACCGGCAGCATCAGCCGTTTTGCGAAGCCTGCTGCCGGTCGACCGCCAAGCCCAGACCGAGGTGATGGACGATAGAGTCCAGCCTCGCCGTGCGTCGAGCTGAAGGAGCCAGTACACCTTCGGCGAAGCGCTCGGTGAAGATCTGGCGCCCGCACAGGACGGCGTCGCAGCGGAAGCGGCGAGCGATCACCAGGAGCTGTACGATCCGGCCCGAGAGTGGCAGATCGGTCACGCGTCGTCGATACCGACTATGGACACGTCGGGAAACAGTTCCGCACGATGGACACAGGCCAACGCTTCCGGACGCCCGGACCGCAATAACGGCCTTATCACCTTCGTAGTACGCACTCTCTACAACAAACCCACGCGGCACCAGACTGGAGCGGTGGAGTGCTTGCTGCATGGCGCTGATTCTCCCCCAATCAAAGCGCCAGACACCCCCCAAACTGCATCAAAAGTGAGTCAGAGCCAATATTGCAGGCCGAATGACACCCCGCTCGGCGAAGTTCGCCAATGAGTGTGGTGAGAGCATTCGAGTGGCGCAGGAAGATTGCTTGTGTTCGCCATTGAGGCAAAGCAAACCTCTTTCGACGCACGGTGATCGACTGCAAATCGCGCCTCTTTGAGCAAAAGCACATGTCTAGATCGGCTTCTTGTAGATCGCGGCACTTGCAAGCTTCTCGTCTGTGCGGGTCCGTGGGCGTATCCCACTCCAGATTGCGCATCATGCGGACGTTCCAAAATGCGCCTGTTTCGCGTGAGGAATCGTAGACTAGACCAGATGAGATTTCCGTCGGCCAACAGCAGATCTCGACATGGGCATTTCCAATGGTGGGCAGCACGGCGGTTCGTCGCTTGTCCTCACGCGCAAGTAGGATCTCGCGTCACTAACTTGAGATCGAGCGCGGTGCAACATCCGTTGATGCGGCCCCGTCTCTGAAGGGCTGTCAGCTCAACCGACATCCACGCGCGCGGACAGAGGTGATCGAGCATTAGCGGCAGCGCTAGATCATTGGTGAGTGCGCAGACGCTTATTCACCAAGCTATAGGTGTCATCGTGCATCGACCATTGAAGAGCGGGCAGCCGCAGGGTGATTCTGCACTTCGCGCGGCCTGCGTTGCGTGTGAAGCGTGCACTTTACTGAGTACAAAGCTGCAACTGAGGTGTCCAGTAACGAACGCGCCGCTGCCAAACCGTACGATACGTACCGATATGAGGTGATAACAACACGGCTGCAGAGCGGCGATCTGCATTTGTCCGTTACGTACGGAGTTTCTCCTCCAACGGCGAACATAATCTGTCAACTTAAGTGAGCGAGTTGCGGAATGATCCGCACCGCGACGTTCACTGGTTCAAACTGCCAGTTGACGTTCGAGGGTGGCCCTGCAGGTCGAGAATGATTGGGGGCGTGGGGCGAAGGCATCGGCTCTTCTGCAATGGTCAAGCAGTTGCCTTTCGGACCTAACAACTTGGAGGACTATATGAAGATGGTGAAGAGCCTCTTGCTCGCTTCGGCGGCGGGAATTATCGCTGCAGGCGGAGCACAGGCCGCCGATCTGCCTGTTAAAGCCAAAGCGATCGAATACGTGAAGATCTGCTCACTGTATGGTGCGGGATTTTACTACATCCCAGGAACCGACACATGCTTCAGGCTGGGTGGTTATGTGCGCGCAGACACCGTGTTGGGTTCGAGCGTGGACTTCGATGCTGCCAACAACGGCGTGGCGGGTGCCCGGAATCGGCTGAGCAACTACTACACGGCCCGAACCCGTCAGGATCTGCAGATCGATACGCGCACGGCGACCGAGTACGGCATGGTTCGGACATTTGCTGAACTCACGTATACCTGGACCACTGGTACCTATAGCGGTGCTGGCACAACTGCCGTAAACGGATCGACCGCTTACACGTCGTCGCTTGGTTCTGCGGTCGCCACCGGCGGGCTTGGTGTCTACTATGCCTTCATTCAGTTTGCCGGGTTTACGTTTGGTAAGGCGGAGTCGCAGTTCAGAACTCCCTGGGCCGAATATCCTGCGAACAATTTTGAATTGCCGGGAGCGGCTGGTTGGGATCCTGTGAATCAGGTCTCCTACACCGCTGATTTCGGTCAAGGCATCACGGCCTCTTTCTCCGCCCAAGATCAGGTCGCAAACTATACGACCAATATCTGGAACGTGAGTGGCGCGACAGCTGCGGGTATGGCGACGGGCGTGTATGGCGCCCAAGACATTGGTGGCTCGCGCGCGCCGGATCTCGTGGCGAGGGTCCGTGTTGACCAGGCTTGGGGCCTGTTTCAGGCGTCGTTCGCCGCGCATGACAACCACGCGGCCTATTATGGCGCGTCGGAGCCAACTGGCCATCCTGGCGACAAATGGGGCTGGGCCGGGCAACTGGCGTTGTCCATCAAGAACCTTCCGACCGGCCCGGGTGACACGATCAACGTGACGGGCGTGTATACGAATGGCGCGAGCCGGTACAACTTCCATGACTATATGTCGACCGCTTACGCCATGTACGGCGGCACCAGTGTCGCCGGTGCATATCAAAGCTTGGGTATCGGCGGGGTATCTGACTCTGTCTTCGTCACCGGTGCCGGCCAGGAGCTGACGACGACGTATGGTTTTAACGGCGGCTACACCCACAATTGGGACCCGTACTGGAACACGTCCATCTTTGGTGCTTGGGCGGCTGTTCGCTATAACGGCACGGCCAAGGGTTATATCTGCGGGGCATTCGTCGCAAATCTGGCGCTCTCGAGCGGTGTCGCCGGCTGTAATCCCGATTTCAACTACGCGGTTGTTGGTACAAAGACGTCGTGGACTCCGGTCAAGAACCTGACTTTCACGGGTGAACTCGCATATATGATGCTCGATCAGAAATATGCGAGCGGAAGCACGGTGACCCTGCCGTTGCAGTCAGCCATCGCCAAGCCGGCTGCGACGTATGAGCTGAAGGACCAGAACAGCCTTGTGCTGCTGCTCCGCGCTCAGCGCAACTTCTAAACTCTATCAACTAGCAAAGGAGCAAACGCAACTTCGATGTAGATCTGACCTCCAAGGAAGACCTCCGGCATGCCCGCCGGAGGTCTTTTTGGTGTCAATGGCAAGTTTCCAAAATGGAGAGAGATCTAAGAGGGCGATGTAGGGTCAAGCCGCACGGCCTTCGACGCATAACCGAACTGCCGAGTGAACTTTTGATGCGTATTTCTTCATTCGACTGCTCGTAGTTCACTATGCATGAACACAGCCGGATGCGATCCTGCCGGCGGGGTTGAAAGTCGTTAGAACGACGGTCCTAATTGCAAATTGAGCATGCGATCTGCAGCAATCAAACTCCGCTGGATGATACCGCATGTGGCGAGCGTGAGTATTGAGGGTTCGGGCCGCTACCAGGCTCTAAGCGGGCATATTGATTGAAGCGTTCTCTCTGGGGGTGAAACAACGTGTGGTTGCGATCTGCTCGCTGGATGCCTTATTTCGTGAGGCGAGGCGAATGGTAGAGATTAGCACCTTGAGGAATGGCAGCCAAGGCCGGGTTTTCATTGTCGGCTTTCCAATACGCCGAATAGCCGAACTGGCTTGGTGAAGCGCCTTCTTGAATCTCGCGGTAAACCAGCCCTGCGAAATCGGCGCCAATGTCGGATTCAAGCACCAAGGTGAGACCCGCCTTCATCGAAACCACGCTCTTGATGATATCGCGGCTGACATCGTGGTGCTCGATTTTGGGAGGATCGTCAGCCGAAGCGAGCTGTGTCGCGGCCCTGCGGTGAGATCGACGACAAGGTGAAGGCCTTCCTCAATCGCCCGATCGAGGGCGATTGGCCCTATCTGTGGATCGACGCAACCTATGTGAAGGTGCGCCAGAACGGGCGCATCGTCTCGGTCGCGGTGATCATCGCAGTCGGGGTCAACGGTGACGGCCGGCGCGAGGTGCTTGGCATGGACATCGGCCCGTCGGAGGCTGAGACGTTCTGGACGGCGTTCCTGCGCAAGCTGGCCCGGCGCGGGCTGCGCGGGGTCAAGCTCGTCGTCTCCGATGCCCATGAAGGCATCAAGGCCACCGTCGGCAAGGTGCTGAACACCAGCTGCAGCGTTGCCGCGTGGGGTGGTTGAGAAAGTCTGCATTGGCAGATTCCGTTATCGTCGGTGATTCGCAATCGGCGGAGCAACGAGATGCTGGGGCACAAGGAGCGAGATCAGCTGGAGCTCTTCATCACTGGTTCGCTCAGACAGCTCATTCCGGATGAGCACGTGCTGGTGCGGGTCGATCGCGTGCTCGACCTGTCGTGGCTAAGGGAAGAGGTCAACGACTGCTATTGCGCCAGCGACGGCCGGCCCGGCATCGATCCCGAAGTGGCGGTACGGCTGATGCTCGCCGGTCTGCTCACCGGCATTGCGCACGATCGCAGACTGATGCGCGAGGCTCAGGTCAACATCACTATTCGCTGGTTTGCCGGCTACGGCCTGCATGAGCAGTTGCCGCACCATTCGAGTCTAACGCGCATCCGCCAGCGCTGGGGCGAAGAGCGGTTCCGCCGGATCTTCAAACGAACGGTCGAGGCCTGCCTGAAGGCCAAGATCGCCATAGCCGAAGTGGTCCATATCGATGCCTCACTGATCCGAGCGAATGTGAGTTGGGAGAGCCTCACCGAGCGGCAGTGGCGGATGTGCTAATCGAGAATCAAAATGAGCATCAAATCGAGGCTGAGAGAACGGGCCGACAGAGCGGCAAATACAAGAAGATATGTATCACCGATCCCGACGCGACCATGGCGACGACGATCGCGCGCAACAGGCGACTGGAGCCTGCCTACAAGCAGCACACGGCGGTCGATGACAAACTCGGCGTCATTCTCGATGTCGAGGTTACAACTGGACAAACGAGCGAAGGCGATGTGATCGAACCGCAGGTGGATGAGGTCGAGAGGCCACTACCGGGATCGCGATCAAGACGGTCACGGCCGATGCCGGCTATGCCTACGCGAAGGTCTATGGCGCGCTGGAGCGCCGCGGCATCGACGCGCTGATCCCCGCCAAAGCCGAGCCGATCAAGTCTCGCGTGCCGCTCCGCCGCTTCCGGTACGACGCCAAGAACGACATTTTGAAGTGCCCGCGAGGGCGTATCTTGCGCCCAGGACGCCCGATCAAGCATAGCCGCTTCTTCTACTCAAAGGCCAAGGATTGCGCCCGATGCCCACTCAAGACTGACTGCCTATCGAAGGGGCGAGTTAACAAGGCAGTTGTTGTCGGTGATAATTATCCCGCACTGCTCCGTGCCCGTCGCCGTCGCGAGCGATCGAGCGCGGAGGATCGGCAACTCTATCAGCGTCATCGCTGGCGCTCGGAGGGCTTCCACGGCGAAGCCAAGACCTGGCATGGGCTCGCACGCGCTGTACGGCACGGTCTCCCGAACATGAAGATCCAGGCCTACTTGACGGCCGCCGCCATCAACCTCAAGCGGCTGGCATCCGCTTTTCTTCTTTTGTGCTGGACCATCTTTCCCTTGACCGCCTCCGCAGTCCCTCGTCGCGACAAGTCTTGGCTTTGATCGTGAGGGCATGACGAGGCCGATCGCTGCGTAGAGCGGATCCGTGGGACAACGATCCCTACGTGCACTTCCTGCGCAATGCGCTGGCGCATGCCGGCAAGAGCGGACGGCGCGTCGTCTCCGCGTTCATCGCCACTGCCTTCGCCCAGGACGATGCGGAGGCTGCGCGGGCGCAATGGCGGCGCATCGCCGACCAGCTCCGCCCAACCGATGTGCTCGCCTACATGAGTTTCCCGGCCGCGCACCGCGCCAAGCTGCACTCGACGGATGAGATGGACAAGCGACTTCTTTATGACCGAGACGACGATTGCGGAGATCGCCGTAAGTCCATTCTTTTGTTCGGCCGCGCTGCGGGCTATTCTTTCGTCCCGGCCACCGATCGCAGCCGCCGCGCGCAAGGGGCGGTCAAGGCTGGCCGCGTTTGCGGCAAGGCTTGGCCTTGACCGGCCCGAGCACGACGGCAGGCTGGCGTGGAACGGGACTCCATTCCTGGCTTGGATCGTCAGCGCACGGCTCGACTGCGCCAGCAAATGGCGGAGCGCGGTATGGACGCTTTGCTTGTCCTGAACGAGCCGAACATGAACTACCTTACCGGATACGACGGCTTCTCGGACTATGTTCCGCAGCCCCGATGCGGCTGGACTTCGTGTGCCCCCGGATCATATCGCTAATCGGCTGCCAAGCCGTACGCTCACTCGATCCAATGTATTTCTCAGGGTAACTGAGGATGCGCGAGTGCGGCAGGTACGAACTGACGGTCGCGCACGCACGCACGATCAACCACGGATCCTCCTCGACTTGACAGATGAGAGCAAGGTTTTGCGAGCAATTCGGAGATGTTTCGAGCTGAATTTGAACTACGCAGGATTTCTGCAGACAACCTATAAATTCGAAGAATTAAATTCCGGCCCAAATTTGGGGACGCACACGCGACGAGAGCGATACCCCCAATCATCATTGCTGGAAATCAACGCCGGCGGTCACCGCGGCAGCATCCCTTGACCGATTACACCGCATGAGAAACCTGGTCTTCACGCGTCTATTGGCGGCCGTGCTGCACGCCTTGTCGAGCGGCACGCCGGAAATCCCCGGCAGTCCGGGCCGTCCTCCAACCATGCCGGTTGGTTCTCCCGCCAGTGCGCCGCATATCAAGTGGACGGACGGGCGCTATAAAATGGGCTGCCAAACCAATTTCGAAATGGGAGCCTTCAGGCACCGCTATGCATGCGCTTTGTCGCGGACCGTTTTCTTGGGTGATCCCCCCGCTCGGGCGCGGCACCTACATCAGGCAGCCTTGGACGGTTTCTTGGCGCAGATCGAAGCAATACGGCCGGGGGTGAAATGCTCCGATGTTGCGCACGCCTTCCAACTCGCATTCAAGCCCTACAAAGTGCGTAAGGAGTCCAGGAGCGGCTACTCTACGGCCTCGATTGGGTCGATGGCGGAGGAAGCTTCCAGGATGACGACCACACCGTAATCGAACCCACCTTTCACGTCCTTATCGGTATTTGGGAAAAGGATGACGGCTAGGTCTTCAGTGAGACCGTTCGTGTGACGATGGTAGCTCACATTGCAGTCCTGATCGAGGGCGTTTCGAAGTGGCACGGAAATTTTCAGGTCCTACGTGACGTTAATCTTGACGTGCGCGTTGGTGAACGGGTTGTAGTGTGCGGTCCATCAGGTTCGGGCAAATCTACTTTTAATCCGGTGCATCAATCAGCTCGACAAACATCAAAAGGGCAGAATCGTCGTGAACAGAATCGAATTGCGCCCTGGCATGAGAGGGTTGGAGGCCATACGGCGCGATGTCGGGATGGTCTTCCGGCAATTCAATCTCTTTCCGCATTTGACGGTCATCGACAACTGCACCTTGGCTTTGATCCGCGCGCGCAAGATGATCCGCTCCGCGGCCGAGGAAATCGCGATGGAAAATCTAAAACGCGTCCCGAGCAGGCGATAAAATATCCAGGGCAGTTATCAGGTGGTCAACAACAGCGTGTTGCGATCGCTCGCGCGCTCTGTATGAAGCCGAAGATCATGCTCTTCGACGAGCCGACCTCTGCGCTGGATCCGGAGATGGTCAAGGAAGTTCTGGATGTGATGACAGGGCTCGCCAATAAAGGTATGACAATGATTTTGCGTGACATACGAAATGGGCTTCGCGCGCGAGGTCGCCGATCGCGTAGTGTTCATGGATGGCGACCAAATCATCTAGCAAGCAGCGCCGGAACAATTTTTCCGAAATCAAGAGCACGCGCGCACCAAGAGGTTCCTTAGTCAACTGTTGCACTAGTAGCCATCTGGTCAATTGCGCGGCCCGCGAAGGGGCAATCACCAAGTCCTCTGACTTGTTCAAGCTCACCATCACTGGCAAGACGGCCGCAGTACCGTTTAAGGGGGGCGACGCGATCGCTATCGCCGCCGGCTTCATCAGCGAAGTGCAGAAGGTAGTGTCCGGCGAGATACCGGGAGACGACGGCGCGGTCGTCACAGTTCGCGTGATCCGTAGCGGTGAAACGGCCGATATAATTGCCTAGGTGTTCATGGAAGGTACGATCAGGAGCCGAAGTCCTGAGCGTTGTGCGTTGCTCGGGCAGCGTGTGCATGAAATAGCCGAAGGGGTTGCCGCGATGCATCACGGTTGTGCCGAATTGGTATTGTGCACCGGCGAACCGCCGGTCATCAACGATATCGAAATGATGAGGCGTTTTCCGCAACTTGTTTATGATGCTGCCGGGCGCGAAGCGTTTTGCGACGGGAAGCAGCGGGCAAATGGGAGCGACGACTTCGTCTTCGATTCGGCTTGCATCGATCTACTTCATGGGCAGTCTTTTTTTACGCGTGATCTTGTGACGCTCGAAGAAGCGGCGGATCGTACCATAGCCAAAGAATGGGCCTTGTTTGCTCAAGTTGTGCCGCAATTCCTCGATGGTGATATCAGGCGACGCCTCGAGCAGAGCCATGATCGTGGCTCGATGGGCATCCATCCGGTGAGACTTGCGATCGCCGCCCTGAGCTCTCGGCTGGGCATCGCCTTGCTCCCGCTCGCGCGTTCGCCAGCGGCTTACGCTGGCCGCGCTGACGCCAAATCGCTCGGCGGCCTGCCGGCCTGAAACGCCGCCCTCAATAAGCCAAGCACACGTTCGCGAAGATCCATGGACAGCGGTTTCGCCATGCCCGCCGGCCTCCAGTCTCGGCGACCAGCTTGAATCACCAAAACGCTGATTTGGGAATTCCCGACGATTCAGTCAGATGGGCTAACGCTCTAGCAGCAGCGGCCGCAATTGGATGACCGGAATAGGTATACCCATGGGAAAATGCTCCTACCCGATCCGCTGCTTCCCCCATAACGGCGTAAACCTTCTGGCCAACAATTGCGCCGGAGAGCGGCACGTAGCCGGATGTCAGGCCTCTGGCGACCGTCACCAAGTCTGGGTCCATCCCGTACAGAGTACTGCCAAAGTCAGCGCCGGTTCGACCGAATCCACAAATCACCTCGTCCGCGATCAGAAGGACGTCATAGCGCCTCAGCACTGCCTGAATTTCACGCCAGTAACCGGCAGGAGGCGGCGTGATGCCACCCGTACCGAGCACAGGCTCGGCAATGAAGGCACCTATCGTTTCTGGGTCTTCACGCACGATTAGGTCCTCAAGTTCAGCTGCACGCCGACGAGAAAAGGACTTCTGTCTCGCCCGGCTCGGCGCCCCGGTGCGCCGGTGTGCAAAATGCCCGGGAAGGGAAGATCCATGTGATCGTGGTAGAACGACATACCAGTCATCGAGCCGGAAATCACTGAGCAGCCGTGATAGCCGCGCTCGTGCGAGATGATCTTCTTAGGTTGACCACGGAGATTATTGTAGTACCAAACGAGCTTAGCCTGAGTTTCGTTGGCATCTGATTCTGACAAGCGGAAGAATACTTTAATCGACTTACCCGGCGCCATTCGCACCAGACGCTCCGCGAGCGTGGCCAGCTCTTCGGTCGTGTGCGCCGCATAAGTATGATAGTATGCTAAGTTGTAGGCCTGCCGCGCGATGGCTTCCGCTACTTCGGTCCGGCCGTATTCAATGTTCACACAGTAATGGCCAGCAAACCCGTCAATGTAACTGCGCCCTTGCGCGTCTTCGATGCGGATGCCTTTGCCCCCGGTGACGATAGTTGAATCGGCTGCTTTACCAGTGGCGAATTCCTTAAGCGGGTGAATGGATGCAGAACGCTCGAGCAATCGAGCTCAGCGATGGTCTTAATGTCAGCCATGCCCATTCTCCTAGTCTTACTGCGTCACAAATTTCGATAGCTACTTTGACTTGAGACTGCCCTGATGCAACAAGGGCATCGAGATAGTGTGGACGCGAGAGCGACGCTCAATCCTCGCCGAACGGTCGCGATCGAATTTGGAACGTGCCGTTCAGGCCGCAATGGCGGCCCCCCCTCGGGCGATAAGTTTCGGGAATTGTAATTTCTTTGAAAAGCCCGGCGGAACCTGTTGCTGAGGGGGGGAATCGTCTCCCGCTCGGAGACCAGGAATCCGTAGGCCGCGATGCACAGCGTTGCGTGATGGTGGAAGCCGCGCCAGCCTCGCCCCTCGAAGTGGCCAAGGCCGATCTCCTGTTTGAGTTCGTAGTGGTCGCGCTCAATGCGCCAGCGCAGCTTGGCGGTGTCGACCAGCTGACGGAATCCAATGTTCGCCGGAAGCGTCGAGAACCAATATTTGGTGGGTGCTTCCTCGCCCTCCGGCCATTCGATCAGCAGCCATTCCTCCGGCCGGCTTTCGGCGAGCCAGTAATCTCGATGTGCCGCACGGATGCGCACACGGGCAAAGCGCAAGGATAAGCGTTCTGCCGTCCCCTCACGCCACGTGATCTTGCGCCAAGCATCCATTGGCAGACCAATCGCAAGCTTCTTAACTGAGATCGGTTGATACTTGCCATCACGTCGCAGCAACTTCGGAGGTCGTCCGCTCCCCGACCACTTCTTCGGCGCCCGCGGCCCAGTGCCAGGGCGCCATACGGACGTTTGTGGCTGGATGCAGGCCAGTTAGTTCAAGCCGAGATCTGTGATGCTCGTACGCAGATCGGTATCAGCACCATAGCCGGCGTCCATCAGCACTACGCCACGCGGCAAGCCCCCGGCACAGGCCCAGCGCAATTGCTCAAGCGCGATGGCCGGCTTGGATTTGAAGGTGATCTCCTTGGGCACACCGGCTTTGCGCCGACGCGGACGGTCGGTCGCCCACTCCTTTGGTAGATAAAGGCGATACGCCACCGGCAGGCTCGCGTGATGGTTGGCAATCGAAAGGGTCACGGCGACCTGACAATTGTCTTGCTTGCCCAGTTGGCCGCAATATTGCCGTGCAACCCCGACCGAATGCCGCCCCTTCTTAGGAAAGCCCGGATCATCGATGATCCAAGCTTCGATCTCTCCGTGGCGTTCGATGCTCGGCAGCACTAACTCACGGACCTCGGCCAACACTTGCTGGTCCGACCAGTCGCCTTGACCGACAAAATGCAACAACGACTGGTGCTGCGCTGCTGTCCGCTCAGGAGCCGTGATGGCCGCCATCGGCTCGACACTCTTGCGATCGCAAGGTACTCGCATCCACCAATCTCTTGATCAATCCAACAGTCATTCCCCAAGGATCGCAAACAGCCTCTTGCCGATCGATTCTTTAATGTCAGCCCCATAGAGCACCCCATTTGCGAATCAGGTGCTCAGTAAGGAATCAGAAGTGATTCTTTCGACTCAAGATTTCGTCGATCACCGGATCAGCTTAGGTGATCGAAGTTATGGGGGTAATCGAAAAGCTTTACCGGCCGGATACCAATCAGCTCACCTGTACCCACTGCATCAGCGGTGTACACCGCGCCACGCAACGTCGCATTTGAATCAAATGGAGTTGTCATGCGGTGACGACGCTCGGCACACAGGGCCGTCCGCACTCAGTAACGGTCGCCAACTTTAGTGTCGCGATGTCTTGCC
Organism: Bradyrhizobium sp. Ec3.3; assembly: GCF_000472925.1. Classification (GTDB taxonomy): domain Bacteria; phylum Pseudomonadota; class Alphaproteobacteria; order Rhizobiales; family Xanthobacteraceae; genus Bradyrhizobium. Next base: position 28,704 of record NZ_AXAS01000076.1, read on the forward strand.
ATCCGCCTTGCTCTGGCTGTTGCCATCAGTCCTGCCAACGCTGCGATCGCGTTCAACACGACGGATCAACACTCTCTGCCTGATACGCACAGATCTTCTTTGGTCCGAAACGTACCAACAAACTGATTTTTCGTCCTGAGCGGCGTTGTTGCTCGATCAAACTTGCGATACGTGAGAAACAACCAACGAGAATCGTGCGATTCACTTTTTGCGGAGAGTTGATCAGCCGGTCCGATCACAATCATGAGCCGGTCCCGCAAATCTGAACAGCGCGATAAGTGGAGTTTCTGCCTGACGGCGGGCAAGATTGACCCGCGAATCAGGAGAGACGATGAGCAGACGAGCACGGCGGAACCACACTGCGGCTTTCAAGGCGAAGGTGGCGCTTGCCGCCGTCAAAGGTGACCGCACGCTGGCGCAACTGGCGGAGCAATTCGACGTTCACCCCAATCAGATCACATCGTGGAAGGCGCAGCTCGAAGGCGGCGCTGCCGATGTGTTCGGTCAGGGCAACGGGAGTCGGCTCGCCGAGCCTACCATCGACGTGAAGTCGCTGCACGCCAAGATCGGCGAGTTGACGCTGGAGAACGATTTTTTAGAAGGAGCGCTCACCAAGGCGGGATTGCTGAGCGCAAAGCGATGATCGACCGTGACCACGATCTGCCGATCAGCAAGCAGGCGGAAGCCCTGAACATCAGCCGCGGCAGCGTCTATTACCTGCCACGTCCGGTGTCGCCCAACGACCTTGCGCTGATGCAACGGCTCGACAGGCTGCATCTGGAGTTTCCTTTCGCCGGTTCGCGTATGTTGCGAGGCCTGCTGGCTGCCGAGGGGAGCAAGATCGGCCGCCGGCATGTCAAAACGCTGATGCGGCGGATGGGGATAGAGGCGCTGTACCGCCGTCCGCGCACCACCCAACCCGAGCCCGGGCACAAGATCTATCCATATCTGCTGCGCGGTATGGAGATCTCGCGTCCGAACCAGGTCTGGGCGATGGACATCACCTACATCCCGATGGCACGAGGCTTCGTCTATCTGGCCGTGGTGCTGGACTGGGCGACCCGCCGGGTGCTGTCGTGGCGGCTGTCGATCACCATGGAGGCTGCATTCTGCGTCGCGACACAGGAAGATGCCCTGGCCCGTCACGGCAAGCCGGAGATCTTCAACACCGACCAGGGCTCGCAGTTCACCGGCGCGGCGTTCACCGGCGTGCTCGCCGGCAACGGCATCGCCATCAGCATGGACGGCCGGGGCGCCTGGCGGGACAACGTGTTCGTCGAGCGGCTGTGGCGCAGCGTCAAATACGAGGAGGTCTATCTGCGGGCCTACGACAGCGTCAACGAAGCTCGCGCCTCGATCGGCCGCTATTTGGACTTCTACAATTGCCGCCGTCCACATTCGAGCCTTGACGGCAGCACGCCGGATCAAGCCTACTTCACCTCGCTGCCGCTCCGCACGGCAGCCTAAACCCGGCAGAGGCTCCACTTATCGATGCGGAGTTTCTGTTCAGACAACCGGGACCAGCTCAATCACTCGCTGCTCTGCTCAGAGGACACCTCTCCGAACTATTTCGTCTTGTACATCTCGCCTGACGCTCTCTCCTCGCTTCAGAACCCGAAGATTTCGCTAGAAGCAACTCCTTTAGCCGCAAGTGGCGAGCAGCGGGTATTCGCATCAGTTGACGAAACGCCGTCGTCCTCTCGCCCGCAACAAGGTCTCGAGTCATGCTTCGTTTCTACTTCAATCTTGTGGGAAAACAAAATGTCGACGACCCGTTTGGGATGGCATTCGAAAACGAGTTACAGGCTTTCCTTGCGGCTGAACGCTTCGCAAAGGAACTCGCGCATACTAATCCCTCGCTGCGGGGCACCACTAGCGTTGTCGTTACACGCAAAGATCGAGACGAAGTGTATTACATAAGCGTGTGATCATAGCTGCGCCGTAGAAAGCAGAGGAAACCGATCAAGCATTCGCAATCGGGTGCGCACACGTTAAGTGCAACGGCGGCTCATCCCTTCCGCGCTTCGCTCGCGAAGAACAGCCAAACGATGGCCGCCTGCGAGAAAACGCTCAGCGATCCGCCCGCAACCGGCTCGGCCCGATGATCAGGGTGCCCTGCCCGGCACGCTCCAGGTCTTTACGCCCCAGCATCCTTATGGCGGGCCCTCATTGTTGGACGACTTGGCAGCGGCAACTGGTGAGCTGAGCCACGACATTAAGGTCGCTCCGACCTGAACCAGCACGACGTCGCGGTCATCAACGCCTGAAGCCCAAGAGGAACGATGTCTCTCATCTGATGCACGCTCATTGAGAGACATGGGAAAGACTATATTCCTGGCGTGATTGGGTCGATAGCAATCGCAGTCGCAGTAATGTCTTCGAGTTATCATATCTCGCTGATAACCTGTCCTAAGGACGGAGTGCCGCAGCTTCTGTCACCGCACGCCGACCTGTGCTTCACGAGAATGAATTGCATCGCCTTGGCTCGTTAGTCTTTCCGGCTCCCAAGTCGCGTGAACCGATTCGCTCGTCGCCGTCTGAATGCCACTGATCTGCTGGCTTACCTCAACTGTTGCGCGCGCAGTCTGTGTGGCAAGCGCTTTGACCTCCTGGGCTACAATAGCAAATCCCTTGCCGAGATCGCCAGCACGGGCGGCCTCAATGGCTGCGTTAAGCGAGAGCAAACTTGTTTGGCGAGCGATTGAGGCGATCAGCTCGACGACAGTCCCGTTTCGTTCCGCGGCAGCCGCGAAGCTAAGGATGCGTCTATCGCTGAGCTCGGCCTTTCGAACAGCCTCTCCCGTTATGCTCGCAGCCTCTTCGACCGCCGGCTGATATTGGCGATGGTTGCTGCCAGTTCATCTATAGCGGTCGCGACATGCTGGACATTGATCGATGCGAACTGAGATGAGGATGCTACTTCAATCGAGAGCTGCTGGCTATGCTCGACCGTACTAGTGGCTCTGCACAGTGATTTTGACGTGTTGCGCGTCCGGCGGTCAGATTAGCTCCGGCAGGCTCTTGGGATCAACGAGGACCTCGATGCTGCGGGGTGTCCTTGGCTGCCGTCTGATTAGGCCAGCTCGTTCCAGAGTCAGCACCATCTGGTGAACCGAAGGCGGGCTGACGCGAAAATACTCTTGCATGTCGGTTTCCGCCGGGGCTCTGCGGTGCAGCCGCGTATAGAGGTGGATGAAGGCAAGGTATTGCCCCTGTTTGGGCGTGAAGGTTTTTGCCGA
>NZ_AXAS01000077.1 GCF_000472925.1 Bradyrhizobium sp. Ec3.3
CCTTGCGCCAACGATGCAAGAGCTTCAACAGCGACTCCGCATCCGCATCGAGCCTTTTGAGCGGCTGGCGTTTGATGCCAGGAACAACCGCGGCTGCCAACCACTTCGATTGAGCCATCTCGATTACGGCGATGATCGTGCTATCCTGCTCGAGGGCGGTGAGGGATCTGCTCGCCTCAAAAGGTTGCGACATGTGGCGCTCCTTTGGTGTCTTTGGACAGAGCGCCGAGCGTGCCACAAACCCTCGCCGTCCGCCCCGCCCCATAGCATCTTGATCCAGTGCTTTTGCCGGCGCCGCGGTAAGCCGCTCGCGATGTTTCGAGACCAGACCCTCTAACCCCATTCGGCACGCTGCCTTGAATAGCTCAGGCCCAATCTCCCCACGCTCGAATGGCGCGACAGTGATCCCGTCAGGTCGGCGCGACAAGAGCTGCTCCAGTTGGCTTTGCGCATGTGTAGGGGGAGCGGGCGCAAGTCATCGCCATCCATCGCGAGCGTGTCGAAGGCATAAAGCTGGACTTGCTCGTCGCACTTCCGGGAATACAACGCCTCGAAGTCGGAGACGCCATCGACACCGAGCACCACGGCCTCGCCATCGATGACAAACTGCTTGGTACGGTTCTTTAGGGCGGACTCGACAATCCAGGGATACCTGCTGCACCAATCGTGACCGTTGCGCGTGAGTAGCCTGACGCGATCGCCGTCGCGGTGAACGATCAGGCGAAAGCCGTCATATTTGATTTCATGGATCCAATCGGGACCTGCCGGCACCTTGGTGCCTCGGGTCGGGATGGCGGGCTCAATGTGCTTCATGGTCGGCATCTATGCACCGCCGGCCGGAATGCGAGTCTCAGAACTCCCGCAATGGCAGCAGTAGCTGCACGCCGATCGGCCGCCCGGTGAAGCGCTCGATAAACTCACGCACTGGCTCGGTGACCTCGAAAAGAAAATGATCCGGCCTAGGTTAGAATGCTCCAGGCCTTTAGTTCATTTTCGATTGCCTCGATGAAGCGGATGGCCTCTGCCCGCGGGACAAGTACCCCCTCATGGGCGAGCTCGTTCCGCACCATTCTGCCTCTATCAACCAGTGAATAGTCCTGCCACGGCAATGCAGATCGCGACGCGAGCATTCTAGAATAGAGCGTGCTGCGTTCACATCTGAAATGCCCTCCGCGACAAGCTGGTCCAAGACTTCTTCAAGCGAACAATAGGCAAGAACCAGTGGCAGGTTGATGAGCTCCGTCGGCCACATATGGATACGCCACTCCCAAAAGGGTCCTCTCTTGTCGAAGTGGCTCGTCTTCGAAAGCTTGCGGATCGACGTCCAAGACGCAGCTATTTCTGCCCTAACCTGTGCATCCCGGATCATCCGATACGCAGCCTCCTCCGAAGAACTGATCCGGTTTATTTCCCCTTCGCCTTCAGCGCAAACCGCGCTTGCGCCAGTTTTTGCCAGATCTCTCGCAGGCCTCGCGAATGTAGGGGAGCGCGCGAATTGTGTCGCTTCGGGGCGCCCAATGCTCGCGATTAAACGTGTCAGAGAACCCGATGTCGCGAAAGTCACCGCGTGCAATTGTCTCGTGATCGGGGACCAAATAGACGCTAAAAGTTTCTCCTACCTCCAGCTTCTTGGGAAAGTCCGCAAATGGTCCTCCGCCGTATGCGTACTCCAGATTGAAGTCATTGGTCTTTGGCGCGTTCGGGAGAAGGTTTAAGATGCCATAAGTCTTATCCGTGAAGTGATGGCGCCTATAGACCATCAGAGCGTTCATGAGTGTGACTTCAATCGGACCCATGTTTGTCGCGTTCAGTCGCAGAACTTCAATATCCTCCGAGCCATTCTGCATGATGGTGACCATCGCAAATGAGACGCGCAGAACGGGCTTTGGATAAATGAACTTGGACCAAATATTCCAGGCAAGACTCGCCAACGAAATAAGCGCCGACAGGATGCTAATGACTAGGGCCCAATCCGCCACTTGCATCTAGCTCAAGCCTTTGTCTTCGCCTTCAGGGCGATCTCGACCAGTCGGCGGATGGCTTCGGGGCGGCCGGGCAAATCCGGCTGCTTCCGGCGCCAATCGTCGAGATTTTGCAATGCGTCAAGGGCCATGCGAACGTTCACCGCCTCACTATCGACGGGAGGTCGGCCGCGCCTCGATTTTTTAGCGCTATTTATTTTTGACTTCATGATTTGATGGTGCCATAAATTAGCAAGCCGAGCAAGTGTTGGAACGCTCACCCGGCTCTAACCACCCGATCCTCTGCTAACCACCCGATCCTCTGGGAGATCAAGATGGCTACCTCACATTCTATCACAAAACCTCTTTCCCGCTTCTTCCAAGATGCGTACCTCTGCGCAGTCTTTAAGGCTGCCGAGGACGACGGCTTTGCCCCTAACTTAGTCGAGATCGACCACGCGCCAGTCCTCAGAGCTGATCCCGACGACCGGCCGGCGCGTCTTGGTGGAGGCCTAACTTCGGCGACGACGCTCGGCCGGCAGCCCCGCAGGAAGAAGTTATAGCGGCGGATGATCGTCCGCCGGTCACTGGCACCAAGACGAGATCTGAAGAGCCAGCCGGCCAGTGTCGGCGGGCATTTTCGTCCCTCGTGACGTCCGTATTTTGCCGGGCCTTCAATGCAGCCGTTGGGCGTATACTGCGAATGCGGCGTTGCTGATTTGCATCAGATACCACCCGGAGGAGGTTTCGACATGAAAGACGAGAACGCAGCAAAAACCTTGCTCGTAAGACTACCGGCCGATGTCAAAGCCTGGCTGGCATCCGAGGCCGAGCGAAACTTCAGCTCGCAGAACTCCGAGCTGGTTCGCGCCGCCCGTGAGAAGATGGAGCGACGCAACGCGGTGCAGGCGGCGTAACAGACACTATGGCCCCGCGCTTCCAGAATGTCGCTGCCGGTGACGTGCCCGAGAATATCGCGGCGCGTCGCATGGGCACGACACTGGACGCATTCAGGACCGTGCTGCCCAATCTGATTGCTAGGGGTTTCCCTAAACCCGATCCCGACACCGGCAATTTCGATCTCGACGCAATAGATGCTTGGCGCAAGCTTAGAAACCCGCATCTGTTTACCGGCCGCGCTGAGTTCGGCGCGCGAGACGCCTCAACGGTCGTGGAAGATCGCTTGGCAGCGATGAGGGGCAAACGATGACCCGCGTCAAGATCCGCCACTATGTCGTCAAGCGCGCCAAAGGTTTTTGGCAGCCGACCGCCAAGATGAAGAAACTCGGTTTCGGTCCTGTCCCATGCGGGCCTGACGGACCTGGGGCGTGGGCAATCGCCGAGGAATGGAATCGCCGCTGGGATCAGACGCGATTTGGCGCTGCGCCCTCGTCGGCCATGGCGTCGGCGCAGAACTTGTCGTTCGAGAACTCGGAGGAGTTGACCATCTACGCTTCCGGGTCTCTCGGTGACGCATTCCGGCGATATCGCAGGACTGAGGAGTGGCGACGCAAGGCGCCTCGCACTCGTGAGGATTGGTGGCGCGGATGGAGGCGCATCAAGCCCGTATTTGGCGACAACGATCCGAGAACGGTCCAGCTCGATCACATTTCTGCGTGGCGACAAGCCATTGAAGAAGACGTCTCGCTTCGGGAGGCCCACCGAGCCCTGAAGATCTGGCGGGCCTTATGGAAGGTCGCCGCGGCGCTCCACTACTGCGCCAGGGACGACGACCCGTCGCTCGCGGTGCGCAACTCCGCAGCGAAGGGGCGTTCGGAGAGATGGCCTGAGGGCCATGTAGTCCGACTGGCCAAGCGCGCCTGGCGCAGGGGTTACTATGGTCTGTCGGCGGTCATCGGCGTGGCTTGGGATACCCAGCTCAACCCCGGCGATGTCCGCGCATTGCGAGCCTCCCAAATGGCCACGGCTGGCGAGGGAATGCTGTTCTTCACCGAGCGCGGGAAGACCGGCACGCCCGTCGGCGGCCTGCTCAGCGCGCGTTCCATGCGATTGCTGAGCGCCTACCTTGAGAAGCTCGGCGCCACCCTGACGGGCGAGGCCTACATCTTCCGGAACCGCTCCGGACGGCCTTACAGCAAGGACACGCTGGGCGACGATTTCAGGACCGTGAGGGCGGCCGAATTCGGCCCCCTGGAACGCCGGATGCTGGGCCATGACTTCCGACGCTCCGGCGCCGTCGAGGCCATTGTCGGCGACGCCACGCCGGCCGCACTGGCCCACGCCATGGGGAACACCCTGAACGCCTCGAACACCCTATTTGCCACCTACGTCCCGGTTGACGCGGCCACCGTCAAGAAGGTCGCCGAGGCCCGGAAAAAGGGTCGTCGAGTGCTGCGATGAGTGAACGAAACGGGCGCAAAAGTTGGAACGCGCCGGTCCTGAAAGTTGGAACGGAGACTGAGATGACTGCTAAGCCATTGAAATATGGCGCGAGAGACGGGGCTCGAACCCGCGACCTCCGGCGTGACAGGCCGGCGCTCTAACCAACTGAGCTACTCCCGCGTGCTGGGCAAAGCCATGCGGAACGAGGGGGGACTTAAAGGCGCGATCTGGTGAAGTCAAGGACGTTGCGCCTCTCCCGTAAACATCGGGTGTTTCTGCGAGACTTCACCGAATCCAGCCCCGGATGCCAACGTCAAGCCGGGTCCCGAATCGTCGGGCGGCAGGAAGCCGCCCAATCCCCGCGCGGACGGGCCGCCCGCCACCGGGGGAACTTCTGGAATCGATCCGAGGCCTACGCTTCATTAAGCCTGATCACGCCTCCTTGCGCGGCGACACGCGGTCCCCGGAATGACGCTTTTCTGGTATACCGCCAGCTCATCCGACTCCGGCGGTTACGAGAAGAAATGCCCCTCACCTTTACCCACACCGTGACCGAGCGCTTCCTGCGCTACGTCACCATCGACACCCAGTCCGATCCCGAATCCCCCACATCGCCCTCGACCGAGAAGCAGAAGGATCTCGGCCGCGTGCTCGTCACCGAGCTCAGGGAGATGGGCGTCGAAGACGCCCATCTCGACGACTACGGCTATGTCTATGCGACGATCCCGTCCAACACCGACAAGAAGGTGCCGGTGATCTGCTTCTGCTCGCACATGGACACCTCGCCCGACTGCTCGGGCAAGGACGTCAAGCCGCAGGTCGTGAAGAATTATCGCGGCGGCGACATCACGCTGTCAGCCGATCCCACCCAGGTGATCCGCTTCGCCGAGCATCCCGCGCTCAAGAACCAGATCGGCAACGACATCGTCACCACCGATGGCACGACGCTGCTGGGCGCCGACAACAAGGCCGGCGTTGCCGAGATCATGGATGCCGCGCATTTCTTCATCAACAATCCCGACGTGAAGCACGGCACCATCAAGATCCTGTTCACGCCCGATGAAGAAATCGGCCGCGGCGTCGACAATGTCGATCTCAAGAAGCTCGGGGCCGACTTCGGTTACACCATGGACGGCGAAAGCGCCGGCAGCGTCGAGGATGAGACCTTCTCGGCCGATGGCGCGACCATCACCATCACCGGCGTCAGCGCCCATCCCGGTTACGCCAAGGGCAAGATGGAGCATGCGATCAAGATCGCGGCCGCTATCGTCGAGCGCCTGCCCAGGGAAGGCTGCTCGCCCGAGACCACCTCGGGCAAGCAGGGCTTTCTGCATCCGATCGGCATCTCCGGCGCGCTGGAGCAGGCCACGCTCTCCTTCATCGTGCGCGACTTCACCGAGGAAGGGTTGAAGGAGAAGGAGACGCTGCTCGAGGGTATCGTCAAGGATGTCATGAAAGACTATCCGCGCTCGACCTACAAGTTCGAGGTGCGCGAGCAGTACCGCAACATGAAGCAGGTGATCGACCGTCACCCGCATATCCTCGAATACGCGATCGAGGCGATCCGCCGCGCCGGGCTACGCCCGATGCGCACAGCGATCCGCGGCGGCACCGACGGCTCGCGCCTCTCCTTCATGGGCCTGCCCTGCCCCAACATCTTTGCCGGCGAGCACGCGTTTCACTCGCGGCTGGAATGGGTCAGCCGGCAGGACATGGAGAAGGCAGTGCAGACCATCGTGCATCTCGCGATGATCTGGGAGGAACGGGCGTAGGCCGTTCGGCCTTGGATGCGGCCACGACGATTGCTGTCGGGTGCTGGGACGACCGGACTTACGACCGGCCCTGGAGTTCATCGCGAATGCAGCTTGAATCGACTCTCACCTGTCCGGAATGCGGCCATCGCATGCGCGAGGCCATGCCGACGGACGCCTGCCAGTTCTTCTATGACTGCAAGGGCTGCGGCAGGAGGCTGAAACCGAAGGTGGGCGATTGCTGCGTATTCTGCTCGTTCGGATCGGTCCCCTGTCCACCCGTCCAGGCGGGTGACTGCTGTTCCTAAGCCATGATCCGGACCCGAAGGGCCGCGTTAGCGCAAAATGCGAAGCGGTTATCATGCTCAAACAATGACCTAAAGTGCGATGACGATTCATCCAGATCTCATCGCGCTTTAGACCGCGCCAAGCGTCCGAGGACCTCGCATGGGCTTCTACCAGGACAGGATCGTGCCTTGGCTGACGCATCTGGCGATGCGCCAGGCCCAACTCGTGCCGTATCGAACACGCGTTGCCTCCGGCGCGACCGGCCGCGTGCTCGAGATCGGAATTGGTCCCGGGCTCAATCTCGCGTTCTACGGGCCTGATGTGACCGAGGTCATCGGCCTTGATCCGTCACCAAAGCTTCTGGAGATCGCGCGCGATGCCAGCCGAAAGAGCATGGCACAGCTCGAGCTGATCGAAGGCTCGGCGGAGGCAATTCCGCTGGAGAATTCGAGCGTGGACACGGTGGTGACGACCTGGACCATGTGCAGCATCCCGGACGTCAGTCGCGCATTGTTGGAAGCGCGGCGCGTCCTGAGGCCTGGCGGAAAGTTCCTGTTCGTCGAGCATGGCCGCGCGCCGGAGCCGCGCGTGCAATGGTGGCAGGATCGTTTGACCCCGCCCTGGAAGCGCCTCTCGGGCGGCTGCCATCTCAATCGCGCCATTGCCGACCTGATCGGCAGCAACGGATTCGCCGTCGAAGACCTCCATCTCGGCTATGCACCGGGACCGAAACCGATGGCATTCATGTATGAAGGGCAGGCAGCGCCGCGCTGACCACGTTTGTCGACATCGTGATGTCGCCCCGGTTTACAGGTTCCGCAACGACGTGCAACAAACGCGCATGCACCCAAAACGGTTCATCAACGGCCTGGTTATGCTGCTCGTCGCGGTCGGGCTTCTGCTCGCGCCGCTGTCGACGCCGGCATCTGCCATGCCGGTGTCCGGCGGCGCCGGCAATATCATGCAGGTGATGTCGGATGACATGCAGGCTGTGTCCGAAGAAATGCCCTGCTGCCCGGACCAGACCAAGAGCAAGAACTGCGACACCTGTCCGTTCGTGGCGCTGTGCATGCTGAACCTCACGCTCCCCGCTCCTTCCGGAGCGAGCTCGCTTATCGAGCGGCATCCGCGGCGGAACGCGCTTGCGCCGCGCGATGATCTCCTGCGCGATGGGCTCGCGGCAAAGCCCCCCGACCATCCTCCTCGAACCGACGTCTGACCGGCGCGGAAGCGCCTGATCGCTGACGCGTGCCTGCAGAGGCACGCGCATCGTCGCATGCCGCCTTGCTGCACGTCGCAGTGGCGGCTCACCAGACCTATCGAGGAATTGAATTCATGACGACTTCCAACGTTGCGCGCGCCGCTAAGGCTGCGCTGATCGGTGCTGCCTTCGCAGGAACCACCCTGACGGCACATGCCGAAATCAAGAACTACGAATTCCAGCTCGTTCAGCCGACCGTCAAGGCCGGCGCCGATCGCATTGTCACGGTGCGGCTGGTCGACAAGACTACCGGCAAGGCGGTGCCCGACGCGGTGATCTTCGCCAGCCGGCTCGACATGGCCCCGGACGGCATGCAGGAGATGGTCACCAAGGTCACGGCAATGCCGGGCACGGAGCCGGGGACCTACCGGTTCAAGGCCAATTTTGGCATGGCCGGACGCTGGCAGCTTTCGCTCGGCGCCAAGGTGCAGGGCGAAACCGGCACGGTGGAAAACAAGCTCGTCGTTACGGCCGAGAAATGACCCGCCTCGCCGCCATGGGCACTGCCGCTGCGATTCTCGCAGCGGCAGGTGTCGCGCTGTTGGCCGGCATCGGTGCGCGCCCGCAGTTCGACGCCGACCACCTTTCATCCGCCGCGCGCGCGGCAGATGCGGGCGCACCGATCTATTTCCGGGATCCGGACGGCAAGCCGTTCTACTCGCTCACGCCAAAGAAGACGCCGGATGGCCGCGACTACCGCGCCGTGCCTGCCGGCGCGGATATCAGCTTCGACGAGCCCGATCAGCCTTCGGACACGAAGGCTGCCGACGCCAACAGCGATCATACGAGCGATCGCAAGATCAAATATTACCGCAACCCGATGGGCCTGCCCGACACCTCGCCGGTGCCGAAGAAGGACTCGATGGGGATGGACTACATCTCGGTCTACGAGGATGACGACAGCGACGACGGGACGGTCAAGCTGTCGCCGGGCAAGATCCAGCGCACAGGCGTCAAATCCGAGCCGGTCGTGCAGCACCCCGTCAAGTCGGTGATCCGCGCACCGGGAAGAGTTCAGGAAGACGAGCGGCGCGTTTCAGTGGTCGCCCTGCGCTTCGAGGGATTCGTCGAAAGCGTCGCGAACGTCACAACTGGGGACCATGTCCATAAGGGGCAGCCGCTCATGAACGTGTACAGCCCGGCGCTATCCAGTGCTGCGGCCGAATATCTTTCCGCTATTAATGCCGGCGCAACCGGCCAAGCGCTCAAGGGTGCCCGCCGCAGACTGGAAAATCTCGCTACGCCGGAGTCGGCCATCAGGGAGCTCGAACGCACGCGCGAAATCTCGCTATCCATCCCCTGGATCGCTCCGCAGGAAGGCGAAATACTCGAGCGTAACGCGGTAAACGGGATGCGCGCGGGACCGGGCGACGTTCTTTTCAGGATCGCCGATCACCGCCTGGTCTGGGTCGTCATCGACGTCGCGGAACGCGATCTCAGTCAGGTTTCCGTTGGAAGCAACGTGACGATCAGGCCGCGCGCTCTGGCTGACCGGACTTTCACCGGAGTGGTGGCGCTGATCTATCCGCACCTGAACGCACAGACCCGCACCGCTCGCATCCGTGTCGAAGTACCAAATCCGGATGAGGTGTTGCGGCCCGAAATGTATGTCGACGCGGAGATTCAAACTGGCACACCCGGCCCGGTCCTGGCCGTGCCGGAAGGTGCTGTCCTCGACAGCGGCACGCGCCAAGCCGTCCTGATTGACAAGGGCGATGGCCGCTTCGAGCCGCGCGAGGTCAAGCTCGGCCGTCGCGGGGGTGGCTTCGTTGAAATCACCGATGGTGTCACCGCAGGCGAATTAGTCGTCACCTCGGCCAACTTCCTGATCGACGCCGAGAGCAACCTGAAAGCCGCGCTCAAGGGATTTACCGAGCCTGGCAAGGCGCAAGGTACCGATCCCTCCGACGACAAGACCGTGGGAGGCAAGCCATGATCGCGCGCGTCATCGCATGGTCGGCGCGCAACCTGCTCCTTGTGCTGTTCGGCACGGGCTTCGCCGCCGCTGCAGGCCTCTATGCGCTGATCCACCTGCCGCTGGACGCCATTCCCGACCTCTCCGACACCCAGGTGATCGTCTACACGGAATATCCCGGACAGGCGCCCCAGGTGATCGAGGATCAGGTCACCTATCCCCTCACCACCGCGATGCTGACGGTACCGAAATCGAAGGTGGTGCGCGGATTCTCCTTCTTCGGTGTCTCCTTCGTTTACGTCATCTTCGAGGACGGGACCGACATCTACTGGGCGCGCTCGCGGGTGCTGGAATTCCTCAACAGCGCAGCGCCCCGGCTGCCCGCCGGCGTTACGCCAACGATCGGCCCGGACGCGACAGGCGTCGGCTGGGTCTACCAATACGCCGTGATGTCCAAGGAGCTGAACCTCGCGGACACCAGGACAATCCAGGACTGGAATCTGAAATTCGCGCTCGCCAAGGCCGAAGGCGTCGCGGAGGTCGCAAGCGTCGGCGGCTTCGTGAAGCAGTACAACGTCATCCTCGATCCACAGCGCATGCGCGATCTCGGCATCACCATGCAGAAGATGCGCGACGCCATCCGCGCCAGCAATGCCGACGTCGGCGGGCGCACCGTCGAGCTCTCCGAATTCGAGTATGTCATTCGCGGCAAAGGCTACCTCAAGAGTATCAACGATCTCGGCAACATCGTGTTGAAGGCGGAGAACGGAACGCCCGTACTCTTGCACGACGTCGCCCGCGTCGAGCTCGGGCCGGACGAGCGCCGTGGCATCGCCGAGCTCAACGGCGAGGGCGAGGTGGCGAGCGGCATCGTGCTCCAGCGCTTCGGCATGAACGCGCTCGACGTGATCGAGAGCGTCAAGAAGCGGTTCAAGGAAATCGCGACCAGCCTGCCGAAATCGGTCGAGATCGTCCCGGTCTACGATCGCTCGAATCTCATCAAGGCGGCGATCGAGACGCTCAGGCACACGCTCGTCGAAGAGAGCATCGTGGTGGCGCTGGTCTGCATCGCGTTCCTGCTGCACGTCCGCAGCGCCCTCGTCGCCATCCTGATGCTTCCTGTCGGCGTGCTTATGGCATTTGGGGCCATGAAGCTGCTCGGGATCGGCTCCAACATCATGAGCCTCGGCGGCATCGCCATCGCGATCGGCGCCATGATCGACGCCGCCATCGTCATGATCGAGAATGCGCACAAGCATCTGGAGCGCGCCGAGCCCGGCCGCTCGCGCGTCGCGATCCTCATCGACGCAGCATCGGAGGTCGGCCCGGCGCTGTTCTTCAGCCTCCTCATTATCACCGCGTCGTTCATGCCGATCTTCACGCTGGAGCAGCAGGAAGGCCGGCTTTTCAGCCCGCTCGCCTTCACCAAGACCTTTGCGATGGCGGCGGCGGCGCTGCTGTCCGTCACGCTGGTGCCGGCGCTCATGGTGATTTTCGTCCGCGGCAGGATCATCCCGGAGCACAGAAATCCGATCAACCGCTTCCTGATTTTCATTTATCGCCCGGTGATCAAGGGGGTATTGCGCGCCAAGATAGTGGTGATCCTGCTCGCGATCGGCGTGCTCGCCGCCTCGATCTGGCCGGCGCGGCAACTCGGCACCGAATTCATGCCGAACCTAAACGAGGGTACCCTGCTCTATATGCCGACCACCCTGCCGGGGATTTCGGTGACCAAGGCGGCCGAACTGATGCAAACCCAGGACCGGATCATCCGCTCGTTCCCTGAGGTCGCCTCGGTCTACGGCAAGGCCGGCCGCGCGGCCACCGCGACCGATCCCGCGCCGCCAGAGATGTTCGAGACTGTGGTCAATCTCAAGCCGAAGGAGCAGTGGCGCGCTGGGGTGACGATCGACAGCCTAATCGCCGAGATGGACAAGGCGCTGCAATTTCCCGGCGTATCCAACGCCTGGACCATGCCGATCAAGGCGCGCATCGACATGCTCTCCACCGGCATCCGCACGCCGATCGGCGTCAAGGTCATCGGCACCGACCTTGCCGGCATCGACAAGCTTGCCCGGCAGGTCGAGCAGGTGCTGAAGGCGGTCCCCGGCACCTCTTCGGCCTATGCCGAGCGCGGCCTCGGCGGCTACTACCTCGAAATCACGCCGAACCGGGAGGCGCTGTCGCGCTACGGCATCATGGTGCAGGACGTGCAGGACACAATCGCGACCGCGCTCGGCGGCCAAACCGTGACGACGACCGTGGAGGGCCGACAGCGCTTCACCGTCAACATGCGCTATCCGCGCGATCTTCGTGACAATCCGAAGGCGATCGAGAGCGACATCCTCGTCCCGATGCCGGCCGGCGGCGCCGTCCCGCTCGGCGAGGTTGCAAGCGCCACGCCCGCGCGCGGGCCGACATCGATCCGGACCGAGAACGGGCAACTCGCGACCTACATTTATGTCGACATCCGCGACCGCGACCTCGGCGGCTACGTCGCTGATGCACAGCGCGCGGTGCAGGCGAGCATCCAGTTTCCAGCAGGCTCTTACGTGGTCTGGAGCGGACAGTACGAATATCTGGAACGCGCCACTGCGCGGCTCAAGATCGTCGTGCCGGTGACGCTGCTGATCATCTTTCTCCTGCTCTACCTCAACTTCCGCTCGGTCACCGAGACCATGATCGTCATGCTCTCACTGCCGTTCGCCCTCGTGGGCGGCCTCTGGCTGATGTGGTGGCTCGGCTTCAACCTCTCCGTCGCGGTCGCCGTCGGCTTCATCGCCCTTGCGGGCGTGGCCGCCGAGACCGGTGTCGTGATGCTGATCTATCTCAACCAGGCTTTCGCTAAAACCACGGCGCACTGCGCCCGCGAGGGTCGCACAATGACCCGCAACGATCTCTACGCGGCGATCATGGAAGGCGCGGTCGAGCGCGTCCGCCCCAAGATGATGACGGTGGTGGCGATCATGGCCGGGCTCCTGCCGATCATGTGGAGCACCGGCACGGGCTCCGAGATCATGCAGCGCATCGCGGTCCCCATGATCGGCGGCATGATCTCGTCGACGCTGCTGACGCTGATCGTGATCCCGGCGATCTTCGGATTGATCAAGGGATTTGGGCTGCCGTCCGGCGGCGGCGGAAACGTGCAGCCGCCAATCGATATCGCGGATGCTACGCTGCTAACTCCAGAACCTGAACAGAGGCGCCGAGCCGCGCCTAGTCCGATACCGACCGGCCATGCGATCGGCGGCGTCGCACGATGAAGCCGGCCCCTGACCTTCGATTCATCCACGATCAAGGCTGGCCGGTCCCCGCCAAACCCGAGCCCACGGCGCTAGGCGCGGGTTGCCCGACACGGTCGCCATCCGCGCAAGTCCCAGGGAAGATGATTGTGAGCACAAAGGCCCGAGCCCGGTCACCCCCCGGGAAGCTGGGGCCTTCTGCTTTTGCGCAGCTTTGGCTCTCCTATGTTAACGACGCCAATCTCGCGATCATCAAAGATGCGAATCGGGGTGGAACCTCCAGGAGCGGGAGAGCGGCGTGGATCGCAGAACGGCGTGCCTGAACCAGGCAAACGCATTCCGGGAAAAGGCGCTCGCCGATCCCGAGCACCACGATCAATGGATCGATGAAGCCATCAAATGGCTGGAACTGGCGATGGAAGCGAGCTGCCACGTCGCGGTGACGGTCGAAGCGAGTGATGGCTGCACCGTTCCGCAGCTGGCGGCGGCGGCCGACACCGTCGTATCGCATCAGCCTGACGCGCAGGTCCTGATCACACCCGCACGTGAGAACCAATCGCGACAGGCTGTCGTCGCTGCGGCGTTTATTCTCGGGACGTAACAATGTTGCGGGTCGACACTGTTCCCGCAGGCGTGCTAGGCGGGACACGAACCGCAACGAGAGTGACCTCGTGTCCGCGATCCGCTGGCCATTCGGGATGTTTCGCACGCGCCATCTGCGCGGGCTGCTGGCCGTGCTCGTCGCAACCATCTACCTGCTGTCGTGCCTGCTGCACGGCGCGCACGAACTCGATGTGACCAACCCCTCCAGCAAGGCGGAGATCGCCTCCGTGCTGGACGGGGCCGCCGGCCATAACAAGGCGTTCGCCGGCCATCATTGCCATGGCTGCTTCTCGGTGACGGTTGCGCAGCCGGCGCAGGCCGAGACCCTGACTGCGCTCGTCGCCGCTCCCGAGCCACCGCGCCTGCCTGCCATCGCCGGCGTGGTGCTCGATACGGACTCCCCGCCTCCCAAACTTATTGCCTGAACGGATTGGTCGGGCGCTCGCGCGCCTCCTAGCTTCATCCTTCACAGGTCGATTCCATGTTTTGCAGGCGAACTGCCGCGCGCTTGGCGTGCGCGACGGCGATTCTCATCGGCGGGCCGCTCATGCTGGCCGCGCAGGCCCAGACCCTAACCATGCGCAGCGCGCTGACGCGCGCGCTGGCCGCCAGCCTACGGCTGACGGCCGCCGAGCGCGACGTCGGCATCGCCACCGGCCAGCGCATCCAGGCGGGCGCGCTGCTCAATCCCGAGCTTTCCTACGAGCAGGACAATTCCTTCGGCTCCGGCATCTACCGCGGGACAAAATCGGCCGAAACCACGCTCCAGATCAGCCAGGCGTTCGAGTTGTTCGGCAAGCGCGAGGCACGCATCGCTGCGGGTAGCGCCGGTGTCGAGGTCGCCGCGATCCAGCGCAAGGCTGTCAGGCTCGAGGTGCTGTCGGAGACGGCGATCGCCTTCCTCAGTGTGCTCGGCGCCCAGCGCCGCATCCAGATCCTCGACGAGCAGGTCGCCGCGATCGATCGCCTGACACCCCTGCTCCGCCGCCGTGTCGAGGCCGGCGCGTCTTCACCCGCAGAGACCGGCCGGGCCGAGGTCGCCTCCGCGCTGGTGAAGGCCGACCGCGAGCGCTTCAAGGCGACGCTTGCCAGCGCCCGGCGCGAGCTCGCCCTGCTGATGGGCGATCCCACGCCGAAATTCGCCGACGTCTCCGGACGGCTTGACGCCATGGGCCGTCCGCCCTCGTTTCAGTCGGTGGTTGCCGCGATCGACGCCAACCCGCAACTTGTGCGCTGGACCGCAGTCTACGCCCAGCGAAATGCCGAGCTGCTGCTGGCGCGGTTGAAGCCATATCCGGACGTCCGGATCGCCGCCGGCTGGCGTCATTTCAACGAGACCAATGACGACGCGGTACGCCTCACCGTCTCGGTGCCGATCCCCGTGTTCGACCAGAACCAGGGCAACATCCTCTCGGCGCAGGAAAGTCTCGCCAGGACGAAAGCCGAGCGCGAAGCCAATCGCAACGCGTTGATCGTGATTGCCGGCCGCGCCTACGACTCGCTGCAAGGATCGCTGCGCGAGCTCGCGATATTGCGCGAGGCCGCGATCCCGAAGGCCCAGGAGGCCGCCGAGGCGATCTCGCAGGGCTACGGCCAGGGCCGCTTCACGCTGCTCGAGGTGCTCGATGCGCAGGCAAGCATGACGCAGGCGCGGCTGCGCGAGCAGGAAGCGCAGCAAAATTTCCACGCCGCGGTCGCGACCATCGAAGGTCTCGTCGGCAATCCCTTCACGCTCGCCCGGGAGAGCGCCAGATGAAGACATCCTCAACCATCCTCGTGGCTCTCATCACCGCCGCGCTCGGCGCCTATGGCTATGCCATGCTCGCACCCGCCAGGGTCGAGACGACGGAGCAGGCGCACGAGAAGAAGCCGGCGAACGAGCATGTCGAGCAGGACGAGCATGGCGCCGACCGCATCAGGATCTCCGACGTCAAGCTCGCCGCCGCGGGCGTCGCGCTCGCGGAAGCCGCAAGCGCGACGCTGACCGACACCCTCTCCTTCAACGGTGTGCTGCGCGCCAACCAGGAGGCCGTGGTGCAGGTGACGCCGCGCTTCCCCGGCATCGCCAAATCGATCCGCAAGCGGATCGGCGATACCGTCGCCAGGGATGACCTCCTGGCATCGATCGAAAGCAACCAGAGCCTGACGGCCTATGATCTCAAGGCGCCGATCGGCGGCACGATCATCGACCGGCAGATCTCGCTCGGCGAATACGCCTCCGAGCAGAAGCCGGCCTTCGTCGTCGCCGATCTCTCCACGATCTGGGTCGACCTCTCGATCTATCGCCAGGACATCAAGCGCGTGCGCCTCGGCGACGAGGTGCTGATCGATCCCGACGACGGCCGCGGCGAGATCAGGGGCGCGATCTCCTATCTGGCCCCGGTCGGCGTCAGCGAGACCCAGACCGCGCTGGCGCGCGTCGTGCTGGAGAACGCCGACGGACGCCTGCGGCCGGGCCTCTTCGTCAGCGCGCGGCTGATCCTCGCCGCGCGCAACGTCGCCGTGGCGGTTCGAGCCAGCGCCATCCAGACGCTGGAAAACCGGACCATCGTCTTCGTCCGCGAGGACGGCGACAAGATCGAGGCCCGCCCGGTCGAGCTCGGCGAGTCCGATCCGCGCTACGTCGAGATCAAGGCGGGGCTGTCGGCCGGCGAGCGCTACGTTGCCGAAAACAGCTTTGTCGTGAAGGCGGAGATGGGCAAGGGAGACGCCGATCATGATTGAACGCATCCTCGCCTTCTCGCTTCAACAGCGCTGGCTGGTGGTTCTCCTCTCGCTCGTGGCCGCGATCTTCGGCGTTTGGAATTTCACGCGTCTGCCGATCGATGCGGTCCCTGACATCACCAACGTCCAGGTCCAGATCAATACGAACGCCCCAGGCCTGTCTCCGCTCGAGGCCGAACAGCGCATTACCTTTCCGATCGAAACCGTCATGGGAGGCCTGCCAAGGCTCGACTATACGCGCTCGATCTCCCGCTATGGCCTGAGCCAGGTCTCGGTCGTGTTCCAGGAAGGCACCGACGTCTACTTCGCCCGCCAGCTCGTGGGCGAGCGCATCCAGCAGGTGAAGGATCAACTGCCCGCCGGGACCGAGGTCGCGATGGGACCGATATCGACCGGTCTCGGCGAAATCTACATGTACACGGTCAGTGCCGAGCCGGGCGCGAAATCCGCGAGCGGCCGCGAATACACGCCTACCGAACTCCGGACCATGCAGGACTGGATCATCAAGCCGCAGCTCCGCACCGTTCCTGGGGTGGTCGAGGTCAACTCGATCGGCGGCTATGAACGGCAATTCCACGTGCTTCCAAACCCGGGCCGGATGATGGCCTACAATTTCGGCTTCCGGGATGTGCTGAGCGCCCTCGCCGCCAACAACGCCAATGTCGGCGCCGGCTACATCGAGCGCAACGGCGAGCAATATCTGGTCCGCGCGCCCGGCCAGGTCGCAACGATCGAGGAGATCCGCGACATCGTGATCGGCTCCCGCGGCGGTGTGCCGGTTCGCGTTCGCGACGTCGCCGACGTTCAGGAAGGCAAGGATCTGCGGACCGGCGCGGCATCCGTGGACGGCAAGGAGACCGTGCTGGGCACCGCGATGCTGCTGATCGGCGAGAACAGCCGCTCGGTCGCGCAGCGGATCGCGGCCAGGCTTGGCGAGATCGCCAAGTCGCTGCCGGACGGCGTCGTCGCGCGGGCGGTCTATGACCGTACGCATCTGGTGGAAGCGACGATCGAGACCGTTCAGAAGAACCTGCTGGAGGGGGCCGCCCTCGTCATTGCCGTCCTGTTTCTCGTTCTCGGCAACATCCGCGCGGCGCTGATCACCGCCTGCGTCATTCCGCTCTCGATGCTGCTGACGATCACCGGCATGGTCGGAGCCAAAGTCAGCGCCAATCTGATGAGTCTGGGTGCAATCGATTTCGGCATCATTGTCGACGGTGCCGTCATCATCGTCGAAAACTGCCTCCGCCTGCTTGCGCAGGAACAACACACGCGCGGTCGTCTGCTGTCGCTCACGGAGCGGACCGAGACGATCCGGGCGGGCGCCAGCGAGGTGATCCAGCCGAGCCTGTTCGGCACGCTCATCATCGCCGTGGTCTATCTCCCGGTCCTGACGCTGACCGGCACCGAGGGCAAGATGTTCACGCCGATGGCGCTCACGGTGCTGATGGCGCTGGCCGGCGCGGCCCTGCTGTCGGTCACCTTCGTTCCTGCCGCGATCGCGATCCTGGTCCGCGGCAAGGTCTCGGAGAAAGAAAATATCTTCATGCGAGCGGCGAAGCGGATCTACGTTCCGCTTCTCGACCGGGTCATCCGTCACCGTGTCGGCGTAGCCCTCGCCTGCTTCTTCGTCGTTGCCGGCAGCCTGGCTGCGGCAACCCGGATGGGCGGCGAATTCATTCCCAGCCTTGATGAGGGAGACGTGACGATCGAGACGCTTCGGATCCCCGGCACCAGCCTGACGCAGAGCGTGGAGATGCAGCTCCGGCTCGAGCGCGCGCTCAAAGAGGTCCCCGAGGTCGCCACCGTGTTCTCCAAGCTCGGCACCGCGGAGGTCGCCAACGATCCCATGCCGCCCAACGCTGCCGATACCTACGTCATGCTGAAGCCCAGGGAGCAATGGCCGGACCCCGGCAAGTCCAAGGCTGATGTCGTCGAGGAGCTCGATCGCGTCGCCAACACGCTGCCGGGCTCGAGCTACGGCATGACGCAGCCGATCCAGATGCGCTTCAACGAGCTCATCGCGGGCGTACGCAGCGACGTCGGCGTCAAGATATTCGGCGACGATCTCGACATCCTGCTTGGAATTGCGCAGCAGGTGCAGTCCGTCCTGCGCGGTATCAATGGCGTAGCCGATCTGAAGACCGAGCAGGTCGCGGGCCTGCCGATACTCACCGTCAAGCTCGACCGTCAAGCCTTGTCGCGTTATGGCCTCAGCGTCGGCGACGTGCAGAGCGTCGTCGAGATCGCGGTCGGCGGGAAGCCTGCCGGCAAGCTCTACGAGGGCGATCGCCGTTTCGATATCGTCGTTCGCCTGCCGGAAAACCTGCGTGCCAACCTTGATGCGATCAAGGCCATTCCCATTTCCCTGCCGCCCGGACCGGAGGGTGCGGCACTGACCAGGACGGCATGGGCGGGCACAACCGGCGCGCCGCTACGCTACGTACCGCTCTCCTCGGTGGCCGCCGTAGAGATTGCGCCGGGTCCCAACCAGATCAGTCGTGAGAACGGCAAGCGCCGCGTCGTGGTCGCGGCCAACGTCCGCGAGCGCGATCTGGGCTCGTTCGTCACCGAGGCGCAGGATGCTGTTGCGCAGAAGGTCAAGCTGCCGCCCGGCTACTGGATCGGCTGGGGCGGCCAGTTCGAGCAGCTTGTCTCGGCGACCAAGCGGCTGACCATCGTCGTGCCGGTGGCGCTGCTGCTGGTGTTCCTCCTGCTGTTCATGAGCATGGGGTCGGCGGCGGATGCGCTGCTGGTCTTCAGCGGCGTGCCGCTGGCGCTCACGGGCGGTATCGCGGCGCTGCTGATGCGCGGCATCCCGCTGTCGATCAGCGCCGGCGTCGGCTTCATTGCACTGTCCGGCGTCGCCGTGCTCAACGGCCTCGTCATCATCGCGTTCATCGAGCGGCTGCGGAGCGAGGGCAAGCCTCTCGTCTTGGCCGTCCGCGAAGGCGCCCTGACACGTCTGCGCCCGGTGCTGATGACCGCGCTGGTCGCCTCGCTTGGCTTCGTGCCTATGGCGCTTGCGACCGGCGCCGGCGCCGAGGTGCAGCGGCCGCTCGCGACCGTCGTGATCGGCGGCATCATCTCCTCGACCGTGCTGACGCTCCTGGTCCTGCCGGCGCTCTACGTGCTGTTCCGTCGTGACGGCGTCCGCGAAACGCCTAAAATGGGTTCTGATTTGGCGCACGCCGATTCCGGGGAGCGGTAGACGTGGACAAGCACGACCACCATGCCGGCCATCATCACCATGACCACCACGACCATGCCGGGCACGACCACGGTCATAGCCACGGCCTTGGCCACGGTGCGCATGTCCACGCGCCCGCAAGTTTTGGCAGGGCGTTTGCGATCGGCATCTCGCTGAACACCGCGCTCGTCATCGCGCAAGGCGTCTACGGCTACGTCGCCAATTCCACCGCCCTGCTCGCCGACGCCAGCCATAATCTCAGCGACGTGCTCGGCCTCGTCATGGCCTGGGGTGCATCGGTTGCGGCCAGGCGCGCGCCCACGGGCCGCTTCACCTACGGCTTTCGCGCCTCGACCATCCTTGCGGCCCTCGCGAACGCCGTCTTCCTCCTGGTCGCGACCGGCGCGATCGGCTGGGAGGCGATCCTGCGCCTGCGCGAGCCTGAGCCGGTCGCCGGCGTCACGGTGATGATCGTCGCCGGCATCGGCATCCTCATCAACGGCGCGACCGCGATGCTGTTCGCGAGTGGCCGCAAGGACGACATCAACATCCAGGGCGCGTTCCTGCACATGGCGGGAGACGCGGCGGTCTCGCTCGGCGTGGTCATCTCGGCGGCGCTGATCATGTGGACGGGCTGGCTCTGGCTCGATCCGCTGGCGAGCCTTTTGATCTGCGCCGTCATCCTCTGGAGCACGACCGGCCTCTTGCGCAGCTCGATCGACATGTCGATGGCCGCCGCGCCGCGGGGCACCGACCTCGACGCCATCAAAGCCTTGCTGATGCAGCGGCCCGGCGTCTCCGATATTCACGACCTGCACGTCTGGCCGATCTCTACCACCGAGACGGCGCTGACCTGCCACCTCGTCATGCTGGGCGGTCACCCCGGCGACGCCTTCCTGATGGAGACCGCGCAGCTCCTGAAAACCTCGCACCGGATCGGCCATACGACGATCCAGATCGAGACCGGCCAGGACAACGGCTGCGCGCTGGCGCCCGACAACGTGGTGTGACGGCGCGTCGTCTGGAGGCAACGGGCACACCCGCATCCCCACCGTCATTGCGAGCGCAGCGAAGCAATCCAGACCGTGTCCGCGGAAAGATTCTGGATTGCTTCTCTACGCTCGCAATGACGAATACGGACAAGCCGTGTTGCTACGCCGCCTTCGCCGTCACGATCCAGATCGCGCCCGGTAGCGCCACCGACTGCCCCTCGACGAATGGCGCCAGCGCTTCGCGGATCGAGCCCTTGGCGGCCTCAACGGTCTCCGGCGGATGGCCTTGCAGCGCGCGGCTGGCGGGGCCGATTTGAAGAGAGCCGTCGACGGCCGCGTCCAGCCCGCCACCGATCGCGATGTCCATCGCAAGGTTATGCGGCTCCATGGCGACGTCCGCGAAGCCGGCGCCCTTCAGGATGCGCATCACGCGCTCTTCCGAGGCAAAGGCGAACGGACCGGGGTCCTCCGGACCGACCGGCGGCATCTTGGGCACGTGTTTGTAGACCGCCATCAGCGGCGTCATCATCCAGGGATTTTCGCGCGGCTCGCGCCAGCAGATGAAGGCGAGCCGCCCCGAAGGTTTCAGCGCGCGGCGCAGGTTGATGAACGAGACAATTGGGTCGGCAAAGAACATCACGCCGAAGCGCGATGCGAGCAGATCGAAGCTCGCCGGCTCGAACGGATAGACTGTTGCATCCGCCAGCACGAAATCGAGCGGCAGGTTCTTTGGCGAAAGCGCCTGCGCCTGCGACAGCATCGGCTCGGACACGTCGAGCCCGAGCGCAAAGCCATTCGGCGCCACCGCCTTCGCAAATGCGACGGTGGTCGCACCGGAGCCGCAACCGATATCCAGCACGCGTTCACCCAGCTTCGGCTTCGCCCGGTCGATCAGGATGTCCGCAATCGGCCCGAGCAGCGTCTCCTGCACCGCATGGCGATCCGCCCAGCGCTGCCCGCCCGGTCCGTTCCAATAGGCGATCTGGTCGGCGTTCTCTGCGTGTCCGCTTGGCAATTCCATCACGGCCTCTATGTCTCCCATTGGCAAGCTGCCCTCCGCCTCGCAATTGCGCGCAGTCACACGCATGGGCAGCCCGTGTGCAGGACGTAGCGTAATTTTCTGCGACGGCCAAACTTTGGCGTCCGGCAACAGCTCCATGTCGAAGCGATGCACCAGTGCCGCGAGCACGATCGTCGCCTCCTGGAGCGCGAAGGATGCCCCGATGCAGATGCGCGGCCCGTTGCCGAACGGCAGATAAGCAAAGCGCGGGATCGCCGCGCGTGCCTCGGTCAGGAAGCGCGACGGATCGAACGCGTCGGGCTGCCGCCACAACAGCTGGTGCCGATGCAGCACGTAAGGCGCGATCACGATCAGGGAGCGCGGCTTGATCTTGAGGCCTCCGAGCGTATCCGCCCCCTCGGCCATCCGGCTCAGCGCCGCGATGGGCGGGTAGAGCCGCAGCGCCTCCTCGACCACGGCACGGGTCACGACCAGCCGTTCCGCAAGCCCCTCGACCGGCCCGGCCAGTTCGCGCCCCGCCTCCTCGCGGACACGCGCACGCCAATGCGGCGCTTGTGACAAGAGGAACATCGACCAGGCCAGCGTGTTGGCCGTCGTTTCATGTCCCGCCGACAGGAAGGCCAGGATGTTCGATCTGACCTCGGCGAGCGACATCGCGCGCCCGGTCGCAGGATCGAGCGCGCGGAGCAGCAGCGTCAGGAGATCGGAAGGCGCCTCGCCCGCAGAGAGGCCGGCAAGCCGCAATTGCCGCGTTGCGATGATCTGGTCGATGATCCCTTCGAAATAGGCCATCGTCCGACGCAGACGGCCGCGCCCGGGCCGCGGCACGGATTGCGGCAGGCCGAGCAGATCGAAGGCGCCAATCCGGCCGATCACCGTAAAGTAGGCGCTCATCGCAGCTCGGAATTCGTCGTAGTCGCCACCAATGCCGTCCGAGAAGATGGTCAAGGCGAGCACGTTCAGCGTGATCAGCGTCATCTCTGCCGCGACGTCGACGGTTGTCCGCGGCCCCAGGGTGCGCCATCTCTCCGCCAGCTGGTCGGCCGCCGCCAGCATCGCGGAGGTGAAGGACGTGACCGTGCGCCGCGCAAACAGCGGCGCCAGCGCTCGCCGTTGCATCTCCCAACGCTGGCCCTCGACGCTCAACAGCCCATCGGCAAGACCGCTGGCGAGAATGCGGCGCTGGATCGGGTCCTTGCGGTAGTTGCCGGCATTGTCGACCAGCACATGCTTGATGGCTGCCGGGTCATGCACGAGGACGGCGTCGGTAAAGGGCAGCCTGACCTTCGCGATCGGCTCGCGAAAGAATTCTGCACTCCAGCATTCCAGCGGATTTCGTTTGAGCGCCGCGAGCAGCGGAAACAACCGCAGCCGCTCTTCCGGCGGACAGGGCGCCGGCGGGCAATAACTCTCCGAAACTCCCAAAACGGAAACAGGCATCGAACTGGCAAAAAGTCGGGAACAATATGCAGTAAAGTCTCAGCCTCGCCGGAGTTCCTGGCGGCGTCCAGCGGCAACGTGGGAAGCCCGCGGCCGAGTACCCGACTACCCAGTCAGTTGGATCGAGCGGTGCGACCGATATTCCAGCGAATGGCTTCCAGAGGGATGTGGGTGAACGCCTCGGCCAGCCGTCGCCTCCAAGGTTGCTTCACCGTCGAGAGCCTCCCCTCCAGATGCGCGGCCTTCTCGCGCGCTGCCACAGTTTCGACGTTGGCTTTGAGCAATTCGGCCAGCAGCTTGTTCGTGCGGTTGCACTCTCTCTCGAAGTCGGACCGATGGCTGCCGGCAATAGCCTTCATCTCCAGGAGATCGGCCTGCAACGTGGCAATGTGCTCCTTGAGGGCGGTGACCACCTGGTGACCGGCCGGAGCTTGGGAGGTGCGTGTGATGGGCGAATGGCTGATTTCGGTGAGATCGACGTGAACCAGGGTCTTTCCATCATTCGAGCGAGACCGGGGAAACCGGTGTCGCTTCACCAGCGATCTGGCTGCCTCAGGCGATATCCTGAGTCGCTCGCCTAGCTCGGCATAAGTCAGCATCTCGACGGGCATGATGGCTACTCCCGGCCGGTCGGGCGGTCACCGCCCGAACAACGAGACGCACGATAGCAGCCCCGAGTTAACGAACGGTTTACTATGCCTGCGGGTGATGTCCGCTTGGCCGATGGAGTATCTCTGGCAACTTGGTCGGAAAGCCCGGGTGCCGAAATGACAAGAGGCCGCCAAGCGGCAGCCTCTTCGATCACCTCGGCGAGCAGCTTCATGAATGTCACGCGCGCGGTACGCCGTCCGACGGTGATAAGCGGTGAGAGGACCGAACCACCGACCCGCGCCAGCCTGGATCATTCGGCTGCCAGCGAGGCTCCTGTTCGCTTCGCAAGAACGCGGCGAAAGTCCGCCGCCAGCTCGTCATAGTAGCGAGCAAGCTCCTCATAAAAAGCCTTTCCGGCCTGGTCGCTCGCTTCTTGGGCTGCTTTCATGCAGTGAGCGGCTTTGGACTCGTACCTTTCCAGCTTGATGCGAAGATCACTCATCACGGCGATACTCCACGCTAATGACGGGAGCTGGAACGGTGGTTCGGGCGGAGATCGAAAAGATGACCGAACGAAGGCAATTTTGGACCGGTCGGGGGCCCTTTCTGGGCGTCCGGCGCGCTGGGCTATGAGCCAAAGCGCGTTTGCCGCCATGCGGGGGTTTTAGGAAATGGCGTAGATGAACCCGCACGCTAGAGGTGAACACGCCAGATTCGAGAGGCCCCGAGCAAGCGAGCCCGGCGACAATATCGCCGATAAACCAGCTCTAGCAGCGCCAACATTGGCAAACTCCTCCTTTTACCCTGATGTGGATATTGGCCGTCCAGCGCACCGATTTATGTGATGTCGATCACAATTGGGACTTTGCGCCAATGCCATGCTCCGACTACTCTGTTCGCATTGCGATTTGGGGCTGCAATGGGCGCGTTTCGGATTTTTGTATTTTGGTTGGTTGCAATCTGTCTCGGCTGCGGATCGGCGCACGCGGAAAAGCGCGTCGCCCTGGTGATCGGCAATTCCGCCTACAAGAGCGTACCCAAGCTGACCAATCCGGTGAACGATGCCACCCTGGTCGGCGGTATGTTCAAGAAGGCCGGGTTCGACGCGGTCGATGTCAGGCTTGACGTGAGCGCGGCGGACATGCGCCGGGCGCTGCGCGAGTTCGCTGGCAGAACGCGCGATGCGGAGGTCGCCGTCATCTATTATGCGGGGCACGGCATCGAATTGGACGGGGCCAACTACTTGATCCCAACCGACGCGATGCTGGAAACCGACGGCGACGTGCTCGATGAGACGGTCGCGCTCGATCGAGCGCTCTTCGCGGTGGAGCCCGCCAAGCAGCTTCGCCTCGTCATATTGGACGCCTGCCGCGACAATCCCTTTGCCAAGACCATGAAGCGCACGGTGGCCGCGCGCGCCATTGGACGCGGGCTCGCCAAGGTCGAGCCGACCAGCCCGAACACCATGATCGCCTTCGCCGCGAAGGCCGGCTCGACGGCCTCGGACGGTGATTCCAAAAACAGCCCGTTTGCGGCGGCCCTTGTTGATCGTCTCCCCACGCCCGGTCTCGACCTACGCAAGGCCTTCGGCTTCGTGCGCGACGACGTCCTCAAGAACACCGGCTACAAGCAGGAGCCGTATGTCTACGGCTCGCTGGGCGGTGACGACGTGCCGCTGGTGCCGGCCAGGCCGGCAGCAGCGCCGGGCCCGCAAGCCAATCCCCAGGACAGCGTGCGCCGCGACTATGAGCTGGCGCTCCAGGCGGGAAACCGGGACGCATGGGAAGCATTTTTGCAGGCTTATCCGGACGGGTTCTATGCGGGCCTCGCCCGCGCGCAATTGAAGAACGTCGCCGCCGAAGAGGCGCGCACGGCTGCCGCCGAGAAGGCGCGCCAGGCTGAGGAGGCAAAGGCGCGGCTCGCCGCTGAGCGCGCCAACAAGGCCGAGCAGGAGAAGGCGGCCGCCGCCAAGGCTGCCGAGGACGCCCGGCTTGCCGCCGAGAAAGCCAAGCAGGCCGAGGCGGCCAAGGCGGCCGCAGCCGAGCAACGCCGGAGGGAGGCCGAGGCCGCCGCGGCGAAGGTGCTGGCCGACAAGCAAGCGGCCGAGAAGGCACTTGCCGAGAAGCTCGCGAGCGACAAGGCCGCTGCCGAGCTGGCCGCCAAGCAGGCTGCCGAAAAGCAGGCTGCCGAGAAACAGCAGATCGCCGACACCGCGCAGAAGGTCGCGGCTGTCGCACCAACCTCATCGCAGCCGAGCCTGTCTCCGCAAGAGGCTGCGAAGCTGGTGCAGTCCGAACTGCGCCGCGTCGGCTGTCTGGCGTTGCCGGCGGACGGCGACTGGAATACGTCATCGCAACGCTCGCTGACGCTGTTCAACAAATATGCGGGAACGAAGTTCGACGCAAAGCTTGCGAGCTTGGATGCACTGGACGCAATCAAGGCCAAGCAGGGACGGGTCTGCCCTCTGGTCTGCGACCACGGCTTCAAGGCCGACGGCGACGCTTGCGTGAAGATCACGTGCCGCGCCGGTTATCGCATCAACGACGACAACGAATGCGAGAAGGTTCAGGACAAGAAGCCGGTTGCAACCCGCGAGGATGCCAACAAGCGAGACGCGGAGCGAAAACAGATCGAAGCTGCACCTGCGAAGCCGTCTGCATCCGGTCAAATGATTTGTAACAATGCGGGCTGTCGGCCGGTAAAGTCTGGCTGTCGGCTTTCTAGCGGCCCGAGGTATGGACATGGGGGCATGGCTGTCCCGGAAATTGAAGTGTGTAACTGAGCGGCGGCAGAGACGAGCGACCCCTCTGCGGATCAGGCACCGTAGCTCGCCTCGACAAGCCCGCCCTCCTCGTCCGCTGGGCTTCGGCGTGGCAGCCTGCCTCGCTGCGCGAGCGAAGGCTGGTGGGCGGTCACGGATTCGAACCGCGGACCCTCTCGGTGTAAACGAGATGCTCTAACCAGCTGAGCTAACCGCCCCTCGCCGCCTCTTTAGCCCCAGGCCCCCCGGAGGGGCAAGGGCCGAACGTCAACGCATATCAATCAATCCCTCGGCCGTCCCGGCAGCCCCGGCACGGCGTCGATCCACACCGCCGCCGATTGGCACCAGATCTGGCGGCTGGGCCGCAAGGCCTCGCGCTGGCGGATGCTACCCCAGCGGATGCCCCAATCGTCGGCTTCCGTGCCCTCGCCGCTGGTGAACAGCGGGGAGCCGCAGTCGCCGCAGAAATGCTGGAAGCGCATCCGGCCGTTGTCGCCGCGCTTGCCATAGACCCTGGGCTTTCCGCCGGTCAGCCGGATGGTTTGCCCGGAGCAGATCGCGGTCACCCGAAAGGGAGACCCGGTCAGCGTCTGGCAATCGGTGCAGTGGCACACCGAGACGGCCTCCGGATCGATCTCCGCCGCGTAGCTGACTCGTCCGCAATGGCATTGTCCGTCGATCTGCATGCCGCGCTCCCGAAACAAAAACGGCGCCCGAAGGCGCCGTTTTAACATCTTTGGCGGTCTCAGTGAGCGGTCAGGCCGCCGGCGGCTTCGTCGCCGTCCGGCTTCACCGTCACCTTGGTGTCCTCTTCCCAGACGATCGGCACCGGCTTCTTCACCAGCGCGCGGGCGACGACGTCGTCGAGCCTCGAGACCGGGACGATATCCATGCCGCCCTTGATCGCATCGGAAATTTCCGTGAGATCCTTGGCGTTGTCCTCGGGGATCAGCACCGTCTTGATGCCGCCGCGGGCGGCAGCCAGGAGCTTCTCCTTCAGACCGCCGATCGGCAGCACGCGGCCGCGCAGCGTGATCTCGCCGGTCATCGCGACATCGTGGCGGACCGGGATGCCGGTCATGACCGAAATGATCGCGGTGGCCATCGCCACGCCCGCGGACGGGCCGTCCTTGGGCGTAGCGCCCTCCGGCACGTGCACGTGGATGTCGCGCCGGTCGAACTGCGGCGGCTCGATGCCGTAGTTGATCGCCCGCGAGCGGACATAGGACGCCGCCGCCGAGATCGACTCCTTCATCACGTCGCGCAGATTGCCCGTGACCGTCATCTTGCCCTTGCCGGGCATCATGACGCCTTCGATCGTCAAGAGCTCGCCGCCGACGTCCGTCCAGGCAAGGCCGGTGACGATGCCGACCTGCGGCTCGCTCTCGATCTCGCCGAAGCGATACTTCGGCACGCCGAGGAACTCTTCCAGAGTCTTCTCGGTGACCTTGACCGACTTCTTCTTGGAGATCATCAGCTCCTTCACCGCCTTGCGGGCGAGTGTCGACAGCTCACGCTCAAGATTACGCACGCCCGCTTCGCGGGTATAGCGGCGGATCATCAGCAACAAGGCGTCGTCGTCGATCGACCATTCCTTGGAATCGAGGCCATGCTTGGCGATCGCGTTCGGGATCAGGTGCTTGCGCGCAATCTCGACCTTCTCGTTCTCGGTGTAGCCCGCGATCCGGATGATCTCCATGCGGTCCATCAGCGGCCCCGGAATATTGAGCGTATTCGCGGTCGTGATGAACATCACGTTGGAGAGATCGTAGTCGACCTCGAGATAGTGGTCGTTGAAGGTCGCGTTCTGCTCGGGGTCCAGGACCTCGAGCAGCGCCGAGGACGGATCGCCGCGGAAATCGGCGCCCATCTTGTCGATCTCGTCCAAGAGAAACAGCGGGTTGGACGACTTCGCCTTGCGCATCGACTGGATGATCTTGCCGGGCATCGAGCCGATATAGGTGCGGCGATGACCGCGGATCTCGGCCTCGTCGCGCACGCCGCCGAGCGAGACGCGCACGAATTCGCGCCCCGTCGCCTTGGCGATCGACTTGCCGAGCGAGGTCTTGCCGACGCCGGGAGGCCCGACCAGGCACAGGATCGGACCCGTGAGCTTATTGGCGCGCGACTGCACCGCAAGATACTCGACGATGCGGTCCTTGACCTTCTCGAGCCCGTAGTGATCGGCATCCAGAACGGCTTGCGCGGCCTCCAGGTCCTTCTTGACCTTGGACTTCTTGTTCCACGGGATCGACAGCAGCCAATCCAGATAGTTTCGCACCACCGTCGCTTCCGCGGACATCGGCGACATCTGGCGCAGCTTCTTCAGCTCGTGCTGCGCCTTCTCGCGCGCTTCCTTCGACAGCTTGGTCTTGGAGATCTTCTCTTCGAGATCAGCGAGCTCATCGCGACCATCGTCGTCGCCGAGCTCCTTCTGAATCGCCTTCATCTGCTCGTTGAGATAGTACTCGCGCTGGGTCTTCTCCATTTGGCGCTTGACGCGCGAGCGGATGCGCTTCTCGACCTGCAGCACCGAGATCTCGCTCTCCATCAGCCCCAGCACCTTCTCCAGGCGCGAGGTAACGGACAGCGTCTCCAGGATTCCTTGGCGATCCGCGATCTTGACCGCGAGATGCGAGGCAACGGTGTCGGCGAGCTTGGCGAAATCGGTGATCGCCTGCACGACGCCGACGACCTCGGCCGAGATCTTCTTGTTGAGCTTCACATAGCTCTCGAAGTCGGACACGACCGAGCGCGCCAGCGCTTCGGCCTCGACCGATTTCGCATCGGTGTCGGCGAGCGCAACGGCGGTTGCTTCATAATAGTCGGCGCGATCGGTATACTTCTCCACGCGCGCGCGCTCGAGCCCTTCGACCAGCACCTTCACGGTGCCGTCGGGAAGCTTCAGGAGCTGCAACACGCTGGCGAGCGTACCGGTCTCGTAAATCGCATCGGGCGCCGGATCATCGTCGGACGCGTTCTTCTGCGTCGCGAGCATGATCAGCGCGTCGTTCTTCATCACCTCTTCGAGCGCGCGGATCGATTTCTCGCGACCAACGAAGAGCGGCACGATCATGTGCGGGAAGACGACGATATCGCGCAGCGGAAGCACGGGATAAGCGTGCGCCTCGCCGTGAACGATGGTTGGCCGGGGTTTGGGACTGGTCATGGCCTTTTCCTTTTGCTTTGCCCCCTTGCACGCAGCCCGCTGTAGCTAGCGCAACCGCCACAAGGTGCCGAGGTGATCCGCAAAACCAGTAGGCCCTTAAGCTTGGACCGGCCTTGCCAGATCGAAGTGAGGCGAATCTTGAAGAGAATTCCTGCTCGCCGTTGACACTAAGGTGGCTATCGACCCGGGGGGTGTCAAGCCATTGAAAAATGCGCGCCATTCGGCGCCTACGCACGCGGGACGAGCGACGCAACACCGGCTGCGGATACATGTTCCGCAGCCGTCAATTCGAGAGGTTCGAAGGCTCAGACCAGCGCCGTTCAGGCGCTGGCATTCTCAACCGCGCGATCGGAGCGATCGGCGTAGATGTAGAGCGGGCGCGCCGTGCCTTCCACGACCTCGCGGGAGATCACGACCTCTTCCACACCTTCCAGGCCCGGCAAATCGAACATGGTCTCGAGCAGGATTGCCTCGAGGATCGAGCGCAGTCCGCGCGCGCCGGTCTTGCGCTCGATCGCCTTGCGGGCAACCGCGCCAAGCGCCTCGTCGGCGAAGGTCAGCTCGATGTTCTCCATCTCGAACAGGCGCTGGTACTGTTTGACCAGTGCATTCTTCGGATCGGTCAGGATCTTCTTTAGCGAGGTCTCGTCGAGGTCCTCGAGCGTCGCAACGACCGGCAGACGGCCGACGAACTCGGGGATGAGGCCGTACTTCAGGAGATCCTCGGGCTCGACGTGGCGGAAGATCTCGCCGGTGCGGCGGTCTTCCGGTGCCATCACCGAGGCACCGAAGCCGATCGAGGTCGACCGGCCGCGCGCCGAGATGATCTTCTCGAGGCCCGAGAAGGCGCCGCCGCAGATGAACAGGATGTTGGTGGTGTCCACCTGCAGNAACTCCTGCTGCGGATGCTTGCGGCCGCCCTGCGGCGGGACCGAAGCCACCGTGCCTTCCATGATCTTCAGCAGNGCCTGCTGCACGCCCTCGCCCGACACGTCGCGGGTGATCGAGGGNTTGTCGGACTTGCGGCTGATCTTGTCGATCTCGTCGATGTAGACGATGCCGCGCTGCGCGCGCTCGACATTGTAGTCGGCGGCCTGGAGCAGCTTCAGGATGATGTTCTCGACGTCCTCACCGACGTAGCCGGCTTCGGTCAGCGTCGTCGC
>NZ_AXAS01000078.1 GCF_000472925.1 Bradyrhizobium sp. Ec3.3
AGATGACCCATCAGCAGGGCTCAAGCGGATACGTGCAGCAGTTCGCCGATCGTATTTTCGCCGAGCGTGGCGTCCGCTTAGGGCGCGCGGCAATGATCCAACCCCGGCTAGACGAAGCGCCGCCCGAAGACATACTTGACGAGGGAGACGGCAGTGGCAGCACGTCCGTTCCGGGTCAAACTGCGACTTGGCGGGGGCGGCTGCTGGTGCAAAGCGGACGTCTGACGAACGCGCGAGTTCAGCTAAGGGCGGACCCAGGTGAGGTACGCGAGCATTGAGATGTCTATCGACACTTGCCATACCGGAGTATACCTGCCGCTGACGGCAGCCGCTCATGGGCGGCCTGGAGGCCTCTGATGTCATTCCTCAAAGGCAAGGCGCTGTGTTTGACTTCTTTGTGCCCGACGACGACGTGCCGCCGCCTGGGGTCACGGTAGCGCCCCCGCGCTAGCGCGCCGCGTTTGCCAATGCATCGACGACAGCCGGGGATCCTAAATTCCCGAGGGGCGTAAGTTCGCCTGGTCCCAAGCTTTGATCGGTCGAATACACGTGTTGCGCTCAAGCGGTCGATGCTAATCGCGGACCGATTGGGGAGACCGCACGGCTCATGAAGAGATTGCTGCTGTTCCTGGTTTATGTGCTTGCTGCCGCGCGGGGAGCCATCGCGCAAGAGACACAGTGTGACCGCGAACGCGCCGCCATGGTCGAAACCATTCGCGTTTATGCTCGGTCCTATGTCAATGTCCTGGGGCAGCAGGGGCTGTCGGAGAGAGTCCTTGGGGCGATGGGGCAAACGCAGCGCCATCTGTTCGTCCCCGAGCGACACTGCTCCATCGCGTACGCAGACGGGCCGCTTCCGATAGGCCTCGGCCAGACCATATCGCAGCCGTTCATCGTGGCCTTGATGACTGAGCTGGCTGACGTTGCGTCCGATGGTGTTGTGCTCGAAGTCGGTACGGGTTCGGGCTATCAGGCCGCCATCCTTGCGCACCTGGCACGAAAGGTCTGCACCATCGAGATTATCCCGCAATTGGCCGAGACAGCCGCCAAGACCCTCAAGGATCTCTCGTACGACAATGTGAGCGTCCGGCTCGGCGACGGCTATGCTGGCTGGCCGGAATGCGGTCCTTTTGACGCAGTCGTCGTGACCGCCGCGCTCGGCGAGGTGCCGCCGCCACTGATTGAGCAGCTCAAAGTGGGAGGCCGACTGGTGATGCCGGTGGGCCCGGCTTACACCACTCAGACCCTCACCGTGGTCGAAAAGACTGGCCCTGGCGAGACGACCAAGCGTGCCATCGGCCTTGTGCGCTTTGTACCCTTTACGCGTTCAAAAGATTGAAAGCCAATCAACGTTCAGTTCTGGAGCGCGCGCTCGTGGGCCATATGACCAAAGCCTTGTGGGAGTGCATTTTGGAGAACGGCAGCTTTTGGCGCGAAGCGGACCTTCTGCGGGATGCGCACGTCTGCGACGGGCCACTTCCGGACTCATGCTCCGCAAACAATAACTTACTCGATGGGCAGGCCATTGAACGGTCTCAGTCAGTAACCGCAGCGGTCCTGGTTAACCGGTTCAAAGCGTTTGGGGAGGCTGCTTCCCACCCTAAGCTCCCCTGCGATCCTGGTTACCAATCACACAGCGCCATGCCGCCAGGCGCTCTGCCGGATGCTGGTTCATCCACTCGGCGAGCTGCGGCGCGCCCATCAGGCAGGACTGCATCGAGATGTCGGCGAAGTCCGAGGTGGTGACGATCTGTTCGTGGCAATCTGTCGGAGAAGAGAGACTGCAGAGCGCGGCGATGACCTTGATCACGACAGGGGACCCCCGTCGCTGCGATGGGCTTTGGTGCCGCTGACTGTATGACTTATCGATGCCTTGTCATGCTGCTCCCTAACCGGATCAGCCGCCGGGAAGATGCTGTCATATATCGCGCGGGCTTCTCGAACTAAGCGGGCTTGCTCGCGCTCAGACTTTGAGACAAATCGAATAATCTCGCCCATATTGAATGCTCCTGCTACTATCAAGAGGGACCATTCCCTTTATGGCGAAGAATAGGCGCGGCCTTGCTATTCAATCTGTGATGCGTCTCACCATGCGCAGCGTGCTTTGAAAGACTTCGGGGAGCAAACTTCAATTTACTAAACGAGCCTACTGATCGCGAACGCAGCAACGAGAAACACTCCGATAATCAATGCTGGCATGACGTGATCTTCCTTCCTCTCACGTGGACAACATCTGGCTCAAAGCACGCCAGTTCCTCGACTGCTCGTGTTGATATCGGAGGGTGATTTTTCTATCTGTGACAGAAATCACGAGCGCCCCAGCAGTCAGCGTTGGCTACGAAACTCGTGGCAAGAATGATCTTCTTTTGTGGGGTGTCGGCTTGGGGGCAAGCTGCGACGTGCGGGAGAGGGCCGCTTCTGGCGCAAAGCGGACGTTCCACGTGCGCCGGATTTCGCCGATGGGCCACAAGCGGTCATCAGGCACGTTCGGCATTCTTTGGGCGGCCATACGCCTCCTCGATCATGAGGGCGGAGAGCGCAGCATAGGCCGCGGCCCAGGCCTCGGCAGTTTCAGCCGTCCAGGCGTCGCCCAGCCCCTTCTCCAAAGTCCACAGCAGCGCAGAGCCAACAATGGGGTAATGCTCAGGCTTGACGCCGTATGCGATATGGCGTTTGGCTAGCGCGGCTGCCGCCGGCAGCACCGATTGAAGGTCGGCTAACCCATTCACCGCCAGGGCCAGCGTCGCCACTAGCTTCCGGCGCTGCTCAGTCATCTCTGCCGGAAACATCGTCTTTAGCTGGGGGGCGAGTTCGAATAGCCGATTGTAGAACATGATCCCAGCCTGATCGACGATAGTCGCGATCTTAGCGAAGCTCTCCTGCACGAGCTTGATCTGTTCGGGTGTTATCTGCTTCTCACTGGCCGGCATTAGTTGCTCCGCAACAAGTATTTTGTGTTTGAACCGATCGCCGGGCCCGGACTTCTAGGCACGAGTCCGATGTCCGTTGTCGGTTCGCGATCGACCCGGTGATGGACCTCTACGAGGAAACAGAGTGCCGGAGTTCGCATCGCGAACCCCGGCGTAAATTCACGCGGTCTCAGTTTTTTTTACGCGCTCGTCGAGCCCGCAACTCACCGGCAAGCCGTTCGACAACATGTCGAAGACGGGCGAATAGGCCTGCGCCATCTCGATCAACTCCTGCTTTCTGGAGTCGTCGCAATCGGCGTCGATGTCGAAGAGGACGCGGATGTTTTTAAAGCCGCGGCGGACATCCTTGGAAAGTCCGAGAAAGCCCTGCAAGTCGATGTCACCTTCCAGCCGTGTGGCGATGTCCTTCACCACAATGCCGCGCGCCGCCGCGTGAAAAACCAGAGCACCAGTCAAGCAACTGGCGAGCGCGTGCAACACGTACTCGCCCGCATTCGGCCCGCGGTCCTGAGACAACAGCACTTCCGGCTCGTCGCTGACGAGGGAAAACGGCTGTTTGTGCCGCATCTCCTGGCCGACGCCGTAGAAGTCGTCGATGCGCGAATGGTTTTCGCCGCCGCCAATCCACTGGTTGGAAAGCCTGAACTGGAAGCTCGCAAGAGAAGCATCGGCTTTGATGGCTTCGATGGTGGCGGACAATTTCCCTGTATCAATGCCGTTCACGGTTGTGCTCGTGGGTGCCGTTGAGTCCGCCGCGGACTGTTCCGCCACAGGCGAATGACATTCAATCACTGTAGTCATGTGTATCTCCTCGAACTTTCCAAGTTGCATCACATCGCCTACGGGCGATCTAGGCGCACGGTGCGTGCGGCTTTCGCGGTGATACTTAAGTCATTCGAAGCGACAGCTGAATGATTGCGCTGCCGGACTTCTTGCTCGTGCATCCAGAGTTGCTATCATCCCTGCCTGATCGCTGCGTTAGCGCCAAAGGCCTAATCGCGGGCGGGCAAATGTCGGAGGTCATGTCCATGAGCGCGGACGCATTGTCCGATGTCCTCTCCGCCGTCCGCTTATCAGGGTCAGTCTTTTTCGATGTGACCGCAAAATCGCCATGGGTTGCGGAAGCGCCGCCTGGAGCGCAGATCGCTAACGACGTGACGCCCGGCGCCCAGCACGCAATCGAGTATCATGTCGTTACCCAGGGTTCGTGCTGGATATCGCTCGTCGGCGACGCCGGATTCGAGCCGGTCAAACTGGAGCAAGGGGACATAGCTGTCATTCCGCATGGCGACCCGCATGCGATATCAAGCGCACCCGGCATGCGCGCTAAACCTAACCTGGACATGCACCGCAGGCCCGAGGATAGCAACGCGTTGCCCTTCGCGCTTCGAACCGGTGGCGAGGGTGCGAGCGACACCCATGTGATTTGCGGGTTCTTCAGTTGCGATGTGCGCCCGTTCAATCCGCTACTTGATTCACTGCCGCGATTCATGCGGCTACGGCGTGACGCCTCACAAACGTCACATAGCCTACTCGACCAATTCATCCGTTTCGCCTCCGCCGAAACGGGCAACAAACGCGCCGGAAGCCAAAGCGTGCTCAACCGGTTGTCGGAACTGATGTTCGTCGAGGTGATCCGGCTGCATATGGATCAACTAGCGAACAACAGTACCGGCTGGCTTGCGGGATTACGCGATCCTCTAGTCGGTCGCGCGCTGACGCTATTGCACGCGCGCCCTGCGCATCCCTGGACTCTGGAGGAGCTTGCAGCGCAAGTCGCCGCCTCGCGCTCAACGCTGGCAGATCGATTTTCCAATTTGGTGGGCTATCCGCCGATTCAGTATTTGACCCAATGGCGCATGCAGATTGCCGCCAAGCGCCTAGCCGATCCCGGCGTCAAAATTGCCGCCATCGCTCATGAAATCGGCTACGAATCCGAGGCCGCATTCAGCCGAGCATTCAAAAAGTTTGTCGGCCGCTCCCCGAGCCAATGGCGATCGGCCTCTTCCTGAGCAGCAACATCCAGAATGTCCGCTTCGGGCAAGGAGTGGAAGTCCTGGCGTTCCCTGCTCCATGTGCGGTCTGCCCCTGAGGCAAACGTCTGGGATCGAGGTGTTATGTCGGCTGCGGGCCGAACGCGGAAGTCTCATTTTTGGTCAGCTGGGCGAGCGGCGTGGGCGGGATATCGGTTCCAAGCGCCTTTAGTTCGGAGATAGAGCAGACTTGGGCGTATTTTATCTGCTACGGGATGGCGCGCGTTCTTGACTGCCGAAGACCAGTGCAATTCCGCCGAGTATCGCAAGCGAAGATATGGAAAGGCGAAGGGAGATTGCTTCTCCTAGCACCAAGGCGCCTGCCAATGCCGCAATGACTGGAACGCTCAGCTGCACCGAGGCGCCTTGCGCTGGCGTGAGCCCTGGGAGCACCGCGTACCAGACCGTATAGCCAAGCCCGGACGCAACAGCGCCGGATAGGATTGCACAGGCGAGCCCGATGGCGGTGATGTGCGTGCCAAACGAAAGGGCGCACAAGAAAAGACAGATTGCGATTGGAACGGAACGCAGGAAGTTGCCACCCGTCACGCTAATGGGATCCGCAACGCCACGGCCGAGCAAGGAGTAAGCGCCCCACGCAACGCCGGCAGTCAGCATGAGGCAGGCGCCCATTACGGACGGTGCCGATGCACCGGGAGCTACGAGCGCCGCCAGTCCGGCGACGGCAATTGTCAATCCGAACGACTGCAAGGCGGATAGACGTTCACCGCGAACGAGCCCATAGCCGACCATTGTAGTCTGAACCGCGCCAAACAAAAGGAGCGATCCCGTACCGGCTGGTAGGGAGACATATGCAAAGGAGAACGCGGCCGCATAAGCGAATAGCGCAACAGATGCTGGCCACGATCCCGCTGGCTGTTCAGCCTTCCGGCGAAGCGAGAGGATGATGCACAGTACGCACGCGCCTGACGCGAGCCGGACAAGGGTGAAGGTGGCAGGATCGATCGCGGCCTGAGATAGGGCTAACCTGCAAAGCACGGAATTTGCCGCAAACGCAGCCATCGCCAAACCGGTCAAGGCGATTGTCCAGGTTGTGATGCGAGGCCGCTGCATTCGTCATTCACCTAAGCGAGACCGCAGGACCGATCTGCGCCGGTGTCATTGCAATTGTTGTATTGAGTCTGCACGACCGACCCGTCACCTGGGTACGGCACGCGTCGCCTGGCGAGCCTCGCGCCGCGACAACGGCATCGTGTAGGTTATCGCGGTTCCGACCACGCAATCTTCTCCGCTTGCGTTGCGGACGACGGTCTCCAACTTGCAGATCGGCTTGTCGTCCCGGACGTGCTCGACTTTGACGCTTGCGGTAATCGTCTCTCCGACCCGTACGGCCTTGACGAAACGCCAGTTTGTTTCGAGAAATACCGTGCCCGGTCCCGGGAGATCTTCGGCAACGACGGCGTTCATGAGACCGGTCGTGACCCCGCCCTGTACGATAAGCCCGCCAAAGGGTGACGCAGTCGCCAGTTCCACGTCGTAATGGACAGGGTTCTTGTCGCCCGTCATCTCGGTGAACATTTCGACATCGCGCATCGTGGTCGTGCGGCTCCTTTCAGCACGGCGACCTGGCGCGGGTCGGCCGGCCAGCGTTCGGGTCCAGGGTGAGTCGGTCGACATTTCTCGTGCTCCTATGCTGCGAGGGACGGTTGTTGAGACAAGTTCGCGATGTGATTGGCTTCCGCTTTCATTGCCGCGCTCAGATCGGCATGAAGCTGCTTGACTTCGTCGAGGTCCCACGAGAACGAGGCAATCGCATCGGTGGCGCGAACAAGCGGCAAGGACAGTTCGTCGCGCTCGCGCTGGTAGCTCTCAAGGCCGCGGATGGCGCCGTCGATGATCCCTCGCGACAGCAATTGCGCATCGCGAAGGGCGTCCGTGATTCCGTGCGCGGTCAGGGGGTCCTTGAAATAGCCGGCATCGCCGACCAGAGCCCACCCTGCACCATGACATTGTCGAAGGTAGCTCGTTGCGCCCGCAAAGCTCCGCAGGCGGCCGACCAGCGTGGCTCTGCCAACGTTGGCGCGCAGCTCGGGAAAGCTCGCTGCCAGCACCTGGAGGAA
The DNA here is from genome assembly GCF_000472925.1 of Bradyrhizobium sp. Ec3.3. Classification (GTDB taxonomy): domain Bacteria; phylum Pseudomonadota; class Alphaproteobacteria; order Rhizobiales; family Xanthobacteraceae; genus Bradyrhizobium. Next base: position 7,045 of record NZ_AXAS01000078.1, read on the forward strand.
GCCGCGCATCACATCGCCGCGAAATATCGCGACAAATTGAGAAGCCGGAACCGCCGCGAAGACGCAGTGAGCAGCGTTCGTTGGAATCACCCCTGCCGCGGCATTCCTTGCGAAATGCCAATGCAGGCCATCGCTGTTCAGGTCTGCAAAGTAGCCAAAAACGATGCCACAGGCATTGAAGCCTTCGACCAGTGTTTTTGAATTGACGAGCTGCGCAACGGTCGACTGGCGGCCGTCCGCACCAATGACGATATCCGAGCGGACGGTCATGCACGCACCGCTGCCATCTCTCAGCGAGGCGCCGATGACCCGGCCGTTCGATGCAAATTGCAACTCGGAAAGAGCGGTCCCATGGCGAACCGCCGCGCCGGCTTCGCGGGCTGCATCGGCGAGCAACGGATCGAGCACGGTGCGTCGCGGCGCCAACAGGAAATCGACGCCGTGATCCGGCTTGATATCCACTCGAACGATCTCGTCGCCATAGTGAAACGTGGTCGATCGAATCGCAGGTGTTCCCGCCGCTGCAAACTTCGGAATCAATCCCCATCGCTCGAGCTGCATAACCGCGGACCGCATCAGGGCGTGCGTCGACATCGTATCGGCGCCATAGGGCTGCCGATCGACCATCAGGACCTTTGCACCCGACCGGGCCAGCAGGAGGCCAGTGGCCGCGCCCGCGCAGCGTGCGCCGATAACTACCGCGTCATAATGTGAGTCGAGACCGTGGAGACCGTTCATGACAATTGCTCTCAGGCAGCAGCGCGATTGAGGTTCTGGCTCAGATGGGCGGCGAGATCCGCAGCATCGGCGCCCGCTCCGTCGATGAAAGACGATTTGCGCCGGCGCATGAATGGCAGGCCCATGACGTACATTCCCGGCGCAGAAACTATCCCGCCGTCGTGACGGATGCGTCCCTTGCGGTCGAGTACGGGGACGTCCAGCCAGGAGTAGTCGGGGCGATAGCCCGTCGCCCAGATCACCGTACCGATGCCGGCACGGATCAGGTCCAGGCAGAGCCTGGTTTCCGACCCGACATCCGTCGGCTCAAAGCCATGAGGCGGGGCAAACTGCTGCGCCAGTCCGCTCGTGTTCACCCAATCATCGATGCTGGCGAGAAGACGGTTCATTTTCAGATCGGCCAGCGCGCAATGATTGGCGAGCGATCCCGAAAACTGCGCCTTGCCGTCACAAAGTCCGACAAGGCGACCCACGAGCTCGACGCCCGCCTTGCGCAGGCTATTGAGATCGACCGTGACGCGCTCAGGCGTTCCGATAAGCTGTAGCGACGGCAGTCGCCGTGCCCTTTCGATATCCTCGACCATGGTGTCGTACCGAACATCCATGGCACCGATAGCGTCCATCCACCACTGGATATCCCGTCCGCGGTAGGTCCGCGGCAGCCGGACGTGCTCTCCGACGCAAAGTACGACTCTGCGGCCGGCCGCTCGGATCTCCCGGGCGAGCTGAATGCCGCTTGCTGAGGCACCGACGATCATCACGCCGCCATTAGGCAGGAGAGCGGGATTGATGTATTGCAGCGGGGTGAGGCTGGTCACGGCGGCAGGCAAACCCGCAGCGAGCGACGGGATCGAGGCAAGGTTGCAGGCGCCGGTTGCGATCACGAGCTTGCGGCAGCGCCATGGACCAAGGTTGGTTTCGACCGCGTAGCCTACCTCCTGCTGCCTTACCCGGGTGACGCGGGCTCCCGGCACAATTGGAGCACACGAAAGCCTGGCGTATCCCTGCAGGAAACTGACGACCTCCGACATCGTCATGAATCCGTCGGGATCATCACCGCGGTAGGCGTATCCTGGCAGTCGAGTTTGCCAGTTGGGCGTCAGAAGGCGCAGCGAGTTCCACCGCTCCGTCAGCCATGAGTTGGCTACCTCGCCGCGCTCAAGGACCATGTGGTCGATCGAACGCGTGCTCAGATGCCAGCTCATGGCCAATCCGGATTGGCCGGCGCCTATAATGATGGCGGTCGCGAATCCCAAAGCGCTCGCTCCTTTTTCTCCAACCGTCGTCCTCAGTTGACGGTCACGAAGACGTTCGTCGGATTGGTCACGATGTCGAATACGGCCGACCGCTTCTGCGATTGAGCTACCAACGCCCTGATATCGTCTTCGCTCGCATCGGCGCGAATATCGAAGTGGACGCGAATGGCGCCGAAGCCATTGCGCACCTCGTCGTCGATGCCCAGGATTCCCTGAATATCCATGTCGGCCTCGAGTGACGCCCTGACCGAATGGAGCTGTATGCCGCGGCGCTGGGCAATCGCAGCAACACCCGCCGTGAGACAGCTCGCGAGTCCGGAAAGGACAAGCTCGACAGGAGTCGGAGCACTGTCTTCGGCGGCAAAGACCTGCGGGTGATCTGCCTCGACGGTGAACGTCTTGTTGCGGGACTGCTCGGCTCCGAGCCCAAAGAAACTGCCAATAGCGGAGCGGCTGTGCGTACCATTCACCCATTCGCAGCTCGCTCGCCACTTGAACTGAGCCGCCTCAGGCGCTTGCTCAAGTGCCATACGGGCACCTAACAACGCCTCGACGTTGACGCCATTATTGATTGTCGCGCTTGCACTCGTCGTCGTCATCTTGTTCTCCTCTGGTGACAAACCCGAGGTAAGATTCGTAAATCTTCCTCTCACTCGGCTCTTGCGGGCTTTGCGCTCGCCAAATGTCAGATCGATTTACGCGCCCTGGCCCGCGCATGCTTGAAGCCGGCATCCGGAATTTCTTTAGATGCCGTGGATTTTTTGCTGAGGCAAAGGGCAGCGGGGCGATCACGCAGCGCTCTCAATCGCGTGAAGATACGGGGAAAGAACAGATCGCTTCCAAGCTGCTGCGCTGCTCGCGATTTCGATCGATAGTCCGACTTCGAAACTCCGCGGCTCCTTTAAAAGGGGCCGCCTTCCTGGGACCTCGCCGTCAGGCGGGATGGGTCAAAACGCGACGTGGCTACGCGGGTGTACGTCCTAAGCTCGAGGCTGCGAAATACCTGCATTACTTAGACCGCGAATGAAACGATCGAGAAGGTCCGGATCGTTGCAATAAAAAAGTTCCTGACGAGCAGTTTCAGTAGTGTAGCCGGGCTTACGCCGAAGCAGGTCAGCAGCAACAGCTTCCGCTTGTGTCTTATCACCGAGAATGCCTAGTGAAGCGGCCAGTGGGGCGAACGCTTGATATGTCGCATTGCTCAGTCGAGTTGCCCGTCGTGCGAACTCGACTGCTATATCGTACTCGCCTAGAGAGAAGTGAGTCCAAGCGCGAACGTGATGGAAACTCCAAAGATGGCTGTCCCGTGGACTGAGCACGGTCGCGCGGTCGAGCAAGGTCTCAGCATCGGTCTCTCGGCCATGCCACAGCAAATTAAAGCCTTGTGCAAAATAGGCCTGGGCAAAACTCGGGTTTAGCTCCAAGGAAAGATCGAGAGCCGCCAGTGCTTCGTCGTTGTGACGAGTTAGGCACAGGACCCGACCTAGGACACATTGGCAAAAGCAATCAAGGTCGTCGAGGGCTACTGCCGTTTGCGCCTGCCGCAAAGCGGTTTCAAGTCGCGCTAAGCGGTCTCTCGGTTCGTCTAGAAACGCACGTTGTACATTTACGTAGCTGAGAGCGCCATGCCCCCGAGCAAAGTATGGATCTTCCGCGATGGCACGCTTGAAATACGTTTCAGCAGAATCAAATCCCGGAGTAGTAAAGCGCCACAAATTCCATAGACCGCGCTGGTAGCAGTCCCATGCGTCGAGGCTTTCGGGAGGCTTGCGGGCAGCGAGTTGCTGCTCGACCTTGGACAACTCGGGTTCGATCGTTGCAGCAATCTGCCTCGCCATCTCGTCTTGAATATCAAAAATGTATTCAAGCTGCAGATCATACTTGTCCGACCACAGTTGCTGCCCGTCCGCTGCCCGGACTAACTCCGCCGTTATCCTCACCGTGTCGCGATTTTTTCGTACGCTGCCGAGGAGCACATACCTTACGCTCAGCTGTTCGCCTATCTCCCGTGCGTCGACCATCCGCCCTTGGAAGCCGATGGTTGAGTGCCGCGAAATGACCGACAGCCACCTGTTCCGAGCGAGAAGACGAATGATATCTTCCGTTAGACCGTAGCTAAAGTAATCGTTATCGGGGTCATCAGACATGTTCCCGAACGGCATTACGGCGATCGACAAGCGCGCAACAGCCTCGGCCCTGACTGTTTCCGAGACGATGTTGTCGAGGTTGGACACCTCGGTCGCGACGGAAACAGTGGTGGATTTGCTTTCCGAACCAATACTTCGCTCGCTAGCACGCTGAGCGTTCGCTTCCGACGCTGAGACTGTTTGAACGTGTCCGACGAATCGGAAGCCACGTTTGTGTTGTGTACGAATGAGCGACTGGTCGTTGCCGTTATCACCAAGCACCCGCCTGGCTGCGTTAACTCGGCTGCTGAGCGCTGCTTCGGAAATGATTCGACCGTGCCAAATGGTTTCAATCAACTCATCCTTACTTACGATCCGATCATGGTTACGCACCAGATGAACAATAAGGTCGAAGACCTGAGGTTCGATATGAATGAACTCGCCACGCCTGCGCAGCTCCTGCTGGCTGAGGTCGATCTCGAACTCGGCGAACTGGTACTTCAATACTGCCTCCGGCTCTGGTGATGACGCGATCCCAATGCATCGCTGCCGTCGAGATATTCATGCACGGGCCACGCAGTGGTCTGTCTCGTGAGGTTGGGGTCGGTGATCACCGCTTCCGGCGGCACCCCACCATTGTCCGTACAAACGGACGCGGTATCCACTGTCCTTGCTGTCCCAATCGCGGTTGGCGACTGCTATTCCGTCCGTGTGTGAGCAGCATGGCCCCTTGCCACTTTTGAGGCTCTCGAACCAGTGATTGAGTTCGGGGCGGTTATGATCGTGAGCGTGCGCTGCGAAATGCGAGGCCAGCAACACGATCAGTGTCGTCGCCGCGTTGGCGGCCATCAAAGGCATCTTCGTCATCGCAGTTTCTCTAAGCAAACAAGAGATTAGCGCTGCAATATCCGAAATGAGGTTAGTTCAAACTGCGCGGGCTCCCCGATGTGTGAGCCGGTCACTTGTTGCACCAATTCCAGACTAGTTGGACGGCTTCTAAAATCCCGCTCGTTGTTACGTCTGCGATGCGGACACTGAGGTTCAAGCGGCGGCGGGGTCAGGTAAGGGTCTCACAAGCGGCGGTCGGGGCGCGCACACCCCCGGCGGCCGGTTTACCGCCCGACAGCCGACATCACAACGGCTCAAGCGCTGTTCGGCTTGGGGCCATAACTGGAAATCGGCCGTTTTAGCGCGGCGCATCTCGCCGTCCCTGCGCGTGGATTCGCGGAATGGGGAGGTGAAAGCGCGCTGCCAGGCGACCCATCGGGAGGGCGCGACCGCGTTGCAGCAGAAGTGAGTTTGCACCGCCGCAATCATCTCGATCAATCACGGCCCGTCCGCCAGGCCGCATAGGATGCTTCAGCTGCCGGTCTCGATTGAAAGGAGATTGCGAACTGTAAAGCGATTTGGCAGACCTTTATGTTCCACCGATGGAATGCACGTCCATGTCGAAACCGAACGGGGACGATCAACACAGACACGACCTGCTGCAGACCATTTTAAAGGGCCACTTCGCCTCGGACGACGCCGAGCTGATCGCAAGCATCAAGGCTGCAGCCGAATTCATCGAGCTGCCGTCGGGCGGCATCCTGTTCCACCAGGGCGAGCACAGTGACGACGTCTATTTCGTGCTGTCGGGCCGATTGCTGGCGCTCGCGGAAGCCGACGGCGAAAGCAAAATACTCGGCGAAATCGGCCGAGGCGAAACCATCGGTGAGCTCGCCCTGTTCACCGGCGAACCACGTTCCGCTTCCATCGTTGCCCTGCGGGATTCTTCGGTCGTCAAGGTAACGCGGCAGATCGTCGAGCGGGCGCTCGCCAAATCCCCGCAGGTCGCACTACAGATGACGAGAATCGTCATCAATCGGCTTCGACGGTCGGAACGAGAGCGTCAGGCCCCGACTGTTCCTGTCAATATCTGCATTCTTGCCGTCTCGCCTGGCGTCGACGCCGCGGCCTTGGCAGGACGTCTGCGAGCCGCGGGGCGGGACAGCGCAGCCACGAGGATCGTGGGTCCCGATGACATCGGCGAGCAATTCGGTACGGATGCCGCAAGCGCGGTCCGCCAAAATCATGACGCGATTGCTCATCACATCGACGGGATCGAGGCCGCAAGCAAGGCGGTTTATCTCGTCGCCGACCCATGCGAGTCCGCCTGGACGCAGTTCTGTCTGCAGAACTGCGACGAAATCTTACTGGTCGGGGATGGCCGCCAGGACCCGGGTCTTTCAAGCGTGGAAAGCCGCTATCTCGCGGCCGAGACGCCGGTCCTGATCGCGCGACGGACACTCGTTCTTCTGCATGGCCTCGATACCAAAAGCCCGACCGGCACCGCGCAATGGCTGAAAAACAGACGCATCTCGAGGCATTTTCACATCCGGCCGGAACTTGCGCGCGACATTCGCCGGTTAGCGCGGATTATATCGGGCAACTCTGTCGGCCTCGTGCTGGCGGGCGGTGGGGCGCGCGGATTCGCCCATGTCGGCGTTATGAAGGCATTGGAGGAGGCGGGCATCGAAGCCGATTTTATCGGAGGCACATCGATCGGCGCCATCATGGGGACCTGCCTCGCGCTCGATCTGTCGGCGGAGCGGATTTCCACCGCCGTCCACAAGGCTTTTCTGCTTCATCCAAAGGGCAACATCACCGGCGACTATAATTTCATTCCACTGGTGTCGCTGATCAAGGGCAAGCGCACCCACGAGGCGATGGCCCAGGCGATCGAGAACGCGACAGGTGCGAGTATCGACGCGGAGGACACCTGGAAGACGTTCTTCGTCATTGCCTCCGATTTTTCCACCAACAGCGAGGCCGTTCTCGACAAAGGAAATCTCGCGCGAAATGTGATCGCGAGCTATGCGGTTCCCGGTGTGCTACCGCCGATGTTTATCGGCGGACACCTGATGTTCGATGGTGGCATGTTCAATAATTTTCCTGTCGACGTGATGGCGCGGCTCGGCGCCCGGCGGATCATCGGTGTCGACCTCTTGATCGAAGATGGCCGGGTGTTCGAGATCGACCAGCTACCGGGTACCATTGCGCATCTTCGTGACAAACTCCGGTCGTGGGACATGCAGCGCTACCGCCTGCCGACCGTGCCTGAAACAATACTGAACTCGTCCTTCATCAGTTCGGTCTCGAAGCAGAAGGCGATGCGAAAATTCGTCGATCTTCTGTTTCAGCCGCGCATCGAACAGGTCGGACTGCTGCAATGGAAGCGATACGACGACATTGTAGCGGCGGGATACAATCACGCCAAGCAGGTACTCGGGGCGGAATCCGAGGACAAGCTGAGAGCGTTCCGGTAGCGGCCTGACGTGTATCCATCAGCAAAGTGCGTTATCCGGCAACACTCACGCCAAGTCTGAAGCGAGCGTCCGCTTGGTCGAGCCTGCGATCTTGCGCCGCAGGGTGGCGGATGCGGCATGAGCCGCCGGCGGGACTATTTCGGCCGAGGTGCTCAAGCGCGCCAATCATCTCATCCAGCCTGGCTCACTCCCGAGGCCCGCGCCTCACTTGTGGTTTGCGCTTACGGCGAATGACTGCTCAGGGGCAAAATGCGAAGAACTCAACATGACCAAATCTAGTCCGCCATACCCCATTGATCGGACCTCGACGAGGTGTGCGGGCACTTCGCAGAAGGGCCATGCGGAGATTGCACCGATTCTGGTGATGGGTCGTAAGCGGGTGCGACTATCGAGGCTGTGGCTGGTCGGCCCGGCTTGCCTCGCGCAAAGCGGGACAACCAAGCCGACCATTGGCCGATGTTTATCAATTCCAGCGCAGATTTTGCGGACTACTTGTTTGTGGAGGCCGAACCGACCGTCGCCGAAGGAGGTGGCATCATGTTCCAGGTGTCGGCGCGGTATTTCCAATCTGCGCCGTCCTGGACGATGACGCTCATATAGGTTCCTTTGATCTGTTGGCCTCCGGCATCAGCAGACCAGGTACCGGCTGAATAAAGTGAGTTTTGGCCTATCATGTTCGCCTGCGCGACCGGCAGAACCATGTTTTCGAGTTTCTCATTCACCATCTGATCCATGAATTTGCGGATATTCTCAGTGCCGATGATGGGTTGATCCACACCCTGCGGCAACAACACGGCGTCGGCCGTGTATAGCGCGGTGAGAGCAGCGGCATCTTTCTTGTTAAAGGCCTCGATCCACTTGTCGTCGACGCGCTGTGCAATTGTTTTGGCGTCGTCGGCGAAGGCGGGCACGACAACGGCGAATGTCAGTGCCATTAAGCAAAGCATTTTTTTCATGGCTCACACTCCTCGCATGTGGTTACCTTTTAGAAATGCCGGTGGCGCGTCGCGCTTCGGGCGTACTGCTCATGGATTGCCGCTGGCCGATATTGGTATGGACGTGGCGAGCTCCCACGGCGAACGCGCCAGCGGGTTAGCGTCACTGTTTTGGAGCTTGTCCAGATGCTTTTCATCGGGGCCTCAACGGCCATGCGGCGAATGAACACAGGGTTCAGAAATGGCTCCGAGAAAGACGGAGTTCGGAGGTGTCGTCTGGAAAATTGAGCCTCAGCTACAGCTTCGGCTCTATCGCTTGTCCTTTTGCGGGCATTCAGCGAGCGAACGAAATAGGATCAGGTCAATCATTGCGGTTCGAACGAAACCCGCTGATCCATTACTCATGGTTCGTTGGACAACGAATACTTATTAGACCGGCGAATGGTACCGGGCAAGACTTAACACCGGCGCATTACCGTTCCGGAGAAGTACGGTCAGCAGCATTGACGCACGAGCGCCAAGGCAACGCGCTTCGAGCGATACCGATAGTCAAGCCACAAGAAATTAGAACCAACTGCGGGCTCATGCACCGCGCAGCCAATAGCGTGCTTCTTCAATCGCCTTGATGGTAGTTCGAACGCGAGAATCTCTGCGTGGCAATCGTCGACCGCCCTGTGAGCCTGGTGAAAGAAGCCAGCGCCATTCAGGAGGCAGGCTAGGCGAGAGCCTTCGAAGCCGTGTTTCCTCCAGTCGACCTACGTCGCCGAACAACCCCAGGCCTTCCGTTGGAATATCGGCCAGTAACGCTCCGCGAACTTGCGGTCGAAACTCGCGTTGTGGGCAATGACGATCACGGCATCGTCCGTGAACGACGAGACGGTTGCCTCGTCGATCCGCTGCCCGGCGACCACCTCGTCCGTGATCCCAGTGAGCGCGATCACCTCCGGCGGGATGGGACGGTTCGTTGAACGATGAGAAGACATCCCTGAGACCTGGGATGCGCCCGTCGGGCAGGTAGTCGAACTTGACCATTCCCAAGCTCGATGACCTCGTCCTTCTTCTGATCCAAGCCGGTGGTTTCCACGTCGAGCAGGATTCCTATCTTACTGCTTTGACCGTGGGATCGAGTGAATGTCTGCCGACGAACCAGGCGCCGAAGGACGCGATAGTCGGCGGATTTGGCCATCCTCGGCCATGGCGGCGAGGGTTAGGTCGTTCTCAGGCATTGGATGTTGCGGTCCTCCGGCTACGGCTCCCATGCATCGCGTCTGGCTGAGCCACAAGTCTAAGGCGTTTGCGCTTAGAATGCGATATTCGCTTCCGGAGCTGAAGCAGAACTTCTGGGCTCCGTCTGAGAATTTCGCCTCATGACGCAAAGCGTCATCGGGAGCAAGCGGAGCTATTCGGCAGGATTGCGCCGACTCATGATCGTCGCGACCGCTGATCCGAGCGGCGGCGGGCAGGAGTGGTTAAGCGTTCCGCGTGACGCACCAACACTCTGAACTAAGATACAGCAGGGGGCCGCTTGATCCGTTGGAGAGCCACCATGGCCTACGCGATCATTCATTACTTCCCCGGCGGCACGAAGGATCAGTACGAGAAATCGATTGCCGCCGTACATCCGAGTTCGGGCGGCCTTCCTACGGGCCAGATCTTCCACACCGCCGGACCCACGCCGGGTGGTTGGACAGTGATCGCGGTGCACGATGCGAAGGACAGCTGGGAACGGTTCCGCGAACAGATCCTCATGCCGCGCTTGAAGCAAGGCATCGCAGGGGGATTGGCCGGGCCGCCTCAGGAAACCGTCTTCGAAACGCATACGCTCAACATGTAGCGTCGCTGTCGTCGCCAATCGGGCGGCCGACCCGCACCGCTCGGCCCACTGGCCTTTGCGCGGTAGGCTGGTCCGTGGCCTCGTCCACACTGGCTGCTTGTGGTTAGGTGACCGGCTCGACGGGAGCAGGGTCGGTCTTGGCCCAGCCGCGACCTGTTAATGTAAATCACGGGCGGCATCCAAAAGTACACGCATTGGTGCGGTTCAAATCCTGAAATCCATTTGGAGCTCCGGATCGTCCCCGACGTGGAGGGAAGACAGCAATCCCCCCAAGTAGGCGCACCGGTTTCGGAAGAGGCAAGTTGTCCTTCAGCAGACCGACCGCCAGTTCTGCGAAATCGTAGCGGCTCGCAAAACCCGGCAGCGAAGATTCAAACAAGCGAGACCGCCTGCGCCACCATGAGGCCAGCACCCAGGATGCAGATTAGGCCGACAAAAAGCTCAAAGATTGACGGCCCGGGGCGGCCCACCGCTAACAGAGCAAGGATGGTCGCAATGCCGAACCGAATGCCCTGTGGCGTGAGACTATCCCACCCGATAATGTCCCAGCCGATAACCGAAAGAAGAGTCATTTCCTGCCTCCTGTATTTGAAACCTTTTGTTACCCGGATTTCCGCGCACGCGAGGCGGGTGACGGCGTCGAAGGTGCGTCTGGCGGAGGCGACCGGGGCAGAGCGCGTCGAAAATAAAAACTCGCAGCCGCCCGTGCAGGGCCTATCGCCGGTCAAGGCTCGTTGATGATGCCCGGTGGAGAATACTTGGCATGGCTCTCGCCGTCCTCGGCGTAGCCACGCTCCCACGCGCCAGAAGCGAGAAAGCCCGCGTAACTCAATCTTTCATCTCCGACGAGCCGGGTCGACGGCCCAAGCCGCTGATTGAGGAGTAGCGTCACAAAGCAGCGGAGCAGCTCTGATCTTGGCTCGTCCTGTTCCACCCATAGAAACTGCCCCATCTCGTTGACCTCGAGGAAGGTATGTTCCCCTTCGGGAGTAACGATGAGGTCGATGCAGCCGAAGGCAAGTCCGAGCTTGCGCATGAGCGCGATACACCGCTCCTCGACCGTGCGTGGCAATGCCACAAGCGCCGGCTTGAGGGGCGCCACCATATCCGATCGCCAATCGAGCCGCGTCGAATCGCGCGACTGCGAGTCGAGACGGATGGCCGCGCAGCGCTCGTCCATGCAGGTGACGCGCAGTTCATAGGCCTTCTCGACCTTGCGCTGATAAATCGCTGGGCAGCCCGCAAGCGGCGCATCGTCCTGAAGGTTCACCTCGCGCAGTTCGGTGGTGAAAAGCGCATGGCGCTCGCCGCTCGATTGCGCATGCCAATGCGTCTGCAAATGCAGCTTGAAGATGACGCCCGCCTTACAATGCTCACGCCAGAAACGGCGGATCTCGTCGGGATCGTTGCTATAGAGCGTCTCCGGGATGGCAAAACCACACTGCGCGGCGGCAATGAGTTGAGGCATCTTCAGTAACACCACCTCACGTGCCGCGATATCATTCACCCAGAAGGCGTCGGGCGCGATGAGCCGCCGTACGTTGCGGATGTGGTAGTCGCATTCGCGTGAAGCTACTGCCCAATCCGCGTCGGACATGCCAGGCGGCCGCATCGGCAGCCCGCTGCGGCGGAACCATACCGTGCTCCAGTCGCCGCTTACTCCATGGCTCCGGCCATCACCAACGGAGACGGTCTGCGAGGTTTGCGTAATGTGCATTGATGACCGCAGCACCAGCGGCAGGTCCGGCGTGTAGACGGTGTGATGCCGCCCCTCCGCCTGCTCGATCGCCCAGCGGACCGCATGAATATGGATATCGCGGGGAAAGCCTAGAATGAGGACGGTCATGGGACATCGACCCCTTGCTTTGAATATGGCTCGAGTCAAGGTATCCCCGCCGACCGGCGCAAGTCGGCGGGGAGAAAGTAAATCATGCGTCGCTGTCGTTCGTGGGGCAGCCCGTGCACGTGCACGTATCGGCGCGAGGCGAGGCCGTGACGCCACCGACCGCGCCGCGCGAAATCATGCCGCCGGAAATGTGGTCGATCTCGTCGATGGTGAGCGGCCGCGCCAGCTGGCGGGCGAGGATCCGCGGAGCCGCAGGCCCGAGGTCGTTGGCGTCGTCCTTGGCAACTTTGCTGTCGTCGATCATGAGTAGTCTCCTGGTCTGTGGGTGCTGAAATAGGGTCGGCAGAAAGCGCGCCTTCCGCTTTTCACGTTGCCAGACGTGGAGGCTGCGCGATGTGATCGCGCTCACACGTGCTCTACCGGGCATCGCGGAGAATTCCGGTGTGACCGCCTTTCCTGTTTAACGCACATCCAAGCGCACAGAGTTTTTCTAAGTCGGCCTTTAGCGCTCGTGGTTCTGCGGTCATGTCTGTAGCGAAGAACAGATCGTCGCGGCGAAAGCGGAAGGACGAAAGCGATTGGCTTATGTACGGCAGGACCGGAGACAGATATCGGCGCGCGATCGCCCGCGGCGAGGGCGAAGAGACTCGCCGAATGAAGCGCCGGCGCCGATCTCACCGCAAGAAGCGCCGGCAGCGGCTGGCGACACACCGCCGACGGTTGCGCTAAAACTGAAACAAAAGAGGCCGCCGACCAAGGCGGCCTAACTGCTGGCGCCACCCGCTAGCAGGATAACGATCGCGACGATTGCGATACCTTCGCCCCTATGGTGCCGCTGCGTCGCCATGAGTGGCCATTCCCTGACATGCAAATCTGAGAAATGCTTGAACCCGACTTAACCGCAACCCTACGCCGGTGGACGATACGGATATGCGCACCGCGAATGGTCCGCCAGCTCTGGGAAATTCTAATCCGAGTCATTTAACCTCCAAGGTTCAATGAATGGTAACGGTTGTCTCAGCAACGCGCTTTCCAACACACGCCCGGGATAGCCGATCCAGAGGTCAACGACCGTGATGCGCGTCACTGGAACCTCGGTTACATGACGAAGGCGCTTCTAAGCATCACCGCGGGGAGCAATGTGGCGCCGAAGATTGCGACAGCAAGACAGATGCGCGCTGGGATTGGTTACGAATCGACGGCGGCGGGATAGGACGTCGCCGCCGCGAAAGGGATCTTGCTCATTGCATCACCCCACGTTTGAGGGCTGCCCGCTGAGCGGCGGTCGCTGGGACATCTCAACTACGAAAAGTCGGCAAACTATCGCGCCGCAAAGCAGCGAAGAACCACGCGGTAGTTTGATAAGAAGCGAAAACGTTCCTGGCGCTCGGCTGTTTATTTTGGGAACGAGCCCTGAAAGAGGAGGGTTGTTATGCGACGGAGGAATTTGCCATGCTTATGTTTTGGTTGCCGATCATAATCTTCGAAGCGATGCTTGAATCAAACTTGAATGAGCGCAAAGCAGGCGATCCAACGGTGATCGAATAGTGCCGCTCGAGTTGCGCTCCGCAATATGTGATTAGGATCACGGCCCTGACGCGTGACTTGGAAGATTGTCCCGTCGGTCAGTTGTTTGCTGTTCTTCGAGGAGCACACTATGAACGTCGTGATTCAAAGACTTAATGGCCTGTGGCACCTTGTCGTCGGGTCGTGCCAGCTCCGAACTCCCTTCCTGGAGACTCAGGACCGGGAGCTGGTCGTTACGTACGCCCGGCGAGTTTACCCTGGCGCCAAAGTCTTCGAACGCGACTGATCTTGACAGCGACGCGCTCGAGCGAATGTTGTCTCATGCTTGAGTGACTTGCCATTTCGCAGAAGGGCCGCTCTTGGCACCGGAAACACCAGACGCAAATCCTTATGGCGCGTTTGGAAAGCGCTGCGATCCGGTCACCGTCGGTCGACTTGACGGCGTCGCGCCTCCCTTGAATCACTGTATCGAGACATCTTGGGCGGCGATCGGTCGCACACAAGCGGCGGCTTTCGCGGACCATCAAGATGCCACCTTCCGAGTTAGGCGGCCCCCCGGGGGGCGGGCACAAATTGCGATCGAGAAATGTCTTGGACACAACGCGAAGTGTCCAGACGAAATCAAGGAGCGACGCTCTCGCGCAATCGGCGGAGTTGGGAGCGGAGCCGCTCGCAGCCCAATTCCCTCTCGAGCTTGGTGATCGCCTCAAGCGTAGGTTCAGCGCGCACGCTCAGCAACCGCGCCATGTCGCGGGTGCAAGTATCTTCCGAACGGACAGTCTCGTTCTGTGCCTGCAGCTTCGGAGCGGCTTGCGGCGCCGCATTTCCGTCAGAAGGCAGAGCTGTACTGCTAACAATACTCTCAAACAGACGCTGTACTTGTGGACGCAGCCGCTTGCAGGCGATTTCGCGTTGGAAGTTGGTGATCTCGTCCGGCGCAGGGTTGGCGCGCAGACGCGCCAGCCTCGCTTCGTCGCGGACACAGGGGTCCGTGATTTCGGGGGCGGGCTGCCCGGGAAGCGGCGGCTTGGGCAGCTCCGCCTTCACCGCCGGTGGCGCGCTTGGCGGTGTTGGATTGACCAGGGCCGGCTTCGGCGGGGCCGGCGCCGGAACTGGCGGAGGGGCCAGGGGCAGCGCTGCCGGCGCGACGTTTGTTGCACCCAACTGCGGCACTAACGAGATGGTTGCGCCGCCGAGAGAGCCATAGATGAACGGCTCCTGCCGTCCACCGGTCATGGCGATAACGTCATCGCGCACGCGGCCAAGCGCGATCCGAACGTCGACACCGGGCTCGGCAAGGTGCCGGAGCAGCGCGGTTGCATAGGGACTGTTCACGCCGTCGCCGTCATAGGAGATCGAGCCGGCCTTCGCCGCGTAGGCCACCAGCGTATCGGCGCTGATTTCATCGAGCTTCGCAAGCCCGCCTCTGGTCGGCGAGCGGCTTGCGGACCGCAGCTTGGCCGCAAACGGGTTGTCGCGGCAGGCGTCGAGCAGTATCAGACGCAGGCGGCGTACCGGTTGGAGCGCCCAGATGATGCGATCGAGCGCGATAGCCTCATCGTCGACGTCGTAGTCGTGGCTCAGCTTGGCATCCATCGGTATCAGATAATTCGTGCCGCCGATCTCGATGCCGTGGCCGGCGTAATAGACCACCGCCACATCGGCGTTCTCTGCAGTAATGAGAAACTCGCGCACAGTGCGCTTGAAGTCGACGACGCCGAGATCGTTGCGCGAAATGACGACGTCGAAACCGATAGATTTGAACAGCGCTGCGATCGCTTTGGAGTCGTTGCCGGTATTGGGCAGCGTCGGTGCGTTCGTATAGGCGGAGATTCCGACCACCAGCGCGACCCGACGCTCCGCTGCGGCCGCATCGGCGAACATCGCGCTGACGACGAGGCAGAGGACGTAGATCAAGAGCCGGCGCGGTTTCATTGCTGCATTAATATCCGTAACTCCGCCAGGAGCGATGGCGGTACTTGCGCTTTCTTGGCGGCTGGCCGCTCTCCGTCACCGTGACGTTAATGACTTCGGAGAACACCGGTGGATCGTGCGGCACGTGGGCAAAATCGGCGAACAGCAGGCGCAGCTTGTGCTGGCCGATCGGGAGCGTGATCTTCGCTTCGGTCTGGCCAGCGCCGAAGTGCAGGTGATTGAAGTCGTTCGGGATCGGTTGGTCGAGTGGCGGCAACTCGGCATCGACAAGCAAATGATGATGGCCGGTATTGGGTTTGTCGAACCCCGCCGGCGCCACGCCCATGTTCAACAAACCGAAGCGGATAACCGGATTCGGAGAAATATAGGAGCCGTTCCTCGGATAGATGAAATAGACCTTGGCATCCTTCGGTGCGGAACGCCGTCCGCCCGCCGCAGGAGCTGCTTGAGCCACCGCGGGGGCGGTTTGGTCAGCTACCTTGACCTTGATCCGCTCGGAGATCACCGGCGGCGAATGCGGAACATGATTCTTGTCGGCGAACACCAGTTGCAAGGTGTGCTCGCCGGGCGTCAACGAAATCTCTGCCTCGGTCTGTCCCGCGCCGAAATGGAGGTGCTGGAAATCGTTGGGAATTTCAGCATTCAGCGCCGGGGTTGGCGAATCAACGATCAAATGATGGTGACCACTGTTGGCGCGGTCCGAACCTGCCGGCGCAACGCCCATGCCATGCAGGCCAAAATGTAGAGTGGTCTTGGTTGGCAGCGTGTCGCCGTCTTTCAAGCCGATGAAATAGACAGCCGCCCCGGGCGGCGACGGCGTTGGTCCGCCCGTCTGAGTTTGGGCCTGTGCGGCGTGGCAGTGCATCAAACCGCCGATAAATGGAACCAGAATCGATAACAGCAATCGTTGCATCATCGCAATCTTCCCAATGCATAGACCACAATCTGGACCGCAGGAGCCGTGGGAAACTGAAATAATCGCAAGCATCGACAATATGCCCGTCCGGCAAAACGAGCGGAATTGAAACGATATTCCTTTGCCGCCCAATGTAAACCAAAATCCCGTGGCGCGACCGTCGCCTTGCCGGTCGCGGCCGAATGAAGCATGCTATGCAACATTGAATGTGACGTGTGCATACTCCCGATCGTTCGAGCCGACCGGAGATCACAACATGAAATCCGCCGTCTTGTCTGTGATTTTTCTCACAGCGCTACTTGCAAGTACTTCGGAAAGCGCCCAGCGAGGGCTGAGCAGCGGCCCGTCTGGCGACCAACCGTCCGCGCCAGCCGATACCAGAGTGGCTCAACAACAGGGAACCAGTCTGGATCCGGGAGAGCTGTTTCGCGATTGCGATAACTGCGCCGAGCTCGTCGTTGTGCCGCCGGGAGACTTCGTGATGGGATCCAATGACACGCCCTATGAGAAGCCCGAGCACCTGATCAGCATTCGCAAGCCCTTCGCCATCGGGCGCCACGAGGTGACGTTCGCGGAGTGGGATCCGTGCGCCGATGCCGGCGCGTGCAAAGTGCGCCCCGAGGATCACGGCTGGGGCCGCGGCGACCGCCCAGTAGTCAATGTCAGCTGGGAAGACGCCAAGCTGTACGTCGCCTGGCTGTCGCAGAAGACCGGACAGAAATACCGTCTGCCCAGCGAGGCGGAATGGGAGTATGCCGCGCGCGCGGGGACCAGAACGCCATTCTGGTGGGGCAAAGAGGTCGGCGCCGGTCATGCGCAGTGCGACGGCTGTGGCAGTCCGATCAAGCAGCAGGTCGTGCCAGCGGGCTCGTTCCGGCCAAATGGCTTTGGGCTCTACGACACTTCTGGCAATGCTGCGGAATGGGTCGAGGATTGCTGGAACGATTCCTATCGCAATGCGCCGAAGGACGCGTCGCCTTGGACGTCGGGCGACTGCCGCTTGCGGGTGCTGCGCGGGGGCAACTTCCTCAGCAAGGCCAGCGACGTCAGATCTTCGGCAAGGTTTCGCTACGACGTTGACGTGCGTTACTACGCCAACGGTTTTCGCGTCGTGCGGGAGTTGCCGTAATCATGCCGCGCGCGGAAACAATACGGGTGATCGTCGCGGCGATACTTGTGTTGTTTGTTGCAGCCCCTGCCGCTTGGGCGCAGACCTACTCCGCCAGCGGGCAAATCGGCTATCTGCACGAGTGGGAGATAACGGGAAATCTCGCGAAAACGGTTACGCGTCTGGGTGCAGAATATTCAGGGACGATCACGCTGCGTCACGTCGGCCTGTGCAGCGTCAATGGCGTGGAACAAAAGCAGGCGCGCATGCAGCTGAAAGCTTCGTCCGGGCGGCTGGAAGGCACGTTGATCATGGACGGGGATCAATGCCGCATCGTCGCATCTGGATCATCTGGCTCGGGACTGTTGATCTGCGGCAGCGGACAAGACGTTCCGATCAATCTCCTGATCGGCAAAGCTGTTGAGACCGAAGCGGCGGATCGCGCGGGACTTTAGAGTGCCGCGGTTTCGAAGTGCTGCTTGCTCGCCGCAACAGTCCGCGACGACTATGATGCCGGCGCCCGCGCCAACACACGCTCCTGCGGCCTCGACCGGCTCGGCTGCTTCACCTAATCCGCAACTCCACTAGAGAGGCGCTACACGACCCTCGGAGGCAAGAGCTTTACGCGGTCTTTCCCAAATGTACCGTTTGGAGCCGCAAGCTGTTCTTGAGATTGTGCCCGGGCTGCGACGGAAGCGCCATCGGGCGAGTATCGCTCCGGCGAAAGCACGCCGAATGATTGCTGTCGCGATCGCATTCACCCCCTGACGAAGAAGTATGAACGATGGCAGCTCTAACAGCATCGCACCCTCTCAGTGCGGCCTGCCGAGCACGAATGCGAACGGCAGAACGAAAATCTCGTCGCCGGCATCATCGCTGACATGCAGGGCCCACTGCCGCCAATCTTCCAGGTTGGCGGCTGCGACGAGGGATCGCACCCTGCGGGTGGCCTCCTCACACGCCTCGATCAGGTCGGATACGAATGTGCCGCGACGATCCATCAGGACCCCCTTAGCGTTCGAGCAATGGAAATAGACCTGAGCCATGTACGCCTCCTTGCAATATCCGGGCGAGTAAGCTCGACCCTGCGCGTCGGAGTCATACGAGGCCTCAAAAGGGATTGTCCGTGATCATCCGCACATAATGCATTTTGGTAGCCTCGCGGGTCCGTGATCGGTTCGGCCTCAAATCACGCACACCACTCATCCATGGACGGGGTATGGATCCACCCCGTGTTTACTCCGTCGGCAGCCGAAACCTCAGCGGCAGCTGTCTATCGTGCCTGCGTCCCGTCGGGTTCGGCCCGCCCGCCGCCGCTGGAAGCGGGCGCATTGCCGGCAGAGATAGCAACAGAACGCGGCACCATCCTGCAGTGCTTGCAAACGCGACACAGGGAAGAGGCTCGGAAGCCTTGACAGTGGCGGGGCTGAATTGCCCCGCCATTGACCCACAGAGGGCCGTACGAGCATTTCTACATTTATCGGCTAGTCTAGGTCGTTAGCCCGCGGCCATAAATAGAACCCACGGCCATTTCTGAGTGGTGCAGCGGTGGTTTTAGGTTGGTTATGAACACCACGAAGCACAGCGCGCCGATCGCGAAGATGATAAGACTAAAAAGGTAGTTTAGGTTCATCTGTGTTCCTCGCCGCCTTTTCGTTCTGGGGCTGCATCATGCAGCCATGAACCGGACGATGAAGAGATCGACCAGAATCTTCCGTGACGGCGCTCACAATGTCGAGAATTGCCTCCTTTGCCTCTCTGAGCCACGCAGCGACCGTTGCTTGGCTATCTTCGCGATGGTGGCGCGGCTGCATGCCGTGGCGGACTGGATAGCGTTCCACGGCATCATCAGCATGCGGGCAGTTCCGTTGTTGCGCTCGACATTGGCCGGGCGCCCTTGTCGCGGCCCGTTGCCCTGGCCTTGGCTTACCCTCGCGCCTGCCAGCGGCGGCCGTCTTCATTGCGTGCGATGGCCGCGAGCATGTCGCGCAGAATTCCGTTGATGGCATCGAACACGCGGACCGTGAGCGCGTCGCCATTGCCGCCCGTGATTTCCGTCACAGATAGAAAAGCCACCCTTCAGTATGGTTCGAGCCACATGTTGTTCATTGCAACCCCTGAGGAGGAAAGTCATGAGTGGAATGCGTGAGCTGATCGATACGGAACTCGACGCCGTGAGTGGAGGGTGTCACGGGCATCATCATGGGCATCATGGGCATCACGGACTCTTCAGCTTCGGTAATTTCGGCAACATCGGCAATATCGTCGTAGAGCAGAACATTGCCGTGCAGATTGGTGTGGCTATCGGCAATAACGCCAGCGTCACACAGCAGCTCGGTGGTCAGCTGAACTTCGCCTCTATCCACTAAATTGCGGGTTCCCGAACACTCCTTGCCCGCTCCCCGGGGGTGTTCGGATACGAATTCAATCGAGAATTCTCGTGGACATGGGCACCGTCGCTCAAGGCGCTCGGCAAGGGTCTCGACGCGGTGTCGATGCCCAACGAGCGTCACCGCGCGCAAGTTCGTGTCCGTTCCGATCGCCTGACCGCCCAAGCCAGCGGCGGATGGCAATTCGTACGGTACAATGACCACTTGCTACAAACGCTTCGTTCGCTGGCGCAGGACCAGCGTGCTGAGCCATGGACGCGCTTGCCGCGGCCATGATGCCGCTGTCCAGATGATCGACACCTCGATTGTCTGCGTGGATCAGCATAGAGTGTGTATCACCCGGAACAGAGTTCGGTCGATGGGACGGTCCACGGGTTAACGCGCAGATTCATGCGGTGGTTGATACCAACGAACTTCCGATCCAGCTCGCGGTGACGCTTACGACGATCAGCTTGTCGGGAAGCGCCTGTCTCGCCTCAGGGCTGGATCAATATTGCTTGTCGACCCTGGCTCCGACGCCGAGTTGGATCAGAGAACTCGCAATCAGGAAGGCTGGCCTGGGCCAACATCCGGCCGAAAAGCAACTGCAATAAGCCAATCTGTTTTTAGCCATACCTCTACCGAGCTCTCAAGATCGTTGAACGCTTCTTCAACAGGACCAAGCAATGTCGTGAGGTCACAACGCGTTACGACAAGCTCGCGGCAACCTACCTCGCGTTCGTTCAGCTTGCGCCAAATAGGCTTTGGCTCCGCGCTTCATCCTTATACGTTGTTCCTGAGATAGCCAAACTCGTTCAAGGCATGCGAGAGTCCATGCCACATGAATCAGAAACGCCGTGGAAGAAAAAGTCACACACAGCGTAGCTCCAACGGGTCATATCGTGGCCAAAGCCGACTGCCGCTGTTGGGCGCCACGTGATTTCTGTCACAGATAAAAAATCCGTCCTCAGGCATCTACACGAGCAGTGAGGCACTGGCTCGCTTCGAGCCAGATGTTGTTCACAGATGCAAACACTTTGGATAAATCATCATGATGCGTGAACTCATCGATACGGACCTCGAGGCGGTGGCTGGNGGTACTGTCAACGTTGCTTCGATCTCGATCCCGACGTTGACCCAGACTCTTCTTCAGAACAACTCGCTCAACCAGACCGGTGTTGCTATCGGCGGCT
>NZ_KI421481.1:0-4977 GCF_000472925.1 Bradyrhizobium sp. Ec3.3
AAGCCAGGAATGCCGCTCGAGCGCATTGCGGGCTTGCACGCGGTAAATGTTGTGCGATAGGCAGATCTGTCCACGCGGCCGGTACAAGGGCACGGGTACCATCGGGCAGTACAAGCGTCAGATGAAGTTCGCCGCGTCGATGACACCAGCCAAGCACATTAAGCGCAGATCCCTCAAAGGGATGGCGCGACCGAACGATGGTTACCTGATCGGGATAGTCGTCGAGATGATGAGCACGGTGGTGGGTAGTCTGTCGAGTAGTCTTTCGACACGATCGATCATGCCCTTCTGATGCGAGCGCTTCGGAAGCACTGTCAGGAGCCCTGGGTTCTGCTCTACGTCGAAAGATGGCTGAAGGCTCCGGTAGAGATGCCCGATGGGACTATCCAGAGACGGGAAGCCGGAACACCGCAGGGTGGGGTGGTCAGCCCGCTGCTGGCGAATCTTTTTCTGCATTACGGTGCGTCAGGCCAAGCCTGATGCTTCCAGCGGGTGAAATTCCCGCCTCGGCAAGGGGGAGAGCCACCCCACCGGGAATCGAGCCTTGGGCTTATGGAGGTAACGACATGAGCTAAGCGTAGGCAGAGCGACGCGCGGGCCGTAACGCAAGTGAAGCGGGTCAGCCTCGTAAAGAAAAGAATCCGCAGGCCGACAGCGTCGTAATGGCTGGAAGGCAAAAGTAGGTCACCGTCCAAGGCGAGGTGGCTAGAGACTGCGGCGGGGTCAGAGCGCACGGCACGTTCGGAGAAGGAAGTATCAAGGAACCTGAGAGATCCACTGTGGTCTCGGTGCGCAGCGGAAGTGCGCCGAGTATGCCGGACGATATGGATCATTCCTGAGAAAGGCAGACGCTGCAGTGGAAGTCGGATTCGCTGGTAGTACTCGGAGCGCGGGAAAGCCGCGTACAGGGGGAAGCGGCGAAGCAGATGAATACTGACCGCAGGGAAACATTACCCGCACGCACAGAGGCAGGATTCTGATGTCAACGAAACTGGGTCAGATAGCAAAGAAAGCCAAACTGGACCGAAAGGTGCGATTCACCTCGTTGGCCCACTTGCTGACACCGGCGTTCCTCAAGGAAACTTGGCGAACGATGAACCGGCACGCAGCAAGCGGCGTTGACGGGCAAAGCACCGAACAGTTTGCGAACGAGATGGAGCAGCGAGTTGAGGAGATCTGTGCACAGCTAAAAGAAGGCACGTACCGCGCGCCGCCGGTTCGGCGGGTCGAGATACCCAAAGGGCCGGGCAAGGTCGGAACGCGACCACTGGGGATTCCCACTGTCGCTGACAGGCTGCTGCAGCGGGCGGTCGCGCGCATTCTCGAGGCTGTGTTTGAAGCCGATTTCCTCGATTGCAGTTACGGCTTTCGACCAGGGCGAAATCCTCATCACGCCTTGCGGGCTCTGCGCCTACACGTCGTGACAAAGAAGGTTAGCCAGTGTTTGAGGCCGATATCCGCAGCTACTTCACCCGCATTGATCATCAATGGTTACGCCGGATGGTGGCCCACCGGATCGCCGACCCGATCATCCTTCAGCTGCTATCAAAATGGCTGAAGGCCGGGGCACTGCAAGACGGGATCTTCCTTCCAGCCAAGGAAGGGACTCCGCAAGGGGGACCTATATCGCCTGTGCTCAGTAATCTGTACTTGCACTTTACGCTCGATCTCTGGTTTGCGAAGAAATTCAAACCACTGTGTCGAGGCGAGGCATACTTGGTGCGTTTTGCTGATGACTTCGTGGGGTGCTTCCAGTTCCAGGACGACGCGAAGAACTTCCAGCGCCAATTGCGGGAGCGCTTCGCGCAGTTCAATCTGGAGCTGGCCGAAGACAAGACTCGGCTGCTACTCTTTGGACGTTTTGCTGCCGTCATGCGGGGCAAGCATGGACAGAGGCCGGAGACGTTCGAGTTCCTCGGCTTCAAGCATGTCTGTGGGGTGGATCGGAGCGGGCGGTTCGCCCTGATCCGTATCCCCAGCACCAAGAGTTGCAGAAAGTTTCTCGCTCGCACCCGCGAGTGGCTGCTCGAGCATCGGCACTGGAAGAGACGCGAACAGCAGCAGCACCTAACGGTGATGCTGCGCGGCTTCTACCAGTACTTCGCTCTGCACCACTGCGACCGTAGGCTGAGCTGGATCCGCCATGAAATCCAGCGACAGTGGAAGCAAGCCCTACAACGCCGTCGGTTGAGTTGGGCACAATTGGGCGATCGCCCGTGGTTCGAGCTTCCGTTCGCTCGAAACTTGCATCCGACGGTGTGATGAGCGTTCTTCGCGAATGTCATCTGGGGAGCCCGGTGCGGGAAATCTGCACGCCGGGTTCTGCTTGGGGAGGCGAGTCCAAGAAGTCATGCCGGCTCGGTGAGGGCACTGACGTGAAAGCGTCAGCAACAGTGAGGCTCCGCAAAGGCTACCGCTTCAAGGCTCGTCTCTACCATCCCCTTCGATACGTGGATGCGTCGCACGTTTCCGCGCATTCCGTTCGAACGCTATGCCGATGATGCAATCTGCCATTGCCGGACACGGCAAGAGGCGGAGCATCTGAAGGCGGTTTTGGAGAAAAGGTTGGCCGCCTGTCATCTGACGCTGCACTCACAGAAAACCCAGGTGGTTTACTGCAAGGACAGCAATCGACGCGGGACACATCCGCAAGTCCACTTCACCTTCCTTGGCTTCACCTTCCGGCCACGCATGGCGAAGAATCGTTGGGGAAAGCTCTTCACGTGCTTCCTTCCCGCAGTCAGTTAGTCCGCAGGCGCTCGCGCGCATGCGGGAGCGGATAAGGAGCTGGCGCTTGCCACAGCACGCGCCGCTTCCGTTGGCCGATATAGCCCGAATACTCAATCCGGTCCTTCAAGGGTGGTGGCAGTATTACGGGCGCTTCTATCCAACGGAGCTGTGGAAGCTGTTCACGTACTTCGACGAACGTCTCGGAGCCTGGCTCCGACGGAAGTACAAGCCGCTCAAAAGGCACCGGGGACGGAGCTTGCGGCGGCTGAACGGCATTGCGAAGCGCAACCCCTCGCTCTTCGTTCACTGGGCGCGCCTTGGTCACGCAACGGTTGGGTAACAAGAGCCGGATGATGCGAGAGTATCACGTCCGGTTCTGTGAGGGGCTGAGGGTGAAATGAAACTCCCTCGGCCCACTCGACAATACTTCTGCGGCGAAGAGTTCTTCCAGCACCGGCTGGTGTTCGACCGTTCGTCGCTGACGCGCTGGCGCAACCGGATGGGCGAGGAACGGCTGGCTGCGCTGATCCAGGAGAGCCTGTCGGTTGCCACCAGGACCAAGGCGATCAAGCCGTCCGAGCTGTCGCGGGTAATCGTCGACACCACGGTTCAGCCCAAGAACGTGACGTTCCCTACCGATGCGAAGCTTCTGAACCGGGCGCGCGAGAAGCTGGTGCGGCTGGCGAAGCGTCACGGGGTGGCTTTGCGCCAGTCCTATGCGCGGGTGGGCAAGTTCGCCCTGATCCAGCATCAGCGCTATGCCCACGCCAAGCAGTTCAAGCGCGCCAATCGGAGGCTCAAGACGCTACGGACCTATCTCGGCCGCGTCATCCATGACATCCGCCGCAAGATCGATGGTAACGGAGGGCTCGAAGCGGCGTTCGCAAAGCTGCTGACGCTGGCGCGGCGCGTGCGCGAGCAGAAGCAGCATCAGCGCGGGCCGAAGGTCTATTCCCTGCACGCGCCGGAGGTCGAGTGCATCGGCAAAGGCAAGGCGCATCGGCCTTACGAGTTCGGCGTCAAAGTCTCCGTCGCCACCACGATCGGCCACGCCAAGGGCGGCCAGTTCGTCACCCATGTGAAGGCGCTGCCCGGCAATCCCTATGACGGTCACACGCTGGCCACTGTGATCCCGGACATGGAGGTGCTCGTCGGCAACACGATCGCGCGCATCCTCGCCGACAAGGGATACCGCGGCCACAATGCGCCGCCCGATCATAAGTTCAGGGTCTTCATCTCCGGCCAGAAGCGAGGCGTGACGCCCAAGATCAAGCGCGAACTGCGCCGCAGGGCCGCCGTCGAGCCTGTGATCGGCCATCTCAAAGCCGAGCACCGCATGGGCCGCAATTATCTCTGGTTCCGCCAGGGGGACGCCGCCAACGCCGTTCTCGCCGCCGCCGGCTACAACTTCCGCCGCCTCATCCGTTGGCTCAGCCGTAAGCGGCGTGTCTTCCGCACCTTGTTCGGCGTGAGCTGATCGGCAACATGCGAGGCGTCATATACAGTTAAGGCTCGCATATATGGTTGACGATATGGTCGACGCTTCGGAGCCCCGGGGCCGGGTGGATATCCAAGTCGGAGCGGGGCGTCGGCGGCGGTGGAGCGACGCGGTCAAGGGACGGATCGTGGCGGAGTCGTATGCGCCGGGCGCAGTCGTGTCGGAGGTGGCGCGCCGGCACGACCTCTCACCGCAACACTTGTTCGCTTGGCGCAAGGCCGCGCGCGCCGGTCTGCTGAGCTTGCCGGCGGAGGATGCGCCACTCTTCGTTCCGGTGGTGTCGGAGCTGCGTCCCGCTGGGATGTGCGTGGAAGCGGCAACGCGGAACGCGATGACGATCAGCATCGAGATTGGTGATGCGGTGGTTCGGGCAGCGGCGGGGGTCGATCCGGCCTGGCTGCGCGATGTGCTGCGGGCCGTGAGGGCGACCGCATGATCGCGACTTCGGCGGGCGTGAAGATCATGATCGCGACGCGGCCGGTCGACTTCCGTAAAGGTGCTGACGGTCTCGCCGCGCTGGTGCGCGAGCAACTCCACGATGATCCATTCGCGGGAACGATCTTTGTCTTCCGTTCAAAGCGAGCGGACCGTTTGAAGATTTTTGCCTGGGACGGGTCCGGGCTTGTGCTGCTGTGGAAGCGGTTGGAGCATAGTGCGTTCCGCTGGCCGCCGATCAGCGATGGCGTGATGCGTTTGTCCGCCTCACAGCTCGCCGCGCTGATGGACGGCCTGGATTGGTCGCGCCTGCA
>NZ_KI421481.1:5382-26680 GCF_000472925.1 Bradyrhizobium sp. Ec3.3
TCGAAAGCGTCGTCACTCCGCCATCGGCTATATCAGCCCGATCGAGATGGAGCTAAAAGCAGCTTAACCCTGTCCATTTTTTCGGGGGAAGATCACCCTTGGCGGGATAAAACGGAAGTCGCGTACGAGGTAAGGTGCGGGCCAACTTCATTCACCATAAATGTGCAAGGATCAGCGCGGGGCCGCCAATGCCAGCGGCAAAACGTCTAGGTAAGTTCGGTAGCGTGGAATAAGGCTGAGCGCTTTGATGGCTATCGGTCCCCTGCGCCAATCCGCCATGTGCGCACGTCGCAAACTCCCGGCTGGCGGAAAGATCTGCGATGGCCTGCAAGTTCCAAGTACCCCGCTGCTGTGCGCAGGTTCGCGTCTTACAGTTATTCTCTACGTATGACGTCAAAGCGCAAGGTATCACTGAAGAAAAAAGCCACCAGTGATTTCGGGAAATAGGTGTGTCCCTGGTATGTCCCCGGGAAGCGGACAGGCCTCCGGTCCGGTTTGTAGCGAAACCCCGCGAGCATTGCGATGCATTGGCAAACCTTCGGTCGTCACCACGCGTAGACCGTAAGCGGCGTGTCTCCCACACCTTGTTCGGCGTGAGCTGATCGGCAACATGCGAGCCGTCATATACAGTAGGGTTCGCATATATGGTTGACCATATAGTTGACGCTTCGGAACCACGGCGCCGGGTGGATATCCAAGTCGGAGCGGGGCGTCGGCGGCGGTGGAGTGACGCGGCCAAGGGGCGGATCGTGGCAGAGTCATATGCGCCCGGCGCTGTTGCGTCCGAGGTGGCTCGCCGGCACGACCTCTCGCCGCAACACTTGTTCGCGTGGCGCAAGGCGGCGCGTGCCGGTCTGCTGAGCTTGCCGGCGGAGGATGCGCCACTCTTCGTTCCGGTGGTGTCGGAGCTTCGCCCCGCCGGGATGTGCGTGGAAGCGGCAATACCGAACGCGACAACGATCAGCATCGAGATTGGTGATGCAGTGGTTCGCGCAGCCGCTGGGATCGATCCGGCCTGGCTGCGCGATGTGCTGCGGGCCGTGAGGACGACGGCATGATCGCGGCTTCGGTGGGCGTGAAGATCATGATTGCGACGCGGCCGGTCGACTTCCGTAAAGGTGCCGATGGTCTCGCCGCGCTGGTGCGCGAGCAACTCCACCATGATCCATTCGCGGGAACGATTTTTGTCTTCCGTTCAAAGCGAGCGGACCGTTTGAAGATTTTTGCCTGGGACGGGTCCGGGCTTGTTCTGCTGTGGAAGCGGCTGGAGCATAGCGCGTTCCGCTGGCCGCCGATCAGCGATGGCGTGATGCGTTTGTCCGCCTCACAGCTCGCCGCGCTGATGGACGGCCTGGATTGGTCGCGCCTGCATGCCCGCGANATTGCTCAGCCGAGCGCAACCTCGTGAACCCTGTTGACCAATTGAATCATGTCGGCTGCAGTCTACCACAAGGGCCCGCGAATCAGCTTGAGTGCCGGGCGTGAGCGAGACTACGGATCAACTTCCGACCGATATCGAGGCGCTGCAGGCGCTGGTTGCGGCGGTATGCGCGGAGCGCGACGCGGCGATCGCAAAGTGCGACGCTGCGATCGCCGAACGCGACCATGCGCTGTCGCAAATGGACCGCCTTCAGCATCTCTTGCGCCAGCTGCAACGCGCGCAGTTCGGCCGCCGCTCGGAGAAGCTCGATCCTGAGCAATTGCAGCTGGCGATTGAGGACATCGAGCAGGCCATTGCCAGCAACGAGGCGGCTCAGGACAGGAAGGACACGGCAGGCGCACGCCAGCGTGCTGAACGGCGTCGCGCCAGCCGTGGTGCGCTTCCGGCCCATCTGCCGCATATCGACGTCACGATTGCCCCGGANGTGACCTGCTGCCCGTGCTGCCGCGCACCTCTGCATGTGATCGGTGAGGAGACCTCACGGCGGCTCGACGTCGTCCCGGCGCAGTTCCGCGTGATCGTCACCCANCGTCCCAAATANGCCTGNCGGGCCTGCACGGATGGNGTGGTNCAGGCGCCGGCNCCAGAGCGGCTGATCAAGGGCGGCTTGCCGACCGAGGCGATGGTCGCCCATGTGCTGGTCGCCAAATATGCCTGGCACCTGCCGCTCTATCGGCAGGCTCAGATGCTGCTGGCGCAGGGTATCGACATCAAGCGCTCGGTTCTGGCGTTCTGGGTCGGCTATGCAGGCGCAGAGCTTCGTCCGCTCTGGCTCAGGCTGCGCGAGACCATTCTGACCGCGAGTAAGATCGCGGTCGACGAGACCACAGCGCCGGTGCTCGATCCCGGCCGCGGTCGCACCAAGAAGGGCTTCTTCTGGGCGATCGCGCGCGACGATCGGCCGTGGGGCGGGGCCGATCCGCCCGCAGTGGCCTACACTTACGCGCCTGGTCGCGGCGCCGTCCACGCGCTCAAGCTGCTCGACGGTTATCGTGGCATCGTGCAATGCGACGGCTATACCGTCTACAAGACCATCGCCGACACCGCGCCTGACGCGGCGATCACGCTCGCCTTCTGCTGGGCTCATCTGCGGCGGCGCTTCTTCGACGTTGTCCAGGACGGTCCTGCCCCGATCGCGAGCGAAGCGCTCGAGCGTATCGCCGCTCTCTATGCCATCGAGAAGTCGATCAAGGGCCGCCGCGCCGATGAGCGCCGTGCCGTCCGCCAGGAGCGGAGCAAGCCGCAGGTAGTGGCGCTCAAGGCCTGGTTCGACCAGCAACTCACCCGCGTCTCGGGCAAAGCGACAATCGCCGAGCACATCCGTTACGCGCTGAACCACTGGGTTGGCCTGACGCGGTTCCTCGACGACGGCCGCATTGAGCTCGACACAAATATTGTCGAGCGAAGCATCCGTCCTCTTGTCCTTAATCGCAAGAATGCNCTGTTCGCGGGGCATGACGTTGGCGCTTCATACTGCTCATCTGGTGATGCCCTTATAAAGGAAGGAGATTTTGCTGCGGATCTCGAGATATCGGGCGACGTGATCGTCTGGCATCGGCTTCGCGGCACACAGCGTCTCGCTGCAGGTCGGCGAGCCGGATAATCCAGGGCGCCCCGCCGCACAGCTGCCGGGCCGGAAGGGTCCCACTGCTGACCATCCGATAGGCCGTCGTGCGGCTCACCTTCAGAATGTCGGCGGCTTCATCCAACGTCACTTCGGCGCGCTCGGCTCGTTCACCTTCGCGGTAGACAGGAATGCCGTTGGTGTTCCGGAGACTGCAAACGTGGGATCGTGTCCAACTCGCACCATGTGCAGTTAGCTTGCCGGACCGATTGAGGATCGCAGCGATTGCCGTGTCCGATAATTGCCTCGCCAATACGCGAACGAGATCGAGGACATCGGCTTCGACCGTCCAGCGGGTCTGTCCGATCTTGTTCTTTTTGACCGTCAACTGGGTGTGGTCGCCGCCCTGCCAGTGAATGACGAGCGCCAATGTATCGCCCACGACATCGACGATGATCTCTTTGACAAGCAGCCTGATGATCTTCTTGCGTGTCTCGACGGATGCGCCGGGACTATTCCACGCCTTGGTCAAATCCTTGCCGAGCGTCATCAGCCTCGCGTGATCCGTGGCGGAAAGCGCTGGGGTGTGCTGCCTCTGTTTGAGGGTCTCGAGCTGGACCTCCAGGTCGCGCAGTTGAACCAACTTCTCGTTCCAACGGCGCTCCAACTCACTGGCGACCAGCCGGTTATCGGGATCGACGGCATCGTACTGCCGCCGTGCCCGGGCGGCTTCGTATTGAGCCTGCTGGATTGCATTCTCGATGTGCTTACGCTTGTCGCAATGATGCACGCTCTGGGCCTCCATTGCGGCTAGCGCCGCTTCAATCCCAAGAGGCTGTAGTCGATCGAGCACCTCTTGGGCGACAGCGCGATCGACCCGCATGCCGCCAAAGCCGATACAGTTGTCGGCCGCTTTGGTGCCGAACGCGCCGCGGCAGGCATATCGCTGTGTATTCCCGCCCTTTCCAGTGTACTGGATATGCAGGCGTCGGCCACAGCGCGCGCAACGGAACAACCCTGGCAGCAAGGCCTCGCCGCGCCTTATGGAGCCGCGACCCATATAGCTCTTCCCATTGGCGTTGTCGGCGATCAGGTGCTGATTCCTCTCGAACTCAGTCCAGGCAATGTAGCCTTCATGATGGTCGTGGATCAAAACCTCCCAATCCTTCCAATTGCGCCGAAGCGTGTCGCGCATGATCCGCTTGCGGCCACCCTTGATCGTCACGCGTGTCCCTCGCCGGCCATAGGCGTAAGAACCGGCGTACACCGGATTCGTCAGCATGTGGTGCAGTGTGTGATAGACAGGTGGCTTCCATTCGACCGGGCGTGTACCGCGACCTTGCACAATCGCTGGAACGAGAACGTTCTCCTGCCTGAACCAAAGCAGCACCTGCCGGACTGACTGGAGCTCGCCGAATTTGCGGAAGACGAGCAAGATGCCGTCCTGGACGCGTCGATCAGGATCCTTCTCGATACGGTCGTCATCCGTCTTCACGTAGCCGACGGCGACGGTCAAATGGAGTTCGCCCCGTCGCGCCTTTTGGCGCATTGCCTCGACGGACCGTTGCCGGAAGATCGACAACTCCATCTCACTCATGGTGCCCTTCATACCAAGCAACAGCCGGTCATTGGGTGAGCGCGGATCATAGATTGCTTCCTCATCGACAATCAGTGTGCCGACCAGGCCGCAGAACTCCAGCAAAGTGTGCCAGTCTCTGCCGTTCCGGGCAAGGCGTGATGCCTCGAGCGATACCACGGCGCCAACCCGTTCTTCGCAAATCGCGGCCAGTAGCTTCTCGAAGCCCGGTCGGACCGTTCCACCACCGGATCGGCCGAGATCATCGTCGACGAGTTGAACGTCTTCCCAACCAAGCTGCCGCGCACGCTCGACCAAGCCATACTGGCGTCGTTGGCTCTCGAGATTGTTGACGACCTGATACGCTGTGGATTGGCGGATATACACGAAAGCGGCGCGAGCCAGGTGCGCGGGCGTGATCTTATTCATTGCCTGCTCCCTTTTTGCCGTTGGTTGCAGGCTCGTTGGCAGGCTTCGTCGCCGCTTCCATCAGCAATGCTCGCAGAAGGGCCAACGCCTTCTGGCGTTCGGTGCCAATCATGTCGCTGGGCTGGGTTAGGGGAAGGAACAGATCCATTTGCGTACGACACTGCCTTCTCATCGCCGAATCCTCCGGGGCTTTCTTCCTCCGGACGACAGTGTACGAGATGATCAACCAGATTACGCAGTTGAAGGAGTTGGCTGACGGGAAGGCGGGGAATCGTTACAATCTCTGTCGAACATGCCGACGGATCGAACATCCAGCCTGGCACCTGGAAGGAGCCGCCATGCGGTTGCCGAATCAGGAAATAATGAACACCGTCGTGCTCATGGTCGCCGGTCACCAGGACCATCCGGCCAGCCAGCGGGTGGAACGGATAGGTGATCACGGCTTCGAATGTCAGAAACCCGGCACTATGGCCCCGGCCCGGATGAGGGCGCGGAGAACTGGGCCTGCATCGCTTCGCTGATCGAGACCTGCAAGCTCTGCGGCGTCGAGCCGCAGGCCTATCTGACCGACGTCCTCACCAGACTTGTCAATCTCTGGCCGGCCTCGCGTCTGGACGAACTCATGCCCTGGGCGTGGATCGCCGAGCGAGCTAACGGCCTCGCCGCTTGATGAACTCGCTTCCTGGATCGCGACCGCTCCAGCAGGCCTCGTCGCCACCGGCTCTGTGCCGTCCGGCAGCTTCAACAACCCGTCGCGCACCGCCTTACGCCAGGCCGACAAATGCTGCGGCGACAGATCGTGGCGCCGCGCGACGTCCGAGACGATCGCGCCCGGCACAAAGGATTCCGAGACAATCCGTCTCTTGACCTCGTCGCTCCAGCGCCGCCGGACTCGTAGCTGCGATGCGTCGACAACACGCTCGATCATCTATGCAAACCGTCCTCTTCAAGACGGAACTCATTTTGCCGATCTGCTCAACAGCAACAAGGTGCGGGAGACACGCCGCTTACCGTAGACCAGAGTTTGGTGAAGAACGTTAGCTTGGACATGGCGGCGGAGCGAACAGCCGGGCAGCAACTCCTATCCCATGAGACCGCCGTTCCTTTCTTTGGCTACGCCAGACTACGCTTTCAATTCTCCGGCGATTGAAACAAGCGACCGTCCTGCCCTTTGTGTCGTCGCATCATCGGTGGGGCAATCACTGTCATTTCGAACCGATTTCGCCGCGCTCAGCCATGGGCGCGTTGGTCATTTTCTGTATCCGGGAGGAGCCGGGCATGAGCTTCGAAACAGCGATCGACGAAGCGAACGAGCCAAATTTGACCCAAGCCCATGCTGCCGAGAGGACAAGGCAGCAAAGCCCTGCCATGATGAGAAAGGTCAGCGTCCAGCTTTCCGAACAGATTTTCCGCCGTCTCGAAGTTGCAACGGACAGGCCCGGCGTTGGCAAGAGCTTGGTCGTGGAGGCTGCCCTTGAACGCTTCCTTGATCCAGCGCCGCCGGTCGAAGGTCTCATTCATGAGGCGCTCGATCGGATCACGAGCCAACTTGAGCGTTTGGACGGCGAGGTCCGCATGATCGCCGATACGGTTGCGCTGCACGCCCGCTATCATCTCACCGTCACACCTCAGATGCCGCAATCACAGCAGCGTGAAGCGTGTGCACTCGGCCAAGAGCGATTCAAGACACTGGCCGAACAGGTTGACCGGCGTGTGCGCTCGAACCGGCCCTTACTGCGAGAGACGATCGATCAAATCAACGCCTCGAATGCTCACAGCTATGCGGCTGACGATGTTTCGCAAATTTCTGCGGAGTCTGCCCAGGAGCAACCCGCCGCCATCATTCTAGACGCAACTGCCGACATGAGCGCTGCCGCCGAGGAGGGCGGCAGCAACCGTAACTTTCAAAATCTGCCAAACGCGTTTTGCTAAACCGGCCGGTAACCACAAGATCCGCACGCAACAAGCAGCGAACGGCCCATCCAGTCTCAATGCTTCGCAGTCCGACGGTAGGCGACGAGTTTCGACTTGGCGCGTGATCGGCTGTGTTTTCCTTCCTTTCGTGGCCGGCTATTACCTTTCCTATCTGTTCCGGACCATCAACACGCTAATCTCGGGACAGCTATCAGCTGATCTGGGTCTCGATGCTGCCAATCTTGGCCTGCTGACGTCGGTTTATTTCCTGGTGTTCGCGGGCGTCCAGATTCCGATCGGGACGCTGCTAGATCGTTTTGGTCCACGTCGGGTCCAGAGCGTGCTCCTAATGATTGCTGGCAGCGGGGCGGCTCTATTTGGAGCGTCGTCAGGATTTCTGGAACTTTTGGTCGCGCGAGCGATGATCGGCATCGGTGTCTCGGCTGCAGCCATGGCTGGGCTGAAGGCCATCGTCATCTGGTTTCCAAGGGAACGTATTGCCCTGGTCAATGGCTACATGATGATGCTCGGCGCGCTAGGTGCAGTGACTGCAACAACGCCAGCCCAGTGGCTGTTGGAATACACGGGCTGGCGTGGGCTGTTTGAGCTCTTGGCCCTTGCCACATTCGCTTCTGCTCTCCTCATCTTTTGGACGGTTCCTGAGGCCGCCCGGCCACAGGTAACCCAGCCGACCCCAATAAAACTAAGTGCGATCTACAAAGATCGGCGCTTCTGGCGGATAGCGCCGCTTTCGGCAAGCTGTATTGGGTCAGCCTGGTCGTTGCAGGCCTTGTGGGCAGCACCTTGGATGACGAACGTCGAAGGGCTCACCCGCGAATCCTCGATCACACATCTCTTCATCATGGCACTAGGGATCAGCGGCGGCGCGTTGCTACTTGGTACGTTGGCTGATCGGCTACGCCGACGTGGGATTGGGTCGGAAGCTCTGTTCGCAGCTGTGACAGTGCTATTTGTAGGGGCTGAGCTTGCGTTGATCCTGCGGGCGCCCATGCCATCGCTCTTGCCATGGCTCGTCATCTCGATTGTCGGTGCAGCGACGGTCCTCAGCTATGCGATTGTAGCGGAATATTTCCCAAGAGAGCTCACCGGCAGAGCAAATGCCGGCTTGAACGTTCTTCACTTCGGCTGGTGTTTCATCGTCCAATACGGGACCGGACTCATCCTTGACCAATGGTCCGTTCAGGAAGGCCACTATCCGATCATTGCTTACCAGGTTGCGTTCGCTTCCGCCGCTGGGGTGCAGGTACTGGCGCTAGGTTGGTTCATGATCCCATGGCTTGGTATTTTGGGCAGACGGCTCGCTAAATTCTTTCTCCGCGATCCCGAAACTTATGGTGGCGCCGTTGAAATATTCGTGCCGTCAGAAGAAGCCGGCACAACGGAGCGCGAAGACGACGAGTGGTGATGTGGGGCGTCCCGGCTTATCGACTCGCCTCGCACAATGGTGCGAGCATCAACGATCGCTCGGTCCAGACATTCTGGTTCGATCTTTCTTTTCCTACGCCAACCTACGATCACCGTGCGCTGCTCGTTGCGCCAATGACGGACCTGCTTTTCTAATCATACCCATCCGAGGCCGTTGGGGTGCCTCAGCTCTTGGGACATCGATGACAATCCAGCCGTTTCAGCCGGAGGTGATCTCGCGCGGAGCGCGCATGCTGCGCACTGCGCTTGGTCCCGCGATCGGGCGTTTTTTGGAAGATCCCTCGATTGTCGAGGTGATGCTCAACCCAGACGGTCGGCTGTGGATCGATCGGCTGTCGAGTGGCCTGACCGAGACCGGCGAAGGTCTGTCCGCTTCCGACGGGGAACGGATCATTCGGCTGGTCGCTCACCACGTCGGCGCCGAGGTTCATGCGGGGTCGCCACGCGTCTCGGCCGAGCTGCCGGAGACTGGGGAGCGATTTGAAGGTCTGCTGCCGCCGGTCGTTGCCGCTCCGGCATTCGCGATCCGCAAGCCGGCAGTGGCTGTATTCTCTTTGGACGATTATGTCGCCGTCGGGACCATGACCCCTGAGCAGGCCGGCGCTCTTCGAGCTGCCGTCGCGGTTCGCCACAACATCCTGGTCGCGGGCGGTACCTCGACCGGGAAAACCACTCTGACAAATGCGCTTCTCGCGGAGGTCGCCAAGACGACGGACCGCGTGGTTCTCATTGAAGATACAAGAGAACTTCAATGCAAGGCGCCGAATCTCGTTGCCTTGCGCACCCGGGACGGCGTCGTTTCGCTATCCGATCTAGTCCGCGCCTCGCTGCGCCTTCGGCCCGATCGTATTCCGATCGGCGAGGTGCGTGGGGCCGAAGCTCTCGATCTCCTCAAGGCCTGGGGGACAGGCCACCCGGGCGGCATCGGGACCATTCATGCCGGCACTGCGCTTGGTGCGTTGCGCCGGCTCGAGCAGCTCATCCAGGAGGCTGTGGTCACGGTTCCGCGCGCACTCATTGCGGAAACGATCAACGTCATCGCTGTGCTTGTTGGCCGCGGCGCCGATCGCCGCCTCGCCGAGCTTGCTCGCGTCTCGGGGCTCGGACCCTCCGGTGACTACAGCCTTTCAGCAATAGGAGATCAACCATGAGCTCTCGATCGCCTCGCAACAAGCGCCTCATTGCCATCTCGGCATCAGCCCTCTCGTTCACCAGTGCGCTTCCCGCCTGGGCCGCCGGCTCGAACATGCCGTGGGAGCAGCCGCTCAACCAGATCCTGCAATCGGTTGAGGGGCCTGTCGCCAAGATCCTTGCAGTCATCATCATCATCGTGACCGGGCTGTCACTGGCATTTGGCGATACCTCGGGCGGATTTCGGCGGTTGGTGCAGATCGTGTTTGGTCTATCGATAGCCTTTGCCGCCTCGAGCTTCTTTCTCTCGTTCTTTTCCTTTGGCGGCGGAGTGGTGATCTGATGGATGAGGTTCCAGGTTTTGTCGCGCCGGTCCATCGCGCCTTGACGGAACCGATCCTGATGGGAGGCGCCCCGCGCTCGGTTGCGATCCTCAACGGCACCTTGGCGGCGGCACTTGGATTGGGCTTGCGGCTGTGGATCGCTGGCCTCCTGCTCTGGTTCATCGGCCATATGGCTGCCGTCTGGGCCGCCAAGCGCGATCCCGAATTCGTCGAAGTCGTGCGCCGCCACGTCCGCGTCCCCGGTCACCTCAACACGTGAATTGTCCCATGATGAATCTTAGCGAATATCAACGCTCAAACGCGCGTCTTGCCGACTTTCTGCCCTGGGCGGCGCTCGTCGATGAGGGGGTAGTCCTCAATAAGGATGGCTCGTTTCAGCGTACGGCGAGGTTTCGGGGGCCTGATCTCGAGAGCGCCGTGTCGGCAGAACTTGTCGCGGTTGCCGGCCGGTTGAACAATGCGCTGCGCCGTCTCGGATCCGGCTGGGCGGTGTTCGTCGAGGCGCAGCGCCATGCCGCAGGCGCCTATCCTCCGAACACCTTTCCCGACGTGGCGTCCGCCCTGGTCGACGCCGAGCGAAAGGCCCAGTTCGAAGAGGAGGGAGCTCACTACGAGTCGAGCTATTATCTGACCTTCCTCTATCTGCCGCCAGACGAGAGCGCGGCGGTTGCAGAACGGCTGCTCTATGAGGGTAGTCATCGGACGGCTGGTGCAGATTCTAAAGAAGTGCTGAGCGGCTTTCTGGATCGCACCAATCGCGTCCTCCAGCTCGTCGAAGGATTCATGCCGGAATGCGGTTGGCTCGACGACGAGGCCACGCTGACCTACCTGCATTCCACCATTTCGACCAAACGGCATCGGGTCCGAGTGCCAGAGATTCCCATGTATCTTGATGCCTTGCTCGCCGATCAAGCGCTAACCGGTGGGCTCGAGCCGATGCTGGGCCACGCCCACATTCGTGTTCTAACTGTGGTGGGATTTCCAACTGCGACGACGCCGGGGATTCTCGATGATCTCAACCGGTTGGCCTTCCCGTATCGCTGGTCGACCAGGGCCATCATGCTCGATAAGGCTGATGCGGCAAAGCTTCTCACAAAAATCCGGCGTCAGTGGTTTGCCAAGCGCAAGTCGATCGCGGCGATCCTCAAAGAGGTGATGACCAACGAAGCGTCGGCTCTTCTCGACACTGACGCGAACAATAAAGCGATCGATGCCGATGCAGCTCTCCAGGAGTTGGGCTCAGATCAAATCGGAGAGGCCTTTGTCACCGCGACCGTCATCGTGTGGGATACCAATCCGCGCGCAGCCGACGAAAAGCTGCGACTGGTCGAAAAGGTGATCCAGGGGCGCGACTTCACCTGCATGATCGAGACGGTCAATGCGGTCGAGGCCTGGCTCGGCAGTCTTCCCGGACATGTCTATGCCAACGTCCGCCAGCCCCCAATTTCGACCCTTAACTTGGCTCATATGATCCCTCTATCGGCCGTATGGGCCGGGGAGGTGAGGGACCATCACTTCAAGGCGCCACCTCTGTTCTTTGGCAAGACGGAAGGATCGACGCCGTTCCGGTTCTCCCTGCATGTCGGCGATGTCGGTCACACTCTTATTATAGGGCCGACCGGCGCCGGCAAGTCCGTCCTCCTGGCGCTGATGACCTTGCAGTTCCGCCGCTACCCCGAAGCGCAGATCTTTGCCTTCGACTTCGGCGCCTCGATCCGGGCCGCGGCCATCGCAATGGGCGGCGACTGGCATGATCTTGGCGGCGCGGTCTCCGGAGAATCGTCCGACTTTGTTGCGCTGCAGCCGCTGGCAAAGATCGACGAAATCTCCGAACGCGGCTGGGCGGCCGAATGGCTTGCCTCGATTCTAGCGCGCGAACGGGTCGAGGTCACGTCTGAGATCAGAGAGCACATATGGTCTGCGCTCACCTCGCTGGCCTCCGCGCCCGCCGGCGAGCGCACCCTTACAGGGCTAGCAGTGCTTCTTCAGTCCAATATGGTGAAGCGTGCGCTGCAGCCCTATTGTCTGGGCGGTCCATATGATCGCCTGCTCGATGCGGAAAGCGAGCACCTCGGCGGCTCCTCCGTCCAGGTGTTCGAGACTGATGGGCTGATCGGGACCGCCGCTGCCCCCGCCGTCCTTTCCTATCTGTTTCATCGGATTGAGGACCGCTTTGACGGCCGTCCGACCCTCCTCATCATCGATGAGGGCTGGCTCGCACTCGATGACGCCAACTTTGCAGGGCAGCTCCGGGAGTGGCTGAAGACGCTTCGCAAGAAGAACGCCTCAGTCGTTCTTGCTACCCAGTCGCTGGCGGACATTGACGGTTCGCCTATCGCGCCCGCGATCATCGAAAGCTGTTCGACCCGAATCTTGCTGCCGAACGACCGCGCCATCGAGCCGCAGATCATGGCAATTTACCGGCGCTTTGGGCTCAATGACCGGCAGATCGAGATCCTGGCTCGTGCAACACCGAAGCGCGACTACTACTTTCAGTCCCGTCGGGGCAATCGCCTATTCGAGTTAGGCTTAGGTGAGGTCGCACTCGCCTTCACAGGCAGCTCCTCGAAGGCCGACCAGGCCCTGATTGACCGTGTCCTAGCCGAGCATGGCCGGGAGAATTTTGTGACGGGTTGGCTCAAAGCCCGTGAGCTCGCCTGGGCCTGCGAACTGATTCCGCAACTTGCAAAGGCGGGGAGCCTCTGATGAGACGTCTAACTCAGCTCTTAGCAGCCGGCCTGATTGCTGCTGCCATCGTCCAAGTGCCACGAGAGGCCACGGCACAGTGGATCGTCTTCGATCCCAATAACTACGCACAGAACGTGCTGACTGCAGCCCGCGAATTGCAGCAGATCAATAACCAGATCACATCGCTACAAAACCAGGCGCTGATGCTGATCAACCAGGCAAAAAACCTGGCGAGCCTGCCGTATTCCTCATTGCAGCAGCTCGAGCAGTCGATCCAGCGTACCCAGCAGTTGCTCGGCCAGGCGCAACGGATCGCTTATGATGTCGGGCAGATTGACCGCGCCTTCTCATCCACCTACGCACCGGCTTCTTCGAGCCAGTCAGGCCAGGTGCTGATCGCAAATGCGCAAACACGCTGGCAGAACGCTGTTGCCGGCTTGCAGGACGCCATGCGCGTGCAGGCGACGGTGGTCGGCAATCTCGACACCAACCGCACCCAGATGTCGGCCCTCGTGAGTGCGAGCCAGGGCGCCACCGGTGCCCTGCAGGCGAGCCAAGCCGGCAACCAGCTACTCGCGCTTCAAAATCAGCAGCTTGTGGACCTCACGGCGGCAATTGCCGCACAGGGGCGTGCTCAGACTTTGGAGCAGGCGGCACGCGCGGCCGCCCAGGATCAGGGCAGGGAGCAGCTCAGGCGATTCCTGACCCAGGGACAAGGCTACCAATCCACAACAGTGCAGATGTTCCATTGATGTCGACGAACAGACTTGAACGAATCCCGATGATATTGGCGGTGGCGCTTGCTGTCCTGGTTGTTGTGGCTTGCGCGTTTCGACTGGGCGGCGATCAAGAGCAGGCTCTGTCCGAAGCGTCTATCGCGCAAGGGTCCTCTGATCCGACTGCCGCAAAGCTCGAGCAATGCCGGTCCGTCCAATACGAGCAGAAAGATGCTCTGCTTAAGTGCCGAAAACTCTGGGACGAGAAGCGCCATGAGTTCTTCGGCTTTGGCCACGGATCCTCTGGGGCTCGTATTAGCAAAACTAATCCAGACGCAACATCGCCTCTGCGCGGCAAGGATGAGAGCCGTCTGCCGTCCCGCTATCCCTCCATTCCCAGCAGTGAGGAGTGACCGATGGGACGCACCGGTGTCATCGACCAATTCCTGGAGACCTTCACCCGCTACATCGACTCCGGGTTCGGGCTGGTCGGGGGTGAAGTCGGATATGTTGCGACTACGCTCGCTGCAATCGACATTACCCTCGCCGGCCTGTTCTGGTCATGGGGCGCGGATGAGGAGATCATCGCCCGGCTCGTGAGAAAAACGTTGTTTGTCGGTGTGTTCGCATACCTCATCGGCAATTGGAACAGCTTGGCTCGCATCGTATTCGAGAGCTTCGCCGGTCTTGGATTGAAAGCATCGGGAAGCAGCCTTTCGTCGGCGGATTTTTTGAGGCCAGGAAAGATCGCTCAGGTTGGCCTTGATGCCGGGCGGCCGATCCTTGAATCGATCTCAGGGCTGATGGGCTACGTCAGCTTCTTCGAAAATTTTGTTCAGATCACCGTCCTGCTGTTCGCTTGGATCGTGGTGCTGCTCGCATTTTTCATCCTGGCGATCCAGCTGTTCGTCACCCTCATCGAGTTCAAGCTGACGACGCTCGCTGGTTTTGTGCTGATCCCATTCGGGCTGTTTGGAAAAACCGTGTTTGCTGCCGAGCGGGTGCTCGGCAACGTCATCTCTTCCGGGGTGAAGGTCCTGGTGCTCGCGGTCATCGTCGGCATCGGATCAACCCTGTTTGCACAGTTCACCGCCGGTTTCGGCGGCAACCAGCCAACAGTCGAGGACGCGATGACGCTGGTCCTCGCAGCATTGTCGCTGCTGGGACTTGGGATCTTCGGACCCGGCATCGCCAACGGCATCGTTTCTGGCGGACCGCAGCTTGGTGCTGGAGCGGCAGTGGGCACGGGTCTTGCGGCAGGAGGATTGGTTGCCGCCGGGGCCGGTCTTGCTGCAGGTGGAGTTGGACTGGCCAGCGGCGCTATCGGAACTGCGGCAAGTGCCACCTCGGCCATTGCGAGCGGAACCTCTAGCGCATTTCGGGCAGGTGGCCTGTCGGCTGTCGCCGAGGCGGGCGCCTCTGCCGCGGCAAGTCCTTTGCGTTTCCTCGCTGATCGTCTTGGCGGAGGCGCCGCGGCTCGTGATGTGAGTACGCCAGATGCACCAGCTGCGACATCTCAGGAGGTGCCTGCCTGGGCGCGCCGCGCAAAGCGCGCACAAGCGATTCACCAGGGCGCGACAGCCGCGACGAATGCGGTTCGTGCCGGCGACCACGGAGGCGGTGGCGCATCGGTCGATCTTAAGGAGCAAGAATAACGAAGCTACTGAAGGCGTCCTTCATCCTTTCCGGGCCGGCGACACTCAAGGCGGCACGTTAGTTTTAGGGAGATCACTGCATGTTTAAACGATCGGCCGTTCACTATGGCCGCACGCCCAGGCCGGTCACGCCCTATCAGAGGGCTGCCCAGGTCTGGGACAATCGTATTGGTTCGGCGCGCGTGCAGGCCAGGAATTGGCGCCTGATGGCGTTTGGATGTCTGTTCTTGTGCGCGGGATTTGCGGGTGCCCTCGTTTGGCAATCGGCGCAGGGAACGGTTACGCCTTGGGTCGTCGAAGTTGATCAACTGGGCGAGGCAAAAACCATCGCTCCGGCAAGTGCCGCCTACGAGGCAACCGATCCGCAGATCGCCTTCCATCTCGCGCGCTTTATCGAGCATGTGCGCAGCCTTCCCCTGGACGCCATCGTGCTGCGCCAGGATTGGTTGCGTGCGTATGACTTCGCCACCGACCGCGGTGCGGGCGCGCTGAATGACTATGCCCGCAACAACGATCCCTTCGCCAAGGTCGGGAAAACTCAAGTCGCCGTCGAGGTCTCGAGTGTCATTCGGGCCTCCGTGGACAGTTTCCGCTTAACCTGGACCGAACGGCATTACGAGAACGGACAGTTAGCGGCCACCGAGCGCTGGAGCGCGATCCTCACGATCGTCGTTGAACCGCCCCGCGACATCGATCGGCTGCGCAAGAACCCACTCGGCATTTACGTCAACGCGATCAATTGGTCGAAGGAGTTCGGATCGTGATGCCTCAGATTCTCGTGCCGAGCCTCCGGACATTCCGACAAAGCGCCGTCTCCGCACTGTTGATAAGTGCAAGTGTGCTCAGTGGCTGCACCACCTTCAAGCCGCCGCAGATTAGCTACGATGAGGAGATCCCGCCATCTCCCGATCTGCCGGCATTGAGCGATGACCGCCCAAAGCCGCTTCACGTGCCACCCCCCTGGACGCCGGCGCGAGGTGGCAAGAAGCTTGAGGCCAAGGAGCCGGTCGAGCGGATCGAGACGGCCAATGACGCTGCGCGGGTCGAACCTCGCAAGGGGGGGTATTTCAATGCGGAACAGGTGTTTCCCTATAGTCCGGGCGCGCTTTACCAGATCTATGCAGCACCGGGACAGATCACCGACATTGCGCTCGAGCCGGGTGAGCAGCTGATCGGCTCGGGACCTGTGGCCGCGGGCGACACCGTGCGCTGGGTGGTGGGTGATACCGAGAGTGGCAGCAGTGATGCGCGCCGCGTCCATATCATGGTCAAACCAACGCGCCCGGCGATCACGACCAATCTCGTCGTCAACACCGACCGCCGCACCTATCTGATCGAGCTCCGCTCCCGAGAAAAGCCCTACATGCCTTCGGTTGCTTGGTTCTATCCCAAACCTCGAGCCGATCCTGGTCAAACGGTGCCGCCCACGCCCTACATTCCCGATCCGGCCGAGCGCCGCTATCGCTACACGATCGGCGGAGACAGCCCGCCCTGGCGCCCGGTCAACGCCTATGACGACGGACGTAAGGTCTACATAGAATTCTCCACAGGGATCACCCAGGGCGAGATGCCACCATTGTTCGTCATCGGTCCAGGCGGCAAGAGTGAGATCGTCAACTACCGTGTCTACGGCAATGTCCTCATCGTCGATCGGCTGTTTGCGGCAGCCGAATTGCGGCTGGGCGGCGAAGGCCAGCAGAAAGTCCGTATCGTAAGAAGCGACGGGAGGCCGCTATGAGCGACACCGGAGTTTCCGGTCGCGAGCCGGCGAAGGCGGATGCACGAGAGGACATTGCCCAATCCTTGCGGCTGCGACCTGAACGGCCGCGCGTAACGCGCCTCTCCCGCAAGGCTCTCCTTGTCGGCACCGCTTTGGCGCTGGGGGCTATCTCCGGTGCGGCCTTTTGGGCTTTGCAGAGACCTGAAAAGCGCAACGCCACCTCTGAAGAGCTCTATTCGACCGACCACCACACCATTGCGGACGAACTTTCGACCCTGCCAAAGGATTATACCGGAATCCCCCGTGACGTGCAGCGGCTCGGACCACCCTTGCCCGGCGATCTGGGGCGGCCGATCCTGGCAGCCCAAGCCCAAACGCAATCCGGCTCGCTCGCAGTCGATGCTGAACAGCAGCGAGCCAACCAAGAAACCGAGGCGGCGCGGACCAGCAAGGTATTTGCCCCGACCAATGTCCGGTCACTGGCTGCAACACCCCCTTCCAACGAGACCTCGAGCAACCCGACGACGTCTTCCGATGAAGCATTCGCGCAGAATGGCCAGGATCGCAAGCTTGCGTTCGTCAACGCGGCCGTAGATCGGCGTACCACAAGCCCTGATCGTCTGGTCAAGCCAGTATCGCCCTTCGTGGTCCAGGCAGGAACAGTCATTCCGGCTGCTCTCATTAGCGGGATCCGGTCCGATCTGCCCGGCCAAATCACGGCACAGGTGACCGAGAATGTCTTTGATACGCCAACCGGGCGCGCGCGGCTGATCCCGCAGGGCGCGCGACTGATCGGGACCTACGATAGCCAAGTCGCGTTCGGGCAGTCGCGCGTACTTCTTGTCTGGACGCGTCTGATCATGCCCAACGGACGTTCGATCGTGCTCGAACGACAGCCAGGAGCGGATGTAGCCGGTTACGCCGGCCTCGAGGATGAGGTCGACAATCATTGGAAGGAGCTATTGGGAGCAGCCGCGCTATCGACGTTGCTGGCCGTGGGGACTGAGGCTAACTCCGGGACAGACGCCAATAGCTCCAACAGTGACATCATTCAGGCGCTGCGCCGCGGAACAGGGGATTCCCTCAATCAGGTCGGACAACAGGTGGTTCGGCGCAACCTGAACATTCAGCCGACCCTGACCATCCGGCCGGGATTTCCGGTGAGGGTCATTGTCAACCGTGATCTCGTGCTCGAACCATATAGAGGATGAAATGACCAAACTGAAGATTGGAGCCATTGCAGATGACAAGCCTGTTCGGATCGCCATCGACTTGCCTGCTGCCGTGCATCGCGATCTGATGTCGTATGCCGAAATCCTCTCCCGGGAAACCGGCCAGAAGATCAGCGACCCGAACAAACTGATAGCGCCGATGGTGGTGCGCTTCATGGCAACGGACCGGGCCTTTGCCAAAGCGCGAAAGCGGCTTCACGCCAAAGATGACGAAGGATAGCGCTCGGCCAGTAACTTGAGGAAATTGGCCAGAGCTGGATTTTCGTTGTTATCGCGCCACACGGCTGAAAAGCCAACGCGGGCTGGTCCGATGCCGTCGCGCACTTCCCGATAGACTAGGCCGGAAAAATTGGCGCCCACGTCCGATTCCAGTAGGAGGGTGATGCCGAGGCCCATGCTGGCGAGATTCTGGATTTCTGCGCGGCTGACATCCCGATGCTCGATTCGCGGTCGCTCCGCCAAGGTGATGAGCTTTGCAGTTAGCAACACTTCGACGTCGCGCCCCGAATCGTATTGGCTCATCAAAACGATTTGGTTACTCAAATCGGTCCATGAGATAACATCCTGCAGAGCCAGAGGATGATCGTGAGGAAGAGCAGCAAAGACCTTCTCGCTCCAGAG
Source organism: Bradyrhizobium sp. Ec3.3 (assembly GCF_000472925.1). Taxonomy (GTDB): domain Bacteria; phylum Pseudomonadota; class Alphaproteobacteria; order Rhizobiales; family Xanthobacteraceae; genus Bradyrhizobium. Next base: position 23,860 of record NZ_KI421481.1, read on the forward strand.
GGAGCTGCTCCTGCTGCTGATATCAAACGAACCTCCTGCTGCAACATAGAGGTCAACCATGCCATTGCGGAGCGCGGTTGCTAATCGGGTTCTAGATCGCTCGAGGATTCCAAGCTTTACCTGCGGAAATCGCGACTTGTAGTCGAGCAGCGTCGCACGTAGATTACCAGCTGTAAGAGATGTGGCGAATCCGATGACAAGCCGGCCGCATTCCCCACGGTCGGTAGGCTTCGCCCTCGCGACAACCGTATCCATCTGTTCAAGAATTGAGCGCGCTGTTCGAAGAAAATCAAGTCCAGCTGGTGTGGCCGTAACTCCGGCACGCGATCGCTCGAAGATGATTATTCCGATTGAATGTTCCAATAGCTGAATAGAGCGACTGAGCGTTGATTGCGTGATGGAAAGACCGTCGGCAGCTCGGCGAAAGCTCCCATATTCCGAGGCCGCAATTGCTAGCTGAAGTTGACTGAGGTCCAATTTGAGGCGTCGAATTCCTGCCGTTAGACCGGCAAAGCTTGCGTGTCGCACCATTGCAGCACCGTAGAAATCCGGAAAATTGAATCGGGTTAGTTGCGCAGACAATTTCATCTATTCGCAATTGTGAATGGCAATCGCCGACCGATGAGATCGTCATCAGGTGGACCAAAGGCCTCGTCGTCCGCCTTCCTCATGATGTTTGGTGTTCTGCGTAGGCAGTCAGTTGCATCGACGCAATTATATCTCTGCTTGCAACTGACGAGCTCGTCGTGGCGATCATATGCACCCATGATGCTCCGTCGTCCGGCGATGCCCATGCGTGGATCACGATGCCCCAGAGGGCAAAATGTTGAAACGCGTGCGAGCCGTGCGGACTTTGCTCTCGGTCAACGCGACTGATCCTGAGTGTGGGAGATAAGAAAATGACTTGGCGAGTTCAGATTGGGCGGGAGGACTGGGGGTACTCAAGCGGCCTCCATCAAGACTGGTGCCCAAAGAACTGGCCCCGACAGACCACCAGAATTGCGTACCTTCTGAAGAGCCTCCTCAGAAACTTCGAGATGTCCCGCCACAGCGAGGGTATTTTCGATGTTACAGGGAGCGGCGATACGGCGGAGGGGCCAGCCCGCGCGTTTCAGGATTCTCTCCATCCGAACGTCGGTCACCGTGACGATGTTGTTAAGTCGTCTCGACAGTCCGAATTCGATCATCCCTGCGAAAAGCTCGAAAGTCGACTTGGCGAGCCCATGTTCGCCCTTCGGAGCATGGGGAGGAGCATCGACTGCGAACCGGCTGCTCTCCCAGACCAATGGGTCTGCCGGAGCAGGAAGCCCCCCAAGAACCATGGGAAACGTATCGCGCACCATCGTCGGCCCCATGGTCGGCAAAAGGCGAACCGAACCTTCCACATGGCCATCGAGAGACGTTTGGACCAGGTAGGCCGGATGCAGCGCATCGAAATCATCGATTTCCATGTCGCCGCAGTTCTGAACGCTCCACTCCAACCGTTGCTTAAAAACGCGATAGCGCAACTTATACATGGATGCTAACGTGCAGGAAAACGCAGCGTACGATGACTCCGTGATTAGCTGAATCATGGCCCCCTCCCAAAGGAGACCAGACTCTGGAGGAGTTGCCCGCCAACATCATCCCGCATAACTATGTGGGATCAGAGTCTTAATCTTGCCTATCTCGTTTGGCAGCGGCCAATCGCATGACAGCCTGAACGGTAGTGCGAACTCCCAGCTTGTCTCTCGCGCTCCTTAGATAGTAAGCGACGGTATTGTGAGATATGCCGAGGATCCGTCCGATTTCCCAGGCGGTTTTGCCCTTCGCGGCCCAATCCAAACATTCGAGTTCGCGAGGAGACAGCAGGATTCCGTCGATCGTCAGTTGATGCAAGAGCTTGCGGCGCACCTGCGAATGGAAGCATCTCGCCATCAGCTGAAGGGCGGGACCATTCAGATCGATGCACTCTTCAAACCGCGGACGCCGTTGGTCAGCGGCAAAGGTCAGAGCAGCAACCGAGCCGTCTTCATCGTGAATTGGGACGGTGAAACCAAGCCGAATTCCGAATTCGCTAGCTTCCTCGAGAAACTTTCGTTGCGTCGGAGAAATTGGTCTCGAAGGTACGTCTAAACCCCACTGAAATGGTTCAGTATTCTGCAGCGAGCGCGTGATAATCGGATCCAGTCGTTCGTAGCGGCTGCGCACATAATGTGCGACCCAGTCGTTCGGGTACGTTGATATTACCAATGGCTTTTTGCCAGCCCGCCGCGGCATTGCAAGATATGCAAAGGAGGAGAGGTCAAGCTCGCTCGCGGTGATCGCCATCGCCTCTGCAAAGGCATTCGCATGTTCCGCGCGCGAGAGAAGATCGATGTATCTTTGAAAAATGCGATGCATCATTGTGCGCGCCGATACATGTGCGGGGAACCAAAATACTGCATAGCTCGCTAAGGGGATGGTTGGGCGAATGCGATTATCTTGGCGAGAGTGGGCGCGTTCCTGTGGAAGTCAAGCAGACCTTGGGGCAGGGACGGTCTTTGATCTTCCCCCGAAAAAATGGACAGGGTTAAGCTGCTTTTAGCTCCATCTCGATCGGGCTGATATAGCCGATGGCGGAGTGACGACGCTTTCGATTGTAGAAGCCCTCGATGTAAGCAAAGATATCACGTCTGGCTTCCTCACGTGTTTCATAATGCTGGTGATGGACGAGTTCTGTTTTGAGCGTGTGGAAGAAACTCTCCATCGGCGCGTTTTCATAGCAATCGGCCTTGCGGCTCATCGAGGCCCGAAAACCGGCGGACTGCATCATCTTGCGATACTCCGCCGAAGCATATTG
>NZ_AXAS01000081.1 GCF_000472925.1 Bradyrhizobium sp. Ec3.3
CGGGCCGCCAAACAGTTTGGGGTCGCGATCAGCACTGCCATCGGCTGGATGCAGCGGGTCGATGAGACCGGCAGCGTTGCTCCGGGCCAGATGGGCGGTCACAAGCCGAAGGCGGTTTCGGGAGACCACGCGGTCTGGCTGTCGCAGCGGATCAGGGACGGCGATTTCACCATACGCGGTCTCGTNGCCGAGCTTGCCAGTCGCGGCCTGAAGGTCGACTACCACTCGGTGTGGGACTTCGTGCATGCCGAGAAGCTCAGCTTCAAAAAAAAGCGTGGCGGCTGGCGAACGCGATCGACCCGAGGTCGCGCGGCGGCGAGCCCAGTGGACGAAGTCTCAAGTTCGCGTCGAAGCTGGGCAGCTGATCTTCATCGACGAGAGTATGCTGCAGACAGCGGAAGGAGTTCAACATGAACTAAACCGATGGTGAAGCTGCGGGAAAGATGGGGGCGGGCCCCCCGAGATCAGCTTTCAGGGGCGGGTCTCAAACCAATCCGAGCTGCTGCGGTAAAGAGCTGTGGTGGTGAGCGNCGGATCAGAAGTTCGGAATATACCAAGCAGGTGAGTGTCCGAAAGACGAACGAAAGTGAACCCTCCGAAGACGCGTCGTTATGAATTCAAGTGTCGTCAAAACCAGGACCGTCTCGTCATCCTGGGACAAGTCCGCCAGATGCCTGACGAGAGTACTGATGCAAGAGACTAGGGCGGACCGATCCGTAGGAGCGTTGAGGGCCCTGTAATGGGGACGGAGCAAAGGGATGGGTCAGGTAGTCGTACTCTTGGACCAACTGGAAACAGGATGACTTCGAACAGCGCGATAAACAAGCCGTTCTCGATTGAGAAGCGGCGAGTGTGCGAAGCGTACAAGGCGGTCAAATCCAATCGCGGAGCGGCTGCAGTGGACGGACAGCCCTTCCAGATGTTCGAGAAAGACCTTGCAGGGAATCTCTACAAGATCTGTAATCGGATGTCGTCGGGGGCGTACTTTCCACCTCCGGTGACTCGCCGTCTCCATTCCAAAGAAGATGGGCGGCGAAAGGACTTTAGGTGTGCCGATGCACCGCGCATAACACACCTCATGCGCTTGCGTTGGGGATTGTGGATGAAGATGTGCCACCCATTCTCGTAGACGTCGATCAGCGGCGTCATCGATGGTGATAGCATATGGCATGTTTGGTTTGCGTTGCGCCGCTGAGACAACGCCGCGCTCGATCCAGCAATGGACGACCCACACGCTGACGCCATATCTCTCACGAACCTGGCTGACAGTAAGTCTTCGGGCGGGACGCGATGGACTGGGGACGTGATGCTTGCAGCGGATCCAACGTATGATGCTGACCGTGAACGGCTTGCCGGTTGAGCTTGTCAGCGCCTCGCCTCTGAGCCGCGCGATGATCTCTTTATCGTCGTATTTTTCCGCCATGGCGCGGATTTTTGCAACGAACGTGTCGGGATAACAGATTGCCTCGGCGCGGTTTGGCTGGCGACGGACATCGATAGTTTCGGTCGCTCCGCCTTGCCAGCGAATTTGCAAGTGCAACAGCTGGGGTTCTGCACTCTTGACGACCGTGATGTCGCGGATCAGCAAACGCAGCAGTCGTTGCGGTCGCAAGTTGACGTGGTCGCTGCATTCCATAGGCGAGGAAAGTCTTTGCCGAGCTGTAGGACTTGCTGCTTTTGTTCGGCTGTGAGGCTTCGCATTGCTTGAAGCTCAAAGTCGGCAATCACAGCCTCGAGTTCTATCATCCGCTGCATGTGTCATTCCAGCGTTTTTCGAGCGTTCTGGCAACCAGGCGATTACTGGGGTCCGCCTCCTCATAACGGCGTTCTGCCAAGTCAGCATCCTAGCGGGCTCGCTCGATCCTTCGGTGCCATTGCGCAGAAATCGCTTTGTCTCGCGCTTCCAAGTTGGTCAGTGCTTCAAGTGCAAGTTTGATTGTCAGTCGCGTGACGGCGATCAACAGGCGTGCAGCAATAGCGTCGTCCAGCGGCTTTGCCGGCAAAGACATGCAGTGCCGGAGCGGCGATGCGTCCCGACTTCTCGAGTTGCAGTCATAACTCGGGTAAAGACCGCCGTTGCCGGTATAGCGTGTACTCAGACGCCGCCCGCAAATGCCGCAAAACAACATGCCTTGCAGCAAACAGAGTCCCTCACGTGCAGGCCCAGCGAGAACCTCGCTGTTTGGTCCGGTTCGCTGCCAGGCGTCTGCGATTGGCGAGGAATTGATCCCCGGTGATGTAACCCGGATGGTGGTCCGGAATAACAACACGCCATTGATCTTGTGGCATCTGGCGCGATTGAGTTTCTCGCCGGTGGGACCTATCTTCTTACAAGATTGATACCGCCCAAACACGTAGGTGCCGGCGTCAGATGGATTCGCAAGAACGCCGATCACCCGTGAATGGGTCAGCCGACCCCATATGAGCTTGCCTCCCAGACACCGCCGTACGACCGACGCGGAAAGAGAAGGCCGATTTGGTGGAAGCGTTGAACCACAGCGTAGGCGCTGTTTTCTTGCTCGAACAATGTGAAGACCGCCCTGACGGCGCCTTGCACTTCCCGGTCGGGATCGAGAACGATTTTGTCGCCGTCAAATACCAAACCAACCGGCAAGGGAAAACGCAACTCACCTTTCTGCGCTTTGTTGAGTTTAGCGCCGTGGAGGCGCGCGCGAATGATGTGCGGTTCTGCCTGAGCGAACGTGCCCTTCATGCCAAGGACAAGGCTGTCGTTGAAGTCGGACGGATTGTAGCAGCCATCTCCGTCGAACACCAATGTCTTGGTGACAGCGCACAGTTCCAGCAATCGATGCCAGTCCTTGTTCGAGCGCGCCAGGCGCGAGGACTCCAGAGAAAAGATCGCACCGACTTGCCCCATAGCCCACATCGCTCACAAGGGTCTTGAAGTCGTCGCGTTTGGTCATCAGTTCTCCCGACTGGGCGAGATCCCCGTCGAGGATTCGGATCTGCTCCGGAGTCCAGCCGAGCGATTTCGCTTGGTCCGCTAGATTGTACTGGCGCTCTGTGCTCTCCTGATTGAATCGCACTTGTGCCATCGCCGACTGGCGAATGTAGATGCAGGCCTTTCGCATCAGATGATGATCGGCAATCTTCGGATTCAGCATGATTGGCTCCTTCCGCGTTGAGCGACGGGGCCTGCAGCGAGATAGGATTCGATCATGTTGGCGATGATGGCGCTCGCCCTGGTAAAATCCAGCATTGCGACAGCCGGATCCATTTAGTCGAGACTCTCGCGGCGACGCAGAAGCTCGGCATTGATCGCGCAAATCTCGTTGAGGATCTCCTGAAGCTTGCGGTAATTGCGAGAAAAGCGGCGACTTGGGGGTAAGTCGCATTCGGCACATAACCGAGGCGCGGGCTGGCCGCAGCGCTTGCACCGGATCAGACCGGCCAGCAGCGCCTCACCATGCTTGGGCGCGCCGTGATGCCGACCGGTGGGAACATTGCTGCTGACCATGTTGCGGATCGCCTCGAACCTCTCCCAGCTCACGTACCATCGTGGGTGTTGGGCTTCAGCGCCAACCATTCGTTCCGTGCCTTAGGACGTGCTGGCCAAGGTGCGCGAGATGGTACTGCCGGCGATCGAGAAGAGCGGACCGATCGAGGCGTGGATCATCGATGACACCTCGTTCCCCAAGCAAGGCAAGCATTCGGTTGGCGTGCACCACCAATATTGCGGGCAGCTCGGCAAGCAGGCCAATTGCCAGGTCGCGGTGTCGCTGTCGGTTGCCAATCATGCCGCCAGCCTCCCGGTGGCCTATCGGTTGTACCTGCCGGAAGCCTGGAAGAAGGATCGTGCCCGGCGGAAGAAGGCAGGCGTGCCGCAGCAGATCAAGTTCAAGACCAAGCGGCAGATCGCGCTGGAGCAAATCCGCTGGGCCTGCGAGAGCGACCTGCCACGTGGCGTTGCGTTGATGGATGCAGCCTACGGCAGGGACGCGCGGCTGCGTGCAGGCATGACGGAATTGGGCGCGCCTTACGTGGTCGGCATCGTGCCGACCATCTTGATGTGGGCCCCTGGCAGCAGCCCACGGCGGATGGACAAGCCGATGAACAACACCGGCCGCCGCGACGAGCCCGAACTGGTCTCGGCCAAAAAAGTGGCACTCGGTCTACCGAAGCAGGCCTGGCGCACGGTGACGTGGCGGGAAGGCTCGGCCGACCAGCTATCCTCGCGCTTCGCGCGTGTGCGTGTCCGCGTCGGGTACAACAAACTGATCCCCGAGAAGCTGTCGCCTGAGTGGCTATTGATCGAATGGCCGGAGGGCGAAGCAGAGCCAACCAAATACTGGCTCTCCACGCTGCCGGAAAACGTCAGCTTCATGCAGCTCGTCGATCTGGCCAAGCTGCGCTGGCGCATCGAGCGCGACTATCAGGAGCTCAAGCAGGAGGTCGGGCTCGGTCACTACGAAGGGCGCGGCTGGCGTGGCTTCCATCATCACGCAACCCTGTGCATCGCGGCCTACGGCTTCCTCATGGCCGAACAGGCGACGATTCCCCCCTCAGAAACTCGTTCCGCCGCGCCAGTCCAGGTCCCTCCCTTACCCGACAATTATCAACCCAGACCTTTGCGGCCTGAACGCCACGTCCCGAACTCGATCGCAACCATGCGCGTGCGGCTGAGCCGGGCCCTCAGCAAAACGCTCATACGATGCCCTTGTTGCGGCGCCGTCGCAGCACCACGCACGCGCAGAAAAATCATGACGCAGTAAGATTAGTTAGATCCGGTGGATGGCGGAGTAGCTCGGTCGCCGCCAGGCCATGTCGCCGTTGGTCTGCTTCACCGGCAGATCGAGATTGTACTCGTGGAGCCAGCAGAGCGCCTGTCGCGCGCGGCCCAGCTCCTCGACCTTGTCGAACACCAGCTTGATCGCTTCCTGGACCCGCCGATCCGGATCTTTCTCATAACGGTCGCCGGATTTCACGAAGCCCACCGGCGCCGCTACAACCAACTCGCCCCGGCGCGCCTTTTCGTAGCGGGCCGAGAGCGAGCGCTGGCGCAATAGATCCAGCTCGTACTCATTTAGGCTGCCCTTGAGCCCGAGCAACAGGCGATCGTTGCCGTGCCTTGGCGCATAGATGGTCTCCTGATCAGTACCCCGCGAAAAACGGTTCTGTGGGCGTTCTTAAACCTTGTTGTACAACGAAGAACGCCCCCATGGGGCGATCGGCAATCGGCCGCCGATTTTGCTGCAAAACCGCGTCGGCGCATCCATGCCGCCGACGTGATCAGAGGCGCAAAACTCTAGTTCAGGGTGGTCCAAAGTTCGGTCTCGCTGCAAAACCACCTAGACTTTAACCGCCGCTGGATGGGTCACGTCACGCACGAAATGGGGTTTGCACGCGAGGTCGTCGACCGAATGGCGGCGAAGTCATCGAGCAAGCAGCGCCCCGAGCAATTCTTCAGAATCCAGAGCATGCCCGCAATCAATATTCATTGACGGTCGTTAAAGACCGAGGTTGCGTTTAATTGTCCTTCAGGTGCAATTGAGCGATCCCGCCGCGGGGAATAGTGAGTTACACCTGCACATGCGCAGAAGCCTCATCTGGAAAGTGGCAAAGTTCGTATCGCGCGAAGGTAGGCAAGGTCATCGGCACATCGACACCGAGAGTTTTTGGGCTTCTCAAGCTGATCGATCATCATCCAACCTGGCCACGATCTCTGTTTAGTCGTTAGCAACTGCGCAACTTATAACGCACCGACCGTAAAGCGTTGGCTCAAGCACGCTTCCATTTGCCCTTCACGCCGGCCTCGGCTTTCCAGCTCAACATTGTTGAGCGCTTCTTCGCTGAGATCACCCAAACCGCATTTGTCACGCCGACTCCAAGAGCGTCGCCAAGCTCGAGAGCATCATCATGCAACACCTGAAGAAACACAATGACGATTAAAAACCCCTTCATCTGAACAACGAAAGCTTCAGTGCGAATCAAGCGTTAGTCAACATTAGCTGAGTGACATCGGTTCGAGGATTCAGACTTTCTTTTGGAAACTGAAATCTGATGCTGTGGCCGTTTCGCAATACGAACCACGTGATGCTGCTTTGGCGGCCCCTTGGGAAATTATGCCGGAATCCGTGTTCCTAGTCTTCAATGAAGCACGATGAGCCGTCGTTGTCGGAGCCCAGCCGCAAACGACTGCCGCTTATCAAGTCAAGTCGGCGAGGCGTTCACCTTTGCTCAACGAGATTGCCATGCCCGTCCGTTTGGTGCGTAATATGTTAGGTTTTGCGCGATTTTCTGCACATTTTCAGGCCGCTTCGCAGCAAAAGAAACTGCTCTTCGGTTAGAAGAAAGAAAAGGCTACTTTCAGTCTTCAGGAATACTAATGAATGCTATCCTCCTTGATGGAAGGGCGATCGCTGAGACCGTCAGGGCTCGCGTTGCGCGCGATGTGGCGTTCCTCCGAGCCAAATGTCAGGTTACCCCGTGCTTGACCGTGGTGCTAGTCGGCAAGGAACCGGCGAGTTCGGTTTATGTGCAGTCGAAAACCGGACAGGCGCAGTCCGTGGGATTGCGGTCCCAGCAGTTCGTGCTGCCGAGCAATGCCAGTGAAGCCGAGCTGCTGGGGTTAATCGAAACCCTTAACGCGGACGATTCGATCGACGGCATTCTCGTCCAGCTTCCGTTGCATGGGCACATTGACCGTTGGCGCGTGCTGGAGGCCGTCAATCCCGCCAAGGATGTGGACGGCTTCCATCCATACAATGTTGGACGGTTGGCGGCCGGTCAACCATGTCTCGCTCCTTCTCCGCTCGGTGTTGTCCATCTCATCAATACCGTTGTGAGCGATTTGAGCGGGCTCGACGTTGTTGTTATTGGTCGCTCTAACATTGTCGGAAAGCCACTCGCAGTCTTGCTGGGCGATGCCGGATGTACCGTGACAAGTGCGCAGCTTCAGACCCAAAACCTGCCGGACATCTGTCGCAAGTCCGACATTGTCGTCGCTGCTGCGGGCTGCGCGGGCTTGGTCCGAGGCGACTGGCTCAAGCTAGGCGAGCGCGCGTCGTTCCAATTTCGATTTCAGCAAACCCATCCGGGATGGCAAAAGCAAGGAGCAGGTCGATGGCATTCCCACTCGAAGAGTACCGCAGGCGTTTGGTTAGAACTCAGGGGGAGATGGAGAAGGCCAAACTTCCAATTCTGCTCCTGCATCAACCCGAGAACATCATCTACCTGACTGGTTTTGATCCTGGTCCGGGTTGGTACGCCTATCACGCGCTGGTAGTACCGGCCAAAGGCGATCCCATTCTTGTCGTTCGCGACGTAGAAATCCCTGCCGCAGAAGTCAGCTCGTGGGTCAAAGATTGGACGTTCTATAGCGACACGGTTGACATTCTCGAAGTCGCGATAGACGCAGCAAAAAGGGCTCTCGATCAACTGGACCTTGGTGGCGGTAAGATTGGAGTAGACGAGCACTCGTGGTTTTTGACCCCAGAGCGATACAATCGTCTTCGCTCTAAGCTGCCTCACGCGTCTTTTGTCGCAGAACCTAAGATCGTCGACCACTTGCGAATTACGAAGTCGCCCATCGAGATAGAATGTATTCGCAAGGGGGCTGCCGCTGTCGAGGCCGGCGTTAAAGCGGGCATTGAACGAGTTGTGGCAGGCGCAACAGAACGCGAGCTCGCAAGCGTCGCGTTCGGCGGAATTATCCTAGCAGGAGGTGAGCTGCCACTTAATGGAGTAATTATCTCGGGGGACCGGAGCGACGTCATTCACGGCGGCTTCACTGATCGGCGGCTTCAGCAGGGAGAGCAGATCTATTTCGAGCTGAACGGCATCCATCAAAATTACCATGCCCGAATGATGCGCACCGCTATTGCCGGTAGACCCAACGCGGATCAGATGAAGGTAGCTGAAACGCTCATTCGAATCCAAGACCACGGCATCGCTTTGATGAAGCCGGGAACAGTCGCAGCCCGTATTGATGACGCGTTTCGGAAGCCCGTGTTGGCTTCGGGATATCGACAGAGTTATACAAACAAAACCGGCTACTCAATGGGGCTTAACATCCGGCCAAGTTCAACCGAAGGCTTGAGAGAGTTCCTGCCAGACGCCAATTGGGTCTTGGAACCTGGAATGGTATTTCACATGCTCTTAATGGCGAAGGGTATAGGCATCAGCGAAACGGTGCTGGTCACAGAAGCCGGCCCTGAGCGGATCACGAAAATGGAACGCAAACTCTTTTGGAACGAATAGAACCCTAGTGAGTGCAGCTTGCCCTCAGTTGGCATGCTGTTCAATCCTGCTCGCGATTGGATTGGGGCCGCGATCCGACCACCAGGCTGAGGGCATCCCTTGGATGCCCTCAGGCAATTCTGGAGAGGGGCACGTCAGGGAATCAAAGATCCTCCGGGAGTTATGGAAAAGGACTCGCATTTTGTGCGCGCGGAGTTCGATAGGCAGCCTTGCTGCGGTAAGGCGGCCAATGCGGATTACCATACAGGCTACGACGCTTATTCCTCCTACATTGCGCAGGTTGTGATAGCCCTTGATCATGACGAGCCAATCTGGATCGGTCGCGGAATGGACAGAATCTCTGCGACGATCACAACTTGTCTGGCCGAGGAAAACAACTCCCACCTGGCATGTGCTTCCATATGATGTCGGGCCTCGGTTGAAGAATGACGCCAACACCATCACTCTAACATCCCGCACAACCTTTACTTGAAGTAACTGGTCTACTAGCTTGCGCGCAGTGCCGAACGGTCCAAGTCTCGTCTGAAGTGCTTTGGCATGGGCATTGTCCTTGAGAGGTGTGCATATTCGGGTGCCGGTTGCTGATCTCGGAAAATTGGCTTGCCAGTCGCATCATGTCATGTAGGGACCAATTCTCCGAAGCAAGCTGAAGCGGGGGCGAAAGCACGTCCGCTCACATGATCTGCTAGGCTTATTCGGATTTGCTGAACGTTTGGCTGCATCTGCAATCGCAATCCATCAGCATTGCCGCGTCCCCGATGGTCAGTGTCGGACAGTTGGCTTGCAGCGCAAAAATCTTAAGGCTTACCTTGATGGTCGCCGCCGGCGGCAAGAACAGATCGAGCAGGGGGCTTATCTACCATCTTTCCGTCCATACGGATCACCCCGGCTCCAGGTTGAGCCTCAAATGCCGCGATTACCTCTTGTGCCCACACCATTTCGGCTTCGCTCGGAGTGAAAGCCTGGTTGACGATCTCGACATGCTCGGGGTGAATTACTGCTTTTGCGCGAAATTCTTCTTGCGGCGCTCGAACGATGGCACCGCAATCCTCTCGGCTGCCATCTGCGCCGCGTTCTGCTCCAGTTCGGTAAGCTGCAGCTCGAGCTGATCCAGCAATGCGCCTCGCTCGGAGGCTGTCGGAACTGCTCGTGCCGGAGCTTCTTGATTCGTGAGCTTGAGCTTCTCGATCAGAAGGGTCCCCGCCCAGGCCTCGGCTTCCGCGGCCAACCAGGCCGCTCGCTCGGCGTGCAGCATCGTCCGCAGTGCGGTCACTTCGTCGGAAAGAGAATCATCAGTGCCCATCGCCGACCAGAGAATCACAAGACGCGGTCTCTGTCCGAACCGCTGATCGTGCCACCGATCCAAATCCCAGCGATCAGCCAGCCGCCTACGGTCGTCAGGTATGTTGCGGCATCCGCCAGTCGATGCCCTCCAGCAGGTAGCCAAGCTGGGCTGGGGTGATTGTCACCACGCCATTAGCCGACGACGAGCACAGGGAGCGGCCGCGCGCCAGCCGCTTGTACCTCAACTGAGAATGCAGACTCGCCGCTGCAGTTTGTGCGGGTGACGCATCCGTTTCACCCATTGTTCGGGCGAGAGCTTCCCCTGCGTCGGCCGACGATACAGCCGGCAAAGTCGCTTCACCAGGCCGGCCAACTCCATCAGGTCGACAGCGCGCATCAGCGCCCGTCCGTGACCCATGACGACTTCTGTGGGTCCAAGCCCATGAGATCGGTCCACTGCGGAGGAACGGACCATACGGTGGCGCCGTCAGCCTGCAGCAGGAGCCGCTCGCCATGCGACACCCTCATCCTCGATGAGGGTGGCGTCTATGATCCGACAAGCATCAATGACCGCCTTCTGCTCGGTCTCAAAGGCACAATGAGTGAAGCCGAGCTACATGTGATCAAAGGAAGGCTGCGCGGCGGGATCCTGAACAAAGTGAGGCGCGGCGAGTATCGCTGCACCCTGCCAACCGGGCTGATCTATGACCAGTCCGGTAACGTGACGCTCGATCCCGACACGCAGATCAGGGGGACGATCATCCATTTCTTCGACACGTTCGCGCGGGTGGGGTTGGCATGCCAGACCGTCAAAGCTTTTCGCAAGGAAAGCCTGTTGTTTCCGTCGCGTCTGCGTAATAGCGAGACAACGGTTTTCCGACCGCTGACCGCATCGACGGCGATACGAGTCCTAAACAACCCACGCTACGCCGGCGCCTATGCCTATGGGCGGCGGCGCTATTGACGAGCCATCGATGGTAAAAAGACCCTGCAGCGGCGTGACCACGATGACTGGCTGGCTTGCATCCCGGATGCTCATCCCGGCTACATCAGCTGGGAGCGATTCCAGGAGAACCTCAGGGTTCTTAAGACCAACGGTCAGGGATATGAGGTGGCGCGCGCATCGCCTCCGCGGGAAGGCGCGGCGCTGCTGCAGGGACGCGCGGTGTGCGGGCGATACGGCAGACATTTCCGCATCCGCTACGCGGCCCGGCGCGGACGGCTGGAAGCCTGGTACATCTGTGACCGCGCCAACGGCGATCGCGGCGAGCCCAGCTGTCAGTCAATCGCCGGTCCTCCGATCGACAAAGCCATCGGCATGCTGATTGGCGAGGAGATGACGCCGGCTGCCGTCGAGTTGTCGCTCGAGATTCGGAAAGAGATCGAAGCGCGGTATGAAGAAGCGGATCGGCTGCGCTGTCGCGCGATCGAACGCGCCCAAATCGAAGCCGATCTTGCCCAGCGGCGCTTTGTGTTGGTCGCCCGCAACAATCGCCTCGTCGCCGACACGCTCGAAGGCGAATGGGACGACAAGCTTCGCGTGTTGGCCAAAGCCCGTGACGATCGCGAGCGCGCTCGGGAGCAGGATCAGCTGATCCTCGATGAAGCTGTCCGCGAGCGGCTGATCGCGATGACGGTCGACTTCAACAGGCTCTGGGCAGATCCGGATACGCCAAACCGCGAACGCAAGCGACTGCTCGCCCACATCATCGAGGATGCCACCCTCATCAAGATGCCGGCGGAAGGCACTACCAAGGTTCACGTCCGCTTCAAAGGCGGCAAAATCCAAACGCTCACCACGCCGAGCCCAAAATCTTCCGCACAGCAGGTGAGGACGCAACCCGATATCGTCGAATTGGTCGACAAGCTTCTCGACGAACACATCTATTCCGAGATTGCCGAACTTCTCAACCAGCAAGGATATCGCCGCCCGGGTGGATCAGCGCGCCCTGGCCGCCACGAGACCTGCTTCACGACCCTGCGGGTTGCCTATCTCGCCCATCGCTACAAGCTGCGCTCGCGCTATGACCGGCTGCGAGATCTCGGAATGTTGACAAAGCAGGAAGCAGCTGCGCGGCTCAACATCCACGAAACGACCCTCACCAGGTGGGCCGAACATGGACTCATTGCCAAGCACGCCTATGATGGGCAGCATTACCTGTACGAACTTCCAGTATCGAACCTGCCGCGCAAGCAATGCAGCAGATGGAATCGGCTCGTCGATCGAGCTACCGCTCTCAAGGTGGCAATGGCGCCAAAACCCTCAGCCGAAGTCGAAGGAGGTGTAGTTTGAATGCGAAATGCCCAGTCCATCGTGCCAAAGGATCTTGATCAGCTTGCCGCTTTTGCCACGGAACACATAGAGGTCGCCGCCGAACGGTTATGTTGCGCGTAACATAACCGTTCTTAGTGTGGGACGAGATTATGTGGCGGAGGCGTCCTAACGCCTGCCTGGGCCTGCCACGGCTGGATTCCTCGGCCACATAATATTTGGTGCCTCTCGTGCGGACGCGGGATCCCCCTGCGCTGCAATACCAGAGGGGCACAATGCTCGAGTTCTATTTTTCGTATCGCGGGCTCAAGCGCCTTCATAACGGGGCGCTCGGCGCCGAGATGGATCGCATTGCGGGACACTTTTTCTCGCTCGGTTACGAGCAAGCATCCGCTAAGCTTTATCTGAGCCGGATTGCACGGTTCAGCCATTTTGCTGCGGCACATTGCGGTTCACGGCCGATCGGCCAAGCTATCGTCGATCGCTATCTACCCACGTTCATTACGGACTCGCCGCGGATTGCAGCAGTGTCCGCGCTTCAACACGCGCGGCGGGTGGCGCCAATGATTCATTGCCTCGGCGCCCAGTGTAGTCGATGATCCGGACGCCGCGCTTTTGAGCTCCTTTTCGGACTATCTAAGCAGGGTACGAGGCCTTGAGCCAAGGTCCCGCGATGGCGCTCTCTTGGGCGCGCGGCGCTTTCTCGATTGGCTCCGCCATCGCCACCCGGTCAAGACCATCAAAACACTGATGGCGGAGATGTCCTGGCTGCCGTCGAGTATCGGCGACCTCCCGCACGGCGGCGACCTCTCACATCCCAACGTTTTTCCGCTTTCTGCATTGGGCTGGCCACCACGAGCTGGATCTGGCCTCCGTTGTTCCAAGAACGTCCCATTGGCGTCTGGCCCATTTGCCGTCCCGACTTTCGTGGGATGATGTTCGCCGCGCCATCGATGCGATCGGCAAGGCGACGCCGATCGACCTTCGCGGTCGGGCCGGTCATGCTGCTGTCGCCACCGCAGGCATTCGCAACGGCGAGCTGCCGGCTCTTCAGCTCCAGGATATCGACTGGCGAGCTGGCGAGGTTTTTGTCCGGCGCACCAAGGGCAAGCGTGACCGGGCGGCCTCGCTGCTCGACGAGGCCGGCGCCGCGCTCGCCAACTACGTCCTGGGCTCGACCGAAGGTCGATAGTCGATATCTGTTCCTGTCCTTCAGCGCCATCCGTGGGACCGTTCAAGGCCTGCGTCGCCGGTTTCGAGGATCTGCGGAAGCGGTTGCGGCATGGCGGGGTCGCTCTCGGTGGCGGAGGGTGCGCATCTCCTGCGCCACAGTCTAGCCACGCAGCTCGTCGGGCGACGAAGACCGATCAACGAGCTCGCCGATGTTCATGGGCACCGAAGCATCAACACAACGGCGCTGTACGTGAAGGTCGCGGACTCGCAGCTCGCTGAGGTCGCGCTCCCCTTTCCGGGAGGCGCCGCATGACAGCCTTCGCCGCATTCCTCGGCGAGAAGGTCGGGCGTTAGAACGAGCTGCGCCGCTCCCTCGGCTACGCCTTCAACAAGCAAGCCGGCACGCCTGCGGGCTTTCGTTCGCTACGCCTCTCAGCTGGATGCGCCCACCACCCGGACAATGGCGCTGGACTTCGTCTGCCGTTCGGCGGCGCCGCCAACAGTCGCGCCGTTCGTCACGGCGTGCTTCGCCGATTTTACGAGTATCTGGTCGTCTACGCCCCGGACCGAGGTCTTGGAGCGCAAAGCCTTCCCAGGTCCAGGGCGATTCCGCCGCCGCGCATCTTAAGCGAGGCTGACCTGGCGTCACTTATCGACGCATGCAGCTTCATTTCGCCAATTATCCCTCTCAGGGGCCTCACGATGGCGACGCTGATCGGACTATTGGCCAGCACAGGCCTACGATCGGGCGAAGTGGTCAGGCTTGATCGCGGCGACGTCGATCTGACCAATGGGATCGTCTTCGTCCGTAAGACCAAGTTCCGTAAAGACCGCCTGGTTCCTGTTCACCCCACGACCCAGGCGGCTCTTCGTCGATACGCCCGTGGGCGCGACGCCGTGTTTTCCAGGCCCAAAGACGAGGCCTTCTTTCTCAGCTCGCGAGGCTGCCGTCTGTCGGCGGCCGGCCTGCAAAGCAACTTCGTGAAGGCCCGCAAGCTTTCGGGTCTTAGCAATGGTAAGTAAGCGCCTGCGACCCCACGATCTCCAGCAGTTTCGCGTGACCAGGCTCAGGCTTTGGTACCAAGAGCGTGCAGATGTTCAAGCGCTGCTGCCGTTGCTCCACCTATCTCGGCCATGCCAGCTACAGCGACACGGCCTACTACCTCACCGGTTGGTCAGATCTTCTCGCCATCGCGGCTGAACGCGCCTTTCTCGACGGAGGCACCGCTTGAGCGAACACCTTCTTGCGCCGCTCCTAGAGTCGTACTTCCGTCGCCGGCTTATCAAGCAGCGCAACGCCACCTCCGCGACCCTGGCCAGCTATCGCGACGCCTTGCGCATGCTAATACTCTTTGCCGCGGTGCGTTTTGCCGAAGAAGCCGGCGGCGTTGGTCCTTGAAGATCTCGATCGGGATCTCCTCCTCGCCTTTCTCGATGAACTCGAGGAGAAGCGGAGCAACTCCGTCGCAACGCGCAACGCCCGACTAGCCGCTATCCGATCCTTCTTCCATTACGTCGCCGCCGATCCCGCCTCCTTCGGCGTCGCTCAACGGGTTCTGACGATACCACTAAACGAGCGCACATCGAGGTGATACACCACCTCACCAGCGCCGAAGTCGACGCGCCATCGTCGCCGCCCCCGATTCGCCCCGCGGCTGGCGCGACCAGGGTCTTCTGCTCTTTTTGGCGAGAACCAGCGCCCGCGTGTCCGAAGCGGCCGGCGTCCCCGAACGACCTCCAGTTGTCTCGCAGGTTCGGCTTCGCGGCAAGGGACGGCGCGACCCGCACATCTTCCGGCATTCCCTAGCCGAGAAGCTACTCCGGTCAGGCATGGACATCCTCACGATCCAGGCCTGGCTTGGCTATGCTCAGGTCGCCACAACCCACCGCTACGTCGCCGCGGATGTCGAGATGATGCGCCGGGGAGTCGAGAAGGCGGGCGTCTCAGGCGACCGCAGCGCGCGATTCCGGCCGAACGACGCCATCCTCCAGCTCCTTGACAGCATCTGATTATTATGTGGCGGAGGAATCCAGCCGTGGCCGGCACTGGCTGGCGTTAGGGCGCCTCCGCCACATAATCTCGTCCGACACATAAATGAGGATCGCGCTTCAAGTTCTACTGAACCGTAAGAGCCAGGCTTTGCATGCCGCGACGCATATCGGTGTGGCCGGTCGCAATCCACACTTAGAACACGCGCCGCAGGATGAAGCCGCCTGACGACGTCACCGGGATCACCCTTCTCCTCGAACTCGGTCGTGCGGCCTTTCGGTAGTAGCGCCAGTGCTTCCCTCTCGAGCGCGATCCGCTTGGCGAGGTTGGCGTCGCGGCAGCCGACAATCTCGTCGACAAAGGCCCGGCAGGCATCGAGACTGGCGAAGTCGCGCGTGCCCCGCAGGAATAGCGCATCCTCCAGGGCTCGTTTGAGATGGCCGTGCGCGCTCTCGATTGAGCCGCTCTCGTGTGCGATGCCCGTATTGTTGCGCGTTGGTGCCATGCCGTAATGGCCCATCAATGCGGCGTAGCCCTGTGTCAGATCCTCCCGCGCGTTGGCCGCCAGATTGCGGAATGCTGCCGACAGGCTGTCGCTGCGATGCTCCCGCGGCACGCCGCCGAGCGCCCACAGGGCGTTCTGCAAGCCCTCTGCCAGCGCGACGAAGCTTTCGCCACCGAGCACGACATGGGCATGGTCGAAGCCGGAGAACGCCAGCCGGAAGTGATACAGCCGGTGATCGAGCGCCTCACCCGCGATGGCAACGCCGAGCGCGCTTGTATCGGTAAAGTCGGACAGACCCAGACGGCCGGGCTCGTGCTCTTGGCGGAAGATCACGTCCTGTTCGGGGCCGTTGAGCGCCCGCCAGGCATGAATGCTCGCTCCAGCGTGCGCCGGATGTTGGGGGTGACGTCGGGATGCCGGCGGCGCAGCTCGTCCAGCACGCCGATAACGCGGATGCCGGGCGCAGCCTTCAGGATCGGGATGATCTCGGCGTCCCAATAGGGCACCAGCGGATACGCCGGCCCCTCGGCACCTTCTTCTGCGATGGCAGACGCAAATCGTCCTCGATCCGATACGCGCTCGCTTTCGAAGAACCCGCCTTGGCCGCAGCGGCCTCGGGGGACAATGTCAGTCAGTAGTTCATGTCGCATTGCGTCGCCAGAAATGCTCCTGAATGCTGAGTTGTTGCCTCACGTAAATTGCTCCCCAATGGCAAGGGAGCGCAGGGGCAACGATGAGGCGATTGAGCATGGCAACGCGCAAGGAACTGAAGTCTGCTTTGGCGCGGCGCTAAGACAGCGGGGCGCCGCAATCGTGCGCAGATCTACCAAGACGCCGAGAGAAATGCGCTGATACTGCTTGGGGAGGCCGCAGACCGGGTGTGCGGCAAGCGTCTGAAGGCCCTGCTGCCGATCTTGATTGAATCAATGGAGCGTCACGGCCATATCGACCTGACGCCAGAGGTTCGGGCCAAATTATTGTCGACGAGTGCGGCGACGATCGACCGGGCGCTTCGAAGCATTCGCGAGCAAAGCGGCCGGCAGCGCCGTCGCTCTGTAGCAAGTGCTCTGCGACGCAGCATCCCGTTCGTACGTCAGCGGATTGGGGAGGTTCTGCGCCCGGTTTGGTCGAGGCCGATCTTGTCGCTCACAGCGGTCCTTCGGCGCGGGGCAGCTTCGTCCAGACGCTCGTTCTCACGGACATCGCGACCGGCTGGACGGAATGCGCGCCACTTGGTGCGCGAACAGAGGTTGTTGAGCACGGTTCTGACCGAACTTCGTAAATAGCTACCGTTTGCGCTCCTGGGTCTGGACACCGACAACGACTCTGTGTTCATGAATGAGACCTTGAAAGAATATTGCGAACAGGCTGACATCGTCTTCACGCGCTGTCGCCCCTATCGCAAGAACGATCAGACCTTTGTCGAGCAGAACAACGGCGCGGTGGTCCGCCGAATGGTCGGCTACAGTCGATTTGAGGGGCTCGAAGCGGCTGCTTTGCTGGCGCAGCTTTATCGTTCGGCCCGCTTGTTCGTGAACTTTTTCCAGCCATCGTTCAAATTAATACGAAAGGAGCGCGATGGAGCGCGTCTCCACAAAACGTATAGCGCCCCCGCGACCCCGGATCAGCGGCTGGTTTCCGAAGCAAGAACACCTGATGCCGTCGCGCTCGCGTCAATGAAATTTATGCCCGACTGGATCCGGTCGCCTTACTGCGCGATATCCGAGCCGTGCAGGAGAAGCTGGCCAGTCTCACCGACGCCGCCCCAGCAAGCCATCCAACTGCGGCGCCACCGATCGAACAGTTTTTGTCGAGCTTGCGAATCGCGTGCAAAGAGGGGGCGGTCCGCCCGACCGACAGGCCAATTGCGAGGCCGAAGCGAGAGCGACGGCGCCCTGATCCGCTCGTCAAGGTTACGCCACGGCTGCGCGAATGGTTCGAGGCCGAGCCGTGGCGGACCGGCAGCGAACTCCTGTGCAAGCTTCAGGCAGAATGCCCCGGGGGTCTACCCGAGAAAAGTGCTCCGAACTCTTCAACATCGTCTCAAATCGTGGCGCAGCGAGCAAGCAAGCGCACTGTTGTTTAGCTCCCGGGAAAACGCAGCATAAAACGACGTGATCGACACATCGCCGGAAAGCCCGCCGCTGCTGGATGAAGGAACGGCGGCATGAAGTAGACCGGTGATCGACCATGCTCAAGGCTGGCGCGTTGCGCCACCGCCTTCGGCGGCTGGCGGCCTTGACCACGCCCAATAGGTCTATCGGGAACATCGCTACATGCTGCAATACGACGTCTCACCTTGATCGCCGCCGCCCATGGGCCATCCGCTGGTGCGGTTGGCGGCACTGATCGACTGGAAGTTTCCGAATGAGCGCTTTGGTTCGGTGTGCCAAACAGGGCCGGGGCAGCCTGGACTGCCGACACGGCTTGTCGCCGGCCTGTTCATTCTGAAGCACATGCACAACCTGTCGGATGAGGTGCTGTGCGCCCGCTGGATCGAGAATCTCTACTACCAATACTTCTGTGGCGTATTGAGCTTCTGCCACCGGCTGCCGTTCGATCGATCGTCGATGTCACGCTGGCATCATCGGCTGGGCGAGGAACAGCTCGTCGCTCTGATCCAGGAAAGTCTGTCGTTGGGGCGCACAAGACTGGCGCCATCGGCCCTAAGGACCTGGAGTGGGTGGTCGTCGATACCACGGTACAGCCCGAGGCGATTGCTCATCCGACCGACGCGCGGCTGATGCATCGAGCAATCATCAAGCTGGTCGGGTTGCCAAGCGAAACCGTGTGCCGCTGCGCCGGAGCTATTCGCCTGGCCAAGCGCCGCCATAATGATCGGCCGCTATACCCACGCCCACCAGTTCAAACTCGCCCGGCGCCAGCTCAAGCTTCTGCAGACACGGCTTGGCCGGATCATCCGCGACATCCGCCGCAAGATTGAGCACCGCACGGACCGGAACTATCTCAAAGGCCGCGCTGGCGATCGCATCAACGCCATCCTCGCCGTGGCCGACTACAACTTCGGCCTGCTCCTGCGATGGCTCGCAGGACTCTTGCGTGCCAGTGCTCACCGAAACTGTCCCGGCTCAAAAGATCGCTTAAATCACCATTCGCCCGCGTTCTTCACGGGGAACGAATCCGGGTCGGATTGAGCTTCTTTTTAAGTGCTGTAGTCCCCTCGAGTTTCTTCCGGGTCCAGAACTTAACAGCCGCCAACCCCAGCGGCGCGCCCTCGATTGTACCCGCGAGGCTCGAATGCATCAGGATGCCGCAAATCGTGTGCGGTCTGAGGCGACCCGCCTTATCCCGTCCACTGTTTACGTTCTTGGTGATGCCGGTCGCTTCTGACTTCTCGCGTTGACACCTAAACTCGGTTGTGCCTTCAGCGGCGGCGGCACGATCACGTGTCGATTGGAAATGTCCGGCCAGAATGTCCGCTTCGCTGACCCGGTCATTAGAGAAGAATCGATAGGCTGCCTTGGTATTCGCCAATCCTGGCAGACGAGCGGAATGCTTTGTCCCATGGCCCCTCGAAGTTACGGCTCTCACCAGGAACGAAAAAAATACGCATTTAGCATGCCCCCTCTGAGGGACGCTTGCGCATCAGGGCCATACGTTTGCATGAGGCAACAAGCAGGCCGTCTTGTTTGAAGCACTGATGTTCGAACTCGACGAGGCCGGCCCGCGATCTGCTTTCCCTCACGGCCACTAGACTTGTCTCGGCGCGTAGCGTGTCTCCATGGAAAACAGGATCGGGAAATTTGACTTCGGACATTCCCAAGTTCCCGATGGTTGTCCCAAGGGTGGTGTCTGGACCGAAAGCCCGACCATAATCGCCAACGTGAACATCGAGTTGAAAAGCCGCTGACCCACTCGGTCGTCTCGGCGAAATGCGCATCTATGTAACGGCTGAAGATTTCATTGACATTAGGCTGAACATCATATTGTCGGCTTCCGACACGGTGCGCGTCGCGAAAGCGACGACCGGGCTTAAGATCTTCAAAATAAAGACCGGGCATCATCACGCTCTCAATACGACTTTGGGAGGTTCAGCACTTTCTCGGCAATGAAGCTGAGAGCAAGTTGGGGAGACACGGGCGCTATCCGGGGAATCAGGCTCTCCCGCAGATAACGCTCCACATGATATTCCTTAGCGTAGCCGAAGCCTCCGTGCGTCATCACTGCCGTCTGGCAAGCATCGAAGCCTGTTTCACCTGCAAGGTACTTAGCGATATTCGCGGATGCACCGCATGGCAGCCCGTTATCGTATTCCCAGGCAGCTTTCATGGTGGCGAGCCAGGCAGCCTCGAGGTTGGCGTGGCAAATTGCTAGCGGATGCTGGATGGATTGGTTCTTGCCAATCGGCCGATTGAACACGATGCGTTCGCGTGCGTAGTCAGCCGCCTTTCTCAACGCGGCGAACCCCAGTCCGACGGCCTCAGCAGCAATCAGAACGCGCTCAGGATTCATTCCATGCAAGATGTACTCGAAGCCTCGGCCCTCTTCGCCGATACGATCCTGTTCGGGTATCTCGAAATCTTCAAAGAACAGCTCGTTCGAATCGACCGCCTTGCGGCCCATCTTGTCAATCTCGACCACTTTGATACGCTCGCGGTCCAACGGAGTATAGAAAAGGGACAGGCCATCGGTCGGCTTCCTGACTTCTTCCAATGGAGTCGTTCGGGCGAGCAGCAATATGTTGTGGGCGACTTGCGCGGTTGAAATCCAGACCTTCTGCCCGTTGACAATGTAGCGGTCGCTGCGTTTTTCCGCGCGCAGTTTCAGTTGAGTGGTATTCAGGCCCGTGTTCGGTTCTGTCACGCCGAAGCATGCCTTCGAACGGCCCTCTGCTATCGGTCGGATCATTCGCTGCTTCTGCTCCTCTGTGCCGAAAACCGAGACGGGGTTTAGGCCGAAGATGTTGATGTGAACTGAAGAGGCACCTGAAAGTCCGGCACCAGACTCGGAAATCGCGCGCATCATCACGGCGGCTTCCATAATTCCTAGCCCAGAGCCTCCATGTTCCGAGGCAGTGCAGATGCCCAGCCATCCCTCCGTAGCCATCGCGTCATAGAAGTCAGTCGGGAAGCCACCTTCACGATCGCGCTTAAGCCAATACGCATCGTCAAACCGATCGCAAAGCTTGGCGATTGCCTCGCTTACCGACTGCTGAACTTCGTTAAGAGCGAATTCCATAGTGTTAGTCCTCCGCAGGAATGTTCAGCGCGCCGGAAGCTTTCATTCGATCGATCTCATCAATAGCGAATCCTGCTTCAGTGAGTATTTCGACACCTTGCTCACCTAGACGGGGGGCAAGCCTCGTCGGTTCGGCGGTGCTTCGCGAGAAGCGAGCCGGTACGGCCATGCTGCGCACAGTTCCCTCGCTTGGATGCTGGACAGTCCGGAAGAATTCGGTCGCCTTTAGATGATCGTCTTCAAGGATGGACTCGAAGCTGTGCATCGGCATCGCTGGCACATCGGCTGCGTGAAAGAGCTGAAGCCATTCCGCAGTAGTTTTGGTCAGCATGATGCGGCCGAGTTCCGCGTAGACCCCGTCGATGTTGGCCATGCGTGACGCGAAGGTGGAGAACCGGGGGTCGTTTTGTGGAATGTCCGATCGTCCGATGGCTTCAAAAAAACGCGTCCAGTGGCCGTCGTTGTAGATCAGAGCGCAGACATAACCGTCGCTTGTTCTGTATGGCCGCCGATCAGGTGACAAATGACGGGAATACCCTCCGGTGTCGAGCGGCGGTTCAAACGTCAAACCACCAAGGTGGTCTCCAAGCATCAACGCAACCATGGTTTCGAACATGGGGACTTCGATCTTTTGTCCCCGGCCCGACGAATGACGTTCGACGACGGCCGCGAGGATTGCGTTGACGGCAGAGACTCCAACGAATCGATCGGCTATTGCCGAAGGCATATATGCGGGACGCAACCCTGCTCGTTGGAAGCTATATGCAACGCAGGCGCCGCCCTGGATCAGATCATCATAAGCAGGCCGATCAGCGTACGGGCCTTCGGGGTCAAATCCCACGAGCGCTGCATAAATGATCCGAGAATTCACCTTGGCGAAGTCGCCGTAGGAAAGACTGAGTCGCGCCATCGCTCGAGGGCGCACATTGGAGATCACGATGTCTGCATTCTGGGCAAGTCGCAGCACGGCATCTCGGCCCTCCGGCTTCTTAAGATCGAGTGCAATGCTGCGTTTGGAACGGTTGGCGTTCAGGAATAGCGGCCCCATTCCAGGATGTCGGGACGGCCCGATCTGCCGAATGACATCACCTTCGGGAGGCTCGATTTTAATGACTTCCGCGCCGAGGTCTCCCATCGTTTGCGTCGCAAATGGGCCCATCAGAACGGAGGTGAGATCCAGAATATGGAGTCCGGCAAGCGGTCCCAAGTTACCCTCGTTTTGTTCACATGTATAGACAATTTATCCATATTGAGACATAGTACTAGCGGGGTATGAAATGTCAAATACGGACGTTTTGCTGCATTCATGAACTCCGGCTAGCATCGGCGTGGACAGGCGAATGACGGTTAAGCAGATCGAAAATGCACTTTCGCTTTTGGAATATTTCGCCGAGAGAAAGCGGCCGGCTACTCTAGCCGATGTCGTAGGCCACTTTGGTTGGCCTCGGTCCAGCGTGTTCCATATTCTCTCAACACTCGCAGAGAGCGGATATCTTTATGAGCCGCAGGTGCGGGAGGGGTTCTATCCGACGCCGAAGTGGCTTCAACTCGCGACCGAAATCGCGGAAGCCCAACCGATTCCCGAGGGGCTCACTAGAATTATTCGAGTCCTGGCCCAGGAAACTGGTGAAACAGTTTGCATTTCGGCTGCGAGCGGCCAGTACGCGGTGTTTCTCGATGTCATGGAATCCGAGTCACCTGTACGTTACTCTGCGAAACTGGGGAAGCGAGTCCCGATTCATCTGACTGCTTCAGGTCTTGCACTTCTGTCGCAGCTTAAAGAGAAGGACCGCGAGATCATTCTCCGAAAGGCGACTTACGACGAGCGGGGTCCAAACGGGGCGCGCAATATCGTTGAGGTGAGAGAAACCCTTATGACAGGTTGTGAGCGCGGCTGGTTCCAGTCTGCGTCGCACTACACTCCAGATCTCGGAGGGGTCGCCGTCCCAGTCGAGGTCGGCAGCCGCAGCTTCGCGATCACTGTCGCGGGTCCATTATTCCGAGCTGAGTCACTGTTCGGGTCTTTCGCGTCTGCAATTCATGGTGCAATCGCGGAAGAGTACGGCGCCCATCACAATAAGGGAATGCTCGAAGAACTCACGGCTCTTGCCACTCGGCTACGGACACGATTGCTCAAATCATAAAGCGGTGCCGGAGCACGGACCAATTATTCGCCCCACATGTCCCTCGATAGACAATCCTCTTTCAGAATCCACCATGTCAAGCTTGGATTCTTCGT
This sequence comes from Bradyrhizobium sp. Ec3.3, assembly GCF_000472925.1. Lineage (GTDB taxonomy): Bacteria > Pseudomonadota > Alphaproteobacteria > Rhizobiales > Xanthobacteraceae > Bradyrhizobium. The sequence continues at coordinate 22,883 of NZ_AXAS01000081.1, forward strand.
CAACTTTGCGGCGGAAGCAGAGAGCAGAGCCCAGTGAGATCGGCTCGCGGCTCTGGTTGTCCTGTCTCAATGTAGGCCTCGAAACCTTTCGCATGGCGCGACATACGTGTCTGGCTCGCCGAAATCGCATTAATTGATGCTGACATTGACACAGCTGCGCCGATCACGTCCCCCAGGAAGATCGTCGACGCCTTCGCGAAAAACACGAACGCCGGCGCGAGACCGTCAGGGTACAAGCATCGAGGGGTGACCTTAATGCAGGGATCCTGCGATTAAGGTTTAAATATCGCATACTTCCGGCGTGCATGGGAAAAATGCTGTCACTTCGCCGCTGTGAGCTAAGCTAACATTGATGACTGCATCAATCGGATAAGAGTACGGGAGGCGAGCGAGCACGGCTAAAATTGTTTCCTGGTCGGATTCCGAGTGTCAGTGGTGCTTCGTCACCCACGCAACGGCATGTGCGTATCCGCTCCTTGAAAGATTTGTCCCTGAGGGCGTGGAAGCGCGTTAACGACATACCGGACCGAGGAGAAATGAGCGGCACCGAAAAGTTTCGAGACTTGCAAACCGAGGTGACGGAATGGCGCCATTACCTGCATACACACCCCGAGCTGGATTACCGCCTGCACAATACTGCGCGCTTCGTGATTGAAAAGCTAGCTTCGTTCCGCATCAATCACATCGAAACAGGCATTGCCGAAACAGGCGTCGTGGCTGTAATCCAGGGTGAGGGTGGCGAAGGACCGACCATCGGCCTTAGGGCTGACATGGATGCTCTGCCAATTAAGGAAGAATCTGGCAAGCCGTGGGCTTCGGCCACAAAGGCGCAGATGCACGCGTGCGGTCATGATGGCCATACCGCTATGCTGCTCGGAGCAGCGAAATACCTTGCTAGCGCAAGAAGCTTCAAAGGTTCCGTGGCGCTCATCTTCCAGCCCGCCGAAGAAGATGGTGGCGGTAACTGCCTGGGTGGTCAAAAGATGCGAAGCAGGCGTAATGGAGCGCTATGATCTCGCGCGTCTTCGGCATGCATAACAATCCGGGGACGGGCATTGGGAGGTTCGGCATCTGCCACGGACCAATCATGGCAGCTCAGGATGACTTCGGGATCATCGTCAAGGGCCGGGGTGGTCATGCGGCAAAGCCGCACGACACCATCGATCCAGTGGTTATCGCGGCTCAGATAATAATCGGCATTCAAACCTTGGTTTCAAGGAAGACGAATGCGGTCGAATCGCTCGTTATTTCGGTGACGAAGTTCAACGCTGTCTGCGATGCAGGGGCGCGTCTGAAGAAGGCCAGCAACCAATTGGAAACGACGAGCTGGGCACAATCGCCCACCAGAAACTTGGAGAAAAACTGAATGGAAAGGGAACTGCATTTTGAACGCGCGGAGTTCGATAGGCGCGTGTCGGCGGTGAAGAAGGAAATGGCGAAGCGGGGGATCGATTTGCTTCTCCTCGCCGAGCCGGCCAATGCGAATTACCTGACAGGCTACGATGCTTATTCCTTCTACATCGCGCAGATGGTGCTGGTAGCCCTTGATCACGACGAGCCGATCTGGATCGGTCGCGGAATGGACAGGATCTCCGCGACGATGACGACTTATCTCGCCGAAGAAAACATCCGGGCCTTCCCCGATGCCTACGTGCAGTCGGCCCTCAGTCCGTACGCTTATGTCGCCGAGGTCGTGAAGGAGATCGTGGGTGAGAAGGCAAGGATCGGCGTTGAGATGGCTGGCTACTACTATTCGGCACGTGCCCATGCCGACCTCGTGAAGGCGCTGCCCTCTGTCACGTTTATAGATGCCGATTTGTTGGTGAACTGGATCCGGCTTGTCAAGAGCCCAGCAGAGATAGCTTTGATGCGACAAGCCGGGCAGATCGCGGATGCAATGATGCAGCGGGCCATCGACTTCATTGAACCTGGGGTCCGGGAATGCGACATTGCTGCGGAATTATACCATCAGATGATGGCTGGCACTCCGCAGTTCGGGGGAACGTATTCGTGCGCTCCGCCGATGCTCTGTGTGGGCGAACGAGCTCTCACACCGCATGGCGGTTGGACTGACAAGCGGCTGCCGGATTCGACGATCGTGAACCTCGAACTCTTCGGCAACAGACACCGTTACCAAGTCAATCTGTCTCGCACGATCGTGGTCGGAAAGCCTGCACCGGAATATCAAAAACTGGTGGATGTCGTAGTCGAGGGCCTCAACGCCGGCCTGGAGGCTGTCCGACCGGGGAGAACTTGCGAAGAGGTCCATGCCGCCTTCGCGACGACCCTTGCTAAGTATGGATTTGAAAAGGAGCAGCGGCTGGGCTACCCGATCGGCATCGGCTACCCGCCTGCGGTGGGAGAGAAGACTGCCAGCCTGCGCAAGGGCGACAAGACCGTCTTGCAGCCTGGCATGTGCTTCCATATGATGTCAGGGCTCTGGTTGAAGAATGATGGCCTCACCATCACTCAGTCCTTCGCCGTAACGGAAAGCGGCTGCGAGGGACTATGCAACATCCCGCGCAAGCTTTACGTGAAGTAGCTTCTCCCATCCTGCACGCAGCGTTTGCCGAGTGGTCCAGGTTTCGCCTGGAGCGCTGTTGCTGCTGCAGAACCCGTTGGGTCCGTCGCAAAAAAAAGATATCATCTCGGAACGGCGCAACAATTGGTCGGAACAGGGGGCGAGATCATCCCAGAAAAAGGCGACGACATCATTTTGGATTCTTCGGGAAAAGCTCACCTTGCCGTCGCAATACATGCCAGAGCTCGGTAAGCGAACGGCGCCTCCGCGCGAGCTCAAAGTGGGTTTCTTCCCGAAACGCTTCGCCAATTCCAGAACCGGGGCCATGGTGCCGCTTAACCGGGCGGCACGACCTCCAGGGCGGAGCCGGTCAAGCGGGCTTGGCGTATTGCTGATGGTCTGGGTGGGGACCTGGGTATAGCGCGCCGTGCTGGCCAGACTGGCATGGCCGAGCAGCACCTGGATGATGCGCACGTCGGCCCCGTTCTCCAGNAGATGGGTCGCGAATGTGTGCCGCAGCGTATGCACTGAAGATCATCTAGCCGGCCTTCGCTAGCAAGAAGGCGGTGGAGCTAAAGTGAGTTCGCAATCATCGATTCACTTTAGGCCACGAGGAGGCGAAGATGATGTACGGCGGGATTGATCTGCATTCCAACAACAGCGTTGTCGCTGTTATCGACGATGCCGAACCGGGTC
>NZ_AXAS01000082.1 GCF_000472925.1 Bradyrhizobium sp. Ec3.3
AGGGCGTCGCGAAGCTCGTGTACTCGAAGTAGACTGTAGACGCGTCCTCAAGCCCGGCGAAGCCGCGCGCTAGGCCGGGACCAGGCAAGCTGACCTCGCCGTCCTGCGCCCCGTCTTCACGGAAGACACGAACCCGCGACTTCCCGTGATGCAAGTAGTGCGCAAAGAACCGCTCCCCGCCGCANGTGACCGCGAGCAGGGGATCTGTGGTCTCCGGGATGATGATGCGTGGCGGGTCGCCCAGGCGGCCGAGGTCGAAGGCGACCAGACGGCGGTTGGGCGCGCCTTCGTTGGTCAACACGTAGAACACCGCACCCTGGACAGCCACGAACCGATTACTGGCGAGCTGGTCCTGCTTCCCAATGAAGATCGGTTTGAATCCGTCCTTCGGCCGAGTCAGGTCTTCGAAGAGTAGCGTCGCCCCACCACCTTCGAACCCTGAGTTGACGATGAGCAAGCGGCCGTCGGCAGAGACTGATCCGATGAACATGTGGTCAGGGTTGGCCTTATTCTCATAAACGAGCCGATCTTTGGCCTGAGGTTCGCCGAGCCGGTGGTAATAGAGTTGCTCGCCGGCGTTCTGGGCGCGGAACTCGTGGTCCTTCGGCGGCTTGGGGAAGCGCGTGTAGTAGAAGCCCCGACCAGCGTAGTCCCAGGCGAGCGTACCGAACTTATTCCAGCGCACCTCGTCGGCGAACACTTTGCCGGTCGCAGTGTCGATAACGCGCCAAGTGCGCCAGTCGGAGCCTGCGTCATGGACGGCATAGGCCACGAGCCGGCCAGTCCGCTCATAAGCGACGTCAGCGATCGCGCTAGTCCCGTCCTTTCTCCACGAGGACGGGTCAATGAGCTTCACGGGTTTTGCACCGTTGCCCCGGACGACCCAGAGCGCGGCCTGTTGGTCACCGGAGCCCCTACGGAAGAAGAATTCGCCGCTGTCCCGGCGCACCGGCCGGCTCACCGTCTCGATATTGAGGAGCGCTTCGAGTCTGCGGTGGATCGCACGGCGCTCAGGCACCCTTGCAAGATAGCTCTTCGTCAGACGGTTCTCCGCCTCGACCCAGTTGCGCACCGGGGGCGAGGTTTGAAGGTCGGCCTCTAGCCACTGGTAAGGATCGTCAACTCGCGTGGCCCCGTACCGATCGTTCCTCGGCACGACGGGCGCAAGAGGATAGCGCAGACGGACCGCGTCAGCCCCCGAAGCGAGACCGATGCAGGCCAGGGCGGCGACGGCCGCGCCTATAGCCAATTGTCGGAGGCGGCGGGGCATATGCAGACTTTGCTCATTTCTCAATCCGTAGGCGCGTCGCCGACGAACCCGAGCATTAGTCGTGCCAAAGAAGAACCCCCTTTGAACTACAACGTGGTCGCCCCAAGCTGCCTGTCCGCATCTTCACACTTCGTCGCACATCGGACACCGGGCGCGCGCGTTGCAACAGGAGGGTTATCGAAAGTTTCCCTCTTGCGGAGTGCAGTTGGCCCTCCGTAGCGCAATGCCGGCACTGCCCCACTATGGATCAGCAGACTCTGGAATGGCATGACTGAGTGCATTGGTGGCGGCAATCAGGCTTCTTGATCACTTGGTAAAAGACAGAGGTGGCGCATACTAAGAGCTTTTTCTGGAGCAAGACCGATAGCATCAACTACCGCAAGCTGATGTCGAGCTCGTTGGTGTAGGGGTGCCGACGGCAAATCTGCTACTCGCTGGCTCCCGCAAGGCGGCGCTGACGCGTACTGCCTCACAGCGTTTTCAGATATTCGATCAACGATCGCCGTTCGTCGTCGGTCAATTCCGGACCGATGACACCGGACGGCAGCTTCGCAATGTCGGTCTCCTTACCCTCGAACGAGTGCCCGCGGTTGCTATTACCGAGCCTCGACACGTCGAAGTCCGTCAGGCCAGCCGCACAGGCGTCATCCTTGCCTGCCTTGGTAGCGAGGCCAACATTGACAGGATCGAACTCGCGGCTGCCGACACAGAACGACCTCGGCCGCCTGTCCTGAGGCAACAGCATGTCGCGTAACGTCGGGACAGAGCCGTTATGCAGATAGGGCGCCGTCGCCCAAACGCCGTCGAGCGGGCGCGCAACGTAATGCGGTGCGGCGGCAAGCACTTCCCTGTCCTTTCCGTTGCTGCTCGCGCGCGCAGCAACAAATACACGCGGATTCTGGCAGTTCTGCCTCGGACCCGACATCTGCCGTTTCAGTTCCTCGGACGTACCGTTGGCGATGTACCATTGCTCGATGCTCTTGCCGACCACGTCCATCAGAGCCAACACGAAGGGCACGTCCGAAACCTCTTCATGCAGCAGGCCGCAGCCCCCGGTCTTGTTCAAATCATCGATAGGGGCAAGGCCAAGCGATGCCGGCAGGTGGACCCGGCGTTCGATAAGGACCCGGGATTGCTGGCGGTCGGTGCCGACTACACTCAACGGCACCTGCACCCCGTTGAAATAGTGCCGGTCGCCGATCGCGATCCAGTTCTTCTCATTCTTGGCGGCGCGGTCCGGATTTTCTGCCTTCCAGAATGAATCGTTCGGGTATTTCTGGTCGAACTCTGCGTCGTCGACCGGGCCACGATGGCATTCGAAGCAATGCGCGCGGTAGAGATCGCGTCCCTTCTTGACCAGCTTGGCGTCGATCGCCCACGCGGCGTCGCCCGGAAACTTCGCATGCGCATCCGTCCACTTCGGCGCGAGAAGGCCGTTGAATTTTGTCGCACCACCGCTCGCCTTGAAGGGATCGGTACCGCGTAGCGCTTCTTCAAACCGGACGAGATTCTCCATTTTAACCGAAGAGCCGAACAGCGGCCGGCCGGGCGCGGCCGTTGTCATGTTGATCCGGGCACTGACGCCCAGCGCCTCGCCGGCGTTGCGGACCAGTTCGTTGAAGACTGAGGCATCGTACTGCGCCCAAAGGAAATAGGGCGTGTCCCAGATCGGCGGAAAACTCACCGGCGCATCGTGGCGCGCGAGATTGCCCGCAAGGGCGGGATCCGGGAGTGCCCCGCTCTTCTTGTCGAGGAAGTTGGTGAAGAAGACCTGGTTGCCGATGCGGTTGAGCGCATCGAGCCGGCCAAAACCTTCATCGAGGTGATCGGCTTTTTGATCTGCGAGGAACTGGGTTTCGAGCTCCTTCTGGGCAAAGATGCCATCGAGCGTATGCTGCAGATCGTCTCTGAGCTTGCTGCGATCGACCGGGTGGCCTTGGATTTCTTCCAGTCGGCTGGCGAAGCGGCTGAACCGTCCCGGTATCTTGAGCGTATAGCCGATCGACAGCCCGATCGCGCGCTCGACCTCGCCGAGGTTGACCATCGACGGTCCGCCATCGAACCTGATGCTGACGTTCTTGTATTCAAGATGGCCGGTGTGACAGGCGGCGCAGGTCAGCCCAAGTTGATCGGCGGTGTCCTGCTCGCCGGTCGTCGGATCGACGGCGTTCCGCAGCCTTGCGAAACCCACCGGCAATCCATCTGGATTGTCCGGCAGACCAGGTTGCCAATCGAGTTGGGCGGGGTCGGCCTTTGGCTCCTCACCGTGATAGCCGTAGCGGGGAGCGTCGCCGGCAAAACCTTTTGAACTGGGGCTCGGGATAAATCCGAGGCGACGGAGATAGTCATCATCACGCAGGCTGTGGTGCGACAGCGACAGCTCCGGCCTTTCCAGCGCCAGGAACCATTCATACGGAACGGGGATCGTCGTGGTCCCCTGCGACGTATGGTGAAACCAATAGCGCTTCTGCCAGGTCCAGTTCTGCGGCAGCCAATAAGCCTGTTCTATTTTGGACGGCTCCGGAAGCGTTGCGGGCAGTACCTGGGCCACGATGCTTGTCGCGCCCCCGATCTTGAGGGCGATGTTCCGGAGCTTGTCGGGCACGAAATACGCCAAGCCGATCCCGGTGACACCGATCGCAACTATCGCGACCGGTAGCGCCGCCACGTGAGGCCAGCGTTTCGCCCAGCACCAAAGCCCGCAGAAAATCGACCGTAACCGCCCAAGCAACCAGCCCATTCGGATCCCCTTGTTCAGGCCTTCGCCGGCAAGCTCACCTCCGGCAAAGCCGCCTGCGCTATTTGTTGAGCAACTGGCTGTTGATGAAGGAAACCACATCGGCCGTCTCAGCAGCGGCACGACGCGTGATCGTCGCAGCTGCCGGGCCACCCTGCAAAAACGACGGGAACCAACCGAAATTGCGGACGTTCCAGTTTTCCTTTGGCAGCACGGTCCTGGCGACGCCAGGCACCACGAAATTCTTCACGTTCTTTGTCAACGGCTGAGCGGTTTCGGTGTGGCAGCTCACGCAGTCGGTATTGAAGAAATGGCTTTGCTTCGGATCGGCGATGATATTGACGATCTCAAGGACACGTTTGTCTGCCACGTTCCCGTCGATGAAGGCGGATGTCGACACGCCCTTGCGATCGGCTATCGGCAGGGCAGGATTCTGCAGGGCGGCGTGACGGCAGGTAATGGGGTTCTGATTGTTCGTCGATGGCTGCGGCACGACGTGCTTTCCACCGATTATGCTAAACATCTGGGCGGCGTGCAGGCCATCAAGCGTCGGACCGGGCACCGGTATGAAGCCCAGCTCCGGCACTTTCAGCATCGACACGAATATCCACGGCTCAGGTGGGTCGAGACCCATCACCGCCATGGTGTTGAGGCGCTGCGGCGAGAGATGCTTTTCCAGCAGGGCCTTCAGCGCATCCCGAAACGGCTTTGCTGAGGCTCCCAACAGACCGGGATGCACTCCCATGTCGCCCGTGGTCGCAACCCTGGTCCCGCCGAATTTCCCGGCCGCCAGTTGATCGCGCAAGGCTGCGACGTCGCGAATGACGGCCTTGAAGGCGTCGTCATCCGGTTTCGATCGCGGAAACGGCGCGCAACCGTCGAGTGGCGGATCCGGTGGGAGACTGAAACTGAAAATCAGATGCCCCGCGGTGTCATGAACCTTGAACCCTTCCGGTCCGTTCGTCACCGGCTGAATGATGAGGCGGATTTGCGGTTGCCGGCCGAACTGCGCCACGATCTCCTGTGACAGGCCAGGGGCACCTGGATCGATCCGAATACCGGCAATGAACCAGGCTTCGATCTTCTTCACGTCGTCAGGCAGGCGAATTCGATGCACGCCGGAATCTGGCGCCCCGGAACGTTCAGGGTTTTCCGCGTTGGCGACAAAGTGCGCAAAATCTTCATCCGACCAAAGCCGGTGCGGCGATCCCGTCGGCCCAGCGAGATCCGACAGCGCGATTAGATTGGTCAGATCAGCGGCAGTCTTCGGCGGCGGAAACAGGATCGACACGTCGTTGGCCGAAAGCGGCTTTGACGCCGTTTGCGCCGACACCATTGCGAATCCCGAACCCACGGCCACCGTCAACGCTGCTGCAATCACCTTAAATAGAATCCAGAGATTTTTCGGTTGGCCCACATAATTGCTCGTCGACATCAATATCTCCCCCAATATTCAAACGCCTAGCCCGAAGCGGCGATGCGCGTAATCTCATCGCCGACAACTGTTGCATCGAGCCACCGCGGACGGTCCCGCAGCTGCCCTCGCTAAAACTACGGCAAAGATTAACAGCGAGATCGAGCTACCCAGCCGATCCAGAATGAAGCTCAATGTTGTCCGGCCAAACGGCAAAGAGATCTTGCATTGCTCCCACTTGAAGTCGGCTCATGAGACAATCTCCTATTGAGGAAAACACTGCCGCCATCACTAGTGCAATATGCTTACACTTCGATGTCAGGCCACAATCCACAATCTCGCCCCCGTGCCGGCGAATACATCGTTTTGATAGATCATAGGCCTTCAGATAATGGACGAAGCGTCATTGACGACGATAGCGTGCCGACGCTTGCCCGCGCTCGTGAAGGCAAGAAGAGGAATCACTAAGCGCTATCGTCGATCGAGCCGAACTTATTTCAAGGATTATTGACATCGGATCGCGCGGAGAAAATGCGTTTTTGGAAAAGTAACGACGAGAAACTGCGCGCGCAAATATGTCCTGCAGAGACCCGGTGGGTTACTCCGCACGCTTTCATGCATGCTAAGTTCTAATGAGTTTGCGAAATCAGGGCTGCGACTGCACTCCGATTGCGGCATCAGTCCTTCGATGTTGCCGTTCAGCCACGGGTTGAATATTTGTCCCTCGCCCACACCGCCCCAGATTGCAAATAAGCAGAGGGCTCATAGTCTCCTCGTCGATTAACTCCGAACTCACCTGTTATAGCGGCGCCGCCGGTTGATGGTTGGGACGCACGTCCTTCAACATCATCCTCTTTTTGCAAGCCTGCACTTCGACTGCCCGTAAATTCGTATCTGCCTACTTGCATTCTTGAAGATCACTTTTGGGGTCCACATGGCTTCTGTTTGGCACCGGTTGCTTGACGTCTGCTCGATCGACTTCCTCAAAGGCTTTGGGAAGCCGATGGGAGGGAAGCTATCCACAATCTCGATGGCCGCTGCATTGGCAGGCTGTGCAATTCATCCGGTCCAGCAAGATGTCACCGGAGTGCGAACGCCTGATCTCGTGCAATATATTCGTTGCGAAAGCCGGCTTGCCATCCAGGACAAGGCAACCGCACTTTTCCGCAAAGAAGATCCGACCAATCCCCTGATCGATGAACTTGACGCGATCCACGGAAAACCATGGCCCCTGACTCTGAGAGCACGCTTGAACGGGCGTGAGCGCGCCATCTATGACCGATATATCAAGACTGGCATTGCTTACGATTTTTCGTTCGACATTACGGAAGATAATGGGGCGTCCGCCGCTGTCGACCCCGTGAAGTTGTTCACAAACGGTACGGCAGGTCTTGGTTTGTCCGCGAGCGGCGATTTCAGGCGAGAGAATCTCAGGCACTTCGTCGTCAGCGAAACGGCTGAAGACCTCTTGCAAAACGGTCAGATGAAATGCGATCCGGACTACAAAACTTCAAACTATGCATACCCGATCGCGGGCAAGATCGGCATCGATGAATTAATCTCGACTTTCTTCGACCTGAATGAAATCAGAAACCTGTCGCCGGACAAGACGAGCGCGACGGTATTTGCCGATACCCTGACGTTTACGACGACCCTTGCGGGATCGGCGACCCCGCACGTTATTGTTGCTCCTGCAGGCAACCACCTGGGTCTCGCAAGCGCCGCGAGCCTCGGCGCCTTCGGGTCGAGGGTAGATAAGCACTCACTGATCATTGGCTTGTCGTTGGATGCTCCGAAGGGAACGGTCGTACGACAAACCGCGGCGGCGATCGTTGTGCCGGGATTGGCAGGACGGTCTGCCCTCCAAAGAGCCAATGTGCGTTCGGCCAACGAGCAGAGCGCGCTCGACGCTGTCGCTCAGGCACGCGTCGACGCCTATTTGGATCGTGCGTTTCGCTAAAGAAATAGACCGTCTCGCTTTTCATCACTGCTGAATCGAGCCTTATCCGCTGTAACGGGCTGCTTTGTAGTCACCTCTGGACAGGCCTGATGCGTACAACCGTCTCGTTGAATGCCGGGAGAGCTTAGGATGAATCGACTGAACCTGGATCCTCTGGGCGGCTCGGTCGCCCTCGTGACATTGGTCTATCTTCTCTTGCGTGCTGCGTTCGGACCGGTCTGGGTCATAAATATCGTGGGTTGGATCGCCCTTGTGGGACTATGCATCCTCTTTTTTCGGCTCGCGATGTATCTTCGCGAACTCGTCAAGGTGCTGCTGGCCATGTGGCTACCAGTCACAGTTACGACATTGGCGGGCATTCTTCTGTTCTACGAGGGACAGGGTCGCGACCTCGGAGTGGGTCTGCTCGGCGAAGGCCAGGGGAGACTCTTTCTGCTGTTCTGGGTCCTCGTCTACTGGGCCGTCAACAACTGGCATTCGGCGCGATTGGGCCTCAACTATGCGTTTCCCCAGCCGACTGGTGCCGAGCGTTGGCTGTTCTGGCCACCACGGCTGCTCGGGGTCTGCGCGCATTTCTTTGCGGCGATGAGCCTCGCCCTCGCCGCCTGGGGGCTGACTTCCTTTACGAGGGGAAGTTCGTCAGTCGCCAAGCTATCGGACCTTCTCGTCTTCACCGCGCCGATCGTCATTGCCCTCGTTACCGCTTCGGTCTGGGCGTTCGACTATTCGATGATTTCTCGGAGACCGGGGCGCTCCCAAAGAACGATAGAATTCGCAAGGTGGCTGAGAATCCTCATGCCCCTGTGCGCGTGTGCGCTCATCGCGTGCCTGGCTTTCGCGAGTTACTTCGACGCGTTAGCTGAAGGCCTTCTACCCGGCACCCTGTGGATCTCTGCGTCCGCATGCATGTTCCTGGTCTTCGTCAGTATTGAGCGCAACACCTTCTCTGCCGCTCTTTCGAGCCATGCCGGGTTCACGATCGGCCTTGCAGCGATCGCTTTCAGCGTCGGCACAGCGATCTGGTATTCTCCGACCGGCGTGGGCACCTTGCTTGGATCGCTGAACGTCTGTCTTTTCGGCTTCGCCGCGTCTCTTGCGGTCCTCAATCTGTTTGGGCTGCTGGCTAGCTGTTTCATTGATGCGAGCAGGGCCGTTGAGCGCGTGCGAGCGGCAGCATCGGCAATAGCCTTCCTCCTTGTGCTCGCGGCCCTCAACTCCGTGCTGAGAGATTTCCATCGCGTGCGGCTATGCACGGTTGAGGTCTGCTCGGCCGCGCCGCCGCTGAAGGCGTGGTCGCCAATCAAAACGCCCAGTGACCGACCGACCGTACGGCAAGCTGCGCAGGCCTGGTACAAGCAGGCGGCTGCCTCATACGCCAGTAACCCGGCTCATCTGGGCAAGCCGGTGCCGATGATCGTTGTTGCCACCGCCGGCGGCGGCATCAGAGCGGCCTACTGGACGGCGACCGTTCTTGAGCGCCTGGAGGTCGATCTCAAGGCACGCGGAGAGAAACTCGAGAATCTCATCTTCGCGATTAGCGGCGTTTCCGGTGGAAGCGTGGGCGCGATGGAATATGTGGCTGCTCTACACGATCGAGCCGCCTCAGGCAGCCATGCCGTACCTACGGCGTTTCTGCAAACGGACTTCCTTGCAGCGTCCATTGCCAGCCTGGTCTTCGTCGACGGCCCATCAAACTTTCTGCCGGACCTCGGTCAGAACGATCGCGGCACAGCCCTCGAGCTTTCGCTGGAGAACAGCAGCAGCGGCTACCTTGCCCATTCGTTTCTTAGCTTCTTTCCTGACGCAAATTCGGCGAGCGAACGCTGGACACCTTCGCTACTCCTCAACGCTACTCACCAGGAGACGGGTCGTCGGATCATCGCGAGCAATCTGAAGATCGAGCGTGATGTTTTTCTGGATAGTTTCGACGAACTCGATCTCGTTGGTTCAGATATGCGCGCGAGCACAGTGGCCCACAACAGCGCCAGGTTCACGTACGTTTCGCCGGCGGGCAAGCTCGAACCGAAAGGAGGAAACGGTTTCCTTTTCGGTGAGACGAACCGCGGCTATGTGATCGATGGTGGATATTTTGAGAACTATGGTGCTGTGACTGCGTTGGAGCTAGCCCGCGACGCCCGCCGGTGGATCGAAAAAGAGAACGGCAATGGCGCCGTAAAACTCGTTGTTCTGCAGATCAGTAGCGATCCGACGCTCACAAAGGAACGTACTCGGGTTAGGATCCGTGAAGACGACGTCTTGGGTTGCGTCCTCACTACTTCCGCTCCTGCAGTTGGATCGACAGCCGCGGCAAAATTCCTGCCATTCAAGGACAGCGGCTGGAACCTGGACACCCGTCGCTGGGAGAAGAATGACGGAGAGGGATGGGTCGTATCTTATCTGAATGAACTCGCCGCACCTCTTCAGGGCGTTACAGCGGTCCGTGATTCTCATGGCACCTTGGCCGCAGCTGAATTGGCGGCCTCGGTGTGTGCAGAGCGGGATGCCCTGCGGCACGGAGCGAAATCCCAGCCGGCAGGATTCAACCTGCTCCTGCGGACGACAAAGTCACAGGAGGCTGAAGCGACCATCCAGTCTATGCCGGCTCGGCCGGGCGCGGAACCACATTTTGCCCATTTGGCTATGTGCGAGGTCTCGGAGAATGGCGAAGCACCGATCGTCCCCCCTTTAGGGTGGGTGCTGTCCGGGCGAATGCAAGCGAACTTTCCGAACATACTCAAGGACTGCGGCAATGATACGGAGCTCAAAGGGCTCGAAGCAGCACTCGATTGAAGCTAGCCGGTCGCGCCGGATACCTCGCGCAGCCTTCACGTGTATCTACGCATCAGTTTTGATCATCACCAACACATCACCGGTGATGATTTCTGGGTCTCCGAGATGAAGATCATGCAGGCTTGCTTGAACAAATTCCAAGACTCTTTTGTTCGCGGCAATGGCGCTTTCACGATCCTCGAATGTCATCACCGCAACACAGACGCCCTCGCCTCCATCGAGAACGTAATACGACTTGAATCCGTGCGACTCCCTTAGGATCTGGCCGATGCCGCTCTTCGCGCGGCGAGCGGCATCCGCAACCGAGCGAACGTTGGTGTACTTGCGAAGGACCATGTACATCGAAGGACCACGCGCTCCATTTCGTCGCGCGCATCAAAGCATATCCTGCGACCTCTGGACTAGGCCTACTTCCAATATGGGCAAGCTCCGACACGTCATAGTCGCCAAATGATGAAGCGTCTTGCCCGGATCTACCGAACGGCCGAGGACTCGTTCACACGTCCTCGCTTGCAGATGGAGACAGCTCCATCTGACGAACCGAGTTGTCAGGAATACAACTTTACGCCGCCCTGGATTCCCGCGCGCCAAAACGAAGCAACAGCTGTTCGATCTCCGCGGCTGGCCGCGCGGCGCTAAAGAGGAACCCTTGCACCTCGTTACAACCCTCGGCACGGAGCCAATCGAGTTGGTCGGTTGTCTCCACCCCTTCGGCAGTCGTGGTAATGTTGAGGCTGCGCCCGAGACCCGAAATCGCGCGCACAATGGCAACGCAGTCCGTACGTTTGGCGAGATCCTTCACGAACGACCGGTCGATCTTGATCTTATCGAACGGAAACCTACGCAAGTAGCTCAGGCTCGAATAGCCGGTGCCGAAATCGTCCAAGGATATGGAGACGCCGAGTTCACGTAGTTGGTGCAAGATCGCGATGTTGGCCTCGGTCTCGGCCAGGAACACCGATTCGGTGATTTCCAGCTCGAGCCGCTTGGGCGGCAAGCCCGAATTGGCTAGCGCCGAAATCACGATCTGCACCAGGTTGCGGCCGCGGAATTGCACGGGCGACAAGTTGACGGCGATCCTGACCTCGGAAGGCCAGTTCACCGCCTCGTTGCAGCCTTCGCGCAGCACCCACTCGCCGAGCGGACCGATTAGCCCGATATCTTCCGCCACCGGGATGAACTCGGCCGGCGAGATCATGCCCTTGTCCGGATGGCGCCAGCGCAACAGCGCCTCGAAACCCGAGATAGTGTCGCTCGCGATATCGACTACGGGCTGGTAGTGCAGCTCGAACTCGCCATTGGCGAGGGCGCGGCGCAGGTCAGACTCCATTTCTCTACGTTGTTGGGCCTGACGATCCATCTCGCGCTCGAAAAAACGATAAACGCCGCGGCCATCGTCCTTGGCGCGATACAGCGCCATATCGGCATTGCGCATCAGTTCCTCGTCGCTGGTGCCATCGCCTGGCGACAGCGCGATGCCAATGGAAGCGCCGATGACGATTTGATTGCCGTCGATCTCGTAGGGCGCGCTCAAGGCGCTGATCAGCCGTGCCGCGCAATCGCTCGCGTCCACTGGCGAAGTGTCAGCAGCCCGCATGACGGCAAATTCGTCGCCGCCTAATCGTGCCGCGAGATCGTTGCCGCGCATCTGCGAACGCAGCCGGTCGGCCACCTCCTTGAGCAGGCGATCGCCCGTAGGATGGCCAAAGGAGTCGTTGACGCTCTTGAAGAGATCGAGGTCTATACAAAGAACCGCGACGCGCTCGCCCAGCGCATGGCTGGTTTGGAGCGCGTCGCGTAGCCGCGCTTGGTGCAGAGCGCGGTTGGCCAGGTTGGTCAACCCATCGTGGTTGGCCATATGAGCGATGCGGGCTTCGGCCTTGCGGCGTTCGGTAATGTCGGCGACCGCCACCAGATAACCCTCCCGCTTGTCGACCATGAGCCGCCGCCCGTAGGTAAGAACACAGATCTCACCGCCATCTGCTTTCACATGGCGCCAGTGTCGGTCGGACTGGCCGGTCTTGTCGATATTCCGCAGCGCGCATGTGTAGCTCGCCCACTCGTCCTTTGGCCAGATCTCGTGGGCTTTCATTTGCAAGAAGGTCTTTCGGGGATAGCCGTAGTGCTGCACGGCTGCGTCGTTGACCTTCAGAAACGCCATCGTCTCGAGATCGAGTACCCACATCGGGATTGGATTGCTGTCAAACAACAGCCGAAACGAGGCCTCGCGGCGCTTCAAGGGAGTAACATCAGAAATAACGACCGACACGATGTCCGCGAAGACCGTCACTCCCAGCCGCAAGCTGCGATCATCGCTTTCGATCTCAAATTGGTAACCCTCGTTCTTCGAGACCGCAGCTTTCAACTGCGCGATCACCGCTTCCGATCCGAGCGGATGATCAGAGGTGCTCAGACGTTGCCGCTGCAAGCTTCGCTCCGCGACATTGAGCAGTTTTTCTGCTGCCTGCTTGTGATGCACGATCTGAAAATCAAACGGACTGCTCGTTGCGTCACGAATGGTTGAGAGTGCGATTACGCCATCATCTGTCGTTGAAAAGATCGCATCGAGCAGGTTGTATTGTGCGCCGCGCTGGTTGACGTAGGCACCGACGAGCGTGCCGCCCCAGCGCGAGAATGTCGGCAGCGCCAGCACGTCGTAGGTTCGCATCATGCCGTCGCGCATCGAGTGGGCGGTGGCGAGGTAAGGCCGGCTATTGGCAATCGCATTGCCCGCCGCCTCGGTCAGAGCGGTGGCGCAATCCGGCGGCAGGGCCTCCATCGGAACGTCCCAGCCCTCATCGCCCAGCCACTTCTGCGCATAGCGGCCGGTCCGCGAGACGGCGAATGCGCCGTGGTCGCGCTTGAGCAGCATCATATGGTCGGCAAGCCGCCCAAGGCCGCCCAGCATCACGTCTTCGTAGCGCGCAAGGTCTTCGCCGGGTCTGAGCGCAGCCTGCCACTTGCGCCGCAGGATGGGCACGTCCTCGAACATTCGTACGTCGATATTTGCGGCTTGCTTCTTGGCACCACTCATCATGCGTCCCCTGGATGCAAGTTCTCTGCCCCGGGGCGCATCAAATGCGGCGTGGATTAATTCGCTGTAAACGTTGAAGGTGAGTCGCGGCGCACCGTGAATTGCGACAGTTCTAAATCGGCTGATGGTTAGCGTGCGTATCATGGAAGCACGAGAAACTTGTCCGCTCGCGGTCCTTTTCGCGCGAGCATGGTGAGCGTTTGCAAAAGTCTCATCGTCTAACGCGGTCGCCTGAATGCAAGTCAACGCAGAAAATCCTCGGCAAGGCACAAGAAGTCGACGCAAATCTACCGGCGAGCAGCGTTATGTTCGGTAGATCATTTCTATGAAAGCCACTCACGGACGCTCTCCGTCCGATTCGTACCAACTACAATCTGGCGCTCGGCCGGAATTTCTCTAAATTTCGTTCCTACCAAGGGCAAGGATGCGAGATTGAAGCGACGCCCTCCCCAGCAAAGCGCAGGCCGGTTTCGGCTTTAGCCAATCACTTTATTTCCAGACGATGATGTTGTCGTCTTGCTCCTTCAGCCTCTGGGTAGAGACCCGTGCCTAAACAGCCACTCGCCCCGAGCGTCGCCGATCTGGCTCCTGATGATGCAATGCTGACGCCCTATGACTACGAGCACTTTGGCACCTATCTGAACCTGCTGGTGGCCGACGCAGACGGCACTGATTGGCGGGAGGTCAGTCGGATCGTGTTACGCATCGATCCCATGCAGGATCCACAGCGTGCTTGGCAGATCTACAGCAGTCATCTCGCCCGTGCCGTATGGATGAGTCAGCAGGGCCATAGGCATCTTTTGGGCGATATCCCAAGCCTTCACTAAGAGCTTTTCACATCTTTCGTTTGTGATGTCGTGAATATTGCGATTGAACAGCAAAAAGTTTTCGAGACTACCGTCATCGGATTCCAAGACGCGGCGTAGCCTTGGCTGAGGCGCTTGCATTCTGCTCGGCTCGCGTGTTCAGAGCGAGCTTCATAGCCACGCACTTTGCACTGTGTCCGAGTGGCGTCACGCGACCAACCGTCGCGCCCTGTTCGCACTCCTGTAACAGACCGCGCGCAGATTTCGCGCGCCAGCCGCAGCGACGTTAGCGCGGCCATCGCATCGCTCAAATTTCACATCAGGATACAGACAATGATCCTTCAAGCACTGCGCCCGTTGACCGGCCGTCCGCTCAAGTCCAGCCTTGCGCTTGTGTTACTTGCGTCCACAGCGCTTGCCTCCACGGTAGCGCGCGCAGGGAACGGCGATGTTCATTTCCACCGGGGTCATCTGCTGCTGAGCCGCACGGTCTATGACAGCAAGGCTACGGCCATCACGCCCGGCATCACCCAGCTGCCGCCAAACTGCATAGCACCTAACTGCGTCACCGCAACCGCCGATGGCACCTATCCGACGGTGTTCAACAACGTTCTGGCCGACGGCTCCTTCGGCATTACCGCCAAGATCGTGCTCGACGAACTGCGGCTCGACGGCGATCACGTACAATCCCTCGAGGTTCCGAACAGCACTGAGCGCGGCGTCACCGCGAACAAGGACCAGATGGTCACGAGCTTTCCGTCCAAGTCGGAGATTGCGCTAAACCTGTCGCTCGATCGCAGCGTCGTGTCGTTCATGGGGTACCTTGCCCCGGTTGGCGCGGTTGACGTCTCCAATTCCAATACGCCCGACGTGGTCGATCCGACCAATCCGGTGCCCGCCACTATTCCCGCGTGATTGCCGATGTCGACGAGAACGGGCACTTCCGCTTCACCAAGACCAACGCCTACAGCGGCAATAATGGACGCGCCGCGATCCTGAACGACATGAATGGCGCCGAGGTCTATTACACCACGGGCAACGCCGGCAACGGCAGCAATCCTCAGCCGGACGGCGTTATCATCGGTGCTGGCGCTCAGGTCATGAAACCTGCGCACGTGCCGCTCGATAAGCAGTCAGATCCGGGCCTGCCGACGCCGGTGGGCAGCTTCAACGTGACCCAGCTCGCCCTGAAGGCCGACAAAACGGGCAAGGATACCAACTTCCGCGGCCTCACCGTGTTCAACAACGTGATCTACGTGACCAAGGGCAGCGGCGGCAACGGCATCAACACGGTCTATTTCATCGACAATTCGGGATTCGACGCCAACGGCAAGCCGCTGGCCTGTCCGAACGGCGTTGGCTTGCCCAGAGCAACAGTATCGCTGCCCACCACGCCGATTTTCTACGACGCCACCAAGCTCCAATCCGCTGGCGTTACACCCTACAATATGTGTGTACTGAAGGGGTTCCCGACTAACCTGGCGAAAACAGCGACCTCCTTCCCCTTCGGCATCTGGTTCGCGGACGCCAAGACACTCTACGTGGCGGACGAGGGCGACGGCACCAACACCTACAATGCAGGCACCTACACGGCCGCCGCCGCCCAAACCGGCGCCGGATTGCAGAAGTGGGTGTTCAACGACACGACTGGCGCCTGGACGCTCGCCTACACGCTGCAGGCCGGTCTTGGTCTCGGTGCGCCTTACACGGTCGAGGGTTATCCGACCGGCAACAACGCCGCAACCAAACTGCCGTGGGCGCCCGCGACCGACGGCCTGCGCAACATCACCGGTCGCGTCAACCGCGATGGCACGGCGACCATCTGGGCGATCACCTCGACCGTGAGCGGTAGCGGGGATCAGGGCGCCGATCCCAACAAGCTCGTGAAGATTTCCGACAAGATCGCCGCGACTACGCTGCCCTCGGGCGAAACCTTCATCACGGCGCATAGCGCGCGCTTTGGCGAGGCGCTGCGCGGCATTTCGTTCACGCCCGGCACCGACTTCGACCACGACGAACGGGCCGAAGGCCGCGGCTCTTGCGGCCGCAATCATCACGACGACAACTGCCGCGACGCAAACTGATTAGCCCCTCTTGCGACGCCGCGCACATCGCGGCGTCGTAACCAATGAGCAGCAGAATTTTAAGGAGATCATTATGAATCGCAGGATGATTTTAGCTGGACTGATCAGTGCGACTTCCGCCGCTGGGATCGCGCACGCTGAAATGCGTAAAGATCAAATCATCGGCTCCTGGTCCGTTGTTTCGGTCGTCACTGAGACCGATGGCAAGAGCACCGAACCGTTTGGGCCGACCCCGCAGGGAATGTTCATCTTTACCGCGGATGGCTACTTTTCAGCGAATATCGTTCGACCTGGCCGGACGAAGTTTGCGTCCAAGAATCGTGAGGCGGGCAGCGCGGAAGAGAACAAGGAGGCGGTAGCGGGAAACATCAGTACTTTTGGCAAATACGTGTTCAATTCGGATGGGTCGATAACCCTCAGTATCATTGGCAGCAACTTCCCCAATTGGGACGGCACGCAGCAACGGCGCGCTGCGAAGATCGTTGGCGATGAAATGACTTACACCAATCCAACTCCATCTCTCGGGGCAGGCGTCTCTGTGCTGAAGCTGATGCGCACCAACAACTGGGAACCGGAATCGCCGAATTAAGCGTGCTGCGCTCGCTTGCAGTGTTATCGAGTTTGCGAGCCGATAAAGTATTCACGCTAAACGCTTGACTACGGGCAGGCGTGCCCAGCGCCTTTTTAAGCCTTGGGCACCTGTTCGCGCCCACCGCGTCCAACACATCGGCCTTCTGCATTGCCGCGATCGATCAGGCTGAGGGGCCGCTTCTCAGCGGCCCCTTGCCGGTTAAAATCTTGTTCGGGAATGAAATGCCAGCCCCGGCAGATCGCCACGTTAGCGGTATCCCGAGACCCGGGCGATTCCGTAGAACTACCGTATGGACGGCTGTCCTAATATCAGGTCACGACAGTGCGCAGAAACTGCGCGACGTACTCGGACGCGAACTCTGGATGTCGCGCTATGGGAATATTTGCGTTTGTGGACCAAGCCCGCCGTCCTCGTCAAAGGCGCTTCCGATTTTTCCTCCGCCAACCGGACGCGATATTTGCCAGAATGGCAGATGGCGCTTGGGCTTGTCGGACCACCAGATCATCAAGATCGTGCATTGTAGAAGCGGCGGCTCTCAGCCAAATATCCGCCGGCTCACATTGATGATGAAGCCGGCCGGCACCCCGATGATCGCGCCAACCAGGCCATAGCCGAAGGCCGCCCAAATCCCTCCGATCAGCGCACCGAGGAAGAGTCCGATCCCACAACACAAGAGCGTCATGCTCATCAAGGTCTGGTCGTTCTTCTCCTCAATCCGGTGCAGCTTCAATTCTCGCGGACTATGCACATAAGGCCCGAGCGGCTCGCTCGACCCACATGTAGGGCAAGCGACGACCGAAAAGGCCACCGGCGTCCCGCAGTCATAACAACCGATGAGTTCAAGCTGCGTCTTTGATTCTTTCATGCAGGCAATCGTATTGGACTGTGCGTGGCTGCGCTACGGCCGATCCGAGCGCTCTCATGTGTCGGGCTTGAAGCTACGATGGACCTTTTAGGTGCGAAACTGCTAACTCATTGGGTTCGTTCCGTATCGCTGACTGAGATCAGGCAGCAAAACAAGAAACAGTCTGCAACCTGCAGCGGCCCAGAACCACCGTTGCAATCTGGCGCGGAAACGCCTAGAGAAGCCGATCGTAGCAAGGACTTCAACTATGAACGACAACTGTTCATCCGGCTTGCTTGAATTGCAGGGGCTCCGGCTAATGCGGGCGTTTCTACACATACGCGATGAGGCCGAACGCAAACAAGTGTTCGAATTCGCTGAGCGGCTGGCGGAAAGGGCTCAAGGTGAGCCTGTGTCAAAGCCCCGGAGTGAATTAGCTTCATCATTGTCACCGACCGAGCCCCCACCTCGTCCGGCTTCGGCTTAGCTGTGCAACGCACTGCAACATGTCTCGATCAGCCTCGATCCCTATCTGCCCCCGCTGCAGGCAAGTGATGACCTTGGCTTCGCCACAAAGAGACAAGGGCCCACCAGTCTGGCGATGCTTCAAGTGCGAGGCTGGCTAATACTTGTTGATTTCGACTTGGCGACGGCGTCGCAGGTGCAGCGAATTGTCTGAGGGTTATGGATCATCTCCGCAAACGAACCAGCACCGTGATCCGTACGCACGCCAGCAAGCGCCCGGGCAGACAAGCATCACCGGCGCAGCCTTGGGCTGCGCCGGTGAGCAGGGGCTTCGATAGGGGCAGACGCCCTCTCCGCCTAAGCCGCAGCGCGCTCCTCCTGCCGCGATCCATGCAGGAAGTCCGCCGCGCGCTGTGCATGGGAAGATGCGGTGAAGATTGCGCGTTTGTCGTTCTTCAAAACGTTGATCCACGAGGCAATATAGGACGCATGATCCTCCCTCACCTCCGGCGTGAGGCCGAGATCCGCAGCGAGAAAGGCCGCTCCGAGTTCTGCGACCAATTCTTCCATCGCGTAGCCTTCATCACCAAAGCGCTTGCGACCAAAATCGCGATTGAGGCGCTTTTCGTGTTTCGTCCAATGCGTGCATTCATGCGCGAGGGTCGCATAGTAACTGATCGCATCACAAAAGAACTCGATGCAGGGCATATGAATGTTGTCAGTCGACGGCACATAGCAGGCGCGGCTGCCGCCATGGATAATGTTCGCGCCCGTCGCCGCAAAGAACGCTTCAGCGTGAGCAATGCGCTCGACAGTCTCGCTCGGCTTTTCCGGCTGGCTGTAGAAATGCTGCGGCAAGCCTTCAATCTGCTCAACGTTAAACACAGCGTAACCCTTCATGAAGGGAATGGCGCGTTCGGCTTCGTCGCCGGTCTCGGCGTCGGTTTCTTTGCGAATGATCTTGTTGGCGTAGACGACAAGCGTACCGCTCTCGCCTTTGCGAACATGCGCGCCGAGTTCGAGCGCCTGCTTGAAGGTCATCCAGATGGGCGCGCTGTACCCGTGATCGATGGCGGCACACCACAGCACGAGAACGTTGATCCCCTGATAGGGAATACCGTTGCCGCGCAGGGGCCGCGAGATACGTCCGTTGGCATGCTCGGCTTTCCATGGCTGGTGCCACGGTCGCACGCCTTTCTCAAGTGCGGACACGATTTGATCGGTGATCTTCTGGTAGACGTCGGTTTTCATTGGCCAGTCCTTTTTGGCGGTTGCGCATGCAACCGGAACTAGGCTAGCGCCAATGAGCGGGGGTTGGCCGTCAAAGCCCGGAAAACGAGCGGGGCTGGTGCGGGCCGGAGCGCAGCGACTACACGGCCGCCGTTTTCCGCCCCATGGTTTCATGGGGCCTGGGCTTGACGGTCGGGGGGCCGCAGGCCCTGAAGCATCCAATGAAATGAAGTCAGCCGCAGGCTGTCTGACTATGTTGCGCGAGCTGGGGTAATCTGATCCCAGCCTTCGTTACTCTGGTCTGGGACTGGTTCGGCCCAGCAAGGGAGACGCAAGATGGCTTTGTTCGTCGGACTTGATGTTTCGCTTAAGACCACGTCAATTGGTGTCGTCAAAGCAGATGGCTCGCCGGTATGGGAAGGCAAAGCCGACAGCGAACCGACCGCACTCGTGAAGGCCTTGACTGCATGGCGCGAACAAATCGCGCTGGTTGGCATCGAAGCCTGCCCTTTGTCAGAATGGCTCTACGGCGCGTTGCAAGAGAGCGGCTTTCAGATCGTGTGCATAGAGACGCGGCACGCTCAGCGTTTTCTCTCATCCCGGCCTAACAAGACGGACCGTAGCGATTCGCGCGGCATTGCCGAGATGATGCGGCTTGGCCATTATCGGCGGTACACGTCAAGAGCAAGGCTTCGCATATCCTGAGAACGACCTTGATTGCGCGTCGGAAGTTTGTCGATCACATGCTGGCGATCGAAGACACCGTTCGCGGCTTGCTAAAGGTGCATGGCCTCAAGCTGGGGCTTGTGCATCGCGCCCGCTTCGCGGCCAAGATCGAGGCCATGCTTGCTGACGCACCGGAACTGCGAATGGCAATCGAACCCTTGCTCGACGTGCGTAACGCCATGCGGGCGAGAAGGCCCTGTTGGACCGTCAGCTCTCGCAAATGGCCCGCAAGGATGAGGTCTGCAGGAGTTTGATGACTGTTTCGGGCGTAGGTCCAATCGTAAGCCTGTCCTTCAAGGCGACGATTGACGACCCCACGCGTTTCAAGGATTCGAGGGCTGTAGCCGCGTACCAGGGACTGACGCCGCGCGTCTATCAATCCGGCGAGATCGATCGCTCCGGCAATATCAGCAAGTGCGGTGACAAAATGATGCGCCACGCGCTTTACGAGGCGGCAAATTCACATCTTCGGATTGCGAAGAAGTGGTCAGTTCTCAGGGCCTGGGTGTGAAGCTCGCCCAACGCATCGGCGCGAAGAAAGCTTGCGTGGCAGTAGCCCGCAAGCTGGCTATCATCATGCACCGTATGTGGGTGGCGGGTACGGACTTCCGCTTCGGCCAGGCACCGGCCTCGCGCGCGGCTTAGGAATCGTTCCGGCGTAGCTACTGCTCTGCCGAGGACGTGGGGAAGGTTAGTCCGTTTCGATCCCTGTGCGTTCAGCACGTGCTGTGAGCTTGGACAACCTCGCCTCGCCGGACCCCATCATGGAGCGAACCGTTTGGTCGACTCCGAACAGAAGCGCGGACCAGGCAGCAGCAGTAAGCGGCAATGATCGCGACCCAAGGGGCGGAGATGCATTGCGGCTCCGGTCGCGGGCGTATGCCCGCGAGTAGAGCGTGACGACGAACGGCGGGCCGCCAACGCCAGACACCTCTCTTTTTGGGTTCAAAATGAGATATTGGCCGGCAAGCGTCGGACGGCCGCGATGGGCCATTTGCGGGCGTCGCGGCCATATTCGTCCATGGTCCGTTCGTACTTCGAAAGCCGACATCAGGGTGGCGATACAGAGAGGCAGCTAAGGGCCATTTCCGGACTCATGCGTTGCAGCAAGGTTCTAGTCGATCACCTCGTCAGCGCGGGCGATCAATCCAGCAGGTAATTCGAGGCCAAGCGCTTTTGCAGTTTTCAGGTTGATCGAGAGGACGAATCTCGTTGGTTGGGAGACCGGGATATCCGCTATCTTCGTGCCCTTGAGAACTTGGCCCACCGAGTTAGCCCACCGCTCAGGTATATCGCTGTCGAGGTCTTGCGTATAAGATAGGAGGCCGTGGCCGTTCTCGACAACGTCCGGATACCAACCAATGGACGGAAGCCGGTATTTCAACGCTAACTCGGCGATGAGATATCGGTGGGTGAAATTGCCACCGAGCCCGTTAGCCATGAGCGCCTCGGCCGACCGCTGAGCCATAGCCTCAAATGCGCGATGATAGTCTTCTTCATCGACCCAATGGTCCATCGGTATGCCGATAATTGATACTCCTGACGCCCGACCAACCTCGACAACGGAGTGCCCCCAAGCCTCTTCCCAATCGTAGCGGTTTGAAAGATAGGCAACACGCGATGCAGAGGGAGCGGCCTGCCGCAGAATATCGAGGTGCTTCCCTTGCATCTCAATCCCGGCGTCCGCAGCAATTCCAGTAATGTTGCCTTCAGGCCGGGCAGGGTTGCGCACAAATCCGGCGTCTAGCGATGGCATGTATGCAACAATCGGGATCGTGGATGTCTCTTTAGCGACCTGCGCTATGAGCTGGTTGTCCCACGTCACCATGATCACGTCGGGCTTTGATTGGACCGCCTTGTGTGCGATCTCTGAATATCGTTCAGGCTGATCCGCCGCGCCATAGATGTCCACGATCAGGTTTTTGCCCTCGGTGTAGCCAAGCTGGCGCAAGCGCTCAAGCAATCTCACGAAAAAGGGCGAAGGAGCCTTCGGGCGCGTCACGTGGACGCAGTACGCCACGCGATAAACCTTGGTTGGCTCGGCCGCCAGCAGCGCGCTCGCCGTTGTCGTGGCCAACAATCCTGCAAGAACATCGCGCCGTCGCATGTGACCCCCTCAAGGACCACGCCGTGGGACGAGAAGGTTAGCACTTTCTCACGGCGCGAGAACGGTAAGATGAGGACCGCAGGTCGCCTTCGGGTCAAAGTGAGACCTCCACACTCGATCCTGGGTTGGCCGCTTTTACCCTGAAACCGGACATCCCACCCTCCTGGCGAAAGGGGCTTGACCTCTGACGTTGGCCGAGACCCGCTCTCGCGGGGCTCGGTGACGCCCGCGCAAGCGGGTGGCGTAGAGCCCGACCGGCGAAGCCGTGCGCGCGTTAGATTCCCGCACACAACCTCGGCCTCGAGGGCCGAACTGATGGGGTTCTGGTCGTTATCGGACAGATGAGGATAGTAACGGTTTGAACGCGGCGGGCCCCCTGCGACGGGAGCAGCACCGCCTTGGCGCTCTTCGGTCAAGTGCTGCTCAAAGTCCTCGTGCGCGACCTGGTCTACCTCCCCTTGGGTGGCCGGCCCTACCTAATGTTGCGCCGTGTCAGCGTACGCCTGATGCCAACCTGGATCGAATGGATCACAATTTTTTGGAACGAATGGATCGAATTTGTTTGGGTCCACGCCAACCTCCCGCGTCCGAAGTTAGATCGTAACAAGTTCTCCACCTCAGCGCCAAAAGCGGGAGGAGGTGAATTTGATCAGGATAGGGCAACAGTCCCGCACGATCGCGGGCGACGACTTCGATCCCTGGCCGGCGCTTCAGCCGGCTGGGCTGGGGTGGCTCCATTCATCAACAGGCTCCACATTCACACAGATCGTGGAATTGCGGACCTACCAAAGCTGGGCGGCGGCGATCAGGGTAAGCACACCCCGTCTCGTCTTCTTCATCATCATTTGCACACCAAGGCGGATATAGGAAGGTGGTTGCCTGATTGCGCGCTGAGTAAGTTCTGAAGGAGGGATCGACGATGACGGACAGTCCGCCGCCCAAAAAGCAAAAGTACGGCTCATCCGGTAACTCTTCCGCCCAGCCGGAACCGGACCCCTACGAAGATGATGCGGCACTAATTGCTCTCTTCGCAAAGCAAGCCGAGGAACCCGGCTTCAACGAACGTTACGTGCTATCGATGAGGCGCGTCGCGCGAAAGTTTAGCGGATGGCTTCGCAAGACTGGAAGGCCGCCACTGGCCGGTCGGTTGAGCCAGCTGGATGGCGATTTGCAGGCCTATACGACCGCGCTCAGCGATTCTGACCGAGGAGTTCTTGATGTAACGTTGGAACACCTTCGAGCTGTCAGTGCCGGGAGGGCGATCGAGCGTCTTACCCCCGGACCCAGGGCCTCTTACCGGCAGAAACAGCTCTTCGAAAATGATGCGGAGCTCATTTCAAGAGTCGCAATGGAAGCGGAAAGAGGCGTCACAAAACACTACTGGGAGACGCTGGAAAGCGCAGCGCATAAGTTCGGCGTCTGGCTTCGCCAGACTGGAAGGCAGCCAATGGCCGATCGGTTGAACCACCAGCTGCATGCCGATTTGCAGGTCTATACGAGCACCCTCGAGCCTTCTCCGCGGCAATTACTTTCGCGGGCGTTGAGACGCCTTCAAAACGTCGTTGCCGGGAGGCCGGTCGGGCATCTTATCAGCAGCCGCGCTGGCCCCAGCAAAGCGATGTGTGCTGAGGATGAGAGGCTTATTTCCGATTTTAGGATGGCAGGCTTGCGTGTGCAACCAGAGACTGTCCGCATCTACGCTCGTGCTCTACGCGGATTCAGTAATTGGCTCCAGGCGCAAAAGAAGGGGTCGATAGCTAGCCGCCTGTACGACAATACGCTGACCCAGGATGCTGAATGCTATAACGTTTATGAGAACCATCTGTCGGCTGCGTTGCGGCACCTTCGAAAATTATGCCGCGAGCCGGCGCAATCGAGCGCCGGGCCGGGCACTCAGTACACGGTTGTCGCGCCGGATGTGTCCACGAGCTATGAACCGCGTCACGGTGCTCAAGTTATCCCGGCCTCAGCTGTGCTTCGGCCATTATCGCCTGCCAGACGTGGGGAGCCATCCTCGGCGTACGGCGGCTCGGCGGCGCCTGGCGCATCGTCGGAGGCTGCGGGATGGCCAGATGACTTCGGTTTCCCGGATGACTTCGTCCTCAGTAAGGGCGATCAAGAACTGTTCAAGCCGTTTCTGGACGATGCGGCGGCCGAAGGCGCTCCGCAGCACGGCGCATCGCCGGAGGCTGCGGGATGGCGAGATGACTTCGGCGTCCTAGATGACTTCGACCTCGGTGAGGGCGATCAAGAACTGATCATGTCGCTTCTGGACGATGCGGCGGCCGAAAGCGCTCCGCAGCACGGCGCGTCGCAGGTACCTCCCCCGTTTGTGGGCGGCATCGGCGATGCTTCGCCGCCGTGGGATCAAGCCACCGGACGATCTTCATTTGCCGGTACTTCGGAAGCGTCATCGAGTTTCGTCGCTCGCCCGTCGGAGGACGATTTTGGAAGGTTGGTTGGTTTGGGCTGGCAGCATGGCAGCCAACCGGCTCCCCACGAGCTCATCCGCGCACTCGACACACACGGACTCCTGCCGGGGCCGTGTCGGCCGACACATCTGAGGATCTTTGATCGATCGTATTCGGCGCGGTGGGCAGCGACAGGAAGAAGCGAGGTCGCGACCTTAAATAATTTACTCGGCGGTGACGTTATGCTGATTCCGGAACCCGGGTTTGAACACCAGGGACCGGTGGAGGTGCGCCCCGGAACTGTTCCATCATTTGCGGTAGCGGCATCGTCCACAGCCGGTGCATCGTCCTCCGGGCAAGGCGGTTCGCAGGCACTGTACGGCCTTCCGGACATCGGAGTGTATGTTCCCCAGGACTTTGCTCACGGCGACCAATACCTCCCAGATGCCATGCTCTGGCTACTGCGCCAATGGGACCTCCTGCCGACCGACGTTGAGCCCACGAGAGCGTTTGCCATCAGGAACGAGATCTACACGGCGCAGTGGTGTGATGAGAGCCTATATCTCAAGCATCACACTCGTCGCTGAACAATCCGACTGGCTGCAAGATGTGAGTCTGTGAGCCCGGGCCTTGCAGTGCCGAAGGGGCTGCCCGCCTGCCAATAGTCTCTCGGCGATCGGCCGAGAGTGCAACGACGCAAACCGGCGTGCGCCATGACCGGAACGATGCGCCATGGTTCATCGAGGGGCCAATCGATGGCGTGAGCTTCCGTACCTATATCGAGAAGTTCTCCTTCCGACCCTTAGGAGAGATGGCAAGGCACGCGAGAGCGGACAGAAGTATTTGAGCTATAGCCACCGCGTCGACGGTCTGAGCCCGCGGAGCGGATGGGGTGTCTGCTTGGCAACGACAGGGATGTCCGCCCGCAACTCTCAGGCTGGCGACGGTGACGGACGAGTTGGTCCAGTTGGATGAGGCGTGGGACTGCGGCCCGTGGTCGACGCCGCGAAGGGCAGCGCCGCGCCGCGCTAGGCTACCATTTCCATGTATCGGGGCTCGTGGCGGTAACAAGCACCCCGATTCCGTAGCGGCTGATGGTTACGACGGCATAGGTGTCGCCATCGTAACAATTCAGCTGGTACTCCCTGAACCGTTCCGACCAGCGCCAATAATCCCGGTTACCGCTCGACGGGAAAAACTGCTTTCGCGGCGAACCCCTGCCGGGCTCAAGACCATTGACATCGAGCTTGATCTCGTTGCCGCCGCTTCTCCACAAAACGTGCCC
>NZ_AXAS01000083.1 GCF_000472925.1 Bradyrhizobium sp. Ec3.3
GGGTAACCACCCGAGCATGTGGTGGTTCTGCAATCAGGTGCGAAGGCTCTGGCTTACGACGCTTCGGCGTCGGAGTCAGAAGGCTGATCTGTCCTGGGAGCGCTTCATCCGCCTCGTCGATCGCTTCTTTCCGCCAATCAAGACACTACACCCGCTGCCCTGTCACCGCTTCGACGCCAAAACCCGAGGGAGGAGCCCGGTGCGTTAGCAGCGCTCGCCGGGATCTGGGTGGGGGGCGAGGAGCAATCCTCGTCCCTACCACGACCCTCGCGGGTCCGACCCATGGCGACGGTTATTGCGTCCCGATTTCCCCGGAGATCACAGGTCCGAACAGTTCACCGTGTTCACCGTTGAACCGCGACATCTGCATCTGCTCGACTGGGAAATAGTCGGTCGGGCTTGTATTGATCTTGATGCCCGGCAACAACAAACCTAGTTCGAAATCCTTGAGGTTGGCGGCCTGTCTCATCACGTTCTCGCGGGTGAGTTCGTCGCCGCATTGCTTGAGCACTTGAACGATGGTCTGCGCTGTCAGGTAGCCATAGACACTGAAAGTGCTGGTCTTGTCTCCCTCGGGAAAATACTTGTCCATGAATGAAGCCCACTCCTTGATCGCGGGATCGTCCTTCCAGGTTGGATCAGTGGGGTCCTTGAGATAATTGGTCGACAGAATGCCCTTGGCGTTTTCAAGTCCAGCGGGCCGCAGCACGGAGCCCACCGAGTTCGAGATGCTCGCGAGGAGCTGAACCGGCTTCCACCCGATCTCAGCTGCCTTTCTGATCGCCTGTGCGGCGAACTTCGGGGAGGTCTCATTAAAAAAGATGTCGGCGCGCGAGGTTTTGAGCGTAACAACCTGCGAGTCGACAGTTGGCTCCGAAGGATCGTAGGGGAGTTCTGCTACGATCATGCGCTTTGCGGCCTCGGCACCAAGGCCATCTTTGAGGCCTTTGACGTAGTCGCGACCCGAGTCGTCGTTCTGGTAGAGAATTCCGATCTTGCCCTGCGGTATGTTCTGCAGGATGTATTTTGCATAGATCCGCCCCTCGGTCTGATAGGTCGGCTGCCAGCCCATAGTCCATGGAAAGCTCTTCCAATCGCCAAACTGGGTGGCGCCCGTAGCAACGAAGAGCTGTGGCACCTTCTTTTGATTCATGTATTGCCGAATGGCATTGTTGGTCGGTGTACCGAGACTCTGGAAGATGAGCAGCACTTCATCGCTCTCTACCAGTTTGCGTGCTTGCTCCACAGTCTTGGGCGGGCTGAACGCATCGTCGTAAGAAATAAAGTTGATCCTTCTTCCGTTGATGCCGCCCTCGTCGTTGATTTTCTTGAAAAAAGCCGCCTCCGTCCGGCCTATCAGCGCGTAGGCCGACAACGGACCGCTGTAGGGCATGATGTTGCCGATTTTGATTTCGTTGTCGCTGGCGCCGGGGTCGTATTTCTTCTCCGCCGCTACTGGCTCCGTGCCAACACAAAGGACAAGCAGAATTGCCAGTAGAATCCCCCGCGTCTGGGACATGTTGGCCTCCCTGTGTGTCGTCGGCTGCTTGCCGATCATAAGGCAGTCTAAGGTTTGCGCCGCGAACTTGTCTAGCTAGACCGACTTCCGTTCTTGGCCCTTCGCGTCATTTCGCGAGCGCGTAACAATCAGGTGCTTTCAGGTAAAAGCGGACAACAAACAGCAGGCAGGGCCGGCTGGCTCAGTCGAGAATGACCCTTTGCAGAAGTCGGGCTACCAGAAGTACCGCGCACAACGCCGCATTGGTGTGCGGCGGCGCGGTTCGCTTTCCATCCTGAGGGGCCGTCCATGAGGAGCCCGATTTGATCTCTGTCAAAATGGCAAGTGGATTTTATGCTATGCGAGTTCTTTGGTGCCGTCATGACGACAGTCCGCCATATCTTGGAAGAGAAGGGTCATCGGGTCTGGTCTCTCCATCCCAGCGATAAAGTCTACGACGCAATTAAGATGATGGCCGACAAGGACGTTGGCTCGCTGGTCGTGTTGGACGGCAGCAGAATTGCCGGCATCGTCACCGAGCGGCACTACGCACGCAACGTCTTCTTGAAGGGGCGCGCGTCGCCACAGACGCGAGTCGACGAAATCATGGAACGCAACGTCGTGTGCGTTGCGCCCGACCAATCAATCGAAGACTGCATGGCGCTCATGACTACAAAGCGCGTCCGCCATCTGCCGGTGATTGAACATGGCGAGCTTCTTGGGATCGTTTCGATCGGTGATCTGGTCAAGAGTATTATCAGCGACCGGGAATTTGTGATCGAGCAGTTGGAGCACTATATCCGCGGCAGCGGCCGATGATTCTAAGCTGAATTGATCCATTCCGCCGATCCAGTCGAATCCTCCGGTGGAGAGCGATTGCCGTCGGCTTCGGATTTTGCGTCGCGGCTCAGTAAGGGTGCCTCACATTGGCGGTGCGCTGCATAGCTGCGCCGCGCTCAATTCGGGCTTTGCGGACGCTGCATTGCAACAGGCGCCGTCTTTAGGGAAAGCCTCGTCAAACCGAATGAAATGATTTAAACTTTCCATGAAACGCCTACTTGGGCGTCTGGCGTTGAATTGCGCTCCCGTCGCGGTATGGGGAGTGCCCGATGATCAAGTTTCTGCAACACGTGTGTGGTTGGACATTCGGTCCGGACACCGTTGGTGTAGTGACTGTCGTTATCAACGACGCGTGGCAGTTCCCAAAAACTTACAAGGCCGATAGTTCTCCGCCTCACGCGATGAAGCCGCGCGCGAGATCCTTGCTGGACACATTGTTGAGACGGCCTCGCTCTATGAGTGCCATTAGCGTCCGTCTGCGCGAGAGCGCCACTTGGCCCGTGTGATTTCGAGGCTACGCGATAGCTTGGGAGACAGCGTATGTCAGATAGAACAACAGCAGAAGTGTCAGAAGCCGAGATCGCGGTCCACTGGCAGGAAGAGAACTACGTCAACCCGCCAGAGAGATTTGTCGCGCAGGCCAACCTGACAGACAAAACGGTCTTTGATCGCTTCAGTCTCGACAACGTCCCGGAGTGCTTCAAAGAGTACGCCGATCTTCTTGACTGGTACCGGCCCTGGGACGTCGCACTTGATACGAGCAATCCGCCGTTCTGGCGATGGTTTGTCGGCGGCAGGATCAACGCCAGTTACAACTGCGTCGATCGCCATCTCACCAAGTACAAGAACAAGACGGCGATCCACTTCGTCCCTGAGCTAGAGCACGAAGCGATCCAGCACGTCACCTACCAGGAGCTCTATGTTCGCATAAACGAGGTCGCTGCATTGTTGCGCGAAGGCTGCGGTCTAGAGAGTGGCGACCGGGTGACGTTGCACATGCCCATGGTGCCAGAGCTTCCGATCACGATGCTCGCCTGCGCCAGGCTCGGGGTCATTCACTCGCAAGTCTTTAGCGGCTTCAGCGGGAAGGCCACGGCAGATCGCATCGTCGATTCCGAAAGTCGTGTGCTGATCACAATGGACGCCTATTACCGTGGCGGCCAACTTCTCGATCACAAGGAGAAAGCCGACGTCGCAGTCAGCGAGGCAGAGAAGGAAGGCGTCAAGGTCGAGAAGGTGCTCGTGTGGCAGAGATACCCAGGGCGATATTCAAGCAAAACGCCGCTGGTCGGGGGCCGCGATTTCGTCATGAACGAGATGTTGTCGGCCTATCGACAGCGCCGGGTCGACGCTGTGGAAATGCGTGCGGAAGATCCGCTGTTCCTGATGTACACCAGCGGCACAACCGGGAGGCCGAAGGGATGTCAGCACAGCACCGGTGGATATCTGTCCTACGTCGCGGGAACGTCGAAATTCATTCAGGACATCCATCCGGAGGATGTCTACTGGTGCATGGCCGATATCGGCTGGATCACGGGCCACTCCTACATCGTCTATGGGCCACTGGCGCTCGCCGCCTCATCGGTGGTGTACGAGGGGCTTCCAACCTATCCCGACGCGGGGCGTCCGTGGCGCATCGCCGAAGAACTCGACGTCAACATCTTTCACACCTCACCGACAGCGATACGCGCGCTTCGGCGCGCCGGGCCGGACGAGCCGCTAAAGTACAATCACCACTTTAAGCATATGACCACTGTGGGCGAGCCCATCGAACCGGCCGTGTGGAAGTGGTACCACGAGGTCGTTGGCAAGGGCGAGGCGGTCATCGTCGACACCTGGTGGCAAACGGAGAACGGCGGTTTTCTGTGCAGCACGGTACCGGCTCTCTACCCGATGAAGCCGGGAAGCGCAGGGCCGGGCGTGCCCGGCATTCATCCGATCATCTATGACGAGGCAGGCACCGAGATTCCACCGCGCTCTGGCCGTGCCGGAAACATCTGCATCCAGAACCCCTGGCCGGGCTCATTTCAGACGATTTGGAAAGACCCCGATCGCTTCGTCCAACAGTACTACGCGCGCTACTGCAAGGACCGAACGAGCCGCAACTGGCGCGATTGGCCGTACATGGCCGGCGACGGCGCGCTGCAGGCGGCCGATGGGTATTATCGCATCCTGGGTCGAATCGACGACGTCATCAACGTGGCCGGGCATCGGCTTGGGACCAAGGAGATCGAGTCCGCCAGCCTGCTTGTTGAGGAGATCGCCGAGGCGGCAGTGGTTCCTGCCAGGGACGAAATCAAAGGCAAGGTCCCTGATCTCTACGTATCGCTAAAGCCTGGACTCGCCCCCGGCGAGGACATCCGCAAGCGAGTGGAAGACTCCGTGATCCGTGAGATAGGGGCGATAGCTCGTCCGCGCCGTGTCGTGATTGTCCCTGATATGCCAAAGACCCGTTCCGGGAAGATCATGCGCCGCGTTCTCGGAGCGATTTCGAACAACGAGGATGCCGGCGACATCTCGACGTTGGCCAATCCCGAGATCGTTGATGAGATTCGAAAGATGAAACCCTAGTCCGCGGTCTTCGCGGCCTGTCCCGCGAAACGCGTCGGACGCAACACGGGAGGAGCCCATGGCAACAAATGAAGTCGTGGAGTGCATCCGGCCGTTGCTGGCAAGGTTCTCCGAGAATGAAGAAACCGTCCGCCGGTTAGTGGCGATGGACGAAAGCTTCGATGCGCTTTGTCACCAGTACCGCCACGTCATCGACCTCCTTGAGAGCTGCAAGGCGGACGTTGGTCACGAGGCGGAGGTTGAACAGTTCGAGCAGCGCCGGGCTCGGCTGGAAGAACAACTGCTAACGCGCATTGAAGGATATCAGCCGCAGTAGCCGTAATCCCACGAAGCGCGGAGCGCGAAGCAGTCGTGGATAGAGAGAGCTGAGTGCTCGCCGAGCTATCGGGGCGCAGGCACCTTTCAGCAAAGGGAGCCTGCAGCGCAAAGGAGAAGTGAAAAGCACCAAACTCTTGTTTGGGCTCCTGTAGTGCGGAGGACATCCATGAGTACATTCAACAACACAAGTGCGCCGCAGATGAAGCTTTTATGGATCGCGGTTGCTCTTCTGGGTGCCGTGGCATTTGCGATCGTGGCGCTCAATCGTGGTGAAGCGGTCAACGCCGCGTGGTTGGTCGTCGCCGCGACTTGCATCTATCTTATCGCCTATCGGTTTTATGGGTTGTTCGTCGCCAACCGCGCGCTCGGGGTCGACGGTACGCGGCAGACGCCTGCCGCTCGCCACAATGACGGTCTCGATTACGTCCCGACCAATCAGTACGTGCTCTACGGCCATCATTTCGCGGCGATCGCCGGCGCGGGTCCACTGGTTGGTCCAGTGCTTGCCGCGCAAATGGGCTATCTGCCGGGCACGCTCTGGATCCTCGCCGGCGCGGTGTTTGGCGGTGCGGTCCAGGACATGACCGTGCTGTTTCTATCGACGCGGCGCGATGGTCGTTCGCTCGGCGACATCGTGCGCGCCGAGATGGGACCGGTGGCTGGCACCATCGCCGGTGTCGGCATTCTCCTGATCTGCGTCATCGTACTTGCGGTCCTCGCTCTCGTTGTCGATAAGGCTCTGATCGGCAGTCCGTGGGGAACTTTCGCGGTGTTCTGCTCGATTCCGATCGCGCTTCTGATGGGGGTCTACAGTCGGTTTATCCGCCCGGGCAGGGTCGGCGAAATGTCGCTACTCGGCTGCGTATTGCTTCTCGCGGCGCTGATCTATGGCAAGACCGTGTCCGAGACGCCTTCGCTCGCCGCGTATTTCGATCTGAGCGGGGAGACCCTCGCGCTGATCATCATCGGATACGGCTTCGTCGCATCCGTGCTGCCGGTCTGGCTGCTTCTGGCTCCGCGCGATTACCTTTCGACATTCCTTAAGATCGGCACCATCGCGCTGCTCGCCATTGGCATCATCATCGTTCGTCCCGATCTCCAGATGCCGGCCGTCACCAAGTTCATCGACGGCAGCGGACCAGTTTGGGCTGGCAGCCTGTTCCCGTTCCTGTTCATTACCATCGCCTGCGGCGCAGTTTCAGGATGGCATTCACTCATTTCGTCGGGGACGACGCCGAAGATGATCGAGAACGAAACACAGATCGCATTCATCGGCTACGGCGCAATGCTGATGGAATCCTTCGTCGCCATAATGGCTATGATCGGCGCCAGTATCATCCATCCAGGCGTCTATTTTGCGATGAACAGTTCAGCGGGACTGATCGGCACTACGGCCGAGCAAGCGGCACAGGTAATCTCGGCATGGGGGTTCACGGTAACCCCGGATGATATCACCCAGGTGGCAAAGGACGTCGGAGAGACCTCGATCATGTCGCGCACCGGCGGCGCACCAACGCTCGCCGTCGGCATGGCCCAAATCCTGTCGTCGTTCCTTGGCGGCCGTACCCTGATGGGCATCTGGTACCACTTCGCAATTCTCTTCGAGGCCCTGTTCATCCTCACGACAGTCGATGCCGGAACGCGCGTGCTCCGGTTCATGATTCAGGATCTCATCGGCAACGTTGTTCCAGCCTTCAAGGAGACTTCGTCCTGGACCAACAATATTATCGGTTCGGCGCTTTCCTGCGCACTCTGGGGCTACTTTCTCTACGTTGGAGTGATCGATCCATTGGGGGGTATCTGGACGCTATGGCCTCTGTTCGGGACCGCCAACCAGATGCTGGCGGCAATCGCGTTGACGGTGTGCACCGTCGTCCTATTCAAGATGAAACGCGAGCGGTTTGCGTGGGTCACGATTGTGCCCGCCACGTGGCTCGTGGTCTGCACGACTACCGCGGGGCTCGAGAAGGTGCTCAGCCCCGATCCAAATGTGGGGTTCATCGGCCACGCACTCAAATACGGCGATGCGATCGCAGCGGGTCAGTTGTTGGCACCTGCAAAGACGCTTGGCGAGATGAGCCGGATCGTCTTCAACGACTACATCGATGCAACGCTTGCAGCTGTGTTCGTGCTGGTGGTCGTTGCGACAGTAATCTATGGCCTGATCAATATCCGGCGAGCGCTGGGCAATCCGCAGCCGACCGCATCGGAGATTGGGCTCGCTGGAGTAACCGCGGGAGGTGGCCATGCCTGACCTGCACGACTTGTTCGACCAATCCGCCAGCGCGGTCCGGGCCGCCCGTTATTGGAGCACGCGCACTGCGCGTCTGATGATCGGCGTTCCCGATTACGAGACATACGTCGCGCATCGGCAGGCGAAGCATCCGGACCAGCCAATCATGACGTATGTGGAGTTCTTCCGCGAACGCCAGCAGGCGCGCTATGCCGTCGGGAAAGGTCGCTTTAGAGGCTGCTGCTGAAAGCCAATCCTGACTCTGCAGCTGACTGCAAGCGGCCAGATAGCTGAGGGCCCAAACGCGCAGGCCAAAAGTGAAGATTAGTGTGATGATCAATAGCTTTAGGGACGGCCAGAAACCTTGATTAGCTAGCAGCTCTACAATCGGCATCTCGCGCAGTTCTTTTGTGTTCATCACATAAAAGTAGGGCGCGACGAATCCCGCCACTGCAAAAGCCGCCGCCAAGTTGTTCAGAAACGTCGCATTGAGTTTCTGCCGCTCGTTTCTTGCCGCTTTTCCCATAGTGTCCCCCGTTGCCACATCGGTTAGAATCGCTTCGACGTGATCAGTTGAGCCGCTATTTACCCCTCTGCTTACGCCGCTTGGCTGGTTTCGGGTTGAAGCGCCCTCCAGATGGTGCCGACGCCACAGCCATATTCCTCGGCAAGCTCGGGGATCGTCTTCCCGGCAGCATAGAACTCGGCGCGCTTATGGCCGTCATCAAGACGCTCCGGACGCCCAAACTTCTTGCCCTGGCGCTTGGCCCGCTCGAGAACTGACAAGGCCGAGGCTGAGCTCACTACGGAAGGGCTCGATCGTGTCGTCGGTGGCAAGGGCAAGGCTACTCACCAAACGCACATCGCCTCTCCGGGCCGAATGAAACTTGTGATACGGCGTTAGCTCGGTTTGGATCTAATTCCTGTGTCACCTTCAAACCCAAGGAGTTCGACATGGCTAACCGCCAGCAGAGAGGGAATCGGGAGGCCAAGAAGCCTAAAAAAGAGAAGATCAAGGTAATTGCCGCCGCGCTAAGCCAAAAGGCCTCGGCATGGCAGCCGACCTTGGCTTCCGGCAAAAAGAAATAGCTAGCGTCGTCTGATGCCTTGTCCGGAAGGCCGCCTGGTCTCGTCCGCACCAGCGGCGCTGCCGTGCGGACTGTATACGGTAGCTGTTGCAACAGGCTGCCCCAGCTCCTGGACGCACCGCCGCGGGGCTGGTGGCCTTACTTCGAGGCTTTGGTGATCTTGTGCTCCAAGTGGCCGGTCTCATGATCACGGCGGAGCTGGCTCAACGATGTCTCGTTCAGCTTAAGTAGAACCTCGCCGAGCTTCTCGGTGTCAGGATAGCCAGCCGCGAAACTCTGGCCGTACACCTTGCGCAACGTGCGAATGAGGGTGTTTCCGTGTTTGGCGCTGATTTCTCCGTCCGTGTTGCGGTGGCGATTGTCGAGAGTTGCCTTGCTCATGCTGCCCTCCATTGTGCCCGCGCCGACAGCATCCACCTGCCGAGACCAAATCGCAACAACGCGTGCTCGGGAAGTGGTAGCGGGCGATTGGCTCAAGGCGTGCTTGCTTAACTCGTCCCGCCTCCGTCAAATGCGACCACGGACACCTAAAGCATATTTCTCGACGTATTAGGTCAACCTCACTGACGCACTGCTAAGCTCGTTAGACCACCAGTCGCGCAGCCGCAGCGTCCGCTTTTGCTTTCACGACGCTGGGCCAGAGTGCAATCGGATGCATTGCATCACGGTATGGTCCACGCTAGAGCAGCTGCGACTTTTAGAGGTAGACACATGTCATATGCCTATAAGCTGAATGAAGACGTTCGCCACCAGCCCCAAGGTCCACAAGGACGTGCCGCAACTGATCCACCAATGATTTACACCATCGTTCAACTTATGCCCATCGAGGCAGACGGACGTCTTAGATACCGCATCAAGTGCAAGTCAGAGAATATCGAGCGAGTCGTTACGGAAGATCAGCTTTCGTATTCTCAGTAATTTAGCGCGCTTGCTGACGGTAGGAGTCTGGTCGTTCTGAATGATCGAGAAAATATCCTGAGGGCGCCTCGCGAGAAGCCGCTCAAAACGTGCGAGATCATGAAACGCGCCAATGTCGTGAATGAAGAAGTTTGCCAAGCCCTCTTGTTGAAAATTCGAGACTGAGGCTTGGTGAAGTTCGATATCCACAAAGGGCGATGGCTCATCGGATGATTCGTGAAATCGCGGCGACCGTCCAGCGTCGATCCCAGAAGACTCACTGTGGCGGTTAGGAACACCCTCAGATTTGAAGGATCGAGCGTCTCGCAGCACCTGGCCGGAATGCGGTCCTTTTGACGCGATCGTCGTGACCGCAGCGCTCGGCGAGGTGCCGCCGTCACTGATTGAGCTGCTCAAAGTGGGGGGCCGACTGGTGATGCCGGTGGGCTCAGCTTACACGACCCAGACCCTCACTGTGGTCGAAAAGACTGGCCCCGGCGAGACGGCCAAGCGCGCCGTCGGCCTTGTGCGCTTTGTACCCTTTACGCGTTCAAAAGATTGAAAGCCAATCAACGTTCAGTTCTGGAGCACGCGCTTGTGGGCCAGATGACCAAAGCCTTGCGGGAATGCACTTTGGAGAGCAGCAGCTTTTGGCGCGCGGCGGACATTGGTCGAGCGCCTGCTGCACAAGAAGAACGGGTCCGCCTCACGCGCAGACGATGGAACCAGGGTTCAGCTCGCGTTGTTTGCCGCCTGCCGGGCCGACTCGTCACCTCAATATGGCGGTATATGGCGGTCGAGAAGTCCTCGTATACATAAGTATAGTCGTCACAAGACATAATTCCTGATCAATCATTGGCCACCGTGAGGCCGGGTTCGACCCCCGTGCACCGTCAACGATCGCTGGCGCTTGCCGCTCCGGGCCGGGGGACAACCGCGCTACCCGGCGCGAGAAACAAGTCGATTTGATCCATCGCTCTTCAGCAAGAGTCGATTATGCAACATCCGGTTCAAGTGCCGTCGGCCGCGGTGGATTTAAATGAGCGCAAGCACCCCGAGGAGGCGCTACGTGAGAGCGAGGAGCGCTTTCGCACCTTGGTGCAATTCTCGTTCGATGTGTACTGGGAAACCGACGCGCATCATCGCTTCATTCGCCAGGAGTTCGCTGAGACGCTTTCCCAGCCGCCGGTCGCCGAGATTGGCAGGACGCGGTGGGAAGTGTCTTATCTGGAGCCTGATGCAGAGGGCTGGCGCAAGCACCGGGAGACGCTGGATGCCCACCTTCCGTTCCGTGATTTCGAGCACGCGCGGCCGACTCCCGATGGCGGCAAGCGCTACACGTCCGTCTCCGGGCTGCCCGTGTTTGACGAGACGGGGCGCTTCATGGGCTACCGCGGTGTCGGGCGCTACATCACGGAGCGCAAGCGCGCCGAACAGGCGCTGCGCGAGAGCGAGGCCCGTTACCGGACCTTCGTGGACCACGCGACAGACACGTTCATGCTCCATGATGAAGACGGTCGTGTTCTCGACGTGAACCGAAATGCTTGCGAAAGCCTGGGCTACAGCCGGGACGAACTGATTGGGGCTGTTCCGTTCTTCTTCAATCTGGATATGGATGAAGCGAGCTGGCGGGTCAACCGCGAGCGCCTCAAGGCCGGCGGCATCGCTACGCTTGAGAGCCGCTATCGCCGAACGGACGGCACCGTGTTTCCCGTTGAAGTCCGCATGCGAGAATTCTGTGAAGGCGGCCAGCGACAGATCATTTGTCTGAGCCGTGACATCACCGAGCGTAAAAGAGCCGCCGAGACCTTCCGGGAGATGCAGGCGGAACTGACACACGCCAATCGCGCGGCGGCCATGGGACAGGTCACGGCTTCGGTGACACACGAATTGAGCCAACCCATTACCGCGATGCTCTGCAACGCAGAAGCCGCACTGAACTGGCTAGGATCGCAAGCTCCGAATCTCGAAAAAGCGCGGCGGGCGCTGGCATCCATTGTCGCGGATGCCAAGCGGGGCGGCGAGATCATCGGCTGGATCCGTTCCCTCATCAAGAAGACGCCGGCGCCGAAAGGGAGCCTCGATGTCAACGGTGTCATCCTGGACGTGATCACGATAGTCCGGAGCGAACTGATTAAACACGGTGTCTTGCTCCAGACCGACCTCGCGCCGGGCTTGCCGCTCGTGGAGGGCTATCGCGTCCAGCTGCAACAGGTTGTTCTCAATCTGATCCTCAACGCGATCGAGGCAATGAACGGCCACGAGGAGGGGGGACGGGAGCTGCGGATCAGCACGGCCGCAGATGCCTCAAATGTCGTTGTTGTCACCGTGCGAGACAACGGTCCTGGACTCGACGCGGCAATGGTCGACCGCTTGTTCGAGCCCTTCTACACCACCAAGCCGGAGGGGATCGGCATGGGCC
Source organism: Bradyrhizobium sp. Ec3.3 (assembly GCF_000472925.1). Lineage (GTDB taxonomy): Bacteria > Pseudomonadota > Alphaproteobacteria > Rhizobiales > Xanthobacteraceae > Bradyrhizobium. Next base: position 11,868 of record NZ_AXAS01000083.1, read on the forward strand.
TGTCTATCTGCCATTCGATCATCGAAGCGCATGGAGGAGGGCTTTGGGCCGGCGCGAACGAGCCACGGGGCGCGGTGTTTCAGTTCAATCTTCCCGCGGGACAGGGTGATCCACGTCGCATGTCTTGACGGGGGGCTCCGCCGACCGGCGCCGACAGCCTCAAATGTATCCTCGGCCACGTGGGAAGCCCGCTGTTGGGCGCAAAGCGGACTCTTGAAAAATGATCGACCGTTAATGGGCCATCTGATCCAAGTCAGCGCCCAGTACTGTCAATCCAGCTCAGCCTTTGACAGCGCCGAAAGAAAGACCGCGCGCGAGATAGCGTTGCACAAAGAAATAGAGGATCACCGGTGGAACGATTCCGATCAGCGTATTGACTGCCGCTATGTTGAAATCGACGCCCCGGGTCGAACGCGAGGCAAGCACCAGCGCCGAGAAGGTCGTCGCGCTTTGAGACGTGAGCGCCGACGCAAAAAGCGCTTCGTTCCATGTGAAGGCAAAAACCAGCACGGCGGTAACGATAAGGCCGTCCACGGAAAGTGGCAGCGAGATTTTCCAGAATATCTGCCAGGGCGTGGCGCCTTCGACCTTTGCCGCGTCCTCGATCTCGGTGCTGACGTCGCGGAATATGTCACGCATGATGACGACGGCGAAGGCGAGATTGAAGGCGGAATAGCAGAGGATCAGCCCGATCCACGTATCTACCAGCCTGAGAGAGACCATGAGCAGGTAGAACGGTACGAGCACCACAGCGGGCGGCAGCACGCGCTGCGAGAGGAACCATAGTGCAATGTCGCCCGACCGAATCGGAAACTGAAAGCGGGCAAGCGCATAGGCGGCCGGTACGCCGAGGATCAGGGCAAAGACGGTAGTGCCGACGCTAACAACGACACTGCTGATGAAGGCATTGATTGCCTGCGGGTCGGAAAGGACATTGCGCCAGGAATCGAGTGTCGGCTCAAAATTGAGGAAAGGAATGAAGGCATGGGGCTCGAAGGTTGCGGTGCTCGTTTTGATTGAGTTGATAGAAGCCCACAGGAAGGGCAGCAGCGTGATTACGGCCGCAAGCGCCAGAAGCGTATAGACGACCACCTTGGAAATCAGGCTTGCCCTGAGCCACAGAATTTTGGTCATGCTCTTGCCCTCCGTGGGAAACTCATTGCCTTTCAGCCTAGCCGCTTGCGCATTTGTTTGAAGAACACAGTGATGAGTGCCGCCACCATGATGAGGAAGATGATGCCCATCGCCGAGCCTTGGCCGAAGTTGAAAAACTGGACTGTGGTCAGATAGTCCATCGCACTGAAGACCTCCGTGCTCGTGCCCGGACCGCCCGTGGTCAGCGCATAGGGGATCGCGAACACCTTCAGGCCTTCGATGATCCGAAGCAGGATGGCGATCGTCGTCACCGGCCATGCAAGCGGGATCCCGAGTCGCCACATGACCTGCCAATGATTCCGGGCATCGAGGATCGCGGCATCATAGAGATCGCTCGAAATGCTGCTCAGCCCCGCCAGCACGATGATGAACACGAAGGATGTCCAGCGCCAGATATCGAGCAGTATAGCCGCGGCAATTCCGCCGGATGGCGTCGAAAGCCAGGGTACTTCGATGCCCGCGAGTTCCAGCACGGCCGTGACCAGTCCCCCCTGGGAACTGAAAAGCGTCACGCCGAGATAGCCGATGGCCACCTCCATCGTGAAGAGAGGCATGCCAATGATGGTACGAAAGCCGCGCGCCCAGGGCGCACCGAGATTGACCAGCCATGCTGCAATAAAGCCTAGGACAACTTCGACCGGCACCGAGACCGCTACGTAAATGGCGGTGACCATGATGCTATGCCAGAAGCGGTCAGAGGCGAGCACGTCGGCATAGTTCTGCAAGCCGATATAGCCGGTGATCCCCATCCCGAGCACATAATTCGCGAAGCTGTAGCGGATGACGAATATGAGCGGCGCGAACGTGAACGCGACGACCCACAGCACTGCAGGGAGGAGAAGAACATATTTGAAGACCGCGCCGTACTCGGCCGGCCTTCCGTGCATCGCTTTCATCGAATGCCCCAGTCGCCGAACGTAGCCCGCGCTCTCCGGTGCGCAAAGGATCAGCGGCGCGCCGCGTTTCCGGGTCGGCGCGAGCGGCGCCGCGAAATCTGACTCCTCACGGTAGCCGGCAGCGGCTTCCGACGGTATCTATCACGCGAACGAGGCCTGGTAGAGCGCCTTCTGCTTTTCGCGTCCGTAGCGCTCCGTAATCTTCTCCCAGGCAGCAGCAGTAGCATCGAGTGCCGCCTTCGGCTGCATCTGGCCACCCAGGACCGCCGAGATGTTGACATCGAGCTCGTGCCAATATTCGGCTGTTCCCGGAATGCGCAGATATTCCTCCTGCACCGGCGCGCTCAGGACCGAATAGTAGCCCTTCAGATATTCGACGACGTCATCGGGATCCCAGTTCTGCGCCTTGAACTCGTCCAGACTCGCGGTACCAACAGGTGGCAGATACTCGAACTTCATGCCCGGCTGCACGCCGGTCCAGCCGTTTGCGGAATTGAAGAAGGCATTCTTCTTGTTGGCCATAAAGGCCAGGAAATCGTAGGTCGCCTCGCGCTTCTTGGAATTGCGGGAGATGACGCAATGCCAGGAGCCGCCATTGGAGTTGCCGACCTGGTTGAACTCGTATTTTTTCCATTGACCGGTGATCGGGTTGAAGGCCTCGGTCGTGCCGGGGATACCGGCCGCACCTACCTTGCCTTTCACCTTCGATGTCTTGGGATCCTGGGCAAGCGTCGGCAGGTCACCCCAGGTCGGCTCCATCGCCGAATGACCGGCGAGGAAAAGATTCCAACCCTGCCCAAGTGTCCAGCTTATCTCTTCACGCGGACCGGCGCCGGCAAGCTTGATGTAATCCTCTAGCGCCCTGAGGTGCCCTTCCGAATTGATGAGGGGCTTCATGTTCTGCGGATTGAAGAAATAATACTTGTTGTCAGGCGAGATGACATATGGTGCCGACAGGGACAGGAAATGAAAAAATCCCTGCTCGTTTACCTTGGCGTGTAGCGCCAGGCCCCAGTCATTGCCGCCATCCTTGTTCCAGTCCCAGCCGGTGAAGAATTCGGCGGCGTCGTGCAACTCCTTCATCGTCTTGGGCGGACTCGGTAGCTCATAACCGTACTTGGCCTTGAACTTTTCGTTGTTCTGGCCGTCGGCGAAAATATCCTTGCGGAAGTACAGCGCCTGCGCGTCCCCATCGAAGAGCACGCCGTAGAGCTTGCCGTTCCATTCATAGAGCTTGCGCATGGACGGCAGCCACTGGTCGGGATCCCAATATGGATAACGCGGATCGGCCAGGAAGCTGTCGATCTCGATGATATACGGTGTCTCAGGTACGAAGAAGTCGCCATAGAACCACGCGCCGGTCATATAGGTGTCATAGCGGCCAAGGCCGCTCGCAAGATCCGAGAAAATCTGCTGGTGAAGCGTCTCGATCGGCACTTCAGCGACATTTACCTTGCCGCCGGTTTCCTCCTCCCAGTGCGGCACGTGATATTTCAGGCCGTCGCCTACCGTCGCTTTGAGCACCATCACATTGATGGTCGTCCCTTTGAAGGGCTTGGTTTTGAGGAAATCGATACGCTCCTTCGTGATCGGCGACTCATATGGCACCTCGGGCGCCGACTCCACCAGGTTCGCCGCCCGCGCCGGGGCTGTCAGCCTTGTCAGCACCGCAAGCGAAAGGCCAAGCTGCAATCCACCCAGGACGAACTCGCGTCGGCCGATTTTTCCTTTCAAATACCCATGAACTAGATGTTCAAGCTTCTCGACGTCTCCTCCACTCGGCATTTTCTCCTCCTCTTGCCATTGCGGGCGTCAAACATGCGATCCGAGGCGCGGACGCGGGTCTTATGCTGCTGGCAAAAAATGGAAATGAAGACTTGGCCAAGACCTCCGATCCGCGATCAACGCAAAGGGTCAGGCGGTCGTAAGCGAGACGACCGGAGCGCAACCTTCGGCATTCAATTTAGTCCCGGCATCCCGGAGGGGTCAACACGGGAAAGTGGCGCAGTAACGAGGCTTTCCTTGCGCGGGAGAGCGTCATGGACAGTCGCGGCGGCTATGTGTATCAAATCGTCTCAACAGCCGGTTCTAATGTGCTCCCGCGGCCTCCGACCGCCCTGCAGAAAGGCACACGGGGAACAATGGCAAGGGTGGAGCTCAGACGCGTATCGAAGCGCTTCGGCGACATCTCCGCGGTGGAGGATTTCTCGCTCGGCACCTCGGATGGTGAGTTTATCGTCCTTGTCGGGCCTTCCGGATGCGGAAAGACGTCCACCATGCGCATGATCGCCGGCCTCGAAGCCGTCAGCGAGGGGCATATCCTGTTCGATGATAGGGACGTTACCGATCAGCTTCCGCGCGATCGGGACGTCGCCATGGTCTTCCAGAATTACGCGCTTTTCCCGCATCTCAACGTCTTCTCCAACCTCGCTTTCGGACTGCAGCTTCGCAAGGTGCCGAAAACGGAGATCGAGACCCGAGTGAAGGATGTCTCGCGCCTGCTCGGCATCCAGGAGCTTCTCGAACGTCGTCCCAGGGAACTTTCCGGCGGGCAGCGCCAGCGCGTGGCACTCGGTCGCGCCATCATGCGCGAGCCGAGGGTATTCCTGATGGATGAACCGCTCTCGAATCTGGATGCGGCCCTGCGCATGGAGATGCGCGCCGAAATCATCAAGTTGCAGGAGCGTCTCGGCATCACGACCTTCTATGTCACCCATGATCAGGTCGAAGCATTGAGCATGGGTGATCGGATCGTTGTGATGCGCGGCGGCAAGCTGCAGCAGGTCGGAACGCCGATGGAGCTCTACGAGCAGCCGGCAAATTCTTACGTGGCTGGCTTCATCGGCAGTCCGCCCATGAATTTCCTCGAGGCGGTCGCAAACGGCAACGGGATAACGCTCACAACGCTGAGTGCGACGGTTGAGCTTGCCGGTCGGCTATTCGCTGCAACGCAGCGATCAAGCGCCCGCGACCTCCTGCTGGGCATACGACCAGAACACGTCTCGCTTTCCGACCGCCCGGCCAGCGACGGAGTCTATAATCTGGACGCAACCGTCGATACCGTCGAGCCGCTCGGCCACACCATTCTGGTGAGAACGCGGCTGCCCTCGCAGCAGGTTCTCAACGTGCTCGTGACCGGAAAGATCTCCTGGCGCGAAGGCGACAAGGTGTACCTGGTCATGCGCCCGGAGCACATGTACCTGTTCGACAGGCCTGCCGACCGGCTCCTGTGTGGTCTTCCCGGCTGAGCGATAGAAGTCTACGGATCCGCTGCTTCCACTCACAACGCTCAACACAATCAAACCGACAAAGAAGGAGAAAGCGATCCATGCCCGTGACTGAGAAGACACTGGACCGCAAGCTCGCCCAGATCCGTGCGGGGCAATATGTGCCGTCCGATTTCATCATCGCGGATGCTAAGGACGGTGATATGGGCTTCGGCGCGGGTGCGCCGGGGCCGGTCTATGATCAAGACAATCAGCCGACGGACCGCATGTGCACCCTTGCCGACTACCGTGCCGGCATGCGCGACATGGTCAGATCGGGTCTCGTCGACATCATGCTGACTTCCGTTTCATCGGCGGAGGCGCTGCGCGCGAATGGCACCTATGCCGATACCCCTGTTACGCCAGCCGTGCGGCTGAATGACACCACCGACATCTGGAGCCTGCGCGGCGGCGCATACAGAACGCTGCAAGCCCGGCCCTTTCGTACGGCCCGGCTCAAGCACGCGCGCACTGTCGCAGATCTCGGGCTTTATTCCGTCACCTTCTATAACGACATCGACCGAGACGTTGCCACCCTCGAAGCTTATGCCGTCTTTCGGGAGGAGGCAGAAGCGGTCGGAATGCGGCATTTCCTTGAAGTCTTCAATCCCGCCTTCGCAATCGACACGGGCGGCGTCGATCTCGGCTTCTACGTGAACGATGCGATCGCTCGCGCTCTTGCCGGCGTTGCTTTGGCCGAACGGCCTCTCTTCCTGAAAATGAGCTATAACGGGCCGAGCGCTATGGAAGAACTCGCCTCCTTCGACCCGCAGAACCTCGTCGTCGGCATTCTCGGCGGTGCGGCAGGGACCACGCGCGACACGATGGAGCTGGTCGCACAGGCAGAGCGCCACGGCGCGCGGGTCGCGCTCTTCGGACGCAAGATCTGGTATGCCGAATCGCCGACGGAGATCGTGCGCCTGATGCGCCGGGTCATCGAGCGCGAGGCCTCGCCGAGCGAGGCGGTGCGGCTCTATCACGATGTCCTCGCAAAAGCCGGCATTCGCGCAAGGCGACCACTCGATCAGGACAACGAAGTCACCGATCCCATCCTCAAAGCCGGAGCATGCTGAGTGGCGGCGCAAAAAGGCGTGGTGACAGCCGGCAGCTGGTGCTGCGACCATAACAAGCTCGTCGACCATTGGCCATCGGAGGACGGCCTTGCCACGATCATTGCCGAGGAGCGGCACGGCGGCGGCTCAGCCTGCAATATGGCCGTCAACCTTAAGAAGTTGGATCCCGATTTCCTCGTTGAAACAATCGGCATCATAGGCGACGACGAGGATGGCCAGCTGCTTCTTGCCGAGGCCGATACCCACGGCATCGAGCGTAGCAGCCTGCGCGTTGTCCCTGGCGGGCGCACGAACTACACTGACGCCTTCGCATCGCGCGCGACGGGGCGACGCACGCACCTCTTCTTTCCTGGTACCAATGATCTGCTGACGCCCGGTCTCTTCGACTTCTCGGGGACCCGGGCTTCCCACCTCCATCTCGGTCTTCCGGGGCTCTACCCCGGCATGGATGCGCCTTTCGCCGCCGAACCGAACGGCTGGGTGGCTGTCCTGAAGAAGGCGCGGGCCGCGGGTCTCCGTACCAACATGGAGCTCGCCTCTGTTGCGCCGGACACGATTGCCCGCCTCGTCCGGCCCTGCTTGCCGCTCCTCGACTTTCTCATCATCAACGATGTGGAGATCGGTGCGCTCGCCGGTATGACAACGGAAAGCGAGGGCAGCACAAACATCGCTGCATGCCGCCACGCGGCGCGCAAAGTGTTGGAGGCGGGAGCCATGGATCTCGTCGTCGTCCACTTCCCCGCTGGCGCAATTGCGCTCACCCGCTCTGGCGACGTACTCGCGAAGCCCTCGTTACGTGTACCGGCCGAGGAGATTGAAGGCGCAAATGGGGCTGGCGATGCCTTTGCCGCAGGCATTCTTTATGCCGTTCTGGAGGGCTGGACGCTTGCCGAAGCGCTGGCGCTCGCCCATGCTGTGGCTGCTGCGTCACTGCGCAGGGTTGGCACGACTGACGGCGTCCTGCACTGGCGGGAGTGCCTGGCGCTTGCCGATCGCTGGGGCTGGCGGGAGGAGATCGGCTGAGAAGGGACCTCAGGCCGTTTCGCGCGCCCTTGCCATCAATTCCGCGATCGCCTCGTTGAAGGGCTTCAGCGCGTTCTGCAGCGGATCGAATACGCGCCGACGAATCTCGGCATAGATAGCTATCCACTCCGGATCCGGCTCAACGACATGTTCGCCCCGTTCGATGCCGGCGAGTGCCGCATCCAGGTCCGGCCAAAGCCCGGCCGCGATGCCACCGAGGAGGGCCGCGCCCATGGCCGTCGCCTCTGGCTGGTCGATGACGACAATCGGAGCGCCGAATACGGCTGCTTTGATCGCAACGAGCAGCGGATTGCGCGAACTGCCGCCGATCAGGCGATACTCGCGCGGACGTCCCACCCCGGGAAGTGCCGCAAGCCCGTCCACCACGCAGCCTACCTGCAGGGCGATCCCCTCGAGTACCGCGCGGTAAACCACGCCGCGGCCGCTGCTCGCGGCAAGCCCGATAAAGGCGCCGCGCGCAGCGATGTCGGGTGCGGGCGGCGGCGCATACGCAAGATGCGGCAGGAAAACGACACCCGCGCTGCCCGGCCGTTCTGCGCGAGCCTCATCGATGAGTATCTCATGGGACACAGCGCCGAGAAGAGCTCGCAGCCACTCCACGGCGCCACCGGAACTGTTCATCGTTCCGCCGAGATAGGAGAGTGGCCGATGTGCGTCCACCGCGCCCTGAACATAGCCTCGTCGCACAATCTCCTGATCCTTCAACGGGCGTTCAGTCAGCATGAGCAGGGCCTCAGCCGTGCCGAGGCTGTCGAGGACCATGCCTGGGCGCGTGAGACCTGCCGCATAGGAGCCGACGAGATGGTCATGACCGCCGACCGCGACGATCGGCTTTCCGGCAAGCCCGGTCCGGTCGAGGATTTCACGACGAACGGGCCCAAGCGGAGAACCACTTGCCTTGAGAGGTGGCAGCAAGGTCGGCTCGATGCCCGCATCCGCGACCAGCCCCTCGGCCCAGCGCCCTCCTTTCAGATCAAGACAGAGTGTGCGCGAGGCAAGCGTGAAGTCGGTCGCCGCCTCGCCCGAAAGGCGGAAGGCGATCCAGTCGGCAATGCAGAGCACCTGCCTTGCACGCTTCAGCGCCTCGGGCCAGCGGTCTTTCATCCACAGGAGCTTGCAGAGCGTCAGCGTCGGATCGATCGGTAGGCCGGTGATCTCAAAGATGCGTTCCTTGCCTATTTGCTCGGCAAGAGCCTTCGCGGCGATCTCGCTGCGGCCATCGAACCAGACAGGCGCAGGCGCGAGCGCGCGACCGCGTTCATCGACCAGCACGCAACTTTCCCCGACGCTCGCCACGGCAAGTCCAGCCACAGGCCGGTCCCGCAGCTGCCGTCCGACCTCCGACAAGCAATCGCACACACTGGCAAAGAGCGCGTCCGGATCATATTCGCCGCTGCGGCCGTCTATCATGTGCGCCGGGGTCGGGCGGTGGGTCGCGACAACCTCGCTGCCGCGCAGATCGAAGGCGATCGCGCGGATCGACTGCGTCCCGACATCGATACCCACGATCAGTGGCGCCGTAGATGTGACCGGCTTTGGCTTCAATGTCATGGCAAGGCCTGGTCGGGTAGGGTGTTGATAAGACTGAACGCTTTCAGCTCGCCTGTCCAGCAACTCCGGGCTCACATAAACGTCTTGAGTCCAGACCGTTGTGTGTACCGAAAACCGCATCCGAGTGTGATACCGCGTTGGAATCGCCTAAGCTGGCGCGATGATCGGGCTGTTCTGCTTCGCTCTGGCCGCCCCGGCCTCGCCATTCAGGTCGAAGTTGCGGCTTGAAGCTGAGAACGCGGTGCTGCGACATCAGTTGATTGTCTTGAGACGCAGGCGGCGTAGTCGCCTTCGGACGAACCTTGATCGCTGGTTCTTTATCGGGCTGTATCGCTGGTTTCCAGCAATCCTGAAGGTTCTCACGATCATCCGGCCTGAGACGCTTGTGCGTTGGCACAGAGCCGGATTTCGCTGCTACTGGCGTTGGAAGTGGCGCCCACGGGGAGAGCGACCGCCAGCCGAGACGGAGCTGCGCGTCTTGATCCGGAGCGTCGAAAATCCGCTTTGGGACGCGCCACGCATACACGGCGAACTGCTCAAGCTCGGGTTTGAGGTCGCGCAGTCGAGCGTCGCCAAGTACATGGTCAAACGCCCGCACTTCTGCTTCCGGCGCATAGCGGACCATGGCCGGACTTGCCGCTTGCTCAGCCGCTCGAGAATGACCCGGCGCGGACATTCACTGCTGGCAGTTGCTACGATCCCAAAGGGCCTCTGTGATTGCACTCGACGAGAATTTCACCGTAATGTCTTCGACCGTCCTCGCCGCTTTCCGCCTTCGAAAACCCAATAGATGGGGGATGCTCATGAAGGTGATATACTTCGAGGATCTGAACGTCGGAGATAGTTGGACGACGACGGAACACCTCGTGGATCGAGAAGAAATGCTGGCCTATAATCGCGCATACGACCCGTGGCCTTTTCACGTTGATGCAGAGGCCGCCAGCAAATCGCCGTTCGGTGGACTGATCGCAAGCGGGGGTTACACAATCAGCTTGATGTATCGGTTGTTCCACGAAGTCGTGAACCAGCCGGATCGGAAGTGGGCTTTCTTGGGGGGCTTTGACTGGCAGGTCAAATTCCCGGCACCCGTGCGTGCAGGTGACCGGTTGCACGAACGCATCACAATTATTGAAAAGCGCCCATCGAGCAAGCCGGGACGAGGCGTCATCAAGAACCGCGTCGAAGTGATCAACGATCGAAAAGGTGTGGTGCTATCAATCGAGGCCATTGTGTTGCTGGCCACTCGCTCACGGGGCGGGTAGGCGGAATTTGCTTAGGGCCATGTGGTGCCCACTAATCTGGTTCTAGCCGTGCTGATGTCGTTTCTCCATCGCGTCATTTCGCTGCGATGCGGAAGTTGATCGCATAGCGGACTTTCTGGCGAGCCTCCGCCCTGCAACTGCAACCACGGATTCTCTTGCAGCAGATATCCTCAACAGAGGCGGTCACGCATACCCCGCGCGTCCGCCAATTCCAGAGGACTCGCCGGACCTGTCGCTGTGTGTAGACGTCCACCGGGCAGGCGGCATCATTTGACAATCGACGATGATCAGCTCATTTTTTGGTGGCGCGGTGCCACACTTCGACTGGGTGGGTACATGCGCCCGGAATAGGTCTGGCCCGATCTCGCCGCGCTCGAAGGGTGCAACAGTGATCCCGTCCGGTCGCCTCGCCAGAAACCGCTCCAGGTTCGACTTGTAGTGCAGCGGCAACTCCCGTAGGTCGTCACCGCCCATGGCGAGAATGGCGAAGGCGTAGAGCTGAACTTCGTGATCGTGCTTGCGGGAGTGGAACGCATTGAAATCGGAGATTCCGTTGACACCGAGCACCACAGCCTCGCCATCGATGACGAAAGGCGTTTGCCGGTTCTTCAGCGCGGCCTCTGCAATCCATGGATAGCGCTTGGTCCAGTCGCTGCCGTTGTCGAACGCGTAAAGCTGGACTTCGTGATCGTGCTTGCGGAAGTGCAGCGCGTTGAAATCGGAGATGCCATCGACACCGAGGATCATGGCCTCGCCGTCAATGACGAAATGCTTTTGCCGGTTCAGTGCGGCCGGATAGCGCTTGGTCCAGTCGCCGCCGTTGCGGTGACAGCGGACGCACGCGCTTGTCATCCCGGATGACCAACATCCCGTAGCCGTCGTACTTCACCTCGTGATTCCAGTCCGAGGGGACCTGCTTGCCGGTCGTCAGGCAGAGCTCGTACACCATACGAATTGGCCGAAAATAGGTATCGACGGCGGATTTTACGAATCGAAAGGGGCCGCTCTTTAGCGACCCCTTTGCCGGTTGCAATCTTGTTCGGGATGAAATGCCAGCCCCGGCGGCACCAAACTATCGGTATCTAAATGCCAAGTAGACTCCGGATGAATACCGTTAGCAATTCTGCCCCAATTCCGGTTTTGCCATGGAACCGAAATCCAAAAGTGGAGCGAATGCCTAGAATGTTCCCCGCCGAACGTCTGCGCTTCCAAAGTGTTTTAGAGTGGTGCGATTTTCATGACGGGAGGAGATCGTGAAACGCCTGCGGTTCAAACCAGACAAAGCGCTGGGAGAACGACTAATCAAGGAAGCCCGGCTAGCAAGAGAAAAGGCAGAACAACTTCCATCGGGTAGGGAGCGTGAGGACCTTTTGAAGAAAGCCCACGAGGCCGACATCACCGCCCGTATCGATGAATGGTTAAATTCGCCAGGCCTTAAGCCGCCCATCTAAAAGCAAGGCCGCCTCAGTTGGCGCCCTCTGCCTTCAAGAGCCGCACATAGGTGCCGCTCTCGTGCAGCGTCGGGCCTTTAGCATAACCGCGCTCACCTTGATGACGCAGGGGACTTGTGGCGCTCGTGAACGACACCCAGCAGTTGGTACTTGCAATGCTTGCTCTGGTCTGGGCTGGCGTGATGCTGGTCACTGGTCAGCTTTACGTGGAGTATCGTGAGGCACGAGCGCCCACAGTTGCGATCATTGGTACGAGCGGAACGCACCAGTGTTTTCGACGGGACGACCGAATTTCGTTAAGGCAAGGCTGGCCGAGCGAGCCAGATTAGGGGAACTGAATGAAAGCGACGCACGTTAATCCCGCATGCTTTGTCGAGAAGAACTTCGACCGCTGGTTATAGTGATGGCAGCTATCGTGCTTGGTGTGGTTGTGAAGGAGATAAAGCTCAGTCACCACGCAGCCGAGACACCAGCAGGCATCGACTTCGCGGCAACGGAATAGAACACGCCTCGCGCGCGGCATCGCAGCACGTCATGATGTTCGCATCCATCGTCAGCGCACCGGGAGCGGCGGCGCGTGAGTCATATGGCGTCAGGGGACAAAGCCGTAGGAAACAGCGCGCCGGGAGCGCGGGGCCATTGGGAGGGGCCATTGGGACAAGGCGCGACGTGCAGTTTGCGCCGGACGCTGGCGCGACATACTGTGCGGGCCTCGATCCAGACAAATGGCCATGAGGAACCTGCCGCTCAGTCCACGCGAGAAGCAACTCCTGAGGCGCTTGGCCGCCAGGAAAACGGATGCTCAGATTGCCGAGCGACTTGGTGGCACCGCGAAGCAAATCTCAGAACAGCGTGCCCGCTTGCTCACCAAGTTGGGCGTCAGCGCGCCAGCTGAGATCGCCGATGCAACCGAGCGGCTGGCGAGTTGGAGCACCTATCGCGGCGTGACCTGAGGCCGGTGCCGCGAGCGCTGCAGTGGCGGGCAGACGCGCAGTCTAAAGGATTGCGAACGCAACCACGCTGGCGACAAGCACAAGGAAGCCCAGCGCCGCCAACGACACGAGGGCCGGGGCGGCGGAGCACCGTTTACCCGCGATTTATCTATTCCGCCTATTCGCCACCAATGGCGGATTGATTTCATACGGCCCCGATATAGCGGATACCCTTCTTCGTCTAGGCGGCTACGTCGATAAGATCCTCAAAGGCGCAAGGCCGTCTGACCTACCCGTCGAGCTGCCGACAAAGTTCGACCTCGTCATCAATCGTAAGACCGCGAATGCGCTCGGTCTCACCGTACCGCCCTCGTTGCTCGCCCTTGCAGACGAAGTGATCGAGTAGCTGCGTGTTGCACTGCATAGTCTGCTTCTGATGCTGTGGACGGCTCCTCCGCCCGGCACGCGGGTGCCATGGAGTTGGGGCCGAGTTCGCCGCACCGCTGCCACATCACGTCCCAGATTAGATGCCGTAATCAGGGACAGATCGGATGGTTCGGCGGATGTACCCGGCCTTTGATGGAGAAAGTCCCCGGCGAGTGAGCACGCCGGGGCCTTTTCGCTTAACGCTGATGGCCTAGTCCAATTCCAAGGCTGCCAGCCTTCTGTCTCAACGAGCCCTCGGAGCGCTTCATCAGCTTCGAGAGTTTGGCCACTGGGGTGCGAGCCTTGGAATGTGCCTTGAGCAGCTTGATATCGTCCTTGGTGTACTCTTTGCGCTTGCTCTTCGTCTTTTTTGTCTTTTTTGCCACTTGATGTTCTCCGGCGTGATCGGTCGCCGGGTTAAAGTGATCATGCGAATGCGTCAAGCACTCACTCCACGCCGGATGCTGCGGTTCTTCACCTTGTATGGGGCTTTCCTTGTCAAGGGTAAACTTCCTCACACGCTGCTCTCTATCCACTTGTCGAGTCCCTCCGGTTGCTTGGGTGTCAGCAAGGCGCTTCCTTCCATTCTCGGCATGAAGGGCCCCCCTTTGCTTGGCCGCGCTGAGCGGTCAATCCCCGCAGCCCGCAAGGGGCACGCCTTTTGGCGCGCGGGATTGACGGCGAAAGCGCGTGCCGAGCGATAATGCGCCATTCCAAGAATGGCCTGGCGGCGAAGTTCACGATCTTCATCTTCACACGCCGTTGGC
>NZ_AXAS01000084.1 GCF_000472925.1 Bradyrhizobium sp. Ec3.3
CTTGGCCCGTGGTCTCCCCTGTGAACGCTTCACGTCGGCCCTTGCGGGACGCCGCGCATCACTCGGGGTCGGGGTGGATGGCTAGTCCTTACCCCATGGGGGACTTTCACCTCCTATTCTTTGCCAGCTTTCCTGGCGCACTCCGTTCCGGGTCACAATGCGAAGAACTCAACGTGAGCAAATCTCGACCGCTTCACTGCGCTGAACGGACCTCAACAAGACGTGCCGCCACTTCGCTGACGGGCCGATTCCGTTGAAAAAGGCGGCTGTCGTGACGCAGGCCAGCGTGATAGGCGTCACAGCCTTGGCGAGAGCGTTGCGCCAGAGTGGCCTCGGATAATCCGGCCTGGCTCGAAGAGTCCCACTGTGTTTCAAGACAAAGCAGAGGGGCCAGTCACCGGATTCGGCAACAACGGAATGGACGATTTCTTGTTTGGAGGATGCTGAATGCGTGACCTTGCCGAAGCGCCGAAGTGGATCATCGATCTCGCGCGCACGGCAGCAAGTGCTCAGCTCAGTCCGAGTGTGCACGACACGGCCGCGTTCAATATGGAGCGAGTTCGCGGTTACTACGAGACTCACCTAGGATGCTCCCGCAAAGAGGCGGCGCGTGACCTTGGTCTGTCATGGACCCAGGTGCAGCACGCAGTCGGTAAACTTCGGGCTGAATGGAAGAACAGGGGTAAGTGATCGACCCAGCCGGGGGAGAAAAAAAATCTCGATGAAGCATCGTCGAAACACAAAGCTGCAACGTAGCAGAGACTTCCGAGCCGGGTCATTTAGTGATGTTTCCGCCAACGAGCGTGATTTCAGTGATCTCTGTTGAGGTGCATAAGCATAGTTTTGCAGGCTTCATCGGCTTCCGCGAAAGTCTTGAACGGTGAACCGCCGATCTTGATCGCGCCGCTGCCCCCGATAGCGCGGCGCCACGACGCCACATAGCCGGCGCGCCCGCGAAAGCCGGGGCCCGTGGGACTCTCATAGCTGATCACGAACGACAAGCCCTCGCTGCTTGCGCTCCATATTTCCATGTGTTCGATGGCACGGTGGAATTGCAGGGCCGTCCCCAGTCGTTCACCTGTAGCGGATCGCAAATATCCATCGGTATGAAAACGCCGCAAGGTTTGAACAGATGGCCTACCCCGTCTGTTCGAAAGCCGACGAACAGACGCCTTTCCGGTCGCAGTGTGGGAATTGGGACACTACTGTCCCGGACCAGTTGCGGCCGGCTTGCGGTGCCGCCTCAGCATCCTCTCCGCCATCGTCGCCAAGTCCCGCGACTGGCTTTAAGGCACCTCGGTCCCGAATCGCGGCCGAACGTGCGGCTGAGGTGCTAGCACTCCCTTCTCCGGAAAAATAATTCATTTGTGCGACCGCACCTGCCAAGCGTAGCCTTGCTGGTACCGGGGTCTGAAGAAGTTTGAATTCGTACCGATGTTGAGCCCGGGGGCGGGCGGCTATGCTGCCAAAGGTTCTTTGACCTACTTTATTAGATCAGCGCTTTAGACTTTCAGAGGCCGCTTTCGGGCGGCCTTTCTGCTGTGGCATGGGACAGTAGATTGGCATTTCCGTCTCGGTGACGGGCTGTCGCTCTCGCCGTGCCCAACTGCATCGATTTCCGGGAATTCCCCTTCGCCGCCGACGACGCGCAGCGATAAATTCACCGGAACAAATACGGGCAGCCAAAGTTGATAGGCGCTATGGTCATGCCCTCGCCCGGAATGCGCAGAGTGTTGAGGCAGGCGCACCTGTACGGTCGCCTGATCGCGCACAATGGGAAACTGTATTCTCCTGGCGACAACCACCGTTTATGCAGCGAGGAGACCGCAATCGCGATGGTCAAGGCAGGCTGGCTCAGGCATCGAGGCGAGGACTATGAGGTTACGCCCGACGGCCTAAGGGCCGATGCGCGACGCGAATAGCTTGGTCTGACCAGCCCATCCACCACGGGGCCCAAATGAACCTAGGGGGCGCTGTCCCTTACTCAGCGACGCTGCCTGCGTTTCAATTTCTCCAGATCACATAGCCCCGACGTGAGCAATAGTTGAAACAAGGCCCGCGCGGCTTTGTACCTTGCTGCGGAATGCGAAATCACGCGTCCGAACGTAATAGTCTTCCCGGAACGGTCACTTACCCTCCATTCCCACCAGCCCCATTTGCGATTGAGCGTCATCTCGTACGTGCCGCCATTTTGAGATTGTCCCGCAAAGGCCGCCCTTGAGTTATGTCAAGCAAGCTGATCTTCCGGGAAACCAACTCTTCGAGCGCCGTGACAAGCGCGAACACCGAGGCCAACGCATTGGGAAACCGATCCATCCGAAGGCGATGCCGGTGATCCTAACGACCCGATGAATAGCGCGATGTCTGGATGCGCGCGCCATGGGATGAGGCGTAGGCGCTGCAACGGCCGTTGCCCGATGATGCGCTCAAGATCGTGATGCGTGCTGTCTCGCAACGGCAGCGACTGGACCAAGCGCTATCCATGGATTGCAGAGGAATCGGCAAACGCCTTTCGTCATCGATGGCGAGGCTGTGGTGCTCGGTGTCGACGGAATCTCCGATTTCATTGCGCTCCACTCCCGCAAGCACGATCACGAAGTTCAGCTCTACGCCTTCGACATTCTCGCCATGGGCGGTAACGACCTACGGGAGTTGCCGCTGCACTACAAGTCGAACCTGGAGCGGTTTCTGGCGAGGCGACCGGACGGGATCACTGTTGCACCCTTCGAGAGCGGCGAGATCGGGCCAGACCTATTCCGGGCGGCCTGCCACATTGGGCTGGAAGGATTGGTCTCGAAGCACCGGGACCGGCCGTATCAGGCCGGACGGTCGATGTATTGGGTGAAGGTCAAGAACCGCACCCACCCGGCGATGCACCGGGTGATGGACGCGCTCTCGCAGGCTTGACCCGTTCCAAGTTTCCAGCCGTAGCGTGCCACCGCATCCGACGTAGCTTGGGGAAAACTGCCGTTAATTCCGCCTCGCTGCATTTTCCGACTCAGCTAAAATCAGTTTCTATTCCGGCAGGGCGGGCCTTTGTCGGATGCATCATGCAATTCAGCCGCATAATGAGTCCCGTGAAGGATCTGGAAGTGTGGAGCGCGAGCAGCCGCGGCTTTGCGTTCGTGATCAGCTTCGATAGCCGCACTGGTCCTGGTCTTCACGGACGACCCGGCTTTCTTGCCTCGTGGCGTCCCATCCATCCGAACAGACCTGCAATCAAATTGATAGGCTCGCCCTTCAAGACTCTCACTGAAGCGGAGGAGGCCTGCCAAGCCTTCCTGAAGTACCTGAGCGGATGTTACATTGGGACGACCAATGAGCCCGTAAATCAAATCGAGGTTATCCGCCGGCTGATCCAGATCGGGCTGGAAGGCAAAGTCGAAATAATCCAGCGCCCTCCATGAAGGCCGAGCGAAAAGGGGAAAGTGGGGTACGAAAATCATGAAGGTAGCGGTCGGACTTCTCGCCCTTTTGTTTGCAACGAGTGCGCTTGCTCAGAGTCCTTCACCGAAGGCGGCTAAAAGACCAGTGCAGGCCAAGCCGCAGCCGCCGATGGGTTGCAAACTAGTCGGCACGGTAAAGGGCACCAAGATTTGGGCCGGCGATTGTGCGGCTCCGTCAGAACTCAGAGGCACCACACCGGCCGCCGAGCCCCCAGCGCCAGAAGCACCTTCCGAAGCACCAAAACAATAGCGGCTCATCCAAGATCGGGCTGAAGTCGAAGAGATCCTAGAATGCTCGACCAGGTGATGCAGCTTCAGCTTCCTCATTGGCTGATCATCGCCGGTATCGTTCTGGTGATAGTCGGAGTTCTTGGTATGCTCTTTCGAAGGCGAAAGGACCCGTCTTCGGAGCAATCTGCTGAAGACCAGTAGCTAAGCCCCAAAAAGGTTCGATCCCCTCATGGGGCGCGTCGGTGATGGATAAAGCGCTCGCCTATTTGATCTCCGTCGGAATTGTCGGATTCGGCGCTGGGATCCTCGTCGCCGGCCTCGGCTCCAGTGCACCCGCGTTATGGACTTGCGCGGCCCTGATCCCCATCGCGGTTGGGCTCCTGAGCTTTTTGGGCGAGTGTTAGACACTCATCGGCCGGTGACCGGTCCGCCGCGAGTGGGGAAATCCTTTTGCACGTGTGGCTCCCTCACCCGAATCGTGTTCGCAAATTACGCGATGGGCCGATATCTCGAAATCGCTCTTGCACTATTCGCGCTGGGTGCTGCCGGGTTTTGGTACGCCGGAGGGTCGCTGCGCATCCCGCAGTTGGGGTCTTATTGGGACAAAGCGCCGGATGACGATCCGTCTTTTGTCGCGACAAAGCGTGCCGCGTGGCTCAACTGCGTTTGCAGCGTTTTTAGCGGGCACCTCCGCTCTGCTAGGCGCAGTCGAGGCGCTATTCTTCTGATTCACTTTTTGTTGCAGCCGAGCATGACCTTCGCCGAGACGCGGGCTCGCCTTCCAAGAGACGAAAGCAAAAAACCTCCCGACCTTCGTCAGGAGGTTTTCGTTTGACCTCAGCGCTTCGATTTCTTTGTCTTCTTTTTCTTGGCTTTCGCCTTCTTGGGCGCTTTCTTTGTGGATTTCTTGACTGACTTCTTGGCCTTCTTACCGACCTTCTTCTTCGGTCCGACCTTCTTAGCGACTTTCTTTGCGGCGTGCCGGACTTTCTTCATCTCAGGCTTCGGCGCTTTCGCAGGTGCTTCCGGAGGGGCGCCCATTGCATCGGTCGTTTGTTCGATAGCAGCTTTAACGTCGTCCATATCGAACCCCCAAAGTGTTGACAATGCGAGAACGATAAAGCGATTCGCGAAGCCATCAAAGAGCAGGTGCGCACGCTCATCTCGACATTCACTTCATCCATGTCCGGTCGGGCCACAAGGACGCGCTTGCCTTGGTCATCAATTATGGTTGGCCACGCTCGGTGCTGGAGCAGATCAAGCTCATCGGGCCGCTAACCGATCCAACCGCGCATGGCGGGAAGGCCGAAGACGCGTTCGACGTCGTCATCCTGTCGATGTCTGGCAACGGTTTCTCCGGCAAGCCGACGAGCACCGGGAACGCATGGGCCACGCATGGACGGAACTGATGAAGCGCCCGGGCTACGCCCGCTATGTCGCCCAGGGGGCGAACCCAACGATATTCGGCAAAGCTGCCACTCCGGCAAGTTCACGCTTTGGCCGCGCAAAGGCCAGGCAGATCTCAGCCGCATGGAACATGTATTGCCGCGGCTCGCGACCGCTAACGGTCTCTCACAATACATAACAGGCAATTTCCCTGCATCTGCGCGAATGTTCGGGTAGTCTCCTTAGGCGCGACGTACCTGCCGAACCGCCATTCGTGCGCAACGCGATAGATAGTCTCTCCGCCGCCACGTCTACGCCTCGGTTCCGGCCGGACCTAAGTCGCGTTGGGCGACCCGAGCCTTGGCTCAGTCGGCGTTTTTTGCATCCAAAATCAGGGAGCTCGATATGAGCAGAACTCTTATTCTGGCACGCAGCGAAACGAGACACTTCAATCTGATCTTTCTTCTGGCCTTTAGCATGCTGCTGGTCTCTCCTGCGCCATCGAGGGCGGAGCCAGCGATTGCCGAACAGATCGCCAAGACCTACGGACTCGATTCGTTCGGACAAGTCGAGGCAATCCGGTACACCTGGAATGGTGAGTTTCCTGGCGGTCACAATCTTTCTAACAAATGGGAGTGGAGCCCGAAGACCGGCACGGTGTCTTTCGAGGGCAAAGACAAGGAAGGCAATTCGGTCAAGGTGACCTATCAGCGCTCACAAATCTCTAGTCAAAGCGATGTCGTCAAGAAGGAAGTCGATCCGGCATTCGCCAACGATCAGTATTGGCTGCTCCTACCGTTCCATCTGCTATGGGACGGCGCGGCCGCGACTGACGAGGGCCAGCAGAAGCGACCGACGGGTGACACGTCCGCTCAGCGGGTCGTGATGAAATACCCGTCAGAGGGCGGCTACCAGCCCGGCGACACCTGGGATCTCTATGTTGGTGCCGACAAGCGGATAGAGGAGATCGTCTACCATCGGGGCGCAGCCAACCCGCCCCACCTCGTGTCGGCCAAATATGCGGACTACAAAAGGGCTGGCCCACTCCTGATTTCAACAGATCATCCAGGGCTGGTGGACGGGGAGACCTTCCGGATTACCATTACGGATGTGTCCGTTAAACTGACTGGATCCGATAATTGGATCAACGCCCAGTGACCGTCGGAGGAGCTCGTCCGGGCCGCTGATAGGCTGATAGTAAGGGCCAAGCGCATCGCCCGACCGCCCCACACGGCGGTGCGCTGGTTAGCTAATGGATGCGCACGGTACGCTTCAATCAATGTTACGTCGAAGAACTGTAGGATTCCTGGTTCGGAGCTCGCGCACATGCCCACCAATCCCTTCACCGACGTCTGGCATTTCCTGACCGCAACGACGAATGACTATCTCCACCAAGGAAATTGGCGCTATCTGATCCTTGCACTGTTCTGGGCGTTGCTGTTTGCCAGCATTGTAGTGGCCATCCGGAATTGGCAGGAGGATTCGACGCAACGGACCGGCAGACACCTGGGAATCTGGCTGGCCCGCGTCCTGATCGGCTGCCTTTGGTTCCAGGGGATGTTGTGGAAATTGCCGCTACCCGTGTCTGACGGTCTGCAGTACTGGACCGAACAGGAATCGACGAGCGCGGCCTTCGAGTTTCACCGTACGTTTTTGAAGGACACGGTGTTGCCTCACATGACGATCTTCGGGCCGGTCGTCTTTCTGGCCGAGCTTGTGTTCGCCGGGTCGATGCTGCTTGGGCTTGCGGTGCGGTTCGTGGGCGTACTGGCCTTGGTCTATACGCTGCAGCTCTGGCTCGGCCTCTACGCCAACCCGTCCGAGTGGCCGTGGACGTATATGTGCCTGGCCCTGCTGATGTTTCTGTTTGCGCTCGAGGGTGCCGGCCGGAGTCTCGGCCTCGATGCCTGGTTGCGCCGCAACGTCCTCACCGTGCGCGAGGGGAAGGGCTTTGTCGGCTGGTTCTTCAATATCGCGGGCTAGTCGCCAACGTTTTGAGGACGAGCCCCATGATAGCACTGGCCCGCGCAGTGACGCTCCTTGTGGCGCTGGGTCCAACTTGCGCACACGCCGCCGACATCGGCTACCTGGCTCCGCCCGGAGTTGCCGCAATCGAGTTTCCCTCACCACGGCGCCCGGTTGCAGAGATCGTCAGCCCACGCCGCTCTTCCGAGGAACACCGTGACGCCCTCAATGAGGCCGGTGAGGTCGCCCGCCGCCTTGAACTAAAGCCGGGCATGACGGTCGGCGACATTGGTGCGGGCAGTGGCTACCACACGGTTCGTCTGTCGCCGCTCGTCGGCCCCAGCGGCTCCGTCGTCGCTGAGGATGTCACGAGGGATTATCTCATTGAGCTCGCCAGGCGAACGGAACGCCTTAAGCTGACAAACGTCAAATTCGCGCTGGGCGAACCGCACGACCCTCGCCTGCCCGCGTCCTCGCTGGATGCCGCCATCCTCGTTCACATGTATCACGAGATCACCCAGCCCTATGCCTTCCTCTACAATCTCGCGCCTGCCTTGAAGCCGGGCGCACGCATCGGCATTGTCGACCTCGAACGCCCAACGCCGCAGCATGGCACGCCGATTGAGCTCTTGCGTTGCGAACTGTCCGCCGTCGGCTTTCACGAGATAGCCACTTATCAGCTCGCAGGCGATGGCGGATACCTGGCGGTGTTTTCTCCACCTGGGGGAGCCGGCCGAAAGTCTCCCCGCGACATCGTTGCTTGCGGCGCGCGCTGATGACCGCTCCCGACAGCTATTGTCTGTAAGAAGCTCACAGCTCAAGCGCGAGGCGAACGAACGTCGTCGAAATGGACCAGACCGCCTTGACGCCCGCGATGAGATTGCCGGACACCTTCGATACGCCGCCGATCCGGTGGCGTTGCCCAACGGCGATCTCCAGTGCCGGCAGCCGGGCGGCCGCGACCCGCATCAGCATTTCCAGATTCCAGCCATAGGTTTCCTCTTTCATGCCAAGACGGTTGAGTTCGTCCCGGCGGATGGCGCGAAATGGCGACAGGTCAGTGAAGCTTGCGCCGTAGGCGAATCGAAGGAGCAGCCGGCCGACATGGGCCGCGATGAGCTGCTGCGGCGCCAGGCTGCCGGGCTCGCGTGGACCGCGAACGCGCGAGCCGAGGACGAAGACAGCCTGGCCCGCAACAATTGGCGACACCAACTCGGGAATGAATTCTGCAGGATCGCTGCCGTCGCCGTCGAGGAAGAGAAGAATGTCGGCGTCGTCACGCGCTGCAGCAATGCCTGCCTGGATTGCGCGACCGTAACCGCGTCGCGGCTCTACAACAACATGCGCCCCAGCGGCCTCGGCCCGCTCGGCGGTACGATCCCGCGAGCCGCCGTCGACCACGATAACTTCGCTCACATTCTGCGCCAGCACCGCGGTCACAACCGGCCCAATCGCCGCTTCCTCGTCGAGACAGGGAATGATCGCTGAAACGACGGCCACCTCGCTTACAGGCTCCAGCGCAGACCGCAATTGGCGCAGCTTTTCGGCGGCTCGTCGGACAGCAGCGCCGCGCGAAAGTCCCGATACGCCGGCCCATTCCAGATTTCTCGCAAGGACTGCCGCCCTGCATGCCCAAGGGTATAATTGTCGTAACCGTGCTGCGAAAACGGCGCGATACAGCACGGCAATGCGCGGCCATTGGCCGTGAAATACATCAGCGACCACGGGCGCCGGCACAGTGACCAAGGCGAACTGTCACCGCTGCCTTTCAGACTTAATCCCGGCTCGCTCGCCGCGCCGGACGCGCTGAAGGTCACGCCAAGGGAGCGCGCCAGATCCTCGGCCTGCTTCAGACATTCGGCTTCCCCCTCGGTCAGGCGCTCGAACAAGGCTTGATCCGGCCGCGCCTTACCGATTGCCGCTTCGTCAAAAAACACCAGCCGTTGCAGATAGACTTCCTTGACGCCGATTTCGGCCGCAACCTTCACGAATGCCGGGAGTTCCGTGACAGTCTCTTTGAGGCCTGTGAGCCAGATGGAAACGAGCGGCTTCCTGTGCCCTTCCCGCTCCTGCAGCTCGCGAAACGCACGCACATTGCGGGTGATGCGGCCGAAATAATCCCTTCCCCGGATCGCCTTAAAACTCTCGCGGTTTGAGGCGTCGAGCGACACACGCAATTCATCAAGTCCGGCGTCGATCAGCGCACGGCCGTTGCGCTCACTGAGAACCGTTCCATTGGTGTTGAACAGGACGTAAACGTCGCGGTCCTTCAGGTACCCGACCATCCGTGGCAGGTTCGCAACCAGCATCGGTTCGCCGACGCCATGCAGGACCGCCCGCGTAAGACCGGGCGCCTGATCGACAATCGACGTGAACAGGTCCCATCTCATGTCTGCCGCCGGCTCGAGCTCCTCATAGGTGCGAGGACAAGTGGTACACAAGAGATTGCAACGATTGGTCACTTCGAGATAAAGGCAAACCGGCGGTCGCTGCGTGACCTCGGTGCGCTCGCCCGTGACCTGCTCGTGATAGCGGCGCGGATCGAAGCGCGCCTGGGCACCTGCCACTTCGCCGGAACTACTCATGCCGATGTCCCTGTATCTGCGGTTCGCTGCATGCGAGTCGTCCAGGCCATGAAGGCCCAAGCAAGCAAGAGACCTCCGAACAGTACCGACTTGGTCACCATTCTTGGAATGTAGAAATCCCAGTCGAGTTGCTCTGACAGCAACAGCGCTCCGATCGACGCGACCCATGTTGGAGCGGACCCACACAGGGCGACAAAAGGCGTGATGACAAGAAAATACCAAGGATAGTTTGGCGACAATAACAGGAGCGTAACGAGTAACAGCATGTTGATGTCGGCAAGCGTGGAGGCGATGCTGCGATGAGAGCTGCGGGCCACAGAAAGCCCTTTGAAAAGGAGGATCAGCGCGGCCAGCACAACGTACGCGACGACATCACTTTGATGCTCGCCAAACACTAGCCGCCAGAGCGACAACAGCCAGAGATCATTGCCGGCACGGATGCCCTCTTCCGTCAGATAGCCATCGGTCAGGAAGCCGAGAACTCCCCAACCGACCGACAAATAGGGAAGATAGCAAAGTGCGGCGGTGGCGATTACGACGAGCGGCATTTTGACGTCCCACGGCCGCCAGATCCCGGCCAGCACCGGCGCAACGTATGGTTTCACCAGCACCGAAAACGCGATCACGACGGCACCGCGGAGCGCATGACCGGCCAGCGCAATCCACAGGCCGAGCAGCATCAGCGCCACCATGAGCGCGTCGACATGGCCGCTATTGGCAATCTCCCATATGGGAAGCGGATGCCAGAGATAGGCGGTCACCCGCGTCAGCGGGCGGCCCATTCGCCGAAGCAGGAGCACTATCACCAAAACAGTGACGGACTCGCACCCCAGCAGCGCGACACGCATCACAGTCACGCTCTCACCGACTCGCGTGACGACGAGAAAGAAAAATTGCGCCACCGGAGGATAGATGGTGACGGCGGTATCGGCCCGATTGATGTGGGGAAAGATCGTTCCATCTCGTAGAAACGCCAGCGCCTCATCGGCGGGGACGTAGCGGTATGGATTGATGCCGGCGGCCTGAACCCTGCCATCCCAGACATAGCGATAGACGTCGCTGGACAGCAGCGGATCGAACCACAGCGCATAGCCTCTCAGGACGATCGCAAGGCCAAAGACGAACCACAGCGCACGCCTATCTGGCGCGCGCTCGGCGAGCTGTGTCGCCGCAATCGTCAGTAAACCTGCAGGGATAGTTGCGGCCATGAAGGCGTTGTCACCGAAAGCCTCGAGGGCGAACGGGGTCACAAGCGTCAAGCCGACGACGACAATGCCGATGCCCACCAGAAGATGAAGCGGAAGCACGTTGTCCGCGAAGCGCGCCAGTCGACCGAATTGATTGGTTGCAGTCCCTGACATTGGCTTCACAGGTTTGTCAGCGGCGCGGCTCGGAGAAAGGCCCGGCTCGCCGCAGCAAACCCTCCGCCAAGAAAGCGGGTCGAGTGCCCGGCCAGTTCGTCCTGAAGCCAGCGCAAAGTTTCGATGTCGTCGACATCGTACCATTCCGCAAGCAGCGTCGTGGCAAGTCCGATTTCGGCGGCGCGCTCGCAAGTGCTGCTCGCCACGCTATCCGTTCCCCACGCGATCCGCGTGAACAATTGCCGATGCGGACGCTTCAAGCCGATGAGATAGTAGCCGCCGTCGCTTGCCGGCCCGAGCACCATCCGATCGCCGGGCTCGCGCAGGGCTTCGATCGCCTGCAACAGCAGGCGAGTTGGCAGGGTCGGGCTGTCGCCATTGACGAGCAGGACGCAGTCATGTCCGGCATCGAGGAGCGCACACGTAGCGCCAAGCAGCACGTGTCCGAGATCTTCGCCGGCCTGTAACAGCAGTCCGAAACCCGCAGGAAGCAGCTGCCGAATAACGTCTTCGGCGCCGGCCGGCGCGTAGACGCCATAGCCGCGCCTGCCAAGCACCTCCGGTACCGCCTCTATGGCCGCGGCGACGTCGCGCAGAAAGCAAGCCGACAGTTCGGAAGCGGCTTCAGGACCAATGGCCCCCGCAAGCCGCGTCTTTGAGCGGCCGGGTTGCGGCGCCTTGCCGATGATCCCGATCGCCGCGCCGCTCACGGCAGCGGGGCCCCGCCATCATTGACCGCCATCGCCGGACAAACCTCGTCACACCATTGCCGGTCATTGGTAGCGTTCTCATCGACAGCCGGCAAGCGTCGCCGGATAGCTACCGCCGGAAGAGGCCAAAGGTTTCACCGAGCCTTAAAAAGATCTCGAAGGATGTAACAAAATGGCTTTGACGAACGTAATAACCACGGCCCTTGCTCGCTGCTGGAATATCCAGATTCTGCCATACCCCGAAGCCGGTCGTGTTGATCCGGTGCTGCGGGTCGCGTAGCATTGGTCGCAAGAAAAGGGCGGGTTCGCTAATTTCGAACTTGGCAGGCTGTGCGCAGGTGTCGGGGATTGTCAATGAACCACGAGACCGCAGTTTCGAATGCCAAAGAAATCGCCGATCGCATTCTCGCGCCGGCGGCCAGGCAAAATGACAAGGAAGCTCGATTTTCATCCGAGGCAATTGCGGCGCTTGGTCCGGCCGGATTGCTCGGAATCACGCTGCCCACTGAGGTCGGCGGCTCGGCGCTTGGACCACGGACGCTCGCCGCCGTCATCGCCACGCTTGCGGAGGCGGACGCGTCCGCCGCGATGGTTTACTTGATGCACATGTGCGCCACCGCAACGATTGCGGGAGCTCGTCCGGGTGCCGCGGTCTCGCAGACACTGGCGGACATTTTGGCCGGAAGACACCTGACGACCCTAGCATTCAGCGAAGCCGGATCGCGCAGCCACTTCTGGGCACCAGTCTCGCGCGCAAAGCGAAACGCTGTCAATGTGCATCTCACTGCCAAGAAATCATGGGTGACGAGCGCCGGTCACGCGCAAAGCTATGTGGTCTCGGCGCTTGCGCCTGAAGGCAAGAGCCCAACGGATTCAACCCTTTATCTTGTTGCGAGTAACACGCTCGGACTGTCGGTCGCGGGCGCCTGGGATGGTCTTGGGATGCGGGCCAACGCCTCCGCGCCGATGATCCTCGAGGATTGTGAGATCGCACCCGAGTTCCAGCTGACCGACGACGGTGCGGGGTTCAAGGCGATGCTGGAGGTCGTGCTTCCGCTGTTCAACCTCGGGACATCGGCGGTCGCGCTTGGTCTTTGCCGGGCCGCGGTCGCGGGGACCGCGGCCCATCTCAATAGCGCTCGCTTCGAGCATTTGGGCCAGACCCTCGGAGAGAGCCTGCCGACGCTCCGCGCGCAGCTTGCGACGATGCAGATCGACACCGATGGGCTCGCCGCGCGCGTCGACGATCTCATCGATCACCTTGAACGGCCCCAAGAGGCGACCATGTTGCGCGTGCTCGAGAGCAAGGCGGCGGCGGGAGATGTTGCGATCGCCGTCACCTCGGCAGCGATGCGAGTGTGTGGGGGCGCAGCGTTTTCCAGGCATCTCTCGATCGAGCGGTTGTTCCGCGATGCCCATGCGGGAGCAATCATGGCGCCGACGGGCGATGTTTTGCGCGAGTTCATCGGCAAGGCCGTTTTGGGACTACCGCTGTTCTGAGCACGCGAGTGTCGCGGCGTTCGGAAGCAGTCTGCAAGCGAATTGATCGCATCCGAATATCAAGCGTGGCGGGTGGAGCAGTCATGAGCCAGACAATCTGGGTAGGTGCCGTCGCATATGATCCGAAGGTGGTCAGCATCTGGGAGGGCATGCGGCGGTACTTTCACGAGGAAGCGCATCTACCTGTCGAGGTGGTGCTGTTTCAGAGCTACGAGACGCAGGTCGCCGCCCTCCTCGCCTCGCCCGACGAGCCGCTGCCGCGCATCGACATCGGGTGGAACACGAACCTCGCTTATGTCCAGGCCGATGCCTGGAGCGACCACCGCTGCCGACCGATCGCGATGCGCGACACCGATATAGGCTGGATGACCAAGATCGTCGCCGTCACGGGTGGGCCGGTGGCCAAGCTCGCCGATCTCAGAAATCGCACACTCGCGCTCGGCAGCCGCGACAGCGGCCATGCAGCAATCCTCCCCGTCTATTTTCTGCAGCGCGAGGGACTGGCCGAGGGGAAGGATTACCGATCGCTGCGCTTCAACACCGACCTCGGCAAGCATGGAGACACCGGGACAAGCGAGGCCGACGTCATACGTGCGGTACTTGACGGTCGTGCCGATGCCGGCGCCATTGGCAGCCCATTCTGGAGTACCGTGCGCAGCGAGCGCCTGGTGCCCGAAGGCGCGCTGACGGAGATCTGGACCTCTCGGCCCTATAATCACTGCATGTTTACTGCTCGGTCTGATCTCGACCCTGCGTTGGAGCAGGCGTTTGCCAAAGCACTATTTGGAATGAGCTACGACAATCCGGCGCATCGCCCCGTGCTCGAAGCAGAAGGGCTCCGACAATGGATAGCGCCTCAACTTGAAGCGTATGCCGAATTGCGGGATGCTTCTGCGCAACAGGGCTTTTTGAAGCGGCCCTGAACGCTATCAGGCGCAATTGAAGATCGTCGCCAAGCGGCGTTGATGCTCGGATTCGCGATCATAGGCGCGGCGCACGGCCGCGAAGGAATCGGCAAGCGGAAAGATGTCGCGGCTGACCAGGAGGTCGTTGTCTTCAGCGCCAACCGGATGCCAAAATACGCCTTCTGCGGTGATCGTTACCTCGGGAACCAGATCTGCCCTTGCCAACGCGATGCCCTGCGTAGCGGAGCCTCGGAGCGCAATTCGCCTGATCACCCGATTCACCCCGCTCACGTGATGGGCGTCAAGGAAGTCACGAAACTCTTCCGCCTCTGCGTCAGTTGAAACTGTCGCCGCCAACCGCACTCGAAATCCCTCGGCGCGGGCCCGCTCGATTCCGTTCCAGGTGCGCGCCCATGTCCCCTGGCCGCGATGGCGGTCGTGGCGCTCCGGCGTCGGACTGTCGAGGCTAATTTGCAAAGTGACGCGCTCCCGCGGCAGCGAGCGCAGCGTTTCGAGCCGACGTCCCGCAAAGAGCATGCCGTTGGTGAGGACCGTGGTCGGCGCAGCCGCGGCGCAGGCGACAAGCATCTCGCCAATATCCGGCAGCATGAACGGCTCACCGCCGGTGACAAAAATCTCGCGCACACCGAGCTCCGCCGCCTCGACAGCGATGCGTTGCACCCGCTCGAAGCCAAGCGCGCGCCGCGGCGCTTTGGGCGACGAGCGCACACAACAATAGTCGCAGCTCAGGTTGCAGTCGAAGTTGGTGTAAAGCCATAGGCGAGAGCCGACAGGCCGATCTTCTCCCACATTCTCAGGAGCCTCTCCGTATCGGAGCACCCATCTGGTGCGACCGTCTTCGAATGCGGTGTCGATCAAACTGTTGCGGGTGAAGCGACACCATGCCTCGAGCTCGGGGCCGATGTTTGAATTGCTGCTGACTACTGCCACCAGATCGCCCTTACGGCTGCGGCGAAGTGCAGCGATCAAATCCGGCAGGAGGCCCGAGGCGAATGTCTTGGTGCCGGCGTCGAGCTCAACGTTGGCATTGGTCATGCGGGATATCATAGCTTTTGCCTCAAGAAATCCAAGACGAGCCTGGATCTCCAAATTGAGCTGCCTGGCGTCGCCAGCCGAGATCGAAATGGCGATGGGCGCAATCAAGGACCCCTGGTCGGCGGGCAAGGCATGATGGCATCCGACATGCCAGTCGAGAATGGTCGGCAGATTCTGGCCGTATGCAACGACCCTGTTCGACTACATTCGGGAATGGCAGCAAGGTGAGCTCGACCGAAAAGCGCTGAGTGGGGACCGCAGGTCCGGCCGGATCGAGCCAGAACTTTGGTCTAAACCGCCCCAATATGAAAACGGCAAAGCCAACGTGATGGGCCGAGCAGGATGTCCGACGATTGGTTAGGCGCGCGCGGATGAGCTCGTCCAACAGATAGAAGCGATAACGCTGCATCGTGGTGTCAAGGCCGCAGCCTGCATTAAGACACGTTGGCGGCCTCCGTTTAGAGATGTGCAGTAACTCAGTCGCCTCGTTAAGAGACCTTACAATTCCATCGCGCGGCTCGTGAACTTGCACAGAGTAGCCGCGGCTCGAACGCCCTTCGCTGGGCAGGCGCAGCTCGACGCCAAATACGTACACAAATACGTACAAATGCATCGATTGGTTGTCCGATTTGTTCGCCGTGGCCCTCTATCCTACGATCAGTATGAAACAGACCTGCTCCCCGACAATTTCCGCGATATACATTGAGACGAGCGAAAAGAGATAACCCGATATAGGACAACGCGCGCGATACCTTCGATTTTCAACCAAGCCTGAGAGGCTCTGTTTCCAAACGCGCTCAGAAATTGGTGGACGTAGATCTGTTTAAAATAATGAATTCAGCAGCTTGGTTCTGGCTGGGGCGGGAGGGATCGAACCTCCGAATGGCGGAATCAAAACCTGCTTAATTATTCAACGATTTCAAGCGGCATTTGGAAAAAAACGCCCGAATTCGCCTCTAGTAATATCAATTGCTTAGCAGCCATTTCCAAATAAGGAAGCGCCTCTCCCAGCGAGGATCATACCCGACTACACGGCGCTGCTCGCGTGAGAGCGCGTCACCGTTAGCACATCGATACGTCCGAGGGCGTCGGCGGTTCGAGTCCCTGGAGCGCTACCTACGTTCACGACGGCTCTCGGCCGAGTTTCTGGTATCCGTGGCGTAACGTTTGCGATGGTGGGCCTGCGCCTCCTCCTTTTCCCATGCGCGCGGCCTGCCCTTTGATCTCATGCGTGTCGGAAAGCCCTTCATTTTCACGACTGGCTATGGAGACCATCCCCGACCGCTTCCAGCATGTGCGGCGATGGGAGAAGCCTTACGATCTTGAAAAAGTCACGGCTGACGTTGCCGAGTTGTGTCGCTCACAGCTTCATCCTCTGCTAGCGGTGCGACACCGGGTAAGTCACGCGACGTGGCGACGCGCTTTGCCCCTTCGCCGGGTGGGATCAAACTCGTCCACCGCATTCTGCCAAGCGATGATCTCGTCCTCGAACCAGACCCGCCGGTCCGGGCTGATGCAGGTCCCTCTGGCTCCGGGTTCTCCGGGGCGCGTAGAACAATGCGGGGTACACGACGGCGCGGTGAAAGGATATTTGCCACGCGCGAAATCGCGTTTAATTATTGAACCATCTCGCACACAAAGGCGGTGCGCGATGTGGCGCATGTCGAACGTGCAAGCGTTGATCTTCGTCGCGGCGATCGTCGTCATGGTCGCGCTGGCGGTTTGGTGGCTGGCGCTCTAGCAATGATCGAGGGGACGCGCCATGGTGCAGATGGCACCAAGGGGCAGAAAGCGATGCGCGTTGCTTGGCTATATCCAGAGTTGGAAAAGGGCGGAGGCGGCAAGAAGGGAACGGCACAAAGTCTGCGGAGGCAGCAGGGTTTTCCATGAAGCTCGCACCGTGCCGTGCGCCCCAACGCGAGCGAGGTTCGGCCTCAATAGGAACGGTTCGCGCGGCTTGTCGGGGAGCGGGCGTCGTCCACCACATCATTTTCGACCGAGCGAGCCGGTCCTGCCTGCTAAGAGAACCGTTACATCACATCACGCCAGGGTCTCCGGCGCGATCTCGTTTACTCAACGCTCTTTCGCTGACGGATTAAAAGATCCCGCGTTCGATGCAACATCAACAAGGCTTGCTGATCGGCTGACTATGACTTGCACCCGACCGCAAGCCGAACGTCAGATTCTTCTTGCAACGCGGGCGCCGTTCAAGCATCCCTGGATCATAAGGCTGCTGGCCAGGAAGCCGGCCAAGCTCGTCGCCGTTGCCGTTGCCAACAAGATGGCACGCATCGCTTGGGCAATCATGGCCAAGGGAGGATACTATCGCGCGCCGGAGCTTGCTGCAGCCGCCTGAAGAGGCTTGGCAATGGGAGCGTGAGGCGACGGCGGGGCAAGACAATCGAATTGCGAGGGTGATGATGGCGTGATGCGAAACGGTCGAGCCGTCGATTGGGACAACCCGCTTCTGGGTCATGGGCATAAGCAGGGAGATCGCTATCTCCGACGGTTGCTTGTCATCGGTGCAACAGCCGTTGTTCAACACGCCCATTAGAGCCCGTGAAAATGATTGGGACCCGATCCGCGGACTACATCAGGGCCAGCGGTCAGCAAACAGGCCGAACACATCCAGCACCAGCGATGATCGACTTTTTCTCGCCCATTGGGGTAACGCTCGCCTCCGGCAAGCCGAAGTTATTGGCAAGCAGATGGCGCGGAGCGTTCGCGAGCCAGTCCGACAACGAACTTTCGCTGTATACGCCGCTGTTGAGCACGCCGACAACGTCGGCCTGTTCAGTTCCGATATTTTGCACGGTGTGACCGCAACCTTGAGGGAGATAGGCGCATTCGCCCGGGCCGACCTCGCTCGCTGCCATGCGCTTATCGGTGCCGAAGAGCGTCATGCGCACGCGCCCTTTCACGACATAGTGCAGCTCGCTGGCGTGCGCATGCCAGTGCGGCTTGTGCAACGCGCCCGGCTTAAGCTGCAGGAACCACCCGGTCATCGTCGACGACACCGGATATTCGGCCGCCGATGCTACATACAAGGTTCCACCGGGCGAGCTTTCGCGCGGCTTCTGCTTCAGCAACGAATAGCGATGGCTCCGCGCAGCGTTGAGCACCTTGACGTTGCGGGCCTGCTCACTGTCGAGCGCAATCACCTCGCCCTGATTGATGTAGGTTTCGGCCTTGGGAATGCCGGCGACAAAATCGGCGGGCAAGCCATAGGCCTGCTGGAGCATGGTCGAATCGAAGCGGCTCATCCAATCGCTGATGCCGAAGGTGCCGTGATCGGAATAGAGCCCGTCGTCGAAGGCAAGGATCGCATGACATGGCTCCTTGCCGAGGGTCTGGATTGCATGCGCGTGGCCCTTGGGAAAGAACCACAAATCGCCGGGCCCATAATTTGCGACTTCGGTTTCGCCTTCCGGATCGACCACCGTCACCTGGCAGTGGCCGCCCAGGATTAAGGCCCATTCGGCGGAATTGTGCCAATGCATCTCGCGCGAGCCGCCCGGATTCACGAATAGATGGGCCCCCGCGATGTCCGTGGCAATCGGAAACCGCGCGCTGGTGAAGTCGCGCGCCCACCCGCCGGACGTTGCCTTGATCGGTCCGCTGTCGAGCGGGAATGTAAACTTGAGGGGGTCGCCGCCTTTGCGCGGCATCGTCTGCACGAAAGTCGAGGCCGGCGCGACATCATAGCCGGCCGCATGTCCGTCGTTCGCGAAGGAACGAGAGGCGGCCAGGCCGCCGGCACCGAATGCCAATGCCCCAAGGAAAGCGCGTCGATTCGTATCAAACATGGTCCTGCTCCCTGTTGCCGAAAAAAGCTTGGAGGTGACGCGGTAGAGTGTGTCACGCGAGCGGAAAAATGCAGCGTCGTGCGAACGGACAACTTTCAATTTCCATCATCGACGATGCGTTGGGGCGTTGGCGATCATTTCGCTTCGCACGCAGATCACCTTGACCCGCTCATTTGCATCAAGCTCGTGCCCAATTGGATTCTCCGCCAAGTAGGCTTGGGCCTGCATGAAGCTTGTCGCCGGATTGCCGAACTCGGCCGGCACGCGTAGCACCGTGTTTGCCTTGATGCGGGTGCACTCGTGGGATTCGGCGACGACCGCGGCCGAGCAAATAAGCAACAAGGCTGTCAGCATCCCCCAGTTCGCACCTCTCGCACCCTATTTGCTCGCGACGCCAATTGTGGTCGCCTTAGGGGACATCGTGTTCGCCATCATGCTGTGGCGCGGAGTCAAGATGGCTATCTGAACGGGAGACGCCGGCATGCCGCCGAACGTGAGCGTTGGGGTGGGCGATTGCTCCTGAAGGTTTGCGCCTCCGATCAGCGCAACCTGGTGTGGCGTAATTGGAAACCCCGTCAGTTCAAAGGTCGGGAGCTCTGCGGCCCCCGCGTTGGAGCCAACAACTGTTGCCGCCGCGATGGCGGCCATCAGGAACGCCGTCTTCATGGCAATCTCCTGCTGATGTGAGCCTGTTCACATGCAGCATCGACGACGCGCCAGGATAGCAGTCAGGTCTCCTGGACTTCTGAGTTGGCTATCGGTCAGGCGAGGATGCTGCCTTTGGCAAAACTAGCGTCGCCACAACTACTCCGCTGCCGCAATCGACGTGTGGTTCTGAGCGTGATAAAGATGCAAAATATTCGGCGAGCGCGCTGTTCCTGAGTGCGACGGGGATGTGGAAGGTCAATCTCGCCCTTCTCGGAGGTCTCCGGCTCCAGACGGATTCCGGCGAGCCGGTTCCATTGTCGACAAAAAAGGCCGGGGCGCTTCTGGCATATCTCGCGCTCCACGCGGGCCAGGCTCAAGCGCGCGCAAAGCTTGCGACTTTGTTATGGGGCGACCGCGGCGAGGCGCAGGCGCGCGACAGTCTACGACAGGCGCTCACCCTCGTGCGCAAGGCGCTGTCGCATGTCGACCCGCACGCCTTGATGGCTTACGAAGACACGATCAGCTTTAAGCCATCTTCATTGGCCACCGATGCCATAATCTTTGGGGATTTAGTTGCGCAACGGGGAGCGGACAGTCTCGAGCAGGCCGTCGCACTTTATGGCGGCGAACTTCTCGAGGGTTTCCAGGTCACCGCACCCGAGTTTGAGAGCTGGGAGACGGCGGAACGCGAGCGCTTCCGCGAACTGGCGCTGCAAGCCATGACCAGGCTGCTGGACCATCTATTGTCGACGGGCGCTATCGAAGGTGGCATTCGCATCGCGGCGCGGCTGCTGGCGGCCGACCCTCTGCAGGAGCGTATCCATCGTACTCTGATGGAACTCTATTGCCGACAGGGCCGACACGGCGCGGCACTTCGCCAATATCGCACCTGCGCCGATCTGCTCGCAAAGGAGTTGGGGATCGAACCGGACGCGGCGACCAAGGCATTGCGCCGTGAGATCCTTCGTGACTGGCACCAGCAGAAGGACCAGACCTTAAACTTGGCCGCTAAGACGCCCGTCGACGATGTCGAAACTGAACCGCCAGTAACGCCGCGTTCGCCGGAACGCCGGCACGCGACGGTTCTTGTCTGTGACCTCGTCGGCACGAGCGCGATCGCGGCCCGACTCGATCCGGAGGAACTGCAGGCCCTGATCGCTGCCTATCAGCGCTGCTGCATGCCGATCATCGCTCGGTCCGGCGGCGTGATGTACAAGCTCTTCGGGACCGAGATGCTGGCCTTTTTCGGCCATCCACAGGCGCACGAGCATGACATCGAATGCGCGGTTCGCGCTGGTCTGACCCTCGTCGATGCAGTCTCGAGGCTCGATGGCGGCAGCACCGGCTCCCTTCAGTTGCGTGCGGGCATCGCAACCGGTCCGGTCGTGGTCGGCGATCTCCTCGGAAGTGGTGCGGATCAGCAGATGATAATCGGCGAAGCTGTGCAACTCGCGGGGGCCCTGGAAAGGATCGCCGAGCCGAACACGGTTGTGATCGCGGCGAGCACCCGCCAGCTGGTCGGCAAACTGTTCGACGGCGACGACCTTGGCCAGATAGCGCTCAACGGATTCTCCGAGCCGGTCCCGGCTTGGCGGGTGCTGGGGCCAAGCGGCATCGACAGCCGTTTCGAAGCCTTGCGCGCGCCCACCACGCCGCTGATCGGTCGTGATGAAGAAGTGGAGTTGCTGCTCCGCCGCTGGCGACAGGCAGCGAGTGGGGACGGACGGGTGGTGCTGCTGTCGGGCGAGCCGGGGATCGGCAAATCACGCCTCACCGTGGAACTACAGGAGCGACTTCAAGCGGAGACACATACCCGCCTCCGGCACTTCTGCTCGCCTCATCACCAGGACAGCGCGCTCTATCCGATCATCAGCCGGTTCCAGCGAGCGGCCGAATTCCGGCGCGACGACACCGACCAGCAGCGGCTCGACAAGTTTGAGGCGGTACTGGCGACGAACGATTTCAGGGACGCTGTTCCGCTGATCGCGGATCTTCTGTCCGTGCCAACCACCGACCGCTATCCGCCACTCGGTCTCACTCCGCAGAAGCGCAAGGAGAAGACGCTACGGGCGCTGTTGGCGCAGCTCGAGGGGATGGCTGCGCGTAAACCCGTGCTGGTTGTGTTCGAGGATGTCCAATGGATTGATCCTACATCCCTGGAGCTCCTGGACCTGATCGTCGAACGGGTGCCCGCCCTGCCGGTCCTTCTGATCATTACCTTCAGGCCGGAGTTCACGCCCCCGTGGATCGGCCGCCCGCACGTGACTCTGCTCACGCTCAACCGCCTGCCGCCCGCCCTGCGTGCCGAGGTGATCGCGGCGGTCACCGGCGGCAAGGCGTTGCCCCAAGAGATCGCCGACCAAATCATCGATCACACCGACGGCGTGCCGCTGTTCATCGAAGAGCTGACCAAGACCGTAGTTGAAAGTGGCACACTCGTCCTCGTCGAAGCCGGCGATCGCTATGCCGCGACCGGGCCGGTGGCCTCGCTGGCAATCCCGACCACGCTGCAAGCTTCCCTTCTTGCGCGACTGGATCGTCTTCCTGCAGGGAGCGAGATCGCACAGATCGGAGCGGCCCTTGGTCGTTCATTCTCTCATGAATTGATATCAGCCGTTGCGCAAGGGCCGCAGCAGCAGGTCGATGACGCGCTTGCCCAGTTGGTGAGCGCTGAACTGATCTTCCGGCGGGGAGCCGCACCCGATGCGGAGTACACCTTCAAACATGCCCTTGTGCAGGAAGCGGCTCACGGCACCTTGTCGCGCAGCCAGCGGCAGCAGCTGCACAATCGCATCAGCGAAGTTCTGGAGCGGCGATTTGCGGAAATCGTAGAAACGCAGCCCGACCTGTTGGCGCGGCATTTTGCTGAAGCTGGCCTGGTCGACAAGGCTGTGCTCTATCGGCTCAAGGCAGCCCAGCAAGCGATTGCACGTGGAGCCATGACTGAGGCGGTGGCGCAGTTGCAGATGGGGTTGGAGCTCTTGTCATCCCTGCCGAACGAGGCGGATCGCGGGCGGCAAGAACTCCCACTCCAGGTGACCCTCGGTGTAGCTCTCGCTGCCTCCAGAGGCTATGCAGCACCGGAAACCGGCCAAGCCTATGCGCGTGCCCGTGAATTGTGCGCCCAGCTCGGCGACGCCGCCACACTTGCATCCGTGCTCCGCGGACAAGGCGCGTTTCACAACACGCGAGGCGAGTACATTGCAGCGCGGGAGTGCGCTGAGAATTTGTTACGTCTCTCCGACAAACAGGATGACTCGCGTGCAATGCTGGCTGGTCATCTTACCATGGGTCTTTCCCTGAATTTTTCCGGAGAATTTGCCTCGTGCAAGCATCATTTGGAGCGTGTGCTTGTGATCTATGCTTCCGAAACGAACCGGCTCCCTCTAAGCGCTACGATCGTTGACTACAAGGTAAATGCGCTCAGCTACTTGGCCCACAATCTCTTCATGCTTGGCCACCAGGACCAGGCACTGTCGCGGGCCGAGCAGGCGGTACTCTGGGGTCGAACTTTGCGCCACTCGCATAGCCTGGCTTATGCGCTGTGGCATGCGGCTGTCCTGCATCTTTTGTGTTGCGATGAGAAGGCTGCCTTCGACCCACTGGAGGAAGCGACTGCAATTGCGACGCAGCAAGGATTTCCATTTTGGTTAGCAAATTGCACAGTGTTGCGCGGTCACGTGCTTGTGACGCGCGGCGAGGCAGCGAGAGGACTGGCGCTCGCTCGCGAGGGCTGTGAAGATGTGAAGGCAACTGGCGCATCGATCGGCGAGACTTGGAGGCTTAGCTTGCTCGCCAAATGCTGCGAACATGCGGATCAGCCCGAGGAGGCGATGGACCTGCTGACCAAGGCACTGGACGTTGCCGAAAGAAGGCACGAACGCCTCTTCGAGGCAGAACTGCATCGCCTGAAAGGAGAGTGGCTGCTTGCACATCGGCAGACGGAGCCGGCCGAAGTGGAGCTCTGTTTTCATCGTGCCCTTGCGGTCGCGCAGAAGCAGGACGCCAGGACTTGGCAGCTGCGCGCCGCCACCTCTCTCGCCCGGCTGTGGCTGGCCCAGGGCAAGCGTGATGAAGCCCGCGATCTGCTCGCGCCGATCTACAACTGGTTCACGGAGGGGGTCGACACGCCGATTCTGAGACAAGCCAAGCTAACACTCGATGAGCTCGCTGGCTGACGGGCAGGGCCGGTGTATGATTTGAGCACATTGGTCGATTGCGCTCTACACAGCCAAGCCTCGACTGAGCGGCCATATGGCACGTTTAAGGGCATTTCAAAAGAAAAAGGCGCCCGAACCAGAGTCGCCGTCCAACACCGCGCGCTTTTCCTTCATCCGCCCGATGTGAACGTAGACACGGCCGGTGACGGTGGGCACGATCTGCTCCTGCTTCTTGCTCGCGTCGCGACATGATCGAGGCTTTTCGCGATCCATGCGTCGTCAAAGCCGAGGTCGCCCGCCAAGGTCGCCGCCGTCCGGCGCAGGTCGTGCGGCGTGAACGGCTTGAGGCCGAGCAGCGCGCAGATGCCGGGCGTTTTCACCTTGCCCTTGACCTGTGCCGCGCAGCGCAGTCGCCATCACCTTGCGGTTCAGAGGCTGGCAAAGACATATTGCTGCTTGCAGTCACAAGGGCAAGCCGGCCCGCAACGCCATCCGCGCCACGGGAGCACATCTGCTCTTCCTGCCGCCCTACAGCCCCGACCTCAACCCGATCGAGCAGGTCTTCGCCAAACTCAAACACCTGGTCCGAGCCGCCGGGCCTCGCGACGTCGTCGGTGAACTCCTCGACCTCTTCTCAAGCACCGAGTGCGCAAACTATCTCAGAAACTCTGGATATGTTTCCGTATAAAAACAGCATGCTCCTCGCTAGTAGGTTGCTTTCCGAACCGCGATTCGGAAGCTCTGGATGAGGACCTGCGGTTCTTGCCGGGCGACCCTTTCGGTCGCCATCTCTATCGCTCCGATACGTCCACGGTGGCGAAATCCCTCAACCTTTCCTGATGTCTTCGACGATCGCCGCATAGTCCGTAGACGGCATCTGGGCCGCAGGTTGCTCGCCGATGATGCGCCGCTGCTCGGCTGCGGCCAGAACAGCCGCCAGCTGCATGCGCAAATTCGAATTTTCGGTAGGGAAAAGTTTGAACCTTCGGTTGGAGAAAAGTTGGAGAAGGGCTCAGGCGGCAGCCCCAAAAACCCATCTAAGCCATTGAAATTGCTGGCGCTCCCTAGGGAAGCGCGGCTATCGAAACGGATCAAGCACTTACCCCGAAGTTTGGGGAAAACGCCCAGCATTGTTCTGCAAGGTGTTTCAGCGCCCTCACCCAAACTGATCATCCAGCGCGACGATGGCAGATTCCAAGTTGGTCTTAGCGACGACGCTCCGGCGTTCGAAACGAGACAGTTCGCAGCAGACGTTGCGGCGCTGATCGACGACACACCCGATAAAAGACGAAGCCCCCGCGGTGGCAAACGCGAGGGCTCAATTTCGTCTCATGTGGCTGCAGCAACTCGTTCGTACACGAACACCGGGCCAACTTCAATAGCGAAGACCCGGCAGAACGTACTAGCAGCGCCCGCGCGCTGACCGAACAACACGCGTTCGGTTGGCCGTGGTCGCCTATTGTGGCGCTCGGTGGTCCCGCCACACACAGCCGCTCCGATCAACCGTTCGCCAGTGACGGGTTTTGATCCTGCCTTTTCCCGTCGCCGGCCCCCAGGCCGCGATAAACGACAGAACGGTGCCGGCTCCTTTCACCGGCAGGTTTTCGATCACTTGGATCGAATAGTCTGGCCTCGAGGCGAGCATATCGAGGCGACACGTTCGGCGGGATCTTTCTCGGGCGAGCTCATCGC
>NZ_AXAS01000085.1 GCF_000472925.1 Bradyrhizobium sp. Ec3.3
CATGTGGTGGTTCTGCAATCAGGTGCGAAGGCTCTGGCTTACGACGCTTCGGCGTCGGAGTCAGAAGGCTGATCTGTCCTGGGAGCGCTTCATCCGCCTCGTCGATCGCTTCTTTCCGCCAATCAAGACACTACACCCGCTGCCCTGTCACCGCTTCGACGCCAAAACCCGAGGGAGGAGCCCGGTGCGTTAGCAGCGCTCGCCGGGATCTGGGTGGGGGGCGAGGAGCAATCCTCGTCCCTACCACGACCATTGGGTCGCAGCCGCGAAGGCTCGTTGGTACAGCCGTTCTGCTCTGTTTGGAAACAGGCATCTGATAAATTTGGCCGACGCCATCGACTGGGAGACGGCATGATGACAGCTGAGTCGGAAGTCAAATCTGCGGGCGCGAACATTCAGGCAAGCACGATCAGCACCATTGTGCTCGGCTTTGCAGCCGATCCAATGGCCCGTTGGGTTTGGCCCGACTCATCCGAATATCTCAGGATTATGCCTGAGTTCGTTAACGCATTTGGCGGACGGGCATTCGAGCATGGCACGGCTTACATCACGGAAGGGGCTCGCGCGGCCGCCCTGTGGCTGCCGCCCGGCGTCGAGCCTGATGAAGCGGCCATGGGCGCAATCATGGCGCAGTCCCTGCGCCCGGAGATCGCCGACGATATTCCACACCTGCTCCAGGGAATGGCCGAACATCATCCCCACGAGCCACATTGGTATCTGCCCCTCATTGCCGCCGATCCGAACTGGATCGGCCAAGGCCTCGGCACATTGCTGATGAAACACGCTCTTCGACGATGTGACGAGGAGGGCATCGCCGCCTACCTTGAAAGTTCGAATCCGCGAAACATTTCCCTTTATGAGCGCCACGGCTTCAGGATCATCGGTGAGATACAACACGGTTCTTCGCCGACCATGACGCCAATGTTGCGGACGGTTTCTTGAGCGGAATGGCGGCCGGTTCTCCTTCCAACAGGGGGTATATATCGGCATAACCTTCGCTTCAAACTGACTACGTCCGCAGGTGGCCCCTCGCGACATATTGCACCGCCACGTACCCTCGGTCGGTAACGGGCATAGCGGAAATCGACGGGCCGACGTCAATTGCGGAGGGCGACGCTCATGACCCGAAGCAGACGCTCCTCATCGCCGCGGCTTTTCAAAGCGCGGAACACCTCGTAGCCTCAAGCCATCCTTCACGGTCGATCAACCGGTCGTAGGGCCACTCTTGGGAGAGCTTGTCATGGAAGCTAGGATCGATGAAATCGGTGCAGGTATATATCGCCTGTCCATCTTTGTGCCGGATGCCGCTCCGCCCGCCGGATTTACGTACAATCATTTCCTATTCACCGGTGACGAACCGCTGCTGTTTCACTGCGGGAAGCGAAAAATGTTTCCATTGATTTCCGCCGCGGTTGCTCGGGTCATGCCGGTGGAGCGACTACGCTGGCTCGGTTTCGGCCATTTCGAAGCGGATGAATGCGGATCGATGAACGAATGGTTGGCAGCTGCGCCTGCGGCTCAGCTTACTCACGGGATGGTGGGCTGTCGCGTTTCTGTCAGCGATATGGCTGATCGCGAGCCGCGCGTGCTTTCTGACGGCGAGGTTATCGATATCGGTGGCAAGCGCTTTCGCTACATCGATACGCCGCACGTGCCGCATGGTTGGGATGCTGGCGTTATGTTTGAGGAAACGACAGGAACCTTGTTGTGCGGAGACCTATTTACGCGCGTTGGCAACGGCCCAGCTCTCACGGAGAGCGACATTATCGAACAGTCAATTGCGGCGGAGAGTTTATTCCATTACACCAGTCTTGGCCCGA
Source organism: Bradyrhizobium sp. Ec3.3 (assembly GCF_000472925.1). GTDB lineage: Bacteria > Pseudomonadota > Alphaproteobacteria > Rhizobiales > Xanthobacteraceae > Bradyrhizobium. The sequence goes on from NZ_AXAS01000085.1 coordinate 1,821, forward strand.
CCACGGGCGCGACGGTTCGCAACCTGGCGGCGCTTAAGCCGAAGGTACTGGCGACCATGCATGGCTCGTCGTTTTCTGGTGATGGGGCTACAGCGCTAAGCGCTTTGGGTGATCACTATGACGTGCTCTTGCGCACGGCGCTTGCGAATAGGAAGTTGAGTTAACCCCACCACCCGATGTCTGTTCATGGCCCTTCGCGTCATTTCGCGGTGACGCAGTATTTTGGTCGCTTTCGGCGCGAAGCGGACATTGACGGCCGTGCGACCTTAACGAGCACCGACGCGATTGACCCGAAGGCAACCTTAAGCCCGTGACCAGCAAGAGGCTGATCGCAGTCCTTGGTGGGACTTAGCACAAGCGGCACGCCCCCCAGGACGCGCAGCAACCCGCGCAACCACCGAACCCCCAGCCACCATACCCCCAGCCATCGAACCCGATGTCGTCATCGAACCAGATGTCGAACCCGCAGCCGCCGCAACCGCAACCACGGAAGCCACGGCAACCACGGAAGCCACCGCAACCTCGGATGCCAACGAACCCGCCACCACCGCAACCTCGGATGCCAACAATCCCACCACCACCACCGCAACCTCGGATGCCAACAAACCCACCACCACCGCAACCTCGGCCGCCAACAAACCCGCCACCACCGCAACCTCGGCCGCCAACAAACCCACCACCACCACCACAACCTCGGCCGCCGCCACATCCCCCGCCACCATGGCCGCACCCGCAACCACCGCACCCGCGCGCTAGCTGCACGCCGCTGCCAAAGTCTTCTCTATCGAAGAGATGGAACGTGGCCAGACTGACGTCGGCCATTTCCTCTTCGCCAAGAAAGAAGCGCTGATTTGGCGAGGTATTGTAAGATTGCGGGATACCGGCAGCGGGCATCGTGGATGCGGATGCACTACCCGCCAGCGAAAGACCCAGTCCGGCGGCACCTAGCACCTTCACGGTGGCGGCTTTGGTTGTGCGTTTCTGCTTCGAAGCTTGCTTGACCCGTGGCATGGTCGCACCCTCCGTAAGTTCTCGTGAAAACGCTCCGCAAGAGTGCGCTCGGCGAAACCCGCGCGCAAGGGTTACCTGTGCCATAAAATGCGAAACATCTCATCGAGCTCCATTCATCTTCATGAGCCGAGATCGACACATAACCGCTTTTGGTTGAGCAGAATCACGCCATCTGCACACACGCAGCAGCATGGACCTGTATTGTCCGATTCTGGCCCCTCGCGTCATTTGCTGCGGCTGCTCAAAAGCGGTCGCTATCGGGACCGAAGCGGACATCGATGGGTAGCGAAAACTGCGCGGAGACCCGAAGCGGTCATCCAAAAAACAGCACCCTAGACACGCTATCTCGCCTGAGGGATCATTGCGATTGTAAGCGAACCGCGGGCGCCGCCATGGACGTCGGAGGTTGGCTGCGGAGACTTGGCCTTGGGAGGTATGAGGCTGCGTTCCGCGAGAATGAGATAGACGAGACGGTCCTTCCGAGCCTGACGCACGAGACACTGAAGGAGCTTGGCGTCACAGCACTTGGGCATCGTCTTAAGCTGCTCGATGCCATTGCGGCATTGCGCCCCTACACGGGCGCGCCGGGGTCTTCCGGTGGGCCGTTGGATACGTCCAGAACCCCGAGCGTCTCTCCCGAAGACCGCGCCGAACGTCGTCAGGTCACGGTGATGTTATCCGACTTGGTCGGTTCGACGGCGCTGTCGGCGCGTATGGACCCAGAGGACCTCCGGGAGGTCATCTCGGGCTATCAGAAGTGCGTTACGGAAACTGTGGGCCGTTTCGGGGGCTTCGTAGCCAAGTACATGGGCGATGGGGTGCTGGTCTACTTCGGGTATCCAGAGGCGCATGAAGACGATGCGGAGCGGGCTGTCCGCGCAGGGCTGGAGTTAGTGACGGCTGTCGGCCAACTGAAGACCCATGTCCCTCTACAGACGCGTGTCGGCATCGCAACGGGCTTAGTTGTTGTCGGCGACCTGATCGGGTCAGGCGCTTCTCAGGAGCAAGCAATCGTAGGCGAGACGCCGAACCTTGCGGCACGCCTTCAAGGCATCGCCGAGCCGAACTCGACCGTCATTGCAGAGGCCACGCGCAGCCTCCTTGGCAATCTCTTCGAGCTACAGGATCTCGGGCCAAGGGAGTTGAAGGGGATCGCTGAGCCGGTAAGGGCTTTCGCGGTACAGGGGGCAAGTTCGGCCGAGGGGCGGTTCGAGGCGATGCACGCCGGCGGCATGACTGAACTGGTCGGACGAGAAGAAGAGCTTGGATTGTTGTTACGACGCTGGGCGAGAGCCAAGACTGGGGAAGGCCAAGTGGTGCTGCTGTCCGGTGAGGCCGGGATCGGCAAATCCAGGCTCTCCGCCGCGCTGATAGAGGCCCTCGCGACCGAACCCCACACGCGGCTGCGTTATTTCTGTTCGCCCCAGCACACCGACAGCGCTTTCTTTCCGCTCATCAGGCAGTTTGAGCGTGCCGCAGGATTTGCGCACGGCGACACGCCGCAAGCAAAGCTCGACAAGCTCGATGCGCTCCTGGGGCATTCCTCGACGTCCCGGCAGGACGCGGCGCTGTTAGGGGCGATGTTGTCGCTTCCCAACGACGGACGCTACCCCGCTCTGGACCTTAATCCCGAACAGCGCCGACAGAAGACGCTGGGGGCACTCAGCCTGCAATTGGAAACCCTGGCGCGCTCCAGCCCCGTGCTGATGATCTTGGAGGACGTACACTGGGCCGACCCCACGAGCCTGGAAGCGTTTGGCCGCACGGTGGATCAGATCGCGAGCCTTCGCGTGCTATTGATCGTGACGTTTCGGCCGGACTTCGAGGCGCCATGGATCGGACAGCCGCACGTCACAACCCTTACCCTCAACCGGCTGGGACATCGTGACGTCAACACCCTGATCGAGCGCGTCGTCGGTAACAAGCCGCTGCCGGCGGACATTAGAACGGACATCATCGAACGCACCGACGGCATCCCCTTGTTCGTCGAGGAGATGACAAAAGCGGTGTTGGAGGCCGGGGGAAAGCTGGAAGCGATGCAGATTGCGGTGGCGGTTCCCTCGCCGGCGCGGGCAGTCCCCGCGAGCTTGCATGCGTCGCTGATGGCTCGGCTCGACAGGATCGGGACGACCGCGAAAGAGATAGCACAGATCGGTGCCGCAATTGGCCGGGAGTTCTCCTATGAGCTGCTAGTCCTCGTTGCGCACAAGAACGAAGAGGCGGTGAAGAGGTCACTCGGGCGGCTTAGCGATGCCGGGCTCGTCTTCAGCCGAGGCACGCCACCGCAGGCGACCTTCTTATTCAAACACGCGTTGGTGCAGGACGCCGCCTACGGCACTCTGCTGCGCGGCCCACGTCGGTCGCTGCACGCCCAAATCGCAACTGCGATGGAGGGTCACTTTCCGGAAATAGTGGAAACGCGGCCCGAGCTGTTGGCTCATCACTTCGCGGAAGCAAAGATGGTCGAGCGGGCGATTCGGTACTGGCTCCGCGGTGGCGAGCGCGCGAGCGAGCGTTCCGCAAATATCGAGGCGATCGCGCATCTCAGCAATGGGCTGAAACTCGTCGAGACCCTGCCCGATACGCCCCAACGTGTAGAGACAGAATTCGCGCTTCAAATGGCGATTGGTGGTCCGCTGACCGCAACTAAGGGCTACGCCGCTCCGGAGGTCGAGCGGACCTATCTCCGGGCGCGGGAGTTGTGCGAGCGGCTCGGCCGCTCAATCGAGCTGTTTCCGGGTCTGCGCGGGTTGTGGAATTGCTATTTCACCCGTGGCGAACTCCTCAGGGCTGGCGATCTCGCCGAACAGCTAGCTGTGCTCGCACAGGATCAGGGGCGATCGCTGCAACGCGCTCTTGCCCACCGCAGTTTGGGCTCCACGCGATTCTTCCTCGGCCGCTTCAGCGAGGCGCGTGAACAGCTCGATCAAGCCATTTCATTTGACGAAGCGGCGGCTTCGGGAAACCGCCGTGCCTACATCTCGCTCTATGCGGATTCCCCCGGCGTCATTGGCCGCCTTCATCTCTCTTGTATCCAGTGGCTTCTCGGCTTCCCCGAGCGCGCTGTGGCGACGCTCGAGGCGGGGCTGGCGCTCAGCGAAGCTCGTGCGACACCAAGCTTCCATGCGCTGGCCCTAACCTTTTCCGCAATCGTACGCCAGTGGCGACAGGAGTTTCAGGCGGCACGACGGCAAGCTGAAGCAGCGATCACCGTCGCGCGCGAGCATGGCCTTTCTGCGCGACTTGCTTTAGGGACGATCTGCCGGGGCGTGGCGCTCGCCCACCTCGGCCAACATGAGGAAGGGATCGCGCAGGTTCACGCGGGCTTTGCCTGCTGGCATGGGACCGGCGCCCGACTTTACGATCCCATGTGGCACTGTTTCACTGCGGAAGCTCATGCGGCCGCTGGCCAGTTCGACGCCGCGTTCGACGCGCTCGACCGTGCTAGCGAGACCGCCGCGGCGACCGCGCAATTGTTCTATCAGGCGGAGTTGCACAGACTGAGAGGCGCGTACTATGCGGCAAGGGGCGAGAGGATCGAAGCGGAAGTCTGGCTGAAGGATGGAATCAAGCTCGCCCGGAGCCAAACTGCGAAATCGCTTGAGCTGCGCGCCGCCACTGGTCTCGCCCGGCTTTGGCGCGCCCAGGGCAAATGCACCGAAGCCCACGATCTTCTCGCTCCGGTCTATGGTTGGTTCACCGAAGGCTTCAACACGCGCGATTTACAAGAGGCGAAGGCGTTGCTCGACAAGCTCTTGTGATCAGTCCATCGAAATGACCGGCGACTTCCGGTTATGGGCCCTTCGCGACATATTGCACGCCACGCATCGTCGGTCGCTAACGGGGCACAGCGGAAATCATCGGCCGACGTCTGTTGCAGAGGGCGACGCTCGTGACCCCAAGCCGAGCTCGGCGGTCGATTGGCTATCGCGCAGCGGCCCGCCGGAGCTGATCCGGCGGGGTTAATCACCGGAGCTTGCTACGGGACCTTGCAATTCATCTCAGGTCGCAGGACCACACTTTCCTGAGCCGTGGCTTCGTTGCGGCAGCCGATGAAGACGGCAGGTTGCGCACTTCTGTTCACCGCAACATGCAACATGTTTGCGGGAACGAAAATATAATCCCCCGGTCGCACAATGTCGCGATACTGAAGTTGATCGCCGGTCCACAATTCCATTTCATCGCCGGTGAGCATGTAGAGCGCGGTTTCGTGATGCTCGTGCACGTGTGCCCGGGTTCGTTTCCCGGCTGGCAGAGTGATTTTCCCGAGCCAGAGCGAGTTTGAGCCGACGGTTTCTGCACTTACGCCGGGCTCGTAATCGCTACCTTGTTCTGCGCGGTAGCCGGCGGCGCCTTTGATGACCGATGCCTTATGCGGTGCAGCGATCGACCCGGTTTTGCTCCTGGTGGCTTCAAGAATCGTCATCGAAACCTCCTGTTTAGTGAAGGGATTGGGGCGTATAAATTCTGCCAGCGGTGGCCCAAAAGTCTTGAACGCAAGCCCGAAATGTTCCGAAAACTTGCAAAATCCATCGGTCTTTGGTCATGTCCACGGACTTCACCTTCGGCCCGTTTGTGCTCGATAAGCAGCGAGGAAGGCTTCTACGCGAGGGCCGGCCAGTAGCCGTCAGCAGCAGGGGTCTTCGGTTGCTTGAGGCGCTGCTTGGCTCACCTGGCCAAGTGCTGACGAAAAACGAGTTGATGCAGGCGGCCTGGGGCGACGCCGCGATCGAAGAAAGCAATCTTTCCGTTCAAATCGCGGCGCTGCGAAAGCAACTCGGGCCGATCTCAGAAGGCGGAGATTGGATCACCACGGTTCCACGGGTCGGCTATCGCTTTGTCGGGCTTCAGGCAAAAGAGCCGATGGAAAGCATCGCCAAGGCGACGACGTTGCCGGCTGAGCATCGACCGTGGATCGCCGTTCTGCCGTTCGTCAACTTGAGTGGCGAAAGAGAACAGGAATATCTCGCCGATGGTATCACCGAAGATATCATTACCGCCCTGACGCGGTTTCGCTGGCTTTTCGTAATCGCCCGCAATTCCAGCTTTGCTTACAAGCACAAACTCCTTGACGCAAACAGATCGCGCAAGAGCTCGGCGTGGAGTATTTGATCGAAGGAAGTGTGCGCAACTCCGGCCAGAAGATGCGAATTTCTGCGCAGCTCGTCGACGCCAGATCAGGAAAGCATATCTGGGCCGAACGCTATGACCTCGAATTGAACGACGTGTTCGCTATTCAGGACGAAATTGCCGAGCGCGTAGCAGGCGCTATCGAACCGGAGCTGCTGAAAACGGAGGGCGCGCAGGCGGCGGCTCGACATACAGGCAATATAACAGCCTGGGACATAGTGCGGCGGGGGACGTGGCATTTTCATCAAGTCACCCGCGAGAACCACCGAAAAGCCCGAGAACTATTTCGACAAGCCGCCGAGCTCGATCCCGAGCTTCCGGAGGGGCATCTCTGGCTCGGTCGGGTCAATGCCGGCCTGGTTGCTTATGGCTGGTCGGACAATCGCGCTGCCGATTTGCGGGAGGGCACGGAAGCGGCGCTGAAGGCGGTTCAACTGGACGAACGAAATCCTTACGCACACTACTCGCTCGCGATCGTTAGTGCGTATGCGGACCAGTTCGAGCAGTCGATCAGTGCCGCCCGAAAGGCGATTGAAATCAGCCCCAGCTTTGCGTTGGGCCATCTGGTCCTCGGAATGGCGGTTTTGTTCAGCGGACGTGCATCTGAAGCAATTTCGCCGCTTGAATACGGCTTGCGGCTGAGCCCGCACGACCCTCAAGGTTTCTTCTGGTTCAATGCACTTGCGCTGGCACGCCTTTTTTCCGGCCACGCGGAAGCAGGTCTCGAGGTGGCAACACGCGCGCTGCAAATACGGCCGAACTGGCCAACCAGTCTGGAAGTTCTCGTCTGCTGCCATGCTGCGCTTGGAAAGTGGGGCGAAGCCCGACGCTGTGCGCAACAGATTGCTGGCGTTACGAGCCCATCAGACGACGTACTGGCACCACTCAAGGCCCACAACCCGGCATGGAGAGAGCAGATGACCCGCGCCCTTCAAACGGCGAAAGCCTAGAGCGTCTAGCGCGAACGCCAATGTCGCCTTGTGACCCAACTAGGGCACTCACTGCGCGCAAAATCTCGGCAACATTCTTGCCGTATCCGACTCGTGACCCGTTAGATTAGATTGCGTCGGGCTTGCATGAAATAGGAGCTCACCATGTCATTTCTCGCTCGAATTGCACTCGCGCTTTTGCTGACGACTGTGCAACTTCCCGCGGCATTTGCGCTAGACAACGCACCAGCGACCATTTCTCAGGATCTTGTGCCATTCTCGTCGGACGACGGGCTTGCGCGACTGGCTCGCTCAACTGCCAAGGTGGACTTTCCGGCCCTCGCCAATCAGTTCGAAGCCGAGTCCAACGGAGCGTTCTGTGGACCCGCGTCTGCCGCAATTGTGCTCAACGCCGTTCGAGGTCGGAGCCCTGATCTGCCGCGGGACCGGAGCCGATTACACTCAGAAGACCTTAAATACATTCCGAGCGGCTACGATCCCTCCGTCCCTCGCTTCACACAGGACAACGTGATCACCAAAGGCCAGAAGACACGCGCGCAAATTCTCGGCGAACCGATGACGATCAATGGAAAACAGATTCAGGATTTCGGATATCAGGTTCGTCAGCTCGATGAGATGCTAAGGGCGAATGGTCTTACGACCCGGCTTGTCATCGTTGATGACAGCAAGCCTGAGCAGGATATTCGGACTGATTTGGTTGAAAACCTCAAGCGGCGGGGTGATTATGTGATCGTCGCCTACCAGCGCAAGGCTGTAGGACAACAGGGCCCCGGCCACATCTCGCCGCTCGGCGCATACGACGCTGAATCCGACTCGTTCCTTGTCCTTGACGTCAACCCCGCGAGCGCTGGCTGGGTGTGGATGCCAGCTGCGACCCTCGTTAAGGGTATGCGCACGTTCGATACGGTTGAGAACCGCGGATATATTCTCGTTGAGACCCCTTAGGCGTCTCCACTTAGCACGGAAGCTTCCCCGATTGGCCCATCAGCGAAGTGGCGGCACGCCTATAGCATCGGAGAACAGCATGAAGCTCGCGGGAAAAATCGCTCTGATCACTGGCGGCTCGCGCGGGATCGGCCGCGCCACGGCGCTCGCGTTCGCCGCAGAGGGCGCGGACGTTGCCTTTTGCCATTTGAACGATGATGCCAAGGCCGGCGAAACCGCCACCGAGATCCGCGCGCTGGGCAGGCGCGCCATGCACCGCTCGGTCGATGTCGCCGATGTTGCGTCCGGGCGGGCCTTCGCCGGCCAGGCGGCGCTAGAGTTCGGGCCGATCGACATCCTATTCAACAATGCAGGTATGAACATTCGCAAGCCATTCGAAGCTTATACCGAGGAGGAATTCGACCGGATCCTCTCCGTGCACCTGAAGGGCATTGTTCTTCATGGCACAGGCGGTCTACCCGGCGATGGTGGCACGTGGGCAGGGCTGCATCATCAACGTCGCCTCGCAGCGCGGATTGAAGGGTGCGGTGAATTCGGCGCCATACTCCGCCGCCAAGGCTGCGATCATAGGGTTCACTCGCGCGCTGGCCTGGGAAGCGACGCCGAAAGGCGTTCGCGTCAATGCCATCGCGCCGGGCCCGATCGTCACTGATCATATCGCGACCATGACACCCGAGGATCGTCAGGCCTTCATCGATGCGCTGCCGGTAGGCCGCTTCGGCCGGCCGGAGGAAATCGCCGCGACAGCGCTGTTGCTGGCCGGTCCGGACGGCGGATTTTATGTCGGCGCGACCCTGTCTCCCAACGGCGGAGACGTGATGTATTAATTAGCCACCGCACGGCGGGCGCGCAGCAGTCGGCTCGCTTGAATCGGTATACTGGGCAATTCTTCATCGGACGGCGGCAAGTTGATCGTCGAATGTTTTCTTTCTGGAATGCGAGATCTAATCCCTTCGTGACATATTGCACCGCCACGCATCCTCGGTCGCTAACGGGGCATAGCGGAAATCGATAGGCCGACGTTTATTGCAGAGGGCGACGCTCATGACCCATAGCGGTCCTCGCAAGCACCGGCGCCGTTAGCTTAAGCGCTTCCAAGCAGCAAGATCTGACCAAGCTCTTTTTGGCCGAGGGGGGAGGGAAAACTTTTGTGCAAGGCTTCCGATTCTCAGCATGAGCGGACAATGCACATGGGAAGCTAGCTTCGGTTCACGGGAGCGTCGCAATCGTGACCCAACAGCTTGCCCGACTTTCGATTGAGGAAGTGCAGCCTGACGCAGGCCGGGCAGCTTATCGGTTCGTATCTATTTTCACGCCGTCCTTCTTCCTCATTATCGTTCAGCCAGAGTTGGACGAGAAGGTCGGTCGTCGGACAACTGAAGATGAATTTCTCCATCCGACTGGCGTGGAGCGTCATGGCAATATCTCGTATTCAGATCGGTCAACGACTATCGGGATGCATCGCGCGTTATGGCGCGTCGTAAGCTCGACCAATAACGAAAATCGAAGTCCGTTCGTTGTCGGAGATAAAGTCGCGAACCTCGAAGGCGCGACGCTCTCCTTCCGCGACCGAGCCCGCGTGCGCGATGACGTAGCAGCGGCTGGGATCGAGCGGGGCCACCCCCATGGCAGTGGCCTCGATAACTAATTCCTGTCGTGATAGCCGCCGCCAACGGTCGTCGCCGGAAGTGATCATCTGCATGCGCCCCAACAACCGAACGTCGCTGACCCGGTCGCAGAGCACCTTAATTTCCGACACGTTGAGGCGTCCGGTTTCCAACCATATGCTCTCGGCCAGCGCCGAGTGCGACGTCGCAAACAATGCCGTTACTGCTAAAAAAGCCGGGCAAAGCGCGCGCATGAATCGCTCCGCTATTCAATTGCCAGTTCCGCTTTTGGTTACAAGGATAGTCGAGCCGCCACCATTCTGAAATTCAGGCGGATTGCTTAAGGGCATTTACGGATGACATCCGGCGACACTGTCCGGTTCACCCTGAACGAGGATCGGTCCCGCTCGCCTTCGCAGGCATCTGGACCACGTTCAACGGCAACCGCGGGCACTAAGTCCAAGTCGTCCGCTGTGCGCCACTATCCGGACCTCGATGATGCGCGCGGACACTTCGCAGAAGGGCCACAAGGGAACTTTGAGCGCATTGCCGGTTTTGGCCCCAGGCGGTGGTTGTGGGATTTCTGCTATTCCGCCGCTGTTAGGGGATAAGCAGACATCGGTCGAGCGGCCCAAAAATGACGCGAGTGATCCACAGCGGTCATCAGGACGCATTCGCGGAACGAGACGTTTATGGAATAAGGATCTCAAAACTCTTTCAGCCGAGGCGGTCACTCGGGGTTTCCGTCATTCCACTTTACAAGACCTCTCTCTTACCTCTCCCCGAAGAGCGGCGAGCCAAAGCGCAGCATCTGTGCGCCGCCTGCGGACTATGCGATAACTCAACATTGACACGGGCCGCCAGAGTCCTGCGCCAATTTAGAGATGCAAATCGGAGGGAGCCATGTCCATTTCAGGAAAGGTCGATCCGGTGGTGCGCCCGCTCGTGGCCGCCGATCTCGCGGAAGCTTTGGGCAAGGGCTTGCGCGATTTCCAGGCGCTGCCGCTTTACGGACTGACGTTCGGTGCGCTCTATGCCGCCGGCGGCATCCTGATCCTGCTCAGCCTGACCGCGTTCGGGATCGCCTATCTGGCCTATCCTCTTACTGCCGGATTCGCACTGATAGGGCCGTTCGTCGGCATTGGACTCTATGAAGTGAGCCGGCGCCGCGAGGCCGGTGAGCCCGTGTCCTTTGGCGCCATCTGGTCAACGATAAGATCGCACAGCGAAATCGGCTGGATGGCCTTGGTCACGCTGTTCGTGTTCGTGGTTTGGATGTACCAAGTGTGGCTTTTGATTTCACTTCTCTTGGGCCCAAATGTGTCGTTTGCGAGCCTCAGCGAATTTCTCAGGGTCGTGCTGACTACCAATGCAGGGCTCTTGTTTCTCGCCATCGGCACTCTCGATGGCGCTGTGCTGTCGCTGATCCTGTTTTCGCTGACGGTAGTGTCGTTTCCGTTGTTGCTCGACCGTGAGGTTGATTTCGTCACCGCGATGGTCACGAGCGTCCGCGTCGTGGTGACGAGTCCATTGCCGATGATCGGCTGGGCCGCCGTCATCGTCATACTGCTGATCGTCTCGGCGCTGCCCTATTTCCTCGGACTTCTGGTGACGCTACCGGTGCTGGGCCACACCACCTGGCACCTGTATCGGCGGATCGTGGAGCCGCTTCCGTAAGTCCGTCCCGCAATCCAGCCGCCTTCCTTGCCGAAAGCCAATGGGATGATGCGGTCGTGGGTGATGTGCGCCGCGGCCCGGCGACTAGCCTGAATGACAGTATTGGCCCTTCTGAGAAGGGTCCGCACTTACCGTCGAGGGCTGCATGGTGGAGTAGCGGACGAGATTGCTCACTCTGAGTTCTTCGCATTTTGACCCCGAGCAGACCTCTCATGGACGCCAATCCATTTTGGGGCATATGTGATCATGGCGCCTTCTGTCAGCACCGGCGACGGGGCCAGAAACGTTGCGGGCGTTGTCGCCGAACCGCTTGATTACTTCCATTTCGCCGAGGTGCCTGACTGGGGTTTACGGGTTGGTGTTACAGCCCGATCCCGAAACAAGACCTGCTGCCTCGGTGAGGGAAATAGACGTGGCACATCCATCGAAACGGAAGGGCAGCGGCTTCGAGCTGGAAGTGTGAAGGTGCTGCAGGCGATGTCGCCAGCGAAGCCTGCTACCGATCCCGACAGCGGGATTTTCACCGCCTCGATGGCGTAGCCCGGCGCGGTGCTGACAACGCGAGATATTTCGACTAACCTTCAAGGCGGGCAGAAACAGGGCCCACGACAGGAGATCGATGAGCATTGTAAAAAACGCTCTGGCCCAGAAGAGTGGCGCCCTGATCCATGTTCGTTCCGGCGACATGGTCGTCGAAGCCTTGCGCCAGATGCGCGACAACCAGGTCCGGTCGGTGCTGGTCATCGACGACGACGTGCTGGTCGGTATCGTGACCCAGGGTGACTGCGCCATCAAAGTGCTGCTGCCCGGGCTCGATGCGAAGCAGACCCCGGTGGGCAAAGTGATGACGGGCAACCCGGTGACGGTCAAGCCGGACGATCGGCTGGAAGGCTGCATGGCAATGATGGCTGCGCGCGGTTTTCGCCATCTGCCAGTGCTAGACGCGGGCAAGGTCGTGGGCGTGATCTCGATCGGAGACGTCGTCAAGAACATCATCCGGGATTTGGAGCACAACGTGGACGACCTGATGGGCTACATCATGAAGGACGGCCCCGGGGGGCTGACAGACGAACCGCGGTGCCGTCGCCCCGTCCGCGATCCTGCGGCAGGCCTAGTTCTTCTACGATTGAAAACCGCTCGCCGAGGTGGTCTAGCCGTCGCCACGCGAAAGGTGGTTTTCATCTCAGGCTGTGTACGAGCCTTCCATCGACATATTTTCCAGCCGCCACTCACGCAATTCCGCTTTAGTCGGCGCGGCTTCTCCACTTTCGAACTAGCGCCGTTGCATGTTCCACCCCTTCGGTGTCCAGCCGAAGTCGTTGGGTCCTCCCGTAATCGTAAGCACCCCAACGACGCTATCCGAAGAGTTGGCTGTCATCCGCCCGGAATGCGTTCTCCATCGCTGCTTGACGTCATCGGCAGCAGCATGAACCCGCTCCAATGCGATTTTCTCTAACTCTTTTTGACGTGACGGTCTCATTGTTTGAGCCTCGGGGTAGCGGTTAGGTCTCGGCCCGTTCTTGTTGCTTCGTGCTAAATTGTTGTTGTCTTCTGCTAATTTGCAGCCTGCGCAGGAGATTATCGAGCAAACAGGGAAGAAGCGACGCGGCGCATTATGTGCAAACTTCGCCGTCATCTGCGATGTCTATAGCAACCAGCATCACCTGCGAAGGGCCGCCATCCCCGGCCGTTCGCGCATCATCGCGACGTCTATGCGAACTTCTCGAAGCGCCGCAAGGAGAGAGGGTAGGCGGAGGAGCTACTCCAGCTCCAGCCCCTGCACGGCAGGCATGTCCTGGGTCGGCAGGATCTGCGGCGTTGGCGGGTTTGCGTCGCCGACGATGCCGGTGCTCTCGCTCGGAGGGCCGCTTGCCGCGTCAGCCATTTTTGCCTGGGACACGGCCGCGGGCTCGATCGGGCCAGCGGCGACTTCCGTGGGCTTGTGTGGTGAGCCCAACGGGATGCTGTGCCTGGCGACGTGCCGGATCGGGGCCTGTGGCCTCAGCAGGTGCCGAAACATGGTCTGCAGCGCCACTCCGAATTTATGGGGCCTGTTGGAATGAGACGCCGCGTGGTGCGGCGACTTTCCGGTATCCAATGTCTTTGCATTTGCGACGGGGATCGCGACAATCAATCCGGCCGTGACGACGGCCAACCCAACGAACGCTTTCATTGCCAGCGCTCCTGTTAGCCCTTAGCCCATTCTCGAACGGTTGGCGCTGATTTCGACGGCCGTTGGGCCGGATCGCGGCACTCCTGCTTCAATCCCGGGGCGCTTCACTCGTGATTAAGGTCATGCCGAGGTTCTCCCGAGGCCCGGCAGATCGGGACACAATGGTGGACACATCGGGTAAACGACCATTGTACTGGCTTATTTTGCCTTCTCGCCGCCCATCGCGGTCAGCGCGCCGTCCGCCGTGGTGGCGCCGGTGCCGCCGGCCACGATCGGGCGCGGCGTGTTGAGGTCGGTCTCAACGTCGGCGACGTTGTTATTGTACTTACTGCTCTCGATCGTGGTGTCGGGCACCGCGTCGGTGCCGACGGGACGATGATAAATGCCGGATCCGTCACGGGGCATTGCGCTTACTCCTGCGGCGACACGTAGAGCCGCTCCCGGCCGCAAAAGAGATGGAGGCGATGGGATCCGAGTTGATCGACGCTGCCCGAAAATGCGAGGCCCTGACGGCCCAGGTGCATGATGCGATTGCCTTCATGAGCGAAACGGCGGCAGGATATCGGGAAGAAGGCAGGAAGATCTTCGAGCGCATCGAAGAATGCGCGCCGGCGCGTCAAAACAGGTCGCCGGCCCGCATCCCGATCGGCCGGGAACATGTCGCAATCGACGCGCTCGATGTGGCCGCAGGTTTCGAGATATCGGAGCACGCGCCGGCCATCCCTGATCGCCCGCGCCAAGTCGGCGCGGCTGATCTCCGGCTCGCCCGCCGCGATATAGGCGGCGATCAGCTCGGCCGCCGCGATGACGATATCGGGCGACACCTCATGCTCGCTGGCCGCGGGCGTCCGGGTGGTGTAGCGGCGCGCGATAAGCTATTTGCAACAGATGGACGCGGTCGAGGTCTACACCGCGCGCTACGAGCGCGAGCACGGCCACAAGCCCCAAGGAAAGCGCTTCTGGCGCTTCATCCTGGTGTCGGAGTCCGTCACGGCCAAGGACCACACCTTCGCCCTCGATCAGATCATGACCTACCCGATGGCGTTGGAGAAGGCGCAGGAGGTCGCCGGGCTGCGCAAGTCCATTCGGATCATCGTGGAGCCATAGCGCGGCCCCGCCGAAACCGCTGGCCGCTACCGCGGTTCCGGCAAGCCTTTCGCTCAAATCAGTAGAGCACCGGCGGAGCTGCCTTCAGATTATCCCACTGGATCGGCAGAGGCGGAGGGTTCGTGTCGCCGTGCGGCGGGGCGAATGTGGCTCCGCCGGCGACGTTATCGATCTCGTCGATCGTAAGCTCGCGTGGGGCAAGCGCGTCTACCTTATAGTCAGTCATGGCCGTCTCCTTGTTTTCGCAGCCCCGCCTAGTGCGGCGCCGAGGGGTCGAAAATCTGACGAAGGACGACGGCAATGGCTGTGATCCACCTCACCGTTCGGGAATTTCTAGATTGCTACGCTGCCCGTTGGCGAGAAATGGCTCGCCGGACATAATGGAGTAGCAAATGTTGAAATCCCCTAACAGCAGTCAAACCTCAGACCAGGATCGAGAACTCAAGCCCCTGAGCGACAGGCCCCTGAGCGATAACGAATTGGAGTTGGTCAGCGCCGGAGCGAGACAACCGTATGGCGACGCCATCTACGACATAGCGATGAGTAGAGGGTGGGGCAACTACTCCTCATGAGCACTCAATAAGGTCTCGGTGGCGCATCGTGATGGGTTGCGGAATTTAGAAGCCGACGCCATCGAGACCTGATTTTCCGGCCAGCCCGAACGCGGTCGCCTGGCGCGTTGGCAGCCGATCAGAGCGGCCCTTAACTTTCTTCAGGAATGAGGCAACCAGGCAGGAGGATGTCCACCCGATGTCGTCGATCCACTGAAATTCGCAGGGCCTGGTCTCGAAGCATCGCGGGCGCGCCTACCGCGGCGGCCGGTGCGGTCATTGGGTGAAGGTCAAGAACCGGAAGCATCCGGCGTTCGCCCGCGTGCGGGATCAGTTCTAAGAGCGGCGCGCGCCAAGTATTCGCGGCCTCTGATCGCCCGCCGGAGGATGCCGCGTAGGCCGGGTTATGATAAAGCACCGGCAGGTTTTGTCAGAGCCTGCACCGCCTGCTTTTGGGGCAAAGCGGACATCGAACGGCAGGTGTTGCTCGCAGACCCGGTCGAAAGTGACCCATGTCGGACATTCGGCTCGGAGAATATTTCAGTCCGAATGGTCGTTGGACGACTTCCCGATGATAAGCTCCGACAGGTAACTGCCGCGTTCTGATCCTTGGAGGTGAGCATGCAGCGGCGTGATTTTCTCGGACTGATCGGCGCGGCCGCGTTGAGTATTCCTCGACGGGGCTATGCCCAGAAGAAAACGGACATGCCGTTGGTGGGGTTTTTGCTGGTCCAAAAGTTGGAGACCTCAGTCGCAAAAGATAGAATTGCCGTGCTTCGGAAAAGCCTTCAGGAGGAGGGTTTCATCGAAGGGAAGAACTATTCCCTTGCCGTGCGGTCCGCAGAAGGGGACTTGGATCGCTATCCTCGGTTCGCCAGGGAATTGGGCGCGAGCGATGCGCGCGTGATCGTCGTATCGAGCTCCCTCTATGGGTTGGTCGACTCGGTATTGTGCAGGGACGGCTCGTACCGGGGACAAGCGACCCCGGCGGAAATCGCACGTCAGTGCGAAGTGTTTCACGAGTTTCGTCGATCTTTTCCAGAGCTGCCGCTCGTTTTTTGCAACATTGCTGCCGACGTCATCGCGCTAGGCATCGTTCAAAGCTATGCACACCCGGGCGGGATGGTCACCGGAATCGTAATGAGCGCAGTCGGTGGCGAAGAAACGGTGACCCAAAAGCGGATCGGGTTCTTCAAGGAGCTTGTCCCTAGTTTGAAACGACTCGGTATGATAGAGCCGGTGCCCGCCCACGGGGTGTTGGCTATGCAGGAGAAAGATGCCCTGCAAAAGGTATCCCTCCAGATGGGGTTCGAGCTCGTTCACTACGAAATCAAAACTCTTGACGATCTGGACAGCGCCGTCGCAGCGGGGCTTCGTGATGACGTGAGCGCGTTCTACATCTCGGGCGAGCCTCTGATGGGCGCTGATCTTCCACGCCTCGTAAGTGCCCTTGCGGCCTCCGGAAAGCCGAGTGCCGCACCTTATCCGCAATTCGCACAAGCCGGACTTCTGATGAGCTATTCGACCGACACACTCGACGCTGTGCGTCATGCTGGTATCTATGCCGGAAAAATATTGCACGGCGCAAGGCCCGGCGATCTTCCGATTGAGCAGGCGACGAAGTTCACCCTTGTCATCAATCTTAAGACCGCCAAAGCGCTCGGCATTACCGTGCCTTCCACGTTGCTGGCAGTCGCCGACGAGGTCGTCGAATAGAGTTCACCTTCGCCGCGATGCATGAGTCCGAAAGTGGCCCCTCGCGTCATTTGCTGCTTCTGCACAAATGCGGGCGCTATCGGGACCGGAGCGGACATCGATTGGTAGCGAGCACTGCCCGGCTCAGTCGCGAATGACCCAAACCGGAAGTTCAGACTGGTGCGGCGTACGACGCGCGATTTTGCCCATACCTCTACTCCGACACTCGCCGCCACCGCACGACAGCTTGGCCGCTACGGCCGGGAAAATTCGGATGGACCATGCCGACGGTCGAAACCGAAAGCAAATCGCTGTCGATCTCAAAGGCGCGTGTCTGCTCCGTGTTCATCCATGCAGGATGCCAGGCGACGTCGACATTGGTAACGAAACGATTGTCATCCAGGACGCGGCAGTGGCCGGAATACGCCAGCATGCTCTTGAAGAGAGCGGCATCGTCGACATCGTTTTGCGGTAGCTGACGGTCGCGTACTGTCTCGATTACCATTAAGCGCCCTTCTGGCGTAAGGATTAAGTAGCCCAAAGGTTCGGGGCCATACATGTCCATGCTTTCACCGGTGTCAGTTAGCTCAAATTTCACCGAGACTAGTTGCCATGTCCCGACGAGCGAGTTGCGTGTGTCTCTTGGCAATGTCATAGGGTGTCTCCATTACGCTTGAACACGCCTCAAGGGTTAGCGTTCTGCGCTTCGACATCGCGGCTATCGTACTCAGGAAGCTGCCCGGTGTCTCAAGGTAACCATCTCACTTCGCGCCTCATAACTGTGGCGAAGCACCTAGCGGTGACCAGTGAGCATTGCTATCGCGCCGCGAATTTGTAGCGGAACGTGCAGCTCAGCGCGCGGCGGTACAAAGGCAGTGCAACGAACGCAACTTGTCTCCTTGTGGCCCATCAGCGAAGTGGCCGCGCGCCTCGTCGAGGTCCGGACACGGGGGTAAAGCGGAGTAGATCTGCTCACACTGAGTTCTTCGCATTTTGACTCAGAGCAGTCGATTGGTTTGCTCAGGCGAACATTAGTTCTTGATGAAGATCGATCCTGCACTGGAGAGGACAGACACAGAACGGGTACCCCGAACGCGAACGTGGCGATGTTACTTCCAGGGTTCTGACCACGGCCATACCCCGATGGTCAAGGATTGCGCCGCGAGAACGAAACAGCATATGCGGCATCGCGGATGTTGATCAGCGGATCATCGGACTGCTCGATTCCATCGGTGAGCTGTCCCGGTAGAAGCAGTAATTTTTTCTGGGCCTCGACACTGTTCGCCGCTGCCCTGTCGATCGTCAGCACTCCAAGCTCTACCACCTTACGATTGTCGGGCCAGGGTTTCGCCGGATCTTTCGTGGAATCGTCCGCCGCAGCGAGTTGTACCTTGTAGTGAAACGTCACCGGTCCTCGCTTCAGACGTTCTGGCAACTCTTCCATCAAGAAGTCCGGTGCTCGTTTCGCCGCGTCAGACTTATCCAGATGAACGACGTTCTCAGGCAGCATCTGATAACGGACTGCCTTCCTCTCACCCGCTTTGTTGACGAAAACGAACGCATCAATGCCGAAGTATTCTTCGTCGGCGAAGCTGTCTGGCGTGGCTACGGTGCTGAAGGCGGCAGGAACCGAGGGATGGCTCGCCGCAAACTGTTCGAATTTCGTCGGCTTCGTAGCATTCGGCGGGCTCTCCGACAGCGCCAATAGCAGGTCGCGAAACTCTTCGCCTGTAGACACAGGGAAAAACTTGAGGGAATTGATCACAATATCAGTGTCGCTGCCGTCCGGCAGATGGAACTTGACTGCCATCCCGTGCGGGTTGGCGTCTTCGGACCCATCCGGCAGGTTCGGTACCCCCGTGGAGTCTGAGAAGCGCACCGTCACGGGGATCGTGCCGCCGTTGAAAAGGGCCGCTCGGCTTAGCCCTGCGGCTTCCGGAGTTGCTTTGAAACTACCCTCGACCACGATGCCTTTAGCATGATTGGCACGGAATTCGGGATGTACCCCGAATACCTTGTTCATTGCATTGACGAGCTGCTTCTCGAGGGGCTGGTCTTGCGCCAGTGCAACGGCGGGCAACGCCAAACCCAACCCAACTAGCGCAGCAACGACTGTGCGGTTTGTCATGGGGGGCCTCCTTTGTAAGGCACAAGCAGTATAGCACCAAAAAAGCTGACCTATGGGCGAGTTCAGTCTCGGTATGAGTCAGTCAGCGCGAGCGCATTGCGCTGCTGCTCTCATTGACCGGGCGCGCCGGCGAGGCGATGGAATAGGTATAGCGCACGTTGGCTGTGGCCCTTCGCGAAGTATTGCAACGCCACACGTCCCCGGTCGCTCTCGGGCGATAGCGGAAATCGAGAGGCCGCGTCTATCGCGAAGGGTCACGCTCATGACCCAATGCGGTCATGCCGAACATGCTGTCTAAACCACATGGTTTCGGGTATTGAAGGGCGTCATGCGGCCCAACTCAGTCATCGCTATGTTTTTACGATCATATTGCTCCGTGAGACCTCGCTTGGAGACGCGACTATTTATCGCCGCGCTGACGTTGTTCATTACAAACGCCCCCATACGCGCGTCTGATGTCGACAGCGAACACCTCTTCGGATTCACTGAGGGAGCCGATATCGGCAAGGCGGGGGAGCGCGAAGCCGAAACCGAGACGATCGGCCGCTTTGGCAAGTCGGCAGGTTCGTACGCGGCAGTGACACAGAATGATTCGCTGAAAGTGGTGCCCTTCGATAATTTCCGGGTGTCGGCAAACGCCGCGCTGGCCTATTTCCAGATATCCGGCGTGCCGGACCTGGAGGATCGTCAGCTCGCGACCCTGCTGGGCTTCTCGCTTGAGGCCCGCTACATGCTGATGGATCGCCACCACGGTCCATTCGGGCTGACGCTGATCGCAGAACCACGCTGGGGCCGGGTGGACGCGACGAGCGGCGACACCCTCACCAGCTATGGTGGTACCTTCACCATCGTCGCCGACAAGGAATTGATCGACAACCGCCTGTTCGGCGCACTGAACGCGCTGTTCGATGCTCAGGCGACACGCCTCCCGATCCCCGGAAACTGGGGCCACGATTCGAGGATAGGCATCTCATCGGCCGTCTCGGCGCGGGTAACGCCCACCTTGTTCCTCGGCGGAGAGGTCCGCTATCTGCGCGCCTATGACGGCCTCGGCCTGGACGTGTTTTCCGGGCAGGCACTCTTCGCCGGTCCGACCTTCTATCTCCAGATTACTCGCGGCATGGCGCTGTCGGGCGCCTGGAATGCGCAGATCGCCGGCCGCACCGCAGGCGGCGGTTCGCTCGACCTCACCCATTTCGAGCGCCAACAGGCGAAGCTTCGCTTCAACGTCAACTTTTAGATTTGATCGCTAGCCACAGGGCTATTCGAACTTAGATTCCGCACTCTCTATACTGCTTGTTAGCAAGCCGAAAGTGCGAGCCTTCAGCAACGAAGTCGACGTCCAGACATTGGTTTCCTCGCCGATACTCCGATGGTGGGCCATCGCATTGCAGATATTCGAGGTTTATTCGCCAGCGCTTCTCATGCGGAGAATAGGTCGCAAAGTCATGCTGGGCACGAGGCGGCCTCTTGCAGATTCCCGCGATGTATTGTCGAACCTCAGCGGGCAGAGTGCTTATATGTTGCGGGTTCCAAGGATCATCCTTTCCGCCACCGGCTCTGGAGATAGCCGGGAGTTCACCGCAAAGCAGAAGGCAAACCGCTAATAACAAAGTTCGGACTGTCATTTGAGCCTCCCAATTAAGGGACCAGTCGATTCTATCAGAATTTGCAACACCGGACGACGTCTGCAAGTGGCTCTTCTCGAACGTATGGAGACGTTCGAGCTAGTCCGGAAGATGGGCCAAAGCGGATGGTCGCAGTCGTGCTTGACCAGACGCGCAGCAATTTGACGACCGGAAACAGTCGCGTCAGCCAGATCGTAGATGGTCGCTTCTGCGGAAATCCGCGAAACCGACCGCCCGTCTGGGCGCGCATTCGGTGGCGTCGAATAATTTCAGGCGGCCGGGTGCGCGCTGTGTAAAGTTCGCGCCGCTATCGTCCACCGAATCTGCGCCGGGACGATACGTCTGTGGGTGCGTGTCTAGTTAGGTGTGCCGAGATCGTTGGCATAGCTTTGTAAGAGCTCAATGCTACCGGCCTCAATGGCGTTGCCGGGCTTGAGGCGCGTGCCAGCGCGATCGTAGGCGCGATGATAAGGCCGACGGCAACCACGACCGGAAAGATCTGCTCCCGCATGGGAATCTCCAATTGTGTGCCACCACCCATTTTGAGCGCCGGGAGGATTTCCTGCACTGCAAGACTTTGTGATCCGGAATCTCGGTGGATTGGTCGATCAGTTCGCGATCTTCGCTTGCAGTACACCTGCATCGCTCCGGCTCGCGCACTCTGGCCGCGTCGGGCGCGGTTTTACACTGCACCGCGACGCGCGACCGCTGGCGGTAGCTCGATAGGTTTGCCGGGCAAGAGGTAGAGATAGGCGCTATCACCACCAATCGCGAACCCGGTACCGACGCAGACAAACCCCCGCCGCGTTGGGGCAGGTTCGGCGGGGACTGCGGGACATAAAGAAGGGCCGCCGCGATGGCGGACTTTCTATTGTGCGATTGCGGATGTCTGCTGGTGGCGTGCGCCGTGAGAAGGCGGCGCTTTCCAGTGGGTGCAAGTCCCACCCGGCGAAACGCTCCAGCCGGAAGCAACCGGAGCAGCTATGGAGGTGACGAAGTGGCTGAAGCCTTCGGATAGCTGTCACGATATACGGTGACAGCGCGAGTGTGCAGGCCGTAACGCGAGTGAACGCTGAGCAAGCCTCGAAAAGGACGATGCACGGGCCGACCTGACGGCCATATCAGGGAAGGCTGACACGACTGGGGCGACGTGAGCGAAGCAATACCTCCAGTCGCTGTGCCGGGGTAGTGGCGACGGCATGTACACCAGGAAAGCGTACGCAACACGGGAGGCCCCAAGGCGTGGTCAGGGATGATCAACCGGACGCCCGCGAGGGACAGGCCGGGCGCCTTGAGGTGGCGGAGAGGTTTGTAGTACCGCTGAAGCCGGGTAACGCCGGCGGAGGGAAGGGACCTCAGTTCAAGACGAACGCAAGACGTGGTGAGGGACCTGGGGATTGGGCAACCTAACAACTCCAAAGAGTGTTCAGAAACTGCAGACGGCGTTACACGCGAAAGCGAAGGCAGAAGCCGGCTACCGCTTTTACGCTCTGTACGACAAGATCAGCCGGGAAGACATCTTGGCCCATGCCTATGCTCAATGCCGCTCCAACAAGGGCGCACCGGGTGTAGATGGGCAGGACTTCGCGGAGCTCGAGGCGTACGGGGTGCAGCGGTGGCTTGGCGAACTGGCGCTTGCGCTCAGGCAGGAGACGTATCGACCGGACCCTATCAGAAGAGTGTATATACCGAAGGCCAATGGCAAACTCAGGCCATTGGGCATCTCGACCGTGCGTGATCGGGTCTGCATGACAGCAGCGATGCTGGTGCTTCAGCCGATCTTTGAAGCCGATCTTCCACCAGAGCAATATGCCTACCGCACCGGGCGAAACGCCCAGCAGGCGGTGGTCGAGGTGGAAGCGCAGCTGTTCCGTGGCCATCCGGAAGTCGTGGATGCCGACCTCGCGGACTACTTCGGAAGCATTCCGCATGCCGAACTTCTCAAGTCGGTAGCGCGCCGAATTGTTGATCGGCGCGTGCTGCATCTGATCAAGATGTGGCTGGAATGTCCCGTGGAAGAAACCGACGATCGAGGAAGGAAGAAACGGACGACCGAGGCACGGGACAAGCGGCGAGGCATCCCGCAAGGCTCACCCATCTCACCACTGCTGGCGAACCTGTACATGCGCCGGTTTGTGCTGGGATGGAAGATGCTCGGGCTGGAGCGAAGCCTTGGCTCTCGCATCGTGACCTATGCCGACGATCTCGTAATCCTGTGCAGGCGGGGCAAAGCTGAAGAGGCCTTGCGACAACTGCGCATGATCATGGGAAGGCTGAAGCTGATGGTCAACGAGGAGAAGACACGAATCTGCAAGGTACCGGAAGGAGAGTTCGACTTCCTGGGCTACACGTTCGGGCGGATGTACTCAGCGAAAACCGGCCAGGCGCGCCTGGGCTACCGGCCATCGCGCAAGAGCATCAAACGCGTGATCGAAAGCATTCACGCGCTCACCGCCCGATCAGGAACTTGGCAAGAGACCACGGAGCTCGTAGGCCAGTTGAACCGCACGCTGCGCGGATGGGCGAACTACTTCAATGTAGGCACCGTCACCAAAGCGTATCGGGCGCTCGACAATTACGCGGCTGCGCGGTTGCGCCGGTGGTTGCGCTTCAAGCACAAGGTCAGGCGACGCAGGGGCGGAACCTATCCACTCTCGCACCTATACGGGTACTTCGGGCTCGTACGCCTAACCGCGCTTGGGCGCGACATGCCGTGGGCGAAGGCTTGAAGTCTTGTCCGAGAGCCGGATGCGGGAAATCTGCCTGTCCGGTTCGATGAGCGGGATGTGGAAACGGAGCCAAGGGTGAACTACTAAGGCACCGCCAGACGAAAGAGGCGGCCAACAGATATGTTCAGCCTACCGCCACCGCGCCACATCTCGACTCTACCCTTCGC
>NZ_AXAS01000010.1 GCF_000472925.1 Bradyrhizobium sp. Ec3.3
ACGGCCGCACCATGCGTTGCGTAAGTGGCGTCCGTCGCGTTGGTTGCGTCAGGCATCAGTGCCAGGGCGTCTCCGCAGCCCATGCCGGGCAGGCGGCCAAAAGATCGCGAGCCCAAATTTTCAGATCACAGCCCCGCTGAGAGCGTCGATCCTACCGACTTCTGCAACAAAATCGGCCACTAGGCGACATCGCTGGCCGTTCGCTCCACTGTACCGTCCCACGGTCAGGGCGAGTGCTGGGCGGAATTAACTCTGCACCAGCCCAGCTGCCTTCAAGGCCGCCGCGATGATCGGGCCGGGTGCAACGCGCGGTCGCGTGCCGGGCGGCGCTCTGGGAACCTCCGGAACCGGGAGACCCGCGGCCTTGAAGGCCGCCGCGATCACGGCGTTGGGGTCGAGCGGGTAACGGGTCTGCCGCTCTTCACCCTCTGCAAGCGAGGCTTCGGCCGAACCGTGCGCGCTCTCGGCGGCGGCCCCAGCGATGACTAAAGCACCGCGATCAGTTGGAGTCTCAATGGTTGCTAACACCGGCGCCGCGACGCGCGGCATTTCAACCAGAGACTCGTGCAGGCAAAAGAAGCGTGCGATGTGATCCGTAGAGGAGATTCCCACATCGAGGAAAAATGCACCGGCAGAGCCGCAACTCTCCTTCGTCGTCGTCGCGAGCGGTACGCCATGCGCCATGCCGCTGATAGAAAACGCCTCGATCAATGCCTGACCGTTTGCGCTGCTCCATACGCGGTGCGCGTAGCCCTTGATGAATTCTTGACGTGCGGGTCTCTCCGAAAGCCCGTGCACGTTGGTCCATTGCCGAATGATGTCTTCACCGTTGGAGGGTCTTACAATCGGATCGCTGGTGCCATGCCAGACTGAGATTTTCGGCCACGGCCCGCGATGCCTAGATGCGGCCCGCACGCGATCGCCAAGCGCCCGCGCAGCATGCCCCTGCTCGGTGAACATGGCCTCGAATGCTTGTTGAACGTTGCTGGCGCACCCATAGGGCAGTCCGGCAATGATGGCGCCGCCAGCAAAAACCTCCGGATATGTTGCGAGCATAACCGAAGCCATGGCGCCGCCGGCAGAGAGGCCGGTCACGAAGACTTTTCGGCGGTCAGCGGCAAATGTCGCGATGGCATGCTCGATCATCTCCCTGATCGAAAGCGCCTCGCCGTGACCGCGCGCGGTATCATCCGGCAAGAACCACGAGAAACAATTTTTCGGATTGTTGGCGGCCTGCTGCTGCGGATAGACGACCGCGAAGCCGAGGCTGTCGGCGATCGACGACCAGCCGGTACCGTGGTCATACTCGGCGGCGGTCTGGGTGCAGCCATGGAGCGCGATCAGCAATGGCGCCTTTGGTGGCAGGTCTTTGGGAGCGTAGGTGAACATACGAAGGTTGCCGGGATTTGCACCAAACCCGGTCAGTTCGCGCAGCCGTGTCGGGCGTTCGGGCGCGCGTGCCGCCTTCTTTCGGGCCGCTGCAAGAAGACCTTCGAATTTGCTTCGAAATTCTTGAAGAGGGGCAAGAACCTCGCGTAAATCGCGCATAGGCGCACCCCTATATTGCGTCGCAAATACTTTGTGCATCGCAACATGACAGGGGTAGGGATCGGAGTCAAGAACCGAGTAGGAAATCCGGGAAGTCGGCTCCGGGTCTTGGCTGTGTGAAAACTCCAAGACGCTTCAGCTCGATAGAAGAAGTTATTCGTCCAGAACCGTTCTAGCGCTCAGGCTCGCAACCGCCTTCAGCTTAGACGGCGAATTGAAGAATGTAATTCTAGCCGTGTTTCGATCCTTCGCGTTTTTACACAGCCAGGGTCAAAAGCGTCGTTCTGAAAGTCAGTCGGCTTCTTCCGGTGTTCACCGATAAGCAGACGATTTGAGAGCCACACCGGACTTCGCATGAGGGCCAATACCAGACATCATCTCGGCGGTCGCAGCTTGCTGTTGTCGTATGATGATGGGACGCCCGAGGCTTGCCGCTCCTTCGCTTCGTAGTACTCGGCTGAGAACTTGATAGACCATCGTGAGAAGAACGAACGCAATTTCCGAGTACGCTTCTCGACGCCGAAGTGTTCGGTGACATGCGCCTTGCGCAGCCACAATACCGCCGATGCGAGGCCGGCGGTGCGCTCGAGCCTTTCAACCGCCGCGATGCTGGCAACCTCCGCCTGCCGATAGCGAAAGCTAATCTTCCTGATCGCATGCACGCGCTGGATGGCTCGACAGATCCTGAATACGAGCTGAACGAACGGATGTCTCTTGGCTTGTGGCCAGGCTGCCGGGTACACCGGCACCACCAAAAGCTTGCTCTTGGCGATGATCGTTGCAACCGGATGCAAGAGTTGCGTCCAAGCAGGCCAAGACGCGACATTGGCAATCAGCACCGCGTGCATCACCGTTGCAGCCGCGAGAGAGATCGGAAGCCAAAGCACCGCGCCCAGTATCACGAGCAATGCGGTGTTCGGCGTGAGGTGCCGGCATTCTCTGAACACCCATGCCATGCTGCTTTCAAAGGCATCATGCACGGCTTGTTCGAACGCCCGATAGCTGATCCTCCGCCGTAACCACGACCAATTTCGGCGGATCCGCATGCGCCACTGTCGGCGTTTTGCCTCGGAAAGGGGAAGGAAGCGGAAAGCGCTGCTTATTAGAGCAACGACGACATTACCAAGAAGCTTGGCCGCAAAGAGCGGAAACCAGACAATCCGCACTGCGAATGGGAAGGCGTAGTCGAGCAGCCGCATCAAGATGGAAATAATGAAATGCAGGATTTTGTTTGCAACGAGTGCAACACAAACAAGCGGGATGATAATCACATCGTCGAGGGAGCCGCGGAAGCGGCCTTCGTCGGTCCATGCCGGATTAGGATAATCGGTCATGGTGCAACGTTTCCGGGCTGAAGACAGGGTCGTGCCGGCGCAAATTGGTATAGCACAATGTAATGGCCAGGACGGCCTCAAATTGCCGGTCGTTGATCAGTAGCTTGTTGTCTGCCAAGGGTCATGAGCGTGACCCTTCGCGATAGACGCGGCCTCTCGATTTCCGCTATCGCCCGAGAGCGACCGGGGACGTGTGGCGTTGCAATACGTCGCGAAGGGCCATTATCGGAAGTACCGAATGCGATGTTGCGGCGTAAGCAGAAGCAGCGCCCAGCGCACAAGATGAGCGCCGCCATGCAAGCGACACTACGAGCAGCCAGCCGGGTCTTCGCTTCTTCAGCACGGCTCGTCAAAGAAGGCCCTCCGCACCCATTTTGGAAGGTGGGAGGGCCAAGTTTACCTGTTACTCTACGTCCTCGGCGAGGGTATCACAGCCCTCACCGACGCTTGGCTCATTAGCCACCGAAGCCTGAGAGGTCCAATTTCTTCTTCGTAAGGTTACACCAGCCTCGCCAAGGACTGCGCTGAGCGAACCGGTGCTACATGGTCGTCTATCCGTCGCATCCGGCCGTAGTCTCAATCCAGGTATTCAGCAATCTCTTCAAGCGATGCATCAAAGCGCTCGCCAAGCACGACGAGATTGCTATCCTCCTTGACGAGCGCGTATCTGCCGAGATTGTCCTCGTGGATCGAACGTGATCGTGACTTATGGATAGCGTAACCGAGTTTGCGTGCACGCGCGCGCAACGCTTTTTCCTTCACAGAGCCCACGCGGGCGTCCTCGTGTCAATTGAGGCTGGTCTGGGCCCCGTTGCAGTCGCTTTCACAAACTCAGGCTCATGCCAAGCGCCTTTATGATGTCTTGATGCAAACTCCAGCATTACATGACGCTGGCCGTCGCATTAATGTTTTGAAATGAATGGGCATGGTGACCTGCCACTGAATTTTCATCCAGCAGCGGTTAGAGTCTCGGGGTTTTGTACGCCAAGTGGCGCGGGTGGAGCAACGGACGATCGGCGGAGCTGGTCGGGGTTGCGCAGCCGATCGTCCGTTGCGGTGAGGTGGGCGGCATAGGCCGCGGGGGTCAGGTATTTCAGCGACGAGTGAGGCCGCCGGATATTGTAGTCGGCGACCCAGCTGGTGATCTTGGCGCGGGCGTCATCCAGATCGAAGAACAGGGTCTCGTTGAGCAGTTCATCGCGCATCCGGCCATTAAAACTCTCGATGAAGCCGTTCTGCATCGGCTTTCCCGGCGCGATAAAGTGCCAATCGATGACCGTGTCCTTGCTCCAGGCGAGCATGGCGTTGCAGGTGAATTCGGTGCCATGGTCGGACACGATCATTCCTGGCTTGCCGCGTCGCTCGACAATTGCCGTCAGTTCGCGGGCGACGCGCCGTCCTGAGATCGACGTCTCCGGAATGGCGCCCAGGCATTCCTTAGTGACGTCGTCGACGATGTTGAGAATGCGGAAGCGCCGGCCGTTGGCGAACTGGTCGTGGACGAAGTCCAGCGACCAGCGCGCGTTGGGCCTCGCCTCGATCAGGATCGGGGCACGGGTCCCCACAGCTTTGCGGCGAGCCCGCCGCTTGCGGACGGTGAGCCCTTCCTCGCGATAAAGCCGGTAGATCCGATTGATCCCCGAGGGCTCTCCCTCCCGTCGCAGCAGGACGAATAGCCGGCGGTAGCCGAACCGCCGCCGCTCGTTGGCGAGATCGCGCAACCGGCCGCGCAGAGCCCCGTCCGCAGGGCGACTGGAGCGATAACGGATCAACTTCCGATCCGCGCCCACGATCGAGCAGGCCCGCCGTTCCGACAGGCTCATGACGGCTCGCGACCGCAGCGCGCTTGGCGGCGGGCCCTACCATTTTTTTGAAAGCAGCTCGCGAAGGGCGGCCGCGTCGAGCATCTGCTCAGCCAGAAGCTTCTTCAGCTTCGCGTTCTCCTCTTCCAGGGCCCTCAGCCGCTTCGCCTCGGAAACATCCATGCCACCGAATTTGGCCTTCCAATTGTAGATCGTCGCTTCGGAGATCCCATGCTTGCGAGCCAGGTCAGCCGTCTTCGCCCCAGCCTCATGCTCCTTCAATACCGCGATAATCTGCTCTTCCGTGAACCTTGCTCGCTTCATCTGTCCGTCCTTCTTCTGGCCGGACTCTAACTCCTTCTGGAGGAAATACTCAGTGGCAGGTCAATGGCCCGCAGAAGACGCCGGAGACGCCACAGGACACCGTGACCGACTAGGGCGTGTGCTCATCAAGCGTCTGGCCGACCGATGTCCGCTCAACCTCCAACAGCGGCCGAAAAGCGGACATCGGACGAAGTCGCAGAAGGGCCAAAACCGGGAAGTCATCGTGACTTCATTCGATGACCTTGTCAGCCCGAACCATAATACTGTCCGGAAAAGTTAGGCCAAGCGAGGCGGCAGTTTTGAGGTTTACCGCCAGCTCGAAAATGACCGGCTGCTCGACGGGGAGTTCAGCCGGGTCCGCTCCCTTGAAAACCCTATCGCAGTATTGCGCCACCTTAACATAGATCGCCTCTAGCTTGGGGTGGTAGCTGGCTAGTCCGCCCAAGGGTACGTAAGGGCCTGACTGGTAGATTGCTGGTATCCTTGATCTTGCGGCACGTTACAATCGTCGGCCGTGTCACATCTGCAAGTACAAATAGGGCATCACAGTTCTCCTGCTTGATCGTTTCAAAAGCCTGGTCAAGATCACCAGGAGTAGGTGCGACGACGCGAACGGCCGCAAGTCCCAAACTTTTGATGGATGTTTCGGCCAATTCACATTGCTGCGGATGAGTTGGATTGTTGGACATGAGCACAGCAATACGTCGCGCGGACGGCAGGAGAGTGTGGAGAAGTTCAACGCCCTTTCCGATGGCGTCGCCAACCATATTAGCCGTGCCCGTAATGTCTCCTCCGGGCCGAGCAAGGCTCTTTACGAAGCCAGAACCGATTGGATCGGTTGCCGGAGCCATGATGATGGGGATCGTTGATGTTGCCTTCTGGGCGGCCGCTATGGCAGGAGTTGTGATCGCAACAATAACATCGGGATGGAGAGCAATCAGCTCGGTTAAGAACGAAGGCAGTCGTTCAAGCTTCCCGTCGGCGCTTCGCTGATCGATTATGAGGTTCTTGCCTTCGATATAACCGAGCTCTCGCAGTCCCCCACGAAAGGCATCGTACATGGCACGGTCCGGGGGATTATCCAACTTTCCCGGATATATGTGTGCAATGCGCCAAACCTTGCTAGATGATTGTTCTGCCATCGCGATCAACGGCCACGCAATTGTGGTGTAGCCCACGCCTCTGATGAAATTGCGCCGCCGCATTTGAACTGCCTCCACGCCCAATAATTTGAAATCCAGTATGCCGTAAGCGAAACGTCCATCTTGAATAAGCGCGTGGAATTTGTACAACAGTTGCTTCGTCCGCTTAAGCCGGCAATAGTTCATCAACGATTGAGGAGCATGCTGACGAGGTCGCGGGGGATTCCGTGCCCAAGCCCCTTCCTTACCGCGACCGGACATGAAATCCCGTCGGCGCCAATGCCGGCGGGTTTTTCCTTTTACAACTCCAGCTCCATCGCTGGATGACTGCGGTTCTTCGTGGTGCGGCGAAATAGACCGGGACGCCGTGGTAGCCCATGTCGCGCATGTCGCGGAAGGTGGTCTTGACCGCCCGGTCACCGGGGCCGGTCACCGGGCGGTGTGCTGCTTCGGCGCCGCGAATCTTTTCCACACCGCCGAAATTTTCCACACAAAGTGCCGTGCCGCGACATGCCCCGTCACGATTACGCCGTGATCGGACCAAATACGATTCAGGGTACTTAACCCATTTCGGCAAAGGGCGGGGACGGCCCGTAAGTCATCATGTCGACCTTACAAGCGATGTGTTTTGGGGCGATGCTGGCATGGACGCCGGGGCTCCTTTGGTTCGCCTACTTGCTTTGGCGCGAACCGCAAGAACTGGACGAACCTCACGACCAGCTGTCGATCGCAGTTGACGCACAACAGGACCAGCCAAGGACGACCTAAACGCCGGTTCATCCCGAGTGATGGGCGCACGGGACGCACCCAAGACAGCAATTGCTTTCGACATTGCGTACTCCTACGACCCGACAAGAATAGCTCAGCAAATCACTTTCTGCTTCGAGCATTGAACGTGGCTCCACAATTAGTTGTGCCGGCCGTCGAGTTCTCTTCACCTCGCTTCTGATCTTCAGGTGAGTTCCGGTATGGGTCTTGGCTGTGCGAAAACGCCGAGGCGCTTGGTGGTGATAGAAGAAGTTATGCGTCCAAGACTGTCCTAGCACTCAAACTCGAAAGCGCACTCAACTTAAGAAGCGAATTGAAGAATGTAGTTCTCGCCGTGCTTTGATCCTTCGCGTTTTCACACAGCCAGGGTCAATCGCGACTGTGCTGGCCGAGCGGAAATTCCGGTGATGTCCGCTATGCTCTGGAAACGGAAGTCAGCGGGCACACGCGTTTTGCTATGCAAGCCCCTTGACCTCCATCCGCCAATGCAAGGGTGCCGCGAGACAAAACGCGACGTCGCGTGGTTCCTATGGACCTTTTGGGGTTCGCCACGCATGGGAGGAGATCATCACGTCAGAACCTTTGCAGCAGATGCCCGAACGTCGCCACGGGCCGGATCGGCAGCAGCCCCTCCCGCGCCTTCGGGAGTCTGGCGGGAGTCCTTCCCTCCACGAGCAAGGGAGGTAGCCTTGACCCCACACATACTTACCCATGGACTCCGCTGAGTCACAGAGAGGCATCGTAGTCGGAAGCAAGCCAGCATCCCGTACTTAAAGCCGGCGGCGCTGCGGCTCTGCCTCGACTAGGGCCTCTACTCACAAATACCCTGCGTCTGCTTTGAGGCACAGACCAACATTTGACCCTCACCGGAAGTTCGGGTCGGTGTCGGTGTTTATCTTTCGGAACGGCCCCAGCATCAGTCCTTGGCCCTTTTCGCTTACAAGGCGCAAATGCAATTGCAATCGATACTGACCTGCCCCAAATGCGGTCATCAGGCCACAGAGATCATGCCAACCGACGCCTGCCAGTTCTTCTATGACTGCCCGGCTTGCGGAACACGGTTAAAGCCGAAGCCCGGTGACTGCTGCGTGTTCTGCTCATACGGGTCAGTGCCATGTCCGCCAATACAAGAACACGGCAAGGGAGGCTGCTGTGGCTAGAGCCGCATTCGCCCCGCTTCGGATGTCGCCTGTTGGCCATCAGCGAAGTGGCCGCGCGCCTCGTTGATGTCCGGTCTGTGGGGTATAGCAGACTTGATTTGCTCACGTTGAGTTCTTCGCATCTTGACCGATAGCAGAACTCGGCACTCGGCGAGCACTATGGGACGCTAGGCCACTTTCCGACTACGTCTATAGGCCGACGCTGCTATTTATCCAGTCTCCGTGAACTGAAAGCGAATGCGAAGCGGCTTGCCGTCGTAAGCCACATAATCGAGCTCGACGCCGAGATTGATGCCGGGACTTACAGTACCCCTAGAAATGCCCCACTGCCGATCGGCCGATCCCGTGATAGGCTTCTGGCCGGGCTATGCGGGAGAGCGGTCATGCCGAAGGCTTACTTGATTGCTGAGCACATCATCACCGAGCCCGCTGTGTTTGAGGAGTACCGGGTCAAGGTTGGACCGATGATCGAAAAATACGGCGGGCGGTATCTGACGAAGGGCAGCGCACATCAACTCCCCGAAGGCGGCCATTGGGAGCCGGAGCGCGTTGTCATCATCGAGTTTCCCGATAAGCAATCGCTGGACGCTTGGTACAATTCACCTGAGTATCAGCCCCTGATTAAGTTGCGGAAAGAAAGCACTAGCGATCTCGACATGCTGTTCACGCTTGAGGGCGTAGCCGCAACGAGTGAGGTGAACATGGAGATTACCAAAGTGCTTGGCTCGAAGTACGACGACATAGCGCCCGATGGATCGGAAGTTCGGTTGCTGCCGGAGATGACACGAGGCGGCATGGCACACTTCGCATTAGGCCCTCGCAATGTATCGAAAGCCGTTGCTCACAAGACGATCGAGGAGATTTGGTACTTCATACGCGGAAGAGGTCGCATGTGGCGCCGCCCTGGTAACAGCGAAGGTGAAGGGCAGATTGTGGACGTATTCCCCGGAGTGTCGATCACCGTTCCGACAGGCACACAATTTCAGTTCAGAAACGACGGCGATGAGGCGCTCGAAGCCATCGGCGTCACAATGCCACCTTGGCCCGGCCCTGACGAGGCTTTTCAGGTTAAAGGAATTTGGCAGCCGACCGTATGAACCCCGCTCTGCGCGATCGACAGACAGGACGCACGACGCTTGCCGGAAGGGCTGCTTCTGGCCCTTCTGCGAAGTGGCCGCGCGCCTCGTCGAGGTCCGGACACGCGGGTATAGCGGACTCGATTTGCTCACACTGGAGTTCTTCGCATTTTGACCCACAACGGACTCCGGCCACCTGCGCGAGAAACTAGGCGGGTATGGGTGCGCTGCGGTTCGGAGCAGTCTAGGGCGCGCCTCAATAGAGTACCGTAACAGCGTTTTCATGTATCGTCCGATTTAACCGGCGGAGATAAGAACGTGCGATATGCTTTGGTCATCGCGGTGTTGCTTGGGTCGACGCTTCTTGCTCAGGCGGAGCCTATCGATCGTAACAAGTGGATCGCGCAGACTGGAAGAGCGAGCAAATCCTGCCTCGCTAAATTTCGGCAGAAATTCGGGGAAGACAACGGACACCAATACTCAAACTGTATGACAGATCAAACTAACAAAGCGATCGATGACTGCGTTGGCAGTAGTGAGTTTTCTAGCTGTGTTTTGGAAAAATCATTGAGGGTATTGGAAGTCTGCGACCTATCGAGCTGCTGAAAGTACACGTTTTCAGGTTGGGCCTTACCTAATACCGTGAGGGGGACTCGAGAGGCGATTGAATAACATCGGTATGTCGCCTATTGGCCCGTCGCGACATATTGCATCGCGACACCAAGTAGGTCGCTAACGGGGCATAGCGGAAGTTGGTAGGCAGCCGTCTTTTGCAGAACACGACACTCATGACCCGACTCGGACTTCGCACGCTCTCTGGTTCTTTTCCCAATCAACCGCGTAGCTGCCCACGCCCAGCATCAACCGAGAGTCAGGGATCGATCAACTGGCGCCAAATGCACAGCGAGCAATACTTGTGATTGACCTACTCAGGAAGGTCTACCTCGTTTGATCAAATTGACATTCTCGCCTGCGAGTTTTGTCTCGGCTGTGGAGGGGCATGCCCGCTTTGGCCGCCGAGGCTCTAGGCCCAACTCCTACGAGGGTACCCTAGAGCTGGCTTCTGTTGCCCCAATGCCCAGGGCGCCGATGCGGCGATTTCTCCTTAGAGTTGGCGCGGGTTGGCCGAGGGCAGAAGTTGCGCACGCATAGTAAGAACTGAATTTAGTCGCCGAAAAACAATTGGGAGAAGTTTGGTATGCTCAAGCTCTTTATGACCTCGGTCATCGCTATTGCCACCACGCTCGGTGTCGCCCGTGCCCAGTCCGATCTGGTTAAGCGAGGCGATTATTTGGTCAACGGTTTTCTAGCCTGTGGCAATTGCCACACGCCAAAGGGCCCAGATGGTGACATCTTGGAAAAGGCTTTCTCCGGCGGCGCGTCCTTTGACGAGCCGCCGTTCAAGGTAACTGCCTCGAACATCACGCAAGATAAAGAGACCGGCATCGGAAACTGGAGCGACGCCGACATCAAGAAGCTCATTCGCACTGGCGAAACGCCGAAGGGATGGCATATCGCCATGATCATGCCGACCGGCTTCTACCACATCATGACCGAACATGATCTCGACGCGGTCGTCGCATACTTACGTACAATCAAACCAATCAACAACAGAGTGCCTGATCCGATCTACAGGACCGCGCAAATCGAGACCGTCCTGCCCGGGGGCGAAAAGGCGTTCACGGAATCGATGATGAACGACAAAGTGGTGAAGGGTTTCTATCTTGCTACCATCGCGCATTGTATGGCGTGCCATACACCGATGGGACCGGGAGGGCGCGAGTTCGCCGACAAGCTCGGCGCGGGTGGCTACGAGTTCCGCGGCCCCTGGGGCGTCTCGGTTTCACGCGACATCACCCAGAGCAAAAGCAAGGGTATCGGCGAATGGACAGACGCCGAAATCAAGCGCGCAATCACCCAAGGCATCAGCCGCGACGGTAGCCGTCTCAAGCCACCGATGGGCTTCCACTACTACGCCACGATAAGCCCAGATGATCTTGATGCCGTGGTCGCCTATCTGCGCACGCTGCCGGCGAAGGAGTAACGCTCGAACTGCCGCAGGTCGCGTCCCGTCGAGCCCAAACTGAACCGTCGAAGCAACGGAATGCCAAGCGTCGTGCGGTAGCCGGCGATCTCCGAAGCGATCTTTGTCGGCAGCGACGGGGCATTCCGCGACGATTGCTCCGTTTTGCTTTACTCCGCGGTCCTTTCTATCCGCTTCTCCAGTCAAGGACGTAGTAGTCCGAGGAGCGTTGCGAGCCATGCTTCCAAAAACGAGCCACGGTTTTCCTGACCGTTGACGGTACGAACCGCTGCTGCAGCGGTTGCGAGCCCAAGCGAGGTGAGGTCCGTGGTTTCTCGCGATGCGACGTGGCGTGAGGTGGCGGTCGTGTCGTCCATGGACTGTGTGACGACCTAGAGTTCACGCGCTGGATGAGCCTTCACGAACGATGACGCATCCGACTCTATATCCACCAGAACTTCCCCGGCGAGAATTTCGGGGTCTCCAAGATCAAGGTCATGCAAGCTTGCTTGAACAAATGCCAGTACTCTATCGTTCGCCGCGATGGCGCTTTCTCGGTCGTCGAATATCATCACAGCAACGCCGACGCCTTCGCCCCCGTCCAATACATAATAAGATCTGAAGCCGTGCGATTCCCTTAGGATCTGACCGATGCCACTTTTCGCGCGGCGAGCAGCATCCGCGACCGAACGAACCTTGGTGTACTTTCGAATGACCATGTACATGAGGCCACCTGCGCGTTTCCGGCTCCTTGCATCAAAGCATATCGGGCCATCACTGGACTAGGGTCTCCTTCCAGGAGATGTGTCAAACATGCGACCTCGTGGAGGGCAGCTCGTGGCGCAAACCGGACCTAGTCAGGGATGGATCTCTTATCGGTCAGAGATAAAGCCAAAGGCCCTAAGGAATTGCCGCGGCTGACAGGGCGAGGAAGGCGCACTCCTGCGTTGGGCAAGCTGAGGTAGAAAGCAATTCTACGCCCAGTCGCGCCGCATAGCGTGCGAATTATAAGCGCGGTTCTAATGCGCCATTAGGACGGGCAAATCCGCGTGCTCCATGATATAGCTGGTCGCGCCACCGAATATCATTTGCCGCAGTCTATTGCGGGTAAAGGCGCCTTTTATCAGCAGATCGCAGCCTTGTGCTCTGGCCGCATCAAGGACCGCCTCACCAGTGTCGCGGTCTTCCAGTTCAACGCTCACTAGCTTGGCCGCAACGTCGTTGTACAGCATTTGCCGGACTATCTGATCGGCAGATGGGCCTGGTACCTCTTGTCCGCCAATCACGGTTAGCACCGTTACCCTTTCTGCCAGACGAAGAAGCGGCATAGCAAAAGCGTTGACCCGGGCCTGCTCGGTACTACCGTTCCAGTGGATCACAATGTTTGTCGCGATGCTTTCTGGCGCATCTAGTGGCGCCAGTAGGAGGGGTCTGCCGCTCTCAAACAGTGCGGACTCAATGGCGCGCCGGTGAGGGCCGGCAGCATCAACGTCGGATCGTGGCATCACAATGACGTCGAAAGCACACCCATAACTTCCAACGAAGTCTTCACCCTCAGGCGCGGTTTCCAACCAGCCGAAGCATGGTCGGCTCGAGCCTGCAGTGACTGGAGGAATATCGTGCTTCAGCATGAACGCTTCGAACAAACGGTGCATTTCGGCCAATTCTTCTTGGCTCTTCGCATGGTAAGAATCCAAAGAGATGCCGGTAGCCAATTCTGCGACTAAATATTGAGGGATGCCGAACCGGAGCGGAAAGCCTTCGATGTAGGCGCCGGTACGTTCCGCAAGACGTGCAGCGGCCTCGAGTACGGACGTCATGAGCGCAATGTTTTGGATCGGGACCAAGATCGTCTTCATTCTCAAACCCCCGTGTTTCAGGTGAACATTGACTTACAACCTCTAGTCGCCTTTGAAGGCTAACGGCTTGCGACTGAGGCCGATAGATTCCTCCGATCGCGGTGCAGATCGGAATCAAAATGCCGAGCGATTAGCCCTCCATGTTAGCACTGCCCGGCGTGTTGTTCGACATCAGGCGTGGTAGATCACGATCGTTCGTCCGACCCGTGCTTACCTTGGCAATGACCTGTATGGCGAACCGGGCAGGCCATTCTCATATGGCAGCTCTTGGCGGGCGCAAGCTGAACATTCGGCCGGCCCGGAACGTCTCACAGGGGCCATGAGCGGACTAACTCTTGCCTGGCTGCCGTGGGAGCGAAATGCTCTAGCAAGAAACGCAGCATTTCACTTGTGGCGTCCGGTCCTCGCGGATCAGGGGCAGAGCTGGCAGGGTTGCCTCCCGAGGATCAGGCCACGGATAGGACTGCGATTGCACGATTGAGTTGAGGATCACCTAGACCCATAGAGGCCGGGTCAGCTTGGACCTCGATCGTGGGGGCGACGCCATCGCCTTCCAGCCGCTCGCCGTCGACCTGCACGTGCCCGACCGCGAGCAACAGCAAGCCGCCGTCAATGAGAAATGCCGTCGCAGCGAGGACAGCTCCCTCGGTCCGGCTACCGATGACCTCGCCAAGCCCATATTTCTTGAAGCCATAGGCAAGGATCTCCTTGCCGCTGCGGGTTCCACCGTTGACCAGCATGGCGACAGGCTTGCGCCACTTCACGTTCTCGAGCTCGCTGGCGCTATTGCGATCAGTGACCTGTCGGCGCTCGCGTGTTGAACAAATCAAGATACTCGGGAATCGCGCCGCCCCAGCCATCTCGCAGGTCCCAGATCAGCGCGTCGTCGGCGCGGGCCGAGTAGCGCCTAAGAGGTGGGACGCCAGGCCATCTTGTGCTGTGCCGCAGCCCGGCGAGGACACGAGGACGCGCAGCAAATGCCGTTCGAGGGGCAGCCGCTTTCATTGAACCGTCCCATCGCGTTGACGGAGGATACCACAGTTCCCGTCTTGGGGCGCCCAACGTCCGGTTGGGGTCAAGACGCCATTTTGACCGCAGGCGAGCCACTTCCCGTTTACCTCGACAAGCGGACAGTTTCCGTCCGGTTGGCATGTCCCATACGGGCCCAATAACAGACGTCTCACCATTGATAAAGCACGGGCCCTGTGCTGGCAGTAGGACTGCGAGCGCGACGTGAACTCGCCGTCGAACTTGTCGTAAATGCCTGCGACGCGACCCCAGTTGACGCGACGTCCGCCGTATAGCGGCGGAAGCTCCGCTCGCCTCCCATTTGAGACGATCCAGGCGGGTTACCTCCGCCGTGCCTTCTGATCAAAAGCATCGCCAAAGGTTTACCTCTACTTATTAGAAACCGAACATCTGGTATCGAGTTAGTGTTTCCCTGGTGCCGTATTTATTGTTTTTCGAAGTGACTGAGCGGCGCTGGTGCGGCCTTTCAGCATGGAGAGACCTATGGCCGACAACCGGGTGCAGCCCATCTGGGATCCGATTGCCCTTGCAGCGCAGCTGCATAACATCTCAAAACAAAGCCAAATACTGATGCGGCACTTCGTGTCTCATGAGCCGGACGCGATCAGGTTCGGCATGGGCGAAAGGTCACCGCTTGGTCTTGAGTTTTTCGAGCTGATGACGAGGATGATGTCCGATCCGGTGGTAGTCGCCAGCGCCCAGATCGCCCTGTTCCACAACATGCTAGGCATCTGGCAGAAAACCGCGGAACGCATGCTCATGCTGCGTGCACGCGAGGCCGATATCCCAAAAGATAAGCGGTTCAAGCATCCGGAGTGGAGCGAGAATGCTGTCTTTAATTTTGTGAAAGACAGTTATCTCGTTGCGGCAGCGTCGGTTCTTTCTGCAATCCGCGAAGTCAAAGGCATGGACGAGGCCGCTGCTCGCAAGGTCGACTTCTATGCCCGCCAGTTCATTGATGCCTTGTCGCCTTCCAATTTCGTCGCCACCAATCCAGAGGTCCTCAACGCAACGCTGGCATCAGGCGGACAGAACCTACTGCGTGGTTTGGAGAACCTTCTTTCCGATCTGGAGCGTGGCAATGGCCGTCTTGCGATTACGATGACCGACATGAAGGCTTTCCGCCTCGGCGAAAACATCGCAACGACTCACGGAAAAATCGTCTACCAAAACGAGCTCATGCAATTAATCCAATATGCTCCGTCGACAAAAGAAGTTCGCAGGCGGCCACTCCTCATCGTACCCCCATGGATCAACAAGTTCTATGTTCTCGATCTGCAGCCGAAGAACTCTTTCATAAAATGGGCCGTCGATCAGGGACATACTGTCCTCGTCATCTCCTGGGTAAATCCCGACGAGAAGCTCGCTGACAAAGGCTTTGAAAACTACATGCTCCAGGGTCCCTTGGCGGCCCTCGACGCTATCGAGCGTGCGACCGGAGAGCATAGCGTCAACGCGATTGGCTATTGCCTCGGCGGAACATTGCTTGCCTCAACGCTGGCCTATTTGGCCGCGAAGAGCGAGGACCGGATTACAAGCGCCACCTATTTCGCGACGCTTGTCGATTTTACCGAGGTTGGAGATATGGCTGTCTTCATAGACGAAGAGCAATTGGCATCTCTCGAAAGACGGATGCTCGAGCGTGGATATCTGGAAGCGCATCACATGGCGACGACGTTCAATATGTTGCGCGCCAATGACCTGATCTGGTCGTTTGTCGTCAGCAATTATCTGCTCGGCAAAGAGCAAGTGCCCGTTGACCTTTTGTTTTGGAACTCCGATTCGACGCGCATGCCCGCGGCGATGCATTCATTCTACTTGCGTAAGATGTATCACGATAATCTACTGGCAAAACCCGACGGTATCACGCTGGCGGATACGCCGATAGATCTGTCGAAAGTCAGGACTCCGAGTTTTATTCTGGCTACGCGCGAAGACCACATCGCACCGTGGAAATCGACCTATGCGGCGACACGCTTGTACTCGGGGCCGGTTAAGTTCGTTTTATCCGATGCGGGCCATATGGCTGGCGTTATCAGCCCACCAGGCACCAAATACGGCCACTGGGTGAACGACAATTTGCCGCGCACTCCGGACGAATGGTTTGCCGATGCTGCGCCTCGTCAAGGGTCGTGGTGGTCGCTTTGGGAGGAATGGGTCACGTTATTTGACGAAGGCCGCGTTCCGGCTCGCGAACCCGGCAGCGGTGGGCTGCCGATTATCGAGAACGCACCGGGTTCCTACGTCCGCGTGAGATACTCGTAGCGGGGAAGGGACCTCGATTAATGCTCGAACGCCAAGCAGAAGGTTTGTAATCGCAAAGGTGGCTTAGGCCCGATGACCTGAACCCATTCGATCGCCCATGCTGGGCACGCTTGAGATGGCGGCCTGACGGCAATGCTTCTAAACGCTGTTCTGGTCGATCGCCGCGGCGGGCGCTAGTGGCGCATCGCTGAAAGGCCGACGCCGGTCAAACCGGCACGGACATTCGCCTGGT
The DNA here is from genome assembly GCF_000472925.1 of Bradyrhizobium sp. Ec3.3. Taxonomy (GTDB): domain Bacteria; phylum Pseudomonadota; class Alphaproteobacteria; order Rhizobiales; family Xanthobacteraceae; genus Bradyrhizobium. The sequence continues at coordinate 16,563 of NZ_AXAS01000010.1, forward strand.
GACGACTAGACTAAACAACCTCTGCCCTCAATGGGGAGCTTGAGCTTCGGCAAAGGAGATGTGCATTGTGAGGCGAACCGGTCAGCCAGCCGAGGTCGCCTTTGGGGCATTCGCGACTGAGCTAGACGGCGGAAATTCCGATGAAGTCCGCTATGCTGCCGAAGCGGAAGCAATTTCAAAAGATAAATTGCTGCCCCGGTGTTCGCCATGCGGCCGGTATGGTCCCCAAAGAGCGTTCCAATATCGAGCGTTCCAATATCGCGTAGCGCTCAGTGAGCCTGCTAAGCATCCGACCCATAGGCGCCCATCAGGCGGGCACGTCAGCCGCGAAAGAACGCGACCAGCTTTCGGCTGACCTCGCCAAGGTCTGGAATTTGGCGCCCCGATGCGACCTGTGTACGACGATCATCATCCCGCAAGCTGGAACACGGAGCAAGGTCGCTACGGCACTGTTGGAGAAGCTCGACGGAAACACCCTCGCTAATGGCCACGGGACAACATTGTGAAGCCTCGCGCCCGGCATAAGGCGATTTGGAGCCCGCCCAGCCAATTGCAGTCACTTGCCCGGCGAGTTCTGAAGCGATCGACGCACTTCTTGGAACAAAGGGGGGTTTGCCACGAGTAGTACCGGACGAGACCAAACTTGCCATCACAAACTGCGCATCGGACGGTTCTGCCAGAACCAAAACTCTCGGAGCAGTGGGGCATTGTTGTCTCCTCCTGGGTTTCTTAGACGGGCCGCTCCGGAAACGGGTCCGGACGGTCTACCCAAGCATCGTTTCGACGAACGTGTTTAGTTTTTTTGTTTCAATAAACAAAATACTAAATTCGAAAGGGCGTCAAGTGGCTTTTCTTGGAGACCGATGAAAATTGTTGATGTTGGCGCGCGTACTGACACTCGCCGCAGTACATCACCAAAGCTTGGTGTGATTCGATCGTTGCGAAGCAGCGGCGCGAAAAAATGAGGAGCCGCTCGGAATTTCCTCCAACCTCTAGATAATGGACAGATTAGCGACAGTGATCTTGATCGATGTGCGGGCGGACTAGTTCGCTCTCCTCACGGCAACGAACGTTCAAGGCGACCACGGCTTCCAGGAAATTCGTCTGATAGCAACAGCGCACCGCCCCAGCGCGCAGCGAGAACGACTTCGAGCTTGAGAAGCTATGTTTAGTAACACGTTTTACTGAACGTTAGGTCCACGACAACCCGTAGCGGTCATTCGAGGGAGCCGTAGAGCCAGCCCAACGCGTCATCGGGCTATTCCAGCTCATACCAGAACACATAATCCCATTGCTGCCTCGCCCAGGTGCATCCATGAGCAGGCGGTGGGCACCTCGGGCATCTTACGGGCCCCTATTTGCTCCCCAGGGGCCCCTTTGTGGTCGCCCCCTGCATCGGCTTCAAGTGCTGGAGTTCAAATTCTGCGGCAGCTGCGGAGACTACGTTCTACACACGAGGGCGCGTTGATCGACGTCCGCAATGCCCCGGTCGCGATTAATTCCTCTTCGCACCGAAGTGTCGCGATGGGCCCAATAGGCGACATCCCCTCTAGCGGCATGACGCAGCCGTCACTGCGTTGGAAGTCAGGAGTTCTAATCTCTTCGTGCGCGCCATTTCGGCACCAAAACTGGTCACGCCGAAAACGCGTCCGGCTGCAAATTGCCAGATCGGCGCAGACTGGTATTCGTCAGACGGTGCCATGATCTGCCGGATCGTGTTGCTCGTGGGATCGTCGCCGAGTTTCTTGGATGATCGATACGAGCCCTACCGCGCCCTTCGCCAGGCGCCGCACACATAGAACTCGGGCTGAATTGGCTCGTTTGCTTCTTGCCTCCACGGCTGGCCGGAGTACGGTCATGCTTCAATATGCAATCGAGACGGTCATGGCCCCGGTGCTGCGGCTCTACGAGGATACGCTGTCCAACTTGGCCGAGGCGGTGGGGCTGCCGCCGGTGCCGCGCACGATCTTCGTCGTGCACGGCGTGGCGACCATCGGCGGCAGCGCGGTGAGCGACGGCGAGGCTTGGCACGGCGAGGCCAACGCGATGCTCGCGCCGGGAGTCGGCGGAGTCACCGTCTGGCGCTTCGAGCTCGCACCGGAGGGCGCCGGCGATGCCCCGCTGCTCGCTGTCGGCATCCGCTCGCAACTCAAGCTCGCGACGCGGCTCGATACCCTGCGGGCAGGCGAGCTGCTGATGCGCGGCGACAGCGTCGCCTTCCCGCCCGGCGGCTGCGCCTACCTGCACCGCCACCAGGGACCCGGTATCCGCTGCCTGATCGAGGGCGGCATCCGCATCGACACCGACGGCCGCTCTACTTCGTATGGCCCGGGCGGCGCCTGGTATGAGTCCGGCACGGCCCCGGTATTCGCCCAGGCGGCTGCCGATCGGCCGAGCCGCTTCATCCGCGTGTTGATCCTGCCGCGCACGCTCCTCGGAAAGAGCTCGATCGAATACGTCAACGAGGATGACAAGGCGAAGCCCAAGTCGCAGCAGTACCGCGTCTTCGTCGACGCGCCCATTGCGCGCGATCCGGCCGATTGAGCGCTTCACATGCTGTTCGGATGGATGATCGAACGAGCCGCGTGCCGAATGACCGCTCAGGGTTAGTCGCGTCTCTTTGACCGTGGCCCGGCCACTTCGGGTATACCCCGATTAACGGACATCTTCAGAACCGGTTGGCATGTCTCAAACGGGCCAGAAGCTGACTTAAAAGCGACGACTTGAATTGCCTCCTTGTCCTCAGTTGCAGACCGAGGGGACGGAGGATTGAGTTACTGGACCTCGGCGATCTTCGGTCCAGATGACAGCATCTGCGCGTTAGTTGCCGAGGGCCGGTTCGACGGCGATGCCGGGTCCGGCGATCGGAAAGCGGCGTCGGGTGACGCTCCTCCCTGGGATGGTCGACGGACAGCGGTTGCCGGAAGCACGATCACTTTCGCTCCGACTTTCACCCGCTCATAAAGGTCCACGACGTCCTCATTGATCAGCCGGATACAGCCGGACGAAACCCGCTTCCCGATCGTATCGGGCTTGTTGGTGCCGTGAATTCTATATTCGGTCTCGCCTAGATACATCGCCCGAGCGCCGAGCGGGTTGCCGGGGCCACCTGCCATAAACCGCGGCAGATAAGGCTGACGCGAGACCATCTCCGCAGGCGGATGCCAATCCGGCCATTCTGCTTTACGGGCCACAGTCTGCTCACCGGACCATGTGAAACCTTCGCGGCCGACACCGATGCCGTAGCGCATCGCCTGCGCGTCGTTCAGAACGAAATAAAGGAATGTGTTTTTGGTATCGATGATCACGGTGCCCGGCGCCTGATGGCTGGCGTAGTCAACCACCTGCCGGACAAATGCTCCGGGACCATCAGCGGCTTTCGGCGGTTCGGCCAGAGGCGCCGGGGCCAGAATCGGAGCCGGAGCTGATGCATGGACTGGAGTTGACACGTAAACTGGAGTTGACGATGTCATGGCCTGGGGCGCGGACGGCTTCCGTATCGGTTGCACGCTCGCCGGGCGAGACAGCAAACTGTACCCCAGCGCGGCGACGGCCACGGCGCCAATTGCAACTCTCGCGACCATTGGTAGTGCGTGCGTCTCTGCCTTTCCACGTTTGGCCCGCTTACTCATGTCCTCCCCCAGGTCACCATGCCTGGAAGAGGTACCCAGCAAAATTTAAGAAACTTCGAAGCGATTTCGCTCAGGCTGGAACCGTCAGCGGTGGTTAACGCCGAGCTCTTGTTCGGCAACATAGAAATTGGGAGTACCACTCGATATTTAGGTAGCGACGTGGACGACGCGCCTCTCATCGCGGAACGAGTCAAGGTCTGAATTGCCCAGCGGAGCGAACACGCTCCGCTCTTTCGTTAACGGTGGCTTTGGGTCACGAAGCGAACTGACTGAGAGGGCGGCATTTTGAATGCGAAGCGAACTGTATGGCCGGCGCGCACCAGGGGGAACGGCGCCGCGACCGAAGGTGTGTTCCTGATCTCTGACGGCATCGGACAGTGCGAGCTGCATCAGTCTTGATTACGCGCGCGGCGCGCCATCCTGTCGATAGACTCCGATAGGTAGCGGAATTGCCAGTGCTTCGCGAGAAGCAATTTTTTCTGTGAATTCAAGACCAAAAAATTGCGGCAGGTATACCGTCGGCATTTGTCCGTCAGGCGTCAAAATTTATGCATGCAAATCAACGACGAAACGTCGTCCGATATGTTTGAGTGGGAGTAGGGTGCAGGCGGCCGAGATGGGCAGCGACATCTACGATCCGAGCTTCGTCAAGGGCGTGTTTGATCGTTGCTCTGATCGCTACATTACATTCAGCCTGATCTGCTCGTTCGGCTTCACTGAGCGCTGGCGCGAACAATGCGTGGCGGCAATGCCTGCGCCAACGACTGGCGGCGCCCGCGGCTATGATCTGATGGCGGGGACCGGCGAGGTCTGGCCGCATTTGTTGAAGCGCTTCGACGATCTCGGCGCGATCACGGCCGTGGATATTTCTTCCGGCATGCACCGTCGCGCCATGGAGCGGCTTCACGCCCACCGTGCCCACCGCATTGAATTCATCGAGGACGACGTGCTGGCAAGCGATCTGCCGTCGGAGAGCGCAGACTTCGTCATCTCCACCTTCGGGCTGAAGACATTCAATGCCGAGCAGCATGCCCGGCTGGCGGCCTTGATTGCACGCGTGCTCAAACCCGGCGGCGTCTTCTCCATGATAGAGGCTTCCGATCCCAAGGGATGGTGGCTTCGGCCGCTGTACCTGCTCCATCTCAAGGTGGTTTTGCCGCTTATCGAGCGCATCTTCCTTCGCGGCGCGCAGGATTTTGCGATGATCGGCACCTACAGCACCAACTTCGGCACTGCGGCCCAAGTGGCAGGCATGTTGCGTGACCACGGTCTCGAGGTAGAGTTCTCAAAGTATTTCTTTGGTTGCGCGACCGGAGTCGCGGGCCGCAAGGGCAGGGCGGAGGATGGGTAGAGCGCAGCGAAACCCATCGCGATTGCGGTCAGGAATTGACGTGTATCGCTTCGCTCCACCTATCCTGCGCGCTCCGCCAGAAAATCATGTGATGCGAAATCGGCATTCATCGGCGGCGTGATTCATGAGTGCTGGTGGCGATGGAATAGTTGGTGTCGAGCCGCTTGTTGAAGTGGCCTTGCCCGCCGGCGTTGATGCTCCATTCATACCGCGCCGGTTTCGGGCAGGTGGTCGGCTGAATGTGCAAGACAGCCCGAATATACAAAGCACGCGGTTAGTAACTTGTGTTTTGTGCGGAGGCGTAATTGCCGACGGAGATTCTACGCTAGAGCATCCTTTGCCTCAGTGGCTCCATCGATTTGCCGGCGATGTTGGGGAAAAGTCCGCGAGGTCTTTTGTGGTAGGAAGCAAGGAGTCCACTTGGAGGCAGCTTTGTTTAGACGCTCATCGCAAATGCAATACTGAGTTCGGAAGACGAATCGAAAACCCAACCATCAATTCGCTCAAAGCTATTGTTGAGGGAAAAACACTGACGTGGAGCCAGGTTGATGCCGTGTTCGACTGGCTAGATAAAGTGAAGTCATCCACTGCTCACATGGGGATTGCCCTTCAAGGGCACAGAACGCGACTTGGATATGACAATCTCTCTTTCCCAAATGTGAGGACCGGTGCATTCGATCGGCTAGCGCTTTTCTTCCGGATCTCCGATACGACTTCGTCTCTTGATCTTTGGGAATGCTTGAATGAAGGGTTTTTGACGACGCCAAGTGCGATCGCGCTGCGAATAAAAGATCTCGTAATTGTGTACGCCAGCAACAACTATCTCCTGTCAAAGGCTTTTGGCCTCGGATTTGGAGTTCCGAAAGATGGAAAGCCGACCTTTGTAAATGGGACTGGAGTGTTTGCTTCCGGCTTCGGGTCACGAGTGACGCGTCTGCCAGCTGCAAAAATAATCGCTCAGCCCATGCGTCGCCAACATCTGAAGGAAGGCTTTCATCCGAGTTCAGATGCACTTCAAGAGAACGGCGACGGGAAGATATATGAACTGGAGGGAATGAGATGGAGTCGAGTCCGCAGTACCAGCTTCAGTCGGCTTCCGAAATTGCGGTATCAAATAGGATACGCTCTCGCCGGCCTTGAAGTCGTTGAATGGATCATACTGTCCAAAGAGCAGGATTATTCGAGGTATGGGAGTGAAAACAGCTTCTTTATGAAGAGTATGCCTAATCTGCTTGCGGAGAAGACTCTGTTACTGGATTTGGTCGCTAGCTTGCGGGGTGGATTGCGACCCCAGCAAGACGATCGAGATGTCGGATAGCCGACAAGGTTCGTAACCCTGCCTGCCCGCTGAGGTCTTCACCCCCGCGACATCTTCTCAAACCTCTTCACCAACCTCTCCCGCTTCAGCCGCGACAGCCGCTGAATCCAGCGCGTAGGATGGGTAGAGCGCAGCGAAACCCATCGTGATTGCGGTGGGGAGTTGATGGGTATCGCTGCGGTCTGCCCAACCTAAGAGTTACGCTTCTGTCTATGTCGCTCCAATCAAATCAGGTGCTAGGATGCGAGAGATCAAGCTGCGCGATGCAAAGACCAGATTGTCCGCCTTGGTGGACGAGGCGGCGCAAGGCGGCACCGTGGCGATTACGCGGCGCGGCAAGAGACAGGCCGTATTGTTGGGCTATGACGAGTGGCTGCGGCTGTCGCGAGTTCCGAGCTTCGGGCGTCTGCTGATGGCAGCGCCGATGGTTGCGGACGATCTGCCACCGCGCGCTTGATGGCTCTGACTACAGGTTGGCAGTTTGCCGGTCATTTCACTCGATTGTTCAACCCCGCAACATCTTCTCAAACCGCTTGATCAGCCGCTCCCGCTTCAGCCGCGACAGCCGCTGAATCCAGAACATCCCATCCAGCTGATCGATCTCGTGCTGGTGGCAGACGGCGCGCAAGGCCTCCGACTCCTCGGTCTGCATGTTGCCGTCGACATCCTGATAGCTGATCCGCACGCGCGCGTGGCGCTGGACCTCGTCGTTGACGCCGGGCATCGAGACGCTGCCTTCGCGGTGCAGGATCATCTCGGGCGAGGCCCATTCGATCTGCGGATTGACGTAGGTCCGCGCGCCGTCCTTTGCGTCCAGCTCGAGCACCACGACGCGCAAGGGGATGCCGATATGCGGGGCCGTGATGCCGATGCCGGGCGCGGCGCGCATCGTCTCGAGCAGATCCTGTGCAAGTTCTCGCAACGCGTCGTCGAACACGGTCACGGGCCGTGCCGGGATCGCAAGCCGGCGGTCGGGATAGCGGACGATCGGGCGGATGGTCATGATCTCTGGTGTTCGACGGTGACGATTCCAAAGCAGCGTGGCGCGGGTGGCGTTGCTGCCATAAGCAGGCCGCCGCACGGGTCAGCCGACCTCTATGTTCATCTCCGCGATCAGCCGCTCGCGACCCGCCAGGGAGTTCAGCGCCTTGTCACCCAATTCCCTCGCAACAAGGTTGAGCAGCGCTTCACAGAAGACGACATAGGCGCCCATGCTGTTCGAATAGAAGCTGCTCGCGTGGGGGATGAAAAAGGCATGCTTGGCGGGAGGAACGAGCGGTGACGACCGGGAATCCGTAATCGCGATGACCGTCTGGCCGTTCGAAGCCGCGACCCGGCCGACCTCCGCGACGCTGCGCGTATAAGGCGCGCAGCTGGCGACGATGACGACGTCGCCCGGGTCGAGCTGTGACAATGCCTCGGCGACGCCGAGGCGCGGCGCGTCGAGAAGCGCGACGTCCGAGCGCACCATTCCCAGGCAGTAGGTGAGAAAGCTCGCCAGCGAATGGAATTGGCGAACGCCATGAACGCGAATGCGGCGGGCGCTTGCCAGGAGCCTCACAGCCCCTTGCAGAGCGGCTCCGTCCAGCTGTCCGAGGAATCCGTCGACATTCGCTGCCGTTTCCCGCGCCAGCTGCGCGAACGCCTCGACTTCGGCATTGCCGACGGACGGCGTGGCCATGAGCCGGCCGGCCTGGCGACTATAAAAATATTGCTGCTCGTTCGCGATGGCCTTGCGGAAGACCGCCTGGAAATCGCTGAAGCCTTCGAAGCCGAGACGCTTCGCCAGTCGGGTCAGCGTCGACGGATTGATGCCGAACTGATCGGCAAGCTCCGAGATCGAGCGTACCGCCGACTGTTCCGGCGCTTCCACCAGCTTTGCGAATACATCATGCGCTTTGGCGCCGAGCGAGAAGCCTGCCTCGTCACGGCCGATCGAGAGCGCGAGTGCCCTGAGATCCTCGATGGTGCGCGGCGGCTCCGCGACGGCTTCCTCTGGCATCGCCCTGATCCTGTTCACGCCGCGAAGGGCACCAGCCCATCCCGCATATCGAAGCGAACTGCTTCGTGCGATCCATCGTAGACAGACCACTCGACCTTGTCAGCCCCGACACGGAAGACGGCGCTTGCGAGCGTGTTCTCGACGTCGCTATCGGCCGGGTCTGTGCGGTAGATCGGCAATTCCGCGTCGGCTGCGTCCCACAATATGCCGAGCGCGCGGCCTTGCGGCTCCGACTGGTGCGTTTGGTCGAGCAGCATCTCGCCGCGCCGTTGTCGCACGCCGGAAGAACCGGTGACGATCTGCGACATGCGCCCGGTGTCGGCATGGATCAGATGATTCGAATGGACACGCGGCGCCTCGACCCGATCGACCGACAGGGCCCGGGCGGTGAACTCGACGCTGAGAAGCCGCTCGTCCCCGGCCTGCGCCAGAGTCAGGTGAAATGCGCCGGCGCGCGGCGTGGATTTGAGCACGGTGAGCGCCCCGTCGATATCAGGTGCGTCGAGGATCGCACGGGCGAGCACCATGCGCGGCGTGCCGGCGCCGCCGGCCAGCGGCCTGATGTTGTTGACGGTCTGGACCACTCCCTTCGACGTGGCCGCAAATGTGTGTCCCGGCAGCGAGCCTGGGTACACAAAGGCGGTGAACGGTGTGCCTCCTTCGGATGCAAGATGGGCGAGGGCGCAGTGGCCGGCAAAGTCGGGATCGCCATCCTCGTTGTGGCCGATCACATGGGGAGAGCCGGGCAATTGCACGGTCGTGCAGCCATCCGGCGCCATCGCCCAGATATCGCCGCGGCAGTTCCACAGGAAAACGTCGTCGAAAGGCAGCGCCAGCCCGACAGCGAGGCCCTGCAGCTCAGCCCAGTATCTTGGAAACCGTTCCCGAACGATGGACGCCATCTCGCCGATCAAGGGATTGCCGCGGTGCGTGCTGAGTTCGCGCCACGCAGCAGAGGTACGGAAATGGTCCTGCAGGGCCGCTCGGCCGAAGCGCCCGAGAGCTGCTCCGACATCAAATGGTGAACCTGCGACATCGATGAAGGAAAGCCGGCGGCCGGCGTCAGACGACATGTTGCAGAAACTCTTTCAAGCGAGGATTTTGCGGATTGGCCAGCAGCTCCCGTGGCTCGCCGTCGACTGCGATCTTGCCACCTTCCATGAAGATCAGCCTGGTGCCGACCTTGCGGGCGAAGGCCATCTCGTGGGTGACCACGATCATGGTCATGCCTTCCTCGGCCAGCGCCTGCATGACGCGCAGCACTTCATGCCTCAGTTCTGGATCGAGTGCGGACGTGGGCTCGTCGAACAGCATCAGCTTCGGCTTGACGGCAAGCGCGCGGGCGATCGCGACACGTTGCTGCTGGCCGCCGGAAAGCTCGCTCGGATAGTGGTGAGCCCGGTCGGCGAGGCCGACCTTGGCGAGCATTTCCAGCGCCAGCTTTTGCGCATTCTGCCGTGACTCGCCGCGCACGCGGCGCGGGCCAAAGGCGACGTTCTCGAGCGCCGTCATTTGCGGAAACAGGTTGAATTGCTGGAAGACCATGCCGGCTTCCTGGCGGATCAAGCGGACCATGCGGCCGCCGGCCTTGACGCTGATGCCGTCGACGACGAGATCACCGCCATTGATCTCCTCCAGCGCGTTGATACAGCGGAGCAGCGTCGACTTGCCGGAACCGGAGGGACCGATCAGCACGACCTTCTCGCCAGGCTCTATCGACAGGTCGACCTCGTTGAGGATCGTGACCTGGCCGAACCGCTTGGTGACTTTCTTGAACTCCACGATGCTCACAGGATGCGCATCCTCTTTTCGGTCATCCTGAGGATAAGCGTGAGCGCGCCGGTCATGATCAGGTAGAACATCGCCACGGCGGACCAGATTTCGACGGCGCGAAAGTTGGCCGCCATGATTTCCTGGCCTTGCCGCGTGAGTTCGCCGACACCGATGACGATGAAGAGCGACGTATCCTTCAGGCTGACGATGAACTGGTTGCCGAGCGCCGGAATCATGCGGCGGAAGGCGAGCGGGCCGATGATGTAGAGAAGCACCTTCCAGAGCGGCAGGCCGAGCGCCAGACCGGCTTCCCGCAATCCTTTATGGACGGAGAGAAACGAGCCGCGCACGATCTCGGCGATATAGGCTCCGGCGTTGACGATGATGGCCATGATTGCCGCCGCGAGCGGGTAAATGCGGACATTCGCGAGGATCGGCAACGCGAAATAGATGAACATCACCTGCACGATGATCGGCGTGCCGCGTATGAGCTCGACATAGGCGAAGGCTATGGCGTTGAGGACGGCATTGCCGTAGGCGCGCGCCAGGCCGGCCGCGAAGCCGATCACTAGGCCACCGGCGAGCCCGGCCAGCGCGATCAGCACGGTGAGGCGGGCACCTTTCAAGAGCTCAGGCAGGGCCTGCCAGATAACCGACCACTCGAAATCCATGAGAGCTTTCCTCTCGGGAAGGCGCGCCGGCTAGGCCGGCGCGCGCCACGGAACGTGGATCAGCTCTTCGGCGGCTCGGCGCCGAACCACTTCTTGTAGATGGCGGTGTAGGTGCCGTCGCCCTTCAGCTTGACCAGCGAGGCGTTGACCTTGGCGATGAGCTCGCTGCCCTTCGGGAAGGCCATGCCATATTGCTGGGCCATCATCTGCGGGCCTACGGTCTTCACTTTCCCCTGACCGTTGGTCTTGATGTAGTAGAGGACGTTGGGGGTGTCGTGCATGGCGGCGTCCGCGCGTCCGGTCGCGACTTCGAGATAGGCGTTGTCGCTGTTGGGGAAGAGGCGGAGCTCCGTCCCCTTGAAGTGCTCCTTGGCGTAGTCGGTCGCCGACGTGCCGGTCTTCACGGCGAGCGTCTTGCCGGGAAGGTCTTCCGGGCCCTTGATCGTGCTGTTGACCGGCACCATCAGCAGGAAGCCGCTGTCGTAATAGCCGTCCGAAAAGTCGATGACCTTCTTGCGCTCGTCCTTGATGGTGATGCCGGCCAGCCCGACGTCGACCTGCTTGGTCTGCAGCGCCGGGATGATGCCGTTGAAGTCCATCGGCTGCAGCGTGTAGGTCACGCCGATATCCTTGGCGATGGCGGCCCACAGGTCGATGTCGAAGCCGACATACTTGTCGCCCTCCTTGAACTCGAACGGAACGAAGGCCGTGTCTGTTGCGACGATCAGGTCGCCGGCACGAGCGGGCTGGCCGAGGGCCAGGGTTGCCGCGACGGCCGCGGCGGCGGTCAGGCTGGCAAGCGCGAACTTCATTTTAGGGGTCCCCTTTTGCTGGGATGGCCACGAAACCCCCACATCGTCGCACAGATGACGAAAATATAAAATGCATCTTTTTAGGCGATGCATTGAGAATTTGTATATTTTGGGGGCAGTTGATCCCATCGCGGTTCCGAGGTGTGGATGCCTCAGGCGGAGCCCCAGTCGGCGCGCGCCGGTCTCCGTGCGGCCTACTGCGCCCTGATCCGCTGACGGTGCGCGGCCTGTTTGGCGCGATTGCCGCAGATCGCCATGCTGCACCAGCGTCGCCGATGACCGCGCGTGTGGTCGGCGAAGAGCAGCGTGCAGGCCGGTCCTTCGCAGGCCTTCACGTTCGAAAAATCTTCCACGCAGACGAATTGTGCCAGTGCCTCTCCAATGGGAGCGAGAAGAGCTTCGGGCGTGCGCCATCGGCGGATCGACTGCCGCTGGAGAGGCGACGGTGCGCCCTTCGGCGCAGCCACGATGCGGTCGAAGGAATCATCCCGCTCCAGCAGGCGATTGAGCGGCTCGAGTTCGGCGAGAGTCTTTGCCGTCAGGGGACGGCCCTTGTGCTTGCGCACAAAACCTCGGAACCACTCGCGCAGGCTCCTTGCCTGATCTGCAACCTTGTCCAGTTCGCCGGGCAGCGCCTGTGAGCGAATGCTGACAAGCGCATCTGCAGGCACGAGCTGCGCCTGCTCGAGCCAGTTCAGCAGGCCCTCGCCATCATCGATCCAGTCGAAGGGCGTATCGACCGGAGTGGCGATTGAATTCAGGAAATCCAAACCGGGCGCATCGCCGACGAAGATCGCGGGAGGATGTTGGTTCATCGAAGGCTCCTGTTCCGGGCGCTGCCCAATTCCTTCACCCAACAGTGAACGTTGTTCCGTAGATAACCGCTTTGTTGTTGTTGACAAGTTACGTCCAACAAGAGTAACCGTCTTATAGCTAATAAAGAGGTTACTGACGCAGGCCGCTCTGATCCGAGAGGACTGATGTCCTTGAACGATCTAAGCATGCTGATCGCCCGTGGATCATGGGCCTGGCGATGGGGTTGGGCAAAACTCGGCGGCTCCGTGGCCGCGTTTCATGCTGTAGAGGTCGCCGCGGCGAAATGGACCGCGCATTCAGGACGTAACCTGATTTCGAGATCTTAAAAAGTTACCCAACGGAGGAGAAAGCTCATGGTTGCCATCAACTATCGTACCGCCGACGTCGACGGCTGGAGAATCTTCTATCGTGAAGCCGGGCGTGCGGATGCGCCGACGCTGCTGCTGCTGCACGGCTTCCCGAGCGCCGGCCACATGTTCCGCGATCTCATCCCGTTGCTCGCCGATCGCTTTCACGTCGTGGCCCCCGATCTGCCGGGCTTCGGACAGTCGGACAAGCTGGCGCGCGGCATGTTCGCCACCACCTTCGATCATATTGCCGAGGTCATCGACCGCTTCACCGAGGTGATCGGTCTGGAGCGCTTTGCGATCTATGTCTTCGACTACGGTGCGCCCACGGGCTTTCGGATCGCTGCAAAACATCCGAAGCGTGTCACGGCGATCATCTCGCAGAACGGCAACGCCTACGAGGAAGGCTTGAGCGACGGCTGGAATCCGATCCGGGCTTATTGGCAGGATGCATCGGACAAAAACCGGCAGGCGTTGCGCGCATTCCTCAAGCCGGAGACGACGATCTGGCAATACACTCACGGCGTCCCCGACGCGACCAGGGTTTCGCCGGACGGCTATTCGCTCGACAACTACTATCTTTCGCGGCCCGGCGCCGACGAGGTGCAGCTCGATCTGTTCGGCGACTACAAGAGCAACGTTGCGTTGTACCCAGCCTTCCAAAATTATTTTCGGACCCACAAGCCGCCGCTCCTGGCGGTGTGGGGCAAGAACGATCCGTTCTTTCTGCCAGCGGGGGCGGAGGCGTTCATGCGCGACATACCGAATGCGACGGTGCGTTTCTTCGACACCGGCCATTTCGCGCTGGAGACACACGCCGCCGAGATCGCTGCTGTGATCCGCGACTTCCTTTCCCGCTGACATCAACAAATCGCGCCTGCCACGCCGTGCGAGCGGGCACGGCGTCCAACGCACGGAGACCTCAACATGCGTGCCATCGTCCTCGAGAAATTTGGCGGCCTCGACAGCCTCGTCTACAGGGATATCCCGGAGCCGGAGCCCAAGGCCGGTCATGCCGTCATCGAGATCAAGGCGTTCGGCCTCAACCACGCGGAACTGCACATGCGTCGGGGCGAGTGGGCGGAGGCCGCGCCAGTGAGCGGCATCGAATGCGTGGGCCTCGTGAAGTCCTGCCCCGGCGGAGAGTTTCCGGTCGGCGCGAAAGTCGCAGCTCTGATGGGCGGTCTTGGCCGCACCATCAATGGCAGCTACGCCGAATGCACCCGCGTCCCCGTCTCGAATGTCGCGCTGATCGAGGCGGACCTGCCGTGGGCTGAGCTGGCGGCCATTCCCGAAACCTACGCCACGGCCTGGACCTGCCTGTTCCGCAATCTGGAGATCAGGAAAGGGCAGCTCCTCGTCATTCGCGGCGCGACGTCGTCCTTCGGTCAGGCCGCTCTCAAGATGGCGGTCAATGCCGGGGTTCGCGTGATCGCGACGACCCGCAGCCGCGAACGCTTCGCGCTTTTGGAGAAACTCGGCGCCGAACGCTGCGAAATCGAACGCTCCGACCTCTCGAAGCATATTGCCGAAGCAAAAGAGATCGATGCGGTGCTGGACCTCGTCGGCAACAGCGTCGTGCTGGACTCACTCGCCATGCTTCGCCGTGGCGGCCGTTCGTGCCTGGCCGGCTGGCTCGGCGGCCTCGATCCGATCCCCGACTTCAACCCGCTGCTGCAGATGGCGAGCGGCGTCTACCTCACCTTCTTCGGCAGTTTCGTGTTCGGCACGCCGGGCTTCCCGCTGTCGGACGTGCCGCTTCAGCAGATCGCGCAGGACGCAGCCGACGGTCGGCTCGACGTCAAGCCGGCCCGCGTCTTCCGCTTCGACGAGATCCGAGAGGCGCACCGCGTCATGGAGGCCAATGAGGCGCGCGGAAAAATGGTCGTGGTCCACGACCGACACTGACGTGTTCGGAGGAGGATTCAGAGGCCGAGACCAGTCGCTCTCATCACCGGCGCCAGCCAGGGCATCGGCAAGGCAGCCCCCGGCTACTTTGCATGGGGTTGTTTTCGAGTGTTTTTGTCGAGGGGCACAAAGCTTCAAGTCGGACCTATTTTATCCGCGGCTTTGAACGGTAATCCAGCAACGAGATTCGTTTTACGCGAAATTCCCGTCTGGGCTGCGCGGCAAATGCGACATCAAATGGTCTGATGCGCGCTGCAGGATGCACCGCATTGAGGCCCGGACAAACCTCAATTGCATCAAACCTCGACAATGGAGGTCCCATGAAGATCGTCGTCATCGGCGGCACCGGCCTGATCGGCTCGAAAGTGGTCGCCATTCTGCGCCAGGGTGGCCACGAAGCCGTCGCTGCATCGCTTAGGAGCGGCGTCAACATCATCAGCGGCGAGGGGCTCAAGGAGGCCATGACCGGCGCGGAAACCGTGGTCGACCTTGCCAATTCGCCCTCGTTCGAAGACAAGGCCGTGCTGGAGTTCTTTGAGGTCGCCGGCCGCAATGTGCTCGCGGCGGAGGCCGCGGCCGGCGTCCGGCACCATGTCGCGCTCTCCATCGTTGGAACCGACCGGACACCCGAGAACGGCTATTTCCGCGCGAAGGTCGCCCAGGAGAAGCTGATCGAGGCGTCCGGCATCGCCTACACCATCGTTCGCGCGACCCAGTTCATGGAATTTCTCGGCGCAATCGCCGCATCGAGTGTGCAAGGAAATACGCTCAGGGTTTCACCCGGCCTGTTTCAGCCGATCGCGGCGGAGGATGTCGCCAGGTTCGTTGCCGATGTGGCGCTCGAACCGCCGCGAAACGGCATTGTCGAGATCGCCGGGCCCGACCGCGCGCCGTTCGATGAAATCGTCGCCCGCTACCTGAAGGCGACAGGTGACGGGCGTGCCGTCGTGCGCGATCCGGAGGCGCGATATTTTGGCGGCCTGGTCGAGCAGCATTCTCTGGTGCCGTTGGGCGAAGCGCGCCTCGGCCGCATCAGTCTCGACGAATGGCTCCGGCAGGCGCGGACGAAGGCCTGAGTGTTGCCGTCAAGGGCTCCTTGCACGCTTGGGCGTGCGAGCTCCAGAGGCGTTCGTTGCGCCTCGCGGCGTATCGGCGCCGCGGTATTTGATGTGCTCGATGAAGGCGCGCAGTTTTGGCAGGACCTGACGTTTTCCCGGATAGTACAGAAAGACCCCAGGTCCCATGACGGCGAAGGGAGTGAGCATCGCTTGCAATCGGCCGTCGGCAATCGGCGCTCTGGCGAGCGGGGCGGGCACCTGCGCAAGTCCGACGCCTCTGATCGCCGCACCGAGCAGAGTGGCATAGTCGTGAGCGATGAGCGGCCCCGAGACGATGGCCTCGACGGCCTTGTTGCCGTCGACGAAAGGCCAGGGCGCGATCGATCCGTTGGCGCGTCGCAGGCGGAGGCAAGCGTGCTGACGAAGATCGTCGATGCGCTGCGGCCGCTTCCGCCCGCGCAAATAGTCTGGGCTGCCGACGACCATGAACGGGAACGGCTGCGTCAGTCGCACGGCGATCATATCCGGCGCAATAAGCTGGCCGAGACGGATGCCGGCATCGAAGCCGCCTGCGGCAAGATCGACCATCTCCTCGCTTGCGGCGATCTCCACCTCGATCTCGGGATAGGCCTGGCAGAAGCCGGCGATGACAGGCTCGAGGATCAGCGGGACGACCGAGCGGGGAACGGCGAGGCGGAGCAACCCGGCCGGTCGCTGCCCAAGATCGCGCGCGGCTTCGCCGGCTGCGACGATCTCCTCGAAGGCGGGTTTTGCGCGCGACAGGAATCGTTCGCCGGCCTCGGTCAGTCCGACACTGCGCGTCGTGCGGGCGAACAGCGCGGCGCCAATGCGCGCCTCGAGTGTGCGCACGGCCTGGCTGACCGCCGACGGGGTCACGCCGAGCTCGGCGGCCGCGCGACGAAAATTGCGGTGCTGGGCAACGGCAAGTGCCGCCTCCACGCCGTCGAGCGCACTCTGCCTGACTGTGAAGTTCTGCTTCATAGCCTGTTGAGATTATCCCGGATAGTCGCGCGCCGGAAGCAGTCCTATTTGGGTCGGCGAGAACCCGGAGCTTTCACCGAGAGGACGCCAGATGTCGCCGGCCACAATCTTCCAGATCCATCTGGTTTTTGGCTACGTCCCGTGGCTGCTTCTCTTCGCTGCGTATGGCTGGCCCTGGCTCAAGTCGATGGACCCGCTCGAGGCGCAACGCGCCATCGCCACCTTGCACAGCTTCCGCTTCTTCGGACTCGCCTTCCTGGTCCCCGGTGTAGTCGGGCCGAATCTGCCCGCGGGCTTCGCCTCCTTTGCCGCCTATGCCGACTTCGCGACAGGATTGCTGGCCATGCTGGCGCTTCTCACCGTGCGGGTGCGTGCGCTCTTCTGGCTGTTCGTCGTTACCTTCAATCTCGTCGGGGCAGTCGACATCCTCGTCGACTACTATCACGGCAATCAGCTCGGCCTTGCGCCGCTGGCAGGGGAGCTGGGGGCCGTTTACGCGATCCCGATCATCTATGTCCCGTTGCTGATGATCACGCACGTGGCCGCGTTCTATTTGATGGTGTATCGTCGGGGCCGCCAAGTGTCCGCCGTGGCGGCCGGATAGAAGAAATCGAAGGCATGCTCCATCGCCGCGCGCTTCAGTGCGACACGAAGGGCGCGGCTAGAACCGCGAGCATGCCAAAGGCGGCGATGTTCCAGAACAGCGAGCGGATCAGCGGTATTCCGCAGATGTAGAGCGCGGTGTAAGCGATGCGCCCGCCGAGATAGGCAAGCGATCCCCAATGGGTCAGCTCGTTGTGAACGCCAGTCGCCTGAGCGGCGAGAACTGCCGCTGCAAAGAACGGAAACGTCTCCATGTAGTTGCGGAAATTGCGGTCGATCCGCCCGGGGATGGGCTTGAGCGCCGGCATCTCAAGGTCGCGCGGGCTCGCAGCCCATCTGAGGCCGTACTGCGCGTTTGCGGCTTGCGCGGCAGCGACAAGCTGAAGGAAGCCCCAAAGGCTCGCAGCTGCCAGCACCACTAGCTCGAAGCTCATTCCCATCCTTTTGTCCTCCTCCAAAAAGGGCGGCCGGATTTCAGCAGCGCAGGATAGGTGAGCTCGACCAGACTTACGAGTTACGAACTCTCTAGCTCGCATGCCATTCCGGCAGCTTCGGCACGTCGGGGTCGAGGAAATCCCAGGCATATCCGCGCGCCGCGTAGAAGATTGCGGCCGGCTTGAACGTCGTGGCGTCGTCGAGGCTGCCGACATAGATGCCGATGAACTCGGGCTTCTCGACCGGCTTGTTGTAGATCGCAACCCCGCAAATGGGACAAAAGCCCTTGCGCTTGGTGGCGCCGCGGTCACTCGTGCGCGCGATCTCGCGAACCTCGCCCGAAACCGTCAGTGCGTTCCGCGGAAACACGAACACCGAGCTGTGCCCGCCACCGGAGTCCATCTGGCAATCCCGGCACTGGCATTGGAAGCCGCGTACGGGCTCCGCATCGATGTTGTAGCGAACCGCGCGGCACGAACAGCCGCCCGAAAATCCCATGCGTCCCTCCATCATCACGGCCTTTCGCAAGACGTTTGGAGTGACGTAGGGGCAAGCGCGTAGCCGCACAAGGCGGCAGCGTCCTGGTGTTGCGCATGGCAACAGGCGGCAGCAGGAGCAGCAAGCGTTGACTGCGTAAAGCGGTTCCAGCCCCGCAAGAAATTTCGCTGGTATGATGGTGGTCCTGTCGGATCGCGCGAGGCCTGTTCGTCTTCATCCAGAGACATCTGTATGGGAGACCCAAAATGAACCCTTCCAACTATCGCTGGGTGATCGTCGCCGCCGGCGGACTGCTTGGCTGTGTCGCGATCGGCGGCATGTTTTCGTTGCCGGTGTTCCTGCAGCCGATCGCCAAGGACACCGGGTGGTCGGTGACGGGCATCTCCAGCGCGATGACGATCGGTTTTCTCGCGATGGCCTTCACCAGCATGGCCTGGGGCACGCTGACCGACCGGTTCGGACCGCTGCCGGTGGTACTGACGGGATCGGTCGTGCTGACGCTGAGCCTGACGCTCGCGAGCCACGCGACCTCGCTGATCGCGTTCCAGTTCATCTTCGGCCTCTTGGTCGGTGCCTCCTGCGCTGCGATCTTCGCGCCGATGATGGCGACAGTGACCGGCTGGTTCGACACCCACCGCAGCCTTGCGGTCTCGCTGGTGTCGGCCGGCATGGGCATGGCGCCGATGACGATGGCACCGTTCGCGGCCTGGCTCGTCTCCAGCCATGACTGGCGCACCTCGATGCAGCTCGTAGCGCTGGTGGTCGGCGCCATCATGATCCCGGCCTCGCTTCTGGTGCGCCGTCCGCCTGCGCTGGCAAACTCGCAGGCCGCAGCATCCGATGCCGGCGCGCCGCAGGCCGAGATGTCGCTGTCGGAGGCGCTGCGCTCGCCGCAATTCCTGATCCTGGTCGCGACGAACTTCTTCTGCTGCGCGACGCACTCGGGCCCGATCATCCACACCGTCAGCTACGCCGTGAGCTGCGGCATTCCGCTGATCTCGGCGGTGACGATCTACAGCGTCGAGGGGTTTGCGGGCATGGGCGGGCGGATCGCGTTCGGTCTCATGGGGGATCGCTTCGGCGCCAAGCGCGTGCTGGTCTCGGGCCTGCTTGCGCAAGCGTTCGGCGCGCTGGCTTACGTCTTCGCGCACCAGCTCGCGACCTTCTACGCGGTCGCCGCCGTGTTCGGCTTCATCTATGCCGGCACCATGCCGCTCTACGCCTCGCTGGCGCGCGACAATTTTCCGCTGCGGATGATGGGGACGGTAATCGGCGGCACGGCGATGGCCGGCAGCCTCGGCATGGCGACCGGCCCGCTCGCCGGCGGCCTGATCTATGATGCGTTCTCCAGCTACGCCTGGCTCTATATCGGCTCCTGGGCGATGGGGCTCGGCGCGTTCCTGATGGCGATGACGTTCCGCCCGTTTGCCAAGCCGCAAGGAGAGCCCGCGCCGGCGACGGCGTGAGCGAGGCCGCCGAGGCGCGGCGCTAGAGCTGCGCCTCGATTGCCGCCTTGTCGATCACAGACCACACCTGCCAAATCTTCTGGTCTCTGAATTCGTAGAAGACGTTCTCGCAGAAGGACACGCGCTTGCCGTTGACGCCGAGCCCAAGAAAAGTCCCCGCCGGCGTGCAATCGAATGTCAGGCGACAGGCGATGCGGGGCGGATCGGATATCAGTAGCTCGATATTGAAGCCGAGATCGGGAATATCCCGAAAATCCTTCTCCAGCATCGCGCGGTAGCCGGCGAGCCCAAGCGCCTTCGCGTTGTGGGAGACGTCGTCGTGGACGAACTGGCCGAGCGCCGGCCAATCCTGCCGGTTCAGGCAGGCGATGTAGCTGCGGTAGAAGTCGGCGAGGTCGACTGGTCATGGCGATGCTCCTGCGGCTCCAACGATAACGCAGCAGGAGCTGGATTCGGCGGTCCGCTCAGAGGTGCTTTTCGAAGAACAAATCCGGGTAGGGGTCGTCGTTGAAGCGCGGGATCTCGCTCCAGCCGGTCCTGCGGTAGAGCTGGCCCGCTTCCGGCAGCGCGCTGTTGGTGTCGAGCCGCAGCACGCTGATGCCGAGCTCGCGCGCGGCGCTCTCGGCCGCTTCCATCAGGCGCCGGCCGAGGCCCAGACCGCGCGCGGCCGGAGAGACCCACAGCCGCTTGATCTCGGCATAGCCGTGGTCGGTTCCCTTCAGTCCGACGCAGCCGATCGGCAAGCTGTCCGACATCGCCACGATGAAGATGCCGCGCGGGCGCACCATGTCCTTGGCGTCGGGATCGCGCGACAGCTTGACGTCAAAGCCCTGTTTGAAGCGGCGTCCGAGCTCGGCGTAATACTCGCCGAGGCAATAGCGTGCCTCGTCGCTGCGCGGGCTCATTTCAGACAGCTTGGTGCGGCTCTGCCCGAGCGCAGAACCAATCATGTCCATTGCCGCCAGCAGCGCGTCTTTTTGCGAATGGCGGGCGAGCAGGGCCTCGGCTTGCGCGTTTGACAGCGCCTCATAGGCATTGAACTCGCGCCGGCCCGCGCGCGTCAGCCGGACGACGCGGCGCCGCGCGTCTTCCTCATGCGGGCTCGTCTCGATCATCCCTTCGTCCTCGAGACTGCGGAGCAGGCGGCTCATCAGCCCGGAATCGAGGCCGAGATAGTCGCGGATCTCGGCGACGTCCTCGCGCCCATGCCCGATCGCATTGAGCACGCGCGCAGCCCCCAAGGGCCGGCCACGGCCGAGAAAGGAGGTATCGAGCGCGCCGACTGCGGAGGTGACGGCACGGTTGAAGCGACGGATGCGGGAAATTGGATCGAGCATATATCTGACTTTAGTCAGAGAATATTCTGAAGTCAATCGAGATTGGGACGATGCACCACGCAGCCACGGCGCGCAGACCCGGCTGTCGGAACTCGCTCATCCCCATGACAGTGGATTTCGGCCCGAAGCCGGTTATGCCGCCGCGACGCGCGAGCTAGGATCGGTCGCAACGAAGCGTTTCCCGCCAGACCGAAAGCCCGCGAATGAAATCCGCAACAGTCCGCACCGCTTTGCCGCGCAAACAAGCCAAGCTGTCCCGCACCCACGTGCCAACCGACCTGTCGCCGGTCGAATGGCAACGAGGTTTGCGCCGCCAGTTCGGTCGGGAGCAATCCTTCCTTCTCGACAATATGGGCGCCGATCCGTTCTTCTCGGAGTTCAAGGTCACCAATCCGGCCTCGAAATCGAGCTATCGCGTGGCGATCCGCGGCCCCGGGCCCGGCGGCAATTTCTGTTCTTGTCCGGACTACGCTACCAACGAGCTCGGGACCTGCAAGCATCTCGAGTTCACCCTCGTTCAGCTCGAGAAAAAGCGTGGCGCCAAGGCGGCGTTTGCACGCGGTTACCGGCCGCCGTTTTCCGAGCTCTATCTGCGCAAGCAGGGCAAGCGCGGCTTGCATTTTCGTGCCGGGACCGATTGCCCGCCCGACGTGACGAAGGCGTCCGCCACTTTGTTCGATCTGGAGCGCGACGGGATGCTGCGGGACGATCGCCTCAGCCAACTCGACGAATTCATCAGCCTGGTGTCGAAGAGCGGTCATGAGCTGCGCGCCTATGACGATGCGCTCGACTTCGTTGCCGGACGACGGGACGCGGATCGTCGCGCTGCGCAACTCCGGCGGCTGTTTCCGTGCGGCGCAGCGGACTCCAAGCTGCAGCGATTGCTGAAGGCACCGCTATATCCGTATCAGGCCGAAGGTGCGCTGTTTGCCGTGCGGGCCGGTCGTGCTTTGATCGGCGACGACATGGGGCTCGGCAAGACGATCCAGGCGATTGCCGCGACGGAGATCCTCGCACGCCACTTCGGCGTATCGAGAGTCCTGGTGATCTGCCCGACGTCGCTCAAGTATCAGTGGCAAAGCGAGTTGGCGCGGTTCTCGGGGCGGCGAGACAAGCGTGGCGCGCGCGTCATTGTTGGAGGTCGCGCGCAGCGGAAGCAGGACTACGCGGTCGATGACTTCTGCAAGATCACGAACTACGAGAAGCTCCAGCCCGATCTCGATCTGATCGCTGCATGGTCGCCCGAGCTCGTCATCGTCGATGAGGCTCAGCGCGTCAAGAACTGGAACACGATCGCAGCGCGGGCGCTGAAACGCATCGACAGCCCATACGCGATCGTGCTGACGGGAACTCCGTTGGAGAACAAGCTCGAAGAATTGATTTCAATCGTCCAATTCGTCGATCAGCACCGGCTGGGTCCGACCTGGAAGCTCCTGCACGAGCATCAGGTCAAGGATGAGGGTGGCCGCGTTACAGGTTATAGAGCTCTGGACAGGATCGGTGAGACCTTGGCGCCAATCATGATCCGCCGGCGAAAGTCCGAGGTGCTGCGGCAATTGCCTGACAGGACCGATCAGAACGTGCTCGTGCCGATGACTGAGCCGCAAATGGACCTGCATAAGGAGAACGCGGACACGGTCGCCCAGGTCGTGAACCGCTGGCGCAAGACCAAATTTCTCTCGGACAAGGACCAGCGGCGACTGACCTGTGCTCTGCAAAACATGCGGATGTCCTGTAACAGCACCTATCTGTTGGATCAGGAGACCGATCACGGCGTCAAAGCCGACGAACTGGCTGCGCTGCTCGACCAGCTCTTCGCCACGCCCGACGCCAAGGCCGTGGTGTTTTCGCAGTGGACACGGACCCACGACATCGTCATCCGCCGCCTCGAAGCCCGTGGCATCGGCTATGTCAGTTTCCATGGCGGCGTGCCGTCGGAGAAGCGGCCGCAGCTGGTTCAGCGTTTTCGGGACGATCCGGCCTGCCGTGTGTTTCTGTCGACCGATGCCGGCAGCACGGGTCTCAATCTGCAGCACGCCTCGACGCTGGTGAATATGGACCTGCCGTGGAATCCGGCCGTGCTCGAGCAGCGTATTGCGCGTATCCATCGTCTCGGCCAGGCGCGGCCGGTCCAGATCATCAACTTCGTAGCGAAGGGTACGATCGAGGAGGGCATGCTTTCAATCCTGGCCTTCAAGCGCTCGCTGTCCGAAGGCATTCTGGATGGGGGCAACAACGAGGTTTCGCTGGGCGGCTCGCGGCTCAACCGCTTCATGAAGGACGTGGAGAATGTTACCGGAAGCACGAGGGCCGGCGAGACTGCAACCGCGGCGGAGGAGGCAGGGTGGGGCGATGACGTCCGTGACAAGGCGCCGGTGGGCAGCGACTCCGGCAGCGCGTCGCAGGCGCAAACCGGCGATGAAATCCCGGCGGCCTCGCGCGACCTCTCTTCCAATCCCTGGCAAGCACTGGTTGAGATGGGCGCGCAATTCCTCGGTGCCATGGCTGCAGCCAATGGTGCCGGCTCGATTGACTATCCCCGGATCGAGCGCGACCCCAGCACCGGCGGACAGAATCTCAAGATTCCGCTTCCGTCACCGGAGACCGCCAAGCAACTGGCCGACGTGCTCAGCGCGTTGGCCGAGCGCTTGCGCGGCTGATCCGGAACTCGAGAAAGTGTAACGATGAGGCGTTCGCTTATCGCGGAACAGAATCGATTCATGCTGCTTCATCAGCGTGAATTCAGAATTGCCGCCGATGTCGTTACCGATGCGTGGATGTCGTTCCCCGATGTGTGTGCCGTAGCCGTGATCGGCTCGGTGGCGAAGGCGCTTTGGAAGGAAGTGCCGCGGTTTTCGGAGTTTCGGCGCGAAGGCATCGAGGTCTGGCACGAGTGCCGCGATCTCGATCTGGCACTCTGGATCGAGTCCCAGGAGCATCTCAATGCGCTTCGCCGGGCGGCAGCCGGGGCGCTGCGAGCAGCCTACGAACGAGGCGCCGGTACAAGTGTGGTCAGCCACCAGCTCGATATCTTCCTGATCGAGCCGGGCAGCGATCGCTATCTCGGCCGGCTCTGTCACTTCAAAGCCTGCCCGAACGACAAACGCGATTGTGCCGTGCCGGGCTGCGGCGCGATCCCGTTCAACCGGATCATTCCCGATTTCAGCGCCCGCGCCGATCTTCTGGGGCCGGCAGACCATGCAATGCTGTACGAGCGCGGCAAAGGGCGGCTGCGTTCGGCTCTTGATCTGCCCACCGTTGACGAGAGCATTCCCAAAGGCGGCACGAGGTCGGAACGGCAAGCGACAGAGCGAAAGCCTTAGGTCCCGAGCGCGGCTGCGCCGGTCTCGGTCAATTCGGCAGCGGCTGGCCGGTCTGTTCCTTCACGATGTAGTCGGCGTACCAGTCCGGCCAGTTCTCATCGTGCTTGCCGCCGGTCCGCTTCTCGTGCTCGCCATGGGCTGTGGCCGCGCGCCGCAGCGCGCTTGCGAGCTCGGCTGTCGAGTTGAACGTCGTGTCGGCCTCGACGCGGCCGGGCAGGCGAGTCGTGATCTCCTGGAGCAGCCAGCCATTGCCGTCGGGATCGCGGAACGAGGCGAAGGAGCGATAGCTGCCGCGCGCCGGATCCGGGCCGCTGACGCGGCGCGAGCCTGAGATGTAGGGCTCGTCCGGGCCGCTATGCGTATCGCCGCTGCCGTGAAAGACCTCGCTCACCTCGATACCGTGGGCAACGAGCGCATCGCGGGCGGCCTCGATGTCGGAGACGATCAGGTATAGGCCCTGCGCGGAGCCGGGCTCCGCCGGCGTGACGTTCCTGCCGAAGATGACCGAGGCGTTCGAGCCCGGCGGGGTGAACTGGATCACGCGCCAGTCGTTGCCGGAGGCGAAGTCGGCATCGAGCCGCCAGCCGAGTTTTGCGTAAAACGCCTTGGCGCGATCGACGTCGGATACCGGGACGACGACGATCTCGAGCTTGAAATCGACACTGCGCAGTTTCGGGGTGCCGGCAGCCTTGCTGTTCTCCGCGGTGGCCATGGGGTCCTCCCTTGATGTCCGTAAAACGGCGCCCCGCATCTTGCGCGCCAAATGTGACGGCTTCAGCGATCTGGCCCCTGGACCTGTGCAGCGCCTTGCCTTCCCACGAACCTGGATTGTCCCGGTTGGGGGCGATCACGGTCTTGTGCCTTGCACTTTAAATCGCAAAACATATCTTACGATATATCTAACAATGGAGGCCTAAGATATGTTTCGAGACAAGCACCACAATCGACACGAGAGAGAAGACCGGGAATTCCGTTTCGCATTCGCCATGGGCCGGCATGGCGGGCGTCGCTTCGGCCGTGGCGGGCATGGCTTCTTCGGACGCGGCGGTGGCGCCGACTTTCCGGGCGCACGGCGGCTTTCGTCGCAGGACCTCCAGCTCGTCATCCTCGCACTGCTCGCCGATCAGCCGGCGCACGGCTACGAGCTGATCAAGACCATCGAGGAGCGCTCGGATGGTTTTTACAGCCCGAGCCCCGGTGTGATCTATCCGGCGCTGACCTATCTCGAAGAGGTTGGGCACGCCAGCGTCGAGCAGGACGCCGGCCGCAAGCGCTACAGCATCACCGCGCAGGGCCAGGCCCATCTCGCCGAGTATCGCGCCACCGCGGATGCGATCCTTCAGGCGCTGTCGCGGATCGGACGCCGCATGGACGAGGTACGCGAGGCCTTTGCCGGCGTCAGCGATCTCGATGCGGATGCCTCCGACGAGCTGCATCGCGCCCGCCATGGCCTCAAGCGAGCACTGCGTTCCAAGCACGGCTGCGATGCCGATGAGGCGCGACGCATCGCCAAGATTCTCGACCGTGCGGCGGCCGAAATTCTGCGGAGCTGAGGGAATACGATCATGTCGCAAGATCAACCGCACAGCCCGATCCAGGATGCGCGCGTCAACGCCGTGATCGAACGCATGCAGGCCGTGCGCCGCCGTCCACCGGGCGGCGGACCGCGCGGCGGATTCAGCAGCCGCGATCCGCATGCCTATGCCGAGCAGGGTTTTTCGATCCATCCCGAGCAGGGCGAGCTGATCTACCTGTTGTGCAGAGGCATGCGCGCGACGCGCGTTGCCGAGTTCGCAACCTCCGTCGGCATGTCGACGCTGTATTTTGCGGCTGCGATGCGCGACAATGGCGGCGGCACCGTGATCGGCTCGGAGATCGTGCCGGCCAAGGTCGCAACCGCCCGGCGCAATCTCGACGACGCGGGGCTATCCGCCTACGCCGAGATCCGCGAGGGCGATGCGCGCAAGACGCTGGGCGATCTCGGCGGCCCCGTCGACTTCATCCTGATCGACGGTTGGCCAGGCGAGGAGGGTCCTTCGCTCGCGCGCCAGGTGATCGAGATCGTCGCGCCGCAGCTTCGCATCGGCGGCTACGTCATGAACGACAATGCCGAACCCGATTTCCTCGAGTTCATCCGCGATCCCAAAAACGGCTTCGTCTCGATGACGCTGCCGCTCAAGGGCGGGACGGAGCTCAGCCTGAAAGTGGCATGACCACTCTGCCGCCATCGCTCGCGCGATAGGCGTCCGGGATCACGAACACCCCGTCGGCGCGGCCGTAGCCGCCGTCGGGCACCTCCTCGATCAGCACCATCGTGTGCGGCCGCGCCGCTTCGCCGAAATAGTCGACGAACAGCGCGGTGAGGCGGTGCACGATCTCGGCCTTCTGCGTCCGTGACAGCGCGGCCTGCGGGATCTTGATGTTGACGAATGGCATGTCGGGTAACTCCCTGCAACGCGTCGTGGCGCGCGTCAGATCACGCCGCCATTGGCGCGGATGATCTGGCCGTTGACCCAGCCGCTGTCGGCGCTGGCGAGGAAGGCGACGAGGCCGGCGATGTCGTCGGGCTGGCCGAGCCGGCCGAATGGATTCATGCCGGCGATGGCGCGCACCTGCTGCTCGGTCTTGCCCTCGAGGAACAGCCGCGTCTCGACCGGTCCCGGCGCCACCGCATTGACGGTGATGCGCCGGCTGCCGAGCTCCTTGGCAAGGATGTGCGTCATCGCCTCGACCGCTGCCTTTGTCGCGGCGTAGACGGCGTAGCCAGGCTGGTAGAGGCCGACGACGCTGGAGGAGAAGTTGATGATGCGGCCGCCGTCGCGCAGCCGGCGCGCCGCTTCGCGCATGGAGCGGAACACGCTCTCCAGATTGATCGAGATCTGCCGCGCAAACGCGGCGTCGGTCACCTCGGCGAGCGATGCGAGCTCCATGATGCCGGCATTGTTGACGACGATGTCGACCCCGCCGAAGGCGCGCTCGGCCGCCTCGAACAGGCGCGCCGGCGTCGCGGGATCGGCCAGATCGGCCTGTACGGCGATGGCGCGGCCGCCGGCGGCTTCGATGGCCGCGACAAGTTCGTCCGCGGCGGCGCGGCCGCTCGCATAATTGATCGCAACGGCGATGCCGTCCCGCGCAAAGCGGCGGGCGATCGCGGCGCCGATGCCGCGGGAGCCGCCGGTCACGATGGCAACACGCTGAGTTTGATTGGTCATGGTCCGCTCCTGTCTTTCCCTGGACAGGAGATATCTGATCGCTTTGGCCGGATAATTACCCGCCGCTTGCCATCACTTGTCGGATATGGTGAACAATCGGCCATGGATCGTTTCGAGGCCATGCGCCTGTTCGTCCGCCTCGTAGAAAGGCGCAGCTTTACTGCTGCGGCCGCCGACCTCGGCCTTCCCCGTTCGACCGCGAGCGAGGTGTTGCGCGGCCTCGAGGCGCGCCTTGGCGCGCGTCTGCTCGAACGCACGACGCGACATGTCACCCCGACGCTCGACGGCGCGGATTTTTACCGGCGCTGCGTCGCCATTCTCGCGGAGGTCGAGGAGGCCGAGACGGCGATGCGCGATGCGCGGCCGCGGGGCCTGTTGCGCATCGACGCGCATCCGCTGCTCACCCGCACCTTCATCCTGCCCCATCTGCCGGCATTCCTGGCGCGCTATCCGCTGCTCGAGTTGCAGATCGGGCAGGGCGACCGTCTGGTCGATCTCGTGCGCGAGGGCGTCGATTGCGTGATCCGCTCGGGGGAGCCCGACGACAGCGGGATGATCCAGCGCCGTCTCGGCACCATCGCCGAGATCACGGTGGCAAGCCCGGCCTATCTTGCCGCCCACGGCGTGCCGGCGACGCCGGATGCGCTCGACGGGCACCAGATGGTGGCCTTCGTCTCCTCGCGCACCGGTGACGTGCTGCCGCTGGAATTTTCCGTCGTGGGTACGCTTCGGCACATCGTGCTGCCGAGCCGGGTCCGGGTGAACAATTCCGATTCCATGGCCGATCTCGCGCGGCTCGGCTTCGGCCTCGTGCAGGCGCCGCGCTATCGCTTCGCTGAGGATCTCGCCGCCGGCGCGCTCGTCGAGGTGCTGGCCGGCTTCCCGCCGTCGCCGACCCCGCTCTTCGCGCTCTATCCGCAGAACCGCCAGCTCACGCTGCGGCTGCGTGTCTTCCTCGACTGGATCGCCGGCATTTTTGCGCAGGCGCGGCTATGACCGGGAGCGGGAGATCCGCATGCAACATCCCGGACGATCCAGGCCATATTTCTACTTTGCATGGGGTTGTTTTCGACAAAAAAGGAATCGTTTGTGCCGTCGAGCAAATCGCCTTTACGACTTTGGGCCAATCGCGATCGTCACGACAGGCGCAACTCCTTACGCAGCTTGCGCGTCAGCTTCGCGACGATGAGCGCATGGGCCTGGTCGAGATAGGCTGCGAGCTCGGGGTCGGGCAGCGCGTCGTTGTCGATGAGCTGCACCCATTTGGCCCGCGCCAGATACGGAGCAGGCCGTGCAAGACCCTGCTCGATCAGCATCGCGTAAGCCATGTTCGACGTCTTGAACATGAAGCCGCCTGACTGCTCGACGAAGCCGCGCGCCAGCGCGAACATCTTGCCGCCGACCTTGAACACCGACGTGCCTTCCCATTGCACAATCTTGGTTGCGGCAGGTAGTCGCAGGCAGTGGGCTTCGAAGCGTTTGGGAGTCATGTCAGGGCAACAAGCGAAAAAGGTGCGGCAAGATCTTTGGCTGAGTGAGCGAAGGCCGACAAGCCGAAACTTCCGTGCTGCTTCACAGTTTTGCCCGAGGCACGCATTACCAGCAGCTCTTCGAATCCTCAGCCCTTGCGGAGTTCCCATGCACACGTTGTCAGCCGACCGGCCGGCCACCCGGCTCGCGACACGGCTGTCCTTCCTCGTTGCGGGCTTCGGCATCGCATGCTGGGCACCGCTGGTGCCGTTTGCCAAGGAACGGCTCGCGGTCGACGACGGCATCCTCGGTCTGCTCCTGCTCTGTCTGGGCATCGGCTCGGTTGCCGCGATGCTGCTGACGGGCGCCTTGAGCGCGCGCTACGGCACCAAGCCGATCATTCTCGCCGGCGGCTTTGGCCTCGCGGTAATCCTGCCGTGGCTCGTCGTCGCGAGCACGCCGGCCACGCTGGGCCTCGCCCTGTTCGTGTTCGGCGCCGCGCTCGGCTCGATCGACGTCGCCATGAATATTCACGCGGTTGAGGTGGAGCGCGCTGCAACGCGTCCGCTGATGTCGGGCTTCCACGCGTTGTTCAGCATTGGCGGATTTGCTGGATCGAGCCTGATGACGCTGCTGCTGTCGATCCATCTCGGCCCGCTCGCGAGCACGCTGATCGCCTCGGCCCTGATGCTGGCGGCGATGATCATGGCCTGGCCGCTGTTGCTGCGGAGCGCACAGGCGCAGGACGGACCGCTGTTCGTCTTGCCACACGGCATCGTGTTGGTGCTTGCGGCGCTGGCCGCCGTCACGTTCCTCGTCGAAGGCGCCATGCTCGATTGGGGCGCGCTGCTCATCGTCGGCGCGGGCCTCGTGCCGGACACGCAAGGCGGGCTCGGTTACATGCTGTTCTCGATCGCGATGACCGCGGGCCGGCTGGGCGGCGATGCCGTGGTGGCGCGGGTCGGCGATCGCGCCACGTTGATCGTCGGCAGCCTGCTGGCGATTGCAGGCTTCGTCGTGCTGCTGGTCGCACCAGTTGCTGCCATTGCGATGGCCGGGTTCGTGCTCATCGGCCTCGGCGCCTCGAACCTGGTGCCGGTGCTGTTTCGCCGTGCGGGCTCGCAACAAGCGATGCCCACGGGCCTTGCCGTTGCTGCGATTACCACGGCTGGCTATGCCGGCGTTCTGGTCGGACCTGCCGGTGTCGGGTTCGTCGCGCGGATCGCGAGCCTGCCGATGGCGTTTGCCATGCTCGGAGCGCTCTTGTGCCTCGTCACGCTATCGGCGGGGATCGTGACGTCGGGCGACCGCTCAAGCGGACGCAGCCGCTAGCGCGGCGCGCCGCATCGTGAGTTGAGTTGTCATCACGGGCGGCTACCATGCCGTTCAAGTTTTCCGGCGGAATGCCGGAGCATCGTTGAGGGGAGGCGACATGAGCGGCCAGGCACGGATGGTGAAGGGATCGGATCTGTTTGTCGCAGCGCTGGAGAATGAGGGCGTCGACCGCATCTTCGGCGTCCCCGGCGAGGAAAATCTCGACCTGGTCGAGTCCTTGCGCAACTCCAAGATCGAATTGATCCTGACCCGCCACGAGCAGGCCGCGGCCTTCATGGCTGCAACCCATGGTCGGCTGACCGGCAAGCCCGGCGTCTGTCTCTCCACGCTCGGCCCGGGCGCGCTCAACCTGTCGACGGGCGCGGCCTATGCGCATCTCGGCGCGATGCCGATGCTCATGATCACCGGTCAGAAGGCGATCATGAGCAGCCGGCAGGCGCGCTTCCAGATCGTTGACGTTGTGGCCAGCATGAAGCCGCTGACAAAGCTGGCGCGGCAGATCGTCAGTGCGTCGAGCATCCCGACCGTGGTCCGCGACGCCTTCCGTGTCGCGATGGAGGAGCGGCCGGGACCGGTGCATCTCGAACTGCCTGAGGACGTCGCGGGCGAGGAGGTGGCGTCCGTGCCGGTGGTCCCGGTGCATCCGATCGAGATTCCCGTCGCCCATCGCGCCGCGCTCGATCGTGCCGCCGAGATGATCCTGGCGGCGAAGCGCCCGCTAGTCATGATGGGCGCGGCGACCAGCCGGCCGCGGTCGACCCACGGCATCGCGAATTTCGTGCGGCGGACGCAGATCCCGTTCTTCACCACGCAGATGGGCAAGGGTACCGTCCCCGGTGGCACCAATCTCTATATGGGCACCGCGGCACTGTCCGAGCGTGACTATGTCCACGAGGCCATCGACGCCGCCGACCTGATCATCGCGATCGGCCACGACGCGATCGAGAAGCCACCCTTCATCATGGGGCCATCGGGCCCGAAGGTGATCCACGTCAGCTACACGCCGGCGAGCGTCGAGCAGGTCTATTTCCCCGATGCGGAGGTCGTCGGCGACGTCGGGCCGAGCCTCGAATTGCTGGCCGACCGCCTCGAAGGCCGGCTGCCGGATGCCGGCGCGCTGCTGCCGCTGCGCGAGCAGATTCTTGAGCATATCGCCGATCGCGCGACTGAATCGCGCTGGCCGCCGACGCCGCAACGAATCGTGCACGACATCCGGCAGGTGATGCCGGAGAACGGCATCGTCGCGCTCGACAACGGCATGTACAAGATCTGGTTTGCACGCAACTACCGCACCAGGGTCGCGAACACGCTGCTGCTCGACAATGCGCTGGCGACGATGGGCGCCGGCCTGCCGTCGGCGATGATGGCCGCGATGCTGTATCCCGAGCGCCGCGTGCTCGCGGTCGCGGGCGATGGTGGCTTCATGATGAACAGCCAGGAGATGGAAACCGCCGTCAGGCTCAAGCTCAATTTCGTCGTGCTGATCCTTCAGGACAACGCCTACGGCATGATCCGGTGGAAGCAGGCGGTCGATCACTTTGCCGATTTTGGCCTAACTTTCGGCAATCCCGACTTCGTCCTGTACGCGAAATCCTATGGTGCCAAGGGCCATCGCATCGAGACGATCGACAGTTTCGTGCCGACGCTCGATGCCGCCTTCAAAGAGGGCGGCGTGCACCTGATCTCGATCCCGATCGACTATTCGGAGAATGTGCGGGTGCTGGTCGATGAGCTCAGGGCCCGCGACAAGACGGCGAAATCTTGAAAGAGCCTACAATGTACCACGATCTCAAATGGTCAGCCTCCGAAAAGAAGGCAGCACGGAAGGCTTACGATACGGCACGGGACGCGGCGCTGGCCAAGGTCATGGCCGAATTCAAGGCGAAGGCGAACGCTGTAACAACACCTGCTGAGATGTGGGCCGTCGAAGACTATCTTCGTCAGAAGGGGCGGGAGATCGATGAGATGTTCGACTATCGTTACTCGCAGCTTCCTCGGGTGTTTGCCCGGCTAATTCGAGAAGGGTATCTTGAAGAAAATCTTCTGGCAGGCTTGGCGGAAGACAAGCTCGAGGACATTCGCAGAATTTTGCCCCACTTTGCGAAGGACTGACGTGGAGTATCGCGATAGCCATGCTCGATGTGTCAGGCTGCGTAACCCAACATTCCCGCCAACACAGGAATAAAAATGCCCCGCGTACCCTGTATCACCGAGATGGGCATGGGCGTCGACGTCCATGGCAAGGACGCGACCAAGGCGGCCAGGCGCGCGGTGTCGGATGCGATCAGGCATTCGAGCCTCGGATTCTTCCGCATGCTCGGCAAGACCGCCAACGACATGTTCGTCGACGTCACGATTGCGGTGCCGAATCCGGAAACCGTCGACAAGGACGCGGTGGCCAAGGAGCTGCCTTACGGCACCGTGACCGTCAATGCAGTCAAGGGCGGCCTCGAAATTCCGGCCGAGCAGGGCAGCGACGCCATCATCATCGCCAATGCGGCCGTGATCGTGAGTCTCGATAAGGAATAGAGCCCGTGTCCGATTCCGATTTGGCGCTGCTCGACCGGCCGATCTGGAGCGCACTGACGACACGACAGCGGGATCTGTCGCAAGGCGGTGCGCGGGCGTTGCGCTATCCCTCCGCGATCGGACCCTTCGCCGACATGGTCGATCTGTCGCCAGCAAGCTACGCGGAGCTGGGCGAGTTGATGTCGCCGTCCGAATATGTCGTGCTGTTCACGCATGACGCGGTGGCCGCGCCGGCCGGACACAAGGTGCTGCTGGCCGAGACCGGCGAGCAGATGATCGGCACGCCCGTCGAAAGCCCGCTCCATGATGCCGAGATCGTGACGCTTGGGATCGATGACGTTCCGGCGATGGTCGCGCTGACCGAGTTGACCAAGCCCGGTCCGTTCAACAAACGGACGCACGAGCTCGGAACCTTTCTCGGCATCCGCGTCGGTGGCGAACTGGTTGCGATGGCGGGCGAGCGGATGAAGCCCGGCAATTTCACGGAGATGACGGCAATCTGCGTGCATCCCGATCACCGCGGACGCGGTTATGCGCAGGCGCTGCTTGGAGCTATCGCGCGCCAGATCGTGGCGCGGGGCGAAACTCCCTTCCTGCACGTATTTTCCAACAACGCGTCGGCGATCGCGCTCTACCAGCGGCAGGGGATGAGCATCCGCCGCCGCCTGCATGTCACCGTGCTGCAGAAGCAGGGGTGAGGCCCGGTGGCGCGAGCGACCGAGCCCCTTGGCTCAGGTCTTGTAGTCGACGAGCAGCGAGCTCGACGCGGAGGAGGACGACGCGTTGCCGCTGGAGCTGTAGGAGGTCGACTGGCTGGTCGCATTCTGAAGCAGCGCGATCAGCTCCTTCATGAGGTCAGCGGTGCTGGTGGAGGACGAGCTGGACGAGGAGCTGGAGTCAGTGCTGCTCGTGCTCGATGAGTCGCTGCTTGCATCCGGCGGCGGTGGCGGAGCGCCGGCACCATTGGAGAGCGTGTTGGCGAACACATTTTTCAGCTCATCCGCCTGATCGCTGGTGAGCTTGCCGCTCGACACCTCATTCTGGATGAGGTCGTCAATTTTCGACTGCATCTCGTCGGGGGAAGGAGGCGTGGAGGAGCTCGAGCTGGAGCTGCCGCTCTTGAGCGCCGAGTCGATGTCGTCGAGCGCGGACGAGAGTGCAGACTCGTCGCTCGAGCTGATCGTGCCCGCGGAGACTTCCTTGGTGAGCTCGCTCTTGAGGAGGTCGAGAGGAGAATAGGAACTGGTGGAGGTTGCAGAGATCGAGGTCATTGCCGGTCACCCGTGATTGGATTGAGATACGCCTAACATGGGTGTGAGGCTAAAGGTCGCGCCCTTAACGCGCTCTTGCCTGGAAGGTTGCAGAGCTTTTCGTTGTGTTGCTCGCATCCGGATGAACACGCGGCGAAACAAAAATGTCGGCGCTGGCGTGCGCCGGCACCGGCGCGAAGGAAAGGCTTTCCTGCCAGGGATTCGGCGTTATATCGATGTCAACCAGTTCAGGGAGACAGCAGCAGATGGACGCCAGGACACCGAAATTTTCCGTCGCACGGACCGCGATGCAGCGCTACGTCGATCAGGAGATCGTCGCCGGCGTGTCCTGGGCGGTGCTGCGCGGGCGGGAGGTCGTCGACCAGCAATGCGTCGGGCTGGCCGATCGCGAGGCGAACGTGGCGCTCCGGCCCGATCACATCTTCCGCGCTTTTTCCAACACCAAGATCGTCGTCACCTGCGCGATCATGCTGCTGGTCGAGGAAGGTCGTGTCGGCCTTGACGACGCGATCGAGAAATTCCTGCCGCAGCTCGGCAATCGCAAGGTGCTGAAGCAGGGCGCGACGAGCCTTGCCGATGTCGAGCCGGCGCAGGGTCCGATCACGATCCGCCAATTGCTCACGCACACCTCCGGCCTCAGCTACGGCATCTTCGATCCCGGTACCGTGCTGTTCAGGGGGTACAATGAAGCAAAGGTGCTCAATCCGCTGACGACGCTCGCCGACATGATCGACAAGCTCGCCGATCTGCCGCTGTCCTATCATCCCGGCACGGGCTGGGAATATTCGGTTGCAACCGATGTGCTCGGCCGCGTCGTGGAGGTCGCATCCGGCGAGGCGCTCGATGCTTTCCTCAAGGCACGCATCTTCGATCCGCTCGGCATGGTCGACACCGGCTTTTCCGTGCCGGAAGCCGCGCAGGGCAGGCTGGTCGCCTATTATCGTGGCGCCGACGTGCTCGATCCGATGAAGCCGGGCCTGTGGCGGATCGACGATCAGCCCTTTCCGCAAGCCTATCGCCGGCCGTTCCCGCGGCTGTCGGGCGGCGGCGGCCTAGTCTCGACTCTGCCGGACATGCTCGCGCTGGTGCGGGCGCTGCTCCCGGGATCGGGCGAGCTTTTGAAGCCCGAGACGCTGCGGCAGATGATGACGAACCAGCTTGGCGGCGGCCAGACCATCCGTTTTGCGACCCTCGGGGCCATTCCCGGCAAGGGCTTTGGGCTCGGCGGCGCCGTCACCTTCGCGCCGACGCCTTTTGATCCCCCAAATTCGACTGGCGAATTCCAGTGGGGCGGCGTTGCCGGCACGCATTGGTGGATATGTCCGGCGGCCGATACGGCCGGCGTGCTGATGGCGCAGCGCGCGATGGGCTTCTGGAATCCGTTCTTCTTTGAGTTCAAGCGCCTCGCTTACGAGGCATTGGGAGCAGGCTGACGCGCTCCGCGAAGATCGCCGGAGGTGAACGGCGCAAACAAAGTGGGAGGCATCGCCTCCCACTCACTGTTTGCTTCAGTCCTTCCAGGGATCGAACTCGCCTTCGCCGGCCATGGCTACGGCGAAGGGCCGCAGCGTGTGCAGCACCTTGACGGTGCCGGCGTGCTGCGCGAGCACCTCGGGCAGGCGCCGATAGGCCATCGGGCTTTCGTCGAGGTCGGCACCGATGAGGGTGACGCCGCGCTCGTTCAGCCAGCGGTCCATCTCGACGCGCGTGAAGCGCCGCTTCGCCTCCTTGCGTCCGAACAGGCGGCCGGCGCCGTGCACGGTCGAGTAGAGCGAAGCCTTCGCCTCGGGACTGTCGACGCCTTCGAGGATCACGGCGTCGTCACCCATGGAGCCGCCGACGAATCCCTTTTGGCCAGGGAAAGCCGGTGTCGCGCCCTTGCGCACCACCCACAAATCCCGGCCGTCGTGCGTCTCGCGCCAGGCATAGTTGTGGTGGTTGTGGATGCGCTCGGTGACGCTGCCGCCGATGATCTGGCGGACGCGCTCCACGACCCACTCGCGGCCCGCGTAGGCGTAACGCCCGGCGAGCTGCATCGCCGCGATGTAGCGGCGGCCGAGCTCGGAGTCCTCGTCGACGACGGCGGGCGGGACGTTCATGCCGTCCTTGCCGCCGGCGGCCTTGAGGTAGCGCGTCGCCGAGGTATGCCCGAGACCGCGGCTGCCGAAATGGACGCCGATCCAGACAAAGCCTTCCTCGTCGCGCATCAGGTCGACATAGTGGTTGCCGGACCCGACCGTCCCGAGTTGGCTTATAGCCTTCTGGCGATAGGCCTCCATATCGCTCTCGCGCCACGCATCGCCATCGTCGAACAGCTCGTGCTCGGCCCGCTCGGCGTTGGCCCGGCCGATCCCGAAAGAGATCGTCTTCGCCACGTCGCGGATGATCGTGGGCACGATCGCCGAGATGTCCTCGAAGCGCGTGTCGAGACGCGCGGCCATGTTGCCGCAGCCGATGTCGAAGCCGACGCCGGAGATGCTGATCTGCTTCTCATAGGCGATGACTCCGCCGACCGGCTGGGCGTAGCCGAGATGGCCGTCGGCGCATAGCACGCCGGATACGACATTGCCGACCGCCATGCAGTTGCGCATCTGCGCCACGGTCGCCTCATCATGCTCGCCGAAGATCTTCAGCGGCGCATTCTGGAAGCGCGCCTCCTGCGGGCGAAGGTTGGCGATCTCGCTCGCGGCCGCACTGGTCTCACGGGCCAGTTGTTCCTTGCGCGCGGCATCTCGATAGAGACACCAGGCAGGCTGGCCGCGTCCTTCGCCGACGCGCGAATCCGGATCGACGCCGGCGGCGCGGCACAGTTCGCGGGCACGTTCCTGATAGGGATCGGGTCGTCGCATGGTCTTGCTCTCCTACTTCATTCCGCGCGTGCCGTCTGGCTCGCGCGGGTCATTGCCGGCTAGCTCGAGCTGCTCGGAGCCGCCGGAACTCCGGTGAAAAATAATTAAACCGATCGGTTGACAATCGAGACCGGTCGACTATGTTTAACCACATGGTTGAACAATTCGCGCATCTCGACGCCGTTTTTCATGCCCTCGCGGATCCAACGCGGCGGGCAATGCTTGGTCATCTGGCGGAACGGGAGCTCACGATCGGGGAGCTTGCGACACCGTTCAGCATGAGTTTCGCGGGCGCCTCGAAGCACGTTCGGGTGCTGGAGAATGCAGGCCTCGTCACGCGCACGATCCGCGGCCGAACCCATCTGTGTCGGCTGCAGGCCGCTCGGCTCGCCGAAGCCGATGCCTGGCTGCGACGTTACGAACGCTTCTGGAATGACAGGCTCGACTCGTTGGAGGCGTTGCTGCGCGCCGAAGACGAGGCGAAGGCAAAAAAGAAGTGAGGAGCAGAACGATGGATGCAAAGACCAAGCCCGATGCCTATGGCGAACTGATCGAACCGACGACGCTGAGGCTTCAGCGCCTGCTGCCCGGACCGATCGAGCGTGTCTGGGCCTATCTCACCGATAGCGACCTCCGCCGCAAATGGCTGGCGGCGGGCGTGATGGAGACGAGGGTCGGAGCGCCCTTCGAGTTCATCTGGCGCAACGATGAGCTCAACGATCCCCCAAGCAAGCGCCCGGTCGGCTTTCCCGAAGAGCATCGGATGCAGAGCCGGATCACCGAGTGCGATCCGCCACGAAAGCTTTCGATTGCCTGGAGCAACAGCGGCGACGTGACCTTCGAACTGGAGCCGAAGGGAAAGGGCGTGGTGCTCACCGTGATCCATCGTCGTCTGCCCGACCGCTCGACCATGCTCAAGGTCGGCGCCGGCTGGCACATGCATCTCGACATTCTGGTCGCGCGGATCTCTGGCGAGGAGCCGGCGCCGTTCTGGGATGGCTGGGCTCAGCTTCAGCAGGACTACGACCGGCGGCTGCCGGGCTGACGGAACGCACCGAACAACAAACAGGAGGTTAGCTATGCAGACTCATGTCGTTTCGGCGCAGGAGTGGGAAGCTGCGCGTCAGCGGTTGCTGGTCAAGGAGAAGGCTTCAACCCGAGCCCGTGACGCACTGGCCGCTGAGCGGCGGCGGATGCCGTGGCTTGCGGTGGAGAAGAGTTACGCTTTCGACGGACCCGAGGGCAAAGCGAGCTTGCTCGACTTGTTCGCGGGCCGCCATCAGCTCATCGTCTACCGGGCTTTTTTCGAGCCGGGCGTGTTTGGCTGGCCCGACCACGCTTGCCGTGGCTGCTCCATGGTGGCCGACCAGGTCGCCCATCTTGCTCATCTGAACGCGCGCGATACCACGCTCGTCTTCGTCTCGCGTGCGCCGCAGGCAGACATCGCAGCCCTGAAGGCACGGATGGGGTGGGAGATACCCTGGTACACGATCACGGACGGCTTCGACGCCGACTTCGGCGTCGACGAGTGGCACGGCACCAACGTGTTTTTCCGCGACGGCAGCAAAGTCTTCCGCACCTATTTCATCAACAACCGCGGGGATGAGCAGATGGGAGGTACCTGGAATTACCTCGACATCACA
Source organism: Bradyrhizobium sp. Ec3.3 (assembly GCF_000472925.1). GTDB lineage: Bacteria > Pseudomonadota > Alphaproteobacteria > Rhizobiales > Xanthobacteraceae > Bradyrhizobium. The sequence continues at coordinate 55,224 of NZ_AXAS01000010.1, forward strand.
CCGCTCGGCCGGCAGGAGGTGTGGGAAGACTCGCCCGAGGGCTATCCCCAGACGCCGACCTACAAGTGGTGGAACTGGCATGACAATTACGAGGCAGGTGCAGCGCCCGACAAGAGATGGGTCGAGGTGTCGGACGCCGGAGAGGCGGCGTTCCGGAAACAGAGCGCAAAGTCGTGAGCAAGACCGCCGCGATCGGTGCGGCCAATTGGCTACGCCTCGCGGCCGCGCCGACCTTCGCGATCATGGCGCTGCTGACGGCCGTTCTGGGCGGCGGATCGCTGGATGCGTTGTGTTCGACAGCGGGAGCGTCGCCGTTCGGTGGAATGGTCCCGATGTACCTGCTGATGAGCGCCTTCCATCTGGCGCCCTGGCTGAAGCTGATCGGCAGCCGCGCCGGGCTGCCCCGTGCGGCTGAAGGCCCGGCGTAAAACCGAGTGAGCCGGGCGCGGGAGGCCGCGCCCGGTTCGTTGGTGTGACGTATCAGTGCAGCGTGGTCTCCGACGCCGCGATCCACGCGACCACGGCCTCCGAGAAGCCGTTGACGCGGGTCCAGCCGCCGTGGCCGACGCCATGCTGATACGAGGCGATGTTGACCAGCGTTCCGCGCGCCGCAGGGTCCGGCACCCGGTCGTGGCTCTGCTCGTCGGTGAAGACGATCAGCCGGTCACCCTTGCGGTCGATCTCGGACACCGCCTTGCCGAGATAGGTCCCGCCATGGGCCTGCGAGTTGATGATCGCATCCCTGAGCGCAAAGCCGCGGCGGGGAGGGACCTTCACCACCTCATTGCTGAAGGTGAAGATCTCGACCTCGTCGCAGACCTCGCGGGCGAGGATCGCAAGACCGCACGCGGCCTCCGCGCGCGTCATTTCCGACTGCGCGGAGAGGGGCGTGAACATCGAGCCTGACACGTCGATCAGGAGCCGCGTGCGGCCAGGCAGCCGCACATGGTCCTTGACCGACTTCAGCATCGCACCTTCGAGTTCGGGCTCGAAATCCGGCGCGTAGCGCGCGGCCGTGATGAAGCGATAGGGCAGGATACGATCCGTCCGCATCGCCTCGATCGCGCCCGCGATCACATCGCGCGGCACCTGCGCGTTCTGCATCAGGCGCAGATTGCGCAGCAGCGCCATGCCGCCGAGCTTCTTCTCGGCGATCAGCCGCTCGAAGCTCTCGCGCTTGCTCTTGCCGGCCGAGAGCGAGACCTCCCAGGTGTCGGGGGAGGCGAGCTCGCCGTCGACGAGCTGCTTCCACACCTTCTCCTGCGCTGCGTCCTTCGGCTTGGCGTGCACCAGGAACAGCACGTCCCTGATCCGCACCGCGCCGTCGCGGTCGTACTTCGCGAGCTGATAGGCGTCGAACTTGGTCAGCGCGCGGGCAAGACCCTTCTTGACCTGCGCCGACACCGGCTGACGCTTGCGCTGCTGCTGAGGGCCGAGCGCGTCCGCCCAGTAGATCGCGAGCAGCTCCGTCATCTCGTCGGGGCGCTGGATCACCTGTGCGAGCGTATCGGCAACCAGCGCACGATGCTTCTCGCTACGCGCCATCTCGCGGACCACGAGGAGCGGTGCGTGCCGCAGCTTCATGATTTCGCGCGCCTCGATCGCAAGCTGCGCAACGCGGGCAGGGGCGACCTTGGGCACGAGTGCCTTGATGCGATCGGCGATCGAAACGCCATCCTCGTAGAACTGGTCCTCCCAGAGAAGGCAGTTCATCAGCGTGCGCTTCAGCTCCATCTCGGGCGTGAAGCGCACGGCGCGCGCGCCCTCACGCGTGAAGGCGCGAACGATCTTGTTGAGCCTGACCATGACGGCCTCCTCTTAAGTTGATGATGGAATGAAAACGGTGCCGGGGAACAAGCGAGGCTGTACTGCCCTTGCGGGCTTCACAGAGCGGGCTCAATCTCGGAAGAGACGAGGCACCGCCGTTGCGATCACGAAGTAACAGCGCTCTTCACCACCGGCGGTGGTGACGAGAATGACACGATCCGGGAACAGGCGATGCTGAGACCCCAGCTTGCAGCTTACCTGCAAGCCGGGTAGCGCTCTGGCCACTGAGCTACCGGTGCATGGTACACCGGGCGGGATTCGAACCCGCGACCTCTCGATTATCAGTCGAAGTAACAGCTATCTTCACCACGGATCGTGATGGGGGTGGCGGGGAACGGGCGATGCTGTTCTGCTCTGTGAGCGGACTGAGCTACGGCATTTCAGCCGGCGGGATACGAACCCGCGACCTCCGCTCCGGCAAGCCAAACGTTGGCAAGCCAAGACGGCGCTCTACCGAAGTAACAGACATCTTCACCACCGCCAGGCCGAAGCATTCGCATCGGCATTGATGGGTACGCTGGGGAACGGGCGATATCGGCTTTCAGTGACGACAACACAGGATTGTCCTTGCGGAGGGACCCTGCGCCGGGCCGCGTGCAAGCCTTTTCCGAGGCCGCATCCCGGTGCGTGTGTCAAAGGCGGGAGGCATACCCGCTTTGCCGGGGAGGAAGTATCCGACATCTTCACCACCAGCGTCGGTTGAGCCGCGAACATCGCGGCAAACCGATTTACGAAAACTCTATCGCGGCGCTGTCGACGCGCCGCCGTTTGCGAACCCTTTCGAGGTTCGCTCTGCCATCGGTGTCCGGCTCATCGCCTCGTTCCCTCCGGCAGGCCCCGCGCGCTTGGGCACGCGCTTCTCCAGCGCGGGCCCCGGGATCCGGGTCTCCCGTTCCGGCGTCATGCCGGGGTATTCGAACGGGCCGCGCGGCGGGCAACAAAAAACCCTCCGGAGCGGCTGGCTCGGGAGGGTCCGTGAGAAGCGGACTTTCGATCTCGCTCTCAAGCGAGATCGCTCCCATGAGCCGGGCATGCGCTATCGATCGGTCCGAGACCGTTCGACAGTCGCGCAAATCTTTCGTAGCGATGGTTCATCACTCGGTTCATGGTCTTTTCTCGAACGGAAGTGTTCGCGAGGGCGCGGGACATACGCCCGCAACTTGCGGATGTCAAGCGTGCTCGAAGACATGCAGCAGACGGAAGAGGGGATGCCAATCTATCTCGGCCTCGACGGCTTTCGGTTCGGCTGGGTCGCTGCCTGGATCGATCAGCGCGGCGATCATGGGTTCGACTATGCGCCTGGTCTCACGCGCTTGCTTGCGATGTCGCACAGGCGGGCGATGATCGACATGCCGATCGGATTGAAGACGACGGGCTATCGGGTCTGCGATCTTCGCGCCCGCGAACTGGTCGGCGCTGCGGTCTTCCTCGGCGCGCGTCGCGATCTCTGGACGTTTCCGGACATGGCAGCTGCGAACCGGCATTATTGGCAGCGGGGCGACAAGGGCGTGTCGTGCCAGCTCTGGAACATCAGGGACAAGATCAGGGAGCTCGACGATGTCATGACGCCGGAGCGCCAGAAGACGATCGGCGAAGCGCATCCGGAGTTGATTTTCTGGAGTCTTGCGGGCGAGCGAAGGCTGGAACGAAAGACGTCGGCGACCGGCCGCGAACAGCGCATTCGGCTGCTGGAGAAACAGGGTTTTGCCAAGCTCCGGAAATGGCTGACGCAGCGTCACGGCACCGGCATCGGGCGTGACGATCTGATCGACGCCTGTGCCTGCGCGATTGCCGCGCGCGACAGCACCAGTTGCCTCGATGGCGAGGATCCAGATCCGCGCGGCTTGCGGATGGAGATCAACTATTGAGAGCGATCAGGTGCCCGATCGCTTCCGCCTCAGGTGCGGCCGGCATGAGCACGGCGCTGCATGAGATGCTGCCGAAGTTGATCTTCCTGGTGCTCCAGCCTCAAAGCTCTATCTTCAAAATCCGCGGCCATCGCCCGTAGCCGTCGCGCGGCTTCGTTATGGGCAAGGTCGTTCGCGACCCGGCGACAACGCTCGGCGTGATCGAGCAAGGCGCGCTTCTCGATGTTCATCCCTCGACAACGCGGGCGTGGCTCAATGGTCCCTCGCTCTGGTTTTGGAACAGAGCGGGAAAGAGTGGCAATCTTTTCGCGCGACCAAGGAACATGACGAACGAGCCGACGTTTAGAGATCAAGTTATGCTGAGGGACAAATGCAATGAACGATGTCAGCCAATTGGCGACCGCGATGCTTGCGATCGCCTTTACGGCGATGCTGCTGGTGACGGGGCAATGGTTCATGGAGTATCGGCTGCAACATGAGGCAGAGACTCCGCTCGCGGCGATGATGACGCTGCCGCCATAGGCGCGTCGGGCGGGCTCGTGCTGGACTTCATCCTCGTGACCGGAACGTGCAGGCGGCATGGCCTGTGATCTTGTGTTGTTCCGCGCCGCGCCTAGATTAGATGCGCTCCAACACACGCATCCAAGGTCCTGATGTCCGATCTCTCAGCCTTCCCCATCACCAAGCGCTGGCCCGCGAAGAATCCCGAACTCCTTCAACTCTACTCCCTTCCGACGCCGAACGGCGTCAAGGTCTCGATCATGTTGGAGGAGATCGGGCTGCCTTACGAGGTCCATCTCGTCGATTTCGGCAAGGACGACCAGAAGACGGTGGAATTCCTCTCGCTCAATCCGAACGGCAAGATCCCGGCGATTCTCGATCCCAACGGTCCCGGCGGCAAGCCGTTGCCGCTGTTCGAATCCGGCGCGATCCTGCAATACCTCGCCGAGAAGACCGGCAAGCTTCTGCCGCAGGAGGCGGCGCGCCGCTACCAGACCATCCAGTGGGTGCACTTCCAGATGGGCGGCATCGGGCCGATGTTCGGCCAGGTCGGCTTCTTCCACAAATTCGCCGGCAAGGAGTTTGAGGACAAGCGGCCGCTTGAGCGCTACGTGGGCGAGTCCAGGCGCCTGCTCGGTGTCATGGAAACGCATCTAGTCGGCCGGCAGTGGTTCATGGATGACGATTACACCATCGCCGACATCTCCATGCTTGGCTGGGTACGCAATCTCGTCGGCTTCTACGGCGCTGGCGATCTCGTCGAATTCAGCCAGTTCAAGTCGGTCGCGGCCTGGCTCGAACGGGGCCTTGCGCGCCCGGCCGTACAGCGCGGGTTGAACATTCCGAAGCGGCCGTGAATTAAAGCGTGATCCGGAAAAGTGTGAAGTGGTTTTCCCTCGCGACAAACGCGGAACGCGTTTGCGCGGAGATCATGCTCAAACAAAAATCTAAAGCGTGATGGCGGTTCATCCTGATCTCATCGCGCTTTAGCTCAGCGCCTTCCAGGTCATGTAGAGTGCCATCAGCGAGACGAGCCCGACCATGATCCGGCGCAGCACTGATTTGCTCACGCCATTGGCCATGCGTGCGCCGAGATCAGTGCCGATCCAGAGGCCGGCAAGAATGCCGATGATGGCCGGCCAGCCGACCATGAGCCCCTTGCTCCAGTAGATCCAGGCGGCCGGAATGTTGGTCGGAATAACCGAGAAGATGAGGCTGACGAGTTGCGCCCGATGTTGCGGCACGCGCAGGCCAGCGGCGAGGCCGACCGTGATCGCGAGGCCGCCGCCGATACCCATGAAGCCGGAGGAAAAGCCGGCCAGCGTGCCGATGAGAAACAGAGGGAGCCCGGGCAATTTGTCGGCATTGCCGACCTCGCTACTGGCGTCCTTGCGGTCGCGCCGCAGAACCAGAGCTGCGATCAGCGCAACGAGGTAGACGACGTAGGTCCATTGCAGGACCGAGTCGGATACCGCGGCCGCGGCATAGCCGCCGCTCGCACCACCGACGAGAAATCCGATGCCGATCCAGGCGATCCATTGCAACGGGCTGCGATTGCCACTCTGCCAATAGCGGCGCACGCCGGCGAGGCCCGTCGGAGGGACCTGGGCGATGAGCGAAGTCCCCTGGGCGACGTGCTGCTCCGCGCCGAGTAGCAGCACGCAGAAGATCACGAGACCGCCGCCGGGGCTTGTGCCCATGAAGCCCGATGTCACCCCTCCGACGAGGCCAACGCCGACACCTGCCAGCAGGTCATGGATCCAGGACATCATTCAGGCCCTGGTCCTTCGTTTGACGTCGTGTCTGGTGATGCGGAAGCCGTCGATCACGCCGGTGACGGCCGCCATGCAGGCTTTGCTGTCGAACTCCTCGCCCCAGCATTTTTGCAGCACAAAGCCCTGAAAGATCGCGATCAGCGTACGCGCGATCGCATCGGCGCCGAGATCGCGCTTGATGAGGCCATCGTGCTGGGCACGCTCGACCAGCGCGACGATCAGCGCGCGCGGCATGTCGATGCCTTCGACGACGCTGGTGCGGACGCGGCGGTTGCGCAGGGCCTCGGCCCAGCCGTGGATTCCGACGCGCCGGCGCGCCTCGCCGGCGGGATCGGTGAGCCATTGCGCGTAGACGCGAACCAGCGCGTGGAGTCGCTCCAGCGGATCGCCGGACCCTTGCGCGACCGAGTTGAGCACGGCCTCGCGGCGATGCCGGTCGTCGGCCAGCGCCTCGATGAGATCGTCCTTGCTCTGGAAGTAGAGGTAGACCGCGCCGTGGCTGAGCCCGGAGCGCTTGACGATGTCGGCCATGCCGGTCTGGTGGAAGCCGTCTTCGGAGAAGCAGGCGAGGGCGGCCTCGAGAATCTGCTGGCGCCGGCTTTCACGCTGTCTTTCGCTGATCTTCGGCATCGCGGCTAGCCCCGCTAAATAACTGACCAGATGATCGTTTTGTGAGATTTCGCGCATAAAAGCGTTGACGATCTCAATAATAAAAAACGATCAGTCAGTCAGTTTTAGTGCGAAAGAACCAGAGCGTCAAGTGATCGGCCGGCCATCGCTGGCATGCCAGAAGTCGACCGACGTCACGTTAGCTGGTGGACTGAGGTGGCTAGAACAGCCGGCCGCCGTTCGGCACCGGCTTGCTCGGCTGCATCAGCACGACCTTGCCCTCGGCGTCGGGGAAGCCAAGTGTCAACACCTCGGAAACAACCGGCCCGATCTGGCGCGGAGGAAAATTGACGACGGCTGCGACCTGCTGTCCCACCAGCGTTTCCAGCGGATGGTTTTCGGTGATCTGCGCCGAACTCTTGCGCACGCCGATCACGGGGCCGAAGTCGATCCACAACCGCCATGCCGGCTTGCGCGCTTCGGGGAACGGTTTTGCGTCGATGATAGTGCCGACGCGGATGTCGACCTTCAGAAACGTGTCGAAGTCGATGGTGGGCGCCGCAGCGGCGGTGGAATCGTGATTGACGTGCATGGTGAAATCCGTGTGGCGAACTTGGGTGGCGAATATTGTGGGGTGCGCCGTAGTTTCGTACAACGCCGATCATCGTCACGTGACCCATGCATGAGGAGCGGCCTTGCCCACCACCATTTATGGCATCAAGAACTGCGACACCATGAAGAAGGCGCGCGCCTGGCTGGATTCCAGCGGGGTGGCCTATGATTTCCACGACTACAAGGCCGCGGGCGTCGAGAAGGAAAAGCTCAAGTCGTGGAGCGACAAGGTCGGCTGGGAGGCGCTGCTCAACCGTGCCGGCACCACCTTCAAGAAGCTGCCCGAGGCCGACAAGGAAGGCCTCAACGAGAAGAAGGCACTCGCTTTGATGCTGGCGCAACCCTCGATGATCAAGCGTCCCTTGCTCGAGATGGGCGGCAAGCTCCTGGTCGGATTCAAGCCGGACATCTATGCCAAGGAAGTCGGCGCCAAGAAACGCTAACAAGAAACGCTAACAAGAAACGGAAGCCGCCGTCCTCGCTGGTCGTCTTCACTGATGCGATGACGTGGGAGATTTTGTCATCGGTCGCGAAGATCACGTTGTCTGATCGACTTGACGACCGATGGAGTGGCGTTTTCGAAATCCAAAACAATAGTCCCGGCGAATACAAACCCGCGGATGATCCACCGCGCGGTAAAATCTTCCATGAAGGGCTGGCCGAGCCTGCGAAAGACCGTTAACGACGGCTTGATGACCAATGCTTTGCGCGCGAGGCATCGGGCAGGTGCGACATCAACGCCTTCGACTAAGGGAGCATCTATCCCGTAGTCGACGGCTCTGCCTGCTCAGCTTTCCGCCTTGCCTAACCCCCGTCACCTCCGGCATATTCCGCCGCCGGAGGCGGCGTTCCGGAAAGGGCTCCAAGGCTTCCGGAAAGCCGATAGCAATAAGCAAAGCCACGCGCGGCCAGCGCGTCGCGCGGGCGGGGGGAAATTTGTTTGGCCGATGAGTTCATTCTCGAAACGGAAGGGCTGACCAAGGAGTTCGCGGGATTCTTCGCCGTCCGCGATGTCGCCCTCAAGGTCCGCCGCGGGAGTATTCACGCGTTGATCGGTCCGAACGGGGCCGGGAAGACGACGTGCTTCAATCTCCTGACCAAGTTCCTCAAACCGTCTGCCGGAAAAATCCTCTACAAGGGGCAGGACATCACCGCGATGGCGCCGGCCGACGTCGCGCGCATGGGATTGGTGCGCTCGTTCCAGATCTCGGCGGTATTTCCGCATCTCACTGCGCTGGAAAACGTCCGTGTTGCGCTTCAGCGCCAGCACGGCAGCTCGTTCGACTTCTGGCGCTCCAAGTCCGTGCTCAACCGCTTCAATGATCGCGCGCGCGAGCTGTTGAACGACGTCGGCCTCAGCGAGTTTGCCAACACGCCCGCGGTCGAGATGCCCTACGGGCGCAAGCGCGCGCTCGAGATCGCAACCACGCTCGCGCTCGACCCCGAGATGATGCTGCTGGACGAGCCGATGGCCGGTATGGGCCACGAGGACATCGACAAGATCGCGGCGCTGATCAAGCGCATCTCCGCGAAATATACCATCCTGATGGTCGAGCATAATTTGAGCGTCGTGGCCAATCTTTCCGACATCATCACCGTGTTGACGCGCGGGCAGGTGCTTGCGCAAGGCCATTACAGCGAGCTCACCAAGGACGAGCGCGTCAAGGAAGCCTATCTGGGAGCCGGTCATGCCTGACACTGCGATCGCCGAGGCGCGGGCGAAGGCTGCAACGACCGGCGGCAACATCCTGCAGGTGCGCAACTTGGAGGCCTGGTACGGCGAGTCCCACATCCTGCACGGGATCAATTTCGACGTGAATGCGGGCGAGGTCGTCACGTTGCTCGGGCGCAACGGTGCCGGCAAGACGACCACCCTGAAGTCGATCATGGGCGTCATCGGCAAGCGCACCGGCTCGGTGCGGTTCAACAACGAGGAGATCATCCGCGCGACCTCCGACAGGATCGCGCGCATGGGGATCGCCTTCTGCCCCGAGGAGCGCGGCATCTTCGCGAGCCTCGACGTGCGCGAAAACCTGATGTTGCCGCCGATCGTGCGGGCCGGGGGGCTGTCGCTCGACCAGATCTTCGAGCTGTTTCCGAACCTGAAGGAACGCCTGAGCAGCCAGGGAACAAAACTCTCCGGCGGTGAGCAGCAGATGCTGGCGATTGCGCGTATCCTGCGCACCGGCGCCAGCTTCCTGATGCTGGACGAGCCGACCGAAGGTCTTGCGCCGGTCATCATCCAGCAGATCGGCCACACCATCGCGCGGCTGAAGAAGGAGGGTTTTACCATCCTGCTGGTCGAGCAGAACTTCCGCTTCGCTTCCACCGTCGCCGACCGCTATTATGTCGTCGAGCACGGCAAGATCATTGACGGATTCTCCAATGCGGAGCTTGCCGCCAATATGGACAAGCTCCACGCCTATCTCGGCGTCTAGAACTGCCAACGAGAAACTCAAAAAAGGAAAGTTGCATGAAGACCAGGTCGATTGCGTCATTTCTGCTCGGCACCGCGCTGTCGCTCACCGCGGTGAGCGCGGCTTGCGCACAGGACAAGACCGTCAAGATCGGCGCGCTGTCCGATCAGTCCGGTCTCTACGCCGATCTCGGTGGCCCCGGCTCGACGCTGGCGGCGCAAATGGCAGTCGAAGATTCCGGCCTTGCCGCCAAGGGCTGGAAGATCGACATCATCTCCGGCGATCACCAGAACAAGCCCGACATCGGCACCGCGATCGCGCGGCAATGGTTCGACGTCGACAAGGTCGATGTGATCGTCGACGTGCCGAATTCCGGCGTGGCGCTTGCCGTCAACAACGTCGTCAAGGAGAAGAACGGCGTCTACATCAATTCGGGCGCTGCGACCTCCGATCTCACCAACGCGCAGTGCTCGCCGAATACCGTGCACTGGACCTACGACACCTACATGCTCGCCCACACCACCGGCCAGGCGCTGGTGAAGGCCGGCGGCGACACCTGGTTCTTCCTGACCGCGGACTACGCCTTCGGCGCGGCGCTCGAGCGCGACACCACGGCGGTGGTGCTGGCCAATGGCGGTAAGGTCGTCAGTGGCGTCAAGCATCCGCTCAACACGCCGGACTTCTCCTCCTTCCTGCTCCAGGCGCAGTCGTCCAAGGCCAAGGTCATCGGCCTTGCCAACGCCGGCGGTGACACCACCAACACGATCAAGCAGGCGGCTGAGTTCGGCATCGCCAAGGGTAGCCAGAAGCTCGCGGCGCTGCTGCTGTTCCTCACCGACGTCAAGGCGCTCGGTCTCGAGACCGCGCAGGGCCTCAACTTCACCGAGACCTTCTACTGGGACATGAACGACCAGACCCGCGCGTTCTCGAAGCGTTTCGCTGCCAAGATGAAGAACGGCGCACCGCCCACCATGGTGCAGGCCGGCGTCTATTCGGGCCTGCGTCATTACTTCAAGGCGCTGGAAGCGCTCGGCGGCAATCCGCATGACGGCGTCAAGGTCGTCGAGAAGATGAAGTCGATGCCGACCGAGGATGATCTGTTCGGCAAGGGCGAGATCCAGCCGAACGGCCGCACCATCCACAACGCCTATCTGTTCGAGGTGAAGAAGCCCTCCGAATCCAAGGCGCCGTGGGACTTCTACAAGCTGGTCGGCACGGTGCCGGGCGATCAGGCCTTCACGCCGCTGTCCGAAAGCAAGTGCGCACTGTTGAAGAAGTAAGAAGCAACAACGGTTCGCCGGCGAGCGCCGGCGAACCGCATGAGGAACGCTGAAGGGACTGGGTGCGGGATCGATGCAGGCTCTCTATGCACAGCTACTGGTGGGACTGATCAACGGCTCGTTCTACGCGCTGCTCAGTCTCGGGCTCGCCGTGATCTTCGGCATGCTCAACATCATCAATTTCGCCCATGGCGCGCTCTACATGATGGGCGCGTTCGTCGCGTATTTCCTGCTCAACAACGATTACCTCAGTATCGGTTACTGGCCAGCGTTGATCATCGCGCCAATCGTGGTCGGCATCTTCGGCATGATCCTGGAGCGGACCATGCTGCAATGGCTGACCGGGCTCGATCATCTCTACGGCCTGCTGTTGACGTTCGGTATGGCCTTGATCATCCAGGGCGTGTTCCAGAACTACTTCGGCTCGTCCGGTCTGCCCTATGCCATTCCCGACCAGCTCAAGGGTGGCATGAATCTCGGCTTCATGTTCCTGCCCATCTACCGCGGCTGGGTCGTCGTCTTCTCGCTGGTGGTGTGCCTTGCGACCTGGTTCCTGATCGAGAAGACCCAGCTCGGCGCGTACTTGCGCGCAGCGACCGAAAACCCGACGCTGGTGCGCGCCTTCGGCATCAACGTGCCGCGCATGATCACGCTGACTTACGGTCTCGGCGTCGGCCTTGCCGCGCTCGCCGGTGTGCTTTCCGCGCCGATCAACCAGGTGCGGCCGCTGATGGGCGCCGACCTCATCATCGTGGTGTTCGCGGTGGTGGTGATCGGCGGCATGGGATCAATCATGGGCTCGATCATCACCGGCTTCGCGCTCGGGGTGATCGAAGGCCTCACCAAGTATTTTTACCCCGAGGCCTCCAACACCGTCGTGTTCGTGCTGATGGTGCTGGTGCTGCTCGTGAAGCCGACGGGACTGACGGGAAGGGCGGCCTGATATGACAGCCTTGACGGACGATACCCTGCCCGTGACGGCGCGCGCGATGCGCGACGAGATGATCGTGTTCGTGTTCATGGCGCTGGCCTTGGCCGCCGTGCCGTTCACCGGCATCTATCCGTTCTTCGTGATGCAGGCGCTGTGCTTCGCGCTCCTCGCCTGCGCCTTCAACCTGCTGATCGGCTATGGCGGTCTCTTGTCGTTCGGCCACGCGATGTTCCTCGGCACCGCCGGCTATTGCAGCGCCCATGCGCTGAAGGTGTGGGCGCTGCCGCCGGAACTCGGTATTCTCGCCGGCGTTGCCGCGGCCTTCGTGCTCTCGATCGTGACTGGCTACATTTCGATCCGTCGCCAGGGCATCTACTTCTCGATGATCACGCTGGCGCTGTCGCAACTGCTCTATTTCATCTACTTGCAGGCGCCGTTCACGCATGGCGAAGACGGCATTCAGGGTATTCCGCAGGGCCATCTGTTCGGGATCTTCGATCTCTCCAAGCCGACGGTGCTTTACTACGTCGTGCTGGTCGGCTTCCTCGCTGGCTTCCTGCTGATCTACCGCATCATCAACTCGCCATTCGGCGAAGTCTTGAAATCGATCCGCGAGAACGAGCAGCGCGCGATATCGCTCGGCTACCGCACCGATCAGTACAAGCTGCTGGCCTTCATCCTCTCGGGCACGCTGGCGGGCTTTGCCGGCTCACTGAAGGTGTTCGTAGCGCAGAACGCCTCGCTCACCGACGTGCACTGGTCGATGTCCGGCGAGGTCGTGCTGATGACGCTGGTCGGCGGTCTCGGCACCATTTTCGGACCCGTGGCGGGCGCCTTCGTGATCATCGCCATGCAGCAGTACCTGGCGAGCTACGGCCAGTGGGTGACGGTGATTCAGGGCGCGATCTTCGTGATCTGCGTGCTCACCTTCCGCCGCGGCGTCGTCGGCGAAATCGCGCATTACTTCCGGAGATCCCTGTAAGTCTCTGAGCCAAAGACAGTTTCCCTGATTTTTGAAAGTGGTGGATGAACTGCTTCGGGCGGCGTGACGTGGCACGCGCGCGGCCCCAAAATGGTCTATGACAGTCGGGTGACAGTCCCTCCGGACCGGCCAATCTCAACCCGGCAGTTATTCCCATGATGCGTTGGTTTCGCGCCTTTCTCCCCAAGGAGGAAAGGTTCTTCGATCTGTTCGACCGCCACGCCCAGACCGTGATCCAGGGCTCGATCGCGCTCCAGGGCATGCTGAACGGCGGCGAGGAGACGCCGGTCTATTGCCAGCGCGTCAACCAGTTCGAGAACGATGCCGACAACATCACGCGCGAGGTGCTGACCGCGGTGCGCCGCACCTTCATCACGCCGTTCGACCGCGGCGACATCAAGAACCTGATCACCTCGATGGACGACGCCATCGACCAGATGCAGCAGACCGCCAAGGCGGTGATGCTGTTCGAGGTCCGCGCCTTCGAGCCGCCGATGCGCGAGATCGGCGGGCTTCTGATCGAGTGCGCCAACCTGGTGGGCCGCGCGCTGCCGCTGCTTCAAGAGATCGGCAAGAACGTCGCCATGCTGACCGCGATCACGGAAGAGCTGACCAAGCTGGAGGGACGTGTCGACGACCTCCACGATATCGGCCTGAAGGAGCTGTTCCTGAAGCACCGCGAGGGCAACGCGATGGATTTCATCGTGGGTGTCGAGATCTACGATCATCTCGAGAAAGTCGCGGACCGCTTCGACGACGTCGCGAACGAGATCAACAGCATCGTCATCGAACAGGTCTAGCGCATGATCCGGAAAAGTGTGCAGCGGTTTTCCCTCGCGACAAACGCGGAACGCGTTTGCGCGGAGATCATGCGCAAACTTTAAAGCAGGGGCTGCGCCGTGGATGCTGTGTTGGGTCTTCCCGTCCTCGTCGGACTGATCGCGGTCGCGCTGCTGTTCGACTTCCTGAACGGCCTGCACGACGCCGCCAATTCGATCGCCACCATCGTCTCGACCCGCGTGCTGCGGCCGCAATTTGCGGTGTTCTGGGCCGCGTTCTTCAATTTCGTCGCCTTCCTGGTGTTCGGCCTGCACGTCGCCCAGACCATCGGCACGGGGATCATCGATCCCTCGATCGTCGACGCTCAGGTGATCTTTGCGGCTCTTGTCGGCGCTATCGTCTGGAACATCGTGACGTGGGCGCTCGGCATTCCGTCGTCGTCGTCACATGCGTTGATCGGCGGACTCGTCGGCGGCGGCGTGGCCAAGGCCGGGATTTCGGCCGCAGTCTGGAGCGGATTGTCCAAGACCGTGTTGGCGATCGTGCTCTCGCCGCTGGTCGGCTTCCTGCTCGCGATGATGCTGGTTGCGATCGTCTCCTGGGCCTCGATGCGGTCGACGCCGTTCGCCGTCGACCGCGCCTTCCGCATCCTGCAATTCGCCTCAGCCTCGCTCTATTCGCTCGGCCATGGCGGCAACGACGCCCAGAAGACCATGGGTATCATCGCCGTGCTGCTCTTTTCGCAGGGCCAACTCGGCGGGGAATTTTATGTACCGTTCTGGGTGGTGCTGTCGTGCCAGGCGGCGATGGCGATGGGCACCCTGATGGGTGGATGGCGGATCGTCCGCACCATGGGCCTGCGCATCACCAAGCTGACGCCGATGCAGGGTTTCTGTGCCGAGACCGGCGGTGCCGCAACCTTGTTCATGGCGACTTTCCTCGGCGTTCCCGTCTCGACCACTCACACCATCACCGGCGCGATCGTCGGTGTCGGCGCCGCCCGCCGCGTCTCCGCGGTGCGCTGGAACGTGGCGAGCTCGATCGTCTATGCCTGGGTGATCACGATACCGGCGTCCGCGATCGTCGCCGGCCTCTCTTGGTGGGCGGTGCAGTTTTTCAAGTAACGAGTTTCAGCCCGACGATGCCGCCGACGATCAGACCAATGCTGGCGAGGCGAAGTGCCGTGGCCGGCTCGCCGAACAGGATGATCCCCAGGACGGCGGTGCCGACCGCGCCGATCCCGGTCCAGACCGCATAGGCGGTTCCAATCGGCAGCCACTTCAAGGCCAATCCGAGCAGGATGACGCTGCCCGCCATGGCGGCGAGCGTGAGCACGGATGGAACGAGCCGCGAGAAACCCTCGGTGTATTTGAGGCCGATCGCCCAGCCGACCTCCAAAAGACCGGCGACGAACAGGATAGTCCAAGCCATGACGCCCCTCCGTTCAAGGCAGGGCCGTCCCCGCGACTGATGTGCTGATTAAAGGAAGGTCGTCCTTCCCGGGGTGGATGTCCTTCCCGGGGCGGATATGGGGCTGGCCGAGGCGCCCCGCAATCACCAAATGACCCTTGATTAGCCCGGTTTTCCCTGCCAAACGCTCCCGCCATGTCCGACATCGCCATCACAGCAGAATCGCCGGCCCGTTCCCCGCTTGCTGCCGAAGTGGCGCGGCGGCGGACCTTTGCGATCATCTCCCACCCGGACGCCGGCAAGACCACGCTGACCGAAAAGCTCCTGCTGTTCGGCGGCGCCATCAATCTTGCAGGCCAGGTCAAAGCCAAGGGCGAGCGGCGCAACACGCGCTCGGACTGGATGAAGATCGAGCGCGAGCGCGGCATTTCCGTCGTCACCTCGGTCATGACCTTCGAGTTCGAGGGCCTGGTGTTCAACCTGCTGGACACGCCGGGCCACGAGGACTTTTCGGAAGACACCTATCGCACGCTGACGGCGGTCGACTCCGCCGTGATGGTGATCGACGCCGCCAAGGGCATCGAGGCGCGGACGCGCAAGCTGTTCGAGGTCTGTCGCCTGCGCGACATCCCGATCATCACCTTCATCAACAAGATGGACCGCGAGAGCCGCGACGTTTTCGACCTCCTGGATGAGATCGAGAAGACGCTGGCGCTCGACACCACGCCGATGACCTGGCCGGTCGGGCGCGGCCGCGACTTCCTCGGTACCTATGACGTCGTCAATGGCGGCGTGCGCCTGCTCGAAGGCGGTGGCGCCAAGACCGGCGCGGCGCAGCAGATCGAGATCGCCGAACTGGCCAAGCTCAATGCCAATCTCGATGTATCGGCGGTGAAGGACGAGCTCGAGCTCGTCACCGAAGCTTCCAAGCCGTTCGAACTGGGTGCGTTTCGCGAGGGCCATCTGACGCCGGTTTATTTCGGCAGCGCGCTGCGCAATTTCGGCGTCGGCGACCTTCTGGAAGGCCTCGGCAAGTTCGCACCCGAGCCGCGCGCGCAGGAAAGCGACCAGCGCAAGGTCGAAGCAACCGACCCACGCATGAGCGCCTTCGTGTTCAAGATCCAGGCGAACATGGATCCGAACCACCGCGACCGTATCGCCTTTGCGCGGCTGTGCTCGGGCAAGCTCAGCCGGGGCATGAAGGCCAAGCTCGTGCGCACCGGCAAGAGCATGCCGCTGTCGAGCCCGCAATTCTTCTTCGCGCAGGACCGCTCGGTCGCGGACGAAGCCTTCGCCGGCGACGTCGTTGGCATCCCCAATCACGGCACCCTGCGCATCGGCGACACGCTGACGGAAGGCGAGGATTTCACCTTCGTCGGCGTGCCGAGCTTTGCGCCGGAAATCGTCCGTCGCGTCCGGCTGACGGACGCCATGAAGGCGAAGAAGCTGAAGGAAGCACTCCAGCAGATGTCGGAAGAGGGCGTGGTGCAGGTGTTCCGCCCGCGCGACGGTGCGCCGGCGCTCGTGGGCGTCGTCGGCGCGCTGCAGCTCGACGTGCTGAAGGCGCGGCTCGAGGCGGAATATTCGTTGCCAGTCGAGTTCGAGGTAAGCGAATTCCAGCTTGCGCGTTGGGTCTCCTCGGATGACCGTAAGAAACTCGACACGTTTGTCGCCGCAAACACCTCCAGCATCGCCGACGACGTTGACGGCGATCCCGTGTATCTGGCCAAGAACGAGTTCTACCTCGGCTACACCAAGGAGCGTGCCGAGGGCATCGAGTTCGCCAACGTCAAGGACGTGAAGAAGAAGGGGTAGAGCTGCCCCAATCTCACTGACATGCCCGCTCGAAAGCGGGCGTCCAGTACGCCGGGGCTTCTCGGCTCCTGCACGGCCGTCTCTGGATACTGGGTTGCCAGGCAACGAGCACGAGCTGAACGCGCGCATGTGAACGCCGGTGGGCTTGACGCGTCGACGGCCGGTGTCACGTTTGAAGCATGTGGCATTGCGGTCTGGCGGTCATGTGGCGCTGCATCCTTATTCTGCTCTTGGTGACGGTAACATCGGTCTCTGCCGATGCACGGTATCGACACTTCCATTCGATTCCGTACTTCTACGAGCCTTTCCCCTACGAGCCTTTCCCCTACGAGCCGTGCGGCGGACCGTTCCAGGGGCCCTGCATCACCGAGATACCCTTTCCGTTCGGCGAGACGTTCCAGGTCACGGTCGAGACCGTTCCATCGCAAGCCGACAGCGCGAAGTACCAAAAGCCGGATCATGATCTCGACACGCTCAGTGACCTCCGTGCCGAGCTGCGCTCGTGCTGGTCGCCTCCCTCAGTCGATAGTGCGCGCGAGGGCATGCAGATGTCGGTGCGTTTCAGCCTCAACAGATCGGGCAGCCTGATCGGCCCGCCGCGCCTGACCTTTGCGACGCCGGGGGCGCCGGCGGACACGCGAACCACCTACCTCGATGCCATCAACGCGTCGCTGAATGCCTGCCTGCCGCTAAAACTCACCGACGGCTTTGCCGGCGCGCTGGCCGGACGGCCGATCGCGATCCGCTACGTCGACAATCGCGAGCTGAAGAAACCTGGGACGCAGCAGTGACTGGCGAATGACGCATTGCGGGCGACGGGCTCGAAGTGATACCCGATAGCGGGGGCGCCATTTAAGGGGAGGATGTCATGGGTCTGCTGGTGATGATCCTGGGGCTCGCTTTGTTTTTCGCGGCCCACACATTTACGACGAAACGCGAGGCGCGCGCGCAGGCGATCGCGCGGCTGGGCGAGGGCACCTACAAAATCCTCTACGCGCTGTTTTCGCTGGCGGGCCTTGCGCTGATCGTCTGGGGCTTTTCCCAGTACCGCGCGACCGGCTGGATCGACGTCTGGTATCCGCCGAAGGCGATGAAGCACATCACCGTCGCGCTGATGCTGCCGGCGGTGATCCTGGTGGTGGCGTCCTACATCCGCGGGCGCATCTACGCGACACTGAAGCATCCGATGCTGGCCGGCATCAAGCTGTGGGCGGCGGCGCATCTTCTGGCCAATGGCGATCTCGGCTCCATCATCCTGTTCGGCTCGTTCCTGGGCTGGGCGGTGTATGACCGGATTTCGCTGAAGCATCGCAAGGATGCTGGCGGCCCGCCGATTCCGGTTGGCGGCGTCACCAACGATCTGATCGCCGTCGCCGTCGGTGTCGTCGCCTATCTGGCGCTGGCCTTCGCCTTCCATCCCGTCGTGATCGGCGTTCCCGTGATGGGAGGTTAGCCGATCAGCGCAAGACAAGACCGGCTGTCCGTGCGGGGAAGGTGACAAGAATAACAAGCCGGGAGCTTCCCGATGGACTGGTCGCAAATTCAGCTTCCCCCGATGCGGCTCGAGGCGCGCTTTGCCGACCGCGTGGTAAGCGCATTCTGCGAGCGGCCGGCGAGCGTCTGGGCGATGATCGCGGAAGCCGCGAGCCGCAATCCCGACGGTGAAGCGCTGATTTGCGGCAATGCCAGGCTGACCTGGCGGCAGGCTGTCGAGCAGTCGGCGCGGATCGCCGCCGGACTTCGCAGGCTGGGCCTGCAACGCGGTGATCGCGTCGCGCTCCTGCTCGGCAACCGCATCGAATTTCCGTTGATCCTGTTCGCGGCCGCGCATGAGGGCCTCGTCACCGTGCTGCTGAGCACGCGCCAGCAGAAGCCCGAGATCGCCTATGTGCTCGGCGATTGCGGCGCCAAGGTCCTGATCCACGAGGCGGCGCTCGCCGACCGTCTCCCGGAGCCGCGCGATGTCCCCGATGTCGTGCATCGTATCGCGGTCGACGATGACGTGCGTTTATCGCGCTTCTCCGAGCTCAGCGATCACGCGCCTGCGGATGCGCCGGCTGATGTCGGTGAAGAGGATACCGCGATGATCCTCTATACCTCCGGCACCACGGGCAGGCCGAAGGGCGCAATGCTCGCCCATTGCAACATCATCCATTCCTCGATGGTCTTCGTATCGTGCCTGAAACTCACGGCGGCCGATCGTTCGATCGCGGCGGTTCCGCTCGGCCATGTCACCGGCATCGTCGCCAACATCACCACCATGGTTCGCTGCGCAGGCGCGCTGATCATCATGCCGGAGTTCAAGGCGGCCGACTATCTCAAGCTCGCCGCGCGCGAGCGCGTCACCTACACGGTGATGGTGCCGGCAATGTACAATCTGTGTCTGCTCCAGCCGGGCTTCGACAGCTATGATCTCTCGAGCTGGCGCATCGGCGGTTTCGGCGGCGCGCCGATGCCGATCGCGACCATCGAGAAGCTGGACGAAAAAATTCCCGGCCTGAAGCTGATGAACTGCTACGGCGCGACCGAGACCACATCACCGTCGACGATCATGCCGGGCGAGCTTACCGCGAGCCACATCGACAGTGTCGGCTTGCCCTGTCCCGGCGCGCGGATCGTCGCGGTTGACACAGAGGGGCGCGAGCTGCCGCGTGGCGAGATCGGCGAGCTCTGGATTGGAAGCGCGTCCGTGATCAAGGGTTACTGGAATAATCCGAAAGCGACCGCCGAGAGCTTTACCGGCGGCTTCTGGCACTCCGGCGACCTTGGCTCGGTCGATGCCGAAGGCTTCGTCCGCGTGTTCGACCGCCAGAAGGACATGATCAACCGCGGCGGCCTGAAGATCTATTCCGCCGAGGTGGAATCCGTGCTGGCCGGCCATCCGGCGGTGGTCGAGAGTGCGATCATTGCAAAACCATGTCCTGTGCTCGGCGAGCGCGTCCATGCGGTGGTCGTCACGCGTGAGGCGGTCGCGGGCGAGGCGCTGCGTTCCTGGTGCGCCGAGCGGCTGTCCGACTACAAGGTGCCGGAAACGATTGTCCTCACCGCCGAGCCGCTGCCGCGTAACGCCAATGGCAAGGTGCTCAAGCGGCAGTTGCGGGAGACGCTGGCCGCCTCCTGAGGCCGGCCGGAACCGCAAGGGCCTGGGCGAAGGGTTAACGCCTTGATCGGGCTCGCTTTGCCTTGCCACCGCCATATCGATAGCGTATCGCAGCCGCGACGCGGGGACGGGATTCCTGACGCGAACGCTATGGCGCGCGCTCCCGGCCGGGCATGGGATTAGCATAAGTGTCTGAATTATTTGACGAAGTCGACGAGGAAGTACGTCGCGATCAGCTCAAGAAGCTGTGGGACAAGTATTCGATCTACTTCATTGCCCTGATGGTGCTGATCGTGGCCGCCGTCGGCGGCTGGCGCGGTTATCAGTACCTGGAGGCCAAGAAGGCCGCCGAGGCCGGCGCCGCCTTCGAGAAGGCCGTAGAGCTGTCGGAGCAGAACAAGCACGCCGAGGCCGAAGCGGCCTTCACCGAGCTCGCGGCCAAGGCACCCCGGGGCTATCGCACACTGGCGCGCCTGCGCGCTGCGGCTGAGGCCGCTGCACGCGACCCCAAGGCTGCCGTGAAGATGTATGACGATATCGCGGCCGACAGCAGCGCTGGCGCCGAGCAGCAGGCGCTCGCAAAACTCCGCGCCGCAGGGCTTCTGATCGACACGGCGGCCTATGCCGACATCCAGCAGCGGCTGGAGGCATCCGCCGCGGCCGGCTCCACCTTCCGCCATAGCGCACGTGAAATGCTGGCCCTGTCGGCCTGGCGCAATGGCGACGCGGCTGCCGCACGTAAATGGCTGGATGCAATTGCCGAGGATGGTGAAACCCCGCAGGGCCTGCGCTCGCGCGCCGAGGCCTTGCAGGCTCTGCTGCCGCCGGTCGCCAAAAGCTAACGGCCCGAGAACAGTTGGACGAGACCTGAGATGCGCCGTACCCAACGTTTGATCGCAGCTGCTGTTCTGATCGCCTTCTCAAGCCTCCTTGGCGGCTGTTCGAGCGGCGGGTTCGATCCGAGCGATCTCATGGACTGGCTCGACACCAAGAAGAAGCTGCCGGGCGATCGCAAGCCGGTCTTCCCCGAAGGCGTGCCGGGCCTGGAGCAGGGCGTGCCGAGGGACCTCTACAAGGGCTCACAGCAGCAGCAAGACCAGCAGAATGCGGACGCCGCGGCGGCTGCCGCAGCACCGCCGCCTGAGCCGCCGAAATCCGCGAAGGCCGCGAAGTCGAAGAAGACCAAGCAGCCGGCGGCCGCCGCCGCTGCGCCGGCTGGCGAAGTCGACGGTGAGGCTCAGCCCGAAGCGGCGCCGCCCGCCGCTGCACCGCCGCCGAAGCAGAAGATCGTCCGCAAGCGCACCACCGCGCCGCCGCCCGATCAGGATCAAACCACCCAGCCGGCGCAATCGAGCCAGGCCACGCAGCAGCAGTCGCAGGGAGCTTTCCCCGCGCCGATGCCAAGCGGCAGCTTCACGCGCTGATATTTTTCACTGCATTGACAGGCGCAGCCCCGGCAGCGCACGAATGACCAATGTCTTTTACGATCGCCATCATCGGCCGGCCCAATGTCGGAAAATCGACGCTGTTCAACCGCCTGGTGGGACAGAAGCTCGCGCTCGTCGATGACCTGCCCGGTGTGACCCGCGACCGCCGCGAGGGCGATGCCAAGCTCGGCGATCTCGCATTCACCATCATCGACACGGCCGGTCTCGACGAAGGCGCCAAGGGTTCGCTGACCGCGCGGATGCAGGAGCAGACCGAGACTGCGATCGCGCAAGCCGACGCACTGTTCTTCGTCATCGACGCGCGCGTCGGCCTCACGCCGACCGATCGCGCCTTTGCCGATTTCGCGCGCCGCGCCAACAAACCGGTGCTGCTGGTTGCCAACAAAAGCGAGGGCAAGCATGGCGATGCCGGCGCGATGGAAGCCTTTGCGCTGGGCCTCGGCGATCCCATCCAGGTTTCCGCCGAGCACGGCGAGGGCATGGGCGAGCTCTACGATGCCCTGAGCAGGCTGATGCCGGAGCCGCCCGATGAGGATGAGGTCGAGGACGAGGAGGAGCTGTCCGAGGAGGAGGCCGCCAGGCGTCCGATCCGGGTTGCGATCGTCGGCCGCCCCAACGCCGGCAAGTCGACGCTGATCAACCATCTGCTCGGCGAGGAGCGCCTTTTGACCAGCCCGGAGGCGGGCACAACGCGCGACTCCATCGCGGTCGAGATCAACTGGAAAGGGCGCGATTTCCGCGTGTTCGATACCGCGGGCCTGCGCCGCCGCTCGCGCATCGAGGAGAAGCTGGAGAAGCTCTCGGTCGCCGATGCCTTGCGTGCCGTGCGCTTTGCCGAAGTCGTCGTGCTGATGATGGATGCGCAGCACCGCTTCGAGGAGCAGGATCTGCGCATCGCCGACCTGATCGAGCGCGAGGGCCGCGCCGTCGTGCTGGCGGTCAACAAATGGGACCTGATGGAGAGCAGGGGCGGCGGCGCAATCTCCAATCTGCGCCGCGATGCCGATCACTGGCTGCCGCAGGTCAAGGGTGTGCCGATCGTCGCCGTCTCCGGCCTGATGGGGGAAGGTATCGACCGCCTGATGCAGGCGATCCAGGACGCCTATGCGGTCTGGAACAGGCGCGTGCCGACCTCGGCGCTGAACCGCTGGTTCGAGCAGGCGATCCAGGCCAACCCGCCGCCGGCGGTCTCGGGCCGCAGGCTGAAGCTCAACTACATCACCCAGACCAAGGCGCGCCCGCCGAGCTTCGTGCTGTTCTGCTCGCGCGCCGACGCCGTTCCGCAGGCCTATTTGCGCTATCTCACCAACTCCATGCGCGACGCCTTCGAGCTGCCGGGCACGCCGGTGCGCATCACCTTGCGCGAGAAGGCCAATCCGTTTGCGCATAAGCGCAAGCGTCCGTCCTGATTGGCGAGGCGAGTGGGGCGATAACTTCGCATGGTGGGCAAAGCGACTTGTCCGCCGTAGCTCGAAGAGCGACGGCGGAAGCGTGCCCACCACTTCTGTCGCGATGGATGGATAAGACGGTGGGCACGGCGCTTTCGCGCCTTTGCCCACCCGACAGCATCGCTTACTTCTTCACCAGCGGACACTCGCTCGCTTCGAGCGGCTTGGCAGCGTCTTCCGGTGCGATGGTGGCGACCAGCTTGTAATAGTCCCACGGGCCCTTCGACTCCTCTGGCTTCTTCACCTCGAACAGATAGGCCGGGATGAGGCGGCGGCCGTCGGCGCGCAGCGGGCCCTTGCCGAACAGCGGATCATCCGTCGGCAGTTCCTTCATCTTGGCGACGACCTTGGCGCCGTCATGCGGGTTGCTGCCGAGCGCGTCCATCGCCTTCAGATAATGCAGGATGCCGGCATAGAGACCGGCGACCGTCATCGACGGCATCGAGCCCTTCGGCGAGACCTTCTGGAAGCGCTTCGACCATTCGCGCGTCTGGTCGTTGAGGTCCCAGTAGAAGGACTCGGTGAAGGTCAGGCCCTGCGCGGTCTTGAGGCCCAGCGAGTGCACGTCGTTGATGAACAGCAGCAGCGCTGCGAGTTTCTGACCACCCGCCACGATGCCGAATTCGGATGCCTGCTTGATCGCGTTGGTGGTGTCGCCGCCGGCATTGGCAAGGCCGATGATCTTGGCTTTCGACGACTGCGCCTGCAGCAGGAACGACGAGAAGTCGGAGGAGTTGAGCGGATGCTTGACGCTGCCGAGCACCTTGCCGCCATTGGCGATGACAACCGACGAGGTGTCGCGCTCCAGCGCATGGCCGAAGGCGTAGTCGGCGGTCAGGAAGAACCAGCTGTCGCCGCCGGCCTTGGTCAACGCCTTTCCGGTGCCGTTGGCGAGCATGTAGGTGTCGTAGGTGTAGGAGATCGTATTCGGCGTGCAGGCTTTGCCGGTGAGGTCAGCGGTGGCCGCGCCCGAATTGAGCAGCACCGAGTTCTTTTCCTTGACGAGGTTGCTCACCGCGAGCGCAACGCCCGAGCTCGGCGTGTCCGAGATGACGTCGACCTTGTCGTTGTCGATCCACTGCCGAGCGATGTTGACGCCGATGTCGGGCTTGTTCTGGTGATCGCCCGAGACGACCTCGATCGTCCAGCCCTTGGCTTTCAGGCCGGAATCCTCGACCGCCAGCTTCACGGCGGCGACCGAGTTCGGCCCGCCGATGTCGGCATAGAGGCTCGACATGTCGTTGAGCACGCCGATCTTGATGGTCTTGTCTTGGGCGGAAGCCGAGGTGGCGAAGCCGAGGCCGGCACAGGTCAACAGCGCGGCATAGCGCCACGCGCGCATGTTTTTCATTGTATTCCCTCCAACTGTTGATGCCGGGACGGCCCTCTTCGGTGGGGCTTTTGACCATCGGCGCGATCGGTCATGATCTTGATGTTCCCGATAGCCTGTCCTGATGCTTGCGGCAATGCGCTAATCGTAGCGGTCCGGGCGATCGGTTAATCCGATCGTCCCGCGCTGACTTAAATTTCATCAAAGGTCGCGCCACCGCAGGGCGGCTTTCAGGCCGGCGGTCGGAAGCTCATCAGCGTGCGCGACTTGTAGTCGTAGAATTTGCCGGTTTCTGTCCAGTCGGGTGCGCACATCGGCACGATGAACTCCGCCGCCTGCTCGGGCGTGTCGAGCGTCGAGGGATCCTCGCCCGGCATCAGGGTCGCGCGCATGCGGGTGCGGATCGGCCCGGGATTGAACAGGTTGACGCGCAGCTTCGTGCTCGCGGTCTCCTGCGCCCAGGCGCGTGCCAGCGTCTCCAGCGCGGCCTTGGAGGCGGCGTAGGGGCCGACATAGGCGGTCGCCTTGTTGGCCGCGCCCGAGGTGATGAACACCGCGCGGCCGGCGTCGGATTGTTTCAGCAGCGGCTCCATGCAGCGGATCAGCTGGAAGTTCGCGGAGACGTTGATCGCCATCACGTCGGTGAAGGTCTTCAGTTCGATATGGCCAAGCGGTGAGGAGGGACCGAGCACGCCGGCATTGCCGACGAGAATGTCGAGCTTGCCGTGGCGCTCGTGCAGCGCGGCGCCGAGCCGCGCGATACCATCGAAGTCGGTGAGGTTGAGCGGCACCAGCGTGGCACTGCCGCCTGCTTTCCGGATCTCGTCGTCGAGCTCTTCCAGCCCGCCCTGCGTGCGCGCCACCGCGACGATGTGCGCACCGGCTTTCGCCAGCGCGATTGCGGTGGCGTAGCCGATGCCGCGCGAGGCGCCGGTGACGAGAGCGATGCGGTTGGCTAGGGGTTGTGTCATGGCGGGGTTTTACAGGCGTGGATGGCCGGGACAAGCCCCCGCTTGGTCGTCATTTCCGGGGCGATGCGAAGCATCGAACCCGGAATCTCAAGATCGCCCAATGCGCAATTGCGCATTGGGGTCGGTCCTGCGGACCGCCCCGGAATGACGGCTACGCCGTCAGCTCGCCTCCGCCAGCAACGACAATTGCCGCGGCTGAGCCTCGGTCTGGGTCTGGTCGGTGAGATGCGTCGGATAGGCGCCGGTAAAACAGTGATCCGAAAATTTCGGATTGGCCGGGTCGCGGCCGGGCTCGCCCATGGCGCGGTACATGCCGTCGATCGACAGGAAGGCGAGCGAGTCCGCGCCGATGATCTCGCGCATCTCTTCGAGCGAGTGCGTCGCCGCGAGCAGGCCGCCGCGATCGGGCAGGTCGATGCCGTAGTAATCGGGATAGAGGATCGGGGGCGAGGCGAGACGGAAGTGCACCTCGGTCGCGCCCGCATCGCGCATCATGCGCACGATCTTCTTCGAGGTGGTGCCGCGCACCAGGGAGTCGTCGATCAGGATGATGCGCTTGCCTTCGATCGCGGCGCGGTTCGCCGAATGCTTCATGCGCACGCCGGATTCGCGGATCGCCTGCGTCGGCTGGATGAAGGTGCGTCCGACATAATGGTTGCGGATGATGCCGAGCTCGAACGGCACGCCGGAGAACTGGCTGTAGCCGACCGCGGCGGGCACGCCCGAATCCGGCACCGGTACCACCACGTCGACCGGCACGTGGCTCTCCCTGGCGAGCTGCGCGCCAAAGGCCTTGCGAACTTCGTAGACCGAGCGGCCGTGGACGATGGAATCCGGACGGGAGAAATAGATGTATTCGAAGATGCAGGGCCGCGGGGCCATCGGCGGGAACGGCTTGTGGACGTCCTCGCCGTTCTCGTCGAACACGATGACTTCGCCGGGCTCGATGTCGCGCACGAAGCGCGCGCCGATGATATCGAGCGCGCAGGTCTCCGACGTCAGGATCGGGCAGCCGTCGAGCTCTCCGAGCACCAGCGGCCGGATGCCGCGCGGATCGCGCGCGCCGACCAGCTTTTTGTTGGTGAGCGACACCAGCGCATAGGCGCCTTCGATCTCGCGCAGCGCATCGATGTAGCGTTCGATGAAGCGGGAGCGCTTGGATCGTGCGACCAGGTGCAGGATCACCTCGGTATCGGTGGTCGACTGCATCATCGCGCCGTTCCTGACGAGCTCGCGTCGCAGCGTCAGGCCGTTGGTGAGGTTGCCGTTATGGGCGACCGCAAGGCCGCCGGCATTCAGCTCGGCGAACAACGGCTGCACGTTGCGCAGGATCGTGGCGCCGGTCGTGGAGTAGCGGACATGGCCGACCGCGACACTGCCGGGCAGGCGGTCGATCACCTCGCGGCGAGAAAAGGTGTCGCCGACGAGACCGAGGCGGCGTTCGGAGTGGAAGCGGTTGCCATCGTAGGAGACGATGCCGGCGGCTTCCTGGCCGCGGTGCTGAAGGGCGTGGAGGCCGAGGGCGGTGATGGCGGCAGCGTCGGGATGGCCGTAGATGCCGAACACGCCGCATTCCTCGCGTAGCGTATCCCCCTCGAGATCGTCCTGAAGCTCGAGCCCGGCCGGGGGGAGGTCGAGATCAAGCTGGGCGTTCCAGTCGGGGTTTTGCATCTCGTCCATCGCGCCTCTCTTCGGGCTCAATTCAACGTGCCGCGGGTTTCTCGATCAGCTTTTTAAGGCTGTCACGAGCCGGTTTACTGTAGCCGTCGCTGCCGCCCGCAGGCTGCTGCTCGGTATCAGCTTGATCATCATCTGGTTTGTTTTTCTTGAATCTCTTCAAGATGGTGTTCTCGGGGTCATCCGGCAAGAGCGACATCAGCCAATCCCCGGTTCCCTGGAGCACCACCCGGGATTTGGCTCCCGTGACCCAGTCCGGGCGCTGCTTGTCCGGTACCAGCCAGGTGAAGAACAGGAAGGCGACCACAACGATCAGGAGGCCGCGGGCAAGGCCGAACAGGAAGCCCAGGGTGCGGTCCAGGGCGCCGATCCGGGAATCCAGGATCATGTCGGAGATCCGGACCGTGATCACGGACACCACGATCAGCGTGCCCACGAACACACCGGCCACAACCACGACGCTCGCGACCGTGTCGTTGTTGAAATAGGTCTTGGCGGTCGGCAGCAGCTTCGAGAATGAATAAAGCGTCACGATCGCCGCTGCGCCCCAGGCCGCGATCGACAGGATTTCGCGCATGAAGCCGCGGACCATGGCAAGCAGGCCCGAGATCAGCATCACACCGAGCAGGATCAGATCGAGGAGTGTAATCGGCATCGGCTGGTCTGGTCCGCTCGTACTCTCAAAGGTGCTCAGCGAATCGGTGTTTTGGCCGCCGCCCTAAGTGAGGGGCAGACGGTGTTCCCAGCAAGTCCGGAACCACGCAATCCCATGCTGCTTTGTGACGGCTGTATAGCGGCGGGGCCGGGGATCGTCACCTCCAGCTAGCCCTCTCCACGGCGGAATCTGGCGGGTGTGGCATTTTTCTCGGGCGCGGACGCGGATTCGCCGCGGCGCGAGCCGCGGGCGGCGATCTCGGCGACCAGCGTGGTGAGGCTGTTCACGGCGTTGAGCGACAGCCCGGCGTCGCCGCTGGCCTCGCCACGGGCCGATTCGGGCAGCACGGCGCGGCTGAAGCCGAGCTTTGCGGCCTCCTTGAGCCGCGCGGGGGTCTGGGCCACGGGCCGCACCACGCCGGAGAGCGAAATCTCGCCGAAATAGACGGCATCGGTGGGTAACTGCGCGTTAACCAGTGACGACACCAGCGCCGCCGCCGCGGCAAGGTCGGCGGCTGGCTCGTGGATGCGAAGGCCGCCCGCAACGTTCAGATAGACGTCGTGGCCGGACAGCTTGACCCCGCAATGGGCTTCCAGCACCGCCAGCACCATGGAGAGCCGGCTCGGGTCCCAGCCGACCACGGCGCGGCGCGGGGTGCCGAGCGAGGTCGGCGCCACCAGGGCCTGCAATTCGACCAGCACGGGGCGGGTGCCCTCGATACCTGCGAACACGGCAGTGCCGGGGGTGCCGAGGTCGCGCTCGGACAGGAACAGCTCGGACGGGTTGGTGACTTCGCGCAGGCCGAGTCCGGTCATCTCGAAGACGCCGATCTCGTCGGTGGGGCCGAAGCGGTTCTTCACGGCGCGCAGGATGCGGAATTGCTGGGAACCTTCGCCCTCGAAGGACAGCACGGCGTCGACCATGTGTTCGACCACGCGGGGGCCGGCGATCTGACCGTCCTTGGTGACGTGGCCGACCAGGATGATGGCGGCTCCCGTCTTCTTGGCGAAGCGGATCAGCGCCTGCGCCGAGGCGCGCACCTGCGTCACCGTGCCGGGCGCAGACTCCACCGTGTCGGTCCACATGGTCTGGATCGAGTCGATCACGATCAGGCGGGGGACCGAGCCTTCAGACAGCGTCGAGATGATGTCCTCGACCGACGTCTCCGCAGCGAGCTGCACCGGCGCGTCGGATAGCCCGAGCCGCTCGGCGCGCAAGCGCACCTGCGCGATCGCCTCTTCGCCGGAGATGTAGACGATGCGGTGGCCGGCGCGCGCCAGCAAGCTGGTAGCCTGCGTCAGCAGCGTCGATTTGCCGATGCCGGGATCGCCGCCGACCAGGAGCACCGAGCCGCGGACGAAGCCGCCGCCGGTGACGCGGTCGAGCTCGGTCATCCCTGAGGACAGGCGAGGGGCGTCAGGGCTTTTCCCCGCCAGGCTCTCCAGCGCGAAGGTGCGCCCCTTGCGTTTGGAGCGGATCGACACAGGCACGTTGCCGGTCGCGTCCTCCTCGGCCAGCGTGTTCCACTCGCCGCAGGCCTCGCACTTGCCTTGCCAGCGATTATAGGACGCGCCGCAGTTCTGGCAGACGAAGGAGAGCGTGGATTTGGCCATGGGACTGGTGAATCGGTGTCAGGGGGAGAGCGTGGCGTTCCATAGCATGCTGAGCCCCGCCGCGACCATGATGGCGTCCATCACCAGGCGGAACACGTCTGGCTTCATCTGCAGCACGAAGCGCTTGGCGATGAAGGCGCCAAACATGAGCGAGGAGCCTGCGATGAGGCCCTTGATTGCGACGTCGCCGGTCAGCGCGCCGAAGCGTTCGAAGGTCACGGATTTCGACAGATAGAGGCCGAGCGAGGAGGCGGCCTCGGTCGCGAGGAAGGCGCCCTTGGTCAGGCCGTAGAACAGGAACAGCGGCACGCTGAGCGGGCCCGTCGAGACCACGATGCCGGTGATATAGCCGATGACCGCGCCGCCGATCGCCAGATGCCAGAGATTGGCCTTCAGATCGTGCCGCGCCAGCCAGTGCCGCGCCGGCACCATCGCGATCAGGAAGATGCCGATCGCAAGATCGACCGCGTGCGAGGGCAGCGCCAGCAGCGTCCGCGCGCCGAGCGCTGCGGCCGGGATGCCGGTGATGGAATAGGCTGCGCATGCCTTCCAGTCGACCTCGCGCCACCAGGCGAGGATCCGCGACAGGTTCGCCATCACGGCGGCCACGGCCATGATCGGCACCGCCTCCTTCGGCCCGTATTCATAGACCAGCACCGGCATCAGCATGATCGACGAGCCCGTGCCGACGATGCCGGAAATGGTGCCGGCGATCAGGCCGACGATGAGGACGAACAGGAATGCCAAAGAGGAGGGCTCCGGGAATCGGGGGAGTGTAGCCAATTCTTGCCGCAGATCGGACCGTTTCGCCTGCGCGACAAAAAACCTCGAAAACAACCCCATGCAAAGTAGCCGGGGCTGCCGGCATCCTGCGGTCTGCGAACGGCTTGAGACGGGCACACGTCGGTGTCGCGATGGCGGCGCCCGCTGAGGCGGCTGCCTGCAAACGAGGCGGTGCGCCGCAGCACATGCTGACAGCATGTTGGCAGCAGGCCTCGGCTACGACCATCTCCTGACATTTTCGAGACAGGGAGCGGGCCATGCCGGTCGAAGGAAGCTGCCATTGCGGTGAGACGGTGTTCGAGGTCACCGAGCCGCCAGCCAGCGTGACGCGCTGTACTTGCTCGCTCTGTGCCAAGCGCGGCGCGTTGTGGGCCTATTACACGCCGGCGCAGTTCCGCTTGCTCTCTCCGCCGGAGAACATCGCGACCTATCAATGGGGCAGCCGCACCGTCAAACATCACTACTGCGCGAGTTGCGGCTGCGGCACCTATTCGGAGTCGCCGGACTGGTCGAGCGGAAAGCCCGACTTCGACAATCCGAGAGTGGGCATCAATGCCCGCCTGTTCGACGATTTCGATCTCGATGCTGTGCCGGTGAACGTGATCGACGGCAAGAATTTGTGGTGACGGGGAATATCGCCGTTTGACCCCGAAGCGGATTTGGACGTGCCTTGAGGTCATATCCGACCGGAATTTTCAAAGGCACGCGCCGTAGTAGCCCCCCTCGACATGGGTCAAATCGCCATGCTCATCGCTTGACCACATGACTGAAATGGATTCCATGCAAACACCGCCGCCCCACTTATAAACCAACGTTCTCTTCCTCCTCTCTTCCTGCTCCGGAGTTAAGCACTGGTGGTAGACCTCCCCGATCGGCACCTGCTGGCCAGGCGGAACGCAATTGGACGGTACGGGATCGGCGGGTCGAAATCCCTGGCCCGCCAAAATCGCTTTCAGTGCGCCCTCTGTTGACCCAACCGGAAATTGTGACTGCAGGACCCCAGTCAACTTTTTGCTGGCTGCTGCAAAGTGGGGCCAGTCTTCTTTGGTAATGACCCCCTTCGCGATTGGCGGCGGCCCGGAGTTGAAAATCGCCGCGATGACGATAACCATGACCAAACGCGCTGTCGGGCTAAAAACAAACAAGCCCGAGAGAATGGCCACAACAAGGGCGAGTGTTGCCAAGACCCAAATAGCAAAACGCTTCACGCAGGTCTCTCTCCCCGAACTCGCTGCTGGTGCGCTACTTTGGCATGAAACCGTCATTCCGCGCACGTCCGAATCTGGCCCATGGCGGAAATCATCGAAGCCACTGCCGACGTCTGCTTCAAGAGACAAAGCCGACGAGTAGCTGTATCTACCGTAGGCAGTGGACTTGAGAGCGTGCGCCTAGCGCAGCACCACCCACACCGGCGCATGGTCGCTCGCGCCGTCTTCGCCGCGGATCGTCTTGTCAACGCCGGCCTTGGTCAGGCGCGGGGCGAGGGCAGGGCTGAGCAGGAGGTGATCGAGGCGAAGACCGGCATCGCGCGGCCAGCGGTTACGCTTGTAGTCCCAGAAGGTGTAGATGCGCTTCTCGGGATGCAGCGCGCGGAGCGCATCGCACCAGCCTTGCGCGACGAGTGATTTGAATGCGGCGCGGCTCTTGGGCTGGATCAGGGCATCCTTGTCCCAGGATTTCGTAGGATAGATATCGAGCGCGGTCGGGGCGACGTTGTAGTCGCCGGCGAGCACGACCGGCAGGTCCTGCTTGAGAAAGGTCTTCGCGTGGCGCTTCAGGCGCGCGAACCAGTCGAGCTTGTAGTCGAATTTCGGTCCGGGCTGCGGGTTGCCGTTCGGCAAATAGATGCTGGTGACGATGATGCCGCGCACGGCGGCCTCGATGTAGCGCGCCTCGATGTCGTCGGCGTTGCCTGGCAAGCGGTCGCGGGTCAACACGGGCTCGGCGTTGCGCGCGAGAATGGCGACGCCGTTCCAGGTCTTTTGTCCGCGCCAGACCGCGCCGTAGCCGGCCTTCTCGATCGCAGCGGCCGGAAATTCGCCATCGATGGCCTTCAGTTCCTGGAGTGCGACGACATCGGGATTCGCCGCGCGCAGCCAGCGCAACAGGTTGGGCAGGCGGTGGTTGATGTTGTTGATGTTGAATGTCGCAATCTTCATGTAGAGCTGAAGGCTCCTGACGCCCCAAACCGGAGAAACAATGTCCAAGTTGAATTTTGCCGCTATCGCATTCGCCGTCGCGCTCTCCGGGTCCGCGCTGGCACAATCGTCCGATCCGCGCGGCGCCTGCAAGGCGGATTATGACAAATTCTGCGCCGGCATCGCGCCTGGCGGCGGCCGCATCGTCGCGTGCCTCAATGCCAAGCGCGACCAGCTCAGCGACACCTGCAAGAAGGCGCTGGACACCAGGAAGAAGTAAGCGTTCACGATCACCCTCGTGTCCCGGACGAGGCGCAGCGCGAAAGCGGTGCGACGCAGAGCCGGGACCCAGAAGGCGGCACGGTACAAAGCGGATAGATGGGCCCCGGCTCTGCAGCGCACCGCTGAAGTAGCGCTGCGCTGCGTCCGGGGCACGAGAGCGTGTCGGGTCGGTTAGGTCGGCAGCGGCGGCGGGCTTGCCGGCTGCTCCAGTGGCGGCGGCGCGGGTGGCTCGGCGGCGGACGTCGCGGCGGGCTGCGCGAGAGGTGGCTGTTCGACCGGCGCTTGCGCATTGCCGCCCTTGTAGACCCGGGCATAACGGTGGCCGAGGCTCGTCAGCACCTCGTATCCGATGGTGCCGAAATGATGCGCAAGCTCGTCGACGGTGATGCCTTCACCGAGCAGCGTCACCATGTGGCCGCGCCGCACCGAATTCGGCGGCAGATCGGTGATGTCGATCGCGATCAGATCCATGGAGACGCGGCCCGCGACCGGACAGCGCTTGCCCGCGACGATCACCTCGGCGCCGCGGGTGCCGTCATTGGAGCTGGCGGCGCGGAAATAGCCGTCGGCATAGCCGACCGCGATGATCGCGAGTTTCGTGGGGCGCCGCGCCGTCCAGGTGCCGCCATAGCCGACGCTCTCGCCACGCTCGATGGTGCGAATCTGCACGATGCGGGCCTTGAGATCGACCACCGGCTGCATCGGATTGTCGGCCTCCGGCGTCGGGTTGACGCCGTAGAGCGCCGCGCCCGGCCGCACCAGGTCGAACTGGAAGGGGGCGCCAAGGAAGATGCCGGAGGAATTGGCGAGCGCGGCGGGCACACCCGCGAATTCGCTCGCGATGGAGCGGAAAGCTGCGAGCTGCCTGGCGTTGACCGAACTATTGAGCTGCTCGGCGGAGACCAGATGGCTCATCACCAGCGTGATGCCGTGATCGCCGGCATTGATGCGCGGGATGATGGCCTGCGCCTCCTGGAGCGTCAGCCCGAGCCGGTTCATGCCGGTGTCGATATGGATGGCCGCGCCCCCGGTCCAGTCCGTGCGGCGGCAGAACACGTCCCATTCGGCGAGCTCGTTGAGATCGCCGATCACGGGGCGGCAATCGATCTTGGCGTAATGCTCGCCGGTATTCTGGAAAAAGCCGCCGAGCACGTAGATCGTCGCGGTCGGCACCGCCGCGCGGGCGATGCGCGCTTCCTCGATCGTCGCGACGAAGAAGGTCTTGCAGCCGGCTTTGTGAAGCGCGCGCGCCACCGGTTCGGTGCCGCAGCCATAGGCGTCGGCCTTGATCACGGCGGCGCATTCGGCCGGCACCGCGGTCTTCTCGAGCTTGCGCCAGTTGGCGACGATCGCGTCGAGGTCGACGGTGAGCACGCCACCATAGGCGGCAAGCGCCGCGGCCTGGTTGGCCTCCTCGGAGAGGAGGCCGGTTTGGGGGATGAGGTTCGGGTCGGACGCCATTGTCATGGCATCGTTTTACGCAAGAGGTGTGCGCGGTTCAACCCGAGCAACTCAGAGCGCGATGAGATCGTCGCGTTCTGCCTCCTTGCTTGAACATGATCTCCGCGCAAACGCGTTCCGCGTTTGTCGCGAGGGAAGACCGCTGCACACTTCTCCGGATCATGCCCTAGTAGTCGCTGCGATCCGGCAACTGGCCGTCATGGGCGAGATCGCCGAAGCGGGTGACCGAGGCGTCGAAGTGCAGTTCGACCGTGCCGGTCGGACCATGGCGCTGCTTGCCGATGATGACTTCGGCCCGGCCGACCGTGCGCTCCATGTCTGCCTGCCATTTGGCGTGTTCCTCGGTGCCGGGACGCGGCTCCTTCATGGCGAGGTAATACTCCTCGCGGAACACGAACAGCACGACGTCGGCGTCCTGCTCGATCGAGCCGGATTCACGCAGGTCCGAGAGCTGCGGGCGCTTGTCGTCGCGCGATTCGACCTGGCGCGAGAGCTGCGACAGTGCGATCACGGGGACGTTGAGCTCCTTTGCCAGCGCCTTCAGGCTGGTCGTGATCTCCGTGATTTCCTGGACGCGGCTGTCGCTGGCGCGCTTGCCCGAGCCGGACAGCAGCTGGATGTAGTCGATCACGAGGAGATCGAGACCCTTCTGGCGCTTCAGCCGGCGCGCGCGCGCCATCAGCTGGGCGATCGACAGACCGCCGGTTGCGTCAACATAGAAGGGCAGCGACTGCAGCTCGATCGAAACCTGGCGGATTTTCTCGAAATCGGCTTCCGAGATTCCGCCACGGCGGATGTGCGAGGAGGGGATGCCGGTGCGCTCGGCCACGATACGCGTGGCGAGCTGGTCGGCCGACATTTCGCAGGAGAAGAAGCCGATCACGCCGCCATTGGCGGCCTTCGTGGTGCCGTCGGCCTGGAGTTCTGGAACGTAGGCTTGCGCGACGTTGTAGGCGATATTGGTCGCAAGCGACGTCTTGCCCATGCCGGGACGTCCCGCGACGATGATGAGGTCGGAGTGCTGCAGGCCGCCCATCTTTGTGTCGAGGTCGCGTAGCCCCGTCGAGATGCCCGACAGCTTTCCGTCGCGCTGGAACGCTTTTGCCGCGAGATCGACGGCGACCGTCAGCGCCTGCGAGAATTTCTGGAAGCCGCCGTCATAGCGGCCCGACTCGGCGAGCTCATAGAGGCGGCGCTCGGCGTCCTCGATCTGCGCCCGCGGCGCAAAGTCGACCGGGGCGTCATAGGCGACGTTGACCATGTCCTCGCCGATGCCGATGAGGTCGCGCCGCAATGCAAGATCGTAGATGGTGCGGCCATAGTCCTGGGCGTTGATGATGGTTGTCGCTTCGGCCGCCAGCCGCGCCAGATACTGCCCGATGGTCATGCCGCCGACGTCGGTATCGGCGGGCAGGAACGTCTTTAGCGTCACCGGGGTGGCGATCTTGCCCATCCGGATCAGGCTGCCGCCGGTCTCGAAGATCGTCTGGTGCAGCGGTTCGAAGAAGTGCTTTGGCTCGAGGAAGTCAGAAACGCGGTAGAAGGCGTCGTTATTGACCAAAATGGCGCCCAGAAGGCTCTGCTCCGCCTCGATGTTGTGCGGTGCGCTCCGATAGGCGGGGGTTCCGGCATCGGGCGCGAGTTTCAGGACGGTCGAATCAGTCAGGGCCATGGTCGGAGGTGCTTAGCAACTTTTCCGGCGGGATGCGGGGCGGCGATAAAGCGCCGACGGCAGGCAAAGCGGAAGCGAAAGCTGGTCGCTATCAACCGGTCTTTAAAATGGTGGATGGTTAGCAGCCGCAGCATGCGCGATGCTTGACTGATGTTTTGCGGAATTCGCCTCGGCGCCTTGATCCCGCTCAGGCCGAGCCACGGAAAATTCCGGATGATGTGAACCTTATATGTCGGCGCGCAGACCTATTTTGCGGGCGCGCATCATGCGGCGCACTGGCCGGCCGACTGTTCAGACGATCAGGAGGTAGACCAGCGCAACCAGGGCGGCGGCAACGCCGGTGGCGATCAAGGCATAGTCTGTGCGGAGATCGTCCTGCACGTCGAAGGAGGTTTGGATCTTCTTGCTCATGGCGACGGTCTAGGACAATTCCGACCACCGCTTTGTGAAGCAGATCACAGAACCCCGGAATCTTTCGTGTGAGGCTCGGAACGGGCCGCCGGGTAGGGAATTGATCTGGTCCGCGACCGTCAGGAGACGAGGCGAAAATGCGGCAGGAGCTGCAGATATGGAAAAGCGAGGCGGGCAGCCGGATCTGGCTGTCGGCGCTGATCGCTGCCATGGAGGACGCCTCCCGGCCGGAACGCGAGGGGTCCATGGTGCCGGCCGAGACGCTGGCGCAGTTCCGTGCACGGCTCGCGCTACCGGCTTCGCTGCTCTACTCAGCCCCGCGCCTGCGTCACTAGCCTTCATTTGTAATATTATTCGCCCGCCAGCTTCAGCCTGGGCCTGCTGCTGCCCTCCAGGCCGCGCAGCCGCGCCTCCTCATGGCCGATATAGTCGCGGGTCACGGGGACCACGCCCTGCCGTTTGGTGAGCTGGATCTGGAAGTTCATCATGCCCTGCTTGCGGAAGGTCATCTCGCAGGCGGCCAGATAAAATTCCCACATCAGCGCAAATCGCTCGTCATAGAGCTGCACCGCTTCCTCGCGCCGCGCCATGAAGCGCTCGCGCCAGGCCTTCAGCGTCTCGGCATAGTGCAGGCGGAGGATCTCGATGTCGCAGACGAGCAGCCCTGCGCGCTCGATTGCGGGCAGTACCTCGGACAGCGCCGGGATATAGCCGCCGGGGAAGATGTATTTGGCGATCCAGGGATTGGTGGAGTCCGGCCCCTGCGAACGGCCGATCGAATGCAGCAGCATGACGCCGTCCTCGCTGAGGAGCTCAGCGCAGCGCTGGAAATAGGTCTCGTAGAACTTGACGCCGACATGCTCGAACATGCCGACCGAGACGATACGGTCGAACGGACCGTCGATGTCGCGATAGTCCTGGAGCAGGAACCGGGCTGACCGGGTCAGGTTCTTCTCGGCCGCACGGGCATTGGCAAGCTGCAACTGCTCGGTCGACAGCGTGATGCCGGTGACGTCGGCGTCTGCGATCTCGGCGAGGTAGAGGCCGAGCCCGCCCCAGCCGGAGCCGATATCGAGCAACCGGTGGCCACGTTTGATGGCGAGCTTCGCTGCGATATGCCGCTTCTTGGCGAGCTGGGCGTCGTCGAGCGAAGTGTCCGGCGTCTCGAAATAGGCGCAGCTATATTGCCTGTCGGCGTCGAGGAAGAGCGCATAGAGCCGGCCGTCCAGATCATAGTGATGGGCGACGTTGGTCTTCGCGCGGGCACGCAGGTTGAACTGCTTCAAATGTCGCGTCAGGTAGCGCAAGTGCCACTGGGGTTTGGCCCACTGTGGCAATGTTCCGGGTTGATCCAGGAGGATCGCCAGGGCATCAGCGATCGAGCCTTGCTCGACGACGAACTCGCCGTCCATATAGGCCTCGCCGAGCCCGAGCTCGGGATTGAGCAGGATCTTTCGCTGCGCATCGGTTGTCGCGAAGCGGACCGCCACACGTTGGCCAGAGCCGTCACCGCATGTGAATTTTGCGCCGCTTACGGTCGTCACCGTCATCCATCCGCGCCGGATGAACTTGGTCAGGAAGCTACGC
Organism: Bradyrhizobium sp. Ec3.3; assembly: GCF_000472925.1. Taxonomy (GTDB): domain Bacteria; phylum Pseudomonadota; class Alphaproteobacteria; order Rhizobiales; family Xanthobacteraceae; genus Bradyrhizobium. The sequence goes on from NZ_AXAS01000010.1 coordinate 92,607, forward strand.
AACAAACGGTCCATAGAACCACCCTGTCGAGCGAACCCGAAAAGATGCGACTAACCCCCGCCATCACACCGACGCTTCGGAACTGCGTTGGTTCCTATGCATCTGCATGGGAATGTAATCAGCTGGTTCCGGACCTGCTATTGCGTTGTGTTCAAAGCCGATATTCGCAAAACGCGCGATCACATCCTTGCGTCATGAGCGTGCTTCCAATTGCAGCGCAATCGGCTAAAAGGTGACCCGCCGCCAGCGCCGCCCACGCGTGCGGGCTGGCCTTCTTGCGTTTTTCAATGGAGATGACGGGATGTCGAGCCGAGCGCTCAGCCTCGCGACGGTGTTGCTTCTGATCGGCCTTGGCGCTCCGGAGGCTGCGTTTGCGCAGGCGACGAACCTCGAGGCCGGCAAGAGTCCGTCCCAGATCTTCGCCCAGACCTGCAATGCCTGCCACAAGTCGCCGCGGGGGCTGCTCAAGTCGGTGCCGCCGGGCTCGCTGCCTAGCTTCCTGCGCCAGCACTACACCACGAGCTCGGACATGGCGGGCGTGCTCTCCTCCTACCTCGTCTCCAATGGTGCGACCGACACGCGCTACCAGGCCAAGGACGGCAAGGACAAGAAGGACGGCGCCAAGGAGAAGGAAAAAGAAGCCAATTCCAGCGCCACGCAACAGCCCGAGCCTTCCAGCCGGCGCCAGCGCCAGGACGCGGCGAAGCCGGAAGGTGAGGGCGCTCCGGCATCCGAGACCGGCCGGGCCGGTTCGAGGCGGATGGCGCGGCCGAGCGAAGAGGGTGCAAAGGAAGGCGCCAAGCCCGAGGGGCAAGCGACCAATGAGCGCGGTCCCGAGGGCCGCAAGTCCAAGCAGCGCCTGAGCAAGCGCGGCAAGCCCGAGCCCGAGGAAGCTCCGAAGGCTGACACCCCCAAGGGCGAAACGCCCAAAGACATGCCCGCCGCAGCCGAGCCGCCGGTCGAGAAGAGCGAACCCAAAAACGATACGAAGAACGACAGCGCCAAGGTCGATACCGAGGCCAAGCCCGACAGCGCGAAGGACAAGCCGGCGGAGAAGCCGGCCGACAAGCCCGAGAGCGCCAAGGTCGAGCCTTCGACCAGCCAGACCCCAGCGCTGCGGCCCGATCCGGTGCCGGACGTGACGCCGGCCCCGTCGGCTGCTGCCAAGCCGGCAGATGCGCCCGTGCAGAAGCCAGCAGACACCGCGGGCAAGCCCGCCGATGCCTCTTCAAACGGCAGCGGCGCCTCTGCGCCGGCGGCGGCCAAGCCGCAGGACGCGGCGCCGCCTGCGGCCGCGGCCGCCCCGCCGGCTCCGGCCGAGCCGTCCGGCTCGCCGGCCCCGCCGATCTCCCGCTAACGAGACTTCCATCTCGTCATTGCACCGGAGGCCGCTCATCGCGGCCTCCGCGTCGTCTTGACAGCAGCTAGAGTACTGCTCTAGAGTATTACTCTAGGAGGTGCCGATGTCGGCTGGCGTGCGTGACGATCTGTTAGCCGCGGGGCTGGCGATCTTCGATCGTGCGGGCTTCGAGGGCGCGACGGTGGCCGCGATCCGCGCGCGGGCGCGTGCCTCCAATGGCAGCTTCTTTCATTTTTTCGCCTCGAAGAAGGAGCTCGCCGGCGCGCTGTTTCTGGAAATTCTCGCCCGGTATCACGCAGCAGTGCTGAATTCGGTCGATGAGTCCTGCGGCGCGCGGGAAGGTGTGGCGCGATTGATACGCGCTCATCTGGACTGGGTGGTGAACTCCAGGCGAGAAGCGCGTTACCTGTTCGAGATCTCCCGCAGCGAATGGACCGAAGATGTCCGCGACGCGCAGCGTGCGCAGAATTCGCGTCTTGCGGAAGCCGTCGAACGCTGGCGCGCGCCGCTGGTCGCGCGCGGCGAGTTGCTGCCGATGACGGCCGCGCTGTTCTTCAGCCAGATCATCGGACCGGCGCAGATTTTCTGTCGCGCCTGGCTGTCGGGCCGCGATCGTTCCGATCCGAGAGACCAGACCGACATGCTGATCGCATGCGCCATCCGCGCAGTGGTCACGCCGAACGTCTCTAGCGCGGGAACAGATGGGCCATGATCATCGACGCATGGGGGCAGCACCCGACGCTGCGTCACAGTCAGGACGACATCTTCGCGTCGCTGCGACGCTGGACCAAACGCGATAGTCCAACTCACGAGCTTCCTGTCGCGGCCACGGTCCGCGCGATGGAGGAGCGCGGAATCGACAAGATGCTGATTTCGGCGTGGGTTGCCCCGCGAAATGTCATGATCTCGAACGACGAGGTGGCTGGATTCGTGGCGCAAGCGCCCGACCGCCTGGTCGGCGTCGGGTCGGTCGATATATCGAGGCCGATGGATGCCGTCAGGGAAATCCGCCGCTGTGTCAGCGAACTCGGTTTCAAGGCAATTCGCGTCCTTCCCTGGCTCTGGGATTTGCCGCCGACCGATCGTCGTTTCTATCCGGTCTATACGGCGTGCTGCGAATTGAACGTGCCGTTCTGCACGCAGATCGGACATACCGGCCCCCTGATGTCATCGGAAGTAGGGCGCCCGATCTATCTCGATCGTGTTGCGCTGGATTTCCCCGAGCTCAGCATCGTCGCCGGCCACATCGGTTATCCCTGGACCGAGGAGGCAATCGCGGTCACCACCAAACACGAAAACGTCTTCATCGATACGTCGGCCTATACGGTCAAGCGCTATCCGTCCGTGTTGATCGACTACATCCGCGCGCATGGCCGTACCAAGGTGATGTTCGGCACCAACTATCCCATGATAACGCCGGCGAAGGCTCTTGAAGGCTTCGACCAGCTTGATCTCGACGACAGTGTCGCGAATTTGTTCCTCGGCGAAAACGCGAAGCGGGTATTCAAGCTCGGCGGCGGCGAAGACGACGGCCATAAGCAAAGAAGCCCGGCCTGAGGGCCGGGCTTCCGTTCGTCGAACAGGTTAGCGAGCGCGCGTTACTCTTCGGTCGCGGCAGGCGCCGGCTGCACGTCGTCGTGCTGGGCTTCCGGATCGAAGAACTCGCCGGCGGCGGCGATCGCCTCGGCGGCCGCGTCGCGGTCCTCGTTGCGGGTCGAGATGTCCTCGCCGCGGTTGATGCGTTCGGCTTCTTCCTGGCTGCGCGCAACCGTCACGGTGACTTCGATCTCGACCTCCGGGTGGACGGCGATCGTGATGGTGTGCTTGCCGATGGTCTTGATCGGCGCGTCGAGCTGCACCTGCGGGCGGGCGAGCGAGATGCCGTCGGCCTCGAAGGCGACGACGATGTCGCGCACCGTGACCGAGCCGAACAGCTGGCCGGCTTCGGAGGCCTGACGGATCACGGTGATGTTCTTGCCCTCGATCTTCTCGGCGACCTTGGACGCCTCGCCCTTGGCCTTGAGGTTGCGCGCCTCGAGCTCGGCCTTCATGCCGTCATACTTGGCGCGGTTGTCGTTGGTGGCGCGCAGCGCCTTGCCGCGCTTGAGCAGGAAATTGCGGGCATAGCCGTCGCGAACCTTCACGACTTCGCCCATCTGGCCGAGCTTGGCGACGCGTTCCAGCAAAATGACTTCCATAATCGTTCTCCTTTTGAAGTGCTGTGAGTTGGGTTTTGGGTTGGACTTAAGGGGTTGGCAGTGGCGGCGGCCGGTTGCGCAGGAAGCGCTCGCGGAAACCGAAGACGGCATCGGCAAGCCCGAGCGCGATCATCGCGATCACGGGCCATCCGAGCACGACGACGACGGCGTAGGTCGAGCCGAGCCAGAACGCACGGCTCTTCAGTGCAAGCGTGAGCGTATGCAGTACGGCGAAGCCGGTCAGCGCATAGGCTATCATCAGCGCCGCCGTGATGATCTGCGCGGCGATCGCGAGCAGCCCGCCGGCGAAGCAGAAGGCGATGGCGATGCACAGCACGGCGAGCGTCATCGACGGCAGCTCGGCGGTCATCAGCGCGGGCCAGGGACGGCGTAGCCGTCCCGACGTCGCCGCCACCTTGGCCGAGAGCCAGAGGTTGAGGGTGAGCGTCATCATCGAGACGATGGTGGCAACGGCCGGTGCGACGGTCGCCAGCGCATCGATGAACTGGTCGGTATCGCCGGAGACTTGCGGATCGGCTGCGCGGAGGATGCGCATCAAGCCGCGGCGCAGCGAGGTCGTGATGCCCTCGGCATCGCTGCCGAGCGTGAGCAGCGCCGCGATCGTGATCAGCGCGGCAAAGCCCGCGATCCAGAGCAGGATTCGCCCGACCGGATACCATTCGATCTCAGGTTCGGCCGGCGGCTCTCCGCCCGCGGCGATCACGGCAGGGGTGGTATGGCGGCCGAGCAGCACGAGATGGCCAAGCCACCAGGCCGGCAGCGCGACCGTGACGGCAAAGGCGAGGCAGTAGGGCAGGCCGAAAATGGCGCCGAGGCCGATCGCGGCGGCGATGCCGCCAAAGCTCGCATACAGCGGTCCCCAGCCGATCGCGGCGACCATCAGCGGCAGGGGCGAGAGGTAGAACAGGACGAGCGAGATCAGCGCGCCCGAGATGATCGAGGCGAACATCAGGGCCGACGCAGCGCCGGCGATCAGGGCAATGAGTACAAGTGCCATCATCAGCTGTCCCGCTCCCTTCGAGCGGTTAGAGGCATTTCGCCCCAACCATCGGCAACCGGACGACCCGGAAGCCTTATGAGTTTGAATGATTCGACCGGCGGTCTCTGGGGCCGCCGGTCGGAACGTCGTTTAGCGGATCACGTAGGGCAAGAGGCCGAGGAACCGCGCGCGCTTGATGGCGCGGGCGAGCTCACGCTGCTTCTTGGCGGACACGGCCGTGATGCGGCTCGGCACGATCTTGCCGCGCTCGGAGACGTAACGCATCAGGAGCTTGGAGTCCTTGTAGTCGATCTTCGGCGCGTTGGCGCCCGTGAACGGGCAGCTCTTGCGGCGACGGAAAAACGGACGGCGTGCACCAGCTTCAGCCATTGTTCTTACTCCCCATCCGTCGTTTCAGCTTCTTCGCGCGGACGGCGCGGGCCGCGGTCACCGCGGAAGCCGCCTTCGCGGTCGCCACGGAAGCCGCCTTCACGCTCGCCGCGGAATCCACCGCCGCGGTCATCGCGCTCGCGATCGCGATCGGCCTTGCGCATCATTGCGGAGGGACCTTCCTCCAGCTCCTCGACGCGGACGCTGAGATAGCGGATCACGTCTTCGCTGATGCGCTCCTGGCGCTCGATCTCGGCGATCGCCGCGGACGGCGCGTCGATGTTGAGCAGCACGAAGTGCGCCTTGCGGTTCTTGTTCATGCGGTAGGTGAGGGAGCGCACGCCCCAGTTCTCGGTCTTGGTGACCTTGCCGCCGAGACCCTCGACGATACCGGTCATCTGGGTCGTCAGCTCTTCAACCTGCTGCGGGCTCGCGTCCTGACGCGCGAGAAAAACATGCTCGTAAAGAGGCATGGAAGTCCTTTCCTCATGTTGGCGCTTCACCCGGCGTCAAGCCCTTCGAGGCCTTCGGAAAGGACTCTGGGGTTAAGCTCAGAAGGCGGAAACACGGGACGACGGGCCGACTGGCCCTGCCACATCAAAATCAACAAGTGAATTTGCTGAGACCGTCCGTTCAGCTCCCGGCCGGGGTCTGCGGATGGCGCGCTTTATACGGATTTTGGCCGGCTTGGCAAGGTTGGCAGAGGGGTTTTGAGGACGTCGCGTCGGCGAACCGGTTGTGGCGGTTCCGGTGCGGGAACACCGCGCTTGTACGGAATCCCCAGAATTTATGAAAAGTTGTAGGCTTCTGACTGCCGGGGCTGAATTTCATCTCGAAACCATTTTTACCGGCAAGGGGCCGCTCTCAGGAGCGGCCCCTTTCGATTCCAGAGCAAGCCAAAGCCGCACGCCCCTTCGTCTTGATTTATTTGTTTGTATATCATACAAATAAATGACGGGAGGAGCTGATGGCCAAATCCGTCAAGGGTCCGGTGGAAGCGCTTCGGGGCGACCCAAAGCATGCTGCCCGGGCGACCCGCTCGGCGGGGCGCAAGATGCGCTCGCTGCTCCTCGATGCGGCTAGCCCCTTGTTCAAGGAGCAGGGGCTGTCCGGGACATCGATTTCCGACATCGCGACCGCCGCGAACGCGTTTCCAAGCCAGATCACCTATTACTTCCGCACCAAGGAGGCGCTGTTCGTCGAATCCGCTTGCCGCGATCTCCTGTATCTGGCGCGCACCACCGAGCAGGCGGCGCTGAAGGCGCACACGCCACAGGCCTACACATATGCGCTCGCGCAGACGGTCACGGCGACCGATTCGGTGGCTTTCTTCGCCGAAGCGCTGACGCTGACGCGGCGGCGGCAGGATCTCGCGCCGCTGGTCGAGCGTACCATCGAGCGCCTGCACGCCGAGGGTGCGCGCGCCTATGCTGCCCAGGTCGAGCGCCACGGCTGGCGGACGTTGCGCGCGCCTGACGAGAGCTCGCGCAGGTTCTGGGCGGTGGCGATCGGCGTCATCGTGGAAGGCTATGCGATGGGCCGCTCGCCGGATGAGCTGTGCGCCGAGATGCTGCGCGTGCTGGGCGAGCAGGCGAAATCGGCAGGCGATGCGGCGCGCCTGCGGCTCGTCGGGGATCGCGACGCATCAACACAATCGGATGAGGAGAGCTAGGTCATGACCGCGCTTCGCATGCGTGCCCGCGATTTCCTGACCGAGGACCAGCTCGTCGACGTGCGCGAGCGCGTCACGTGGAAGGGCATAGCACTGATCGCGCACGCCTGGGCGCTGATCGCGGCTGCGATCGCACTGGTGGCGTGGTGGCCGAATCCGCTGACCTACATTCTCGCGGTCGCGATCATCGGCTCGCGCCAGCTGGGCTTAGCGATCCTCATGCATGACGGCGCGCATGGCTGCCTGTCGCCGGATGAAAAGACCAATCTGGCGCTGAGCCAGTGGTTCTGCGCCTATCCGATCTTCGCGGAGACGCGCAGCTACCGTCGCTATCATCTGCAACATCACGCGCGCACGCAGCAGGAGGACGATCCCGACCTCGTGCTGTCGGCGCCGTTCCCGATCACCAGGCTGAGCTACCGCCGCAAGTTCATCCGCGATCTCACCGGGCAGACTGGCTACCAGCAGCGCAAGGCACAACTGCTCAATGCGCTCGGTCCGAAGGATTGGCCGTCGTCGCAGCGCGTCGCGCATTTCTGGGAGAAGCTCGGGCCGCAATGCGTCACGAACGCGCTGCTGTTTGCGGTGCTCGCGGCCGCCGGCGTGTGGTGGGCCTATCCGTTGCTATGGCTGGTGCCGCTTCTGACCTGGCAGATGGTCATCACACGTATCCGCAACATCGCCGAGCATGCGGTCGTTCCCGACAGTCACGATCCCTTGCGCAACACCCGCACCACGCATGCCAATTTTATCGAGCGGCTGTTCATCGCGCCGTATTACGTGAACTACCACCTCGAACATCATCTGCTGTTCTACGTGCCCTGCTACAATTTGCCGAAGGTGCATCGCCTGCTGAGCGAGAGCCGACATGCCGGCCGCATGGAGGTGCAGCCGAATTATCTCGCCGTGCTGCGGCTCGCGACCGCCAAGCCAAACCGCGATGATCGTCCCGGGCAATTGGTCAGCAGCGTTCGCCGCGCACACGCGGGTGCCGAAGTCGGCGCAGATCAGAAGGCCGGCGGGTTCTAGTCGGCCAGCGCCGGAGCTTTCACCGTGGGGACGAGCGGCACCACCTCGGTGACCTCTTCGACGCCGCGGGTGTGGATCACAAAGCTGCCCTTGCCGCGGCGCTTGGCCTCGTACATCGCGCGATCGGCGGCGCTCAGCAGCTCGTCGGCGGTCATGCCGTCCTGGGGCGCTGTTGCAAGGCCGATGCTTGCGCCGACGCGCGCCGCCGGCGCAAATTCAAACGGTTCAGCAACCCGCGCGGTGATCCGCCGGGCAATGTCGGCGGCCTCGGTGTCCGTGATGTCGGGCAGCAGGATCACGAATTCGTCGCCGCCAACGCGGCACACGACATCGGCCTCGCGCACGCTGGCGCGCAGGCGGTCCGCGACGGCGACCAGGACCGCGTCGCCGGCCGCATGTCCGAGCCGGTCATTGACGCCCTTGAAGTTGTCGAGATCGACGCAAAACACGGTGAGCTTCGCGGCTGATGGTGATGCAGCTTCCGGCCATGGACCGTCGAGCAGCTCCGAAAACAGCTTCCGGTTCAGGGCGCGATTGGGAAGACCGGTGAGCAGGTCGTGGTGCGCCATCTGGCGATTGTTGCGCTCGGTTTGATGCAGGTTGAGGAGGATCTTGTGATTTTCAAGCAGCAGGAAAATCATCCCCGCGGTGTAGACCGGGGTTTGCAGGCCGACGATGAACAGGAAGGGGATCGGCGACAGCATCGTGGCCACCGCAAAAGGCAGCGTCAGGATGCAGATCATGAGAATTCCATAGCGCGGCGTTCCGGCGTTGCGCGAGGCAATTCCACCGATCAGGTTGGCGAGCCCGACGCCTGCGGAAAGGACCAGCGGCAGCTGTCCCGATGCGACGCATTGGTAGCAGCCCGCAGAAATCAGGATCACGGATAGCAGGCCGACCCAGACTGGCGTGCCGCTCGCTGCACTCGGCCCGTCGGCCTTTGCCCGCGCGGAGGCTTTCATCATCAGGTAGATTCGGGTGCTGCCCAGGACCAGTTCTGCCAGCACCCAGGCATAGGCCCATGTGGCGCCGGTCAGAGCAGCGGCGAGTGATGCGATCAGCAGGGATGCGAGCACCGCCACCGCGAGCGTCTTCGTCTTGTTCGTCCTTTGCTGAAGAAACTCGTTATGAATGTCGTCGGGCTGCGAGGTCGGGCTGGCAAGCAACCAGTTGACGCAGCCGTGCCACCACAGCCGCGGTTGCGCGGCAGCGGTGGAAGCTGTCGAAGTGGGGGTAACTAGGGATGCCATGGCCGCAATTTCGAGAGCCGGTATTTAAGGCGCCTTAAAGCGAACCGGCGAGTTCCAGACAGCGTAAACGTTTGACTGCCTGCTGACTGCACCGTCAGCCCACGACCGCGCGGCGGGCCGGGAGGCTCTCTTGAGGCGGGCTGTATCGGGGGCCCATCGGTGGGGCATAATCCGTCGGCGATCCCCCGTCCCGAACGTGGTCGCGGCTTGACATTCCGGCCCCGGTCAGTGTCTACGGCCCCCTTTGGAGCATGATGGGGAACAACGGCCCGCGCCCCGGCGTAGAATGGCCGCCCGATCCTAGCAAGCCAGGGAGCGCCGATGACGGCAGCATTCACATTTCCGGGGCAGGGGTCCCAGGCGGTCGGCATGGGCAAGGCTCTGGCCGAAGCCTTTCCTGCGGCCCGCGCCGTGTTCGACGAAGTCGATGCCGCGCTTGGGGAAAAGCTCACGGCGACCATCTGGGATGGCCCGGCGGAGACCCTCCAGCTCACCGAAAACGCCCAGCCGGCGCTGATGGCGGTCTCGCTCGCCACCCTGCGCGTGCTGGAGGCCGAGGCCGGTTTTTCCGTGGGGCGGGATGCCGCCTTCGTCGCCGGGCACTCGCTCGGCGAATATTCGGCGCTGGCCGCGGCCGGGAGCCTGACGATTTCCGATACCGCGCGGTTGCTGCGCACCCGTGGTCTCGCAATGCAAAAGGCCGTGCCGGTCGGTGCCGGCGCGATGGCCGCCCTGCTCGGCCTCGACTACGAGGCGGCCATGGAGGTCGCCCGTGAGGCGGCGCAGGGGCAGGTCTGCCAGGCCGCCAACGACAATGGCGGCGGTCAGGTGGTGGTCTCCGGCGACAAGGCGGCGGTCGATCGCGCGGTCGAGATCGCCAAGGGCAAGGGCGCCAAGCGCGCGATGCTGCTGCCGGTATCCGCGCCGTTCCATTGCAAGCTGATGCAACCCGCCGCCGACGCCATGGCCGAGGCGCTGTCCAAGGTCACGATCAAGGCGCCCGCGGCGCCCCTGGTCTCCAACGTGCTGGCGAGCGCCATCACCGACCCCGACGAGATCCGCCGCCGCCTGGTCGAGCAGGTCACCGGCACGGTGCGCTGGCGCGAGTCGGTCTCCTATATGGCTGGTCAGGGCGTGACGCGTTTCTTCGAGATCGGCGCGGGCAAGGTGCTGACGGGTCTCGTCAAGCGCATTGCGGACGGCGCGGTGGGCGTGGCCGTCGGCGGGCCGAACGATATTGCCGCGGCCAAGGACGCCTTGGCTGCCGCGAAGCAGGGTTGAGGAGCTATCGATGTTCGATCTGACTGGCAGGAAGGCGCTCGTTACCGGCGCGACCGGCGGTATCGGCGGCGCGATCGCGCTGGCGCTGCATGCGCAGGGCGCCACGGTTGCGATTTCGGGGACGCGGAAAGAGGTGCTGGACGAGCTTGCCGGCAAGCTCGGCGAGCGCGTGCACGTGCTGCCGTGCAATCTCTCCAAGGCCGACGAGGTCGAGGCGCTGGTGCCCGCAGCGGAAGCCGCGATGGGACAGGTCGACATCCTCGTCGCCAACGCCGGCATCACGCGCGACAATCTCTTCGTGCAACTCCGCGACGAGGACTGGGAAGAGGTCATCAACGTCAACCTGACCGCGACCTTCCGCCTCGCGCGCGCCGCGACCAAGCTGATGATGCGCAAGCGCTTCGGCCGCATCATCGCGATCACTTCGGTGGTCGGCGTCACCGGCAATCCGGGGCAGGGCAACTACACCGCGTCGAAGGCGGGCCTGATCGGCATGATCAAGACGCTTGGCGCCGAATACGCCAAGCGCGGCGTGACCGCGAACTGCATCGCGCCCGGCTTCATCAAGACGCCGATGACGGATGCGCTCAACGACAAGCAGCGCGAGACGATCCTGACCAAGGTTCCGGCCGCCCGGCTGGGCACGCCGGAGGATATTGCTGCAGCTGCGGTCTATCTCAGCTCCAACGAAGCAGGCTACGTCACCGGCCAGACCATCCACGTCAACGGCGGCATGGCCATGATCTGAACGTAATCCGTCCGGCCGAGGGCCGGGCGGACCGGATGCGGCAAACGGCCGTTTCCAAAGCGAATTGAGGCTTGTAGTCAAGGCAGTTGAAGTATGATAACCGGACCTTCAACGGATGGGCAAAGAACGCCATTGCAGGTTTTTGAAACCCTGTATATTGGCGATGCGGAGCCTTGGCCGTCGTTCGCCGGGCCCTGCATCGGCTAGGATGGGGCCAAATCAAGTTCGTACGCAAAGGCAGTAAAACGACCACGACGGCTCGTATCGTCCCGGGGGGTCGGGTCTACAGGGAACAACACGAGGTTAAGCAATGAGTGACATTGGCGAACGGGTTAAGAAGATCGTGGTCGAACACCTTGGTGTTGAGCCCGAGAAGGTTATCGACAGCGCGAGCTTCATTGACGACCTCGGCGCCGACAGTCTGGACACCGTCGAGCTGGTGATGGCGTTCGAAGAAGAGTTCGGTTGCGAGATTCCGGACGACGCCGCGGAAACGATTCTCACCGTCGGCGACGCGACCAAGTTTCTCGAGAAGAACGCGAAGAGCTAAGGCTCCAAAATCCGCGGTCGAACGACGAAACCGGACGGATCGTGCCAGCGGTCCACCGGTTTCTTATTATCGGCCGCGATTCCTTGAGAACCGGAGTTTTGGGATATGAGACGAGTTGTCGTCACGGGCCTCGGCATGGTGTCGCCACTCGGCTGCGGTGTCGAGCCGACCTGGCAGCGTATCCTGAACGGCGAGAGCGGGGCGCGCAAGATCGAGACGTTCGATGTGTCCGATCTGCAGACCAAGATCGCCTGCGTCGTGCCGCGCGGCGACGGCTCGAACGGCACTTTCAATCCCGACCAGTGGATGGAGCCGAAGGACCAGCGCAAGGTCGACGACTTCATCATCTTCGCCATGGCTGCGGCGACGCAGGCGCTCAACGATGCCAACTGGCATCCCGAGAGCGAAGAGGACAAGTGTGCGACCGGCACCCTGATCGGCTCCGGCATCGGCGGCCTCAACGGCATTGCGGAGACTGCAATCCTGCTAAAGGAGCGCGGGCCGCGCCGGGTCTCGCCCTTCTTCATTCCGGGGCGATTGATCAATCTCACCTCCGGCTACGTCTCGATCGAGCATGGGCTGAAGGGGCCGAACCATTCCGTGGTCACAGCCTGTTCGACAGGCGCGCACGCGATCGGTGATGCCGCCCGTCTGATTGCGCTGGGCGATGCGGACGTGATGGTCGCCGGCGGCGCGGAATCGCCGATCAGCCGCATCGGCATCGCCGGCTTCAACGCGGCGCGCGCGTTGTCGACCGGTTTCAACGAGACGCCCGAGAAGGCCTCGCGTCCCTATGACAAGGATCGCGACGGCTTCGTGATGGGCGAGGGCGCTGGCGTCGTGATCCTCGAAGAGCTCGAGCACGCGAGGCGCCGCGGCGCGAGGATCTATGCCGAGGTGATCGGCTACGGCCTGTCAGGCGATGCCTATCACATCACCTCACCATCTCCGGATGGAGATGGCGGCTTCCGCAGCATGTCGGCCGCGTTGAAGCGCGCCGGGCTGACGCCGGCCGATCTCGACTATATCAACGCGCATGGCACCTCGACGCCACTCGGCGACGAGATCGAGCTTGGCGCGGTGGAGCGGTTGCTCGGCAACGCGGCGTCCAAGGTCGCGATGTCCTCGACCAAATCCTCGACCGGGCATCTCCTCGGCGCAGCGGGCGCGATCGAGGCGATTTTCGCCATGCTCGCGATTCGCGATAACATCGCGCCGCCGACCATCAACCTCGAGCACCCGTCGGTCGAAACCGCGATCGATCTCGTGCCGCAGGCGGCGAAGAAGCGCGAGATCAACGTAGCGTTGTCGAATTCTTTCGGTTTTGGCGGTACCAACGCATCGGTGATCGTCAGGCGTCTGGCCGATTAGCTTGCGTTTGAGACGAATTCACCGTTTTGCCTAAGTCATAGTTGCGGGCGTGTGCTATTAGCCGGGCAGACGATTGTCAGGCTGCGATTGAACCGGCAGGATTCAGGTTTTCGATGAGTGAAAGGCCGCCCATTTCGCCCCGAAGTCCGCGTGCTGCGCTGGAGCCTGAACAGGTGCCGCCGCCGCCGAAGCGGTCGGACCGCGCGCGCAATCCCTTCGTGGTAATCGGCAACGCCATTATCACCATCCTCCTGATCGCAATGCTCGGGGCCGGTGCGGTCTATTATTACGGCCGGCAGGTGCTCGAGGCGCCGGGGCCTCTCCAGGAAGACAAGATCGTCAACATCCCCTCGCGTGCGGGTAAGCGCGACATCGCCGATACCCTGAACAGGGAAGGCGTCACCGACGTCAATCCCTGGATCTTCATCGCCAGCGTGGCTGCGCTGAAAGCGAGCTCGGACCTGAAGCCCGGCGAATATTCGTTCCAGAAGAACGCTTCGTTGCGCGACGTCATCGCCACCATCGTCGAAGGCAAGGTGGTGCAGCATGCGGTGACGATCCCCGAAGGCCTGACCTCCGAGCAGATCGTGGCGCGGCTGTCGGACAACGATATCTTCACCGGCAGCGTGCGCGAAGTGCCACGTGAGGGCACGCTGCTGCCGGAGACCTACAAGTTCCCGCGTGGCACCACGCGCGAGCAGGTGGTCCAGCGCATGCAGCAGGCACACAAGCGCGTGCTCGCTGAAATCTGGGAACGCCGCAGCCAGGACATTCCGATCAAGACGCCTGAGCAACTGGTTACGCTCGCCTCGATCGTGGAGAAGGAGACCGGCAAGCCCGACGAGCGCAGCCGTGTCGCTGCCGTGTTCGTCAATCGCTTGAAGCAAAAGATCAAGCTGCAGTCCGATCCGACCATCATCTACGGTCTTGTCGGCGGCAAGGGCACACTGGGCCGCCCGATCAAGCGCAGCGAGATCACCCAGCCCTCGCCCTACAACACCTATGTCATCGACGGCCTGCCGCCGGGGCCGATCTCCAATCCCGGCCGCGCCTCGCTGGAGGCTGCCGCCAATCCGGCCCGCACCCGCGACCTCTATTTCGTCGCCGACGGTACCGGCGGCCACGCCTTCACCGAAACCTACGACGCGCACCAGAAGAACGTCGCAAAGCTGCGCGCGATGGAGAAGCAGATCCAGAACGACACGGTGGAGCCGGCCGATGACGCCCAGGCGCCGGCCGCCGCCGCGCCCGCCGACCCCGCTCCGACCGCAACCACCAAGCCGCCGGCCCAGCAGAAGAAGCCGCCTGCGACGCGCCCGGCCAATCCTGCCCCGGCCCGCCAGGGGGCCGTGCAACCCTCGCCGCAGGTTATCCAGCGCTAGAGCAGATCTGTGCGCTAAAGCCGCAAGGCTCACCTGCGGTGGTTACGGATTCCACTTTGCGGCAAAATAGTCTTAAGATTCGCGTGCCTTGATGGCTTTTGCGAATCTCATCTGTCTGGAGAAGTTCACCCGATGGCGCTGTCGTCCATGACCGGCTTTGCCCGAAGCCACGGCGCTAGCGGGCCGTATACGTTCGAATGGGAATTGAAGTCGGTCAACGCCAAGGGCTTTGACCTGCGCGTGCGGCTGCCGCAGGGCTTTGACGAGCTCGAGGCCCACGCCAAGAAACGCGCCGGCGAGGTTTTGTCGCGCGGTACGGTCTATGCCAATCTCAACGTCAAGCGCACCAACGCGGCGGCCACCGTGCGGATCAACGAGGACGTGCTCTCAGCCGTGCTGAAGGCTGCCTCGCAGATCGCCGGCAAGGTCGATGCGGTGGCGCCGAGCATCGACGGCCTTTTGGCCATCAAGGGCGTGATCGAGGTCGCCGAGCCCGAAGGCAACGAGGAAGAGGACAAGGCGGCGCGCACCGCCGCGGCCGAAGCCTTTAACAGGGCGCTCGCCGAGCTCGTCGACATGCGCAAGCGCGAGGGCACCTCGCTTGGCCAGATCCTGACCCAGCGCGTGGACGAGATCGAGGCGCTGGCGAAGAAGGCGGAAGCCGCGCCCGGGCGCAAGCCCGAGGCGATCAAGGCAAAACTCGCCGAACAGATCGCGACGCTGCTCGACACCTCCGATCGCTTCGATTCCGATCGCCTGATGCAGGAAGCGATCCTGATCGCGACCAGGGCCGACATCCGCGAGGAGCTCGACCGCATCGCCTCCCATGTCGCGCAGGCGCGCGAGTTGATCGGCAAGGGCGGCTCGATCGGGCGCAAGCTCGATTTCCTGGCGCAGGAGTTTCACCGCGAGGTCAATACCTGCTGCTCGAAGTCCAACGACATCGAGCTGACCAATACGGGGCTCGCCATGAAGAACGTGGTCGAGCAATTCCGCGAGCAGGTCCAGAATCTGGAGTGATCGATGACGACGGGCGGGCACGGAACTGATGGTGTCGAGCGGCGCGGACTGATGTTCGTGCTGTCCTCACCCTCCGGTGCGGGCAAGACGACGCTGTCGCGCCTGTTGATCGAGCGGATGCCCGGGCTGAAGATGTCGGTCTCCGCGACCACGCGCGCGAAGCGGCCCGGCGAGGTCGACGGCCGCGACTATCTGTTCGTCGACAAGCCGCGCTTCGAGGCGATGGTGAAGGGTAACGAACTGCTGGAATGGGCGACCGTGTTCGACAACCGCTACGGCACGCCGCGCGCTCCGGTCGAGGCCGCGCTGTCGGCAGGGCAGGACGTGCTCTTCGACATCGACTGGCAAGGCACGCAGCAATTGCGGGAAAAGGCGCGCGCCGACGTCGTCAGCGTTTTCATCCTGCCGCCCTCGGCGGCCGATCTCGAGAAGCGGCTGCGCTCGCGCGCGCAGGATTCAGACGAGGTGATCCGCAAGCGGATGAGCCGCGCCAGCCACGAGATGAGCCACTGGGCCGAGTACGACTACATCGTCATCAACCACGACGTCGATGAGGCCTTTGCCGAGGTGCAGTCGATCCTGAAGGCCGAGCGCCTCAAGCGCGAGCGGCGGATTGGCGTCGTTGGCTTTGTACGAGGTCTGCAAGGTCAGCTTCAGGGCTAGACGGCGCCAGCCGCGGACCTTCCTTCGCCAGCCGTTCCAGGATCGCGGTGATCGCATCGATATCGATCGCGTCGGCATCGCGGTCGTCGCCGTCATCCGCCGCTGCATCGACAGCCGCGACATGCGGTTCGGCGGTTTCCGCGGCCGAGGCGATGTGCAGGTCGTTGCGGTCCAGATCCTCAGGGACCGGCTCTTCGAACTCGCTCGTTGCATCCTCGAGACGCTGATCAACGTGCGGCGTGGAGGTGCCATTGGTCTTGCCATTGGCGGTCTTGCCGTTGGCGTTGGCCGCCGTGGCCAGCGCAGCACCGAAATCGACCGGGCGCGGCCGCTGCGCGCGCGGGGCGGCAGTTGCGGCCGCATCGATCCACGGCGCGTGGCTCTTGTCGTCCTGCGCGTGCTCCCAGTTGATGCGGCGGCGTCCGCCTTCAACCTGGACGCGCCTGCGCGAGCCGGCGAAGCGATAGATGACGCTGCCGGTGATGCCGGCGAGCGCCAGCGCACCGCCGATGACAAGCAGCAGAGTCTGGAGCGAGCCGGTCGGCTTTTCGGCCGGGGCATCGGCCGCGGCGAGCGTCATCGTGCCGGCGGACGCTGAAGCCTGAGGTTTCGGTGCGGGCCGCGCATCGGCGAGTTTTGGCGCAGGCGCGGCTTGCGGGGCGGGCGAGGGCGAGACGTTCGGGTCGGGCCAGCGCGCATCGACGGTCGGCTGACCTGCGCCGGCATCGGCCACCGCGACCGGACGCTGAAGCGTCGCGGGCGGGGTGCCAGGTGCGCTCGGCGCTGGGATCGATGCGGTCGTGTCGGGCGCGGGGCTCTGTGCCGTGAGTTCGGCGTGCGCGTTCTGCACCGAGAGCGGCGCAGGTTTGTCGACCTTCTGCGCGGGCGAGGTCGCCCGCGCGCTCGGGGTCGCCGGCGCGCCCTGGGTCGCCGGCGCGCCTTGCGTCGCCGGCGCGCTTTGCGTCGCCTGCGCGCTCTGGGCCGTTTTTGCGCCTTCTTCGCGCAGATACCAGCACTGCCGCTTGGTGCCGCGTTCGACACGGTAATACCAATGCTGCCCCTCGGGCGTTGTGCCCTTCGGAGCGCTAAGACAATCATCAGTAGCGTTCGGCGAATCTTGCGACGCATTCTGCGCGTCTGCTGCGGCCGGGACGTTCGCCGCGTTTTGCGATTCCGCACTCAAGGGTATGCCGGCGAGTACGCTTGCAAACAGGGCGGATATGAATTTCGCGGTTCGGTTGCCCATCCTGGTCTCCCGGCTACGCCTTACGCAACACGTCACTGTCGCCTTTCTCGTCAAAGAGTTGGGTGGCAATGAGCCGCAAATCCGGAGAGGATGAGGCTTAAATCGGGCCCGCGCAGCGTTCGTTCCGCCGCGAAAATGAACGATTTTCGGCTGCGACTGCCGCAAGCCCGAAATCCGCTAATATCCGTCGGAGCGGTGGAAGGTTCCCGAGCCGCTGCGGCACGGGTTGTTGGGGTCGGCGCTGGGGATAATGAGGTTCAGCCGCGCCCAACATCACGATTCCGGCAGTCTGCTGGCGCGGGCACAGAACGCCGATGCGGACGGCGCACATGCGCGGTAAACTTGTCCTGTCGATGTCGTTTGAGGGAGCATGCCCATGGCCCTTCAGGATCATTCCGACAAGAGCACGCCCGCCAAGAACACTCCCGCCGACCTGTCCACCTGGGCCGCCGCGGGCGACGAGTTCGTTCTGCTCGACACCGTCCAGCCGCCGGCCCGCATCGCGATGGCAAGGGAGCGCATGCTGCTCAGCCGGCTCTATCTCGGCCTGATCCGCAGCCTCAACGACGATTACGGCGCAGACTTCGTCAGGCAGAATGACAGCGCCACGTTCCGCACCATCGGCATCTACCTGTTCCTGCGAACCGCGATGTGTTCGCCGGTGCGAGCGAGCACGGTTGCGGCCGCGCTGAAGCTACCGCGCGCAACCGTGTTGCGCAGGCTCGAGGAGATGATCAAGCAGGGGTACGCGGAGCGGATCGGTAATGCCTACCGTGTCACCGACAAGGTCAACATCCCCGATTTGCAGCAGCGCTTGCAGCAGCGGATCGACATGATCCTGGAGACGGCGCGCGAGTTGGCGAGGCTGACGGGCAGGGATGGACACGCGCATTGAGGCTAAACGGCCGCAATCTCAATTTTGTAGGATTTGGATAGTATGCCGCGGTTTTGCCGAAGCCGGAAAGACGTTGTGTGTCGTCCTGGGACGATAGCAGCGAGGGGGCCGGCTCAGCCAAAGAGGATGCGACCCGAACCTACAAAAACAATGTCGAGGCGGTCATGGCACAGGCGTCAAAATCAGCGCTCGCATCCGAGGTGTTGCTGTTTCCGGAGCAGCCCGCCCTGAAAGCGATCTACGACACCGCGCCGATTGGACTTGCCTGTCTCTCTCCGGATTGCCGCTATCTGCAAATCAACCAGCGCCTCACCGAGATCTGCGGTATCCCTGTCGAGAACCATCTCGGCCGCTTCGTGCGGGATTGCGTTCCGGCCCTGGCGGATTCCGTCGCACAGATCGTCCGCTCGATCATGGAAACCGGAGAACCGGTTGTCGGCATAGAGGTTGCCGGCCAGCGCGCCGATCAGGCCGAGGAGCGCTACTGGGTGACCTATTGGCATCCGTTGCGCGCGCCCGGCGGCAAGATCGTTGCGGTCAACGTGGCTGCCGAGGAGATCACCGAACGCAAGCGCGCTGAACTGGAGCTGCGAGAGGCGAGAGACGCTGCCGAAACCGCGCTGCGTCGCTTGCGGGAAACCCAGGAGTCGCTGGTGGAAGCTGAAAAGCTCGCGGCACTCGGCCGGATGGTTGCCGGCGTTGCACACGAGGTCAACGGTCCCGTGGGCAACAGCCTGACGATCGCCTCGACGCTCCAGCGCAAGTCGGAGGCCTTCGCCTCGGAAGTTTCAGGCGGCAAGGTTCGACGCTCGAGCCTCAACGAGTTCGTCAGCCTCGCCGGCGATGTGTCCGCTCAACTCATCGCCAACCTGTCGCGCGCGGCGGAGCGGATCCAATCCTTCAAGCAGGGCGCGCTCGATCCGGGCCAGTCCACGCTGCGTCGCTTCAACGCTGCCGAGCTATCGGAACAATTGCTGTCGCATCTTGATCGCGAATGCCGTCGTCGCGGTATCGCGCTCGATCTGCGGCTCGCGCCAGCGCTCGAAATGGACAGCTATCCCGGTCCCTTCGGGCAGGTTCTGACCCATCTGGTCATGAATGCCATGACCCATGCATGGCCGGATGGCGCGGGAGGTCGGATCCGTGTCGATCTGAGATCTGCGGGTGATGATCAGGTCGAACTCGTCGTGTCCGACGACGGCTGTGGAATGCCACCGGACGTCAAGCTCTCCGCTTTCGATCCGTTTTTCACTACGCGGCGTCATCATGGGGCGACGGGTCTTGGACTGCACGTCGTCCATGCCGTCGTCACCGAACGCCTTGGCGGCCGGATCAGGCTGGACAGCGAGCCGGGGGCAGGGACGTACGTGCGGCTGATCTTTCCAAGAAGCGCACCACGGTCCGACGACTGATCCGTTCCGGGCCCGCTCAGCCCTCGGAGGGATCGCGGATCTCGCCGATCTTGTGAACCGCGACCTTGATCGACATGCCCTTGTAGTCCCCTGCATCCCCGAACCATGATCCCTCCAGTGGAATGGCCTGGCCGGGATGCCGGGCGACCGCGACCGGAATGAGATCGAACCCTGCATTGATCTGGTTGGTCGGATCGTAATCCAGCCATCCGGCGCCGGGGAGAAACACCTGGAGCCAGGCGTGCGTGGCGCCGGAGCCGGTCATGCCCACGGCGCCGCCATCCAGCGCCTGGTCATAGAGGTAGCCGCTGACGAAGCGCGAGGCGAGGCCGAGACGGCGCAGCGCCTCGATCATCAGCCAGGCATAGTCGCGGCAGGTCCCGGACCTGGTACGCAAGGTTTCGCTCGGCGTCTGGGTACCCTCGGACTCCCGGGATCGGTAGCTGAAGCCTTCACGGAACGTGCGCAGGATCCGGCGCAGCACGTCGATCGTCTGGTCCTGGTCGCCGGCGACGAAGTTTTTCGTCCATGCTGCGAGGGTGCCGTCGGGGTCCTCGGCATGCGGGCGCAGATAGCCGGCGAGGTCGGTCCATTCGTCCGGCGAATACTGCACGGGAATCTCGTCCGCCCGCGACGCCAGGGGAAAGGACTCGATGCCCTTGATGCCGAAGAACACGCCGCGGACCTGGAAGGTGAAGGTCAACTCGCTGCTCGGCTCCGCGAACTCCATCACCGTAACGGTGTTGGAGCGGGAATCAGTAATCCAGTGGATCTTCGAAGATGGGTCGGTTTTCGCCGACCAACCGAGCAGTCGCGCGGACGCACCGCGCCTCGGCAGGAACATCGCCCGATGCGTCCCGAACGAAACAGGCTTTGCATATTTGTAGGTGGTGGTGTGCGTGATCTCGCCCAGCATGGCCATGCCGACCTCCCTCGCGCGACCTGATGACGGTCCTGCGCAGTCAGGGCCGCCCCGAGAACGCCGGCCTACGTTGATCTATGTCAAAGGCGCTGCCGTGCGATCTCTCTCAGGATGCCGATTGCCGCAGGTGCCGGCTCATGACAGGAGCAGCGAGATGGGGATCCTCTGGACTATCATCATCGGCTTTATCGTCGGCCTGATCGCAAAATTCATCATGCCGGGGAGCAATGAGCCGAAGGGCTTCATCCTGACCACGATCCTGGGAGTCGTCGGCGCGTTCGTCGCGACGTTCCTGGGCCAGTCGGTGGGCTGGTACCGGGCGGGCGAATCCGCGGGCTTCATCGGCGCAATCGTCGGCGCAGTGATCCTGCTCGTCCTCTATGGCCTCCTCATGGGTCGCCAGGGGCGAACGAGCTGAACCCAGCCGCGGCGTTCGACAGGGGCCGAAGATCGGCGTTCACGCGGGTTGATCTGCGTCAACTGCCGGCCGGCTTATCGTGCGAGGATAAGGGGAGAAAACTCAGCGGAGGTCGGACGTGGACCGGGCAATGGAGCTGGCGCACCTTGCTGACGCGGAGGAGCGGATCGCCTTGGGCGAGCATCACATCGCAAAGCAGGAGCGGATTGTCGCCGAACTGGACCGCGATGGCCACGATGTCAGGAACGCGCTCGCACTGCTCGACACGTTTCGGCAGTCTCAGGTTCAGCACGTCGCGCACCGCGACTTCATCCTCACGCGGCTGGCGCAGGAGCCACGAGCCCCGAGCGGAGCGATCTACCAGCCGGGGCACTACGAAGGATCGGAAGGATAAACGAAAGCGCGGCGGGCGTGATCCGGTTCATGTCCATCGCTATCTGAGTTCGTTTTCGGTCTTGGCGCCTGATGGCCGGCCTCGCGGGGCGCGTTTTCCCGAATACTGAACCGACAGGTCGTTTCTGCCGACCAAATCCGCATGCGGTGGCTACTTACGATCTTGCAACTCCTCGTCGCTCTGGCGAGTGTCTTCAACATAATCCGTTTCCGGCTCGACAACCTGCTGCTGGAGCGGGCGGCTGAGGTCGACCGTCTGACCCTCGCGGGGCTGGCCGTGGCTGCCGTGTCGACAGCCGCCGTGCTCGTTCTCTGCTGGCGCGTGACGGCACTGACTCCGCCGCGTGCGGGACTTGCGCTTGTGCTGATCGGATTGACTGCTCTCTGCGGTATCGTGCCCGGGATGATCGAATCCCGCGTCAGGGCCGTGGAGCAGGCCACGCGCAAAGCCGAACAACAGCAACGGGATGATGCGTTCGCGCGCGAGCTCATTCAGTGGACCGCTGATGTCGATAGACGCGCTGCTGCGGCCCAGCCGCTCGAACCCGCGCAAGCCTGGGCGTTTCTCGATTGCATCGCCACTGCAGGCTATCGGGACGAGGGAGCCAATCCCCCGAGCTCCCAGGCGCTCGAGCTCCTGCGCAGGGCGCTTGCCGCAGGCCTGATCGACGTCAATGCAGTGGTGCCGGGTCACCACCTCAACGAGCCGGTGGCGCGGCCGCTGTTCTTGCAGTTTTACGCGGAGCGCATCGCGCCGCTGCGGTACGCGCTGGCGCGACAGGACTGGGAGATCATGCGCCTGCTCGCCGCTGGTGGCGCCGATCTCGCGTTACCCGACGCGGCGCCGCTCGTCGCGGACCTTGCAAAGACTGTGGTGCCTGGACCGTCGCGGTTCGTCAGCTTGAAATAGCTTCGGACGCGCGCGGCCTCGACGCCGGCGGATCAGTTCTTCAGCACGATCCGGCCGACGACCTTTCCGGCGCGCAGAGAGTCGATCCACTTCTGGACATCGCCCATCGGCTCTTCCTGCATCGGCGTCGGCTTGATCTTGCCGGCGCTGGCGAGCGCCATCAACTCGTGGGCCTCGGCAAGCGTGCCGACCATGAATCCCTCGATGGTCATGCGCTTGTACACCCATTGCACCATGGGCAGGGTGAACTGGCCGCCCATCAGGCCGGAGACCACGACCTTGCCGCCGCGCGCGAGCACGGAAACGGCGAACGCCATCGACTTCTCGTTGCCGGCGAAATCGACGACCTCGTCGAAACCGCCGTCAGTCTCTTTCAGGATGCGCCTGACGACCTCCGGCTCGGCCGGATCGTAGGCGGTCGCCGCGCCATTCTTCAGCGCGGTCTCGCGCGCCGCCGGGCTGAGATCGGCGACTGCAATCGGCTGCCTGAACATGGCCTGCGCGAACGACAGGCCCATCATGCCGACACCGCCGAGACCAATCAGCAGCAGGTTGCGCTGGCGCGGACGGTCGACGAGGCGCTTGAGCGCGCCGTAGGCGGTGACGCCCGAGCACATCAATGTCGCGGCCTGATTGACCGGCAGGGGATCGTAGTCGAGCAGGTATTTTGCATCCGGCACCAGCACATGGCTGGCAAAGCCGCCGTCGATGGAGACGCCGAGGAAGCGCTGCTTGGCGCAGAGATTCTCATCGCCATTGGCGCAGTCGCGGCACTGGCCGCAGCCGATCCAGGGGAAGACCGCCTTCTTCGCGCCGATGAGGCCAGCCGGCACATCGCCGCCGACTTCCTCCACGACACCCGCGATCTCGTGGCCGAGCGTGAAGGGAAGCGTCATACCGCGCGTGGTGTCGAGCTTCTTGCCGCCGCCGAGATCGGCGTAGCCGTCCTGGATGTGCAGGTCGGAATGGCACAGGCCGCAGCATTCGATGCGCACCAGCACCTCGCGTCCTTGTGGCTTGGGCGTGTCGATGATGGTCTCGCATAGCGGCGCATCGAACTTGACCAGGGACTGCCGACGCATCAACGCCATTTTCCTTCCTCCGAAATTTTCGCTTAAGCGCGATCATCGCGCTTAAGCTTATTGTTCGAGCATGACCTCTTCGGAAAGCCGCTGCGCACTTTGCGCCGGCGCGGCCCTCCGAGTCCGGATCATGCTTCAGGCTTGGCTGCGTATATCGGCCAATTCACGCGCCATGGCAACAAAGCCCGCGACCGGAATGGTCTCGGCGCGCCGCGTCGCATCGACGCCGGCGGCAGCGGCGAGGCGCGCCGGATCGGCCTGAAGTGATTTCAGGCTCTGGCGCAGCATCTTGCGGCGCTGGCCGAAGGCGGCCGCCGCGACCTGTTCGAGCAGCCGGCGGTCGCATGGCAGAGGCGCCGCGCGCGGCACGAGGCGCACGACGGAGGAGGTGACCTTCGGCGGCGGAACGAAGGCGGAGGGCGAGATGTCGAACAGGATCTTGGTCTCTGCCCGCCAGTTGGCGAGCACGCCGAGCCGGCCATAGGCCTCCTCGTTCTCGCGCGCCACGATCCGCTCGGCAACCTCGCGCTGGAACATCAGCACCATCATCTCGTACCACGGCGGCCACGGCTCGCCGGTGAGCCAGCCGATCAGGAGCTGGGTCGCGATGTTGTAGGGCAGGTTGGCGACGATCTTTGCCTTGGCGCCGCCGAGCAGGGGTCTCGGATCGAAGGTCATGGCATCGCCATGCACGATCTCGAGGCGCCCGGGATAGCGCACGGAAATATCCTGCAAGGCGGGGATCGCGCGTTCGTCATGCTCGATCGCGATGACGCGCGCAGCACCAAGCGCGAGCAGGGCGCGCGTCAATCCGCCCGGGCCGGGACCGATCTCGACGATCGTCAAATTCTCGAGCGGCGCGGCGGCACGCGCGATGCGCGCTGTCAGGTTGAGGTCGAGGAGGAAGTTCTGGCCCAGCGACTTGCGGGCCGATAGCGAATGCTGGCGAATGACCTCGCGAAGCGGCGGGAGGTCGTCGATCGCGCTCATGCCGGTTGCGCGGCCATGCGGCTTGCGAGTTGCAGCGCCGCGATCAGGCTTGCGGGATTGGCCTTGCCCGTGCCTGCGATGTCGAATGCCGTGCCGTGATCCGGCGATGTCCTGATGAAGGGAAGGCCGAGCGTGACGTTGACCGCGTCGTCGAAGGCCAGCGTCTTGATCGGGATCAGCGCCTGGTCGTGATACATGCAGACCGCGCAGTCATAGGTTTGTCGCGCGGCGTCGTGGAACATGGTGTCGGCGGGCAAGGGGCCCCTGGCCTCGATGCCGTCGTTGCGCAAGATCTTGATCGCCGGCGCGACGATGGTCTGCTCCTCGTGGCCGAGCGAGCCGTTCTCGCCGGCATGCGGGTTGAGGCCGGAGATCGCGATGCGCGGCCGGCTGATGCCGAAACGTGATTTCAGCTCGGCTGCGACGATGCGCACCGTCGAGACGATCAGCTCGCGCGAGAGCTGCGCCAGCGCATCGCGCAGCGAAAGGTGAATGGTCACCGGCACCACCGCAAGGCGCGGCGACCACAGCATCATCACCGGTTGCGGCACGCGTCCGTCCTGTTCGGCGAGCTCGGCGAGAAATTCGGTGTGACCGGGATGGCGGAAGCCCGCGCGGTAGAGCACGCTCTTGGCGATCGGATTGGTGACGACGGCGCCGGCGCGGCCTTCGCGGACGTCGGCGACGGCCTGGCGAATGGAGGCGAGCGCCGCGGGCGCGCTGCTCTCGTCGGGCCGGCCCGGCTCGGCCGTTGCGACCTCGCCGGTTGCGACCACCGGCAGGGCGTCGGCGAAGGTGGCGACTGCATCCTCGGCGCGCACACGCGCGATCTTGATATCGGCGCCGAGCGCCTTGGCGCGCCGCGCGATCAGGGCGTCATCGCCGAGCAGGTAGAACGCGGGCAGCTTCAGCTCGTTGCGGCGCAGCCAGGCCGCGATCGTGATGTCGGGGCCAATGCCGGCAGGCTCGCCCAGGGTCAGTGCGAGGGGCCTTGCCATCAACGATATTCGATCATCGCCGCTTTGCGGATTTCGGCCAGATACCGCTTCGAGGTCTTCTCGTACTTCTCGACGTACATCTTCTCGCGGACCTCGCGCCGCTTCGGCGTGTCGATCATGGTCGAATTGCGCGCACACAGCACGACCATTTCGATGCCCTGCTTGGTGACCTCCGGCGGGGTGAGATGGCCAACCTGCGTATCGTCGAGCACCTTGCGAAGCGCCTCGGGGAGATCAGCGCTGGTCTTGGTGACGCTTTCGCGGATCGCCGCGTTGGGCGTCGAGCGGAACAGCGTATTGGCTTCATCGCAGCTCGTGATCCGGCTGCGGTACAATTCGGCTTCCTTGTGCCGTGCCTCGGTCGCGGCCTGCGACGAGCCGCGCGGCACGATGAGGACGATCGGCTGCATCTTGTATTCGAAGCCCTCGACCTGCAGCTTTTCGCCGTTCTGGGCCTGCACGGCGGCCGCGACGTCGCGCTCACCGACCTGCAGCTGTTCCTTGAAGCGGCCGCGGACGAGGCTGGTCCAGACCATTTCGGCGCGCATGCGGTTCTTCAACGTCTCCGGCCGCACGCCCTTCACCTCGAGTGATTTCGCGAGCTGGTCCGGCGTGATGCGCATGCGCTGCGCCATGCCGGAGAAGGACTGGTCGATATCGGAGGCGCCGGGGTCGACGCCGTATTTCTTGCCTTCCTTGATCTTCACCTTCTCGTCGATCAGCTCGTTGATGACCTCCTGCCGGCCAGGGTTCTTCTGGGTCGTCAGGACGTCGAGCTTGCTGCGCTGCTCGATGTCGAAATCGGTGATGGGCTCGCCATTGACCATGACGACGACGGTCTGCGCCTGCGACGGGGCGGCGCCGCCGATCAGGAGCAGGGCCGTGCCGAGTGCGGTGAGGAGAAGGCGATGGACTCGCAAAGTGGTCGTCATGGATGTCGTCGCTCGCATGCTTGCGATCCGAACAAGCCCCGCAGCGTCAAATCTGTTTACTGCAAGCCGGCGGAGCTGCTGGTTCCCGAGGAGTTCGCCAGCGTTCGCAGGCCGATCTGGAACATGAACGCGTGGCTCAGAACAGGCGGGTTGCTGCCCGCCGAGTAGCTATAGGACGTTACATAGTTTGCCGCCAGCACGAAGCAATCGTCGACATAGCCTGCGCCGACCACGTATTGGTTGATCTTGTTGGCTTCGAGGTCCCAGCGCGCCGAGCCCTGGACCACCCAGTTGGCCGCGACCTTCACCGAGCCGCTGGTGAGGATGCCCTCGCGGCGGGTCAGGTAGCCGAGTTCCGGCTGCGGCGCATAATTGCCGTAGATCATGCTGACCGACCAGCGATCGAAATTGGCGCGGCCTTCAGCCTCGAAGCGCTGGACGTTCCAGGTCTGCTCGTCGAAGCGGCCGCGGACGCTGAAGGTGTAGGTCCGGTTCGGCGAATAGCCGACGCTCGCGACATAGTCGGACCGCGGCTTGTCGAGACCGGAATCCAGGCCGGTATTGATCTCATCCTTGACCGCGAAGGAGTTCAGGCCGAACAGCTGGTAGGACTGCCCGAACAGAACCTTGACGGCGCCGCCCCTGTCGAACTGGGTGGTGGCCTGCACGCCGACATTGGCGCGGCCGCCGCCCTCGACGCGATCGTAGCCCGAGAACTTGTCGACGCTGAACAGATTGCTCGCGTCGAACACCATGCTCTGCGCGTCCTCGTTGGGAAACTTGCCGGCATAGGTCTCGTTCGGACGGATGATGACCTGCGCGATCGGCTCGACGATCGTCGAGCCCCACGGCTGCACGTTGATGAAGGGATAGCGGTACTCGAGGCCGACCATCGGCATCAGGCGCAGCGCCTGGGTGTCGCCGACAGGCAGGAAGTTCGACACGCCCGGCTGGTTCGAGACCGAGGAGTTGATCGCGTCCGCGCGCAGGATGGCGAACGGGGTCCAGATTTCACCGAAGGGATCGGTGAAGGACTTCCGCCACTGCGCCTCAGCCGTCATGCGCGTGTAGGTGCCGGGGAAGCCGCGCAACAGACATTGCGAGGGCGTGCGCGCGAGCGGATCGGCCGAGGTGGTGGTGCAGAGGCCGAGGGTGTTGGCGGTCGTGGTGATCGGATCGAACACCGCGTCGTTACGCGTCAGGTTGACGAAATTCGTCTTGTAGGAGACCTCGCCACCGAAGATCGGATAGTTGATCACGTTCGAGTAGTCGATCACGGGGTAGACGACCGGCACCTGCTGCTGATTGCCCGAGAAGCTCAGGAAATACATCGTGCGCGCGTCGAAGAAGCTGCGGTTGCCCACCCCGGTCAGATAGAGCTGGGAGATCGCTTCGGTCGGCAGGCTCAGGAACGAGGAGAAGGGATCGCGGTACGCCGACAGCCGGTAGTCCGAGAAGAAATAGTAGTCGGACATCAGGACGCCGTCCCAACCCCAGACCCATTTGTCGTTCAGCGCGAACTGGCCCTTGGTGTCGATGGCGCCGCGGAACTGGCGGTCACCGGGCTGCCCGGCGAGCGCGCCCGGATCGAGCTGGTCGATGCCGTAGACGCGGATCTGGTAGGCGCCGTCCATCAGGCGCTGGCGGAACTCGGCCTGGAACAGCACGCCCTGCCTGGAGGTGATGCGCGGGCTGAAGGTCGCGTCCATATCGGGCGCGATCGCCCAGTAGAACGGAATTTCAACGCCGTAGCCGAACGGCGTGTTCGACGTGAAGCCCGGCATCAGGAAGCCGGTCTTGCGCTTCACCGTCGGGTCGGGCGTCGAGAAGTACGGCATGTAGGCGAGCGGCACGCCGAAGAATTCGAGCTGCGCCGTCTCGAAGTACAGCATCTTCTCCTGCTGGTCGTGGATGATGCGGGCACCCTTGACCTGCCATAGCGGCGGCTTCTTCGGATCGTCCTTGCACGGCGCGCAGGCCGTGTAGACGCCGTTCTCGAATACGGTGTAGTTGCCGCTGGAGCGGTCGGCGCGGCTCGCGGCCATGCGGGTCTGGTCGGCGGTGTCCACGCGCAGCGAATCGACGAAACCGTCGCGGTAGTCGTCCGACAGATCCATGATCTCGGCATAGGTGATCTTGCCGTCGGCATCCGTCATGCGGATGTTGCCTTCGGCATGGAGCCGCTTGGTCTTCTGGTCGTAGATGACCTTGTCGGCCTCGACGCTGGTGCCGTTGTAGAACAGCTGGACGTTGCCGACCGCCGAGACGCGCGAATTGTTGTAGTCGTAGTCGACCTCGGTCGCCTGCACGAGCATCTGGTTGTCGTTGGCGGCCTTCGGCGGCTTCGGACGCGGCGGCAGCGGATTGTAGGTGAAGCTCTGTGCAGCCGCAGGCGCGGTCGCGGCAAAGTCGAGCAATCCACCCAGCGCGAGCGCGGCCAGGAAGGCTAGCAGGAGGCTGCGGGCAGGCAAGCCGCGTCCGTTCGCGCGCACCACGGTGCGCAGCGCCAATTCAGACACATGCCCTCGGCGGACGGCAGTCACTATCCGTCCTCCTGATAGAGCAAGGCCAAAAAGCCGGTGAGGCCGCCCACCACAACGGGCAGCCACGCCGCAGCGATCGGATGCATCAACTCAGCCTTGCTCAAATCCTCAGTAACTTTGGACAGCACGTAGAGCAGAAAGCCTGCGCCCACGCCACTCAAAACCATCT
Source organism: Bradyrhizobium sp. Ec3.3 (assembly GCF_000472925.1). Classification (GTDB taxonomy): domain Bacteria; phylum Pseudomonadota; class Alphaproteobacteria; order Rhizobiales; family Xanthobacteraceae; genus Bradyrhizobium. The sequence continues at coordinate 121,431 of NZ_AXAS01000010.1, forward strand.
TCTGTACGCCGCCCATCCGGAAGAAGCGCAACGATACGGAAGCCGCCAGCATCACCATCGCTGCAAGCAGAAACGGCTGTGCCAGAAGCTTATGGTACTGGAGTCGATATCCGGCTGTCGCGAAGCCCGAGCTTTCAGACGAACGGATGTAGCTCGGTAGTTGCCAAAAGGACACAGTCTCGGGTGTGGAAAAGCTGTTGCGAACCTGCGCTTCGGTCAGCGTCGTGGGAATCTCCAGGCGGTCCTGATCGACAGGGGGGGCGTCGAGCGAGAAGCGCCGCACGGTCCTGAACACCCAGCGGCCGTCTTCCAGCGTCGCCTCGCGCGCCTCGATGCGCTCCTTGAAGTGAAATTCCGTATCAAACCGGAACAGCGTCAGGCCGGTCAGCCGGATGCCCTGCTGCTCGCTGCGCGCGGCGTTGATGATGATCTGGCCTTCGCTGGTGACCTGGTTGAGCCAGAAGCCCGAGGCGTCCTGGATGCCGCCACCGGGCGCCGAGCCGAACAGCTCCGCTTCCATGCGCTTGGACAGCTCGCGCAGGTTTGCCGACATCGGATTGTAGGCGACCGTCGCGATCACGCCGATCAGCAGCGCGCTGCCGAGCGCGGGCGAGATGAACTGCCAGGCGGAAATGCCGGCGGCGCGTGCCACGACAAGCTCGAGCCGGCGGGAGAGGGCAAGGTAGCAGGTCATGGCGCCGATCAGCATGCAGAACGGCGTCAGCTTTTCCAAAAGCTGCGGTACGCGGAACAGCGAGGTTTCGGCCACCATGATCGCGGAGGCGGACGCCAGGCCAGAGGTCTTGCGCACCATCTCGATATAGTCGACCAGCACCAGCAGCAGGAAAATGCTCGCGAACACGCCGAGGGCGGCGACGACGAAGCGGCCCGCGAAATAGCGCCCGAGGGTGTTGGTGAGCATGCTCATGCGGCGACCGGACGTCGGAACAGCCGCGCAATGCGCGCATTGGATCTGTTGATGGCTTCCAGCAGCGCAGGCGGCGCTTCCACCACCACGCCGCCGACAATCATCCAGACGCCGAGGCCGATGGCGACCGCCAGCATGGCATATTGCACGATCGGGGCGGCCGGCGACTTCACCGCCATCACCGAGCAGGCGAAGCCCGCCATGCGCAGGCCGAACACCGCGAGGATCGAGCTGCCGATCGAGAAATTGCGGCTCTGACGCGTGGTGCGCGGCGCGCCGAGGAAGGCGAATGTCAGCGCCGCAAAGGCGAAGGGATAGAGCGGCGCCATGATGCGGTCATGCAGCTCGGAGCGGAACTGGCCGGGCACCGATTTGTAGACCGGATCGTCCTCGGACGGCGAGAACAGCTCCCAGAGATAGCGTTCGCGAATCCCGAGCGTGACGTCGCGCCCCTGGTTGGAGAATTTCGACATGTCGAAGCCGTGGCGGGCGAAGGTCACGAGCGCAGGATCGCGCTTGCCGGCCTCGAAGCGCTGCAGGTTGCCGTCCTCCAGCACCAGAATCGTCTCGCCGCCGCTCTTCACCACCGTGCCGCGCTCGGCGACGATCGAGTTGCGCTCCTTCGGATCGCGGCGGTCGTCGATGAAGATGCCGGCCATGATGCCGCCGGGCTGGCGCTCGCGAATCCGGATCGTGAGGTTCTGGTCAAGCTGGGCGAAGCGGCCGGGCTGGAGGATGTTGGTGAGGACGTCCGCTGTGATCTCGGCGTCCCATTGCTTGATCCGCCGCATGCCGTCGGGGGCGAGATAGGCGGCGATGAAGGCGACCAGCAGCGCCACCACGCAGGTGGCGTAGAAGAACGGATAGAATAGCCGGAACGGCGAGAAGCCGGCGGCATTCATCACGATGATCTCGGAATCGGTCGCTAGCTTGTTCAGCGTGTGCGAGATCGCGATCATCAGCGCGATCGGCGAGATGATCAGCACCAGCGCGGGAATCACGAGGCTGGTGATGCCGAGGAAGGTCAGGATGGTCTGCCCCTGACTCGTCATCAGGTCGATGCCGCGCAACGCCTGCGTAATCCAGATCACGCCGGTGAGGCTGACCAGGACCAGCGCAAACGACGCCAGCGTCGTGCGGAAAATATACCTGTCGATCGACCCCATGCGCTACCGCACGATCCCCACCAGGCCCCTTCTGGGTCCCAAACTCCGGACGTCCCGACCCATCCCGGAAGGGATCCCCAAGGGTCGTTCTGCCACGTCTTTCACCAGTTCACACTCTCACTACCATCCCTTTGATCCGTCAACAAAATGGCTGCCCCGTGGCACCCTCATCATATGGTTAATATTTCCTTCTTGTGGCCTGCCGGCCACGGGCAGCGCTTGGCATGCGAGGTGCGGACGGGTCATAGTACGCCCCGGAGCAGTGAATCGCCGTTCAGCCGGTGCCCGTAGCGGTGCTCGGGGAGCGGCAAAAGTCTTGTTTTTTGGAGGAGTTATCCATGTCCGACGCCGTCAAGGTCGGCTTCGTTCCGTTTTCCGCCGTCCCGCGCGGGACGCTGGTGGCGTTCTGTGACGACGGCTTGCGATTCGGCCCGGCGACCGCCAAGGCGCTCGGATCGGCAGTGGACCTGGTGAAGCGGGCCGCCGAGGCGGGCCAGTTCAAGGGCAAGACGGGCGCGGCGCTCGACATCCTGGCTCCCGAGGGGCTGAACGCGAGCCGGCTGATTGTGATCGGGGCCGGCAAGACTTCGGCGCTGAAGCTCAACGACTTTCTGAAGTTCGGCGGCGTGGCGGCCGGCAAGCTGAAGGCTGGCGCGAGCGCCATGACCATCATGGCCGAACTGCCTGACGGGGCCATGACCGCGGAGCAGACGGTCGCGATCGGCTCGGGCCTGCGGCTGCGCGCCTATAAATTCGATCGCTACAAGACGAAAAAGAAGGACGGCGAGGAGGGCGGTGCGTTGCGCGCCGACGTCGCGTTCGCTGTCGCTGACTTGGCTGCTGCGAAAAAGGCCTTCGCGCCGGCGGGCCATGTCGTCGAAGGCGTGATCATTGCGCGCGATCTCGTCAACGAGCCGCCGAACGTGCTCTTCCCGGAGGAGTTCGCGCGGCGCGCGAGCCAGCTCCGCAAGCTCGGCGTCAAGGTCGAGGTGCTCGACGTCAAGGCGATGCAGAAGCTCGGCATGGGAGCGCTGCTCGGCGTCGGTCAGGGCTCGGCGCGGCCGAGCCGTACCGTGATCATGCGCTGGGACGGGGCCAAGAAAGGCGAGGCGCCCGTCGCTTTCGTCGGCAAGGGCGTCTGCTTCGACACCGGCGGCATCTCGATCAAGCCGGCCGGAAGCATGGAGGACATGAAGGGCGACATGGGGGGAGCCGCCTGCGTCGTCGGCCTGATGCACGCGCTCGCGGCGCGCAAGGCAAAGGTCAACGCGGTCGGTGCCATCGGCCTCGTCGAGAACATGCCCGATGGCAACGCCCAGCGTCCGGGCGACATCGTCACCTCGATGTCGGGCCAGACCATCGAGATCATCAACACCGACGCCGAAGGGCGTCTCGTGCTGGCCGACGTGCTCTGGTATGTCGCGAAGAGGGTGAAGCCGAAATTCATGGTGGATCTCGCAACGCTCACCGGCGCAATCATGGTCGCGCTCGGCACCGAGCATGCCGGCATGTTCTCCAACAATGACGAACTCGCCGAACGTCTCCTGACGGCCGGCATCGAGAGCGGCGAAAAAGTCTGGCGCATGCCGCTCGGGCCCGAATACGACAAGCTGATCGATTCCCAGTTCGCCGACATGAAGAACACCGGCGGCCGCCATGGCGGCTCGATCACCGCGGCGCAGTTCCTCCAGCGCTTCGTCGACGGCACGCCCTGGGCGCATCTCGACATTGCCGGCACCGCCATGGGCGCCCCGAAGACCGACATCAACCAGAGCTGGGGCTCCGGCTATGGCGTGCGCCTGCTGGACCGTCTGGTCGCCGACCACTACGAGCGCAAATGACCGAAGTGCTGTTCTACCATCTGCAAAACATGACGGTGGAGAACGTTTTGCCGCCGCTGCTCGAGAAATCGCTCGAGCGCGGCTGGCGCGTCGTGGTGCAGTCGACGTCGGAGGAACGCGCCGATGCGCTCGACGCGCATCTCTGGACCTATCGCGACGATTCCTTCCTGCCGCACGCGACATGGCGGGTGAACGACGCCGCGGAGCAGCCGGTCGTACTGGCGGTCGAGGAGGGCAATCCCAACGGCGCCAATGTCCGCTTCCTGATCGACAACGCCGCGCTGCCTCAGGATTCGGAGACTTATGAGCGCATGGTGCTCCTGTTCAACGGCGACGATCCGGACGCGCTCGCGCTGGCGCGCAGCGCCTGGACGGATTGCAAGGCGCGCGGATTTGATGTCACCTATTGGCAGGCTGACGAGCGGGGCCGATGGCAGCGGCGCAATTAGGTGTTGGCTGTCAAATTAATGATAATTTGCGCCTTTCGGGGGAAAGCTGGCCTTCGTCACGGTCGTGCCGCAAAGTGATGTTGGGACAATCGTTTAGGGCTGGTCCTTAACGCGGGGATTTGGGTTTATCGTGCGACATCAAAAGCTTCCTTCGACGCTTCTACTGGCGTTGTGCACGGTTGCGCCGCTGATCGCGGGCTGCGCGGGCGGCTCGGATCTGCTGTCGAAGGATGCCGAATGGTTCAACAAGCCGGCCCGGCTCTTCATCAAGAACATCTCGATCGAATCGCCGCCGCTGACTCCCGACAAGCCGGTGACGGCGGAGGATCTGGTCAGTGCCGACGGCGCCTGCCCGGGCATGGCGCCCGCGGGTGCGCCGGCTGACGCCAATGCCTCGACCACGGCACCCGCGCCGTCGGGCGGAACGGTCGCGCTCGGTCACACCGAATGCGACGTGGTGCGCGGCATCGGCGCGCCGAGCAACGTCAATCTCTCTAATGATGCCGGCGGCAGGCGCGTCGCCGTCATCAGCTGGGCGAGCGGACCGCGTGCCGGCATCTACACCTTCACCGCAGGCCGCCTGACCTCGATCGAGGGCGGCCCCGAGCCGGCACCGATGCCGAAGGCGGCCAAGCCGAAGCCGAAGAAGAAGGCGGCGACCTGAGCGGCCCCATCAGCCAGTCGATGCGGCGGCGAAAACCGCCAATTGAGCATCGAAAGCACGCCTGAAGGTCGGACGCGCTTCGCCGCGGGCCACATAGGCGGAGAGGTTCGGATATTCGTGCAGAATGTCCGATCCATTCAACCGGCGCAGCACGGTCACCATCAGAAGGTCGCCGGCGCTGAACGCACCATCGAGCCAGTCGGAATTTCCCAGGCGACTGGAAAGTTCGGCAAGCCGGACCCGGATGCGATCCTCGACGACAGGCAGGCGCTGCTCGTACCAGGTCTCGCCGCGCTCCACGAGCATGGCGATTGCCCGATCGACGATCGGCGGCTCCAGCGTGTTAAGCGCGGCAAATATCCATGTGATCGCGCGCGCCCGGCCATGCGCATCGTCTGGCAGCAGTCCACCATGGCGCTCCGCAATATGGAGCACGATCGCCCCCGACTCGAACAGGGCAAGACCGCCTTCTTCGTAGGTCGGAATCTGCCCGAAAGGATGAAGCGCACGATGCGCCGCTTCCTTCATCTCGCTGAACGAAACGAGACGAACGTCGTAAGGTTGGCCCACTTCTTCGAGCGCCCACCGAACACGCATGTCACGTGCTTGTCCTCTGCCGCGGTCGGGCGACTTTTCGAAGGCAGTAATGACGGGGATCATGGGAAGCCTCCGTGAAATTGCATGACGCCGACGATAAGTCTTCGGTTCTTGCGCTTTGTGCCCAGAGGACGAACGGGTGGGGCAGCTCCCGACAACATACGTCGCTTTTCCAGCGGGAGATTCGCAGTGCGACTCCTCAGCCGTTCTGGACCAGGGGTTCGTGGGCTCAACAGAGAGCCGTCAAGATGATCGACGCAACGAAGGTCGGATCACGGAATTGCCGGGCGAGCTACGCGACGCAGATGCCGGGCACAGCGACCTTCTGGAACAGGTGCGGAGAAGCGATGGCGGAAGATGGATAGGCGGAGATCTTCGATCGGAACTCGGGGTGCGTGAAGGCGGCCCGGAAGTGGGCGGTCGATTCCCAGACGGCGCAGTTCAGATAGGTCGGGCTTTCGCCGATCGCGCGATGAAGCTGGGTGGCGATGAAACCCGGCTGCCGCTTCATGAAGGCAGCATCGTCTTGCCAGACCTGGAGGAATGTTTCCTCATCGGCTTTGTCGAGCGTGAACAGATTCACGAGCACGACAGGGCTGGTATCGATGCCGAGCTGACGTTCGATCGGAAACGCGGGATCCAGTGGGCGCAGGTGCGACATGAGAGCCTTCATTCGGTTGGTTGCATGATGTCAATGTGGCATTATATTTAGACTGCCAATTTGGCATTATGATGTCAATCTAGATTTATGGTGACGAATGCTGAAATCCCGACGAACGCCTGCTGGCGATGCCCTGAGCAACCTCATGCTTGACCTGTTCCGGCTGAATAGCCTGGTCCTGACCGCAGGTGACCGCCTGGTCGCCGCGCTCGGGCTCACGAGTGCCCGCTGGCAGATCCTTGGCGCCATCGTGCACGCGGAGCGAGCGCAGCCGGTCGCATGGCTCGCCCGCGACCTCGGTGCCAACAGGCAAAACGTGCAGCGGATCGTCAACGACCTTCAGGCGGAAGGGCTCTTGGCGTTCGAGGCCAACCCGCACCACCGGCGCGCACAACTCGTGGTCCTGACTGACAAGGGAAGGCGCACGTTCGACGCCGCGATGGCGTTGCAGGCCCCGTGGATCAACGACCTCTCGGAAGGGCTTTCGGTCAAGGACCTGCAAACGGTTCACCGCCTCGTCACGGCCCTACGCAAGAAGCTCGAGAGCAATGAAGGAACTGAAGATCGGGTGTAGTGGTGGCGCGAGATGGTCGCGCTCTGAAACTGATGCTGATCAAGCTTCTTATTGCTGGCATCGGCTTCCCTCCGTACACTCGACATGCGCGCCTGCGCCACCATTGAAACCCGCCTGACCGGTTCAACAGCGAGCGGAGCAGGGGACAAATGCTCGGATTGCGCAAATGGATTGGCCTTTGCGGCTTGCCGGCGGCGCTCGCGTTGCAGATCGTCTCCGGTGCGCCGGCTGTCGCCGAAGACAAACTGCTCAACGAGGTGGTCAATTTTGCCGGCACGCTGAGCTTTCTGGCCGGCAAGCTCCCGGGCTTCATCCTCGTTGCGGTGCGTGACGGCGAGACAGCCATTGCCGGCTTCGGCAGCACGGCCGACCATGACGGCAAGACGCCCGATGGCGATACGATGTTTCGCATCGGTTCCGTGAGCAAGGTGTTTTGCGGCGAGACGCTCGCCAGCATGGTGCTCGACGGCAAGCTGCACTTCGCCGATCGCCTGCAGGACAGGCTTGGCTATGACGTAACCTTGCCCGAGAAGGATGGCCGTCCGATCCGGATCATCGACCTCGTGACGCAGTCATCGGGCTTGCAGCGCGAAGTGCCGCGCGCTGATGGGCCGGCGGATGATCCGTTTGGCACCAACACCAGGGACGCGCAGATCGCCGCTCTCAAGACGGAGCCTCTACTGTTTCCACCCGGCACGGCTGCGCTCTACTCAAACTTCGGTTTCGACCTGCTTGGCGCCGCGCTCGCGAAGTCAGGCGGAAAACCCTATGCGGATCTGCTGAAGGAGCGGGTTCTCGATCCGGCCGGCATGAAGGATACCGTGTTCAACCTGCGTCCGGGTGATGAACTGCGCTTCATGCGCGGACACGATTTCGACGGATCACAGATGGCGATCGCGAAGACGCCAATCAGCATCGAATGCGCCGGCGGTATGATCACCACCGCCAACGATATGGCGCGTTGGATGAAGTGGCATCTTGATCGGCTTGCGGCCACAGATCACGACCTGCGCCTGCTGGACCATGCCGCCTATCTCTACCGCGACGGCCTCTCTGTCGTGTCGGGCCTGGACGACGCGGGGCCGATGGATGCAATGGGGCTCGGCTGGGTAATCAATATGCCCGCTGGCAACCGGCCGCTGATCCTGCAAAAGACGGGCGGTCTGCAGGGCAGTTTCGCCTATCTCGCGATCGCGCCGACACGCGGGGTGGGCGTATTCTTCGTCATGAACGCATTCAACATTCCCGCCTTCACGGCAGCCGTGGCCACGGCCAATGGACTGATCACGCAGCTCGCGCCGCGTTAGTCGTGCGGGAAAGGGAGTTTGTGCGCCCTGCCGACAATCCCTGATGAATCCGTCGAAAATGGTCCGAAGCGGACGTGTTTGAGAGTCCAGAAGTTGCCAATTCTGCGAGAACTCGCGTATGCACTACGTGTAGGATCGTAGTGTGAGACATTCAAATGGCGATGGAGCTGAGGGGCGCGAGAGGCGAGGGATTTGCGACGATTGCCGCTGACGGTCGCGTGTTAGATTCCTGGTTTCTTCGGCTACGCCTGGTTGAGCAGGCCGACAAGTCGGCAACGGTACGGCTGACGAGCGACGAGATCAACAGATCGTTGGGTGAGTCGGCGGACGGATATGCGCGACAGGACGACATCCGCAATGTCGACATCGTTTCCATTCATACAAAAATTGACTCGCTTGCATCTGCGCCGACTGATGTGCACGACGCATATCTTCGACTTCATCTCCTGAGCCACCGGCTCGTCCAGCCGAATTGCCTGAACCTTGAAGGACTCTTCAGTCTGTTGCCTAACGTTGCCTGGACGACACTCGGTCCCTGTGAATGCTCTCGTGTGCCGGAAGCGCAAATGGTAGCGCGAAAGCGTGCCCTTGCGTTTGAGGTGACAGGCGTGGACAAGTTTCCGCGCATGACTGATTATGTGACGCCTGCGGACGTGAGAATTGCAGATGCGGATCGCGTAAGGCTCGGAGCCTACTTGGCTCCGGGCACAACCGTTATGCATGAAGGCTTTTGCAATTTTAATGCGGGTACGCTCGGTCCCTGCATGGTCGAAGGCCGGATAAGCGCCGGTGTGGTCGTGGGAAGCGGCAGCGACGTTGGTGGCGGAGCGTCGATCATGGGCACTCTGTCCGGAGGAGGGAAAGAGAGGATTACAGTTGGTGAGCGCTGCCTGATCGGAGCCAACGCCGGTATCGGCATTTCATTGGGTGACGATTGTGTCGTCGAAGCGGGCTGTTATGTCACGGCAGGCGCGCGCATCCTTTTGGAAGATGGCCGAGTACTGAAAGCTAAAGAACTCTCGGGCCAGAAGGGCCTTCTTTTTCGTCGTAATTCCCAGAGCGGCGCTCTTGAGGCAACCAGACGTACACCAAATTGGGACGGCCTCAACTCGCAACTTCACAGCTAGGCAGTCACTCGAAGAATTCGTCGCGACAATTGTGGCGCGTCAGCGATGTCGCCTTCTGGCCCATCGCGACACTTGCTGCGGTTGCACAAGGCGGTCGGTGTCGCGGCGAACCGGACATCGACAAAGATTTATGGTACGCGCGCTAGTGGGGGAAGGTGATCGGCGGGCAGAAACCGCCGACACTTCAACGATTATCGATCGGACTTTTTGCCGTTCGCCTGGCCGTAAGCCGGCTTGTTGTCGGGCTCATGCTCAAATGCGCACGCACTCACTGAGATGCCGATCAAAATCAGCCATGTCGCGGTCGTCAGAAACTTCATTTGCCCACCCCAGGGGATCGATGGGTCATTCCCCGAAAAACACAGGTCTTTGACGTCGCGGGCCGGGATGGGGTTCAAAGCCGCGCGCCCTGGGGAGCTGCGCGGCCTCTATGACGGCCGTGTCGATGCTTCCAGCTTGAGTGTCCTCGCTCGATTCATCCGAGATAACCGGAAACTCCGTCCCACAGCAGCTTCAATGCCGTGACGGCCAGCAATCCGTAGCAGGCCCGGTAGACTTGTTGCTGGTCCAGCTTGCCGTGGAGGCGCCAGCCAAGCCAGACACCACTGGGAACGGCGAGCAGGCACGCCGCCATCACGATCCAGACGTTGCCGCTCGGCTTTACCAGGAGCAGCCACGGCACCGCCTTGGTCGCGTTGCCAACGGTGAAGAAGAGGCTCGTCGTTCCGGCGTAGACTTCCTTGCTGAGCCCGAGTGGCAGCAGATACATCGCAAGCGGCGGACCGCCGGAATGCGCGACCATGGTCGTGACGCCCGAGGCGAGACCGGCAGCAACCGCCTTCGGCGACGAACGCGGCTGACCAGTCACCTTCGACGCACGCAAGAGCCATAGGCCGACAAAGACCAGAGTGACGACCGCCATCAGAATCGCCACGGCACGATGGTCCAGCACCCGGAATAGCAGATAGCCGAGCCCGACGCCTGTCACGAGCCCGGGCAGCAGAAGCACGAGGTCGGGCTTCGACCAGGTCGAGGGTTTCCAGTAGCGAAGCGCGAACAGATCCATCGCGATGAACAGCGGCGCGAGCAGGCCTCCGGCCGTGACCGGGTCCATCACGAGCGACAACAGTGGAATGCCCACGATGGAGAACCCGCCGCCGAACGCGCCCTTCATGAAGCAGATCAGGAACACGCCGGCAAACGCGATGAGAACTGTGGTGACCGTCAGATCCATATGGCCTCTACGATCGTCGTGCCACCGGCCCGGCTCGCCAAATGCAGCGTGCAATCGAGTTCATGTCGCCATATTGTTCCGACGATTGTCTCGGTTCAATGGAAACATTGCCATCGGTGCAATTTACCTGGAGTGTCTTCGGGGAGGGGCCGCGCTGGGTGCGATGCGCAAGGGCACAGCTAACCGGCAGTCACGGCGGATCTTGTGTGGCGTATCTCTTGAGTCTGAAGGACTTGGGAGCCGCATCCGGGGCCGAATGCAATCGCCTGCTAGGCCGATCGGAGACCGTCCTCGTGCTCGCGCTCGTCAACTTGCGTTATCAACCCGCTTCGCAGCCCAAAAAGCACAAGCTCGACATCGGAAGAAACGCTGAGCTTCGATTTGATGGCGTAGTGGTAGTTCGAGACCGTCTTCGGACTGAGATTGAATGCGGCGGCTATTTCCTCGGCCGACCGGCCAGCGAGCAGCATGCGCAGGATCTCGAATTCACGTGGAGACAAACTATCGACGGCACTTGCATCGTCCTGCAAGCTGTTCCTCGCAAGGGCTTCACTGATCTCGGGGCAGATGGCAACACGGCCGGCAGCGGCGTCACGTACCGCGCTAACGAGCAGCTCGGGCGGGCTGCTCTTTGTGACAAAGCCCTTTGCACCGGCCCTGAAGGCCTGGAGAGCGAATGTCGCGCTCAAATGCATGGTGAAAACGAGCAGGCGCGCTGCCGGATCCCACTGACGTATCTGGCGAATGGCATCGATACCGCCGCGACCTGGCAATGAAACGTCCATCACCACAACATCGGGCTGTTTGCTCTTATAGGCTTGATAGGCACTCGCCGCATCGGCGGCCTCGGCGACTACTGTAATGCCCTCATGCTTTTCGAGAAGCCGACGGTATCCCTCACGTACGACCGCGTGGTCATCGACAAGCAGGACGCTGATACTTCGCGGCGTCATGATGCTGCACCCCGGGCATTCGTAACGGGAATGATGGCGCTGAGGATGAGGCCCTTCTCTGGCCTCGACACGACTTTCATCTGCCCACCCAGCGCGAGCGTCCTCTCGCGAATCCCGATCAGCCCGAGCCCAAAGCCAGTCTCTCTCCTGATCTCATGCGCTAGTCCGGCTCCATCGTCTTCAACCGTTGCCTCGACCAAGCCGCTGCCTGACCGTGGCGCACCGCCTTGGGCAAGGTCGATCCGCACCACGGCACGCACGTTGGCCGCCTGCGCATGCTTCGCCGCGTTCGTGAGACCCTCCTGAACGATATAAAAGACGTGAACGGTAATCGCCGGGGGTAGCGCGTCGAGGTCGCCGTGCGTCTCGAGAAAGAACCGGGTCTTCCCGCAACAGCGGCGATTATGATCGCCGATCAATCCCTCGAGGCTCGTGAGCAGGCCGACGTCGTCGATCTCCTGCAGTCTCAACTCTTGCACGGTCCTGCGAAGCCCCTTCATGATATTGCCGGCAGTTTCCGTCAGGGCCTGAGCTTCGGCGACAAGAGATGGACAATCAGTCGTGGCGGTGAACTTGATCGAAGCCGCCGTCGCACTCATGGCACTGAGGCTCTGGGCCAGCTCGTCATGAAGCACCCGTGCGAGGTGACGCCTTTCCTGCTCGCGGGCTTCCACCAGACGTCGCGCAAGCTCGGCGCGCTCGGAAGTCGCGACTTCCAGGGTGTTCGCCAGATCGTTGAAGACGCCGCGTATTCTTTGCAGCTCGGCAAGTCGGAAGGGCGGAAGACGGCACTTCAGATCGCCCGCAGCCAACCTGTTGAGCCCGCTGACGACATCTCTCGTCGGACGCAGCGCGCGCTCGACGACAAAATACACCAGGGTGCCAAGAGCGCCGATTGTCGCTGCCGAGAGGCCGAGCATCCGTGAGATCTCGGACCACGCGCGCGCCGTCACGGCTGACGGGTCCGTGCTGACGACGACCGAGCCAAATACATGACTTTGGTACCCGATGGGACGCTCGTAAGTCATACGACTGCCGACCGCCCGCTGATATGCAGCCGAAAACCATGCCGGCGCCTCGTCCACCTGGCTGCGGAAGCCCAGACAACTGGAGATGACATCCTTCCCGGCTTCATGGAGCCGCACGCACTGACCGGGGCTCATCACCTGGTCGAGATAGCCATCCAACTGACGAAAGCGTCCTTGCAGGTCGAAGCGCCTTCCGAAGAAATTCCGCATGTCGGGATGGAATGCAATCGGCATTTCCAGAAACCTGCCGACAGTATCGCCTACTGCGCGATTGGCCTTCAATGTCTCCTGTCCCGCTCGGTAGACGGAGACCGCTGCTCCGCCAAGAAAACAGAGTAGCGCAACGGCCGCTACCTGCCTCAACAGCGACCATTTGAGATCGATGACCGGCCGGTGCCGAAGAAGCCTTATCTTCCGCATGGCGAGGGGCCCGTAATGCTTTGCGCAGATTACAGCATCTGCTCGCCGCTCGATACTGTTTGGTTCCACGTCGGGCAAATTTCCCAGGGCCTCGCATGGAGTCCGCCGTTTCCCTGATTGAAGGTCTGTCAGATGCTGCGCGTGCGGTCCCGATGAAACGACCGTTGAGGAGCAGGCGCCCGGTCCCATCCTTGCTTGGGGCGGCTTACCCGTCTCTCCTCGCCATAATGCATTGATGATTTGAGGCAGGATGACTGTGAAATTCGTGGTGGGACGAACTCTGATCCAGGAGGGATGTCATCATGAAAAATCTATTTGTGATCACCATTGCCGTCGCCGCCATCGGAGGCACATGGAGCAACAAAGCCGGCGCGTGCAGCCTGAATTTTCCGACTTTTGAACTCATGGGCTTCCCGATCTCCCGACACCAGGTCGCGGTGGTGGGATCGGCCCATGTTGAGGAGAGTTCGGCTACAGCGCAGCTAATGTTAGCTGGTATGCCCGCTTCTCCTCATCAGATTGCGGTCCTCACTCCGCGCGCGAAAGCCCCGAAAATGGTTCAGGCCACGGTTGGTATTCGAGAACCAATCACCGTTGGCTTGACGCCGCCTGGCTTGCCAATAGGCGCGACTGGCGCTGCGCTTTGTGCCGCTGATTGAGCACACACCGCTTCAAGGCCGCTCGATGGCCTCGAAGTCTTCCATTGAGCCGAGACCAGATCGCGGAGGCGAAGACATGCTGGCGATGAGGCAGGCGACGGTTTCGATCTGTCTGCTGCTGCTGTTCACGACCGCGGCGCTCGCGCGAGATGACGGCCGCTACGCGAATTCCCCGCTGAAACCCTGGTTCGAAAGCCTGGAGAGCGAATTCGGGAAGTGCTGTGAGGATTCCGACGGCTACGTGGTCTCCGAACCGGATTGGGAGTCCGATCACGGGCGATATCGCGTCCGCATCGATGGCGAATGGGTTCTGGTGCCGGACGGCGCTCTCCTCACGCAACCCAACCTCGCCGGACGGACGATGGTCTGGAAGTACTACATCGACGGCCATCCCCGTGTCCGCTGTTTCATACCGGGCAGCATGACCTGATGCGTCCAGCGCCGGACCGACGCGAAAAAGCGTCCTCTCCGGCAGATCGCATTTTGACCCATCTCGGAAGTCGTGCCTTGATGGAAGAGCTGCGCTAGTGCAGCGCAACACGGAGGCGGCGATGAACAGGGCAACAGGGCGGGGTTCGATCATCGCGATGGTTGTGCTCGCGACCTTCGGCATCGCAAGTGCGCAAGAAGCCGCCAAGCGTGCCGCTGCCGGACCGGTCTTGTCGAACACCGGTCATGATGCGGCCGCTTACGGCGCTGATGAGGGATATCCCCTTGGCACATTGTCGACCGGCGCAGAGATGCGGCATCTCGTGGCGACCTATAGTCATTTTGACGAACTGACACCGGCGCGCATCGTTGCACGTGCAGCCACATCCTGGTCGTTTCAGCGCGCCACCGAACCCGAGATTTACTACAGCTTTGGCGGCGAGCGCCGCACGATCGCGGATTATCTTGAACGGCAGCCGACGACCGGACTGCTCATCGCCAGAGACGACACTATTTTATACGAACATTATCAATACGCGCGATCGGACCACGATCGCTTTCTCTCCCAGTCGATGGCGAAGACCATTACTGCGATGCTGATCGGAATCGCTGTGGCCGACGGTGTCATCAAATCGATCGACGACGACGTCGCCACCTATGTCACCGCACTCGCAGGTACCGAGTACGGCAAGACGCCGATCCGCTCGCTGTTGCACATGTCTTCCGGTGTCAACTTCGAAGAGCGGTACGATGGACAGGACGATATTGCGCGTCTCGGGCGCGATCTGTTCGGCCGTCCCGGCAAGGCCCCTGTGGTCAGCATCGCGCAGTTCAATACTCGCGTCGCGCCGCCTGATACGCGATGGCACTATGCCAGTTCCGAGACCGAGATCCTTGGCCTCATCCTGCGCTCGGTGACCGGCACTCCAGTCGCGGATTACCTCAGTGAGAAGATATGGCAGCGGATCGGCACCGAAGCCGATGCCTCGTGGGCGATCGACGGAACCGGCCAGGAGGTGACCTTTTGCTGCTTTAACGCCGTGTTGCGCGACTACGCCCGTTTTGGACGCCTACTGGCGCATGGCGGCGTGTGGAATGGGCGCGAGGTCATTCCACACCAATGGCTGATTGATGCGACGACGGTGAGTTCAACCGACGCCCATCTCGCGCCTGGTGTGGCCACGAAGTATTACGGCTATGGCTATCAGGTCTGGCTACTGCCCGGCGCCGAACGCCGGTTCGTGTTGCTCGGCATCCGCGGCCAGATGATCTTTGTAGATCCTGGGACCAAGCTGGTGATGGTGCATACAGCTGTGCGTCCCGAAGCGGTCGATAGGACTGCGTCAGCAGAGACTATAGCATTGTGGCTGGCCGTGGTGGACCAGCTCGGTCGCACCGCGCGATAAGCGTCCCCATCTTGTGGGCCCATAGCGGACATCGGTTGTCGATGGCAGATGGCCTGCCTTTGGGGCTAAAGTCCCCACGTCCGGACGCGTCGCGCCGGATCGCCGGGCGGAGGGTACCAGCATGGCAGCGCGTGGATCAGGTGGACTGCTGGTTTGCATGAGTCTCCTGCTTGCGATGCCGGTGCAGGCCGCCACGCTGGCCGACCGGGACGGGTGCGCCGCCAGCGCCGACAAGCCCGAGGTCGGGGGCACGGCATGCAGCCGCATCATCGACGATGCAAGCGAGTCGGTGGCAGCACGCGTCGAGGCACTCAAGAACAGAGGCCGCGGCTCCTTCAACAGGAGGGATTTCGACCGCGCGATTGCCGACTACGGCGAGGCCATCAAGCTCAACCGAAAAGACGCCTGGGCCTTTGCTCACCGGTGTGAGGCCTACGAGAGCAAAGAGGACCACGACGCGGCCGTCGCCGATTGCACCGAGGCGATCAGGATCGATCCCGGATATGGCTGGGCCTACAACAACCGTGGCGTCGCCTATTACGGTCTGCATGAATACGACGCAGCCCTGGCTGACCACGCCGAGGCGATCGGGGTCGATCCCAAGGACGCGTGGGCCTATGCCCGCCACGGCATGGCCTGCATGGAAAAGGGCGAATTCGACCAGGCAGTCGTCGATCTCACCAAGGCGGTGACCATCGATCCGAAATACGCCTTTGGTTTCGGTCAACGGGGTCAAGCGCTCTTCAGAAAGAGGTTGATCACGAAAAAAGGCGGATGGGAGCCCGCAATCGCAGACTACGGCGAGGCCATCAGGCTCGATCCAAATCTGGTTTGGCTCTACAGTTCGCGTGGCGTCGCCTACAGCAACAATTTCCAATACGATTTGGCCGTTCCGGATTGCAGCGAGGTCATCAAGCGCGAGCCCAACAATTCCGGCGGGTACAATTGTCTCGGCGTCGCCTACGAAGGCTTGAAGGAATATAGCCGTGCGATCGCCGGCTATAACCAGTCGATCAGCATCAATCCAAGGAACGGTGTGGCGTATTGGAATCGCGGCAATGCCAATGTGGGGCTGCGCAAGATCGATGACGCGATCGCCGACTATGACCGGGCAATCGCGATCAACCCCAAGGACTTCAACGCTTT
Organism: Bradyrhizobium sp. Ec3.3; assembly: GCF_000472925.1. Classification (GTDB taxonomy): domain Bacteria; phylum Pseudomonadota; class Alphaproteobacteria; order Rhizobiales; family Xanthobacteraceae; genus Bradyrhizobium. The sequence continues at coordinate 138,020 of NZ_AXAS01000010.1, forward strand.
CAACTCCCGCGGCAAAGCCTACGTTTTGAAGCGCGACCGCAACCACGCGATTGCCGATTACACGCAAGCGATCGAGCTCAATCCGTCCTATGTCGAGGCCTACAACAACCGCGGCCTCACCTATGAAGCGCAAAACCGCCGCACTGATGCGATCGCCGATTTCCGCAAGGCGCAATCGATCGACCCGGCCGACCAGATCAGCAAGCAACAGCTCCACGTGCTCGGATTCTGAAGAGCGTGGCGCGAAGCCGCTTGCAGCAAGGATGTCTGCAAGTACCATCGGTTTTGTCAGCGCGTGTCTTGTTCACGCCGTTGTGCGGTGTACCATCATCCACTTAAATAAACGGGGCTCGTATTCGAAAATGTTGAATTGTGCGCTGGCGGCGGTGCTTGTTGTTGCACTCGGCGGGATTTTGTTCGGCGTGAGGTATATGCGGCGCGAAGCATATTTGCCGTATCATGCCGTCGTGGCCAGAAAGCCGTTCGCCGAACTCGATCCCGGAGTTCAGGCCGTCATTCTCGGTATGCTGAAAATCATTGGGGGCGGCTTCGCTACGCTTGGTGTCACCTTGCTGTGGCTGTGTTTTGCGCTTCATGAGGGTGCGCGCTGGGCACCGTCGGCAATCCTGACCATCTCGGCTGCCGCGCTCATCCCGATGTTGTATGTCGCCACCACGCTGCGGACGTTCCGGCCCGGCGCGCCAACACCTGTGCGGCCGACACTCGTCATGATGATCTTGATCGTCGTCGGTGTCGGGCTGTCTCTGCTGGCACGCTAGCGCCGGCGCCGCCTGTTCGAGGAGGCGAATGCACGCTACGAGGCGATTCAACGGTAGCGCGAGCAGTCAAACTGAATCGATGGGTGGCCCGCTATGGCCCTTCGAACCTCACGTGATGCTTCTTGTGAGTCCGAAGAGCATGGGAGCGGAATGACGCAACGCCATCGCGCGGGTGCTGAATATCTAGCGGTTCGCCTTGAAAGCTTCCCACCGCGCCTCGCGCTCTCGCTGGTATTTGGGAGCCCGCTCGGCGACCAGATCCTCGCGATGAAGCGGTTTGCCGCAGGATTCGCAGGCTGGACCAAGGCCGGCCGGCTTGCCACAGGTGAGATGCGTTAAGTTCACTGCGCGGCCTTCCCTCGGCGACTTGCACCAGGTCTCCCCCCAGGCGCGTAGCGCCAGGATCACGGGATAGAAGGCCTCGCCTTTCTTTGTGAGTTGATATTCGTGACGCAGCGGCCGCTTGTTGTAGACACGCCGCTTCACCAGCCCGTCCGCTTCCAGCTTCTTCAGTCGCGCCGCGATCATTTGCGGTGTCGCACCCGTCTGCGCCTGAATCTCCTCGAAGCGGTGCATCCGCATGAACAGCTCGCGTAGGATCAATACGGTCCAGCGATCGCCTACGACTGTCTCGGCGCGTGCCACGGGGCAGAGCGTTTGGTCAGCAGTGTTGTCATTCATCGTCTTCATCACGTTTGCTTCATCGCGCTTGTGCCTATGAATTCCATAGTAACATGGGACGGCGTCGGTTCAATTGCAACGGGCCGCCTTTGGCGCCCGGTTCGTCACCACAGGAGCGAACCATGACCACCGCAAGCACAAAAGGGAGCAAGGTCGACATGAAGCTGGAGGGGCGACAATGACCGAGACCATCTATCCACGCGGGAGAACCGGTCTGCTTTTCGTCGATCCATACAATGATTTTCTGTCCGAGGGCGGCAAGATCTATCCACGCATCAAGCCGATCGCCGATGAGGTCGGGCTGCTCGACAACATGCGTCGGCTGGACGGCGCCGTACGTGCGGCAGGCGTCCAGGTCATCATCGTCCCGCACCGACGGTGGGAGCCGGGCGACTATGAGCACTGGGACCATCCCAACCCCACGCAGCGGAAGGTCATGCAGGTACACCACTTCGCGCGTGGCGAATGGGGCGGCGAGTGGCATCCTGACTTCGCGCCAAAACCAGGCGATATCGTCGCCAGCGAACATTGGGGTCAAAGCGGCTTCGCCAACACCAACCTGGATTTCCAGCTGAAGCAGAAGGGGATCACCCACGTGATCGTGGTAGGGCTGCTCGCCAATACCTGCATCGAGTCCACTTCCCGCTACGCCATGGAGCTCGGTTATCACGTCACGCTGGTGCGCGACGCCACCGCCGCTTTCACCCACGAAATGATGCATGCCGCTCACGAGCTGAACGGCCCGACCTACGCCCACGCGATTCTGACAACCACCGAAGTCATCGCGGCGTTGCCCACCGCAGCTCATTCCGAGGAACCCGCCAAATGACCACGCAATCACAGAACCCAATTGCAATCGCCGCAGTGCAGCCAAACCATGAGACTATCGATCATGAGAGGCGCAAGCTGCTCGTCGGGGCTGCCACGGGACTTGCCGCTGCAGGCGTCGTCAACCTGTTTGCGATACGTCCGGCGCCGGCCGCAACGAACGACGAGATCCGTCCGTTCCACGTCGATATTCCCGAAGCCGATCTCGTCGACCTACGCCGTCGCCTTGGGGCGACCCGGTGGCCTGAGAAAGAGACGGTTGCCGACGACTCCCAGGGCGTGCCGCTCGCTATGCTGCAGGACCTCGTCCGCTACTGGCAAACCGATTACGACTGGCGGAAAGTCGAGGCGCGGCTCAATGCCCTGCCGCAGTTCATCACCGAGATCGACGGGCTCGACATCCACTTCATTCACGTCCGCTCTAAACATGAAAATGCGTTGCCGATGATCGTGACGCATGGCTGGCCTGGCTCCGTCATCGAGCAGATGAAGATCATCGATCCGCTGACCAATCCGACTGCGCACGGCGGCAACGCGGAAGACGCCTTCCATCTGGTGATTCCTTCGATGCCCGGCTACGGGTTCTCGGGTAAGCCAACCACGACGGGCTGGGATCCGCAGCGCATCGCGCGCGCCTGGGTCGTGCTGATGAAGCGGCTCGGCTACAAAAGGTTCGTCGCGCAGGGCGGCGACTGGGGCTCGCCGGTCTCCAATGAAATGGCAAAGCTGGGCGCGCCGGAATTGCTCGGCATCCACGTCAACCTGCCCGGCGTCGTTCCCCCCGAGATCTTCAAGGCGGTTGCATCGGGCAATCCCGCTCCGGACAATCTTGCTCCGGATGAAAAACGCGCCTTCGACCAGCTCAGGATTCAATTCGCAAAGCGGCGCGCCTATGCGCAGATCATGGGGACGCGTCCGCAAACGCTGGCAGCCTTGACGGATTCGCCAGCTGGCCTTGCGGCCTGGCTGCTCGACCACGGCGACGGCTTTGCGCAGCCGGCCTCGGCGATGCAATCGGCGGTGCTTGGGCGCGCCGTCAACGGGCACTCCGCGGGAGCACTGACCCGCGACGACGTGCTCGACAACATCACGCTGTACTGGGTGACCAACACCGCGATTTCCTCTGCGCGGCTCTACTGGGAGAACAAGACAAACCTTTATCTGCCTGCCAACGTCCCGATCCCGGCCGCCGTGACAGCATTTCCCGGCGAGAGCTTTGTTGCGCCCCGGAACTGGGCCGAGAAGGCCTATCCCAAGCTGATCTACTTCCATCAGGCCGAAGCCGGCGGTCACTTTGCAGCGTGGGAGCAGCCCGAGATCTTCAGCCGGGAGGTCCGCGACGCGTTCCGGCCTCTTCGCAAGGCAACTTGAGACTCGGCGGCGCGCGCCATGCGCACCGATGTTCGGGAGCGTTCCCCCAATCAGGTCGCCGTTGAGGTAATTTGATACCTCTACTTTGCATGGGGTTGTTTTTCAGATTTTGATGAGAGCCTCGTTTGGCGCGCACCCGCGGAGAGCCTCTAACCCGCCGCCTCATCATACTGCGCGCTGGCCTCGAGCCATTGCTCCTCCGCACGTGCCAGGGCGTCGGCGGCGTTGGCGCGTGCTTTCGAAAGCTGCGCGGCCTGCTTGGGATCGCGGGTGAAGATGTCGGGCAGGGCGAGCGCGGTGTCGATCTTGGCGATGATCTCGCTGACGCGCGCGATCTCTGCCTCGGCTTCGGCGATGCGTTTCTTCAGCGGGCCGCGATTGTCCGATCGTGCGCGCTGCGGCTTCTCGGCTGGCGCGCTGCGCTCGCGCGGGCTGTTGTCCGCGCTTGCTGCTGACAACACCACGCGCCGGTAGTCGTCGAGGTCGCCGTCGTAGTTCGTCACCGTGCGGTCGGCGACCAGCCAGAGCCGCTCGGCGCAGGCCTCGATTAGGTAGCGGTCGTGCGAGACCATGATGACGGCGCCGGGAAAGTCGTTGATGGCTTCCGCGAGCGCGGCGCGGCTGTCGATGTCCAGATGGTTGGTCGGCTCGTCCAGGATGATCATGTTGGGGCCGAAGAAGGTCGCAAGGCCGAGCAGCAGGCGCGCCTTCTCGCCACCGGACAGTTTTCCGGCCTTGGTGTCGGCCGCCTTGCCGGAAAAACCGATCGCGCCGGCGCGCGCTCGCACCTTGGCCTCGGGTGCATCGCCCATCAGCTTGCGGACGTGGTCGTAGGCGGAGGCATCCTCGTTCAACTCGTCGAGCTGGTGCTGCGCAAAGTAGGCGATCGACAATTTGTCGGCCCGTGTGACCCTGCCGGAGAACGGCGCGAGCTTGCCTGCGAGCAGTTTCACCAGCGTCGACTTGCCGTTGCCGTTGGCGCCCAAGAGCGCGATGCGATCGTCATTGTCGATGCGCAAGGTGACGCGGTTCAGCACGGGTATCGTCGGATCATAGCCGACCGAGACGTTGTCGACGGCGATGATCGGCGGCGACAGCGTCTTCTCCGGCGGCGGGAAACTGATCTCGTGCACGTCCTGCGTCACCAGCGCCGTGATCGGCTTCAGACGCTCCAGCATTTTGACGCGCGATTGGGCCTGGCGCGCTTTCGAAGCCTTGGCCTTGAAGCGGTCGACGAAGGCTTGCAGGCGTGCGCGCTCGGCCTCCTGGCGCTTGACCTGCTTGGCATCGAGCAGTTCGCGCGCGGCGCGCTGCTCCTCGAAGGACGAATAGCTGCCGCGATAGAGCGTCAGCTTGCCGCGATCCAGGTGCAGGATCTGGTCGACCGAGCTCTCCAGCAGATCGCGGTCGTGGCTGATCACGATCACGGTGCGCGGATAGTGGGCGAGGTGATCCTCCAGCCACAGCGTGCCTTCGAGGTCGAGATAGTTGGTGGGCTCGTCGAGCAGCAGCAGGTCGGGCGCTGCAAACAGCGTCGCGGCGAGGGCCACGCGCATCCGCCAGCCACCGGAGAACTCCGAGCAGGCGCGAAGCTGGTTTGCGGCCGAGAAGCCGAGGCCTGAGAGAATCGCGGCCGCGCGGGCAGGGGCCGAATGCGCATCGATGTCGACCAGCCGGGTCTGGATCTCCGCGATGCGGTGCGCGTCGTGCGCGGTCTCTGCCTCGCGCAGCAGCGCGTCGCGCTCGAGGTCGGCCTTGAGCACGACCTCGATCAGGCTTTCCGGGCCGTCAGGCGCCTCCTGTGCGAGGCTGCCAATGTGCCAGCGCGGCGGCAGCGTGACCGAGCCATGCTCGGCGGCGAGCTCGCGGCGGATCACCTTGAACAGCGTCGATTTGCCGGTGCCGTTGCGTCCTACGAGGCCGACACGTGAGCCGGGCGTGATCTGCACGGAGCTCTGGTCGATCAGGAGGCGTCCGGCGAGGCGGACCGAAAGGTCGGTGATGGTGAGCATGCGGCCTTGTCACCGCAGCGCGAGGCAAACGCAACCCCGTTTTATGCCTAGTTCTGCGGATCGCCGTCGCGATCCCGCTTGCGCAGCTCGTTCACGAGGTGCTCGAGATAAGTCGGAAGCCGCGGCTCGGGCCGAAGGCTCTGCTGGAGCCGTTCGCCGATGGCGTCGCAGATCGATCGGCTGGTCCGCCGGTCCATCTGTTCGCTGTCATTGGCGGATTGGCGAGGCATCACGGGGTTCCATCGTGAAAAGCAAGGACACCCTACCAAGTCACTGACCGCGAAATAGTTTCGGCCCCAATGGGGACCGCCTTCCATTCTCGTAACAATTGTATGAACGGGGGTGATGTGGGCCCAAGGCAGATCAGCCCAGGCAAATCATCCAAGGCAAAGCCCCGGCGGCGGGGGACGCCGGGGCTTCTTCTGGTCGTTCTCTTGGGTAGTTCTCTTGGGAAGTTCTCTTGGGAAGTTCTCTTGGGTAGTTCTCTCGGAAGGTGCTGACGGGCTCAGTAGCAGCGGTTCACCAGCCGCCAGCGGGGTCCCCAGGGGGTCGGGACCAGCTGGCGCACATAGCAGCCGCCATAGCCGTAGGAGACGGGGCCGCCGGCATAGAAGCGCGGTGCGCCCCAGCCGTAGCCGTGCCAGCCGCCATGCCAGCCACCCCAGCCGCCATGCCAATGGGCGGAGGCGGAGGTCGGAGCCAGCGCGGCACCCAGCGCGACCGCGGCGACTGCAGCAAGCGAAAGTTTCCTCAACATGGTATCTCCTCAAAACTGCCGGCGCGGGCCTGCGCGTCGATGGAATGGCCGCCGAAACGCCTCATGAAGGGTAGAACGCGTCTCGATGGCGTCGACCTTAGGCCCGTGATCCTGAACCGGGGCCTGAACGTGCCGTGCAGATTGGGTTCATCTCGGTGAAATTATCGTAATTCAGGAGTCCGGCCCCGCGGCGAGCCGCCCGTGAAGCCCTTATCGCCGGTCGCTTGCCGTTCGCCGATAGCGCCGATATAAGCCCGGCAACTCCAAATCACCCCCCTTCTCAAGGATAGAACCATGGCGATTGAACGCACCTTCTCGATCATCAAGCCCGACGCGACCGAGCGTAACCTGACCGGCGCGGTCAACGCCGTGATCGAGAAGGCGGGCCTGCGCATCGTCGCCCAGAAGCGTATCCGCATGACCAAGGGCCAGGCCGAGACCTTCTATGCCGTGCACAAGGCCCGTCCGTTCTTCGGCGAGCTCGTCGAGTTCATGACTTCCGGCCCGGTGGTCGTGCAGGTGCTGGAAGGTGAGGGCGCGATCGCCAAGTACCGCGAGGCGATGGGCGCGACCGACCCGTCGAAGGCGGCCGACGGCACCATCCGCAAGCTCTACGCCAAGTCGATCGGCGAGAACTCGGTGCATGGCTCCGACGCCCCCGAGACGGCCGTGATCGAGATCGCCCAGTTCTTCTCGGGCAACGAGATCGTCGGCTGATCGGAAGGACGCATTGTGAACTGGCTCTGGCAGATCTTCGACCCCGCCACGCTCGGGTCGTTCTTCACCCAGTTCCGCAATGAAATGGCCGAACCGGCCTTCTGGGTCGCGGTCGGCAAGATCATCTGGATCAACATCCTGCTCTCCGGCGACAACGCGCTGGTGATCGCGCTCGCATGCCGCGGGCTGAAGCCGCGGCATCGGCTCTGGGGCATGGTGCTCGGTGCGGGGGCGGCGGTACTGCTGCGCATCGTCTTCACCGGCATCGTCGCGAGCCTGATGGCGCTGCCATACCTCAAGCTGGTCGGCGGTCTCGCGCTGATCGTGATCGCCGCCAAGCTCCTGGTGCCGGAAAACGAGGACGAGGACGACGTCGCCTCGGCCTCGCATCTGTGGCAGGCGGTGCAGATCGTCGTTGTCGCCGACATCATCATGAGTCTGGACAACGTGATCGCGGTCGCGGCCGCCGCCAATGGCAGCGTGCCGCTCCTGGTGCTCGGCCTTGCCATCAGCGTGCCGCTGATCGTCGCCGGCGCTGCGCTGATCATGGCGCTGTTGTCAAAACTGCCGATCCTGGTCTGGGCCGGCGCGGCGTTGCTCGGCTGGATCGCCGGCGAGGTGATCGCGACCGATCCGGGCGTCGAGCCGAAGCTGCATGCGCTGTCCGACGGTCCGTTCGGCATTTCACTGGATGCGCTGCTCGCGGGCTTGCGCATCCCGCCGCAATTTACCCATGGCGGCGCGGGCGCCGAATATCTCTGCGCCCTGCTCGGCGTCATCGTTGTGCTGGTCGTCGGCTATATCTGGCGCCGGCGCAGCCTGCATGTTGCCGCACTCGAAGCATCCGAACGCCACGCCAAGGTGTCAGCCGAGTAGTTGCGCCACCAAGCAGTGGAATGCGTCAGCGACACCCAATCGTCACGTTTCTAGAATTTCTCGGCGGTTTCGCTTGAGAGCCACTCCTCGAAGGCCTGAGCTGCCCGGCTCGACTCGTCGTTCAGTGCTATAAGGTAGGGATCGAGCGGCCGGCTCAGCCTTGGCAGCACATGACATAACCGGTTCGACGCGATGTCATGGGCGACCAGGCTGGCGGGCCCAACAGCTATTCCCAATCCATCCGCTGCCGCGCGCAGGGCGAAGCCGAGGTGATCAAATCGCATTTCGTCGGCTGGATGGATCCACTCAACCCAAGCGAAGCTGAGCCATTCGTGCCAATCGTTGGCTCGCGTCTCGCTGTGCAGGAAGACATGGCTGGTCAGGTCTTCGACCTTTTCGATGGGGTTGGCCTCCAGCAACGACGGCGCAGTGACAAGATATGCTTGATCGGCCATGAAACGGCGCGGCTTGAGATAGGATGGCCAGCCGGCCCTCGTCCGGCGAATGACGACGTCAAAGTCGCGGCCCAGGCGCGCCGGCTCTTCCGCTGGCCGCCAACCACCTCGCGTTCGTCAAGTTGCATCGAGTGCGCAGCCGTAGCCGAATTCGTGCGAGGAGGAGGGCCAAGTGATTGGCCGCGAATTTCCTCGGGTTCGACGCGTGGCGGCGTCAGTCGGTCGACTTCGGCTTCATCCAGCCGCTACAGCTTGTACCCAATTTTTCGCAGCAGGTCTTTCCGCCACGCAATGTCGGCGTCGGTTTCAACGCCCATCGGCGAGGCGCCATCGACGACGCCGAGCACGCCGCGGCCAAGCTCCGTTTGCGCGACGATCACTTGCGTGGGGTTGGCCGTCGCGCAGTAGATGCGGCAGACCTCCGGCACGGCGCGTACAGCAGCCAGGACGTTGACGGGAAAGAACCCGTCGCCCAGGAAGATCAGGAAGGTGTGGCCGGCGCCGATGGCCGATGCGTTGTCACGCGCGAGAGCGAGCGCGACGTCGTCATTACCCGACCAGCGAACCAGCCGTTTACCAGAGGCCTCGCAGAAGGCGAGCCCGAAGCGGATGCCCGGAACCGCGCCCACCAGCGCCTCGTGGAGATCTTCCACGGTTTTGATGAAATGAGATTGACCGAAGATGAAGTTGGCCGTGTCCGGCTTGGCGATGGGCACCACGGTGAGTTCCATGGCTGCAGGCTCCTATGAGAAGAGCTACGCAATCCATGTTAGGCCGCCGGAAAGTGATTGCAAGCCGCACGGGCGGCCGATTTCGCTCGTTGCCGCGCTGCCACCCACGGTCAGGCTCAAGGCCAGGCTAGTGATCGCAGTTACCGCACCCGATATTTGCTCGCGTAGTGCTTGCCGAGAATCTTGCGGGTCTGATCGGCCAGCCGCTTGTTGCCGGTCGCAGGTGCCCCGGCGTGGCGCATTTTCGGCTTCGGCAAATCCGCTGTTGGGCTCCGCTTTCTTGGCATGCGCATGGCTGCAGATCTCGTAGTAACAAAACGGGCGTAGCCCCTAGATGTCGTAGTACAGATGGAACTCGTAAGGATGCGGTCGCAGCCGGATCGGGTCGATCTCCTTCTTTCGCTTGTAGTCGAGCCAGGTTTCGATCACGTCGGCGGTGAAGACGCCGCCGCGTAGCAGGAACGCGTGATCGTGCTCGAGCGCGTCGAGGGCCTGGTCCAGCGATCCCGGTGTCGACTTCACCTCTTTCGCTTCGGCAGGTGGGAGGTCGTAGAGGTTCTTGTCGATGGGGCTGCCGGGGTCGATCCGGTTGTCGATACCGTCGAGGCCGGCCATCAGCATCGCGGCAAACGCCAGGTAGGGATTGCAGGATGGGTCGGGCGAACGAAACTCGACGCGCTTGGCACGCGGGTTCGGCGAATACATCGGAATCCGACAGCACGCCGAGCGGTTGCGCTGGGAGTAGACGAGGTTGATTGGAGCCTCATAGCCCGGCACCAGACGCCGATAGGAGTTCGTTGTGGGAGCGCAAAGCCCGCACAACGCCCAGGCGTGCGTCAAAAGCCCGCCGATGTAGTGGCGGGCGAACTGGCTCAATTCGGCATAGTCGCCCTTGTCGTAGAACAGATTGGTCTCACCCTTCCACAGCGACTGGTGAACGTGCATGCCCGAAGCGTTGTCCTCGAAGAGCGGTTTCGGCATGAACGTCGCAGTCTTGCCGTGCTTATGCGCGGTGTTCTTCACCACGTATTTGTAGATCATCAAATTGTCGGCCATGCGGGTCAGCGTGGTGAAGCGCATGTCGATCTCGTTTTGGCCGCCGGTTGCCACTTCATGGTGATGGGCTTCGATCTGGATGCCCAGCTCTTCCATCGTCAGCACCATTTCGGTGCGCAGCGCCTGCATGCTGTCGGTCGGAGGAACGGGAAAGTATCCTTCCTTCGGGCGCGGCTTGTGACCCAGATTCGGCTCTTCCTCCTTGCCCGTATTCCAGCTGCCTTCGCTGGAATCGATGTCGTGGAAGGCGTGGTTGATGCCCTGTCCGTAGCGCACGTCGTCGAAGACGAAGAACTCAGCTTCCGGCCCGAAGTAGCTGGTATCGGCGCGTCCGGTGCCCTTCAGATAAGTTTCGGCCTTTTGGGCGATATAGCGGGCGTCGCGGCTGTAGGATTGGCCGGTCACGGGATCCCTGATGTTGCAAATCAGGACCAGCGTCTTCGCCGGACTGTAGGGATCGACGAAGGCCGTCGTCGGATCGGCGACGACCAGCATGTCGCTTTCCTGGATCTCCTGGAAGCCGCGGATCGACGAGCCGTCGAATCCAATGCCTTCGTTGAAAGCATCGACATTTACTGCGCTCGGTGGGACGGAAAAATGTTGCCACACCCCCGGCAAGTCGGTGAACCGCAGGTCGATCATCTGGACGTTCTCGTCCTTGATTGCCTTCACGAGGTCTTCGGCTGTTGCACAATTTCGAACCATGGCTTCGCTCCCAGCATCATGCGTCTTGCGCGTCGCGTCGCGTTGCCGTTCAGCCGCAGCCGAACGGCTTGCGACGAATTGTGGTCCATATTCTGTGTTGCCGCCGCTCCAGCCTCAATCCGGTTTGGCGGCACTCGGAGTCAGGCAGCCAGGCGCGCCGGCTGCTTCAGCTTTGGTGCGGTCCGCGCATAAGCTTCATCGCGTCTTCGATATGCCGCCAGGTCTTGGCCAGTTCGAACTCGCCCTTTGACTCGAGATCGATGGCATTCTGGGCGGCCTCCGCAATCGCCTTGGGGCCATGTGCTTCCAGCAACTGCCGCGCATAGTCGTGGATTTCGATTTCTCGCATGGCGTCATCTCCCTCTTGTGCCGGGCAGCACGCGAACCAAGTGGGGCCGAGAGCAGTAGTCGACACCTGTCAAGCGCAGCAAGTGTGCATCCTGGTGCGGCGCACTCGCAAGGGCTCTTTCCGGTGCCGGCCAGGTTGATTGGAAGCGCATCGGATCGCATGAGCGGCAACACATCGCAGGTTGGACGGATGCATTTTCATCAATGAATCCCCACATAGTGGGGGAAGGGAGGTGAGCATCATGCGCATCCAACATTGGCAGGATGCTGCCAGCCTGTTGGTCGGCGTGTGGCTGGTCCTGTCGTCCTTCGTCCTGGGCTTATCGGGGGCGGCCGTCTGGATGACCATCGCGCTCGGACTCGGCGTCATGCTGTTTGCCATAGAGGCATTTGTCATCCCGTCCTATCTGGAAGAGTGGGGAGAAATGCTGCTGGGTCTGGCTCTGGTGCTGGCGCCTTGGACCATTGGCTACGAACCAGTATCAGCCATGGTGAGTAGCGTAGTCTCGGGCATCTTGGTGATCTTGTTCGGCGGTTGGGAGCTGATAACCGATCGTGATTTCAGCTCCTGGTGGCACGATCGCTGGCATCACCTAGTCGGCTGACAGAGCAGTCAGCCGAGCCTCTTGCCGGCCGCTATCCGCTGGCGGTCGGGGAGGCGGAGATTGGCCTCGCTCGTGCGAAAAGCAGACCCGTTGGGCCTGGTGCAGGGCGCTTGCGGTCCTGCACCAGCATCCTTCCATCGCTAGGCGGCTCTCGGCTCGGTCGGTTGCCAGATGCTGATCTTTCGCGTCTCTGGCATCAGGAAAACCGCGAGCACGAAGCAGATCGCGGGGACCACGATCGGGTAGAGTAGTGCGTAGCCGATGCTGCCGGTCGCGGCGAAAGCTGCTGACGTGATGAACGGCACCAATCCGCCACCCCAGCCGTTACCGATGTGGTACGGCACGGAGACCGACGTGTACCTGATCCGGGCGGGGAAGTATTCCGCCAGAAACGCGCCGACCGGCCCGTAGACCATCCCGACATAGCAAACGAGGATGAAGATGATGAAGGTCGCGGTTGCGTAGTTGATGTTTCCGGGCTGCGTCACCGTTCCCAACCACAGATACAGCGGATAATACGTGACCGCGGCGAGCAGCATGCCGCCGAGGATCACTGGCTTGCGGCCGATCTGATCCGACAGCCAGCCAAAGAAGATCAGGCTCGGCGTTGCAATGAGCAGGGCGGCTCCCACGATGTAGGCGGAGGTCAGCGCGTCCACCTTGGAGACCTGCTGCAGGAAGTACAGCGCCCAGAACTGACCGCTGTACCAGACCACGCCCTGTCCGATCAGGACCACAGTGGCGATCCCAATATATTTGATGTTCGAACTGAGGAAGGCCTCTTTCCACGGATTCGTCGTCATCTGGCCGCGGGCCCTGATCTCCTGGAAGATCGGCGTCTCCTGGAGCTGGAGCCGGATATAGATCGCGATCGCCACCAGCAGGAAGGACAGCAGGAACGGAACGCGCCACGCCCATGCGTCGAAGGCCTCAGTGCCGGCATAGGTCCGCGTGAGGATGATCACGGCCAGCGATACCACGATGCCGAGCGTCGGAGAGGTCTGCAGCCAGCCGGTGTAGTAGCCGCGCTTGTCGTCCGGCACATGCTCGGCAACGTAGGTAATGGCACCGCCATATTCGCCGCCAAGGCACAGGCCCTGAATCATGCGCAGACCGAACAGAACGAACGCGGCTGTCAGGCCGATCGACTGGTAGGTCGGGATCAATCCGATCGCGCCTGTGCCTAGTCCCATTCCGCTGAGCGTAATGAGAAACGTATATTTGCGGCCGACCCGGTCACCCATCCATCCGAACAGGAACGCCCCCAGCGGACGGATCAGAAATCCTGCGGTGAAAAGCGCGATCGTGCTGAGCAGCGCTGCAACCGGGTGGGATTGCTCGAAGAACTTGACCGACAGAACCGCGGCCAGGCTGCCAAAGATATAGAAGTCATACCATTCGATGACGTTTCCCACCGATGCAGCAATGATCACGCGGCGAAAATCACTCGGTACCTGCATGTGCAACTCCTATCGTTTCATAACGTCTCCTCGCTTGTTTCAGCGGTCATCTTCTCGCGGGAAGAGCGTGATGCGCGGCGTTGCAGGCGCCAGTTCAAAGAGTTGCGTCTGCAACGTCTGACCTCAGGCGCGTTTTCCGTCACCTGAGGAGAGCTCCAGCGGCCTTAGAACCGCGAGCCACCACTGCCTTGCCCGTCTGTCGGGGAGGCGGGGAACACATAGTGTAGTCCCACCAGGGGCTGGCAACTTATGAGACTTTCGGCGCAATCGACTTGACACGGCGCGTTTGCGAAGGAGGTCGCAAGGGCAACGAACAGAAAAGGCGTTCCAGGCGTTGTGAGGGGACCAGAGAAGGATACTGGCATGCAAAACATCGCAGAACATATGGAAGTGATCGGCGCCGACGGCGTTCATATCGGTACCGTCGACCGTGTCGAAGGCAACCGCATCAAGCTGACCAGGAAGGACAGCGGTGAGGGCAGCTACAAGGGCCATCATCACTTCATCGACAAGGGCCTCGTTGCCGATGTCGAGGGCAACAAGGTCCGGCTCTCCGCCAAGGCGGCGGTTGCCGTGACGATGGAAGAGGAAAAGTAGCGGTCCTCGAGCTGGTTCCCTTTCCGTTCCGCTATTCGCGTCCCAACACCTTCCGGTAGCCTCCGCACCCGTCGCGTATTGTAAGGTGCAGGAATGGCGGAGCCTTCCCGGCCACACCGCTCGCAAGGGATCGCCGGGACATGGCCTGTAGGCCGTGCGGCTTCGGCCGGCGGCCTTGTGCCGGCGGGCTTTGGCGCGTGGTCGTCGCTGGCCGAGACGTTGCGTGGATGGGCCAGGGCGGAAGCCGGCGCGGGGCGGCTGCTGCCGTGGGTGCCCGTGGCCTTCGGTACCGGAATTGCTCTCTATTTTGCCGCCGACCACGAACCCGTGCTCTCGGTCGCCGCGATCACGGCGCTGGTGCTCATGGTGGGTAGCGTGCTGTTGCGGCGGAGCCGGTTGTTCGCCCCCGCCATCATGATCGCAGCGATCGCCGCAGGCTTTGCCACGGCGACCTGGAAGACCGCGCGCATCGCGCACACCGTGCTGGCGAAGCCGCTCTATTCGGTGGCGCTGTCCGGCTTCGTAGAGACGCGCGATATCCGCGAGCGCACCGACCGCTTCGTGCTGCGGGTGACTGCGATGGAGGCGCCGCGCGGCGAGATTCAGCTCGAGCGTGTGCGGCTGTCGGTGCGCAAGGGCACGGCACCGGAGGTCGGCAGCTTCGTGCAACTCAAGGCGCGCCTGATGCCGCCGCTCGCGCCCTTGCGGCCCGGCAGCTACGATTTCGCCCGCGACATGTTTTTTCAGGGCATCGGCGCCTCCGGCTTTGCGATGGGGGCGATCACGATCGCTGAGCCACCGGAGACCGGAGGCCTGCGGCTGCGCTATGCTGCGATCATGCAAGGCCTGCGCGACGCGATCGACGCGCGCATCCGCGCCACGCTCGACGGCGACAACCGCGCGATCGCCACCGCGCTCCTCACTGGACGGCGCGACGCAATCACCGAGCCCGTGAACGATGCCATGTTCATCTCGGGCCTCGGGCACGTGCTGTCGATCTCCGGCTATCACATGGCCGTCGTCGCCGGCGTGGTGTTCTTTGCGGTGCGCGCGCTGCTGGCGCTGATCCCGGGATTTGCAGTGGGCTATCCGATCAAGAAATGGTCGGCTGCGGCTGCGCTGGTGGCGGCCGCATTTTACCTGCTGCTGTCCGGCGCCGAGGTTGCGACGCAGCGCTCGTTCTTCATGACGGCGGTGGTGCTGATCGCGGTGATGGTCGATCGGCGTGCCATCACCTTCCGCACGCTGGCAGTCGCGGCGTTGATCGTGCTCGCGGTCGCGCCGGAGGCTCTCGGGCATCCGAGCTTCCAGATGTCGTTTGCTGCGACCCTCGGCCTCGTCGCGCTGGTGCAGATCGGTATGCCGAACCTGTTTGCCTCGCCCGATCACTCCGCTACAGCGCGCATCGCGCTGTGGGGCGGCCGCGAGCTCGTCATGCTGCTGATGGCCTCGCTGATCGCGGGGCTTGCGACGACACCTTATGCCGCCTTCCATTTCCACCGCGTCACGCCTTACGGGGTGCTCGCCAATCTCGCGGCGATGCCGGTGGTCTCGGCGCTGGTGATGCCCGCCGGACTTTTGGGGTTGATCGCAGCGCCGTTCGGGCTCGATGGCGTGTTCTGGTGGCTGATGGGGATCGGCATCGACTGGATGGTCGTTGTGACGCGCTGGGTCGCGGCGTTGCCGGGCGCGGTCGGCCGCATCGCCGCGTTCGGCACCGGTCCGCTGATTGCCGCCAGCATCGGCCTCATCGTGATGGGCCTGTTGCGCACGCCGCTGCGCTGGACGGGCGCCATCGTGCTCGCGCTCTCGATTGGTTCGACGCTGCACGTGCGCCAGCCCGACATCCTGATCGCGGGCGACGGCCACAGCGTCGCGGTGCGCGGCAGGGACCGCCAACTGCACCTGATCCGAACCGGCAAGGACAATTTTCTCCTCAAGGAGTGGCTTGCAGCCGATGCCGATCCGCGCAGCGCAACCGCTACCTCGCTCGCCGACGGCGTCTCATGCGACGAGGCCGGCTGCGTGACGCCGCTCGCTGATGGTCGTCTGGTCGCGCTCTCGCTGCGTGTCGACGCGCTGGCGGATGATTGCAGCCGCGCCGCGCTGGTGGTGACGGCGAAGCCGGCAGCAACCGATTGCGCGGCAATGGTCGTGGATCGCGAGCGTCTGAAGACGCAAGGCGCGCTCACCCTATCGCGCGAGGGCGACGGTTTCACGCTGCAAACGGTGAGAGCAAGGGGCGCAAACCGCCCCTGGTCGCCGGCTGAGGCCGGCGATAGCGATTTCGAGCTCAGCCTCGCACCGCGGCCGGCTACTCCACGCAGCAAGGACGCTACGCCGTCGGAGGCCGACCTGCAGGCCGAGGATTGAAAGACGCGTCAGCCGATCGGCAGGCGTGTCGTAGGCGTCGTGGTCGTGTGCTGCTCGACGGCGGGCTGCTCTGTCTTCTCGCCGAGCGGCTGCGTCACCGGCAATTGCAGAACGGTGGCACGCTGTCCCTCGACGAGCTGCGTCACCAGCACGTAGTTGCCGTCGGGGAATTCGATCGCATCATGATGACGATCGGGAATGTGCGGATCGACCTTGCCGAACTTGCCGACGCGGGAATTGACGGTGCGTGTCCAGATCCAGCGATTGTCGTAGCGGACGTTGTCGGCGAAGGCGAGCTCGGTGCCCGGCAGGAGGCAGACGGCAACCGAGAGATCACGCTCCGACGCAAATCCACGCGTCGAGGTGCCGCGGAAGGTTGTCGTGACGATCGTCTCGCCGACTTGAGCGGGGCGGGTCGCAACGGCATGTAGGCTGTAGTCACACATCGGAGTGCTCCTCATGCGAGATAGCAGGTCCGCGCCCCCCCGGAGGCGCAGGCCTCTATCAGAGTTGGAAGCCTTCGAGTGTATCGCGTTTGTGGGCAAATCTGCGGCCCGTCTGCGCGTCGTCCGATCACATTATCTTTCCTGGCAAACCAGGAACAAAGCCTCTCGCTGCTAGTCTATCTTGGTTCACACCATTCACTCACGCGAGCTTCCATCAGCGGCCGGCAGGAGCGGAGTACCCTGAATAGGGCCAGCTCACCTGCGGCGCGGGTGCGATCGCATTGTTGGAATTGCGGAATGGCGCGCTGGTTACCGCGTGCTCCGTCTTGCGGATGGCACAGTGGTGTTGCGCTGCATCGCTCGCGGAGGCCGAGCCCGCGAGCAAGGCCGCCGAGAACACGCCCAAAATCATCTGTCGCACGGTTTTTTCCTCTTTATCGTGCACCGCGCATTCGCGCTTGCGGTGCTTGAGGATTAGCTCTGCGCAGGTGTGAGGATAATCGCGGTGGAAGCGGAAACACCATTCCGCCGGAGCGGACAATCCGTCCGCCCGCGTCGCTGCGCGATGGCCGGCAATCTGCCGGGCAATCAGTACTTCCGGTACAGCCCGATCAGCTTGCCCTGAATCTTCACCCGGTTCGGCGGCAGGATGCGCACCTCATAGGCGGTGTTCGCGGGCTCCAACGCGATCGACGCACCGCGGCGGCGGAAGCGCTTGAGCGTCGCTTCCTCGTCGTCGATCAGCGCCACCACGATGTCGCCGGTATCCGCGGTCTCGTTGCGCTGGATCAGCGCCATGTCGCCATCCAGGATGCCGGCGTCGACCATCGAATCGCCGCGCACTTCGAGCGCATAGTGCTCGCCCGAGCCGAGCAGGTCCGGCGGTACGCTGATGGTGTGGCTGCGGGTCTGCAACGCCTCGATCGGCGTGCCGGCCGCGATCCGTCCCATCACGGGCACGGCGACCGGACGCTCGCCCTCGTCGACAGTAGCGCTTGGGCCCCGCACCTTGCCGAGATTGCCTTCGATGACGCTCGGCGTGAAGCCGCGGCGGCCGGCGCCTGCAGCCTGAAGCTCGGGCAGCTTGATGACCTCGATGGCGCGCGCGCGGTTGGGCAGGCGACGGATGAAGCCGCGCTCTTCCAGCGCGGTGATCAGGCGATGGATGCCCGACTTCGAGCGCAGATCGAGCGCGTCCTTCATTTCGTCGAAGGAGGGCGGCACGCCGCTTTCCTTGAGGCGCTCACTGATGAACCGCAGAAGCTCGTATTGTTTGCGCGTTAACATCTCGACCAAGTCCCCCGGTTGATGTCGTTCGATTCCGAGACGTCAGATTCAGCAGAAGCCGCTAGATGCTCGAAACAAATCATGAACGGACACTATATGTTCGATATGTGTTCCGCAACCACTTAATTTTGTGTGAACGCGGCGAAGTTCGCGTCACGCGCGAATCAGATCGCACTCACAAGGGC
The DNA here is from genome assembly GCF_000472925.1 of Bradyrhizobium sp. Ec3.3. GTDB lineage: Bacteria > Pseudomonadota > Alphaproteobacteria > Rhizobiales > Xanthobacteraceae > Bradyrhizobium. The sequence continues at coordinate 156,289 of NZ_AXAS01000010.1, forward strand.
AGCCGCAACACCTCGCAAGGCGTGCCTGCTTCGGCCTTTGGCGCGAATGGCGCGCGCACGAGAAGTGCCTGTGCCATAGCGAGATTCGCAAGCAGCGAGGAGTCCTGGTGGTTGACCGGAACGGCCACGAGCGTGCCGTCCTCGCGCTCCTCGAGCCTGGCACGCAGATAGTCCTCGCGGACATCGTTGGGCCCGACGTCACGCCCGAGCACGGCGCGCTCGCGGCGGTGATGAACGCGCGAGCGGCCCGCAAGCGCGCGAATCAACGGCACCATGAACAGGAAGCCGCAGACATAGGACGACACCGGATTGCCGGGCAGGCCGATCACCCGCATCGCGCCGAGATGGCCGTGCATCATGGGCTTGCCCGGCCGCATCGCGATTTTCCAGAACGCCATTTCGAAGCCTTCGGCCTGAAGCGCAGGCCTGACCAGATCGTGGTCGCCGACCGAGGCCCCGCCGGTCGTGATCAGGATGTCGGCGCCGCTCTCGCGGGCCCGGCGGATACCGGCGGTGGTCGCCGCAACGGTATCGGCTGCAATGCCGAGATCGAACGTTTCGGCGCCCTCGGCCCGCGCCAGCGCGTGCAAGGCGTAGCCGTTGGAAAAAACGATCTGGCCCGCGCCGGGCGTCGAGCCCGGCATCACCAGTTCGTCGCCGGTCGCGAGAATCGCGACCCTGGGCCGGCGGCGGACGGCAAGCTCAGGATGGTTCATGCCGGCGGCGAGTGAGAGGTCGCGTTCGGTCAGCCGGGCTCCCTGTCGGAGCAGCACGTCGCCCTCGCGGAAATCGACGCCGGCGGGGCGGATGTGCCGTCCGACGATCGCGGCCTCCTTGATCGTGACGCACTTGCCGTCAGCGACGGTGTCCTCCTGGATCACCACCGCGTCCGCGCCATCGGGCACCACGCCGCCGGTGAAGATCCGCACCGCCTGGCTCGCGCCGACCGTTCCCGCAAACGGCCGGCCGGCCGCGACCTCGCCGATCACGGTGAGCTCTGCGCCCACCTTCGCCGCGTCGGTGGCGCGCACCGCATAGCCGTCCATCGCCGACATCGCCTGCGGCGGCTGCGTGCGCCTGGCCGCGACGTCGCGCGCGAGCACGCGGTGCCAGGCCGCATCCAGCGCGACCATCTCCTCAGCCACGGGCACGACGCCCGCAAGCACCGCGGCGAGGGCATCGGACACCGGCATCAGGGCCACGGGCAAAACTCCTGCAGAGCAAATCGTAAGGACAGGTCGCGTTGCGTTCTAGCCGAGTGCGGGCGTCGAGGCAAAAGGGGTGATCACGAAGGTGGAGATGGAAATGTCGCTCCAGCAGCAGGATGGCGGGATGCCCTTTGGGACAATATCGCGTCGTCCCGCCTCCGGCTCAGAATTGCCGCGCGCCACAGCACGAAAGGCGCGTCAGGAGACGTCCGGGAGAACCCTGATGGCAGAGACTTCAAAGCTGTCGGTCGAGAAGGCGCTCGAGAAGCTGCGCGGCGATGAGCCGCCGAAATCCAGGAGCGCAAAGCTCGACGAGGAGATCGAGGCACTCAAGGAGAAGACGAGCCGCATGCGCGCGCAACGGCAGCGTCTCGATCGGCCCCAACCCAAGCGCGGTTGAATGCGCCTAGTGCGGCCGCCGCGCGATCGTCTCGATGACGAGAAAGACGGGGATGACGGTGGCCAAACATGCCACGGCGACGACCAGGCTCACGGCTAGCATCAGGTGGCTCCCGTTTCATTGTCCGGATCGACGTCGGGCGCTCTCAGGCTGTGATCCATCTCCGGCAGCGGGTCGCCCTGCGCTTTCAGATCGGCCGCCTTGCTGACCAGCTTGGCGGAGAGTTCCTTGTCCGATGTTGACTTCGCGAATTGGAGAAGGATCGAGGCTTGTTTGGTGAAATAGGCTTTGCCCAACACGATCACGCGTCCGTTGTAGAGATCCCAACGGGCATATGACTCCCGACGCGCTGATCCGTTCCGGGAACTCTGTGCAAAAATACACAGAGCGAGTTGGTTCCACAGTTGCCTAAGAAAGTTCCTGGAGAAGGCGGGAACCAGACCCTTTGCTAACGCAGCAATGCGGCCATGCTCTCAGATACCGAGCGCCCTCAGGGCCTCGCCGACGTCGCGAGGCGACGTCACGTGGACCGCGGTCAGCCCTCGTGCCCGCGCGCCTTCGACGTTTTCCGCGAGGTCGTCGAAGAATACGATTCGCTGCGCCGGCAGGCCGATCGCGGCGACGACATGGTCGAAGGCTTCCGCATCGGGTTTGCGCAGGCCGATGCTGGAGGACAGATAAAGGTCGCGGAAATGGCCGAGCACGTCGGCATACTCCTTCGAGAAATATTCCACGTGTGGCCGGTTGGTGTTGGAGAAGGCGTAGAGCGGCACGTGCTGCGCGGCGCGCGGCAACAGGTTTGCTATGTCGGGCATCTCGCCAGCGAAGATCGCATTCCACCCCTCCAGGAACTGCGCGTCGGAAATTTCGATCCCCAGCGAGCGCCGCAGCGAGTCGAAATAGGCCTCGTCGCTGATCTTGCCCATCTCGTGCAGCCGATAGGCTTCGCTGTCCCGCACATAGCGCGCCACGATCGATTGCGGCTCGCAGCCGGCATGTCCCGCCCAGCAGGTGATCGCCTTGGAGAAATCGATGTCGAGCACCACGCGACCGAGATCGAACAGAAGCGCATCCGCGCTGCCGGGAGAGAGGAGGGAGGTCATTGCATCCTTTCAGTAGCGATAAGGCTCGATATCTAGCAGCGGAAACGCGCTGAATACGCTTGGTGCGTTGGTGGCTGTCGCCGGATGCAGGCAGGATGCGTTCACCTCGGCAAACGAGGCGGCCCCTAATAGCCCGAGACAGCGCAGCACTTCGTCTTCCAGAAGCTCCAGCATCCGCGTGATCCCGGCTTCTCCGGCCGCGGCCAGCGCCCAGCACTGCAGGCGCCCGATGCCGACGAGGTCCGCGCCCATGGCGATCGCCTTGACGATATCGGTGCCGCGGCAGAAGCCGCCGTCGACCATGATCTTCGCGCGTCCCTTCACGGCATCAACGATCTCCGGCAGCACGTGCATGGCGCCGCGGCCGTGATCGAGCTGGCGGCCGCCGTGGTTGGAGACGTAGATCCACTCGACGCCGTGATCGAGCGCGATCAGCGCGTCCTCGGCCGTCGCAATGCCCTTGATGATGAGCGGGATCTTGAATTTGTCCTTGATCAGCTTCACGGTTCGCCACTCAAGGCCCTTCTGGTAGTCGCCGCCGGTGGCGCGCAGCCGGCTCTCGCGAACATAGCGCTTGGCGATGTCGCGTTCGCGACGGCTGTAATGGGCGGTGTCGACCGTCAGGCAGAACGCGGCGTATGTGCTTTTCACGGCGCGGGCGACGACATCCTCGACGAAAGCGTCATCGCCGCGGACATAGAGCTGATAGAAGCGTAGCGCATCGGGGGCCGCTTCCGCGGTCTTCTCGAGGCCCGGGTCCGACACCGAGCTCAGCATATGCGCCGCGCCGAAGGCGCCGGCGCCGCGAGCAACGGAGGCCGCGCCGTGCGGATCGAAGATCTCGAGCGCGCCGACCGGCGCCAGCACCACCGGCAGGCGCATCTTGCGGCCGAACTGCACGACGGAACCATCGACGTTGCGCATGTCGCGCAGCACGCGCGGGCGGAAGGCGATCTCGTCCAGCGCCATACGGTTGCGGCGCATCGTGGTCTCGGTCTCGGCAGCACCGACGATATAGTCCCAGGCGTTCTGGTTGAGGTTGGAGCGCGCCTTGCGGATGAATTCGTGCAGGTTCTGGAACGGCTCGTCGCTGGCGCCGAGTTCGACGTTTCGTTGGGGCCGGATGCGGGGCGCTTCGTTCATTGTTATCCTCCCGAGAATTTGAAGCCTTAATCCATCGCCTATCCGGTTCGGCCCGCCAAAACCATCCTAAAATCGCATAGCTTGAACGCGTGGCCGGACGGGGCCGATTCCCGTTTGGCGCAAACCGGCCGGCGAACGTTGCCAAAAGTTTAGGCTGGAACGAAGGGATTTCTGCCGGATGCCCGCCGACGTGGCGGACCGGCCTTGAAGAAACCAGAATGGTATTGTGAGACACGGGCTGGATCGCCATTTGCATGGCGCCTCCCAACCGCCAGCAAAAAGGCCATTTAATCCATGCGGAAAACCCTGCTGTTCCCCCTCGGCGCGCTGACCGGCGCGTGTTTGACTCTGCTGGCGACCTCTCCGCAAGGCGGGCAATGGGTGGCAAGAGCGGCGGCGGGCGCGGACGATGCCTATTCGCAACTGAACCTGTTCGGCGAGGTCTTCGAGCGGGTCAAGGTGAGTTACGTCGAGAAGCCCGACAACGCCAAGCTGATCGAGGGCGCCATCAACGGCATGGTCACCTCGCTCGATCCGCATTCGCGCTACATGAACGACAAGGCCTGGACCGAGATGCAGGAGACCACCTCCGGCGAGTTCGGCGGGCTTGGCATCGAGGTCACCATGGAGGAGGGCCTCGTCAAGGTCGTGGCGCCCATCGACGACACGCCGGCCTCCAAGGCCGGCCTCCTGTCCGGCGACCTCATCAGCAAGATCGACGGCGAGGCGGTGATGGGCATGACGCTCGAGCAGGCCGTCAACAAGATGAAGGGCCCGGTCGATACCAAGACCAAGCTCACTATCGTGCGCAAGGGCGCAGACGCGCCGCTCGACGTCGCGATCACACGCGAGATCATCCATGTGCGCCCGGTCCGGTTCCACACCGAGGGCGGCGATATCGGCTATATCCGCGTCACCTCGTTCAACGAACAGACCACAGACGGCTTGCGCAAGGCCATCGCGTCGATCTCCAAGGAGATCCCGCAGGAGAAGCTCGCAGGCTATGTCGTCGATCTCCGCAACAATCCGGGCGGGCTGCTCGACCAGGCAGTCTCGGTGTCGAGCGCCTTCCTCGCCCGTGGCGAGGTGGTGTCGACCCGCGGTCGGAACCCGGAAGAGACCCAGCGCTTCAGCGCGCATGGCGGCGACCTCACCAAGGGCAAGCCGCTGGTGGTGCTGATCAACGGCGGCTCGGCTTCCGCGTCCGAGATCGTGGCCGGCGCGCTGCATGACCACAAACGTGCCACGCTGATCGGCACGCGCTCGTTCGGCAAGGGCTCGGTGCAGACGATCATCCCGCTCGGCACCGGCAGCGGCGCGTTGGCGCTGACCACCGCGCGCTACTACACGCCGTCGGGCCGCTCGATCCAGGCGCAGGGCATCGCGCCCGACATCGAGATCCTCCAGGACGTCCCGCCGGAGCTGAAGGGCCGTGTCGACACGATGGCCGAATCCCAGATGCGCGGCCATCTCTCTGCAGCCGACGGCAGCGAGCAGACCGGCTCGCAATCCTACGTGCCGCCGGAGGAGAAGGACGACAAGGCGCTGCACGCCGCTTTCGACTTCCTGCACGGCGTGACCGCGAACGCCGCCACGGCAGCGCGACCGACGCCGAAGGCGGCGGTGCCGAACTAGGATGTAGGCCGGGATGCGGTAGGGTGGGCAAAGGAGCGTAAGCGACGTGCTCACCGCTTCTGCATCCGCGGACTAGACACGAGGTTGGCACGCTTTGCTTCGTCCACTCTACGAACTACGACGCGAAGGCCTCGCCTAGCCCGCTTCGCGGCGGCGGCTTTCGTGGCCGGTCCTCTGGGCAAGCCGGCTGCGGTGGAGCGTGAACAGCTCCTGCACCTTGTCGGCCGGCTTCGCCGCGCTGAACAGATAACCCTGCATTTCGCTACAGCCGAGTGAGCGGAGCAGCCGCTGCTGCTCCTCGGTCTCCACGCCCTCCGCGGTCGTGGTCATGCGCCGCGCAGCGGCGAGGCCGACCACGGCCTGCACGATGCTGGAGGAGCCGTCGGGTCCTGCAATGTCCTCGACGAAGCAGCGGTCGATCTTGATCTTGTCGAACGGGAACCGGTGCAGGTAGCTCAGCGACGAGTAGCCGGTGCCGAAATCATCGAGTGCGATGCGTACGCCGATGGCGCGGAGCTGATGCAGGATGGCAAGCGCGGTGTCGTCGTCGCGGATCAGAACGGCCTCGGTGATCTCGAGCTCGAGCCGGCTTGCCGGCAGGTTGGAGGCGGCGAGCGCCGCCATGATCTTCAGCGCCAGCGTGCCGCTCTTGAACTGTACGGGCGAGACGTTGACCGCAAGGCGGATGTCATCCGGCCAGATCGCAGCATCCCGGCAGGCCGTCGCGAGCACCCACTCGCCGATCTCGTTGATGAGGCCAGTGTCCTCCGCGATCGGGATGAATTCGGCGGGCGAGACCATGCCGCGCTCGGGGTGCCGCCAGCGCACCAGAGCCTCGCAGCCCGTGATGGTGTCGTCCTTCAGGCTGAGGCAGGGCTGGTAGAACACTTCGAGCCCGCCATGGGCGAGAGCATGCCGGAGATCGGTCTCGAGCTGCCGCCGCTCGCGGACTTTGGCATCCATCTCCGGCTCGAAGAAGCGATAGGTGCGACGTCCGGCGGCCTTCGCAGCGTACATCGCCAGATCTGCATTCTTCAGGATCTGATCGAGCTCGGTGCCATGGTCCGGCGCCAGCGCAATGCCGATCGAGGCGTCCGTTGTGAGATGGTGGCCCATGCAGTCGAACGGCTCGCGGATGGCGGCGAACACCCGCGCCACGAGGTCGGTGACGTGGTCAGGCGAGGTCACGGTGCTCTGCACGATCGCGAATTCGTCGCCACCGAGGCGGGCGACGAATTCGGTCTCGCCGGCGCAGCGGTTCAGATGCGCTGCGATCGATTTCAGCAGTTCGTCGCCGACGAGATGGCCGAGCGCGTCGTTGACGCCCTTGAATTCGTCGATGTCGATGTAGTGCACCGCGATCTGTTCGCCGTCGGCGATCGCGCCCAACGCTTCCCGCAGATGCTCGTGGAACATGGCGCGGTTGGGCAGATCGGTCAGCGCATCGTAGTGCGCAAGATGCGTGATGCGCTCCTCGGTGCGGCGGCGCTCGGTGATGTCCTCATGCGTCGCGACCCACCCGCCGTCCGCGAGCGGCTCGTTGACGATCTGGATCGAGCGGCCGTCCGAGGTGTCGATGACCATGGAGTTGCGCAGGTGGATGTCGCGCAGCACGCGCGCGGCATATCGGTTGACGTCGCCGGCGAACGAGCCGGTCGCCTTGCGGTGCGCGATGATGTCGTGGAAACTGCAGCCGGGCTTCACGACATCGGCCGACAATCCATACATTTCCAGATAGCGCTGGTTACAGACCACCAGCCGTCGCGAGTCGTCGAACAACAGAAGCCCCTGGGTCATGTTGTTGACGGCGCGGTCGAGTCGTTGCTTCTCCAGCGTCAGCCGTTCCCGCGAAAGACGGTGCTGTGCGGACAGTTTGCGAACCACGGCAATCAGGAGCCCGGCGATGGCGAGCGCCGAAGCGATGGCGATCGAGATCAGGAATCCGATCTGCTCGTGCCAGGCTGCGAGCGCGGCCGCTCTCGTGTTGGTCGCGACCATTACGATCGGGAAGTGGGGCAGGGCGTGTGATGAGATCAGGCGGTCATCACCGTCGACCGTGCTCGTGAAGCGGCCGGTGAAGTGATCGAGATCGAACATCTTCTGCTGCGCCTCGGGGCCGGTCTTGAAGTTCTGGCCCATGGCTTCGTCGACATGGGGATAGCGGGCGAGCAGCGTGCCGTCGCGGTGAAGCATCGAGATCGTCGCGCCTTCGCCGAGCGCGACGGACGCGAAGAATTTCTCGAAACTGGCGGGCTCGATGCCGCGCCCGACCAAGCCCAGGAACTCGCCGTTCGGGTCCGTGACCTTGCGGAGGATCAGGATCGTCCACATGCCGGAGACACGGCTGTGCACGGGTTGGACCAGCATGTCCGGCGAGCGCGGGTCGAACTTGAAGGACCTAAAATAGGCGCGGTCGGCGACATTGACCTTCGGCGGAGGCCAGACGAGCGAGGAGTTGATCAGCTCGCCGTCGGCGTCGAAAATGTTGACGCCGCCGACATAGGACAGCGCCTCCATCTTGGAGCGAAGCGTCCGATGGACGTCCTGGGTGGACAGGCGCCGGCGGTAGTCTTCGACGCTCGCAATCCCGCTGGCGCGCACGTTCGTGATCAGGTCTTTCTGGATGACCTCGAAATCCTGGAGCTGCTGGTCGAAATGATGAGCGAGGAGCAGCGCCGTGTTATCCAGCTCGCGCGCACTGTTGCGCAGCGCCCGCTCGCGGAAGTTCTGCGCCATCAGCGTTGCGCCGATCGCGATCGCCGCAATCAGCAGCATGCCGCCCACCACCAGCCAGCGGATCGGTCCGCTGCGGATCATTGCCGTTTGGTCGAGGAGGCGACTGCCGAATCCCGTCATGATCTGAAACGCTGCCGTGCACACGCCAGGATCAGTTCTTGAGCCTGGAAACATCCGTCGGTTTACGGGAACGATGTGGAGGCGACGTTAGGAAGCGCGGTTAACGAAGGGTGAATCGACGCGAGAGTCCTGGGGCGCGCGCGATGAGCAAGGCCAGCAGATATTGCCGGTGCGGTGTATCTGAGCGGTCAATTCTTGCCGGTTGCGCCCGCATCAACCGAAACTTAACCACCTAACATGCTGGCGATGCTCACGCGCACTCTGGCACGCGGCTTGCGAGTTGTCCCGTCATCCCAACGGAGAGGACAGGATAACAGGATCATGAAGACGATGTTGCAGAAGTTCATTGCCGACGAGTCTGGCGCCACCGCGATCGAATACGGCCTGATCGCCGCCGGCATCGCGCTTGCCATCATCACCGTCGTCAACGGGCTCGGCAGCAAGCTGAGCAGCAAGTTCGGATCAATCAGCGCCTCGCTGCGCTGATCGTCCGCATTCCGCTCCACAACGCCGGCGCAGCCACGATCAGCGCCGCGACGACGTTCGTGGCCGCGCTGATCAGGATCGGCAGCGTGTAGCTGTGCGTGGCGTCGTAGACGAAGCCCGCGGCGCTCGGCCCGATCAGCGTGCCGAACGCGACGCTGGTATAGAGAATGCCGATGATGCCGCTGACGTTGCGCCCGCCGAAATGGTCCATCACCACGGCGGGCAGCACCGCGACCCAGCCGCCATAGAACACGCCATAGACGAAGGCGAAGGTTGCAAGCGCGAAAGCGCTTGCCGAAATCGCCCAGATGGCCATGGCGAGCGCCATGCCGAGCAGCACCATGATCAGCGAGAGATCGCGGCCGATCCGGTCGGCAAGCCCGCCGAGTAGGAAGCGGCCCGCGGTGCTGCCGACGCCGATCGTGCCAAGCAGCAGCACGGCGGACGAAGTCGAAACGCCGTGATCGCGTGCGTAGGGCACGAGATGCACGAAAGGGACAAAAGCGCCGAACGAGCAGACCAGGCACGAAAGATAGAGGCCGGCGAACCGCGCCGAGCGCACGGCCTCCAGCACCGCGACGCCACCGCTTCCGTTAGCGCATGCTGCCTCAGGCGGGTCGCCGTCCGGGCCGAGGCCGCGGTCTTGTGGATCGTTCTCGAGCAGCAATGAAATCCCGCCGCCCAGTACGACGGCGAGTGCGGCCAGCACCAGATAGGCCCCGCGCCAGCCGAATGTCGCGATCAGCAGCGAAGCGATCGGCGGCATCGCCAGCGTACCGAGCCCGATGCCGCTGACGGCCAGTCCGGAAGCAAAGCCGCGGCGTTTGACGAACCAGCGCTGCACCGCTCCGATCGCCGGGACGTAGGCGCAGCCGACGCCGAGGCCTATTCCGAGTCCGTAGGCGAGATAGACCCCGGTGAGAGAGCGCGCTGCGCTTGCGGCCGCAAGGCCCGCGGCGACCACGATCATGCCAGTCACGGCCAGGGGACGAGCGCCAAAGCGGTCAGCGAGCGGGCCGCTGACGACCCCGAGCGCAAAATACAGAAAGCCCGCGATCGAGAACACCAGCGAAACCGCGCCGCGCGAGGCGCCGAAGTCGCGCTGGAGCGGTTCCAGGAACGCACTGAACGTGTAGGCGGAACCGAATCCAACGAACGTCACCGCGAAGGCCGCGGCGACGACGAACCAGCCGTAGAACAGGTGGGGACGGGTGATTGTCGTTGTGTCCGTTGTCATCTCGGCCTCCATGGTCTGACGCGATCTGTGACACCAGTAAACGATTTATACGAGTGTCAGTTGCAGCAAACCAGTAAAAATGATTTACTGGTGTCAATGTCCAGGCAGTCCCGCAAATTCAGGGTTCCCGACGAGCTGGCGAATCTCTACGAATTCGCCAATTCGCTCGATTTTCGCCATTTCACGCATTTCGGCGTGCAGCATCCGCAAAGCGATGCGCTTTCCGGCCCGAAGGCGCTCGGGGATTGGTTGGCGGAGCACGGCATGGGCGAGGGCGGTGCGAAGATCACGCCAGCGATGTTCCATACCGCACTGCGACTGCGCGGGGCGCTGCGCGCCTATTTGCAATGCGAGCCGGCCGAGCGGCGCAGGAACAGGGATGTCCTTGGCGCGCTCGACGGCGCGCTCGAACCGTTTCCGTTGCGGGTGGAGGCGCGTGCGGGCCGCGGCGCAATGCTTGCAGCTGTGCGTCGGGATGCCCTTGCTGGTCTGTCGGCCATCGCCATCGAGGTTCACGATGGCACGCTTGCGGGTACGCTGGACCGGCTGAAGATGTGCGCCTCGGAGGAATGCCGCCGGGTATTCTACGACCGGTCCAAACCGTCCACCCGGCGCTGGTGCATGGCGACGCTGTGCGGCAATCGGATGAAGACGCGGGCCTACCGTGAGCGCCAGCGCGAGGCGAAATAGTTCAGGGCGTGCTTTATTGATTGAGCATGATCTCCGCGCAAACGCGTTCCGCGTTTGTCGCGAGGAAAAACCGCCGCAAACTTTGCGCTAACGCGGCCCTTCGGGTCAGGATCATGCTCTAGGCGCGGTAGTGGCCGGACTTGCCGCCCTTCTTCTCGACGAGGTGGATGCCCTCGATGCGCACGCCGCGTTCCACCGCCTTGATCATGTCGTAGATCGTGAGGCAGGCGACCGAGACGGCGGTCAACGCCTCCATCTCGACGCCGGTTGGACCTGTGACCTTTACGGCGGCACGGACGAGACAACCCGGCAGCTTGTCGTCGGGCTCGATGTCGACGGTAACCTTCGAGAGCGCGAGGGGATGGCAGAGCGGGATCAGCTCCGAGGTACGCTTGGCCGCCATGATGCCGGCGATGCGGGCGGTGCCGAGCACGTCGCCCTTCTTGGCGTTGCCGGAGCGGATCAGGTCGAGCGTCGCCCTGGTCATCACGACGTGCCCCTCCGCGACCGCGAGCCGCTCGGTCGCGGGCTTCTCCGACACGTCCACCATCCGTGCCTCGCCGGAGGTGCCGATATGGGTGAGGGCGGGTTTTGCCTTTGCTTTGGCCCTGGAGGGTGAACGCGCCATCTCAGCGCGTGCCCGTGGCGCGCGGGGCCTCGCGCGACAGCAGCGCACGGGTGGCGGCCGTCACGTCGGCCTGCCGCATCAGGCTTTCGCCGACGAGGAAGGTCGACATGCCCACGCGCTCGAGGCGGGCGAGGTCCGCCGGGGTGAAGATGCCGCTTTCGCCGACCATCAGCCGCCCCTCGGGGATCAGCGGCGCAAGCGCCTCGCTGGTCGCAAGCGTGGTCTCGAAGGTGCGCAAGTTGCGATTGTTGACCCCGATCATCGGCGAGCGCAGTTTTAGCGCGCGGTCGAGCTCGCTCGTGTCATGGATCTCGATCAGGACGTCCATGCCGAGGGACAGCGCGGCGTCCTCGATATCTTTTGCGACCGCATCGTCGAGCGCCGCCATGATGATGAGGATGCAATCGGCGCCATAGGCGCGGGCCTCGACCACCTGATAGGTGTCGAACAGAAAATCCTTGCGCAGCACCGGCAGCGACGTCGCCGCGCGCGCTGCGACCATGAAGTCGATATGACCCTGGAAGGAGGGCGTATCCGTCAGCACCGACAGGCAAGCAGCGCCGCCGGCCTCGTAGGCCCTCGCGAGCAGCGGCGGGTCGAAATCGGGACGGATCAGTCCCTTGGAGGGGGATGCCTTCTTGACCTCGGCGATCAACGCATAGTCGCCATTGGCGAGCTTGTTGCGGATCGCACGCAGAAAACCGCGCGGCGCAGCTGCGACCTTGGCCTTGGCTTCCAAGGCAGCTAGCGGCTGCGCGCGCTTGGCTGCCGCGATCTCCTCACGCTTATACGCCTCGATCTTGGTCAGGATGTCCGACATGCGAGGGCTCAGCTATTGGAGACCGCGATCAGGTGCTTTAGCCGCGCCGACGCCGCACCGCTGTCGATCGACTTGGTGCCGAGCGCCACACCTTCCTTGATGTCCTTGGCGCGGCCGGCCACCACCAGCGCGGCGGCCGCGTTGACCAGCGCAACATCGCGATAGGGGCTCGGCTTGCAGTCGAGCACGCTTTGCAGCGCGATCGCGTTGGCGTCGGCATCGCCGCCCTTCAAGCCGATCGCTTCGCAGCGAGGAAGGCCTGCGTCCTCGGGGGTGATCTCAAAGCTCTTGATCTCGCCATTGTGCAGCGAGCTGACGAAGGTTGGGCCGGTGAGGGTGATCTCGTCGAGCCCGTCGGAGCCGTGCACCACCCAGACCGAGTCGGAGCCGAGATTCTTCAGCACCTGCGCCAGCGGCTGCACCCATTGCCGGGAGAACACGCCGACCATCTGCCGCTTCACGCCGGCCGGATTGGACAGCGGTCCGAGCAGGTTGAAGATGGTGCGGGTGGCGAGCTCGACGCGGGTCGGGCCGACGTTCTTCATCGCGGGATGATGCGCGGGTGCGAACATGAAGCCGATGCCGCATTCGCGCACGCAGCGGCCGACGTCCTCGGGCTTGAGATCGATCTTCACGCCGAGCGAGGCCAGCACGTCGGCTGCGCCCGAGCGCGACGACAGCGCGCGGTTGCCGTGCTTTGCGACGGGCACGCCGGCGCCCGAGACGATGAAGGAGGCGCAGGTCGAGACGTTGACCGAGCCCGAGCCGTCGCCGCCGGTGCCGACGATGTCGACGGCATCCGCCGGCGCGCTGACGCGCAGCATCTTGGAGCGCATCGCCGAGACCGCGCCGGTGATCTCGTCCACGGTTTCGCCGCGTACGCGCAGCGCCATCAGAAGCCCGCCCATCTGCGAGGGCGTGGCCTCGCCGGACATCATGGCATCGAAGGCGGAGGCCGCTTCGTCACGCGACAGGCTGGCGCCGGTCGCCACTTTTCCAATAATCGATTTCAGGTCGTCCATCGCGTGCTTTCAACTGCTTACTGGTTCGCGCCCGTCACCTGCGCGAAGGCGGCCTGATTAATGGTGGTTCCGATGTCGGTTTCAAGCTTGTTGACGTAGGACGCGACCTGCTCCTCGGTGAGCGCGCGGTCGAGGCCCTCCTTCAGCTTGGCGATCCCTTCGGAAGCGAGATCGACCGGCGGATCGACGATGTCGGTCACACGGAAGATGATGACCTCGCCGGCCGCACCCGGGGTCTGGCCGACGCCATCCTTGGCGGTGCGGAATGCAGCCGTGACCAGGCTCGATGGCACGCCGGCGGGCGTGTCCTCGCGCTTGAAGCCGGCGGCGGTCTCGACCTTGGCGTTGATGGCGGCGGCTTCGTCCGCGAGCTTGCCGCCCTGTTCGAGCTTCTGCACGATCTCGGTGGCCTTGGTCCGCAGCTTGGTCGTGATCTGGTCCTGACGCCAGCGCGCCTCGACCTGGTCGCGGACCTCGTCGAGGCTGCGTTCGCGCGACGGCGTGATGCCGAGCACGTCGTACCAGACATAGCCGCCGCGGAAGGAGATCGGATCGTTGTCGACGCCGACGTCGCTGTTGAAGGCTTGCGATACCACGTCGAGCCCTTGCGGGATGTTGGCAACCGGCTGGCCGCTGGGCGTGCGGCCGGAGCGGTCGACGGCCTCGATGGTCACGGCAGCAAGGCCGAGCTTTTGCGCGGCGTCGATGACGCTGGAGCCGCCGCCGCGCTCGTCTTCCATCTTGTCGCGCAATTCGGCAACCTTGGCGCGCGCGCGCTCAGCCGCGATCTCCCGTTTGATGTCGCCGGCGAGGTTGGCGTAGTTGGCCTCCGCGCCCGGCTCGATCTTGTCGACCTTGACCAGCGCCACGCCAAAGCGACCCTGGACGGGCTGGCTGATCTCGCCTGCGGGCAGCGCGAAGGCGGCGTCCGCCACGGCCGGATCGAGGATCGCGGATTTCGTCACGAGGCCGAGATCGCCATCCGCCGCGCTGAGCCCGCGCTCCTTGGCGATGTCCTCGAACGACGTGCCGCTTGCGAGCCGGGTGCGCGCAGCTTGCGCCTCCTCGACCGTCGGGAACACGAGCTGGTGCACCTGGCGCTTCTCCGGCGTGCCGAGCCGGTCCTTGCGCTGCTCGAACACCTTCTTGGCGTCGTCGTCGGAGACGTCAGTCCATTTGCCGATCTCCTCGGGCGAGATCACGACGAAGGAGATCTTGCGGTATTCGGGCGCGCGAAACTGGACCTTGTGGTCCTCGAAATAGGCGGCGAGCGCCTCGGGCGAGGGCGGATCGATCGTGCCGGCCTGAGCCGCGTCGAGCTTGACGAATTCGATCGAGCGCTGCTCATTCTGATAGCGGCTCAGCGCGTCGATCATGGTCTTGGAAGGCTCGAGGCCCGCGCCGATCGTGCCGGTGATCTGCCGGCGCACCGACACCTTGCGCTGCTCAGCGGTGTAGCGCTGCTCGGTGTAGCCGAAATTGCGGATCATGGCCTGGAAGCGCTGCGCATCGAAATTGCCCGCGGCGCCCTTGAAGTTCGGGTCGTTCATGATCATGCGGCGGATCTCGTCGTCCGACACGCCGAGCCCGAGCCGGCGGGCCTCTTCATCGAGGGCGGCTTCCGCGATCGCCTGCTGGAGCACCTGGCGGTCAAGGCCGAAGGCGCGCGCCTGCTCAGGCGTCAGCGGGCGGCCGAACTGGCGGCCGATCTGCTGCATGCGGTCGGTATAGATCTGGCGGAATTCGTTCAGCGAAATCTCGGTGTGGCCGACTTTGGCCACCGTGGACTGCCCGAAGCCGCGGAAGATGTCGGCGATGCCCCAAATGCCGAAACTGATGATCAATACGCCCATCACGACGGCCATAATCGTTTTGCCGAGCCAGTTTGATGAGGCCTTGCGCATTCCTCGAAGCATTGCGTCCAACTTGTTTGGCAGGAGGGAACCGGGCGCGCCTTAAAGCAGATTCCGCAAAAGCGCATCACCGAATTGATATGGCATCATAAAGTGGCGGCTTTCCCCCCGCAACCTGCCGCTCCCTTAAGCTGTGTTAACAGGACCGGGTCTCTGGAACTGAGGCGCCCGGTCTGCTAGCGCATCCCGAACCTCATTTCGCTGGAATTTGGACATGACAGACGCCATCCGACCGCTGATCGCCGGAAACTGGAAGATGAATGGCCTGAAGGCCTCCGCTGCCGAATTCGACGCCATGCTCACCGGTGCGGCAGAGGTCGCCGCCAAGGCCGATCTCCTGGTGTGTCCGCCGGCGACGCTGATCGCGGCCTTTGCGGCCAAGGCGGCCGGCAACAAGGTCGCCGTCGGTGCCCAGGATTGCCACCCCAAGGCCTCTGGCGCCCATACCGGGGATATCGCGGCGGAAATGCTGGTGGATGCGGGCGCTTCCGCCATAATCGTCGGCCATTCCGAGCGCCGCGCCGACCACGGCGAGAGCGATGATTTGGTGCGGCAGAAGGCCGAGGCCGCCTGGCGGGCAGGGGTGATCGCGATCGTCTGCGTCGGCGAAACGCAAGGCCAGCGCGATGCCGGCCAGACCCTGGATATCCTGCGCGGCCAGCTCAGCCTGTCGCTGCCGGACGGCTCAAAGGCCGACAATCTGGTCGTGGCCTATGAACCGGTCTGGGCGATCGGCACGGGCCTGACCCCCACAGCCAAGGATGTCGAGCAGATTCATGGCTTTATCCGGGAACTGTTGATCTCCCGCTTCAGAGACGAGGGGGCGAAGATGCGCATCCTCTATGGCGGGTCGGTCAAGCCGTCGAATGCGGCCGAACTGATGGCGGTCAAGAACGTCAACGGCGCGCTGGTTGGTGGTGCCAGCCTCAAGGCGGCCGATTTCCTTGCGATTGCCAAAGGCTGCCCTTAGCTAACCGGCAAAGCGCAGGCGGCTCAAAGCGGAGTCCGGACCGATCGGGGGTGGCAATGCCAGTCCTGATCGTGTAACACCGCGCAACTTCAGGAAAACCCGCAAAGCGCGATGGCTGCCGGCACCGGCGCTGTCGGCTTGTGACGGAAGGGTACCATGCAGACCGTTGTGATCGTTATCCATCTCATGATCGTCGCCGTGATGATCGGCGCCGTGCTGCTGCAGAAGTCGGAAGGCGGCGGCCTCGGCATGGGTGGAGGCGCAGGCTTCATGTCGAGCCGCGGCACCGCAAATCTCTTGTCGCGCACGACCGCGATCCTGGCGGCCGGTTTCTTCCTGACCAGCCTCTTCCTGTCCTGGTATGCGGGGTATGACCGTAAGCCGTCTTCGATCATTGGCCAGCCGGCGTCGCAGTCTCAGCCCGCCGGTGGCGCGGCTCCGGTGGCGCCGCCGACCTCGGGCGGTGTCCTGGATACGCTGAAGAAGGCGGACGAGCAGCAGCAGAATCAGGCGCCCAGCGGTCCGCAGGCGCCACGTTCGCAATAAAGCAGAGGGGCCATGCAGGACGGTGCCTAGCGTCCTGCATCAAGAATCCCCATCAAGGTTCTGGCAACACACTCAGTTTTGGCTCACCCACAGGCCCGCAAATTGTTTGGGGCGGGACGCGAATCGCTTTGGCGAATCGAGTTCGGGGGATTAAAGGTTAAGTCCCATGGCGCGGTACATATTCATCACCGGCGGCGTGGTTTCTTCGCTCGGCAAGGGTCTGGCTTCAGCAGCACTGGGTGCTCTGTTGCAAGCCCGGGGCTACAAGGTCCGCCTCCGCAAGCTCGACCCCTATCTCAATCTCGATCCCGGAACGATGTCGCCGTATCAGCACGGCGAAGTGTTCGTGACCGATGACGGCGCGGAGACCGATCTCGATCTCGGTCACTATGAGCGCTTCACGGGGCGGCCGGCGACCAAGGCCGACAACATCACCACGGGCCGCATCTATCAGGACATCATCTCCAAGGAGCGGCGCGGCGATTATCTCGGCGCGACAATCCAGGTCGTGCCGCATGTCACGAACGCCATCAAGGAGTTCGTGCTGTCAGGCAATGACGATTACGACTTCGTGCTGGTCGAGATCGGCGGCACCGTCGGTGACATCGAAGGCCTGCCCTTCTTCGAGGCGATCCGCCAGCTTGGGAACGAGCTGCCGCGCGACCATGCGGTGTATATCCACCTCACGCTGCTGCCCTACATCCCGAGCGCGGGCGAGCTCAAGACAAAGCCGACGCAGCATTCGGTTAAGGAGCTGCGCTCGATCGGCATCCAGCCCGACATCCTGCTGTGCCGCACCGACCGCGAGATTCCGAAGGAAGAGCGGCGCAAGCTCGGCCTGTTCTGCAACGTGCGCGAAAGCGCCGTGATCGAAGCGCGCGACGTCGACAACATCTACGCCGTGCCCGAGGCTTATCATGCCGCGGGCCTCGACGACGAGGTGCTCGCCGCCTTCGGCATCGGCTCGCGGATTCCGCCAGAGCTGCGGAGCTGGCAGCAGATCAACGAGCGCGTCCGCAATCCCGAGGGCAATGTCACCATCGCCATCGTCGGGAAGTACACCGGCATGAAGGATGCGTATAAGTCGCTGATCGAGGCGCTCTCGCATGGCGGCATCGCCAACAAGGTGAAGGTCAATCTCGACTGGATCGAGAGCGAGATCTTCGAGAAGGAAGATCCCGCGCCGTTCCTCGAGCACGTCAACGGCATCCTGGTGCCCGGTGGCTTCGGCCAGCGCGGCGCCGAGGGCAAGATCAAGGCGGCGCAGTTCGCGCGCGAGCGCGACGTGCCGTATTTCGGCATCTGCTTCGGCATGCAGATGGCGGTGATCGAAGCCGCGCGAAACCTCGTCGGCATCGAGGATGCCAACTCCACCGAGTTCGGCCCGACCAAAGAGCCGCTCGTCGGTCTGATGACTGAATGGCTGCGCGGCAATGAGCTCGAGAAGCGCTCGCAGGCCGGCGACCTCGGCGGCACGATGCGATTAGGGGCGTACCCCGCGGCGCTCAAGCGCGGCAGCCGCGTCTCGCAAGTGTATGGCGGCGCGACCGAGATTTCCGAGCGCCATCGCCACCGCTACGAGGTCAACACCGCCTACAAGGACCGCCTCGAGCAGCACGGCCTGAAGTTCTCAGGCCTCTCGCCCGACGGCGTGCTGCCGGAGATCGTCGAGTACGAGGATCATCCGTGGTTCATCGGCGTGCAGTTCCACCCCGAGCTGAAGTCGCGCCCCTTCGAGCCGCATCCGCTGTTCGCATCCTTCATTCAGGCGGCGGTGGTGCAGAGCCGGCTGGTGTAAGCACCTCTGGCCTTTGACGCGCGCGCAAATTGTTGCGACAACTCCCTGCCGCAAGAACAACAATGCAGGGAGTGAGCTCCAATGATCTACGAAATGCGCCAGTATCGTTGCGTGCCGGGTCGGCTGCCGGCACTGATCAAGCGCTTTGACACGATCACACTGAAAATCTGGGAGAAGCACGGCATCAAGCAGGCCGGGTTCTTCACCACGCTGATCGGCGAATCCAACCAGGAGCTGACCTATCTTCTAGCCTGGCACTCGCTTGCCGAGCGCGAGACGAAATGGACCGCCTTCATGACCGATCCGGAGTGGCTCGAGGCGCGCGCCAAGACGGAGGCGGATGGCCAGATCGTCGCCAACATCGTCAGCCAGATTCTGGCGCCGACGGCATTCTCCGCGGTGAAGTGACGGCCGGCCTCGCCGGGGCGCCTTCGCAACCCTGATATTCGAGGGGTAGGGCCGAATAGGGTTGATCCGCCCCTCATCGCCGCTATGGTCGCGCCGAAACGAGGGATCTTGGCCTTGAGCGCAGGCAAGTCGGCAGCAGCGGTGGTTGAGCTGGGGACGGTCAGGTTCGGCAATGACCTGCCGATCGCGGTCATTGCCGGCCCGTGCCAGCTCGAGAGCAGGGCGCATGCACTGGAGGTGGCCTCCGCTTTGAAGGAGATCGCCACCCGTCTGAAAGTCGGCCTCGTCTACAAGACGTCCTTCGACAAGGCCAACCGCACCAGCGCGTCGGCCGCGCGGGGACTGGGCTTGGCGCAATCGCTGCCGATCTTCGCCGAGATCCGCTCGTCGCTGGGCTTGCCAGTGCTCACCGACGTGCACGATGCGGCGCAATGCGCCGAGGTCGCGCAGGCCGTCGACGTCCTGCAGATCCCGGCCTTCCTGTGCCGGCAGACTGATCTCCTGCTGGCTGCCGCAGCAACCGGCAAGGTCGTCAACGTCAAAAAGGGGCAGTTTCTGGCGCCCTGGGACATGGCGAATGTCGTGACCAAGATCACGAGCGCCAATAATTCCAACGTGCTCGTCACCGAGCGCGGCGCCTCCTTCGGCTACAATACGCTCGTATCAGACATGCGAGCGCTGCCGATCTTGGCACGCACCACCGGCGCGCCTGTGATCTTTGATGCCACGCATTCCGTGCAGCAGCCGGGCGGGAAAGGTGCTTCTTCCGGCGGCGAGCGCGAATTCGTGCCGGTACTGGCGCGTGCGGCAGTCGCGGTCGGCGTCGCCGGTGTCTTCATCGAGACGCATCCCGATCCCGACCATGCGCCGTCCGACGGACCGAACATGGTGCCTTTGCTTGAGTTCGAAGGCCTCATCCGGACGCTGATGGCGTTCGACGCGGTGGCGAAAAATCCGTCGCAGGCCGGCGCGCGCTGATGCCGCAAGGGGAGGCGCGGCCGCACGATCACGGCTTGCCGCCAGCGCTCTACGTCATCTCAGGTGCGAGCTTTGCGGCGGCGCTCTCGGCCCGGGCGCTCGATCCGCTGCTGCCGCACATCGCCGAGGATTTTCAGGTCAGCATCGCGACCGCCGCGGGCTTTGCCGCGGTCTTCGCCTTCACTTTCGCGATCATCCAGCCGCTGATCGGCGCCGCCGCCGATCTCTTCGGCAAGACGCGGCTGATGATCGGCTGCCTCGCGGTGCTCGGCGTCGCCAGCATCCTCGGTGCGCTCTCGACCTCGTTCTCGCTGCTGTTTGCCACCCGTATCCTGGCCGGTATCGGCTCCGGCGGCGTGTTTCCGATTGCGCTCAGCCTGACCAGCGATCTCGTCGGTCCAGAGAAGCGGCAGATCGCGATCGGCCGCACGCTCGCCGGCGCCATGACCGGCAATCTCCTCGGTGCATCTGCGTCCGGCCTGATCGGCGACTTCCTCGGTTGGCGCGGCGTGCTCGCCGTGCTCGGTGTGCTGGTGATCATCGCTTCGGTCGCGGTTGCGGCCGGATTCAGTGGCGCCAGGATCAAGCATCCGCCGAGGACGAGCCTCTCGGCGCTGAAGACGGGCTATCGCACCATCTTCACCAATCCGAACGCACCGGTGTGCTACTCGGCCGTGTTCGTCGAAGGCTGCTGCGTGCTCGGCCTCTTCCCTTACGTCGCCTCGTTCCTGTTCGACCTCGGCGAGACCTCGCTCTCAATTGCCGGCATCGTCATCGCGGGCTTTGCGGTCGGCGGGCTGTTTTACACCATGACGGTGTCGCGCCTTCTGCCACGACTTGGCGTCAAGGGCATGATGATCGCGGGCACCGTGCTAGTGGCCTCGCAACTCGTCGCCGTCGCGTTCGGTCCGCGCTGGGAAGTCCAGACGCTCAACCTCGTCGTGATGGGCTGGGGCTTCTACATGGCCCATGGCTGCCTACAGGTGTTTGCCAGCGAGCTATCGGTCGAGGCACGCGCCACCGCGCTGTCGCTGCACTCGTTCTTCTTCTTCATGGGCCAGACCGTCGGCCCGATCGCCTATGGCTTTGGCCTCGCGCATGGGGGCAAGGGGCCGACCCTGTTCGCAAGCGCCGGGATCATGGTGGTGCTGGGGCTGGTCTGCGCGAAGCTCCTCAAGCAGCGCGCTCCGGCGGATGCGCGCTGAGACCGACGCGGACATCTAATCTTCCCATATAGTAGGGGAGTATTCCGAGGAGGTCTGATTGGACTGGTCCGAAGTGGTACGGAAAGCCGCCATCCTGGCGGAGAAGACGGGTCACATTACCTTTGATCAACTGAACGAATTGATCCCATCCAAGATGGAACCGGAAGACGTTGAAGCTCTACTGACGGCTTTGAGCGAACAAGGCATTTGGATTGCGGAGGAATAGGGCCACCTTTAGCCCCGCCCGCGATAGGGCGCCACACCCTGCTCCGGCACCCACAATCCCTTCGGCACGCGGCCGGTCTGCCAGAACACGTCGATCGGGATGCCGCCGCGCGGATACCAGTAGCCACCGATCCTTATCCATTTCGGCTTGATCTCGGATGCGATGCGCTTGCCGATCATCACGGTGCAGTCCTCGTGGAAGGCGCCGTGATTGCGGAAGCTCGCGACGTAGAGCTTTAGCGATTTCGACTCCAGCAGCCACTGGCCCGGTGCGTAGTCGATCATGAGATGGGCGAAATCCGGCTGTCCCGTGACCGGGCAGATCGATGTGAATTCCGGCACGGTGAAGCGCACCAGATAGTCTGTGCCCTTCTGCGGGTTGGGCACACGGTCGAGCTGGGCTTCTTCCGGTGTGTGCGGCCATTCGACCGCACGGCCGAGCTGGAGGGGTTTTTTCGCCATCATTTGCATCCTTTTGCAGCATGATCCGGAAAAGTGGACACCGGTTTTCCGAAGGGATCATGCTCAATCAAAAAGCTAGAGCGCGATCGGATCGCGCTCTAGTGGATGCCGAGATGGACGCAATTGTCGTCGCCGTCAACCAGTGGCGACGGTCTGGATCATGACGATCCGGTCGTTGCCGGACTCGCAGCCCCACAGCTCGCCCGGCCTTCCGTCGAGCTGACGGACATTGGCGTTCGATTTGTCGCTGGCGAAGACGTTGAACTTCTCGGTCACTGGATCAAAGCGCACGATGGCGTTGGCGGAAAAATCGGTGAGCCAGACCTTGTCCTTGTCGTCGACGAAAACCGCGTAGGCGCGGGGATGCTCGCCCGGCAGCTTCCAGGTTTTCCACGAGCCGTCGGCGGGATCGTGCACCGACACGTGCCCGCTGTTCCACTCGCTGACCCAGATCCGGCTCTTTGAATCCGACCAGACGCGCCGCGAACCGGCATTCGGTGTCGGCGGCTGCACGACACTGGCGCTACCGGTCGCAAGATCGATCCTGGCGATGTAGCTGCCGGCGAGCGAGGCGTACCAGATGTCGCCTTTGGGCGTCACAGTGATGCCATAGGGCCCGATGCCCTTCGGCGCCTTGAACACCGTCATCTCGCCGGATTTCGGCACGAGCCGGCCGTAATAGCCGGACTGCCCGGTGAACCAGTAGGTACCATCCTTGTCGAACACGCCGGTGTTGAGATTGGCCTGGGCGAACTTTTCGGGCAGGCGGAACAGCGTGACCTTGAGATCGCCGGGATCGACCCGCGCGATCGCGTTCTGGCCGCCCTCGGTGATCCAGGGCGCGCCATCGGGGCCGATCGTCACGCCGTGCGGGGCAGCGCCCTGGCCCAGGCTGACGGTCTTGAACGAGCCGTCCTTCGGATCGAGCTTGCCCAGCATGCCCTTGCCTTGCGCCGTGAACCACATCGTGCCGTCGGGGGCGGGTGTGAGGTCGTGCAGGCCGATACCGGGGCTGATCGGAAAATATTTCGCCCGGAACGGGCCCTCCTGCGCAAAACTTGGGCGGGCGGCAAGGAGGGCGGCGCTGGAAGCAAGAAACTGGCGACGATTCATGGCGTTACCCCGACTGTCTCAGATTGAGGTTGGACGCGCAGATCAGGTGGCGTCGAGCTTAGTCCGAGGCTCCTCAGCCGTCAGTCGTACCCCGCAGCCCAAGCGTTCACATTTGCTTGCGCTCCGTGTAAGACGCGCGGCGAAACGTCCAGCTCTAACGAATGGAAGCGCATCATGACCGCCATTGTCGACATCATCGGCCGCGAAATTCTCGATAGCCGTGGCAATCCCACCGTCGAGGTCGACGTCGTGCTGGAAGACGGCTCGCTCGGCCGCGCCGCAGTGCCCTCGGGCGCCTCGACAGGCGCCCATGAGGCGGTGGAACTGCGCGATGGCGACAAGGCTCGCTATCTCGGCAAGGGCGTCTCGAAGGCCGTCGGCGCCGTCAACGGCGAGATCTATGAGGCGCTCAGCGGCATGGACGTCGAGCACCAGGTCCAGATCGACCAGGTCATGATCGATCTCGACGGGACGCCGAACAAGAGCCGTCTCGGCGCCAACGCCATCCTCGGCGTTTCGCTCGCCTGCGCCAAGGCGGCTGCGCAATCGCTCGACATGCCGCTCTATCGTTACGTCGGCGGCACTTCGGCGCGGGTCCTGCCGGTGCCGATGATGAACATCATCAATGGCGGCGTGCACGCCGACAATCCGATCGACTTCCAGGAGTTCATGATCCTGCCGGTCGGCGCCACCAGCTTCGCCGAAGGTCTGCGCTACGGCGCGGAAGTCTTCCACACGCTGAAGTCCGAATTGAAGAAGGCCGGTCACAACACCAATGTCGGCGACGAGGGCGGCTTTGCGCCGAACCTGCCGTCGGCGGACGCCGCGCTCGAATTCGTCATGAACGCGATCGGCAAGGCTGGCTTCAAGGCAGGCTCCGACGTCGTGCTTGGGCTCGACTGCGCCTCGACCGAGTTCTTCAAGGGCGGCAAATACGTCTATGAAGGCGAGGGCAAGACCCGCTCGATCTCCGAGCAGGCCAAATATCTCGCCGACCTCGTGTCGCGCTATCCGATCGTGACGATCGAGGACGGCATGTCGGAGGACGACATGGACGGCTGGAAGGAGCTCACCGATCTCATCGGCAAGAAGTGCCAGCTCGTCGGCGACGATCTCTTCGTCACCAACGTCAAGCGCCTGTCCGAAGGCATCAAGGCGGGCCGCGCCAACTCGATCCTGATCAAGGTCAACCAGATCGGCACGCTGACCGAGACGCTCGCCGCCGTCGAGATGGCGCACAAGGCCGGCTACACCTCCGTGATGTCGCATCGCTCCGGCGAGACCGAGGATTCCACCATCGCCGATCTCGCCGTCGCCACCAATTGCGGCCAGATCAAAACCGGCTCCCTTGCGCGCTCGGATCGCACCGCCAAATACAACCAGCTGCTGCGCATCGAGCAGCAGCTCGGCAAGCAGGCCGTCTATCCCGGCAAGGCGGCGCTGAAGGCGCTGGCGTAAGCACCTAACAGAAAAAGGGGAGGTCGACATGAGCGACGGCGGAAACGGACTCCAGTTGCGTTCGCTGATCAAGAAGAGCGGCGAACTCGAAATCTCGCTGGTCGACGTGCCGACCCCCGAGCCTGCCGAGGACGAGGTCGTCGTTCGCGTCAAGGCGACGCCGATCAACCCGTCGGATCTCGGTTTGCTGGTCGGCGCCGCCGACATGAGCACGGCGAAGGCGTCGGGGACGAAGGATGCTCCCGTCATCACCGCCAAGGTGCCTGACGACGCGATGCAGGCGATGGGGGCGCGGCTCGACCAGTCCCTGCCGGTCGGCAACGAAGGCGCCGGCGTCGTCATCAGGACCGGCTCGTCGGACGCCGCGAAGGCGTTGATGGGCAAGACGGTCTCGATGATCGGCGGCGCGATGTACGCGCAGTACCGGACCTTGAAGGCGAGGGACTGCCAGCCGCTGCCTGAGGGCACGACCGCGGCGGAGGGCGCGTCCTGGTTCGTCAATCCGCTCACCGCGCTCGGCATGACCGAGACCATGCGGCGCGAAGGCCACAAGGCGCTAGTGCACACCGCGGCCGCCTCCAATCTCGGACAGATGCTGAACAAGATCTGCATCAAGGACGGCATCCCGCTGGTCAACATCGTGCGCAGCAAGGAGCAGGCCGACATCCTGCACAAGATCGGCGCCAAGTACGTCGTCGATTCCACCGCGCCGAGCTTCCTTGACGATCTCACTAATGCGCTGGTCGAGACCGGCGCCACCATCGCCTTCGATGCCATCAGTGGCGGCAGGCTCGCCGGCAACATCCTGAGGTGCATGGAAGTCGCGATCAACAAGACCGCCAAGGAGTACAGCCGCTACGGCTCCAGCGTGCACAAGCAGGTCTATGTCTATGGCATGCTCGACACGCGGCCGATCGAGCTGCCGCCCGGCTTCGGCATGGCCTGGGGTGTCGGCGGCTGGCTGTTGACCCCGTTCCTGATGAAGATCGGTCCCGCGGAAATCGGACGCTTGCGCCAACGTGTCGCGAGCGAATTGAAGACGACGTTCGCCAGCCACTACACCAAGGTCGTGTCGCTTCCTGAAGTGCTCGATCCGGCCAACATTGCGGTGTTCGCCAAACGGGCGACCGGCGAAAAATTCCTCATCAACCCAAATAAATTTGCGTGACGCTGGAACGGTCGTGACCAAAGAAGGTCTTGCCTTCTGAGCGGCGGGGGAGAACATTCGCGCCGCAATTGAAAGCGGGAAAAACCGCAACGCTCAGAAGGGGACATTCCCATGACCGAACTCAACCGCCGTCACCTGCTTGCCGGCGCCGCCGCCCTCGGTGCGGCCAGCCTTTCGCGCCTGGGCACGACGTCTGCCGATGCCGCAGTGCCGCAAACCGGCGCGCAGGCGCCGGGCTTCTATCGCTATAAGGTCGGTTCCTTCGAGTGCACCTCGATCAACGACGGGGCGCGAACCTTCCCGATGCCGGACAAGTTCGTCACCAACGTGCCGAAGGACGAGGCACTGGCCGCAGGCGATGCGGCCTACATGCCGAAGGGCATGGTGACGGTGCCGTTCAACCCGCAACTCATCAACACCGGCTCCAAGCTCGTGCTGATCGACACCGGCAACGGCGTCGCCAATCTCGAGCCGAGCAAGGGCGCGGTCGGCCGCACGCTGCAAAACCTCGCGGCGGCCGGCGTCGATCCCAAGAGCATCGACATCGTCCTGCTCTCGCATCTGCACCCCGACCACACCAACGGCATACGCGCGGCGGACGGCTCGATCGCGTTCCCGAACGCCGAGATCATGGTGCCGGCCAAGGATTGGGAGTTCTGGGCGAGCGAGGAGAACGCCGGCAAAGCTTCCAGCGACATGATGAAGAACTACTTCGCCAACGTGAAGAAGACCTTTGCCGGCATCGAGTCCAAGGTGACCAAGTATGAGTGGGGCAAGGAGGTCGCGCCGGGCATCACCTCGATCGCGACGCCCGGCCATACCCCGGGTCACACATCGTTCGCGGTTGCCTCGGGCAACGCAAAGGTCCTGATCCAGTCCGACGTCACCAACATCCCGGAATTCTTCCTGCGCAATCCGGATTGGCATGTCGTGTTCGACACCGATGCCGCGATGGCGCAAGAGACCCGCCACAAGTTCTACGACATGGCGGCAGCAGAGAAGGCGACGGTGGTCGGCTTCCACTTCACCTTCCCGTCGGTCGGCCACGTCGAGAAGGATGGTGCCAAATATCGTCTGATCCCGTCGGCCTGGAATCCGACGATCTGATCGGTTCGGTTCTTAGAGTCAGTTGATCGGGCCGCCGCCTGGCGGCCCGATTGTTTTGGGCGACTGGTCGCTTTTGCGAAACGCTGCGTTTCCAAATCGAAACGGTTCATGCACTTGCATCCTCCCGCGGAGGTGGATTAAGTGCGCCGGCCTGTTTCCCGCTTAGAGGTTCAAGGACAACCATGGCCTACAACATCGTCACGATCGCCGGCAGCCTGCGCAAGGAAAGCTTTTCGCTCAAGATCGCCAACGCGCTCGCAAAGCTCGCGCCGGCGTCCCTCAAGCTCGAGGTCATCACGCCGGCGGGTATCTCGTTCTTCAACCAGGACCTCGAGGGCGCCCCGCCCGCCGACTGGCTGGCTTTCCGCGAAAAGCTCCAGAAGTCGAACGGCGTCCTGTTCGTGACGCCTGAATACAACCGCGCAATCCCGGGCGCCCTGAAGAACGCCATCGACGTTGCCTCGCGGCCCTATGGCAAGAGCTCGTTCAACGGCAAGCCGGTCGGCATCGTCTCCAACTCGCCGGGTCCGCAGGGTGGAGTGAGTGCCGCGAAAACGCTCCAGAACATCCTGCCGGGCATTGCGGGGGCAATCATGCAGCAGCCCGAGACCTATCTGAACGCAGTCGGCGACGCCTTTGACGCCGCAGGCAACCTGACCAAGGACTCGCTGAAGACCGTGCTCCAGCAGTACATCGACGCCTTCGCCGCGCACGTCGCCAAGCATCAGGGCTGAGTGAGACGCCTGCGGCCGCGTTATAGATCCTCATCCTGAGGAGGCGCGAAGCGCCGTCTCGAAGGATGGCCGCGGGGAAGACCCGGGCCTTCATGGTTCTCCCGGCGATGCGTAGCATCGTCCGGAGACGGCCGCTACGCGGCCTCCTCACCATGAGGGTCTGGCAGTCGGGCAGGGCGCTCCCAAATTAGCCTTCCCTTAACCAACCTGTCCCATCTTGCCGGACATGGTCACCCGTGCGCGCCTGAAATCGATTCTGACCGGCCTTGCCCTCTACACCATGGCGGCCGCGATCGTCGGCTATTTCGGCATCAACGCCTATACCGGCAAATACGGCCTCAACGCCCGCCAGGAGCTCGACCAGGAGATCATCGCTCTGACCAGCGAGCTTGCGCGGCTGAAGCGCGAGCGCGCCGAGGGCGAGCAGCGGGTGTCGCTGCTGCGCTCGGAAAAGATCGACCCCGACATGCTGGACGAGCGCGCGCGCTTCCAGCTCCAGTTCGTCAATCCGCACGATCTCGTGCGGATGAACAATTCGAACTAGAGTGTCGCCAGCTGCGCCGCGCCCTTGGCGAGGACGTCGCTGAAACTCGTGTCCCAGAATTTTGCGACGTCGGTCTGCGCGTCGAGCACGCCGAGCTTGAGGAAAGTGTCGGCCACTTTCTGGTGGGTCTCCGGTACATCCGGCGTGACGCCCACGAGTGAGAAATCGGCGCTGCGATGGGCGAACTGATCGAGGATGTCCTCGATCGGCAGATGCGTTTCCGCGACCTGCGCCGTCGCATAGACCTGGAAATTCTTGTTGGCGAAGGCATAGGCGCGCTGGATCCGCAGCAGGAAGTCGGCGAGCGCCGCACGCCGCAACGGATCGTCGATCGCCTTCGGATTGGCATAGATCGGAAAATTTCCGGAGAGATAGCCGACGCCGGTCTTGAGCAGGCGCGCGCCCTGTTTGGAGATCGCGAGCTGGCCGTTGTAGCCGTAGATCGCCCAGGCATCGAGCTTGCCGGAGGAGAAGGCCGAGTAGCCGTCCGATGGCGTCAGGTTGATGGCCTCGATGTCGTTGAAGGAGAGGCCCGCTTCCTCGAGTTGCTTGGCGAGGAAATAGTGCGCGGTCGTGGCGCGGACGTAGCCGACCTTCTTGCCTTTGAGATCGGCAATCGAATGGATCGGCGCGTCCCTGGCCGCGACGGTGACCTGGGTGTTGAGGTCTTCGTGGGTGACTGCGATGAAGCGCACGCTGGCGTTCTTGCGTGCGGCGAACATGGCAGGAATTTCGCTGCCCGACCCGAGATCGAGCGCGTCGCTGTTCAGCGCCTCGATATGCAGCACGCCGTTGTTGAGCTCCTTCCAGTCGATCTTGTAGGGCGTCTTGTCTTCGCCGGCAGCCCGGAGCAGGGCGGGCCAGCCGCCCTTGTAATAGGCGACGCGCAGCGTGACGCCGCTGAGATCGATCTCTGCCGGCTTGCCTTGCGCTTTCGCGCTGCCCGCAACGAGTCCGCCTGCTAGCGCGCCGAGCAGGGAACGTCTTGAGAGTGAGAACGGGCTGGTCACGACGGCTCCTGCTGAAAGTCTCTTGATGCTTCCAGCATAGGTGACGCGCTGTTTGCGCTCTATTCTGTTTTTCGATCGCCGCGTGAAACGCGCGTTCCAACTTTTGCTACGGTGCGGTGTTATTCGGTTTTTTGCGCCTATGTCGAAGGTCGTAAGTGGATGCGGCACTTCCGTCTTGACGGCAACGGCGGTGCGGGTTCATGCCTTCTTGCGCGCGGCATTTTCAGGATTGACGCAGATCAATCGGGCTACGCCGGCAGCATCTAGACTGCCATCGGGAGGAAACAGTGATGAATGGGCAAATGCACCCGCATCACGCGGCCCGTGTGGAGGCCGCCATTGCGTCAGGCCAGGCGGCACGCTCCGCGCTCGTGGCCTCGTGGTGCCGTTCCTCCCGATTGCACCATCTCGATCCCGGCGGCCGACGGCCGCCGATCCGCCTCACCGAGGCCGAGCTATACCATGCGCGCGAGCGGATCGCGCCACTGCTCAATGCTGCCCAGGGCGCGATGGACCGTCTCTACCAGGCAGTTGGCGCTGCCGGCTGCTGCGTGCTGCTTGCCGACGGCGAGGGCACCCCGGTCGATCGTCGCGGCACGCCGGCCGACGACTCCACGTTCCAATCCTGGGGCCTGTGGACCGGCGCGCTCTGGAGCGAGGAGCATGAGGGCACCAACGGCATCGGAACGTGCCTCGTCGAGCAGCGGCCGCTGACCATCGACCGCGACCAGCATTTCTTCACCCGCAACACGCTTCTGAGCTGCACCGCTGTCCCGATCTACGATCATGACGGGATGCTGGCTGGCGTGCTCGACGTCTCCTCCTGCCGCGCCGACCGCACCGACGCCTTCGCCAATCTGATCGCGCTCGCCGCGGGCGAGGCGGCAAAGCGTATCGAGGCTGATCTGTTCCGCAACGCCTTCGCCCATGCCCGCATCGTGCTGACGCCGTCAGCCGACGGCCATGGCGGCGGTCTCGTCGCGGTCGATGCGGACGATCTCGTGATAGGCGCGACGAGATCCGCCCGGGTCGGACTCGGGATCGCGCCCGGCCGCCCGTTGCAGCCGGTGCCCGCAGCCGATCTTCTCGGTGGCGATGCCGCGCGCGACCACCTCGCCGGTGGCCAGCGCGCGGTCTTGCAGCGGGCGCTGTTGCGCGCGGGCGGCAATGTTTCCGCCGCCGCCAAGGCGCTCGGCGTCAGCCGCGCCACGCTCCACCGAAAGCTCAAGCGCTTCGAGCTGAAGCACTGAGCGTTTGCTCGTTTCCTCAATCGTCATTGCGAGCGCAGCGAAGCAATCCAGGTTCTTTCCGCGGAGAGACACTGGAGTGCTTCGCTGCGCTCGCAATGACGATGTGGCTCAAGAGCGCGCTTCTCAGGATGATGTCTGAATGCGTGAGGGCTGCTTCACCTGTCGCAGAACTGCGACAGGTCGCTTCCGTCATCGCTTTCATCCGGGCTGACAGAAAACGACTCCCGCTTCATCGTCTGCGCAAGTCGTGAACACACGACGATCACGCAAACAGCAACATCGGGAGTGAACATGAACAAGGTTGAATTCCTCAACGTCGCACAAGTGCCGTTCGCCGCGAAGTATGACAATTTCATCGGCGGCAAATTCGTCGCGCCGATCTCCGGCAAATATTTTGACAACGCCTCGCCCGTGAACGGTCAGGTCGTCTGCAAGATCGCGCGCTCTGATCACCAGGACGTCGAGGCCGCGCTCGACGCGGCGCATGCCGCCAAGGCCGCTTGGGGCAGCACCAGCGTTGCCGAGCGCGCCGCAATCCTGAACCGGATCGCCGACCGCATGGAAGAAAACCTCGAGCGGCTCGCGATCGCCGAGACCTGGGACAACGGCAAGCCGATCCGCGAGACCCGCGCCGCCGACTTGCCGCTCGCGATCGATCACTTCCGCTATTTCGCCGGCGTCGTGCGCGCACAGGAGGGCTCGATCGGCGAGATCGATCACGACACGATCGCCTATCATTTCCATGAGCCGCTCGGCGTGGTCGGCCAGATCATCCCCTGGAACTTCCCGCTGCTGATGGCGTGCTGGAAGCTCGCGCCTGCGCTCGCCGCCGGCAATTGCGTGGTACTCAAGCCCGCTGAGCAGACGCCGGCCTCGATCATGGTCTGGGCCGAGATTGTCGGCGACCTCTTGCCGCCCGGCGTGCTCAACATCGTCAACGGCTTTGGCCTCGAGGCCGGCAAGCCGCTCGCGTCCAGCCCGCGCATCGCGAAGATCGCCTTCACCGGCGAGACCACGACAGGCCGGCTGATTATGCAATATGCCGCCCAGAACCTCATTCCCGTCACGCTCGAGCTCGGCGGCAAATCGCCCAACATCTTCTTCAAGGACGTCACCGCCGAAGACGACGACTTCTTCGACAAGGCGATCGAGGGCTTCGTGATGTTCGCGCTCAACCAGGGCGAAGTCTGCACCTGTCCGAGCCGTGCGCTGGTCCATGCGGACATCTATGACCGCTTCATGGAACGAGCGCTGAAGCGCGTCGCGGCCATCAAGCAGGGCGATCCGCGTGCTGCCGACACCATGATCGGCGCCCAGGCCTCGGGCGAGCAGCTGGAGAAAATTCTTTCCTATATCGACATCGGCAAGAAGGAAGGGGCGAAGGTCCTCGCCGGCGGTGGTCGCGCGAGCCTCGGCGGCGATCTCTCGGGCGGCTATTACGTCCAGCCGACCGTGTTCCAGGGCCACAACAAGATGCGGATCTTCCAGGAGGAGATCTTTGGGCCGGTCGTGTCGGTGACGACCTTCAAGACCGACGACGAGGCGCTCGCGATCGCCAACGACACGCTCTACGGTTTAGGGGCCGGTGTCTGGAGCCGCGATGCCAATCGCTGCTACCGCTTCGGCCGCGCCATCCAGGCCGGCCGGGTCTGGACCAACTGCTACCACGCCTATCCCGCACACGCGGCGTTCGGCGGCTACAAGCAGTCGGGTGTCGGCCGCGAGACCCACAAGATGATGCTCGATCACTATCAGCAGACCAAGAACCTCCTGGTCAGCTACAGCCCGAAGAAGCTCGGCTTCTTCTGATCGGCGGAGAGGGCGGCGCCGCCTTCGTCATCCGTCCGTCAAAGAATTGGGACAAGACGAGGGGCCGAGCTATTCAGCTCGGCCCCTGTCGCATTCGAAGCGATGCGACGCAAGAAACGGAGGCTTGGCCATGAAGGACAGTCGGTCACAACGGAAGTCGGGTGTTGGAGCGATGCTGTTCGGCGTGGCGGCTTTGGCATTGCTCCCGGCATCGACGGCCTTCGCGCAGACAAGCCCGGCGCCCGCCGGCGCCAAGCCCTTTTCGACCCTCGACGGAAAGCCGCCACTGATCCTCGGGCATCGCGGCCTGCCGGGGCTGGTGCCTGAAGAGACCGAGGCATCGTATGATCTCGCCGCAGCCCTCGGAACCGACGCGCTCGAAGAGGACCTGCACCTGACCAAGGATTGTGTCCTGGTCGCACGTCACAACCCTTGGCTGAACGACAATACCAACGTTGCCGAGGTGGCGAAGACCAATCCGGCGGTTGCCGCCCGCAAGCGCACGGTACCCGGTGTCCTCGTCAAAGTGAAATGGGCCCAATCTCCCGCCAGCGGGCCTGGTGAATACCTCACTGATCTCACCGATCCGGCCGACCCCAAATCGGTGCTGAAATCGCTGATCGTGGACGGCGAAGACCATACCAACGATTGGTCGATCACCGACTTCACCATGGCCGAGCTGAAGAACTGGATCGCCGGCACCACCTATGATGCGGCCAACGAAAGGCCGAAGGTCTTCAACGGCAAGTTCCCGATCATCAGTTTCCAGGACATCATCGACATTGCCAAGGCCAAGAGCAAGGAGACGGGGCGTCCCATCGCGGTCTATCCGGAGACCAAGAATCCGACCTGGAACAATGCCCAGGCGATCGCCAATGGCTGTGGCGCGCCCGGCAGCCACCCGCTCGAGGATGCCCTGATCAAGATCATCAAGGACAACGGCCTCAACGCGAGGGATGCCCCGATCCTTGTTCAGAGCTTCGAGCCTGGCAGCCTGAAATACATGCGCAGCCATGGCCTTGAGACGCGGCAGGTCCAGCTCATCGATGGCAACGGTGTCGACTTCAGGAACGGCAAGGTCCTCAATGACAACATCACCAATTCGCGTCCGTTCGACTGGACGCTTTCGGGTGACGCGCGCTTGTACGATGCGATGCTAACCTCCGAGGGCCTTGCGGAGATCAAGACCTATGCCGACGGCATTGGTCCGTGGAAGCCCTATATCGTTCCGCTCAAGATTTCGCCGTGGAAGGACAGCAACGCCGATGGCTCTCCCTACAAGGGATCGACGCCGGACGCTTCGACGCAGGAAGCGACCAGCCTCGTTGCCGACGCGCACAAGATCGGCCTGTTCGTGCACGTCTTCACTTTCCGAAACGAGAAGAAGTACCTGGCTGGCGACTATCACGGCGATCCAAGCCTTGAATATCTCAAATTCTTCCGTCTCGGCGTCGATGGGGTCTTTACCGACTTCACGCATACCGGAGTTGGCGCCCGCGCCGCCTATCTTCGAGAACTCGGCTGGTGAGGCCGGCTTGGCGGAGCTAATGTTGCCTGATCGGCGCCAAAGGTTTTGCAATATTTCGGCCACGTTGCACTGCGGCATAACGAAAAGCGCGCCATGCAGCCACAGTGCTTTCGCGCGCGATTGAGTTAGGTTAGAGAGGGCTTAGTTTTCTCTGACCCGGAATTCCTATGGCCGCACCCAAGAAAGCCGCCGCTAGCGCTCCCCAGGACAAGACCAACGGCGGCTCGCCCCCGGAATTCACCAGAGAGCAGGAGCTCAAGGCGCTCCGCGACATGCTCCTGATCCGGCGATTCGAGGAGAAGGCCGGCCAGCTCTACGGCATGGGTGCGATCGGCGGCTTCTGCCACCTCTATATCGGCCAGGAGGCCGTGGTGGTCGGCATGCAGATGGCGCTGAAGGACGGCGACCAGGTCATCACCGGCTATCGCGACCACGGTCATATGCTCGCCACCGGCATGGAGGCTAACGGCGTCATGGCCGAGCTCACCGGGCGCCGCGGCGGCTATTCCAAGGGCAAGGGCGGCTCCATGCACATGTTTAGCGTGGAGAAGAAGTTTTACGGCGGCCACGGCATCGTTGGCGCCCAGGTCTCGCTCGGTGCGGGCCTTGCTTTCGCCAACCATTATCGCGGCAACGACAACGTCGCCGTCACCTATTTCGGCGATGGAGCGGCGAACCAGGGCCAAGTCTATGAGAGCTTCAACATGGCGGAGCTCTGGAAGCTGCCAGTGATCTTCGTCATCGAGAACAACCGCTACGCCATGGGCACAGCGGTGTCGCGCGCCTCGGCGCAGCAGGATTTCTCCAAGCGCGGCCTGTCCTTCAACATCCCCGGTCACCAGGTCGACGGCATGGACGTCCGTGCGGTGAAGGCTGCGGCCGATGAGGCAGTCGCCTGGTGCCGCGCCGGCAAGGGCCCGGTCATCCTGGAGATGCAGACCTACCGCTACCGCGGCCACTCGATGTCGGACCCTGCAAAATACCGCACGCGCGAGGAGGTCGAGAAGGTTCGCCACGACCAGGATCCGATCGAGCAGGTGCGCAACCGCCTCCTGGCCGCCAAAGTGAGCGAGCAGGATCTCAAGGCGATTGACGCCGAGGTCCGCGACATCGTGAATGCCTCCGCCGACTTTGCCCAGCATGATCCCGAGCCGGATGTGTCCGAGCTCTGGACCGACGTTTATCGCTAAAAGCGCGCAAGCTTTCTTTTGGAGTTGATATGCCAATTCAAGTGCTGATGCCCGCGCTGTCGCCCACGATGGAAAAGGGCAACCTCGCCAAATGGCTGAAAAAAGAGGGCGAGACGATCAAGTCAGGCGACGTGATCGCCGAGATCGAGACCGACAAGGCGACCATGGAGGTCGAGGCGACCGATGAGGGCACGCTCGGCAAGATCCTGATCCCCGAAGGCACCGCCGACGTCGCCGTGAACACGCCGATCGCGACGATTCTCGCCGACGGCGAGAGCGCCGCTGATCTTGCGAAAGCTCCGGCGCCTGCGAAGCCGGCTGCAGAAGCCGCGCCGCCTGCGCAAGCCAAGAGCGAGGCGCCTGCGCCGAAAGCTGCACCCTCGGCTCCGGCCGCCGTCGCCGAGCCCGATCCGGAGGTGCCCGCCGGCACCGAGATGGTGAAGCAGACCGTCCGCGAAGCGTTGCGCGATGCGATGGCCGAGGAAATGCGGCGCGATGCCGACGTCTTCGTGATGGGTGAAGAGGTCGCCGAATATCAGGGCGCCTACAAGGTCACTCAGGGCCTGTTGCAGGAATTCGGCGCCAGGCGCGTCATCGACACGCCGATCACCGAGCATGGCTTTGCCGGCATCGGCGTCGGCGCCGCGATGGCCGGCCTGAAGCCGGTCGTCGAGTTCATGACCTTCAACTTCGCGATGCAGGCGATGGACCAGATCATCAACTCCGCCGCCAAGACGCTCTATATGTCCGGCGGCCAGATGGGCTGCTCGATCGTGTTCCGCGGCCCCAACGGCGCCGCTGCCCGCGTCGCCGCCCAGCACAGCCAGGATTACTCCTCCTGGTATTCGCACATTCCGGGTCTGAAGGTCGTCGCGCCGTATTCGGCCGCGGATGCCAAGGGCCTGCTCAAGGCCGCGATCCGCGATCCCAATCCGGTGATCTTCCTCGAGAACGAAGTTCTCTACGGCCACACCGGCGAAGTGCCGAAGCTCGACGACTATGTGATCCCGCTCGGCAAGGCGCGCATCGTGCGCTCGGGCAGCCACGTCACGATCATCTCGTGGTCGAACGGCATGACCTATGCGCTGAAGGCGGCGGACGAACTCGCCAAGGACGGCATCGAGGCCGAGGTGATCGACCTGCGCACGTTGCGGCCGATGGACACCGAGACCATCGTCAACTCCGTGAAGAAGACCGGCCGTGCCGTCACGGTGGAGGAGGGCTGGGCCCAGAGCGGTGTCGGCGCCGAGATCGCCGCGCGCATCATGGAGCATGCCTTCGACTACCTGGACGCGCCGGTGACGCGCGTTTCGGGCAAGGACGTGCCGATGCCCTATGCCGCGAACCTGGAGAAGCTCGCGCTGCCCTCGGCAGCCGAAGTGGTCGAGGCCGCCAAAGCCGTCTGCTACAGGTAGACCATGGCAGCGCCCAAGGAACAGCCACTTCCACCTGACGTGATTGGACGCGAAGACGCGATCGAGATTTTGCGCGTGTTCGTGCTCGACGGCGGGCTGTCGATGGCGTTCCAGCGGGCCTTCGAGGAGCCCGACATGTGGGGCCTCCTGCTGGTCGATCTCGCTCGTCATGCCGCGCGCGCCTATGCGCGCGAGAGCGAGATGAGCGAGGAGGAGGCGCTGGGCCGAATCCTCGACATGTTCGAGGCCGAGATCGAGCGTCCGACCGACATGGGCACCACGACGCCGCGCGGGCAGAAGGGGCACTGAGCGTGGCGGTCGAATCCTATCACTACGATCTCATGCGGGAGGCGATCGGTGAGGCCGAGGCCTTCCCCGGCTCCAAAGACATTCTCGACAAGTTCGGCATCCCCTGGATCGATCTTGCCGACGACCGCTCCATCGCCATGATGAAGTCGTGGCGTTCCAATCCCGCCAATGAGCGCCTGTGGCAGGGCGACATCGGCAACTAATCCTTGTCTGTTCGTCTTCCGGTGGGTCGGGAGACGACGTTTTGAGAAGTTCTTCGTGAGGTCAGCATGCCCATCAACATCCTGATGCCCGCTCTTTCGCCAACGATGGAGAAGGGCAACCTCGCCAAGTGGCTGAAGAAAGAGGGCGACAAGGTCAAATCTGGCGACGTCATCGCCGAGATCGAGACCGACAAGGCCACCATGGAGGTCGAGGCGATCGACGAAGGCACGATCGCCAAGATTCTCGTGCCCGAGGGCACGCAGGATGTGCCGGTGAACGATGTGATCGCAGTGCTCGCCGGCGAGGGCGAGGACGTCAAGGCCGCGGGCGCTGCCAAGCCCGCCGCGTCGGCTGCGCCGCCGAAAGCTGCAGAAGCTCCGGCCGCTGCACCGGCTCCGGCGCCCGCACCCGCTGCGAAGGCGGCACCGGCTCCTGCTGCTGCTCCCGCGCCACAGGCCGCCGCTCCGGCCGCGAAGGGCAACGGCCAGGGTGGCCGCGTGTTCTCCTCGCCGCTGGCGCGCCGTCTCGCCAAGGACGCCGGCATCGAGATTTCACTTGTGACGGGCACTGGCCCGCATGGCCGCGTCGTCGCGCGCGACGTCGAGCAGGCCAAGTCGGGCAAGGGCCTGAAAGCCCCGGCTGCTGCTCCGTCAGCCGCGCCGTCGATTGCGCCGACCATGTCCGACAAGCAGATTTTGGCGCTGTTTGAGCCGGGCTCCTACGACATCGTCCCGCATGACGGCATGCGCCGCACCATCGCGCAGCGCCTCACCGCGTCGATCCAGAACGTCCCGCACTTCTATCTCACCATCGATTGCGACATTGGCAAGCTGCTGGTCGCGCGCGAGGAGATCAATGCGGCTGCTCCCAAGGACAAGGAGAAGAAGCCGCTCTACAAGATCTCGGTCAACGACTTCGTCATCAAGGCGATGGCGGTCGCGCTCCAGAAGATCCCGAACTGCAATGTGAGCTGGACCGAGTCCGGCATGGTCAAGCACCACCATTCCGACGTCGGCGTTGCCGTGGCGATGCCCGGCGGCCTGATCACGCCGATCATCCGCAAGGCCGAGACTAAGACGCTCTCGACAATCTCCAACGAGATGAAGGATTTTGCAACGCGTGCGCGCTCGCGCAAATTGAAGCCCGAGGAGTATCAGGGCGGCACCACCGCGGTGTCGAACCTCGGCATGTTCGGCATCAAGGACTTCACCGCGGTGATCAACCCACCGCATGCGACGATCCTTGCGGTCGGCACCAGCGAGGAACGGCCGGTGGTTCGCGGCGGCAAGATCGAGATCGCGCAGATGATGAGCGTGACGCTGTCCTGCGATCACCGCGCCATCGACGGCGCGCTCGGCGCCGAGCTGATCGGTGCGTTCAAGCAGCTGATCGAAAACCCCGTCATGATGATGGTCTGACGAAGCGAATTCGCGTCGTCATTGCGAGCGAAGCGAAGCATTCCAGGACGTGACCGGCAGACTGGATTGCTTCGTCGCAAGAGCTCCTCGCAATGACGGTCTCGAACATTGAGACCGGTTGAACGGGAACGAGCGCAAAAGCATGGCCGACACATCCTTCGACATCATCATCATTGGCTCCGGTCCCGGCGGCTACGTCACCGCGATCCGCGCCGCGCAGCTCGGCTTCAAGACTGCGATCATCGAAAAATCCTATCTCGGGGGCATCTGCCTGAACTGGGGCTGCATCCCGACGAAAGCGCTGCTGCGCTCGGCGGAGATCTACCACTACATGCAGCACGCCAAGGATTACGGCCTGTCGGCGGAGAAGATCTCGTTCGATCCGAAGGCGGTGGTGCAGCGATCGCGCGGCGTCTCGAAGCGGCTGAACGACGGCGTCGGCTTCCTGATGAAGAAGAACAAGGTCAGTGTGATCTGGGGCGCCGCCTCGATCGATGCGCCCGGCAAGATCACGGTGAAGAAGTCCGACGTCGAAGGACCGAAGGGCTCGCTGGGCGAAGGAACCTATCAGGCCAAGCACATCATCGTCGCGACCGGCGCGCGGCCGCGCGTGCTGCCCGGTCTCGAGCCCGATCCGAAGCTGGTCTGGACCTACTTTGAGGCCATGATCCCCGACCGGATTCCGAAATCGCTCCTCGTCGTCGGCTCCGGCGCGATCGGCATCGAGTTCGCGTCCTTCTTCCACACCATGGGGTCCGACGTCACCGTGGTCGAGGTGCTGCCGCAGATCCTGCCCGTCGAGGACGCGGAGATCGCAGGCCTCGCGCGAAAGCGTTTCGAGAAGATGGGCATCAAGATCATGTCCTCGACCAAGGTCACGAAGCTCGACAAGAAAGCCGACAGCGTCGTCGCCACCATCGATGACGGCAAGGGCAAGCCTGTCACCACCGAGTTCGATCGCGTGATCTCCGCCGTCGGTGTCGTCGGCAATATCGAAAATCTCGGCCTCGAAAAGCTCGGCGTCAAAACCGACCGCGGCTGCATCGTCATCGACGGCTACGGCAAGACCAACGTTCCCGGCATCTACGCCATCGGCGACGTTGCCGGTCCCCCAATGTTGGCTCACAAGGCCGAGCATGAGGGCGTGATCTGCGTCGAGGCGATCAAGGGCCTGCATCCGCACGCCATGGACAAGAACATGATCCCCGGCTGCACCTATTGCCATCCGCAGGTCGCTTCCGTCGGCCTCACCGAAGCCAAGGCCAAGGAGAATGGCCGCGAAATCCGCGTCGGCCGCTTCCCCTTCGTCGGCAACGGCAAGGCGATCGCACTCGGCGAGGACCAGGGCCTCGTCAAGGTGATCTTCGACAAGAAGACCGGGCAGCTTCTCGGCGCGCACATGATCGGCGCGGAGGTCACCGAACTGATCCAGGGCTACGTCGTCGCGATGAACCTCGAGACGACCGAGGAAGAGCTGATGCACACGGTCTTCCCGCATCCGACGCTGTCGGAAATGATGAAGGAAGCCGTGCTGGACGCGTATGGAAGGGTGCTGAATATCTGACCGGCGCGCGCCGGCAGCCATCAGACCCGTCATCCTGAGGTGCTCGCGCAGCGAGCCTCGAAGGATGAACGGCCGAGATGTTGCAGTTGGGCCGTCGCCCTTCGAGGCTCTCCATGCGGCGCATTGCACCGCATGGCTCGCACCTCAGGGTGACGGGTCTGATATCGAAGAGACCAAAACAACAAGAGGGCCAAACCCGTGCACGATAACGACAACCTCACCATCGAGCGCCCGACCTTCGTCACGCATCTGGAATGCGCGATGGAGGGAGATCACTATCCGGCCGACCAGGTTCACAACCTCTCGAAGGCCGGCAAGCCGCTGCTGGTGCGCTACGACCTCACTGGGGTGAAGGAGGCGCTGACCAAGGATGCACTGAGCCAGCGCCCCGCCGACATGTGGCGCTACCGCGAGCTGTTGCCGGTGCGCAAGTGCAAGGACATCGTCTCGCTCGGGGAGATCACGACGCCGCTGATCCGGCTGCCGAAGCTGTCGCAAAAGCTGGGCGGCGGCGAGATCATCGTGAAAGATGAAGGCCGCCTGCCGACTGGCTCGTTCAAGGCGCGGGGCCTCGTCATGGCGGTGTCGATGGGCAAGGCGCTTGGCATCAAGCACATGGCGATGCCGACCAACGGCAACGCCGGCGCAGCGCTCGCGGCCTATGCGACCTCCTGCGGCATCAGGACCACGATCTTCTGCCCGGCCGATACGCCGGAGGTGAACGTCAGCGAAATCGAATTGCAGGGCGCGACCGTCTACCGCGTCAACGGCTATATCGACGATTGCGGCAAGATCGTCGGCGAGGGCAAGGCGAAGGTCGGCTGGTTCGACACCTCGACGCTGAAGGAGCCGTACCGGATCGAGGGCAAGAAGACGATGGGGCTGGAGCTTGCCGAGCAGCTCGGCTGGGATGTGCCCGACGTGATCTTCTATCCGACCGGCGGCGGCACCGGCCTGATCGGCATGTGGAAGGCCTTCGACGAGCTCGAGAAGATCGGCTTCATCGGATCGAAGCGCCCGCGCATGGTTGCGGTGCAGGCGTCCGGCTGTGCGCCGATGGTGCGCGCCTATAAGGAGGGCACCGACCATGCGGCGCGCTGGGAGGACGCCCACACCATCGCTTCAGGAATTCGCGTGCCGCAGGCGATCGGCGACTTCCTGATCCTGCGCGCCGTGCGCGAGAGCAAGGGCTTTGCCATCGCGGTCGACGACGACAAGATCTCATCGGCGCTGAGCGAGGTCGCGCGCGAGGAGGGGCTGCTCTTGTGTCCCGAGGGCGCCGCGACTTACGCCGCCTACAAACAGAGCCTCGCCGACGGCCGCGTCACCAAGAATGATCGCGTGATGCTGTTCAACTGCGCGACCGGCCTGAAGTATCCGCTGCCGCCGGTCACCCGCACGCTCGACCGCCACAAGCCGATCGACTTCTCGCAGTTCTAGCCCGGGCGAGAAGGCCGCTCGCGAGCTCGTAGTTCTCCCTCTCCCGCAACGGGGGGAGGTGATCAGGAATGTCGCCGGGGGAGACGCAGATGCGAAAGACGATCTGGGCCGCGCTGATCACCATCCTCGCTCTTGCCGGCGCCGCGCGCGCCGACACCTACCCCTCGCGTCCCATCACCATCATCGTGCCGTTCGCGGCCGGCGGACCTTCGGACGCGATGGCGCGCGTGCTCGCCGAGCGCATGCGGGCGAGCCTCGGCCAGGCAGTGGTGGTCGAGAACGTCACCGGTGCCGGCGGTTCGATCGGGGTGGGGCGCGCCGTGCATTCGGCTCCCGACGGCTACACCATCTCCTTCGGCCATCTTGGCACGCACGTGGCCAACGGTGCGGTCTACAGGCTCCCTTACGATCTCGTCGCCGATCTCGAGCCGGTGGTGCTGCTTCCGAGCAACCCCATGATCGTCGTCAGCAAGAACGCCGTGCCGGCGACATCGCTGAAGGAGCTGCTCGCCTGGCTGAAGTCGCG
The DNA here is from genome assembly GCF_000472925.1 of Bradyrhizobium sp. Ec3.3. Classification (GTDB taxonomy): domain Bacteria; phylum Pseudomonadota; class Alphaproteobacteria; order Rhizobiales; family Xanthobacteraceae; genus Bradyrhizobium. Next base: position 197,809 of record NZ_AXAS01000010.1, read on the forward strand.
TCCGGCGCCGGCGACCGCGGGCACGGCCGGTGCGGGCTCCGGCAGCCACATCGCCGGCGTCTATTTCGAGAGTGTTTCCGGCATCAAGCTGCAATATGTACCCTATCGCGGCACGGGGCCGGCGCTGAACGACCTCATTGCCGGCCAGATCGACATCATCGTCGACCAGACCTCGAACTCCATCAACCAGGTCCGCGCCGGCACCATCCGTGCCTACGCGATCAGCGACGACAAGCGCCTGGCGTCCGCGCCCGAAATCCCGACCGCCGATGAGGCCGGACTGAAGGGCTTTCAGATGACGCTGTGGTCGGGCTTATGGGTGCCCAAGGGCACGCCGCGGGAGATCGTATTGAGGCTCAACGTCGCGGTGGTGGAAGCGCTCGGCGATGCCGCCGTGAAGAAGCAGATGGAAAATCTCGGCCTCGAAATGCCGCCGAAGGACCTGCTCACCCCCGAAGCGCTCGGCGCGCGGCAGAAGGCCGAGATCGCCAAGTGGTGGCCGATCATCAAGGCGGCCGACATCAAGGTGGATTGAAGCGGGGCTCACGCGCAGGGCATCACGCCGTGGCGTCCGCCCGTCCTCCCAGCGCCATCTCCAGGCATTGCATCAACTCCGAGGCGACGAACGGCTTGCCAAGGAAGCAGAGTGCACCGGCCCTCAACGCGCGTGCACGCACGCTCTCATCCGGAAAGGCCGTAATGAATATGAACGGCGTGGCCGAGCCCTGGGTACGCATCCGCGTCAACAGATCGATCCCGGACATGACCGGCATCTGCACGTCCGCGATCACGCAACTGGCGCCGTTCAGATCGGTCGAGCCCAGGAACTCTTCGGCCGAGGCGAAGGTGTGGACGACGTATCCGCGCGACGCCAGAAGATTGTCGATCGCGGCCCGCACATAGGGATCATCGTCGAGCACCGAAATCACTGAAGGCGCTGACAAAACGTCCGCTCCCAAGCTGCTTGCCGCCGCACGCCGGCCGGAAGCAAGGGTGGGCCCATCAAGCGAGATTTGGAACTCATACTTAGGTTTGTTCGTCCCGCTTGGCGTGCTGTGTTCCGAGGGCCTCGTTCATTTTCACCAGCTCGGCCAGCGACTTGGCACCCATCTTCCGCATGATCTGGCCACGATAGATCTTGACGGTGATTTCGGCCAATCCCAGCTCGGCGGCCACGTGCTTGTTCATCATGCCAGACGCGACCAGGGACAGCACGTCCCGTTCCCGCGGGGTGAGCGACTCGAAGCGGGACCTGACGTTCGACACCGTTTTCTCGATCTCGCGGCGCTTGCGATCGCGCTCGATCGCGGCCTGGACCGCGTCCAGCATGTCCTGGTCGCGCACCGGCTTGGTCAGGAAGTCGACCGCGCCACTCTTCATGGCCCGGACGGTCATGGGAATGTCGCCATGGCCGGTGATGAAGATGATGGGCGTGTGGATGTTTGCCTTGGCGAGATCGGCCTGCAGGTCGAGGCCGCTCAGTCCCGGAAGGCGGATGTCGAGCACCAGACAGCTGGGGACCTCCGGCGGCTTGCTTTGCAGTATCTCAGACGCCGACCCGAATGCAGCAACCCTGAGGCCGACCGATTCAAAGAGATTGATAAGCGCCCGACGCACTGATGGGTCATCGTCGACGACCAGGACGATCGGCTCGTCATTGCCCGTCTGCGGCAAGGAGGGCTTGTGGCGCTCGGTCACGACGGCGCTTCCTCCCGATGCAAGGGCAGGGTGATCTGAAACGTCGCGCCGCACCCCGGGTTGGGCGAGGCCGAAAGTCGTCCGCCGTGGGCCTCGACGATGGAACGGCAGATCGAGAGTCCCATGCCCAGGCCGCCGGATTTGGTGGTGAAGAACGGTGTGAACAAGCGATCAATCGCATCGGCGGAAATGCCGACCCCACGGTCCGTCACGCTCACCAGCACTGATCCGTTTTCATCCGGACCGGAGCAGATCACCAGCTCACGCGGGCGGTCCACGACGCCTTCCATGGCTTCGATCCCATTCATGATCAGGTTGATCAGCACCTGCTGTAACTGGATTCGGTCGCCGATGATATTGGGCAGCACTGATCTCAATTCCATTCGCACCGATACGGCGTGGGTGGCCATTTCGCGCTGGACGAGCGCGACGGCCTCGCGAACGACCCCGTTGACGTCGAGCGGGACCATCTCGATGTCAGTTCTCTTGGCAAGTGCCCGGACGTGACGGATCACCTCGCCGGCACGGTTGCAATCCTCGACGATCCACTCCACCGAGCGACGTGCCCCTTTCAGATCCGGGGGACTGCGCTGCAGCCAGCCGATGCACGCGTCGGCGTTGGCCATCACGGCGGCGAGGGGCTGATTGAGCTCGTGAGCAATCGAGGCGGTCAGCTCGCCGAGCGTCGTTACGCGCGTCACATGGGCGAGTTCGGTCTGCGCCTTGCGCAGCGCCTGTTCGGCCTGTTCGGCCCGGATGGCGGCGGTCACATCGGTGCAGACGCCACGATAGCCGAGGAAATTGCCGTTGGCGTCGAGGAACGGCTTGCCGCTGGTGCGAACATAGGTCGGCTGTCCGTTCCGGTCCTTGCTCCGGTACACAAGGTCGCGAAACGGAGCATGCGCATCAAGTGCCGCCCGATGCTGTTGCCACTTCTCCGGTTGGAGTGCTGCATCGGGAGCAATGTCCCAACGTGTGAGCCCGAGCGCCCAGAAAGGAGCCATGCCGGCCGTTTCAGGATGTTCGGAGACGCGGGTGACGCGATGGTCGGGCCCGGTCTCCCAGAACCAGTCGGACGCAGTTTCGGCGTAGTCGCGGAAGCGCTGTTCGCTTTCGCGCAGTCGCCGTTCTGCCTCCTTGGCCGGGGTGATGTCGCTCACCGAGCCAACGAACTCGACGTTGCCGCCGGCGTCTCGCGTGGCGCGGGCCACCGCGCGAACATATTTCACGGCGCCATCGGGCATCACGAGGCGGTATTCGTGATCGTAGTCGTACCCCTCGCGCATCGCGCGTCCCGTGGTTCGCCGCACCGCGAGTCTGTCGTCCGGATGGATGCGCTCGAGCATGAATGGGATCGTGGGCTTCTCGGCTTCGTCGCACTGGAAGATGCGATACGTCTCCTTCGACCAGGTGATGTCGCCGGTTGTGGACTTCCAGCCGAAGCTGCCGGTGTGGCTCAATTCCTGCGCCTGGGCGAGATAAGCCTCGCTCTGTCGCAGCGCATTCTCCGCTTCCTTGCGCTCGGTGATGTTCTCGCACGCGACCAGCACGATCTGCTTGCCATCGCTCTGAAGCATGGCCTTGGCGTTCTCGCGGACCCACAGAACCGAGCCGTCCTTGCGCACCTTCCGGATCTCCCAGGTGTGTGACTGACCGACGGTCCCAAGGCAGAGCGCGACGCACCGGCGGACGAAGTCGCGGTCTTCCTCGAAGAACACACCCAGCACCGATTGGCCGATCAGCTCTGCTGCCGTATAGCCCAGTTGCGCGGCGCCGAACGTGTTCACGTTCACCACGGTTCCGGCGGGATCGACCATGAAATACATGACCGGGTTGTGCTCGAAGACCTGCTGCCATTGCTTCATAGCCTCGCGCAAATCGGCATCGCTGGATTTAGGGCTCGGCTTGAGGCGGCCAGGGCGCCGTTCGCTGCGGGCCTGCTGGATCAATCCCGACCCGATCAGGCAGGCGAACAGGAACGGAGCGATCACCAGGCGATCCTGCGGATCGGAGATGCGGAAATCAAAGAGGGGCGGGGCAGAGAAAAAATCGAGCGCTGCGACGGCGAGGAGAGTGAGGAGACCGGAGGCCAGGAAGCTGTCCATGAGTGCGAACAGCAGGATCACCACGAGATAGCAGAACGCGGTCGCGGGGAGCCCGATCTGGAGGAAGAAACAGGCCGCGGTCACCAGCGCCAGCACAACGCAACCGAAGACGAATTGCGCAGCTGACTTCCAGATTTGTGCTGTCTGGCCAGGCTTCATCGCAGACAGTCTCGGCTCATCTCTGCGGTGAATGCAAGTAGACCACGTTGCAACAACATCGGCAATTCCCCCCGACCAAAGTCGGGTCGATGGCGACGGGACGACGTGTCGCCTTCGGACTTGCGGCTCGCGATGCTGCTCGCGAACTAGCCGCGGCTATGCGGACCCGCGACTCGCGGCGGCCGTGCAGCCGGCGCAGGGTGCGCCGTCTCGTTGCGAAGAACGCCAGCGCAAACCCCCGGGCGACTACGGGACAAACCTAGGTATAGCTCGCCCATCCCTAGTCATGTCGGTCATTTACCTCCGTACAATTGAGAACGTTGTGGCTGACGGACTAGCCTCATGACCGATCGGGAAAGGTCGATAGTGCTGCTGCTGGCGGCGATCGCGAACGAACCGGATCTCAAGCGTACGGTTCGAGCGGTCTCACCGACAGACGCAGGACGAAAGACCAAGCCGCTGCGTTACCCGGGATGTCGGCATGAGAGTGAAGCTCTGCGACCGTTGCCCGTACGTTCCGCAGGATCTGGTGACCCATTGCGACACCTGCGCCGCGCTTCATCCGTGTGCGGGCTGCGACGGCGAAACGGCGATTTCCGCGATCCAGAGCGCACGTGAAATTCGAAGAAAGAGAACGGATAACGGAACGAGGGAGAGAACGATGTGCGACAAGTCCGAACAGTCAGAGCGCCGTCCTTCAGACCAGAGCTGTGCCGTTTGCAGCAGGCAGTTTGGCTTGATCCGATACTATTCCTGGCGAACGGCGGTCTGCTCCAAGAAGTGTCTCGATCGTTTCCGTGCGCGCAGCGAACGCGACCGCCGCTGGCTGTTTCGAGCTCGGGTGGCGTGAGGCAGCCGGAGAGGTTGGCCGTTCAGCAATTGTGATCCCGGAGGCTGCGTGTGAACCCGTCGTGCAAGCTCCTCTTATCGGGCGTTCTCCTCCTTGGCCTCACAGCGGCGGTCCAGGCGCAGGAGGTTGGGCAAGGTGCTGCCCATCGCCAGCATCCTCCTCAGGATCAGGCTCTGCACGAAAAGTTCTATTCGACCTGGCACATGCCGGATAACCCGGCGCTCAGCTGCTGCAACAGCGCGGACTGCTACCCGACCGAGATCAGGTACGAAGACGGCAAGCTTTATGCGCGCCGCAGGGAAGACGGCAAATACATCCCGGTCCCTGCCCAGAAGGTGGAGCGGCACAGGGACAACCCGGATGGCCGCAACCATCTTTGCGCGCCGCCTCCCGCGCTTTCTCCGCTGGATACCGTCTACTGCTTCGCATTGGGAGGTGCCACATGAGGTTCGCCTTCGTCTTGGTGAACGACAGGACTCCGTTCCGGCAAACCTGGTGCTTGCAGTGCCTGGAGCGCATCGGCGGAAGCTATCTGCGCGAGATCGGGACGCGTCTGCCCTATTGCGACTATGAATGCTACGCGCTGTTCCGTGAGGCCGGGGCGGAGCGGCAGGAGCGCGCGAGGGCGGCGTCATGAAGTTCGTGGTGGTCAATCACGAGCCGCCGTCGCGCGAGGCTGCGTGCAGCACCTGCTCGCAGCCGCTCCAACCCGGCTATATCCGGCACGCGCGGACGCAACGCCGTTACTGTGACCATGATTGCTACCGCCGAAACGAGCTCGCGACGCTGATGATGGAGTGGTCGATGCCCGGCCTTACCGGGACGCGGGCCACCGAGAACATCGCGACCGTCGCCAGCCGCGCCATCGAAGTCCTCTCGGTCTTGGGTGCGGTATCGTGCTGGAGCTCCACGATACAGATGTGGACGTTCTCGCGAGTATTGACCGACGCATTTTTGGGAGTTCACGACCTGATGGCGACGGAAGGAGGTGATAGCGAGCCGCGCGATTGAGCCCACGCAATCGAGCCCGCGTAGGGCCGCAGTCACCAGACCTGAGAGGCGCCTCGTCCAGCCCCGGAGGCGTCGACCAGCGAGGGTGGGTTAGCAGATGGCGTACCAACCACGCCCCCTCCACATCGTGGTGGGCTACGCTTCGCTAACCCACCCACGGCTCCAAGGGGCACTTCGAGAGTCAATCCGTCTGTCAATCCGCGCCCGTGAAGCTCGCAGGCGTTGCCGTTGCAGGCCTTGCGCGGACCTCTTGCGTCACCACGCGCCCGTCGGACTTCGCCGCCACCGCGCCCGCGTCCTCGAACCGCGCGCGGTAGACCAGCACGTTCTCCATCACACGCTGGACGTAGTTGCGCGTCTCCGACAGCGGAATTCGCTCGACCCAGTCGACCGGATCGATCTTGGGGTCGCGGGGATCGCCGTGCGCCTGCACCCAGTCCCTGACCCGGCCGCGGCCGGCATTGTATCCGGCGAAGGTCATGATCTGGTTGCCGCGATATTCCGACAGCAGCGCGCTGAGCTCGGCCGCACCCATCTGGGTGTTGTAGACGGGATCGGAGACCATGCGATCCCAGTCGTAGGTGACGCCGAACCGTTTTGCGGTGTCGCGCCCGGCCTCCGGTGTGACCTGCATCAGCCCGACCGCGTTGGCAGCCGACTTGTCGCGCTGGTCGAAGGCGCTCTCGGTCCGCGCCACCGAATAGATCACGCTCGTCTCGATCTCGGGCGCGACCTGCTTGTGCGGGGGAATGCCGATCGTCGGGAAGGCGTAGTGGTCGAGCGCGAGCCCGCGGGCGAGCGCCAGCTTGCCGATCTCCAGCATTGCGTGAGCGTCGTTGCGCCGGCCCGTGAGCTCGCCGAGCGCTTCGAGCGCGGCAACGTCGGTGCTTTCTCCGGCAAAATCGGCGACGAAGGAGAACGCGACGTCGCGCTCGCCGACCTCGTAGAGCATGTCGGCTGCACGCTCGCGCTCATCCGAGGGCTGTGCCGCGTCGGAGGCGAGCACGGGCGAGGGTGCGCGCAGATCGATGCGCTCGAGACCGAGCCTTGCGCGTGCGAGCTGGCCGTAATAGGCGGTCGAATAGCGGGCAGCAGCCTGGTAGCTCCGAAGCGCGTCGGAGGCTGCTCCCAGGGCTTCCGCTGCACGGCCGCGCCAGTAGTGCCCCCGCGACAGCGCGATCGGATTGACGGAGCCTTCGTCAATCGCGGCAAAATGCATCAGCGCCATCTTGGGATCGTCGAGATAGCGCAGCGCAATCCAGCCGCACATGAAGTGATAGTCGACGCGGTAGACCTCCATCGCCGGAACGGCGGCCGTGCGCACCACGTCGTAGGCCATCCTGAACTTGCCCTGGTCGAGCAGCTTGCGCGCCAAGAGCCGGCGCTCGCGCCACCAGGCGTCGGTGTCCTGGAGCGCCATGGTGTCGGGAGAGGCAGCAAGGATGACCTGCGCCGCATCGTCGATACGGTCCTTCAGGAGGAGCCATTGCGCGCGGCACAGCGTGTAGCCGAGATCGCGGCGCGCATCGGCCGGCACGTCCTCCAGATAGTCCTTGGCCTTGTTCTCCTTGCCGCTGACCGCGGCGCAGGCCTTCACGATCGCAAGCTCATCGCTGCCGAGACGCTTTGCGGCGCGCCGTGCCGCGCCGTATTCCCTGGCGCCGAGCCGCTTGTCCATGCGGGCGCGATGATCATTCGCGGTCAAAAGCTCGCCGAAGACTTCGTAGACGTCGCTCTCTGTGCGCTCGGACAGTTCCTCCGCGCGCCAGGCGTCACGCACGAGCCTTGTGGCTGCGTCGCGATTGCCCTCGGCCAGCAGCACGCGCGCGAGCGCGAACTTTCCCTTGGGGCTCTGCGGCCGGTCACCGGTGAACTTGTGCACGGTGGCCGGATCGCTCTTCTCCTGCCAGAGCCGCGCCTCGGCGCGGCGGCGGAACGAGGCGATGCTCGGCCAGTTGGGATTGGCGGCAATGAACGCGACGTAGCGGTTGAAGTCGGCGGTCGTCTCTGAGTGCCGCAGGATGAACCACTCGGCGAGCTTTTGTCCGGCGGGATCGGCGATCCGGTTCCTGGCCGCGGTGGCGTCATCGGTCTTGGCCTTGCGCGCCAGATCGATCGCGTCCTTCAGCGCGGCGATGTCGCCGGTCAGCGGCGGCCTCGAGGGCTTCTCTGACGGTTCCTCGTCCTGCGTCTTCGATTTCCGTTTCGCCTCGGCATGCTTGCTGTGCCGATGCTTGCCGGCCGCAGCGCTGCGCTGCTTGCCGGCCTTCGCCTCATGCGTCTTCTTCGGACTGGATTGCTTGTTATGGCTTTTCGCCGCCGCCTCCGTCGAGAAGAGCGCGAGTGCAGCCATGGTGAGGAAACACGCAAGCGAGCGTAGGCACTGGTTCATTCCATGGTCCCCCTGCGAAACCATCAGTACAAACCAAGATCCGCGACGTGATGCGGGCTTGAGCGACTCAAACGATAGCACGGCCTCGTTTGATCGATGTCACGCTCAGGCAACATTGCGGCAAAAATGCCGCCGAAATCGAACCGGAAGGCTTTTGCAACTCACGCTCCGTAGGACACCGGGCGCTCCGTGAAACCGTAAATGCGCGTTAACCTTTGACGGGCCCTGCGCCGGCAGCTGTCGTGAAAAACCTGCGAAGCAGTCTTTCAGGCCAGATTGCGCGTGTTTCAGGTAACGGTTCCGGTGTATGGAGGTCAAAAGGTTCCTCAAGCCAAAGTGCCCAAGCTCGCCATGCCGATTTTCAACCAGTCGATCAGGCGCAAGATCGTCGGCATCGCCCTCGGGCTGATCGTGCTGATGGTGGTCACCTCGATCCTGTCGATGGTGATGTCGAGTCGGGTCGGGCACCTGCTCGACGAGCTGACGGGCCGGTACATTCCTGCCTATGGCGATCTGGCGCGCGCCAATGTCCGCTCGCTGGAGCGGGCCCTGGCATTGCGGCGCATGGTGATCGCCAAGATGCAGACGCCGCCGGATGAGGAGGGGTTTGCAACCCGCTTGCGCGAGTATCGGGAGTCGGACACGCAGGTCGTCCAGGAGGCGGACACCGCGCGAAAGCTGATCAATGCGATCATCGAGGATGAGAGCACGCCGTCGGACAACGCGGCGCTCGGCCGCATCGACGCCAGGATCGAGAGTGCCGTCAACGAGCTACGCCGCGAGCTTTCCGAGGCTGACGCAAAGCTCTTGAAGCAGCTCGATGCCAAGGATTTCGCGGCGGCGCGCGATACCATGGCCCATGTCGATGCGCTGCGCGATCTCTTCACGCAGCGGATTGATGCGATCCGCGCCGACATGCTGGCGCAGGTGTTTGTCAGCACCTCGCAAGTGATCCGTCACCAGCGGCAGGCGATCGTGATCTCGGGCGTCGTGACTGCGCTTGCGGCGATCGTCGGGCTTGCCTTTGCGCTGCTGGTCTCGAGCGGCATCACGCGTCCGGTGCGGCTGTTGCTCGCCGGCACGCGCGAGGTCGAGGCGGGCCGCTTCGATCATACGATCAGCGTCTCGACGCAGGACGAGATCGGCGAGCTCGCCGCCGCCTTCAACCGCATGATCGAGCAGCTGCGCCGCAACGAGCGCATCCGCGAGACCTTTGGCCGCTACATCGATCCGAAGGTGGTGCAGGGACTGATCGACCGGCCGGAGGTCGCCGTCGACGGCCAGCGGCGGGTGATGACCATCATGTTCTGCGACATGAGCGGCTTCACCTCGATGAGCGAGGGCATGACGCCGCGCGGTCTCGTCAAGGTCATGAATCACTATTTCACGGTCATGTCGGAACCCATTCGGGCCAACCGAGGGGTCATCGACAAATATATCGGCGACGCCATCATGTCCTATTGGGGCCCGCCCTTCATCGAGGAGGCCGAGCAGGCGCAGCTCGCCTGCCATGCCGCGCTCGACATGGCCGACCAGGTGCCGGCGCTTCAGAAACAGCTCCCCGATCTCCTCGGCATCCGCGCCATGCCCGCTCCTTGCGACCTCAGGATCGGGATCGCCACTGGCGAGGTCCTGACCGGCAGCATCGGCTCGGAGCTGATGATGAGTTTTACCGTGATGGGCGATGCGGTGAACCTCGCCTCGCGGCTGGAGGCGGCGAACAAATTTTATGGCACCCGCATCCTGATTTCGCAGACGACGGCCGCTGCACTCGGCGCGAGCCTCGAGTTGCGCGAGATCGACCGCCTTGCGGTCGTGGGCCAGAGCCTGCCGCAGCCCGTGTTCGAGGTGATGGGCAAGGCCGGCGCGCTCCCACGGGAGCAGATGAGCCTGCGGGCGCACTATGCCGAAGGGCTTGCGGCATACCGCGCTGGCCGCTGGGACGAGGCCCGGAACGCCTTCAACGCGGCGCTGGAGAGCGTTCCCGGCGATGGTCCGTCGCGCACACTGCTCACCCGCGTCGACCGGCTCCAGGCCGATCCACCCGCCGCCGATTGGGACGGCGCCTGGCGGATGGAGCATAAATGATCCAAACGCGTTGCTTCGAATGAGTTGAGCCGGTCCAGTTCCGCCTCAAGGTGTGCTATGAGTGCGCCCGTAATTTTACGGGGGTGATGCATGAAGAAGGGCGATGTGATCTGTCCGCATTGCAAAGCGGGCTTTCGGCGGCTTGAGCTCGCGACGGAGCCGCCAACGACCGGGGAGTACCGCTGCCCCGCCTGCGACGAGGTCGTGGAGAAGTTCGACGGTCTCGCCTTCGTGGCCTACCGTTTGACGATCCAGCCCTCGATGAAGGGTATCCGCGCGTAAGGTCACGTCCTTCGGCCGCAACCATTCGTGCCGGTGCAGCGCGTCAACATCCCAAAGATGCAGAAAACCCAAAGCGCTGCCCCGGCGAGACCGCGCCGGGTAAAAAATTGATTTGGTCAGATAACGATGTTGGCGGTGACTTATTTCGCGAGCTTACCCTGATCGTTCTTCGAAGGCGTTTTACGGGGACACGCCGATGACGGAACTTCAGGACAGGCTGGAACGGTTTGAGACGCTCACCGCCGAGTGCGAGCTGATCGCCAAGCTGGCGACCGACAGCGCAAAGCGCGAATTCTATCTCAAGCTCGCGGATCACTATTACGAGCTGGCGGCCGAGGCGCGGCGGGCGATTGCGCCCAAAGCCGCGGCGTGACGCGGGCCGAAAGCCGTTCTTAACACTTGGCGCGCATCCTCTTGGAATGTGAGGGCAGATCGCGTGCCGCGATTCCCCACAGATGGGAATGCTGGAGGCTGTTGCCGTGCAGCGGCTCCAGGAACTGTCGCTTTGCAGGTCATCCCATGCGGGTTGTTGTAATCATTTTGCTTTCACTCATGACGGCGGCCTGCGAGCCGGAGCAGGACATCACCGGTTCGACCGCCGCTTGCCCGCTGCGCAACTACAGCTCCTACAATGCACGCGACATGAATCAATGTGTCGCCGCCTGCAAATCCTGCGACCACGGCACGACGGTGACCTGCACCACCTCGTGCACCCTAAAGGGCGCGCGCTGAGGGGGCGTCGCGTCCTCACCGATCGGGCAGCACGGGCTCCGCATGCGAGATCATTGAAGCTTGGCGGACAACTCGCCTAATCGCTGGATGAGCCATTGCCGCTCCGCCGGTGGGGGATCGAGCGCAAGGACCACCTGGTACTCGGCACGGGCCTCGTCTGCTCGTCCAGTTCGCGCCAACAGGTCGGCGCGCACTGCGTGGTAAGGGCCGAATTGCGCGAGACCCTTGTCGTCCAGCGTGTCGAGCTCTGCGAGCGCGACATCTGCTCCATCGAGCTCGGCGACGGCAACGACCCGATTCAGGCGAACGATGGCATCATCTCGAACCCTGAGAAGCTGATCATAGACGTCCCGTACGCAGCCCCACGGTGCCGGCTCGGACAGGTTCGCGCGTGTGCACCAACACGCCTGTAGCTTTGCCTGGAGCGTGCGCGCGCTTTCAGGCGCAAGGCGAGCCGCCTGCACCAGAAACGCATCGGCGGCGGCGATCAATTCGCGGTGCCACAGCGCAGGGTCCTGCAAGGATAGCGGGACCATCATTCCACGCGCATCGGTCCGCGCCGGACGACGGGCCTCGGCATAGTGGAGCAGCGCTGCCAGTGCGTGCGCCTCACCTTCGTCGGGCATTAGATCGACCAGCATGGTCGACAGGTGCAGCATCTCGGCCGCAAAGCCCGCGTGTCGCGTCAGTCCGGCCGCGTCCTCATGGGCTTTGGAGTAGGCGACTTCGAGCGTCGACAACATCGCTTCCAGCCGCTCGGACCAGTATTCCGGCGCCGGCAATTCGAATGGAACGGCGGCATCGGCGATCTTGCGCTTCGCCCGCACCAGGCGTTGAGCGAGCGTTGCCTCGTCGATCAGGAACGCGCGCGAAATTTCGCTCACGGTCAGCCCGCAAATGAGACGGAGCGTCAAGGCCGCTCGCGCGTCCGGAGCGACAGCAGGGTGGCAGCAAATGAAGATCAGCCGTAGTCGCTCGTCCGGGATGACGTGGCGATCGTCGATCATGACTTCCTCCGCGGTCGGATCGGGTGGCGGCGGATCCGGGACGAACTGCCGGCGCGTCCGTTGCCGGCGAAGCATGTCCACCGCCACCCGCGAGGCGACCCGATAAAGCCACGCCGCGGGGTCGTCCGGCACGCCGGTTTCTTGCCAGGCGCTGAGGGCGCGTACGCAGCTTTCGGAGAAGGCGTCCTCGGCCAGCGACAGATCGCGGAACCGTGCGACGAGCGCGGCCGTGATACGCCCGCTCGCCGCCCGAAAGACGCGTTCGATGGCTGATCCGTTCACGGCTGAAGTAGCGGCCGGATTTCGATCGCGCCGTCCTGGAGCACCGGCACCTTCTTGGCGATCGCGATCGCTTCGTCCAAATCGGCCGCCTCGATCAGGTAGAAGCCGCCGAGCTGCTCCCTGGCTTCTGCAAACGGTCCGTCGTGTACGGTCTTCTTCCCTGCGCTAGTGCGGATGGTTGTGGCCGAAGGCGTGCTCTTCAGGCCAGCTCCTCCCAATCGCCTCGCGCCGAGCTCCTGGGCAAACGCCATGTGCTTGCCCACGATCTCCTCGATCTTCGATCCGGATTTGTCGGGACCGTAGAAGGCTTCGTCCTCATAGATTAACAGCGCATACTTCATCTCTGGCTCCTCTCGCGCAAGGTTACATCGGCATGCCGCGTCGCGCGACATCGGGTTGGAGACGCCCGGCCGTCAGACGGATCGACATCGAGCAAAAGATTTTTTCGGGGGAGGTGGGGTTGGCGTCCGCGGGTGCGTCGTCGTCACGGATTCCACAATCGATGCAACGCGCGAACGTTGTGATCCCCGACGCAAGGCCGTCCTGGCTCTGAGCGACGCATGGCGTCGTCAACGCAATCCATGCCCGCGCGACGAAATACAGCAACTGAATGAGTGCCTTACCGGTTCGACGGCAACTCATGGCCCGCTCCATTCTTCACTGAGCGAGCCCCCGTGGCTCGCCTGAAAGAGAGACGTGCTGCCGAGACAGATATCGACACGCGGGACAAAAAAATCGCAGCCCGGATATGAGCGGAGGCGATTTGCTCGGCGATTTCGGCGCCGTGGTCCAGATGAACCGAGGGAGACGCCGCGAAGCGCAGCCCGATAACGGGCGTCACGACACCCAGGGTGACCCCGGACGTCGCCTCGCACATGCGCGCGACGGTCTAGAAATTATCCGGTGAACTGCAAGTCTTGCTTCCCGAACGCCGGCGCCCGGCCATACATCATTGCTCGCCACAGCCATTCGATCGGACCGTAGGCAAAATGCGTAAGCCAGAGCCGGCTGACCACCACCTGTGCGGCGTAGATCGTCACGACGAGAAGCAGGCCGGCCGCCGAGCCGAGCCTGCCGAACAACCCGAGGCCGTAGCCGTAGAAGATCAGGCCGAGCACGACGGACTGTACGATGTAATTTGTGAAGGCCATGCGTCCGACCGGCTCGGCGAAGCGGAGCAGCTTTGCGCCGGTTGATGTCTGTTCGGCAGCGATCACCAGGGCGGCGTATCCCGACGCCAAAACCATCTGGCTGGCCAAAGCCGCAGACGGGTGCGTGTGCCGCGCCAACACCAGGCCGCCTGCGACGGCCGCGAAGCCCGCGATCGCCAGCAGGTTTCGGCGTCGTCCGGCCACCTCAGTGAACAGCCCGCTTCGCCAACAGAGAATGCCCGTCAGGAAGAGGCCGACCGTGCGCGGAAACACATAAAGATGCAGCGGCAGAAAGGCCGGGAGTTCCTGCACGCGCAGCGCCAGCACCTCCGCAAAGCTCCCGTTCGCGTAAGTCTGGTTCGCTGCGTTCACGAGCGCCACCAGCACGTACCGATTGGGAAAGCTGATGAGGGTCGGCAGCGTCGGTTGCAGCACATAGAAGATCAGGAAGACCGCCGCCGCGACCACGACCATCCAACGCGGCGCGAACAGGAACGGCAGCACGACGAGGCCTGCCAGTGCGTATTCGATGAGGATGTCGCCGTTCCAGATCAGCACCAGGTGGATCACGCCGAACAGCAGCAGCGCGAGCAGCCGCCGGACGAGGAGGCGCGTCCGTCGCGCAGAGGTGCCGAGCCGGTCGAACTGGATGGCGAGGCCCACGCCGAACAAGAACGAGAACAGTGCGAACGCCTTCAGGTCGATGAACAGCGCGAGCGCCGCGTCGATGACGCCGTTCAGCGTTGGGTCCGGGCTTGAGGGGAGAAGCTGCCGGAATATCGAGACGCGAAACTCGGTCTCGAGGTTGATCGCCAGCACGCCGAACAGTGCCAGCCCGCGCAACGCGTCGATCGCGCCCAGTCGATGCGAGGGATCCGTCGGCGCGTTCGCCATTGTGAGGTCGGTTGCGGATTCCACGGCGACGTTGATGAGGCCAGCGGCAATGGCGAAACGCGCCGCGAGAACGAGAAGGCTCGTCCTGCTCTAATCATCCGTCATGAGTTGCGACTCAGCCAGAGGAATATTCGTGGTGGCGCAGCGAGGTTGGATGCATGCGAGGTCCATGCAACATCTGAGGTCGTGAGATGATATCCGAGGACGGTATCAGGGTAGCTTCAGTCGTGTCCCATGAGCCACGATTGTGCTGTCTGCGCAACACTCCTTCCGGATTAAACCATCATTGCAGCCCGTTCTCATCAGCGCCGCTTTTTGGCCACACCCCTCCATGAATAAAATCTCCATAAGTTTTTCAGGGGCTGCGGCGCTCGCGACGGCGAAGGAAAAATCCCAGGGTTCATTCAAATCTTGGGTGTCGTTTTCCGGGTCTGACAAGGGTTGTCCGAGGAAACTGGTTTGCGATGGACGCCAAGACGAACATCAAGCAGAGACTGCCGAGCCGTCACGTGACGGAAGGCCCTGCACGCGCGCCCCATCGCTCGTATTTTTACGCCATGGGTCTGACCACCGAGCAGATCCACCAGCCCTTCGTCGGCGTCGCCTCCTGCTGGAACGAAGCCGCTCCCTGCAACATCGCCCTGATGCGCCAGGCGCAGGCGGTGAAGAAGGGCGTAGCGTCGGCCGGCGGCACCCCACGTGAATTCTGCACCATCACCGTCACCGACGGTATCGCCATGGGTCATGACGGCATGCGCTCCTCGCTGCCGTCGCGCGAATGCATCGCCGACTCCGTCGAGCTGACAGTGCGCGGCCACGCCTATGACGCCCTCGTCGGCCTTGCCGGCTGCGACAAATCGCTGCCGGGCATGATGATGGCGATGGTCCGTCTCAACGTGCCCTCGATCTTCATCTATGGCGGCTCGATCCTGCCCGGCAACTTCCGCGGGCAGCAGGTTACCGTTCAGGACATGTTCGAGGCCGTCGGCAAGCACTCGGTCGGCGCCATGTCGGACGAGGACCTCGACGAGATCGAGCGCGTGGCATGCCCCTCGGCGGGCGCCTGCGGCGCACAGTTTACCGCCAACACCATGGCGACAGTCTCGGAAGCCATTGGGCTTGCGCTGCCGTACTCGGCCGGCGCTCCTGCGCCCTATGAGATCCGCGACGCCTTCTGCACGACCGCGGGCGAGAAGGTGATGGACCTGATCGCTGACAACATCCGGCCGCGCGACATCGTCACGCTGAAATCCCTGGAGAATGCCGCCGCTGTGGTCGCGGCTTCTGGCGGCTCGACCAATGCTGCGCTGCACCTGCCGGCGATCGCGCACGAGGCCGGCATTAAGTTTGACTTATTCGACGTCGCCGAAATCTTCAAAAAAACACCTTATGTCGCGGATTTGAAGCCCGGCGGCCGTTATGTCGCCAAAGACATGTTTGAAGTTGGTGGCATCCCGCTTCTGATGAAGACGCTGCTCGACAACGGCTTCCTGCACGGTGATTGCCTCACTGTGACGGGCCGGACGATCGCCGAAAATCTCAAGAGCGTGAAATGGAATCCGCACCAGGACGTGGTGCACCCGGCGGACAAGCCGATCACCGTCACGGGCGGAGTGGTTGGTCTGAAGGGCAATTTGGCGCCAGAAGGTGCGATCGTGAAAGTCGCGGGAATGTCCAACCTCAGGTTTACCGGTCCGGCGCGCTGCTTCGACCGGGAGGAGGACGCTTTCGACGCGGTCCAGAAGCGCACCTACAAAGAAGGCGAAGTCATCGTGATCCGCTACGAGGGCCCGAAGGGTGGCCCCGGCATGCGGGAAATGCTCCAGACCACGGCGGCGCTGACCGGGCAGGGCATGGGCGGCAAGATCGCGCTCATCACCGACGGCCGGTTCTCGGGCGCCACCCGCGGGTTCTGCATCGGCCATGTCGGGCCTGAGGCGGCGATCGGCGGACCGATCGGGCTGCTCGAGGACGGCGACATCATCGAGATCGACGCAGTCGCCGGCACTCTTAACGTAAAATTGAGCGACGATGAGCTGGCTCAACGCAAGACCAAATGGCGTTCCCGCGCGACTAACCATACGTCGGGTGCGCTGTGGAAATATGCTCAGCAGGTAGGACCAGCGATCGGTGGGGCAGTGACCCATCCGGGCGGCGCGCACGAGAAACAGTGCTATGCGGACATCTAGGCGTACCATAGTTGCGTTTGTGTTGGGGGCTTCCGCGCTGGCCGCGCCGGCGCTTGCCTTCGACGGTGCGCCGGTCAATCCGCAGGATGCAGCCATTCCGGTGGTCTCGCCGGCGCCGGGTAGCGCCGCAGCGCTGCGCAAGGGTTTGCCGCCGGCTGCAACCAATCCCGATGCTTCCTTTACCGCGCTGCAATACGCCGCCGAGGGTGGTCACCCCATCGCGCAGTGGAAGCTCGGGCGGATGTACGCCAATGGCGAGGGCGTTGCGCAGGATGATTTGCGCGCCTTCGACTATTTCAACCGGCTCGTGAACGCGCATGCGACCGACAGTCCGTCGCTGCCCCAGGCGCCGATGGTGGCGAACGCCTTCGTTGCGCTCGGCCGCTATTATCTCAACGGCATCCCGAACTCGAAGGTGAAGGCGGATCCGGAGCGGGCGCGCGAGCTGTTTTCCTATGCGGCAGCCTATTTCGGCAACGCCGATGCGCAGTACGATCTCGCCCGGCTCTATCTGAAGTCGCCGGACGCCTCGCGCGATGCCTTCACGCAAGGCGCGCGCTGGCTGGGCCTCGCCGCACAGAAGGGCCAGCACGAGGCACAGGCGCTGCTCGGGCAGATGCTGTTCAACGGCGATCGCCTGCCGCGGCAGGCCGCGCGCGGCCTGATGTGGCTGACGCTGGCGCGTGACAGCGCGGGTCCAGACGAGACCTGGATCAAGGAAAGCTACAACCGCGCCATCGCCAAGGCCTCCGATGACGACCGGGCGATGTGCCTGCAAATGCTTGAGCAGTGGGTGCAGGGCCGCCGGGAATAATCGGCAGCCTTACGCCGCCTCGAGATCCAGATCCGCCCACACCGGCACGTGGTCCGACGGCTTCTCCCAGCCGCGCACATAACTGTCGATCCCGACATTGGCGAGCCTGTCACTCGCCTGCGGCGACATCAGGAGATGGTCGATCCGCAAGCCCTGGTTCTTCTGCCAGGCGCCGGCCTGGTAGTCCCAGAAGGTGTACAGCCCGGGCTCGTCGGTCACCGCCCGCAGCGCATCAGTGAGCCCGAGGCCGAGCAGGGACTGGAAGCTCTCGCGCGTCTCGGCCTTGAACAGGGCATCTTCGGTCCAGGCCGCGGGATTGTGGACGTCGCGAGCGGCGGGGATCACGTTGAAGTCGCCGGCGAGGATCAATGGCTCCTCGGCCTTGAGACGCTCCTTCGAATACTCAAGAAGCCGCGACATCCACTTGAGCTTATAGGGATATTTCTCGGTCCCGACCGGATTGCCATTGGGCAGATAGAGGCAGGCGATCCGCATGACACCCTGCTTCAGCGTTACCACGCCCTCGAGAAAGCGGGCGTGCGCGTCCTCATCGTCGCCGGCAAGCCCCGACTTGGTCTCGTCGAACTTGAGTTTCGAAAGCAGCGCCACGCCGTTGAACGTCTTCTGCCCGTGGGTGACGACGTTGTAGCCGAGCGCCTCGATCTCCAGTCGCGGGAATGCCTCGTCGACGCATTTGATCTCCTGGAGGCAGACGATGTCGGGCGAGCACTCCTTCAGCCAGGTCATCAGATGCTCGATCCGCTGCCGGACCGAGTTCACGTTCCAGGTGGCGATGCGGATCGTCATGCAGGGGTACTCCAGGCTGGGGCACCGTTAGAACAAACTGCAAACACTGCCGTCAAGGACGGCCGGCCGGGAAGCACAAAATCTCCCAAGAAATTAACCCGGCTTAAGCGGGAGCTCTGCCATTCATGCCGGAAAAGGTCCTGACGGATGGGATGGCCCGGCAACTCCCCAGATACCACTGAGCCGCGCAACGGCCTGATCGGCGCGTTCCTCTATTGGCTCGGCGGCTTCGAGATCGAGGACGGCCTGACGGCCGATCTCAGCGAGCGCGAGATGCGTCGGATCCGGGCCAAGCAGGTCGATGCGGTCACGCAGCTAATTCCGGTGACCATGGCAGTGAACATGCTCACGGTCGCGATCGTGCTGATCCTGTTCTGGGGCAGGGGCTGGAACGTGTTCCTCGTCGTCTGGGGAACAACGATCACGGCCGCCGCCGAACTGGCGTTGCGCGCGTGGCGGCGCTCTCGCGTTCATCCGCCGCAGGAGGCCTCACCGCGCGCCACGCGGCAGATCATGCGGCAGGCTTTTTTCCTCGCGTTGATATGGGGCACGCTGCCGCTTGCGCTGTTCAGCCAGGTCGGGCCGACCAGCCAGCTGATCCTGGCCTGCCTGATGGTCGGGATGATCGCGGGCGGCGCCTTCACGCTCTCGACCTTCCCGCGCGCGGGCCTGGTCTATCTCGCCACCATGACGCTCGCCTGCGCCGGAGCGCTGCTGTTATGCGGCAGCGGGCCGTATCTGGTGACCGCGGTGTTCCTGCTGCTGTTCGCGTTCTTCATGGCGCGCAACATCGTCTCGCAGGGCAATCTGTTCCTCGGCAATCTCAAGGCGCAGCTCGCGCTCGAACGGCAGACCGAGATCATCTCGCTCTTGCTGAAGGAGTTTCAGGAGAACGCCAGCGACTGGCTGTGGCAGACCGATGCGGAAGGGCATCTCGTGCACGTGCCCGAGCGCTTCGCTGCGGTCGCGCAGATGCCGTTGCCGCTGCTGCAAGGCGCGCATTTCGCCGACGTGCTCGACATGCTCTGTCCTGAGGACATGAGCACCGCCTACAACATCATCGGCCTGATGGAGCAGAGCGAGCCGCTGCACGAGATCAGCATCAAGGTCGTTGCCGGCGGCGAGGCGCGGCTGTGGTCGCTGACGGCAAAGCCGTCATACGATCGCGACGGCCAGTTCCTCGGCTATCGCGGCTTCGGCCGCGACGTCACCGAGCGCTGGCGCGCGGAAAAGGCCGAGGCCGAAAACCGGGCGAAATCGAATTTCCTCGCCGTGATGAGCCACGAGATACGCACGCCCATGAACGGTGTGCTTGGGCTTGCGAGCATGCTGCTCGAGACCTCGCTCGATCCGGAGCAGCGCGAGGCCGTCACCACGATCCGCGAGTCCGGCGACAATCTCCAGCGGATCCTCAACGACATCCTCGACCTCTCCAAGCTGGAGGCCGGCCGCTTCGAGTTCGAGGCAATCGATTTCTCGCCGCAGGCGCTGGTCGAGACGGTTGCGACAATCGTGCGCGCCAGTGCCAAGGCCAAGGGCCTGACGGTGAAAGTCGTGCTCGATCCGAACCTGCCGCCGGCGCTGCGCGGCGACGTCGCGCGGATCAGGCAGGTGCTGCTCAATCTCGCTTCCAACGCGGTGAAGTTCACCGATGCGGGCGAGGTGACGATATCAGCCACCTGCCGGGCTCGCCGCGACCTGCTCGCAACCGTCGAGTGGACCGTAACCGACTGCGGCATCGGCATCGCGCACGAGAAGGTCGGTCAGCTCTTTGCCGATTTCGCGCAGGCCGACGCTTCGATCAGCCGGCGCTTCGGCGGCACGGGACTTGGGCTCGCGATCTCCCGGCGCATCATCGAGCAGATGGGCGGCACGATCGGCGTCAATTCGGCGCCGGGTGAGGGATCCACCTTCCGCTTTACGCTGGTACTGCCCTGGAGCCAGGGGCTGGTGTCCGACCAAGAGGCTGATCGCAACGAGGCCGACGAGCTCAAGACCCGCATCGCGGCACTCGATCGGCCCCTGAAGGTGCTGGTGGCGGAGGATGACGCCGTCAACCGCATGGTCGTGAGCAAGATGCTCGGCGAATTCGACGTTGACTTGCGCGTCGTGACCGATGGCGTCGAGGCGGTCGAGGCCGCCGCGGACGGTGAGTATGACGTCGTGCTGATGGACGTGCGTATGCCCGAGATGGACGGCCTCGCCGCGACGAGGGCGATCCGCGCGCCGGGTGGTCGCTTCGCGCTGCTGCCGGTCATTGCGCTGACCGCCAACGCCTTCCCGGAAGACGTCAAGATCTGCCGTGAGGCGGGGATGTCGGACTTTTTGGCAAAGCCGCTGCGCAAGCCTGCGCTGGTCGCGGCGCTGCTGCGTGCGCTGGATCAAATGGCCTCGAATGACGCGTCGCTGCAGCCGGAGCAGGGGCCGGCCGAATGGATCGAGAAGACGAGCGCTGCCGACGCCTAAGGTCTGTGCATTCGCCGTGGTGTCATGGTTTCGGAGCACGGCAGTCTTGCCTGTAACTCGACCACGACGCCGCAAGCGCTTCGATCCGACGGCGATGCGCGCCTACTCCGTTTCAACGTCCTCTAACTTCACACTCCGCGTCCAGCGCGCAGGCTGAGGCAAGAGTCGGCTGATCCGCTTCGTCTCTTGTCTATGAGATCGCCGGGGCACGTCACTCTATGCCTGGCCCTTGATCTCATAGTGACCCGGTACGCATTTGTAGCGTTCGATTCGCCAATTCGAGTGATAAAGCGGATGTTCCCCCATCCACTTCGCAAGCGGCGCCTGCGCCCCTTTCATGCATTCCTGAAACGTGATGTCGGGCGTCATGCTGCTGTCGGTCACGATCTCCTCGACGCAACTGCCCGCGGCGGGGCCACCAAGATGGCAGAGAACTGCAACGACGGTCACGAACATGCATCGCATCCCTTCCGGTTTCGCCGGGCCGGCTAGCGTGCACGATTGCCGCTCCGGCCCTTCAATGGCGGGGGCGATCTTACTGAGGGCTATCGACGCGTCATCATACTTTGGTCCTGATCGTACTTTGGTCCTGATGCGTATCCGTAGTCGTTCGGACTACGCTTCGTTGCGCAGGATCAATTCAGGCTGGTCCTGCCCGGACAGAGTACCGGCTCTATCTGCATTGGAGACGCGTATGGCTGGAAATGGCTTGATGCCGATGACCGACCGACGTGCGGCTCATCGGAGTGCGACTGACACAATCGTCTATCTGATCGTCGACAGCGTAGCGGGACCGCCCGGCCGCGCGCGGAGGAAACTTGAGGTCGAACGAACCGATCTCGAAACCATCATCGTCAGTCTCGTCGACGGTCATTTCAACGATCCTATCCGCATCATTGCCTTCGACCCGAATGCTCACTGGTCGAAGGACGTCTCGCGGGAGCTCGCGGAAGAAATCCAGACGCGATGCGACATCGAGGCCATGCCGGTTCCGGAGCACATCCAGGACTTCGTCCGAATCCACCGGGCGGCCCTTGCAGGGGATGCTCTTTGATCGCGGGCCAGCGTACGGCGGCCGTCATATTCTTGGCGGTCGGATTGTCGAGCCCCTCGACCTCATTCAGGCATCGACGATCCAACGCGCCCATGCCTGCGCGCCAATAGGCGGCGAGGGTATGCAATACCGAAAATCGCGCGCCACGGCCGATGAAGACGGGCACTATTGCTTCGCCGCGGCGCTATGAGGTCGCCACCCGTCGCTCCATCCAATCACCGGTACTGCGACAGCGCGCGAATTCATGGCGCCGATGAGCGCAAGCACCTCGAAGTGCTGAACGGCCTGCGACCATCGTTCCGATGCAACGGCTCATCGCTAAGCACGACAGCGACGGTCATTCGCGTCAACATAGTCGCGCGACCGTTCGAACGTGAAAAGGACAGCTTGCGACTAAGGGTGTCCGCAAAGCCGTTGCTGACTGACCAGGAATCGCAGGATAGGAACAAAATGAACAAGTGTATCGGCGGTGACCTTTCGCAAACGCGATCCGGCAGCTTCTTTCGGCTGGGAGCCTGGGGTTCGCTTTGCCTTGTGCTCGCCTGGGCTTGGTCTTCGCCACTTTCCGCCAATCCGGCGATCGCCAACAATCCGCCCTGCAACAGCGCAAAGATTGGATTCAGGCCCACGACCAGAGACGAGGCGCGCGCGCTCGCTTTCGTGCGATCCTTGCCGGGCGTCGGCCGCATCGAAAAAAAACAACGATGGTTCCTATAGCGCCGAGTTCGCGGGCGCCAATGAGATCAACGCCTTGATCGCTGACCTCAACCAACACCATGCCGCTGAGGTCATCGATCTGTTTCAGTTCTTTCAATGCAACTACAGGCCCTTCTAGCCACATGTGGCTTGGAAAGCAGCAGACTCGCAAATCGTTTTTCGCTGTGAACGTGGTGACCTGAGGAAGATGAAATTTACAGGGCGCCCTATGGCTACGATCGTCTCGGTCTTCGCGTTTGTTTTCGACAACGAATTGGCGACCTACGAAAAAGGGATAGGGTTATGCATGCCGAACGTCTGCTACCCGTGGAGACCGCGCCCGAGGGCTACGCGAAACTCCGTGCGGTAGAGGCCTACATCCTTCGATGCGGGCTACCGAGAGGTTTGATCGATCTTGTGAAGATGCGAGCGTCTCAGATCAATGGCTGCGCGTATTGTCTCGACGTTCACAGCAAGGATGCACGCAAGAATGGCGAGAGCGAACAGCGCCTCTACCTTCTCAATGGATGGCGCGAATCGCCGCTTTATTCGCAGGCCGAACGTGCCGCACTGGCATGGACTGAGGCGCTCACTAGGGTCGCAGAGGTGCACGCGCCGGATGCAGACTACGAGGAACTACGAAAGCAATTTACCGATAAAGAGATCGTCGATCTCACCATGCTCATTGGCATGATCAATCTTTGGAATCGGCTCGCCATCGGCATGCGCTACGTGCATGATGCGGGCTGATGTGCGTCTCGCCTCGCGGCAGCCACCGGACAGTGCAGGAGAACTCGTTTGCCAAGGCAGAACACATCGTCCGGTTACGCCTTTGAAGACGCGTATGGCTACTCACGAGCCGTCCGCGTTGGAAATCAAGTCTTTGTATCTGGTACAACGGCGCGTCCGCCGGAACTAGGCGGCGATGCCTATATGCAAGCGAAAGCCGCGCTAGCGACAATAGCCAACGCACTAGCCAAGACCGGTGCCGGGATGCAGCATGTTGTTCGTACCGTGGTGTACGTTATCGACATGGCCGACACTCAACATATTGTCCGCGCCCATTCTGAAGCCTTCGATCAAATTCGCCCGGCAAGCACGCTCGTTCAGGTCGCTGGTCTCACGCCGGCTTCCGCACGGGTCGAGATCGAGGCAACGGCGATCATCTGCGACTGACAACGGTGGTTACGATGAAACTGTAGTTCGGCGATCCGTTCGACGAGTTGGTTGGAGACGGCTGAGGAGTAGCGTGACGAAGAAACTTGAAGGCGCACCGATCGAAATGCCTTACCAGATCGTAACACTCATGCGGCGCCGTTACAGTTTTCCATAGACTCGCGCGGCGACCGCCTTCAGGCGCTCGACCGAGCCGGACTCCGGATGCGGCTTGACCGGCGCGAACAGGATCGACGCCTGCCTGCCGTTCTTCCAGACATAGATGTTGACGGCGTTGCCGTTGCCCTTGGTGCAGGAATGCTCGCCGAACGCTTCACTGCCGAGCTCGGGTATCGCCACGTGTTTGCACGGGTCCGTGCGTTTCATCATGTTGATGACGGTGTCGCGCGACATCGCGATCACCGCGACGATCATGGTGTTGGCCTCGCGATCGAACATCATGCAGCTGCCCGCGCCGGTCCGCTGGACCATCAGCGTGCTCTTGTCGAGAAAGCCGTCGGCATCCGCTTCAGTGAGCCATTCGCAATCGCCGAACCGCTCGCTGGTCTTGCTCACCTTACCGATGGCAACGCGCGCGACTTGGGTGAGCGGTCCGAGCAGCGCCTCGTCGGCACGCCGGCCGGTCGGATAGACGCTGATCTGCAGAATGTAATCGCCGGACAAGGCGACGACCGAGGTCTCCTGGCGCTGCGCGCCGGCGGCGGTCGTTCCGCCCTGGCCTTCGTCGCCGATCCCGGACACGGCACTAAGCGGCATGCGCTCGCCAAGCGTCTTGACGAAGGTCGCGTACAATTCCTTGGCGCGGTCCTTGTCGGGATTGCGGAACACGGTCAGCATCATCGTGTCGCCGCGTCCGCCCTGGTAGATGCAGCCGCGGCCGTCCTGATTTGAAATCAGTGACCATTTGAGCGCCGGCATCGCGCCGGCGAGCTCCTGGGCGCTGATGAACGGGCAGGTTTCGGCAGCGAGCGCGGGAGGCACCGGGACGGCTGCGATTCCAAGGAATAGAACGAGGCAAGAGAACAGACGATCGATAATGCGCATTGGATAATTTACTACCGCAGCGGTTTAGCGGACGACTACAATAATTCAATCG
This sequence comes from Bradyrhizobium sp. Ec3.3, assembly GCF_000472925.1. Taxonomy (GTDB): domain Bacteria; phylum Pseudomonadota; class Alphaproteobacteria; order Rhizobiales; family Xanthobacteraceae; genus Bradyrhizobium. The sequence continues at coordinate 222,758 of NZ_AXAS01000010.1, forward strand.
CAACTAAGAGGCAGAATCGGATCCCACTACCGGTGGAGATTTGGATTGCGAACATGAGGCTGACTGCCGTAGTGCCGGTACCATTCAACGACGCGGTCTGCGAGCTCGTCGTAAGGCCCGTCTTCGACAACAGGATACTCCGGATCGGAGAGTTGATCGAGGATGCCTTTGGTGGCTACTAAGATGTCAGCCGGATAAACGCCGGCGTCGAGGAGATGTAATTTTAGGTAGCCGAGAAGAATTTCAAAACCGGCGTCCCAGTTGATATTGCCGTTGTCGCGGCCCTCGCGATGTAGTTTTTCAACCGCGCGGAGCAGTTCGCCCTCAACCGTGTCAGCTTGGCCCTCGGACGGCACCTTGGTCTTCCAAATGACCTTTGCCTCGTCAAAATAACGCATGCCTTGAACATCCGTCTCGATCCCGGGAGCTACTGCCGGAGTCAGTTGCCACTTGTCGCCGATCGGGCCCCGCCGACAGCCGTCTGCATTGCAGTGGAGTGTTGTCGGAGCAGGGCTAATGCTGTTGGCGACATTGCCGCTGATGTAGACGCCGGTACGTTTGTAGACTGAAGCGACCGCCGCCGACTGCGGCGCTCTCGGCAGGTCTGCGCCTATCGCGCCACCAGCGTAAGGGCCGACAAGTAAGATTGCAGCAGAAAGCTTGCGCATCGCTTAATGGCGTACCTGTTGTTTCTGATAATTCAATACGCCTGAAGCCTCGATAGCCATATGATGCTTGGTCCTTTGATTGAACTCCTTGGTCGCCGCCGAGCCGATGTTGGTTCAGCCGGCCCGTCAGATGATTAGGGCGAGGAAATCGAACATGCGGCTCGCTTCGCCGGGGAAAACCCATCCAGCAAGATCTGGAGCAACTCAGGATCTTTCGATTGGGGCGGAAGCCACTACCATCGCCGGGAACGAAGTTCACGCAAAGCCAGCAACAGAAGGAAGCGAAGTGAGGCTTCGGCCGGCACGTTATTCTTGACGATGTTTATCGTCAGCAACCGTCCTCAACGGTTCATCAAGACCAGGAGGACAATCTCGTAGGATACTCGCAATTTCGTCAGCTCGTGCTGCAGCGGCCATCACCGTTCGCGCACCCACGGATCGGATGGGAGATGGGATTACGCTGACAGTGCATTTAACTGAGGCTTCCGAGATCGAATGCACTGAAGATCATCTAGCCGGCCTTCGCTAGCAAGAAGGCGGTGGAGCTAAAGTGAGTTCGCAATCATCGATTCACTTTAGGCCACGAGGAGGCGAAGATGATGTACGGCGGGATTGATCTGCATTCCAACAACAGCGTTGTCGCTGTTATCGACGATGCCGACCGGGTCGTGGCGCAGAAGCGCTTGGCAAACGACATCACGAAGATCGTCGGCTTTCTGGCCCGATGGCAAGACCAGTTGGCCGGCGTCGTCGTCGAATC
>NZ_AXAS01000086.1 GCF_000472925.1 Bradyrhizobium sp. Ec3.3
AGTGGCTTTGCGCGCGGCGGTGCGCGGGACGGCTCCGGTGTGCCTCCAGCCAGCCTCGCGCGCCGGGGCCGTTCTCGTTTGCAGGATCGGACCTTGTTCGGCTGGCCGTCGAGCGCGAGGAATAGCCATGAGATCCTCGGTCGTGAAACGGTCCATCGTCGTCGGAGGTCAGAAGACCAGCGTCAGCCTGGAAGAGGACTTCTGGAACGGCATGAAGGGGATCTCCGGCCTGCGCAACATGACGCTCTCGGAGCTTGTCGGTGAGATCGACTGTACCCGTCAGCATGGCAATCTGTCGTCCGCGATACGCCTGTTCGTCCTCGACTACTTTAAGAACCGCGCCGCGATCCAGCCTCAGCAGAAAATGTCGGCACCACAGCCATCCCGCGATGGAGCGTGAGCTCTGGGGCGCGGAATCGAAGCCCCGCGCACTGTTCGACGGATGGGATTTCTCCGGTTGGATTGATCCATCTCAATAAACCTCCCGAGGCGAGCCTAAAATCTCTGGGTCGATGAGATGAATTGTATTGGTTGCAATAAACTCAAAAGCAATGGAGGAGCGTTATGATCAGGCTGGTCACACGTGGTTGCTTCACCGAGAGTTATGCCAAGGGATTGGTTAGCGCACCCGAGGACAGAGAGCCGGCTGTGCGCAAGCTGATTGAGGGTGCTGGTGGCGAGCTTATCAGCTTTTACTTCACGACCGGTGACAGCGACTTCATGGTCATTTCTGAGGCTAAAGAATCCGAATCCATCATCGCCGCAATGTTGGCAGCGGTGGCGGCGGGCACAATATCTGACGTGAAAACTGCAAGAGCTTGGACCGGGGCGGAATTCAAAAAGGTGGCCGAAAGGGCTTCCAAAGCAGCGAGCCACTATCGAGCTCCCGGCAAGAGCTAAGCGCGTCCGCTGGCCTGACGAGCTGCGGTTGTCGGACATCGAGCCGCGGTTCGTCTGCTCGGCGTGCGTCGAGCGCGGCTCCATTCTCAGGGGCGGCAGCGAGATGAGCATCTTCCCAAGCCAGAATCGCGCTAAAGCTGGCTCATGAAGCTCACCGCCGAACGCCCCTTCGCCAACCCGGGACTAATTACCGGACCCTGATCAGCGACCTCCTCATAGGTCAGTACGACCATCCCTGCGCGTAGTGGCTTTCAATCCGCTGGAGGGTTGGTCGCGCGATGCCTCCGAGGACGTTGCCGAAGAACTGGATCAGAGGGTCGCTGAAGGGCATGAGGTTACCGAGCTCGTGCGGGAGTTCATCGAACGCTTCACCGGCCGGTCAATTGGCGTGCAGCTGTTGCTACCGCTGCTGGAGTTCTAGCGATGCGCATGCTTCGTTGGACAGGCCTGGCGGTGGCGATGCTCCCGGCGGGCGCCCCAGCCACGGCTCAACGGTTGATCCCCATTATCCGGTATGCCTCCAAAAGTGGGGGCAGAGCGGCTTCACCGCCGTCGACTGCAGCTATACATCGTTGGAGCAATGCCGGGCGTCGGCGTCGGGACTCTCGGCGACGTGCTACGCCAACCCATATTGGCCGCAGGCGGGCCAGGCGTCGCCGGGCCGCGTCCGTCGGCGACAAGGACTGCCATGAAGCACATTGGGTTTGCGTCGCCGATCTCCAAGACGGTCGTCCCCAACGGCCCAGACTGGCTCCATGAGATCAAATACGTGAGCCGGCGCGCAAGACAGCAGGTATGTGGTGTAACGTCTGCTCAATGGAAAAGGCCGCAGAGTGGTTCCAGCCCCTACTGCGGCCATCCCGGGCAAACTAAAAATCGGTACTCAAATCTCTCCGGTGTTCTCACAGTAGAACACCCCTTTCCGAAAATGGATTCCGTACAACTACCGGAGCGCCCATTGCCACATAAGAGCGGCCATGGCACGGCTTGCATTCCAGCCCCGAGCTCCCGGCTGCCGGTTCGATTGCGGATCAGAGCGCCGGGAGTGCCCAGGCCCGCCGGCTCACGCTGGCGGGCCTTGTCGTTCACCGCCTCAGCCTGCGCGCGTGCGCAGCCAGCCGTTGGCGGTTGCGCCACCTCGAATACGGTCAGCATTCCGAAGAACGTTGCAGGCAAGGCCAGCCAGCATGAGCGCTTTAGCTGGTCCTTTCATGCAACGGCTTTATTTGCATTGGGGAAAAACTGGCAAACTAACGTTTGAAAGCCGAAAATCGGCGTTTAATCTCCGACCATGTGAGAGTGGGAGGATACTCGTGGGCCTCTACTTACTCCTTATGGCTGCGTGTGCTGTTGGCCTGCTGCTCCTGTCGGCATTCGGCCGATAGGGCCGATACTAAGCGCATTTGTTGCCGCGAATCCTCAGCCAGAGCTGAAACTGTTGGGTCCAGCACGATCGCTTTTGACTGTGCATGAATCGGCGCATTCACTCTGAGCATGGACGTGGTCGCTACTTTTTCGTCTTGCTCGTCGCCGCGAGCGTAGCGGTTTTGTCATGCGATCGATGCAATGCGCTCCTGATCGAACCGGGCGTGACCTGCTGGCGGTATCTCGCAATTGACGTATCGGTGGTCGCGATATCAATCGCCTGCATCCTAGTTGGGATTCCAGGAGCAGGGGCAACATGCCCTGAAAGCCGGCCGGTTGTAGAAACCATGGAGGATAAAGTTATGCTTGTGATTTACTTGCCGATCATCATCTTCGAAGCAATGCTCGAAGTGATGGCGAAACAGAATGTATCAGCGACCACAACGAAGCCGGTAAGTTTTGATTGACCACCCGGACTGCTCATTATGGCAAGCCTGCGAGAGCGGGACCTACGTGAGGCTCTTGAAGACAGAAGCCGCTAGCTCAGATGGGTCTCACAAGCCAGACGGCGCAAATCTTGCGTTCCGGGAAAACCATGCAATATAATGGCTCTATCTCGTTTTGAAGTTACTACTGAAGTGTATTTGACCATCACCAACGATTTTCGGACGAGGCTATGCTTACCGCCCTCATCCTCATATGCTCCGCTTCGATTGCGCCGCATCCCGATGACTGCACGCGCTACAATGCGAGCACGATCATACGGGTGCCGACTGAGTTTGGCAGCCCGGCCACCTGCTTCATGCAGGCCCAAGCTTACTTGGCTCAGAGTCCGGAAGGACAAGAGCTTGAGCTTGATCGTGATGCCCGGATCAAGTTGGTCTGTGTTCGAAGCGAAATCGTAGCCGGCATTCCGGTTCAGCGCAGATAGGGGAAACCGGACGGCCGCAAGCTGGTCACGCTGCGCGATGCCGGCGAGTACTTCGCCGCGCTGCCCAAGGCCGTTCACGATGCGCCCGAATGGCAAGCCGCGATGGAGGCGCTAATCCTTGTGGCCGAGCAAGGCGGCCCGACGATGTTCGCCCGGATCGGGATCATGCGCGCCTTGAACCGAGGCCGGCCCAGTCCGGGCACGAGACCGCGACGGAAGCCGGCGAGGAGCTCACTGCACCCTTTTCAGTGAAATTACAGCAAGCGTCACATATGATATGATGGCTGCAGCTGATGATTTGCCCCACAGGGGCTTCTGACGTCAGCGGTTTCGGCAATGTAACCGTGATGCCCGCCTCCTCACAGACACGAAGCTCCTCGCTGACGTAGTAGCCGCGATCAGCAACACCTCGAGCGATTCGACAGCCATCTCCCGGCACGGGCCTGCCCGGCCATGGTGGCGAGCTGGTGGCGATCGTTGCCCACGTTGGTTACGTCGTGAGCCACGATAAGATGATGCTGCGTATCAACTGCAATCTGCACGTTGTACCCGACGATGCCAGTGTCCTTGCCACTTGTCGCCATGGAGCGTGCGTCAGGGTCGGAGAGCGAGATCTGCTTGTCCTCGTTCTTCATCATCTCCGCGTTGATCGCCTTGAGTCGGACGATCTCCTCCTTGAGCTTCTCGATCTTGCCCTTCAACCGCTCAACTTTCACCTCCGGAACCGCATCGCCATGCCGATCGGCGGTTTCAAGCTGAGAGAGGTAGCGGGCGATGCTCTCATCAATCCACTCAAAACGCCTCTTCATCTTGGCCTCGGTGAAGTTCTTGTCCCGTGCATTCACGGCTTTGAACTTAGATCCGTCGATGGCGACGCTCGCTGCATTGAACAGTTCAAGCCTGCGGCACAGCGCGACGAACTCGCGACAAACCTCACGAATGGCCCTGCCATTGTCCTTGCGGAAATCCGCGATGGTCTTGAAGTCCGGCGCTAGATGCCCGGTCAACCAGATCATTTCGATGTTGCGCTGGCATTCCCGTTCCAGGCGCCGGCTCGACGGAACCCGGTTAAGATAACCGTAAATGTAGAGCTTGAGCACAACACCGGGGTGATAGCTGGGGCGGCCAGTATCGAGTGGCTGGACACCGACAAACCCGAGCCTGTCGAGATCGAGACCGTCGACGAACACGTCGACCGCTCGCACCGGGTTATCCTCGGTCACATAATCGTCGAGCGATGCCGGAAACAGTGTGCTCTGCCCGCGATCCAGCCCTTCAACAAAGCGCTTCATCAGATACCCCGCAAAGTCGCAGGGAATCTTATCGCGCGAATCACATCAAACAGAGCGTTTTCACGCAGCCTGGGTCACAAGCGAAACATCCGAACCCAGCTCGATCTTGGTCGGCTCAACTCCTGAAAGCGGACATCGCAGAGGTTACGATCCGCGGACGGTTCTGATAGCGAAATCTCCCTTCCATTCGATTGAAAATTGAAGTTTGATCTTTCCGGGAGCCGCTGTAAGCGGTTACGGGAAAAGCTAGAAAGTTCTTCAAAGATGTTTGGAGAAAAGTCAGAGCCCGATTTTCGCGCCGTATCGGGAGTAGCGCTCAGAATACTGCCGGATCGGCGGGATGCGCTCCTGCTCGAGTTCAGGACCGGCCACGGACCATTTCGCTTCGTGCTGACACAGGACACCGCACAGCACCTAGCCGACCAACTCGTGGAAGCCGCCAAGCTTTTAAGGGCCGCTGGGGCGCGCAGCCGGAAAAATAGCGGGCCTGCACGGGATTATTGACTGGCGCTGCCGCATACTGATCGACATGGTGTATCACAGCACGGTAGCTGCCGATGTCCGGTTCGAGCGAAGGTCAGCTATCGCGAGGCGGCATTTTTACAATCTGCCAAAAGCCGCCGTTTGTGCACGGTCCAACTCGGAGACCTTCGCAGGCTGGTCTAGGAGCACGTCACCAGTCGGTCGTCCGGAACGGTCCCCAGCCGTATTCTTTGTCGGACTTTGCATCGGCAGGGGCCTTCTCCACAGACGTTGATTGCTGTGGCTGTGGCTGCGTCTGCTTGGCGGCAAGGCCTGTGGTGCCGCCGCCCGCAACGTTTCTTGAACCATTGTGAGCGAGCGCGAAAATCGAGGCTGCGCTCAAAACGATGCACGCGAGGATTATTTTCCACGTTCGCACGGCTACCTACCTCCTGTCGAATTGACATGGAGGCTCTTATTCCCGTAGACAGAGTTCCTCTGTGAAGTGCATCACGTGGTGAGGATAAGCGCCCCGGTTCCACTGGGACCATTGCCGGACCTGTACACACGCTACCGGCTTTCGTGGCGCAATTCGATCCGTGGGCTTGGCGACAAGAATCGCAGAGCGCCCCGCAGCAACGCACGTCACGCGAGAGCAGGCAACCGTCCCCAATTGTCCTGGTGCGGATACTCTCGCCGGCTGGCGAACGAAGGAAAGATGCGTCGGCGTTACGGACCCTTGACCACCGGATCGATGCCGTCCTCGCCGAGGATGATGCCCAGTAGCCGCAACTCATCACGGTGTAGATCAATCTCCAGGATCGTCAGCATCAAAGAAAAGAGAGACGGCAACGAACACAAGAATTGGTGAGGTTTCGGTCGCGGTATCCTGCGCTGGCTCCCGAACACGGGAGGCCCGGCGAAAGGCAACAAACCAAGCGGACAGCTTCGAAAGGTCTTGTCGCTTCATTGCAACCCCCCCTTTCCAGACGACGCGTGAGACGTCAGCCTTGACGGTCTCGGAGACTCCGTCCTCTTGATGAGCATACTTTAGGTGAGGAACGGATGAAGGCAAGATTAATCGTTTTCGGTGCCGCGGAGGCTCGATTATTGATGGAGCATTTTCCGAAAACCGGCCCCCTTTCGGTTCATGCGCCAAGTCCTGTGCGACGTCTGCATGGGCAGCGACTTTAGCTGCTTCGATCCTTGTACGAGCCCCTTTCAATCCAGGCGTCAAACGCCGGCTTTATCGATGCCCCGCTAACCAAACCGTGGCGCCAATCCTCTCCCTTCGGGCGAACCAACACCATCCAGCCTTGACCATAAGGATCCTGATTTAGAAGTTCCGGCTTGCGCTCGAGCAATTGATTGTGGCCGACGACCACGCCATCGAACGCGGCCAGCGCCGCGCCGACCCATTTGCCGCCCTCGACAACAGCGAGAGATCGGTCTTTCTCGAAGTCAAAGTACAGACGCTTGGGCGTAACGACGAGCACCTCGCCCATCAAATCCGCCGCCCATCGGGTGAAGCCCGCACGAATCGTTCCGTCCGCGAGCGGCTCGTACCAAACCTGGTTCTCGATGTCGTAGAGCAGATGCTCCGGAAACTCGGCGTCCTGGCCTGGTGTCACGCGGATGCCTCTCTAGAAAGTAAGAACCCGGCACTGACCGTCCATCACGGACTGAATCATGGCAGCAGCTCCCATAACGCCCCCGCACTCCGGAACAAGGTCGGCCTCGCTCTTGTCGAACAATTCGAGATTGGCCGGGCACGCCCAGAAGCGTGCCCCGTGCTCATGGGCCTCCTTGATCCAGTCGTAGACGGTCTTGGGCTGCCCCTGTTTGATGACCAGTTTCTCCGCGACGCCTACGAACATCAGTTTGCCCGCCGTGGCGGTACAAAGCACATCGACCTCGTAATCCATCGCGGCAGCAACCGCCGCGTAGTAGAAGGGCGCGCCGAGTTCTTCCACATTGCGCGGATCGGTGTTCACGAGAATGATGAGCAGACGTTGGGCCACGATCAAGCCGCGTCTGGTTCAAAGGAACGGTGCCAAGCCACAATCATTGCTCGACTTCCTCGATCTTCATCCTGCGGCCCCATTTGTCAAAGAAGTGACCCTCATTGAGCACCAGATGGTTATCATCGAGCCGCTCTTCGAGCTTTCGCAGTCCCAGGCGCGCATTGGGATTGTCCAGCGGACCGCCGCCGGCTGAGCGTTGCGGAAAAAACGCCGCACCGTCCCATTGCTGTCCGGAGCCCGCAAACAAGACCGTGATCTCACCCCAGTCGACTTCATCCCCGATGACGTTGAAATAGGTCGAACACAGCGGGGCTACCCTGCTGCCGGCGATCTCGATGAGCACGGCGAACGCCGTGAATGGTCCGCTCTTTGCAAACTCCGCCGATATCCATCGGTCGAAATCGCTGGCGAGAGTATCTCTCTCAGAAATCGACAACGGGCGTCTCCGGCATGTAATTCTCGAACAGGAACCAGAACGGATGCGGATGCGTCTCCGCGTACCACGCCTCGAAGGCGGCCAGCGACTTGATCACGTCGGGCTTCGCCTCGTCATCGCTTTCGGAGGGCGCGAGGCCGGCAAACATGGCTTGCGCCACTGTTGCAAAGCGGGACACGACTTGCATGCGAGCTTCGCTGTCGCTCACCCATCCCAGTTTCGCACGCAGCGCTGCGGTTGCGGCAGCCATCGCGATTTCCTCGCTTTCGGCTCCTGCAATGGCGGCGGAGATCTCCTTCATCAGGTTCAATCTTCGAAATGCAAATGAGCGCTCCTTCTCCAGCTGTCTTGTTCGTTCGGTGATCCCGCGGCGAAACTCGTCCTCTGCCGCGGCGCAGCGTTCGGCCGAGAGCTTGAGCGCGTCGAGATAGGATTGCGCAGGGCCCATGATGTCTTCCATTCTAACGTGGCGGAAGAGAGAGGGAGTCGAACCCACCAAGGACCGGCTCGCGGCCCTTCCCGGATTTGAAGTCCGGACGCCCCACCGGGGACGCTTCTCCTCCTGAAGCCTGGATGTCGTGCGGCTCGTCCGCGGACGGTCCGCGAAACAGGTTGAGCCTATATTTGTTGATGCGGCGCAGGTCGCCCCGACGCAGCGTCACGCCATGACGATCGAAGAATTCGAGGATCTGGATCGCAACCTTGCGGCCGTTGTCGACCCGATCGCGAAACTGCGCGGCCGTGAACTGTCCAGGCGGCTGAGTACCGCTCAGATCGACAATGACCCCGACCATCTCCGCCACCGTTGCACGGAGAAAGAAATGGTCATGCGCGACCTCATCGACCTTCCCCATGCGTCCAACCAGCTTCAGCAACCGCCGCACATCGGCTTCGCGCAGCCCCAGCAACGTCGCGGTATCGCGGACGCGTGGCGGACGAAATCGTTCGGCACCGGACAGCAACGGGGCGATCCTCGTCCAGAGCCTCTCGTCGTCAGTCGTCAATCGGACTTCGTGGCCGGCGAGACGGACCCACGCGCCGTCCAAGGCGATGTGTTTGCTGCGTACAAGTCCGTGAAGAACAGCAAGCAATGCTTGCGCCGGAAGGCGGGGCTCAAGCTGCAATCTCAACCGTTCAAGACCCAAGCCCTGCAAATCGGGATTGTCGGCATGAAATGCCTGCAGCTTTGCAAGCAACATCCGCTTGAGCTCGAGCCATACCGGCGCCGACATGGCAAATACGCCGTCGGCTGTCGGCGCCGTGACGATGGACAACCGCTCGAGGGTTTCCTTTATCCAGGTTTCCGACAACGCATGGTCACGCGCGAAGGCGGAGAGTTCGACAAACCGCGGCGCGATTTCAAGCATCGCGGCCAATGCCACTTTGGGATCGCCAAGCCGATGAACGCGCAACTGGGCAAGCCGCTCCGGGGTCCGGCGCTTGCGGGCCGGCGCACGCAAATCCAGAAATGTCCCGCCCCCGATCGTACGCTGGCCAGTGGTATCGCGAACCACAAAACGATCTCCGGCCGCCGCGGCGATCGGCCGGTCCAGGACCAACTGGACCTGTCCGCTTCTTCCCGGGGCCGGTGGAGAATCATCCAGCAACACCACGCGGGCGCCAACGTCGGTGGAAGCGTGAAACACGCGGAGCGGCATCCATTGGCCGACAGGTTTTGGCTCCGAGGCAAGCAGGCGCAGATCGGCGTCGATCCGGTTTGTTGGCGCGTGCAGGTCCGGGTCGACAACCATGTCGCCCCGGCGAACGGCGTCCCTGTTGATGCTGTCTCCCGCAAGATTGAGGGCGCAGCGTTGACCGGCGACGCCGCGAGGACACGGATGGTTCTGGGCATGGATAGAACGCACGCGGGCCGTGATGCCGGATGGTGAAACCATCACGCGATCCCCGCTCGAGATCTGTCCCGACAAGACGGTACCAGTTACCACGGTCCCAACGCCGGTGAGGGTGAATGAGCGGTCGACGGCGAGACGGAAACGACCCGACGCAGCGCGAGAGCCGATTCTCCGGGCCGCATCGAACAGATGCTCGCGCAGCTCGGCGATGCCGTCTCCCGTGACCGTCGAGACCGGGACAATCGTCGCGTCGGCCAGCCCCGTCCCCTTCAATAGCCGCGCAATGTCCGCCGAGACTTTTGCCCGCCACGGCGGAGAGGCCAGGTCGACCTTTGTCAGCGCGACGATGCCCTTCTCTATTCCAAGCAGATCGACGATCGCCAGGTGCTCCAGCGTCTGCGGCTTGATTCCGTCATCGGCGGCAACGACCAGGATCACGAAGTCTATCCCCGCTGCCCCAGCCAGCATGTTGTGAATGAACTTCTCGTGCCCCGGAACATCGACGAATCCGAGCACCGATCCGTTCGGGGCGGGCAGGTACGCAAAGCCCAGATCAATGGAGATGCCGCGCGCTTTTTCCTCTTTCAAGCGGTCAGTGTCGACGCCCGTGAGCGCACGCACCAGGGAGGTCTTACCGTGATCGATATGGCCGGCGGTCCCGATGATCATGGCGATGGTTCGGGCAGTGGCGACGCCGCGCGCTGTTCCGCCTCCGTGATCTCGGCCTCAGTGAGCATGGAGCGAACTGCGTTGAGGAACTGTGACGCCAACTTGCTTTCGCCAGCCCTGGCCCGCAACAGCCAGACCATCGCCTGGCGCGGATCGCGTTCAACGCCGGCTCCCAGATAACAAGCGGCCCCGAGCATCGCCTGACCATCTGCGTCGCCGCGTTCGGCGCCACGTCGCCACCAGTGAGCGGCGAACCCTGGATCGCGTTCGACCCGGAGCGCGTTGTGATAGATCATTCCAAGCCGCGTCATGGACGAGGCGATGTTCTGTTCGGCGGCGGCCAGCGCCCACTTTCGAGCCTCGGCATAGTCGTGGACGATGACTTCGCCTTCCAGCAGCATCCAGCTCAACATGTCCTGCGCCGGGCCATCGCCGGCCTCGGCAGCCCTGCGGTAAAGCGAAGCGGCACGCTTGTAATCCTGGTTCACACCATCGCCCCTGAAATAGAGGGCAGCCAGATTGCGCTGTCCGTCCGGATCCCCGGCGTCTGCTGCCAACGTCAGCCAGCGCGCCGCCAGCGCGAAATCCCGCTCGATCCCCCAGCCTTCGACAAAACAGGCTCCGATATAGGCTTGCGCCTGCGCTACTCCAGCATGGGCGAGAGGCCCCCAAATCTCGAGTGCCGTCGAATAATCCCCTCTCTCGAATGCTTTGCGGGCCACGGCCATTTGATCGGCCTCTGGATGCGCGCCGGACACGTCCGCGAGAGCGTTATGTGCGCTCATTGCCTTTCTCCGAAAGATCGAGCGAGGCAATATTGCTTGTGAAGGAGGTCTCATCATCAAGGCAGCGCAGATCGAGCACCAACGCCTGATCCTCAATTCGGCCGACGATGGGGATCTTGAGGCAACGTAATCCTGCGGCCAGGCGCTTCAATAGACGTCCGCCTCTGCGCCCTGCCGGACGAATCGCAAGACCGGCGCTCGGCACGGTGAGGAGTGGAAGCGCCCCCGAACCGATCTGGCTCTCGCACGTCACGATCTCGATCGTGAACGACGGACCGACTGCCGCCTTCACCTGGCGAAACAGCCGGTGCGCGCGCGCCTCGATCTCGGCCTTGGCTAGCGACAGCAGCCGCAACGTCGGCAGATGCTGCGCAATTCTGTCGGGATCGCGGTAAAGCTTGAGCGTCGCCTCGAGCGCCGCGATCCGCATCTTGTCGAGACGCAGCGCGCGCTTCATCGGATTGCGATTGATGGCGGCGACCAGATCCTTGCGGCCGACGATGAACCCCGCCTGTGGACCGCCGAGCAGCTTGTCGCCCGAGAAGGTCACCAGGCCTGCGCCGTCGGCGATGGCCTCGGCGACTGTCGGTTCGTGCGACAGGCCGAACCGCGTGAGATCGACCAGCGTCCCGGACCCGAGGTCATGCACCATGGGAATCTTGTGTTGAGCGGACAGCGCCGCCAGTTCGCGAGCGCCCACCTCCTTGGTGAAGCCTTCGATCCGATAGTTCGATGTGTGAACCTTGAGGACGATGCCAGTCTTGGGGCCGATCGCCCCGAGGTAATCTTTCGCGTGGGTGCGATTGGTGGTTCCGACTTCGATCAGCCTGGCGCCCGCACGCGACATGATTTCAGGCATGCGGAAGGATCCGCCGATCTCGATCAGCTCGCCGCGCGAAACGATGGCCTCCCGCCGATACGCCAGCGAGTTCAGAACGAGCAGAACGGCGGCCGCGTTGTTGTTGACGACGGTGGCATCCTCGGCCCCCGTGAGCTCGCACAAAAGGCCGCGCAGGTGATCATCGCGATCGCCGCGCCGGCCGTCCTCAAGCTCGAACTCGAGCGCGACGGCCGATCGCATGGCCGTTACGGCAGCCTTGATCGCAGGTTCGGCGAGAAGCGCGCGGCCGAGATTCGTGTGCAGAACGGTCCCAGTGAGATTGAAAACGGGCCGCAGTTTGAGCTCTTCCTGAACCTCGAGCTCCATCAGCGCTGCGTGCATTACATCTTCTGCACTTTTCGGGACGATTCCATTGGCTCGGGATTCCAGCATGACACGGCGCACAGCGCCGACGACCGCCGGCCGTCCAAAGCGCTCGATCGCATCTGCCGCTTCGGTAGCCCTCAGCACCTCATCAACGGCGGGAAGCTTGCGCAAATCGGCAGTTGCGGCACGTTCCATCGCTCACCTCAATAGCCGAGCAAAAACGGGTTGAAACTGCCTCGCCTATAATCGCCCTCCCGCAGCAGCAGATCCAGACCCAGGCTGGCGACATCGTCGGCGACCGGATCAAGATCGGGATTCTTGTGCTGGTGCAGGATTTTAACGTAGCCATGGCACGACTCGCAGGTCTCGGCCCAGATCGTGCCATCCCCTCCTTCGATTTCGCGATAGGCAATGCCCTTGGTCGAGCTGCACAGGGTGCATTTGATCCGCACGTAATGCCACTGTGTCGCACACAGGGAGCAGGTGCAAAATCGCGAGCCGTGTGCGCCAGTCCAGCCGACCACCATAGATGCGACCGGCGCGCCGCCGCAGCACGGGCACGCACCGTCGGCGACGGGAACGAGTGTCCTTGCATCGAGCCTCGAGGCGATGCGCGCGTAATGAACCTGCAGCGCCGCAGCCATGAAGACATGGTCCGCCATCGCCTCGACGGGGATCTCATCCGCCAGCACCGCCCGGGTCATCGCGATGCGCGTGGCCGGGTCTGCTTTAGTGACGCGGGTCAGCGCAGACCGCGCGGTGTCCGGCATATCGATCCCGGATGCCAGCTGAAGCAAGCGCTTGAGCGTCGTATCGAATGCAGCGTCAGCCGCGAAGCGGCCGCGGTCGAGCGGCGGCATTGCATGGTGCCGGGCGCGCTTGCGGTCGTCGTCCGAGGGAAGATCAGCATCCGGCAGCCCCTCCTGCAACTGATGCTGACACAACGAAATGCCCGACAGAAACCGGAGAAAAGGAGCCAACTGGTGCTGCGCGGACAAGTGCTGAAAGCGTTCCGACCGCGTCTGGAACAGCGTTGACGGATCGGGGAGACGCGCGAACGGCGGCTCAGCGATCTCGCCGATCGGCACAGGGTCGTGCCGGGGCGCTCCAACCTTACTCATCGATTAACCTCACGAACCCTCCGGGCCACGTGCCGCCTTAGTCTCCATCAAACATACGCCAGAAGAGCGCTCATCACGAGCGAGTTTGCCTGCCTCCGACCAGTTCGCGCAGCCACTTTCGATGATGGCGCCAAGCCCATCCGCCGGTTACGCGGCCCCGCGTCATCGCACTGACGGTGCCGCGCACCCAGATCGCCGCATAGACGTGGACAATCCAGACGCAGATGATCACGACCGCTGCCAGCGCATGGATAAGCACCGCCAGACGCTTTTGATCGATCGTCGTGTACGCGGCAAAATATTGGTCCCAGATGACAAGGCCGCTCGCAATCAGAACCACAATCAGGAATGACATGCCCCAGAACACCGTCTTCTGGCCAGCATTGTACTTGCCGACCTCTGGCAGCTTGTCATCGTTGGCAGCAAGAACGTCACGAAGCTGCGCGAGCCACGTCCCGTCTTCCCGTCGCCACAGGTTCGCCCGCCAGAACCGGATGAAAAGGCCCGAGAAGCTGAAGAACAGCAGGACACCGATCCAGGGGTGAATGATGCGGGTCGGCTGCCCCCCGCCAAACAATCCCGTCAGAAAGAACAGGCTCGGATGGAACAACGACAGCCCCGACAATGCCAGCAACACGAGACATGTCGCCGTGATCCAGTGGTTGATTCGAGCTGACTTGGTATAGCGATCGACCGTGACCGGATGACCGGCATGGATCTGATCGCCCGGCTCGACATCATAGGCGGTCATGACCCGCCTCCTGTCAGACGTTCGGCATTCTGTTCGTCTTCATCGGATACTCGATTTGGCCCGGAGATCAAGTGATGCAAAAAGCCGACCGCCGCAAAAGCGCCGATAGCAACCATGCCCGCATATTTGGTCACGCCTTTCCACACCTCGACGATCGGACTAATCCGCGGATCCTTCGGAAGATTTGCGTAGATCTCCGGTTTGTCAGCGTGGTGAAGAACGTACATGACATGCGTGCCGCCGACGCCGGGCGGATCATAGAGGCCGGCATTCACGAAGCCGCGCGACTTGAGATCCTTGATGCGGTCTTCCGCATGCTGCTTCATTTCTTCCTTGGTGCCGAACACGATCGCCTGTGTCGGGCAGGCCTTGGCGCAAGCCGGGCCTTGTCCGACGGCAACACGGTCGGAACAAAGCGTGCATTTGTACGCCTTGTTGTCGACTTTCGAGATGCGCGGAATGTTGAAGGGGCATCCCTTGATGCAGTATCCGCAGCCAATGCACTTGTCGTGATCGAAATCGACGATGCCATTGGAGTACTGGACGATTGCGCCAGGCGCCGGGCACGCCTTGAGACAGCCCGGATCCGCGCAATGCATGCAGCCGTCCTTGCGGATCAGCCACTCGAGATTCTGCGTTTCAGGGTTGATCCATTCGCTGAACCGCATCACGGTCAGGCTGGACGGCGTGAGATCGAGTGGGTTATCTAAGACGCCATGGTTGAAGCCGACTTCCTCACGCAAGTCATTCCACTCAAGGCACGCAGCCTGGCACGCCTTGCAACCGATACACTTGGAGGTATCGATCAGCTTGGCCATCTGTGTGAGCTGCCGCGCCGGCGGGGCCACATTCGATGCCGAACGACGAACCAGATCCTGCTCACCAAATTTGGCGGGCATCGGCTGGACCGGGGGGTTGGGAAGCGGAGGAAACATGTGCGTGCCTCCCTATGCCACCGGCCCGGCAATGGGCTCGATATCGACGAGGAACGCCTTGTATTCGGGCGTTTCGATGTTGGCGTCGCCAACGTAAGGCGTCAGCGAGTTTGGCCCGAACCCCTTCCTTGCTGCGCCGGTGAAACCCCAATGTAGGGGGATGCCGACAATGTGGACCGTCTTGCCGTCGCAGGTCAGCGGAACGATGCGCTTCGTCACCACGGCTTTCGCTTTCACCGATCCGCGCTGGGACCAGACCCGGACCCACGCACCCGACTGGATGTTCTTCTCCTTAGCGAGCTGCTCCGAAATCTCGACGAAGAATTCGGGTTGCAACGAAGCGTTGATCTGGGCGTGTTTGGTCCAGAAATGGAAATGCTCAGTGAGCCGGTAGGACGTTGCCGCGAAGGGAAACTCCTTGGCGTTGCCAAACTGCTCCATGTCTCCCCTAAATACGCGCGCGGCCGGATTGCCGCGAACCTTTGGCGCGGTCACGTTGACGACCGGCGATTCGAACGGCTCGTAATGGGCAGGGAACGGCCCGTCACGCATCATGCCGCGCGTAAACAAGCGTGCCGTCCCCTCGGGGTTCATGATGAAGGGGCCGACCACGCCCGGCTTGGCGCCAGGTGCGATGTCAGGCACGTCATAGCCGGACCACTTCGTCCCGTCCCATTCGATCAGCTTTCGGCTTGGATCCCAGGCCTTGCCGTTGATGTCCGCCGACGCGCGATTGTAAAGAATGCGGCGGTTGGCGGGCCACGACCAAGCCCATTTGGAGAAGGCACCGGTCTCGTCCTGATCGCTGTTGTCGCGGCGGGCCATTTGATTGCCCGCTTCGGTGTAGCTTCCGGAGTAAATCCAGCACGCGCCGTTGGTCTTGCCGTCGTCACGCATCGCCGCAAAGCCCGGGAGCTGCTTGCCCTTGGCGATCAGGACCTTGGTCGGATCGTTTGGGTCCGTGATGTCTTCCAGCGCGGCGCCGTTGAGCTCCTTCGCCAGTTCATCTGGCGAGGGCTCGTTTGGATCCTTATAGCTCCAGGACAGATTGACAATCGGCTCGGGAACCGCACCGCCCTCTTTCTGATACAAGGCCTTCAGGCGCATGTAGATCTGCGCCATGATCCAGGTATCGTGCTTGGCTTCGCCCGGAGGCGTGCCGCCCGCCCAGTGCCACTGCAGCCAGCGGCCGGAATTCACCAGCGAACCGGTGTCTTCAGCAAAGCAGGTAGTGGGAAGCTCAATTACTTCTGTCTGAATTTTCGAGGTTTCGACGTCGTTGTGGTCGCCATGGTTCTCCCAGAACCGCGCAGTCTCGGTCTGCAACGGATCCATGACGACGAGGAACTTGAGCTTGGAAAGCGCCGAGGTGACCTTTTTTCTGTTCGGGAACGACAGCAGGGGATTGAAGCCCTGGCAGAAGTACCCGTTCAACTTACCCTGATGCATCATGTCGAAGGCACGAAGGACATCGTAACCCGGCACGTCGAGCTTGGGCAGATAGTCGTAGGCGAAGTCGTTCTCCGCCGTCGCAGCGTCGCCCCACATCGACTTCAGGAAGCTGACGAAGAACTTCTTGTAGTTCTGCCAATAGCTCATCTGATCGGGCCGCAATGGCTTGAAGCCGCGCGTCGACATATAGGCGTTGAAAGTAGCCTCTTTTTCGGTCGGGATCGTCAGATAGCCTGGGATCAGGTTCGACATCAGCCCGATGTCCGTAAGACCCTGGATGTTGGAATGGCCGCGCAGCGCATTCATGCCGCCGCCGCGCACGCCGATATTGCCGAGAATAAGCTGCAACATCGCCATCGCACGGATGTTTTGCGATCCCTTGGAGTGCTGGGTCCAGCCGAGCGCGTACATCGAGGTCATCGTCCTGGTCGGCGATGAGGTCTCGGAGATCATCTGGGCCACCTTCAGGAATTTGTCCTTCGGCGTGCCGCAAATTCGTTCGACCATCTCGGGCGTATAGATGGAAACGTGTTGCTTGAGCAGATTCCAGACGCAGCGCGGGTTCTGCAGCGTGGCATCCACGACCACATAGCCGTCCGGCCCAAGCTCATATTCCCATGTCGACCGGTTGTAGTCGCGCCTGGCCTCGTCATAGCCGGTGAACAGTCCGTCTTGAAAGGCGAAGCCTTCCTTTACGATGTAAGGCGCGTTGGTGAAGGATTTCGTGTAGTCCCACTGCACCTTGTCGTTATCGATGCAATACTTGATGACGCCGAGCAGGAATGCGATGTCCGTGCCCTGTCTAATCGGAGCGTAGACATCGGCAACTGATGCCGAGCGCGTGAAGCGCGGATCGATGACAATCAGCCTGGCACCACGGTTGGCCTTGGCCTCCGTGACCCACTTAAACCCACACGGGTGAGCCTCGGCGGCGTTGCCACCCATGATGACGACGAGATCCGTGTTCTTGATATCAGTCCACGAATTCGTCATTGCGCCGCGGCCGAATGTTGGAGCCAGACTGGCTACCGTAGGGCCGTGTCAAACACGCGCTTGATTATCGAACGCCAGCATCCCGGCGCTGCGAACAACCTTGTAGGTCGCCCATGCCGTTTCGTTGGTGGTCGCGGAGGCCGCAAGGAAGCCGGTAGTCAGCCATCGATTGACTGTGACGCCATCGGCACTCTTGGCGATGAAGTTCTTGTCGCGATCGTCCTTCATCAGCCGCGCGATGCGATCGAGCGCGACCTCCCAAGACACACGCTCGAACTTGTCCGAGCCCGGCTTGCGGATCTGCGGGTATTTCGTCCGCGTCTGGGCATGCACCATATCGAGGAGTGCTGCGCCTTTCGGGCAAAGCGTGCCGCGATTGGTCGGGTGATCGGCGTCGCCCTCGATGTGGATGATGTCCGCTTGCTCACCCTTCGCAAGGTCGCCCTTGGAATACATGATGATGCCGCAGGCGACCGAGCAATACGTGCAGGTATTGCGGGTTTCGGTCACGCCGGACAGCTTGTATGGGCGTATCGACGCCGCAAGGGCTGCCTCAATTCCACCGAAACCAAGTGCACCAAGGGTCGTGCTGACCATGCCCGCGCTGGCGCCTTTCACGAATTGGCGCCGCGATAGCTCCATGTTCATCGCTGCTTCTCCTCCGAGATCACAGCCCCACAGGGGGGACGCACTTGCCGCATACATTGAGCGATTGGAATCCCAAGAGCGCGTTTGGCCATTCTCAGTCAAAGCCGGATTCGATGCAAGCAGCCGATGCCAAAAGCCCGCGACACCTTGACATCTGTTGTCGGCCGCAGCTCCCATTCGCAGAGCACCGGCTGCCATGGGCTGAGAGACATAGCCAAAGCCTATGGGTTGTCCACCATGAGCCCACAGACCCGCATTCCGCAATCGCGAAACGGTTTAGAGCTACGCTTGGTCGCATCCGCGAACATGCCGATTCATGTTGACGCAGGTTGTGCTGTCTTGCAGTATTGAGGCGTGACCTTCAGGTTGGCTCCCGAGTTTCGGGGCGTACGATGTGGGCATACGACGCGCTCGCTCGAAACGCGGGAGGCGCTGCGGCTTTGTAATGCCCCATCCACCGATTACGTCCCTGCAACCCAACGAGATTGTGCTCGACCTTCGCGGCTTACGGTGCCCGCAACCAGTGTTGCGTGCCAAGAAAGCGCTGCGCACCATTCCGCTCGGCGGTACGCTGGTTCTCGAATGTACCGATCCGCTCACCGTGATCGACGTCCCAGCCTTCGTCAATCAAACCGGACATGCATTGAGCGCGCAGGCGCGCGCCGGCGAACTCTACATTTTCAGAATCGTAAAACAGCGCTGAGGCCGTCACGAGCCCCTCCTCTCGTTTCGTTCTGGTCCTTCGCGCGTCCGACGGCAACCCTGCAACAAGCATCCGTGAGTTGGCCACATGAACATTGTAGATCTGCGTCTTACCAGCCTTGCGCATGGTGGCGGCTGCGGCTGCAAGCTTGCGCCCTCCGTTCTGCAGCAGCTGCTCGGCCGTCAGCCGGCAGCTCAGCCGTTCGCGCAACTGCTGGTCGGCACCGAGACGGGCGATGATGCCGCGGTTTGGAAGCTTGACAACGGCACCTGTGTGATTGCCACCACGGATTTTTTCATGCCCATGGTGGACGACCCCTATGAATTTGGGCGGATCGCCGCGACCAACGCGATCTCCGATGTTTATGCCATGGGCGGCACGCCGATCATGGCCCTGGCGATCCTTGGAATCCCGATCGACAAATTGCCCGCCGAGATCGCGGCGAGGATTCTCGCCGGCGGATCTGCCGTCTGCGCCGCGGCCGGCATCCCCATCGCAGGAGGTCATTCGATTGACTCTCCCGAACCGATCTATGGTCTCGCCGTCATAGGAACCTGCAAGGAGAAGGACATACGCCGCAACGCGGACGCGCGGGCGGGTGATGCCATCATCCTGACGAAACCACTGGGCGTCGGAATTTACGCCGCGGCCTTCAAGAAGGGCGCGTTATCGGCACCTGCCTATGCGGACATGATTGGGTCGATGACGCTGCTCAATCGAGTCGGAGCGGCGCTTGCAAAGGACGCTTCGGTCCACGCCATGACAGATGTGACGGGTTTCGGTTTGTTCGGACACGCCATGGAGATGGCGCGCGGATCGAATGTTACTATTGTCTTGAAGGCGGCAAGCGTTCCTCTCCTGCCGGAGGCTGCCGAACTGGTCCGGCAAGGCTTCGCTACGGGGGCATCCACCCGCAACTGGGCAAGTTATGGAGATGGCGTCAAGCTCCGCCCCGATTTTTCGGAGTGGCAGCGGAAACTCTTCACCGATCCACAAACATCGGGCGGCCTGCTGATCGCCTGCGATGCGACTGAGGCAGAAGCAATCGTGCGGCGGATCGTCGAAGACGGCTACCCGTTCGCGCGCATTATTGGACGCGTCGAGCAGGGTTTGCCGACGATAAACGTCGAATAGTTCGACCAGTTGTGTTCAAAGGATAAATTGGCTCCAGCGGATCGCTGCGTTGAACATCGCAGCGCGCACGCGAGCGACCGCGTAGGGCTCGCCAAAAAGGCGCAACGTCTCTTTAGTATCACCCTGCACCACGACGATCGCGGGTTCCTGTTCGCCGTGCTTCGCGAGCGTATGAGCGCGCATGCGCGCGGCGAGTTCTTCTATCTCCTCGAATTCCAGCAGCGTATCGACGACCCGGATGGCGTGAATGACCTTGCGCGGATGATCATCGCGCACGGTTGCGTAAACAAGCTTATAAGCCATGCCTAGTCTCCGTGCTTGCGCTGGAGGCCAGCCGTTCGACTGACGTTCGCATACCACACCAGTTTCGCACTAGGAACGGCTTGAACGTAACGAGCGCGATCCCACGCGAACGGAACCGTCCCAAATTGACGCACGCGGAGGTCACATCGAGGCTCAGGATATGCGCGGAGAAGTCCCAAGAAAAAATCTGACACCCCTCAACGGGTCTCATTCGACCCGCAGGAGGGGGCCCAAGTTTCGGAGACAGCCGACCGTTAGCAGTACCTCCCGCGCCCTTTTCAGTGAAATTACAGCAAGGCGTCACATATGATATGATGGCTGCAGCTGATGATTTGCCCCACAGGGGCTCGGTATGAGTGATCTGGTCCCACCTGAGCAGCCAACCGGCGAGGTTAGTCCGCAGCGGCCTAAGCCGGCGGAGCCGCAGAATAGTCCGGCCAATTCCAATCTGGCGCCGCCTTGGCCGCCCGGGCAATCTGGCAATCCCGCTGGTCGACCGCGAGGTTCGCGCAGCAGGTTATCGGAATCGTTTCTCTCCGACTTTCATTCCGTGTGGGAGGAAGAAGGCCTTGAAGCGATCAGGCGGTGTGCGCGCAATGATCCGTCGACTTTCGTCCGTGTCGCTGCGAGCCTGCTGCCGCACGATATTAACCTCAATGTTGGTCTCAATGCCGAGACATTTGTCGCGAACTTCAGGCAGGCGGTTGCGCTGCTCGGCAACGAACCGTCACCATCCCGGCGACGCATGGAGGTGATCGATGTCGACGATGCCGATCATCACTGATGTGGAGATTGCCGAGATCCGGCGCAGGGCTGCCGAGT
Organism: Bradyrhizobium sp. Ec3.3; assembly: GCF_000472925.1. GTDB lineage: Bacteria > Pseudomonadota > Alphaproteobacteria > Rhizobiales > Xanthobacteraceae > Bradyrhizobium. The sequence goes on from NZ_AXAS01000086.1 coordinate 20,787, forward strand.
TGCCGCCTGGGCATCACGATCCGCGCAGTGACTATGATCTTCGTGGCATCACGACGCTCGCGGAGCTGATCGGCTATCTGGCGACCGTCGCACGCGAGAAGGGCTGGGACGAGGTTGAAGTGGTCGCGGCGTTCATCAAGGTCGGGACGCCCTGTCGTGAGGATGTGCATGAAGCCGAGCAGCTGTTGCGGCAGCTGGGCTACACTGCGGTATGCGACCACTTGCGAAAAATTGCGCGGCATCTGCAGACGAAGCCACCGGGCCGATGGATGCGCAGTTGACCGCGACCCGACGAGGAGCTGCAGCGCCTGGCGCACCACCGCATGGTCGTTCGGCAGTGTGCGCGTCGCTATCGTGCCCGCAAGCAGAATGGCGCTCGCTGTTTGCGCATCGAAATCTCGAATGCGGAACAGACGCTCGATGCGTTTGTGAAAATCGGCGTGCTGGCGGAAGAGCGGCGCAACGACGACCGGGCGATCGAAGCTGCGATTTCGGCCCTGTGCCAGCGGGGATATAGCGCCATCAAAGCCGAACGAGAGAACGGATTGAGAAACCATCGCCCGAGCGGGCCATACCTCCCCTAAGCTACTCCCCCCGCCTCGAAACAAGGGTGGCACCCATTCCTACCACCACCTCCTCAGCCGGCCCAGGCGCCGCCTGAAGTTCGCTATCGCAGCTTGCCGAGCCACAGCGCGGCGAGTGCTGAGCGATTCCGAACGCCGAACTTGGCGTAGATCGACTTGACGTGGAAATGCGTCGTGTTCGGACTTTGGTCGAGTTTTTGCGCGATCTGCTTTTCCATGTGTCCGTCGAGCAGTCCCAGCAGCACCTTTCGCTCGGTCGGCGTCAGGGGCGCGTTGGCGATGAGCAGGCCGTGGCTGAGCAGCTGCTGCCGGGAGAACCATCTCAACCCGCGCATCACGAAGCCCAGAAGGCTGCTGTCCAGCGCAGAGAAGCGGGGCGCCTGCACATCGCGAAACACGAACAGGTGAATCCGCACATCGTCGTTGAGCGCGCAACGCACCGAGATGCTGTCGGCGTGACCGACTTCGAGGTAGTGGCGCCGATAGTGCTCACTTTCGAACCATTCTGGCGGCAGTGCCTCGAAGAGCAGGCGGGTGCGGAACGGCTCGTCCCCTGACACGGCCAGGATCTGCGACAGGTCGACGTTGGAGGACCAGAGGGTGTCGAACTGCTCCTGCACGGACGTGGCCATCGCCGGTACCGGATGCAGGAGCCGCACCAAGCGTGGACGCCAGCCGAATAAAGGATCTTTTGGCGCGGATGAAGGCAATCGCACAACAACGGCCCAAAGCGCATTCTGTGCCGCGACCATGGCACAGAGCGTGGTTAGCAAATGGATCAGTGCGGCATCACCGTCACCAGCGGAGAACTCGGCCAGTCGATCCCAGAGTGCATAGACATTTTGATTCTGCGGATTGGTGGAATCCGTGGATGGATGCATGTCCCCCCCGAAAAGAGTGTGCAGGTCACCGACCTTCGGACGAGCATAAGGGACACCAGACCACCTTTCTAGGTAGTTCCCAGGCGCATCAAGTGGCGCGATATTCAGTGCGGGTGTTGGGAAAACTGGTCTTCTCACCGTCACGATCGGAGATTAACGATGCGCACGACAACGGGCGCGCGCCGGCTTGAGACTCCCGAAGACGAGCGGACGGAGAGGCGATGGCGTCTCGGTTTTTTCATTGCCCTATCATGCGCCGTTTTGATTGCACTCGCGGCCTTCGCGCAGGAGCCACCCGCTAAAGCGTTGATCCGACCTACTGGCCCGCTGCCGGCGATCAACATTCCCTGATTGAGGCGCTATTGGCGCACCATTTGCGAGGAGGCGAGATTTCATTTGCATCGGAAATTGTGTGATCCAGACCGTTAGCGGTCGGACATTTTTGCTTATGCTGATTTTCGGCTTTGTCTGGGCATTCGGGGAGATCGAAGAAGCCCGCCGTCGCCGAGAGCGGAATCGCGAGCTCGTGCGTGAAGCACGACGCTCGACATAGACTGGGTTCAACTTCATCACTGCATCCGAGTTCTCCTATGGTCATTCACGACCGATCCCGCGGATCATGCCCAGCATGCGACGCCCGCTTCCCTCTGAATTATTGCATCACCGCGAAATGCAGCGAAGGGCCACTTTCGGAAGTCAATCGCTCATTCGATCACCTCGTCGGCGCGGGCAAAAGCGTCGGCGGCACCTCGAGGCCGAGCGCCTTCGCCACGATCAGGTTAACCAGGAGGTCGAACTTGGTCGGCTGCTCGACCGGAAGATCGGCGGGCTTCGCCCCGCAAAATCTTGTCAATGAGGCGAAGGGTAGAGTCGAGATGTGGCGCGGTGGCGGTAGGCTGAACATATCTGTTGGCCGCCTCTTTCGTCTGGCGGTGCCTTAGTAGTTCACCCTTGGCTCCGTTTCCACATCCCGCTCATCGAACCGGACAGGCAGATTTCCCGCATCCGGCTCTCGGACAAGACTTCAAGCCTTCGCCCACGGCATGTCGCGCCCAAGCGCGGTTAGGCGTACGAGCCCGAAGTACCCGTATAGGTGCGAGAGTGGATAGGTTCCGCCCCTGCGTCGCCTGACCTTGTGCTTGAAGCGCAACCACCGGCGCAACCGCGCAGCCGCGTAATTGTCGAGCGCCCGATACGCTTTGGTGACGGTGCCTACATTGAAGTAGTTCGCCCATCCGCGCAGCGTGCGGTTCAACTGGCCTACGAGCTCCGTGGTCTCTTGCCAAGTTCCTGATCGGGCGGTGAGCGCGTGAATGCTTTCGATCACGCGTTTGATGCTCTTGCGCGATGGCCGGTAGCCCAGGCGCGCCTGGCCGGTTTTCGCTGAGTACATCCGCCCGAACGTGTAGCCCAGGAAGTCGAACTCTCCTTCCGGTACCTTGCAGATTCGTGTCTTCTCCTCGTTGACCATCAGCTTCAGCCTTCCCATGATCATGCGCAGTTGTCGCAAGGCCTCTTCAGCTTTGCCCCGCCTGCACAGGATTACGAGATCGTCGGCATAGGTCACGATGCGAGAGCCAAGGCTTCGCTCCAGCCCGAGCATCTTCCATCCCAGCACAAACCGGCGCATGTACAGGTTCGCCAGCAGTGGTGAGATGGGTGAGCCTTGCGGGATGCCTCGCCGCTTGTCCCGTGCCTCGGTCGTCCGTTTCTTCCTTCCTCGATCGTCGGTTTCTTCCACGGGACATTCCAGCCACATCTTGATCAGATGCAGCACGCGCCGATCAACAATTCGGCGCGCTACCGACTTGAGAAGTTCGGCATGCGGAATGCTTCCGAAGTAGTCCGCGAGGTCGGCATCCACGACTTCCGGATGGCCACGGAACAGCTGCGCTTCCACCTCGACCACCGCCTGCTGGGCGTTTCGCCCGGTGCGGTAGGCATATTGCTCTGGTGGAAGATCGGCTTCAAAGATCGGCTGAAGCACCAGCATCGCTGCTGTCATGCAGACCCGATCACGCACGGTCGAGATGCCCAATGGCCTGAGTTTGCCATTGGCCTTCGGTATATACACTCTTCTGATAGGGTCCGGTCGATACGTCTCCTGCCTGAGCGCAAGCGCCAGTTCGCCAAGCCACCGCTGCACCCCGTACGCCTCGAGCTCCGCGAAGTCCTGCCCATCTACACCCGGTGCGCCCTTGTTGGAGCGGCATTGAGCATAGGCATGGGCCAAGATGTCTTCCCGGCTGATCTTGTCGTACAGAGCGTAAAAGCGGTAGCCGGCTTCTGCCTTCGCTTTCGCGTGTAACGCCGTCTGCAGTTTCTGAACACTCTTTGGAGTTGTTAGGTTGCCCAATCCCCAGGTCCCTCACCACGTCTTGCGTTCGTCTTGAACTGAGGTCCCTTCCCTCCGCCGGCGTTACCCGGCTTCAGCGGTACTACAAACCTCTCCGCCACCTCAAGGCGCCCGGCCTGTCCCTCGCGGGCGTCCGGTTGATCATCCCTGACCACGCCTTGGGGCCTCCCGTGTTGCGTACGCTTTCCTGGTGTACATGCCGTCGCCACTACCCCGGCACAGCGACTGGAGGTATTGCTTCGCTCACGTCGCCCCAGTCGTGTCAGCCTTCCCTGATATGGCCGTCAGGTCGGCCCGTGCATCGTCCTTTTCGAGGCTTGCTCAGCGTTCACTCGCGTTACGGCCTGCACACTCGCGCTGTCACCGTATATCGTGACAGCTATCCGAAGGCTTCAGCCACTTCGTCACCTCCATAGCTGCTCCGGTTGCTTCCGGCTGGAGCGTTTCGCCGGGTGGGACTTGCACCCACTGGAAAGCGCCGCCTTCTCACGGCGCACGCCA
>NZ_AXAS01000087.1 GCF_000472925.1 Bradyrhizobium sp. Ec3.3
TGCAGAACGGTTGATCGGTTCAATCCGGAGGGAATGCATTGATCATGTCGTAGTCTTCGGCGAACGACATCTGCGCCACGTTCTGCTATCGTACAAAGATTACTACAACGCCACGCGCAGTCATTTGTCATTGAACAAGGATGCCCCGGTTCCTCGCGGTGTTGAGCGAGTCGGGAATATCGTATGCCGACCGATCCTAGGTGGACTGCACCATCAATATGGCCGGATGTGATTTACGGTAGGCACACCCGGAAGGCCCCGGCCGGCCAAAAGGAGATGCTGATGCCGATGGCAAGAAGCCGGGCAAGCAGGCCGCGGCGAAGAAGCCGGCGGCCAAGTCGCAGCGCCGGTCTACCTAGTAAAATCGGCTTCGCGCACCCGCAATCGTGGATTTGCGAAGACCGAACGTCCGCTCACGCCCGAACCGAGAACCGGTCGAACGCGGTCAAGGTCTGCAAGCGCGGCTCGACGTCGCGAAGATAGATTTCAGACTTCAGAAACAAGATTTCGTCATCCAGCTTGTTTTGGTCGACATCGACGTACCATGACCGCGGTCTGCCATCGCTTCCGTCGCTCCAGCGGTAACCGCGGCGTTTGAGCGAGTCTTTGAGATCGAACGGCGATTGCTCGGCCCAAACTCGCATCGTCCTCTTGCGGGCCTGCTCGAGGAGGACTGCGAGTGCCGATGTGCCGGTCGTCGGCAACTCAAACGCGAGAATCTCAAGCAGCGCGTGGCAATCGTCGACGGCCCTGTGGGCCTGGTGAAAGAAACCTGCGCCGTTCAGGAGGTAGGCCAGGCGAGAGCCTTCGAAGCCATGTTTCCGCCAGTCGACCTCCGTCGCCGAACAGCCCCAGGCCTTCCGTTGGAATATCGCCAGCAACGCTCCGCGAATTTGCGGTCAAAGCTCGCGTTGTGGGCAATAACGATCACGGCCTCGTCCGCGAACGATGAGACGGCTGCCTCGTCGATCCGCTGCCCAGCGATCATTTCGTTCGTGATCCCAGTGAGCGCGATCACCTCCTGCGGGATGGGCGCGGACGGTTCGTTGAACGATGAGAAGACATCCCTGAGACCTGCGATGCGCCCGTCGGGCAGGTAGTCGAACTTGACCATTCCAAGCTCGATGACCTCGTCCTTCTGCTGATCCAAGCCGGTGCTCTCCACGTCGAGCGGGATTCCTATCTTGCTGCTTCGACTGTGGGATGGAGTGAAAGTCTCCCGACGAACCAGGCGCCGAAGGTCGCGGTAGTCGGCGGATTTGGCCAATGCCTCCGCCATGGCGGCCAGTGTCAGATCGTTCTCAAGCATTGGATGTTGCGGTCCTCGGGTTACGGTTTCCGCCGCATTGCGGCTGTTCAAGCCACAAATCGAGTCCGGGTCAAAGCCCGAAATCCAGTTGCGGCTCCGCATCAACCCCGACGTGGAGGGAAGACAGCGACACCCCCAGGAGGCGCACCGGCTTCGGCAGAGCATGTTATCCTCCAGCAGAGCGATCGCCAAATCTGCGAGACCGTGGCGGCTCGTGACAGTCGAAGAGGCGGACCGGCTGCGCGTGATGATCTCGAAGTCGGCGAACTTCACTTGTCGAGTGCTCGCCGAGTCACAGCGTCGCCAAACCTTGTCGATCAGCGGCTCGAGCTCCGCGACCATTGCGTCGAAGTCGGTCAGGTCGGTCGAGAACGTATTCTCCGCGCCGACCGACTCCCGAATGCGTTGGCTCGAACAGGCCGATCGTCGACGCCGCGTGAGATCCAGTAGTAGTAGGCGCCCGACTTGCCGAAGTTTGCGTTCATGAACTCCAGCGTCTGGTTGCGCATGTCGAGACCCGTGAAGATGCCCGGGGCATTCATCTTCGCGTTGCCGGGTCTATCCCCACCTCGGGACGCATTGACAGCGGCAGTACCCGATAGCAAGCTCGTTCGGCGTCTTTGGCGTGCCTGAATCGACCGCGCCCAAGAATTCACCTGGAGTTCCAACAGTGGACAGATCAATTCTGCTCGCCGCCGTTTGCGCTTCGGCGCTTGTGTTTGCTTCGGCTGCTTCTGCCAAAACCCTGGTTTTCTGCTCGGAGGGCAGCCCGGAGAACTTCTACCCTGGCGTCAACACCACCGGCACGTCGTTCGACGGCAATGAGCCGATCTACAATCGCATCGTCGAGTTCGAGCGCGGCGGCACGCAAGTAGTGCCGGCCCTCGCAGAAAAATGGACGATCTCGCCGGACGGCACCACCTATACCTTCGAGTTGGGCAAGGGCGTGAAGTGGCATTCGACGTCCAAGTCGTTCAAGCCGACGCGCGACTTCAACGCCGACGACGTCATATTTTCGATCGAGCGGCAATGGAAGGAGGACAATCCGTATTTCAAGGTGACGAGTCCGAACCATTCCTATTTCGGTGACATGGGGATGCCGAAATTGTTGAAGTCGGTCGAGAAGGTCGACGATTACACCATCAAGGTGACGCTCAATCAGCCGGAAGCCCCATTTCTCGCCGACCTCGCGATGCCTTTCGCGGCCATCCAGTCGAAAGAATATGCGGATGCAATGCTGAAGGCCGGCACGCCCGAGAAGATCGACCAGGATCCGATCGGCACCGGACCGTTTTATCTGGTGCAGTATCAGAAGGACGCAGTGATCCGGTACAAGGCGTTCCCTGGATATTGGGGCGGAAAGGCGAAGATCGACGACCTCGTCTACGCGATCACGCCGGACGCATCCGTTCGCTGGGCCAAGCTCCAGAAGGGCGAATGCGACGTGATGCCTTATCCGAACCCGGCCGACATCGATGCGATAAAGAAAGACCCGAACATCACCATCCTGGAACAGCCGGGCCTCAACGTCGGTTATCTGGCCTTCCAGACACAAAAGAAGCCCTTCGACGACGTGCGCGTGCGCAAGGCCGTCAGCATGGCGATCGACAAGAAGGCGATCATCGACGCCGTCTATCTGTCGACCGGCATTGCGGCCAAAAATCCCATTCCGCCCTCGATGTGGTCGTATAACGACGACGTCAAGGATGATCCCTATGATCCGGCGGCGGCCAAGAAGCTTCTTGCCGACGCAGGATTTCCCAATGGTTTCGAAACTGATCTATGGGCCATGCCGGTGCAGCGCCCCTACAATCCGAACGCCAGGCGCATAGCCGAGCTGATGCAGGCCGACCTCGCCAAGATCGGCGTCAAGGCCGAAATCAAGTCATTTGAATGGGGCGAGTACCGCAAGCGGATGCAGGCCGGCGAGCACCAGATGGGTATGCTGGGCTGGACCGGCGACAACGGCGATCCTGACAACTTCCTGCACACATTGCTGGGCTGCGACTCGGCGCAATCGGCATCTGGTTCGAATATCGCCAAGTTCTGCTACAAGCCGTTCGACGATCTGGTCGTCAAGGCCAAGACCGTCAGCGATCAGGCCGAGCGGGCCAAGTTGTATGCGCAGGCCCAGGTGATCTTCAAGGAACAGGCTCCGTGGTTCACGATCGCGCACGCAGTGCAGTTGAAGCCCGTCAGTAAGAGGGTTATCGACTTCAAACTGTCGCCGTTCGGACGCCACAACTTCTATGGCGTCGACGTCAAGGAGTAGAAGACGAGAGCAGGGGAGTGGCCTTCGCCGCTCCGCCGCATTTCTTGCCCTTCTCCTTCCTTCGAGATGACTGAGGACGGCATGCTCCGGTTCGCTCTTACCCGGCTGAGTCTCGTGGTTCCGACCTTCATCGGGATCACGTTGCTTGTGTTCGTGCTGATCCGCTTGATACCCGGCGACCCCATCGAGACCATGGCGGGCGAACACGGCATCGATCCGGCCCGGCTCGCGCAATTGCGCGCTGATTACGGCTTCGATCAGCCCGTGCTGGTCCAGTACGGCCTCTATCTGTCACGGATGGCGCATGGCGACCTCGGCCGCTCGATCGTCACCCATGAGCCGGTGATCTCTGAATTTCGGATGCTGTTCCCGGCGACGATCGAGTTGTCTGTTTGCGCGATCCTGTTTGCATTGTGCCTCGGATTGCCGGCCGGCATCATCGCCGCGGTTCGCCGCAACTCCATCTTCGATCATGGCGTGATGGGGATATCGCTCACCGGGTATTCGATGCCGATTTTCTGGTGGGGATTGCTGTTGATCCTGCTTTTTTCGGTGCAGCTCGGATGGACTCCCGTGTCGGGCCGGATCGCAGTGCAGTACTTCATCGAACCAGTGACCGGATTCCTGCTGATCGATACGCTGCTGGACGGCGATTTCGGTGCGTTTCGTTCGGCCTTGTCACATCTCGTGCTGCCAACGATCGTTCTCGGCACCGTGCCGCTCGCCGTGATCGCCCGCATGACGCGGTCCGCCATGCTGGAGGTCCTGGGCGAAGATTACATCCGCACCGCCCGCGCCAAGGGGCTGCCGCGTTTCCGGGTGATCGCGATCCATGCGCTGCGCAATGCGCTGATTCCGGTCGTGACGGTGATCGGGCTGCAGGTCGGTGTTCTGTTTACGGGCGCGATCCTCACGGAGACCATCTTCTCATGGCCCGGCGTGGGCAAATGGCTGATCGAGGGTATCAACCGCCGCGACTATCCGGTGTTGCAGGGCGGCACGCTGTTGATCGGCGCGATCGTCATGATCGTCAATCTGCTGGTCGATGTCACCTACGGGCTGATCAATCCCCGCATCCGGTACACGAGATGACCGCCGGCGCCTTCGAAAATCCCGACGTCGCAGCCGGTGCTCCGCAGCATCCGCTGTTGGAATTCTGGTTCGATTTCAAGGCAAATTTCGGCGCCGTGACGGGTCTCGCCGTGATCGTGGTTCTGATCCTCCTTGCGCTGTTCGCCGATTTCGTTGCACCGCATTCTCCGATCGTCACCAACAATGCGGCCTTTCTGAAACCTCCGTTCTGGCAGCAGGGTGGATCGATCGCCTATCCGCTCGGCACCGACGCGATCGGCCGCGATATCCTTTCCCGTCTTATTCACGGAGCAAGGCTTTCGCTTCTGATCGGAATCGCGGTGGTCACGCTCTCGGTGGTTGCCGGGACGATCCTTGGGCTGGTGGCGGGTTTTTTTCGCGGCGTCATCGAGATCGCGATCATGCGGCTGATGGACATCACGTTGACGCTGCCAAGCCTCTTGCTCGCGATCGTGATCGTTGCGATCCTTGGGCCCGGCCTGATGAATGCCATGCTGGCGGTCGCGATCGTGCTCCTGCCGCACTATGTGCGGATCGCGCGTGCCGCCGTGATCAGCGAAGTCTCGAAGGATTACATCACCGCGGCCAAAGTCGCGGGTGCCGGCCGGCTCCGCTTGATGTTCAAGGAGATTTTGCCGAACTGCACCGCGCCGCTGATTGTCCAGGCGACGCTCGGCATTTCGACGGCGATCCTGGACGCGGCCGCGCTCGGCTTTCTCGGTCTCGGTGCGCAGCCGCCTTTGCCCGAATGGGGGACCATGCTGGCGGATGCGCGCGAATTTGTGTTGCGGGCCTGGTGGGTCGTCACGCTTCCAGGCTCGGCGATCCTCGTAACTGTGCTGGCCTTCAACCTTCTCGGCGACGGACTGCGTGATGCGCTCGATCCCAAGCTCAAGCGATAGCGCATGATGACAGTTGAAAGGCGATCTGATGCCGCTCCTCGAGATTGAAAATCTATCGGTCTCGTTTCCATCGCAAAGCGGGATGGTGCGCGCTGTGGATGGCATCGATATCAAGCTCGAAAGAGGCGAGGTGCTGGGGATCGTCGGAGAATCCGGATCCGGCAAGAGTGTCACCATGTTGGCCCTGATGGGACTTGTGCCATACCCGGGGCGCGTCGAGGCTGCCAAGCTGCGGTTCGAGGGGCGGGACCTGCTGACTTTGAGCGATCGCGAGCGGCGCGCGCTCACCGGCAAGGACGTCGCGATGATCTTCCAGGAGCCGACGACGTCGCTCAATCCGTCCTTTACGATCGGCTATCAGTTGGCCGAGACATTGCACATCCACGAAGGGATGGATCGCAAGGCCGCGCGGCGGCGCGTGGTCGAACTTCTCGAGCAAGTCGGCATTCCGTCTCCCGAGAAGCGGCTGTCGGCCTATCCGCACCAACTCTCGGGCGGCATGAACCAGCGCGTCATGATCGCGATGGCGATCGCCTGCAATCCGAAGCTCCTGATCGCTGACGAGCCGACGACAGCGCTCGATGTCACCATCCAGGCGCAGATCCTCGATCTTCTGCTGTCCCTGCAACGCGATCGCGGCATGGCGCTGATCCTCATCACGCACAACATGGGCGTGGTCTCGGACACGACCGAGCGCGTCGCCGTGATGTATGCGGGTCAGATCATGGAACAGCGCCCGACCACAAACCTGTTCGCCTCGCCGCAGCATCCTTATACGGCGGCTTTGCTGGCGGCGCGCCCGGAGGCGAGCGACGGCGGACGGCTCGCTACCATTCCGGGCGTTGTGCCCGGGGTTTACGATCGGCCGCGGGGGTGCCTGTTCAATCCGCGTTGCACCTATGCAACGCCGCTGGCCGACAAGGCGCGTCCCGACCTGCGCCCCTGGATGGACGGCCTGATCCGTTGTCACTATCCGCTCGGCGATCCGACACGGGATGAGCGCATCGCGGCCGATCGGGCCGAAGCCGGAGGGGCATCGATCCTCAAGCGCGAGACCGTGTCATGACGGCGCTTGTCACCGCCACCGATCTCAAGCGCAGCTACGAGATGAAGCGGGGCTGGTTCCGCCCCCGCGCGCATCTGCAGGCCGTGGGCGGGGTATCGTTCGCGCTCGAGGCCGGCAAGACGTTGGCGATCGTCGGCGAGTCCGGTTGCGGCAAGTCGACGCTCGCAAGGCTCGTGACGCTCATCGAGAAACCGAGGGCCGGCACACTGATGCTCGATGGGGTGGATGCGATCGATCCCTCGGCCAGCGCCGCAAAGACGTTGCGCCGGGCCGTGCAGATCGTGTTTCAAAACCCCTATGGGTCGCTCAACCCGCGTAGGCGCGTCGGCGCGATACTGGAAGAGCCGCTGATCATCAACACCAGGCTCTCGAAGCAGGAGCGGCGGGCGCAGGCGCTCGACATGATGGCGAGGGTAGGGCTGCGGCCGGAGCAATATGGCCGCTATCCGCACATGTTCTCGGGCGGCCAGCGCCAGCGCATCGCGATCGCGCGCGCCTTGATGTTGCGGCCGAAGTTGCTAGTTGCCGACGAGCCGGTCTCCGCGCTCGACATGTCAGTGCAGGCGCAGGTCATTAACCTCCTGGTCGATCTCCAGCGCGAACTGGGGCTGGCTTACCTTTTCATCTCGCACGATCTCGGCGTGGTGCGTCACATCGCGGATGACGTGATGATCATGTATCTGGGAATCGCAGTCGAGCACGGACCGAAAGAGCGCATCTTTGCGCGGCCGCTGCACCCCTATGCTCAGGCCTTGCTCGACGCGACGCCAGGCCTTGGCCGCAAACGCCAGCGTGTCGTGCCGAAGGGCGAGGTGCCTTCGCCGCTCGATCCACCAAAGGGCTGCGTCTTCTCGACCCGCTGTCCCCATGCGACCGACCTCTGCCGCTCGCAGCGTCCACCCTTGCGCCCGCTCGACGGCCGCCTCGTCGCCTGCCATTACGCCGAGCGCTTCCTGGAAGCTCACGCGGCTTAACGATTGGTGCGCAAAGGCATCTCACCAAACCGTGGTCGGTATTAGGTTCGTCGGGTGAAATACTTAGACGCATAGGTGCTCCCGACCCTGACTTATTCTTAGGGAAGAGAAGCGTGTGAGAACCATCTTTTGGTAACGCGATTTGGCTCTCTTCTCATTTCCGTTTCTGCCAACGCGGCATAGCGCGCAAGTTTTTCAACACGCGTGGAGCGAGAGGGCCGAACTCACCGCGTAGCGGAGATGAGAAGGATCTGTATCGCGGTCCGGTTCGAGTTGCGAGTTGGCGGGGAGGGCAGCCGATGCGGACCAAGCTTGAGCAGCCTCGATCTTCTCGACCTCAGTTGCAACCACGATCCTCCAAGCCATGCTGGAATGGGCGGTCGCTCTCGGGGACCGCGCGGTGAGCCGAAACATACAGGAGTTGCTGGCTTAGATTAGGCCTCCCACGGGCTTGCCTGCCCGCGGGCCAGGCTCTCGCCCGCATCGCGGTCTCGGCCTTCGGCTTCGACCCCTGGCGCAAGGATTGCACCTTCCAGGGCGGGTACTCACAAGGGAGCAGACGTCGGTTGTTGGTGGCTAAGCAGAAATCTTCCGTTCATCAGAGCATTTCCGCTCGTGCCCGCAAAAGCGGCGGTCCGGGAACTCTCGCGGGTGGTGCTACTGCGCCAGCAATCTGAATACGACAATCAGTGCCACCAGGCTCGCGAGAACCAGCAGCGTCAGGAAGGACTTTCGGGTCATCGGCCTCGTCGAGTGATGCGCAGCCGATAGGCCAGGCCGAGGTTTAGTCGGTCTCTGGGACCCCACGACTTTGCCCTCTGTCGTTTGCGTCCGAGCCTTTGGTTCGGGCGCCGTACCTACGCCTCCCATTGCGCTGTAATATGCGCTGTAGACCTCGCGAACAGCCAGCGCCGTGGACTCGGCCTCGCTCATCGTCCCGAGTCGGGTTCGATAGCTAGTCAGAAAGCTCTGGGCGTTTGACGGCAGGTCATCGAAACCACCGAGCTTGGCCATCATGAGCCAAGTGGCAAAATCCGCCTCAGCCTTCGTTCGGGCTTTCCTGGCGATACTGGCGTTGGAGCTAGAGGACATGGTGGTCCGGTTGGTTCGCCCGCCTAAGTTCGCCGGCGTTCATGGCTATCGTTGGACGGTTCGATTAGCTATCTCGGCTGACGTCAGGCGTCGCGCTCGGCGCCTGTCCTGGCGCGCGAGGATTTGCCCTTGCAAGGCCTCAAGCGGGCGCTGGACCAAATAAAAGGGCCTGCCGGCCGGCCGATCTGCTCCTTTGTGGAAGTTGTGTATCTTGAGCGGCCCAAAAAAAGAGCTCGCTCCCAAACCCGACATCGAACGGCTCGTGGCCCTGTAGCAAGGATGAGGCCGAACTGGGATGTCCGCTTTTGATGCCGCTATCGGGGGCAAACCAGACGCAGCGTGGACATAATCAAGACGACGCAGATGCTTCTTAGCCAGCGCGGAAGTAAGGCGTTCAACGAGGATTTATGAGTCGCTGAATCAGATTTCGCAGTCGGCTGAATTCAAAGCCTTACGCAAGCCACCAAACGCGTTGAGTCGACAGGGCTCGGTATCGCTGGCGGCCTTTGAACGCTGGAAAATGGCAGTTCGCGTGACAACGGTTGCCTTTGGCTTCGACTTGGGTCGTGCAGCGGTTGTGACCTTCTTCGATTTGGGATTGTGTCGCCGACGGGCGATCGACCTCGGAGTCTCCGAGGAACCGATACGGAGGTCTTCCGGCGGAGCGATGCGTTCATCGACCAAAGCAGCCTGTGCTGGCCTCTCGCTGCTCACAGCGGCAACTTCAAGGCGATCAGCTTTTGCCAACGCACTATGGGAATCGGAAATGTCTATGGCTGGCTTGGCAATGGGCTGGACGACCGCTACTGCGCTACGCGGTGGAGTTCTGAGCTCCATTGCTGACAGTACTCCTACACCCAGCAGGATAAGGAGGCCCAACGACGCCATTCTCAGCATGATGCGCCTCTAACCTAAGTTAGTGCCGGTGAAAAATCTCCGTACCAATGAGGCAACTTGTCGGCGGCTGCCGACCCGCGTACGGACCATTTGCCGACAGGGTTAACGTCGGCGATGCTCCCAACGCGTACGGAGACCGCCGCTGCCATGTCGGTTTCCGGAAGTAGACGAGACGTGGTTCAGGTTATGGCAGAAGGTCTGTAGTGGCCCGAAGCCGTCATGGCTGTTTTTTTCCGTCCCGTTAGCGAGGCCGGAACCTCGTCGATATGGTTTGATAACGGGAGGGATAGGTAGGTGCGGACTCGGCCTATCAGGGACATCCGATCGCGCGACGGACGGGCAGTGATCGTCGTTTGCGCCGTCTTTGATCTAGATCAAGACTTGCGTTCGTTCGCGGCAAAGACTGAGCGATGACCCTCAGAGATCCGTCCGCTTCACGAGCATCAAGATACTCGCGCCCCTACCAGATCGCAAAACCGGAATGCTGAAATTCACAAGCCGATCCGTCGTCCTCGCCGCGGCAATCATCGCCGTACTGATTACAAACACCCCGCCCGGGAACGCTCAGACGTTGAAGGCCATCCAAGTGCGCGGCACGCTCAATTGCGGCGTCGGGCAGGGATTGCTTGGCTTTTCGAGCCAAGACGACCAGAACAATTGGACTGGCCTAGATGTCGATATCTGCCGGGCAATCGCAGCTTCAGTCATTGGCGACCCGGCCAAGGTAACGTTCACGCCACTCGACGCTGCGACCCGCTTCCCTGCGCTGCAGTCTGGCAAGATCGACGTGCTGTCGCGCAATTCGACCTGGACGATGTCGCGCGAAACGTCGCTCGGCCTGATGTTCGCTGGCGTCGCCTACTACGACGGACAGGGCTTTCTGGTGCGTCGGGAGAGCGGTGTCGATACGGCCCTTCAGCTTAGCGGTAAGACGGTTTGCACGCAGACCGGCACAACGAGCGAACTCAACCTCGTGGACTATTTCCGTGCCAACGATATGTCGCTCAAAACCCTAGCTGTTGGTACTGCGGAAGAAAGTCGGAAAGCTTACGAAGACCGCAAATGCGACGTGCTGACCAGCGACGTTTCGCAGCTTTATGCCGAGCGGCTCAAGCTCGCGAAACCCAACAGCCACGTTATCCTACCGGAAGTAATTTCGAAGGAGCCGCTGGGACCGGCCGTGCGGCAGGGTGACGACCAGTGGTTCAACTTGGTCAAGTGGACGCTTTATGCGTTGATCAACGCCGAGGAACTCGGCGTCAAGTCGGCAAATATCGACGACGCGTTGAAATCTTCTGATCCTAACGTCCGACGCCTAGTCGGAATTGAGGGTGAATTTGGCCAGCAACTAGGCCTTTCGAACGACTGGGCCGTACGCGCCCTTCGCGCGACAGGCAACTACGGAGAAATTTATGAGAGAAACGTTGGGACTCAGTCCCCGCTCAGCATCCCGCGCGGGCTGAATGCACTTTGGACGAAGGGCGGAATCCAGTACGCGCCTCCGGTTAGATAGTTTCAGAGGCTGCCCCATGGACGTGGATTATTACTCGTTGCTGACCAAGGCGGTGGAAGGCAAGGATGCTTCGGCGCGCGACGAGATCTACAGGGATGCCTACGGCCTCATTAGGAAGTCGCGGCTGACGCGCGAGGCTGCTGCATCGCACGCGGCTGCACTTGAGGACGCCATCCGGCGGATTGAGGACCAGTTCGTCGCCGACGGAGCGAGATCTGCGGCTGAAATCAACGAGGTGTTATCGACGAACAGAAGCTGGAAGCCGATAGCCTACGGCACCGCCGCTCTCGTCGCCGTCATCGCAGCGGCGGCCTCGTTGTATGGATATGTCCCAAGCAAGGTCCCTGGCGTGGCCAGAACCGGAGTGACGGCATCATCGAAGGCGGTGCGCGTGGGCGATGACGTCGTCGTGGCCGACCTGAAGCCCGGCGTCGATGGCGGCTCGACGGGCGAAGGTCTTCCGTTTGCTCTTCAGCGGCAAGTGGTTTTCTATCGAACTACTGTCGTTCCAGGTTCGATCGTGATCGACCGCGAAAACCGCTTCCTTTATCTGATCGATTCGAACAACTCGGCGCGCCGCTACGGCATCGGAGTCGCGCAGGAATGTCTCAGGGGAGGCAGCTTCTTCCATATCATCAACAAGATGGAATGGCCTGACTGGAAGACTTCAGGCGCGAGCACAGACGCGCCTCTTGCGTCGGCCGGCCAACCCGGCAGTCCGCTGGGGGCACGTGCCCTGTTGCTCGACAAACCCGGCGTGCTCATCCACGGCACGAATTCGCCGAAAACCATTGGCCATCTCGTCGCTTCCGGATGCATCCGGCTGGTTAACGAAGATGTCGAGGACCTATACAGACGCGTTTCTCTGGAGACGCGAGTAGTGTTTGTCAGCTAGACTTGAGAATTTCGGAAGCTGCGCGAATTCTTTCCCGCGAGGCTTTCATCCTTTTGATCGCTGGCACATTGGTTGGCACAGGAACAGGCCTGGCAAAGCCATGGTCTGCTTTCAGGGTCTGAGCAGACCAAGTAGAGGACCAATCCGGAGTGCAGCTGGTGACCCTGGCTGTGTGAAAACGCTACGGCCGAGATGGCGCTCACGGTTCTGGCCTATAATCTGACACGGGTCATGAACATCGTCGGAACCAAGCCACTGATTGCTGCGATCGCGCTCTGAGACAGGCGCGCTTTCCTGGCTTTCTGGGCGGACACCCTTTGAAGCCGTTTTTACACGGCCAAGGCCAACAGGCGACATCAAGAAATGGTTGATGTTAAAGCAAAGCGGACATGTCTTCGCGAGAGCCATTGGACGCGCTGAGATGCGCTGCGCACCGATCCGAACATCAGTCGATCAACGCGCGCAACCTTGTTACCTGGGCTGGAGCTTGGAATGAAGCGGCGGTCGAGTTCTTGTACCGGACGGACGTTCACGGGATAGCGCTTTCAAAAGCGCCAATCGAAGATCACTGGGGGAAAGTGCGGCTCACCTTATCAGCGCGGACCTGCGCGGAATGCCCGCCCAGACCCTGGGTATCCCCAATACGAGCGAGCGCCAGCTCCTCGGGGTAAGTGAAATTCCTTGTGATCTCGCGATCGAGCAGGCTGAGTTCTTGAACCAATGCAGCATGACGATGATCCGGAAGCGTCGGGACTAGATTTTCGATCATCGCTCGCAGCCGTCTCACAATCTGCAGATTATTCGAACCGCACGCGCGGATTTCACTGAATGCCAGATGTATGAAATCCTCCCAGTTTGGGGTACGGAAAATCACGCGCAGCTTTCCGGACTTGTTCAGGATCTGGTCGGTGCGCAGATCGCGCTCACCAACTGTGCGCAGCATGCGGTGCAGCTGATCGATTGCGAGCACCGCTGTGGTCGGATCATTGATCGCCGGTGACAATGCCCTCAGCGCGATATCGACGACGATGCGAAACGCGAAGGTAGGGTCCTGGTCCATGGTGCGTTCGGAGCCGAACGCCACTGAGGTGAGCAAGGGTTCCTCATCGATCGAACGAACGCCGCCGAAAAGATCAAACAGGGGATCGCCCGTTGCGACAAAATCGCCGACCTGAGGTGCGAATTCGATGACGCAATCCGAATTTTCGGCCAAAGCCAGTAGCCTTCCGATATTGACTGCGAGAACAATGCCCGAGGGCCCCCGATGTCTGATGATGCGATCGGGAGTGGCAGGTTTGAGAAATCCATTCTCGGTGACCGGATCCGAGCTCAGCCTAGGATACACGTTTTCAATGACCGTGATTCCATTGTTGCCGACACTCGACAGAACGCTGATGGGCCGCAATAGTCGTGAGGCGTAATCGATCAAATAAAAGAAGGCCGCGAACGAAATTATGCCAAGCAGCGTGGCCGTCAATACCAGTAGCTGGTAGGGCCCTTCATCCAGTCTATTTTGCGCCGCTAGCGCAAACATCAGCGTAAATATTAATAATGCGACAGTGTATTTGACGACGTCGTTCCGCAGCAATATCGTGGCGATGATCCGAGGCGTCAATTGCGCGCTGGCGACCTGAATCGCAACCAGCAGCGAGCCAAACGTGAAGACGACGAATGCCAACGTCGCGGAGACGAAAGCCTCAAGCAGAGTTTTCGCTCCAGCCGTATCGAGGCCCAGAAGGCTCCAACCGAGCCAAATGTCCAGTCGATGCAGCATCCTCACTGCGATGAGGGCAAGTGGAATCGCAAAAAATGGAACCACCCAAAGGGAGGACCTGAGATAGCTCTCGAACACATATCGCTGATTCCATCTCATCGGTGTGATGTTCAGGTCGAAAAGCCAAAAGGCGTTGACATGCATCAAGAGGGCCGACTTTAGCGCCGATATTCCGCTCCGAAGCGCTGGAGTGCGTTCTCGCAAATTTTGTAGAGCATGGACCCGTTCCATAGGCCAACGGCGCGAACCAAATTTTGCTTCCAGCTGTGGGATAGTTGACGGTCGAAGCTACGGCCAGAAGGACGCCGACGAGATCGCGTTCCGGGGCGAAGCGGACATCCGCAACCGTCTACGGCAGTTGTGGGTCAAAATGCGAAGAACTCAATCCGAGCAAGTCAAGTCCGCAATGCCCCACGGAGCGGACTTCAATGAGGGCTGCCGCCGCTTCGCTGAGACTTATGCACAGCAGCAATTACGTCTTGGCTGATCCATTACGGTGGCGTGCATGTCGGCACGCTTGAAAACGGCGTTAATCCCTCCCCGCGAGAGCAACGCACGCCACGTGGCGAATCGCCGAAGCGAGCCCGGAACAATCGATTGAAATGCGAAACATCCGAGAAGCCGACTTCTAACGCGATGTCGGAAATTCGCTGTGTGCTTGCGTGAGACTCAGTTAGCAGCTCGAACGCCCGTTGGAGACGTAACTCATTCACGTGCCCGGTGAACGATGATCCTGATGACGCGATCAAGCGCTGTAGATAGCGAGGTGAGATGCCTTGGCAGTGGGCTACCGTCTCGACGCTAAGCTCTGGCTGCTGAAAGTGTGCCGCGATGTAATCGAGGGCGGCGCTGTAGCGCGCAGCCCCGACCGCGCTCACACTGCTCTCGCCTAAGGGAGTGCGCTCGCCGATCGCGAGCGCCACGAGGTCATGGATGTGAGCCAGGACCGCATCACGCAGACTGGGTGCGGCCAGTGCTCCATCCTTAAATGCCGACTTTAGATAAGTCATGAGCAGTCGGAGCGCTTCAGTTCGGTGAGAAATCGGCCGCATGGCGCGGCTTTCGACATTCGCCACCCGCTGCGCAAGCGCGTCGCGGGGCACGGCCAGACCGAATAGTAATCCGTCGACATAGGTGACGGTGGCGGGCTCCGAATGCAGAATTGCGATTGCGTCGCCGGCGCGAAGCTCAACTTGCTGGCAGCGCTGCGACAGCAGACTTCTGCCGGGAGAGCAGACGATGACTCCGATCGAGTCGTCACCATCAGTAACGCTCGCTCGCAGGCGCTTGAATCGCATGGAAGAGCCTTTCAGTGCGAGCCTGCGCAACCCCCGGACGGCTTGCAGCGTTGCGTCAGCCTGAAACGGAACATCCGATAGGGGCTCGATATCGACGTGGACTATGCCTCGCCCAAAGTTCTCTCGCCATAGTGGGACTCTCATCCGCTCCGGAAGCTCGCGCGTCGAGAATCGATGCGATGCGAATTCGGCTGCGTCCGTAGACATGGGGACCTCCAGCCTTGATAAGACGTCGGGATTAGATGCTGCGACAAATTACGGTCAGTATCTGTGATTTGCAGTTCGTGCACTGACATACTCTTAGGCCGTGCGCATGAGTCCAAGAAGTTGCACCATTGACGTGCTAGTGTCATTCACCTGTGATCGATGCTGATGTGAACTGGTTCACGTGGCGGCCAGAAAATTACGCCTATAGTGATTGTGAAAGCGTGGTGCCAAAAATCGCCATTAAGAGGTGACGGTGGTGATGGCTCTATTTCTAATTGCTGCCATCGGATCCAGTTTAGAGATCTCTGGCGGGTGTCAGCGCGAATCCAGTTTCTAGCGTCATTCGCGATTGGTCGAAATCAACGACCTGTTCTGTAGAACCGACAGTTCTCTGATACCGATTTCGTGTCGCGCCTTGGCCGGCGCATCATCATCAGAGTTCGTCGGACACAAACTTACCTCCGGCACTGTGTGTTTGCAGCCGATTGAAATGGTCGAAATTTGCCGCTTAGGACGTCAACGGTGATGATCAAGCGAGGGTTCGATCATGTCCACCCTGGTCGACATGCTTTACCGTGAATACTGCCGTGCCCGCCTCGCCGAAATGCGAAAGCAGCTTCTGGTCCCGGTTGTTGGCGATGAAATCCCAGAAGCGAATCGGGACGCCGGCAATCCTGCCGGCCCTGGTGATCGGGGTAGCGATGGCATCGCGACGAAAGAAGTGCCAACCATCCGGTAGCCGGTGCCCGACCGAATGCGTGCTCGCACGCCGAAATAGAGCAGCCAGATGCATTCACACTGTTTATCGCTCGTGCCGGACTGCATTACCACTTTTTCCCGACCTTTGGCTCGGTGGTCTCAACGATGCTAGAGTAGAATTGCGCTGATCCTCTTGGGGATCCGACGTGGACGGTGGGCTTACGGACTGCCGCCCGTTGATTTGGAGATTGAAATACTGAAATTGGAATACTTGAGCCCTAGTGCCGCGCTCGGACACATTCCAAAGTACGTTGGGCATGGTTGCGTTGACACACACTACCCTCCGTTCTTCCCAATGACTCGGAGGCGGGTCTCTTTCTAGTCACAACATTTGTTGTGCGTTGTTCGATAGGATGGCGCCTTAGCACTCTCATTATTGCGACGCTCTTCACCGCGTGGATAGTTTTGTTCGCAAGCGAAGCTCGCGCGCAATGCACGGCGCGAGACGTCCTGTCGAACCGACTGAGGTCCGAGAAGACCCCATTAACGAGTACGCCAAGAAGTCCAATCAGATGTGCCGCCGAAGCTTCGGTGTGGAAGACCATCAAAGTAGGTACCTTTGCAGATCCCTTGGCCCTGTGGGCCGATTCTCGGAGGGATAATTCGATGAGCAATTTGTACCCTGAAAACTTGTACTTTGAAGACGCGGAAGTCGGCACTAGCCTCCGGTCCGGCCCTTATCTGGTAACCAAGAGCGAAATCATTCAATTCGCAAAACAATACGATCCGATACCCCGCCACATCGACGAGGAGGCTGCGGCGCGTTCAGTTTTTGGGGGGCTAACCGCAACCAGTGCCCATACCTTTTCCATCTTCATTTTGTTGACGACCCGGCTTCAGCCACGGCTCCATGTCCTTGCGGGGTTGGGCTGGGATGAGCTGAGGCTGCCGAATGCTGTACGCCCGGACGATGCGCTCGATCTGGAAATCACGGTTCTGGAAAAACGCGCGTCGAAGTCCAAATCCGATCGGGGGATTGTCCGAAACCAAGTCCTCTTGCGAAATCAAAAACGCGAGACGGTGTTGCAGTGTACCAGAAATATTCTCGTCGCGCGGCGAGGGGTCGCGAACGCGCGGACCGACTGATTTGCCCGACGGCTGCTTATTTACGGGTGTCCGGCGACCAGTGAGGGATCGAATTCGGCTCTGGGTAAGCAGGCGAAGAGCTTCCCGCTATGCGCCACTGAGCAGACCTCAACGAGAGCTGCGGCCACGTCGCTGATGGGCCGCTTCCGGAAACATGCACCGTAGCAAGTCTCATTCAATCACTTCATCGGCACGCGCGAGAATCGATGGTGATAGGGTAATGCCCAACTGCGCCGCGACTGGCGATGCGGCAGATTTCGATCCAATGTCGGGACTCGAATAACTCGCGCCGCGGATAACGAGTCCGCTTTACCCCACTCAGCCGACATATGAGCTGAAATTGCACAAGGTCTGCGTCGCACCAACAACAGACGCGTACGTTGCAGCAATTGCGTCGTATTCGATCACCTTGTCGGCTCGTGAGAGTAATCTCTTGGCCGGACATAGATAAAGTCCAGCTGGCCAGAAACGGTCTAGAGTTTTGTTATTGAGGCGAGAAATTCGCGGAGAGCGTCACTCGACTGTTCCAAGGCCGACTTACTGAATTCGAGGCGGTGTCCCATGTAGAGAACGGGTGCTCGGAGAAATGAAAGGTCAAATCCCGCATACGCGCCGGGATAGACAATGAGTCGGACTCCTGCGCCGTCACTCTTCTGCCGGGAGATACCAAAATCGTCGGCGCCGTTTGCCAATCTGCGACAGACTTCGGGCGGAGCCGTATCATCAAGCTCGCCCGTCAGGATCAGCGTTGGGACCGTCATAGGCCCTTTGATGGCAGCACAATTTGGATAGAGCGCGGCCGCCCCACGAAACTTCCCCTTAGACGCATTCTCAACAGGGCCGCGGGCGACGGCCGAGAGAGCGGGCGAGCCGTCAAAGCCCACAAGTGCAACACGCGTGGGATCAACCAGCTTTTGCTGAATGAGGTAGTTTAACCCGCGATAGGGATCTTGATCGCTATCGAAAAGAGGGCCACCTCGGCAGGTGTTTTTAACTCCACGCCGACCGAAGCTATCAATTGTTAACGTGACATAGCCCCATGAGTTGATTTTTTGGCCCCAGTTTTGGTCGATTAGGTCTGCGAAGCCTGCGCACCCATGCACCAAAATAACCGCAGGCGCAGGGGCTGGGCTATTGGATCTTCGAAGGTATCCCTGCAAAGCTAGCGGCGACCATCGGCTATCCGGGATCGCTACGATTTCGGCCGAGACCAGTTGTTGCTCATTGGAGCATCGAAGTGGACCACTGACGCACAGAGCCCGAAAGATTAACCCGTCGACGGCCCTCTTGGCATCGGCATCGGACACGCCCTTGGCCTCATAGGTGACGGTTAATTGCAGCGCCGATCCCTTCCCCACCGCAATCACACTGACTTTAGAATGAACATTCACTTCGGATAGCCCTAGCTCGCCTGAAAATGCATAACTGTGGTTAGCGCCGTCCCAATTCTCCAGCACTTGTTCAACCTTGCGACCCTCAAATAGCGAAAGGGTACGCACCTTCCCATCTGTACTGAGGACGCAGTCCTCAACGACCGGATTCCATAGGGCCGTCGCGCAGAAATCGCCAACTGTTTGCCAGAGCGCTTCCAGCGTCAGCGACGACCTCGCCGTCACGGTTGATTCCAATGCGGATACAGAGACCGTTGAAGCGACAAGAACCGCAATCGCGGCAAGAGGCGCCCTGTTAGGAATCATAGTTGTACCTCAGCGCTGATGGTTACAGTCGCTATAGGCCACACACGTCGGGGAGATTAGCAGGCTGCCTTCATCATGGCGATTGTCAAATCAGGGCCGATGTCTGCCTTGGTCAAAATGCGAAAACTCAGTGTGCGCAGAGCTAATCCGCTTTACTCCCGTGTCCGGACCTCAACGAGGCGCGCGACCACTTCGCGGATGGGCCAGTCACGGAAATTATGCGATCCTACTCAAAGACTTCATCCGCGCGAGCGAGAAGAGCCGGCGGGATTTCGACACCGAGCGATTTAGCTGTCTTGAGATTAACAGCGAGCAGATACTTGCTGGGCTGTTCAATAGGTAGGTCGCCCGGTTTGGCGCCTTTCAGTATTCGATCGACATAGTGAGCCCCCCGCCGAGCCTCACCCGGAAAGTCCGGTCCATACGAGATCAATCCGCCGGCCTGCACAAGGTTGCGGACGAGGTAAATCGACGGTAGGCCCGCCTGCGCCGCGAGGTCGGGTACCCGGTTCGGCGGGCTGTGAAAGATGGGATCGCCGACTATCCACAAGGCTTCCGCCCCTCCGGCCTTGGCGGCGGCAACTGCGCCTGGAATTTCCCCCGCTTCCTCCACGTTAACGACCTCAAGCTGAAAACCGAGCTTAGCGGCCGCCGGTGGTGCCTCCCTAGGAAATAGCAGGCGCAAAGTCTCGCTTGAGGGGTTGAGAAAAGCTGCAACGCGTTTCACGCGAGGGAGAAGCTCTCGGAGCACTTCAAGCATCTTCCCTATGAAAGCGCCTGGAACGAGCGTGGCGACACCCGTCAGGTTTCCCCCAGGATGAGCAAGGCTTGATGCGAGCCCTACACCGACCGGATCAGCGACGAAGAGCATGACGATTGGTATGTCCGAGGTCGCGTCCTTTACGGCGCGCACCGCCTGAGGCGTGAAGGCAACAATGAGATCGGGTTTCGATCGCACGAGGTCGGCGGCCAACGCAGGAAGCTGGTCGAGCCGGGAACCCGATTCCTTACGTTCCAGCTTGACCGTGGCACTCTCGACCCAGCCGAGGCTACGAAGCTCGTCTATCAGAGCGTCGAAAGTGACACCGCTGCACGAGGGGACGCAGAGGACCGCGACGCGTGGCACCGCCGCAGCGGCTTGGGCGCCTGCCGGCGCCGCTAACACGAGCAGCACCATGAGAATCGCGAGAGGAGTGGCAAACGATCTCATTCAATCACGCATCGGCGGAAATTTTCTGTGATCGCAGTCTATATCATAGCAGCCGCTACGCAGAGTCCATTGTCCGAACCGGGTCAAAATGCGACCTCGCTGGAAGGTCAGCTCTCGGCGCGAAGCGGACTTCGCCCTCGCTAATGCCCAATTTTCGCGCGCTAGAGTGCTGGCCGGATCGTCCCGTGAGCGGCACTACTTCAGAACTTCATATTCGAACGCCACACCCTCCGGATCGTTCTCCTCAAACCACCGTTCCGCCGCGTCGACCGTGGCGAAGACTTTGACGTTCTCTGGATCGCCAACCCGTTTGCTGGTGTTGACGTAAACTAGGACGGTCATTGTTCCATCCTTGTTGTTCGATCGCTTCGTTGCCTGCCACGCGGTCGTCTCCGCGGTGCATCCGGAATTAGCCTGATCGGAGATCGTATCTGCGCTTCAGCCGGTCACTGGTCGTCTTGGCAGCATAGTGGATACGATCAAGATCGGCCCCTTCCTTCGCGACGACATGGAGAGTCCAATTTATGCCGGCAGACTGACCAAAGTCGGATTCGATCTCGACGGAGATAACCAATTCGGCACCAGGAAAGCTTCGAATTTCCTGAAGAGCAATGAGCTCAAGCTCAGTCCTCGAGGCCAATTCTTTTGCCAACGATGTCCCTCCAGGTCCGGCAAGAGTCGATCGCGAGACCTCGTACTTGCCAACCGGATTGACGAGCGGACGTTCCTTAGATCTCACGGTCCATCGCCGGATGGCTGCGGCGCCGGCACTTTCTGCTGAGGCGGGGTCGCCGCGCCGTTCTTGAAATAGTCGAGAACGAACAGGCGTAGCGCGGACGACAGATTACCCTGCTTGCGGTTGCGATCGATCTCGCCGACCAGCTCCGACAGCGTCATGTTGCGCAGGCCGGAGATCTCCTTCATGCCGTTCCAGAAGGCTTCTTCCAGGCTGACGCTGGTCTTGTGGCTGGCGACGACGATGGATCGTTTCACGACCGGGGATTTCATGGCTATTCCTCGCGCTCAATCCGGAGACGATCACGAATTTCTAATGGGCCCCGCGGCCGGGCCGAACGTTGACATAGGTCAACGGGTGTTCCCAGCTTATGACACCATGGGGCATGACACCGTCTGACGAGCCTCGCCCGGGAAAGGACGCGCCGAAGCCAAAGCCTTCGCACATGGAGGAGGCGCGGCGGATCATCGAGCAGTACGTGGAGGATCTGCGGGAGATCATCATGAAGCTCCGCAGGAAGCCGAATTGAGGCCGCAGCATTCACCTCACGAGCCGGTAAGCTTCGTCCGCTTGCGCCGCGGCTCGAGTTGATGCCCCGGCTTGCCCGCGTTGATCGCGCGCCGGATGCCGATCGCGGCGAACATCGTCGGGCCGCCGCGCTCCGCCACCAGAATCTCGTCAGATGAGTCGAGAAGGACTCGCAGGCGTTCTCGGCATCAGCGAACGTTTTCCGGCGAGGGCCTAGCGATTGGTCTCTGCTGATTGCTCCGACGACAGGTCCTTCCGCCTTCGAAAGAGCATGCCAAGAGTCCCGAATATCACCAGCGCAACGCCGGCGATGATCAGCCAATGAGGAAGCTGAAGCTGCATCGCTTTGTCGAGCATCTAGGGGCCTCTTCTTCAGCCAGATCTCGATAAGCTAGATCGGATCATTGGTAGTCAACCGGATCGCAAGCATCCCCTCGTGCTTGTCGGCATCGGGACCGTCTCGATCAAATTTGTCACTGGCAGCGGCTTCGATGCGGGTACGAAACCTCTCGAAATGCTCGAAGGCAGCAGCGAAGTCTCGAATGTCGAACGGATCAAGTTGGGCGAGGGCCTCGTAACTGACGAAGACGCGAACCGGCTGGACAGGAACGGTTCCCTTTACCGTCATCCAGGACCGCAGTTCGCTGTGAGCTACGGCCTTGCCTTTCCCGTCGGTAGCCAGCGGCCAACCGCAACGAGCGAAGTTGCGCAACGATTTCCCCAAGACGGGGATGGATTTCTTAACGCAGATCAGCGGACACCGGGGACGGTTTTAGGAAAGCGCCGCGCGCCCGGCGGCAGTGATGTTGTACTCGACTTCTCCTGACGCAAGCGGGTTAGCCACGACGAGGCCTAACTCGACAAGCCGGGCGACCAGTTCATGATCGAAGAGCGGGGCGTTGATCCACGGTTCTGAGGACAGCTGCTTTAAGAACGCGCGCTCGATCTCGGTCAGGTCCACAGTTACCCCTTCGGAACGCAAATCAGCGAATGATGTCCGTGGGCAGGTGTCGCTATTAAGCGCATGCGCCGATCTCACAGGAAGCGCAATCGGTGGCGGCTGGCAGCGCACGACTGCCGGTTGACGCCGTGACGACAAAGGCCGCCGGTTGACGCTGGCGGGCCGACAACTGAGGCAGCCTTACAGAAGCAGTGAGAAGAGCGCCATCAAGCCTACTAGGGCCAGACTCCACGCCAACAAATGCAGTAGCCAATGCCGCGCATGCGTCATCCTCGCAGTGGGTGCGCCTAAGAGAGTGGGTGGCTTGAGCTAAATCAAAAAGCCAGCACCAGCGCGACAAAGGCCACGACCGACCCCACGCCAGCAGCAATTACCATCGACTGAAATAACCGGTCATTCCCCATGGGCGTACCGTCACACGGATGGTGTCGGGCAGCTATGTAGTTTGTGCCAGAAGAGCGCAAAGGTCTGCGGCTGAAAGCCGCGTCATCGTGGTACCGCGAGTGTATGGAGGCGAACAGATCGCTGACCCTGCGTCGGTCTATGATCATTCGCTTGGCTGAGGCCAAGCACCTCCAACGGCCCCGGCCTGCCCACGCAATCCCCCCGGCCGGGGCCGTCTTTCGGTCAAAGCCCCGAAGGCGGAGCGTCTGTCTTCAAGAGCCGCACATATGTCCCGCTCTCGTGCAGCTCGAGCCGGCCGCGCTCGATCGCCATCTTGATGCCGGCGCCGAACTTAGGGCCACTGCCCTTCAGCGTGTAGAGGAACGGCGCGTTGATCTTCTCGATATGAATGCGGCCGTCTTGCACGGGCTCGATGCTAGTGGCGATCTCAATCAGCTTGCGGGCGGCAGCTTCGGGGTCTGCGTAGGGGCGGTCGGCGGTGAGCTTCATGCGGCGGCCTGATCTTCCTTCGATTCACCACGCGCGACGATCGCAATCACGTCATCGGGTAGTGGTCGCTGCAACGCCTTCGCCTCCTCCCATGCGCGCGCATCCAAACATCGCGCTCCTCGTCGGTCGTCAGGATCACCGGCATCGCCTTCGGGTGGATCGGCGCGACCACCGAGTTCGGCGCGGTCGTCAGGAAGCCGTAGACCTGATGCGGCCCCGGCGCCGGCTTAGACTTCGTGCCTCGATCACCGTTGAACGTCGTCCAGATGCCAGCGGAGCCGAACAGTGGCCGGGTCTCATTGAGAGCGAACCAAACGACATCCTTCTTCTTCGTCTCAGGGTTCGGCTCCGGCGCGTACTCGGCAAAGCTGTTGGCCGGGACCAGGCAGCGGCTCTCGGGCTTGAGCCAGCCTCGCCAGTGCGGCGAAGACGTGTTGCGGATGTTGGTGACCGGCGGCCCGCCCGTTCGTGGCGGTGGCGGCGGCATGCCCATCGCATCAGTACCATCTCGCGCTCGCCGTCGGCGTTGCGCACCACCGGAGCCGGGTAGTCTGGAAATACACCCGGCATCGGAGGCAGGTTGCCGACGTACCGGTTGATCACGCGAAACAGGTTGCGGATCGCTTCCTGGTTCGTGGTGACGCTGTAGAGATTGCACATTCGGCTTCCAAATCAGTTCTTTTTTGCCGGTGTAGGTTCTGTCCGTATTCGAGGCCCGTATTCTAGTTCGAAGGAACTAGTGCCCTTATTCGATTTGGTGTTCACTAGTGAACAGAACCAAACGCCCCGCGCCCGCATTGTAAATTCCGGCGCTAGGGTCTCTGCAATTAGCCTAAGTAATTTTGGAACGATGGGATCCCGGGTCATGTTGGCGCTCATGACGCGGACCAACGGAATGCTTGAACGAGCGGAAATGTGTGAAGAGCTGGCCGACAAAGCTCGTAACCCACACACCGCGTGGGCGCTTCGCGACGCCGCTCACCACTGGCGCACCGTTGCCGTCCGCACGGACTTGCTAGAGCGCGAGCCAGCCTACCGAATGCTTCGCGTCCGGCCAGAGTAGCGCTGCGAAGAGTGGCGGCCTCTTTGATGTCACGCCACACCTGCAATGTCGCCTGTTGGTTCATCGCGTCATTTCGCGGCGATGCGGAATTCGGTCGCTATCGGGACAGACCGGACTTTGTCGCGCGGCATCGTCCCCGCAACTGCAACCAGGAATTTTCTCGCGGCAGATTTCCTCGAGGGGAGCGGTCGCGCGTACCCCGCTCGCGGCGGCACCCCAAAGAGCCCGCAGCCTGCCTTGGCAATGCCCCCTAAGATCTTGCAAGGGTTCCTTCACCTTGAGCCAGGGATACATCCGAATGGGCTATAGCCGGAGATCGCTTCGCGCTGAAGAGTTAGACCGCCGCTGCTGGGGGCCAAACGGAGATGTCCGATGGGTGTGGCAGGCTGGCGCTTTGCGCATATGACGAGAACTCTCCNCGTCCGGGCGGTCGTTATCGGCGTGCTGGAAGAGTTGCCGTTTATCTGCCCGGTGGCGGTCGCAATCGGCTCGCTGATCATGATCGGCATCACGCTCTGCAAGGATTGGCC
>NZ_AXAS01000088.1 GCF_000472925.1 Bradyrhizobium sp. Ec3.3
CGGCATATGGCCAACACCTGGCAGGGGCAGTTTCCCCGGCAGAATTCCGCTGAGGACGGCTTTGAACGCACATCGCCAGTAACCGCCTTTCCACCNAACGGCTACGGGGTCCATGACATGATCGGCAACGTCTGGGAATGGACCGCCGACTGGTACTTGCCGCAGCACCAGGCCGATGCGCTAAAATCCTGCTGTATTCCGGAAAATCCCCGCGGGGGAAGCGAGACTGCAAGCTACGATCCGTGTCAGCCACAAATCAACNTTCCGCGCAAGGTTGTGAAGGGCGGCTCTCATCTGTGCGCACCGAACTATTGCCGTCGCTATCGTCCGGCAGCTCGCCATGCGCAACCGATCGACACGTCAATGAGCCATGTCGGGTTTCGGTGCATCGTTCGCCACGGAGAAAGTCTCGAGCAGCAAGGATTGGCAAGATAAATTAAGTATCCCAAACTACGGGAATCGAGCAGTCGGGTACACATCGATGGCCGGAAAGAGACCAAGCACCGACGGTGCTTGCCAGCGACTCCGATGACCAGAAGGGAACGTAGAAGAATATCGGCGGCTCGCGCTCCGACCATTGAAATGACATTCTCGCCAATCAGGCGCTTCAACTGCGCGAACTCCAGCGACTACCAATGTAACGGCCAGGAGGTCAGAAATGAGCGACCCAACTCTGCCGTCGTTCCGCTACCGCTTGGGACAGCAACCGCCGCGTACTGACTGTGGCGGACTTGTACGGTGTGCATCTGTTCGGCAGTTCCCAGTTAGCCAGGGCATTGCTGGTGCTTCTATGCGCCTACAACCCGGTTGTCTGCGCGAACTCCATTGGCACACGAATGCTGCCGAATTGGGTTACGTTGTGTCTGGCAATTGCCGCACCACAGTATTGAGCCCCGACGGAGCGGCGACCGATACATTCGGACCGGGCGACGTTTGGTATTTCCCCCGCGGCTGGGGTCATTCGATACTGGGGATCGGGCCAGGCGAGTGTCATTTCATTCTGATATTCGACAACGGCGCCTTTGCCGAGGAGCATACACTGAGTATCACCGACTGGTTGGCGCATACGTCGCCTGCAGTCATCTCACAGAGCCTTGGCCTCGGTTTGGAGTGGGTGGCAAAGCTTCCGAAGGGAGAGGCTTACTTCGCAGCGGGGCCCGTTCCTGATGACACCATCGCATGTGCTGCGCCGCAGGCGAAGCCGGCACCTTTGACAACGCATCGCTATCCATTGGGCGCCCAGCAGCCGCGGCGCGCGCCGGGCGGCGGCACGCAGTGGACGGTTACCGCGAATGAGTTTCCGATCTCGACCACATTGTCCGCCGCCGTGCTGGAGCTCGAGCCGGGAGCCATGCGTGAGCTTCACTGGCACCCCCACGCCGACGAGTGGCAATACTATCTTGAGGGTGCGGCTGAGATGGCTGTTTATTTGGGGAGGGCTCACACGGTAACCGAACAATTCGAGACGGGTGACGTCGGTTACGTGCCGATGGGGGCCGGGCACTACATCCGCAACACCGGTAGCGGAATCCTGCGCTTGCTGCTCGGATTCAACAACGGGCACTATCGTGCCCACGACCTCAACGCATGGCTAGCCTCGAATCCGCCCGATGTGTTGGCTACCAATTTAGGCCTGCCACGAACAGTCGCGAAAACGCTTCCCGAAGAGACGCACTTTATCGCGCAACCGCAGCGTAGCTAAGCAAGGTCGCTCGAAGTCGATTGACCTATATCAGCTTGCCCGTGGGTCAAGCGTGTTCCCGCTGCCCGAGGCGCATCCGTTCACGCTCCAGAGTTTGCTCCCGCAATGAATCGTAGATTGGCGGATCGCGCATCAGCGTTGGTATCAACATGGCCGTAAAGCAGGCCCCGAGCATCGGCAACAGCATTGTGACGTTTGCCGTCATCTCGACGACCAGGACGATGCCTGTTAGCGGCGCGCGTACAACGCCGACAAAAAAGGCCGCCATCCCGACAACAGCGAATCCTTCGGGTTGAATGTTCAGATCGGGAAACACCAGTTGGCAGAGCCGTCCAAGGAACAGTCCGAGTTGTGCCCCCAGTACAAGCATCGGTGCAAACAGCCCCCCGGGCGTTCCGGCCGCATATGATATGGCGCCGAGGCCAAGTCGGAATAGGAAAACAATTGGAAGTAGGGCAAAGATTTCTCTCCCCGCTAGAACGCGTTGCGTAATCGCATCGCCTCCGCCTACAAGGTCGGGCACGAACCAAGCCAGCACTCCGACCGCTGCTCCAATAAGCGCCGCGCGCAGCCCGCCCAGCCACCGGTTGAGTCGACCAATCGCGGCAATCGTTCCGAGCAGCAAGCGATTGTAGACAATCGCTGCAAAGCCAGCGGCCGCTCCCAGGATAAAGTAGAGCGGGCGTGTCGCCGCGCCCGCATAGGTCAACTCCTCAACATGAAAGTCTGCCGCATCACCAAGAAGCAAACGGGAGATCGAGATGGCGGTCGCCGACGCACCTAGCGCCGCAATTGCAACGCGTAGCTCGAATCGGCGCACCAATTCCTCCAGGACGAAAATGGCACCTGCGATCGGCGCGTTGAACGCAGTAGCGAGGCCTGCCCCTGCACCGGCGGCAAGCAGCACCCGACAGTCGGGCCAGTTGCATCGAAATACCTTGCCGACCAGATGCCCGATAGTCGCCGCCATCTGAACGGTTGGGCCCTCGCGGCCTAGCCTAGCGCCAGTCCTGCGCCGATCGCCAGAAGCCCACCAACAAACTTCACTGGTATGATTCGGAACGGTGCTTGCGGCAGTTGCCCGTCCAGGACCGCCTCGACGTGGG
The DNA here is from genome assembly GCF_000472925.1 of Bradyrhizobium sp. Ec3.3. Lineage (GTDB taxonomy): Bacteria > Pseudomonadota > Alphaproteobacteria > Rhizobiales > Xanthobacteraceae > Bradyrhizobium. Next base: position 2,809 of record NZ_AXAS01000088.1, read on the forward strand.
GGATGCCACTCCCTGATGCGTGGGGCGAAAAGCGGCTTACAAGCCAAGCCGCTATTGCCGCTACGGCGGCACAAACAATGCTGACGACCAAAAATCCTGCGAAAGCTTTCGAATGCGACCAGACTATGATGACATCGCGAAATCTGTCCGCCCACTGAAGCGAGAGCAGGAAGAGCGCGCCCACGAAACCTGAAGCCGCACCAACAATGAGTGCCAAAATGGCGAGCACGATTAGGCTGCCATGCTCGCCGTCTTGATCGCTTGCAAGTTTCTCGTCATTGGCCAAATTAAATTCCAAATTGGGGGAAGCCAGAGTTGAGAATTTACGACGGGTCACATCTCAAAGCACAAGCACGGAATGTCGCAATCGCGAGACTGCAGTCGACCCCGGCGCGCCATGTGGCGGTTGGAAGCCTGTCGGCCTGCTTCGAACAACTGTCGGTCATTGGCGATTGCCGTCGCCTTCGACGCCCAGGATCGAGATCTTCGCTCTCCTGATTTCGCCAGGAAAGGCGGGAGATACGTAACCGGTCGCCACCGCGACTTTTTGGCTGCCGTTCACCGCGTATGTGATCACCCCGCCGCCGATCGCGCCGCCGATCTTCTGGCCCCACAGCTTCTGCCCGGTCGCCGCGTCAAGCGCATAGAAATTGCCGCCCATGTCGCCGAAGAACACAAGGCCCCCGGCGGTCGGCGTCACGGCGCCCATGATCGGATAATTGGACTTCAGCCTCCACTTCCACACCCCTGTGTCGGCGTCGGTGGCGTGAAGCCATCCCGCCCAGACGCCGTCGGAGCGCGAGAACCTTCCGAACTCGTTGAACGGATTGAGGGACTTCTCTCCCGTCCACGGCTGCCCGAGCGGGGCAGCCGCAATTTCTTCCCCGGTCTGCAGCCTCACCGTCGTACACCACTCGACCTCGCCGGTGAGGATGAGATTGGTCAGAGAGTCGTAGGCCGGGCTGTTCCATTCCTCCCCGCCCGCGGCGCCCGGACAAAAATGGACGTCTTTGTCGACAGCGAAGGGCTCTTCCACATTCTCGATCCTCGTCACCGGCGTCCGGTACAAGAGCTTGTTGTCGGCAAGATCAAAGCCGTAAAGGTGTCCGTCCTTCGGCGCCACTGCCATGAGCCTCTTGCCGCCCATCGTCTTGATCACAGCCGGCGGGTTGGAGACGTCCCAGTCGTGCCAATCCCTGGGCACAAGCTGGAAATGGTTCTTGTAAGCGCCGGTCTTGGCGTCAAGCACAACGACGGAGCCGGTGAAGAGATTGTCCCCCTGGCGGACGCCATTAGCGTAGTCGGGCGCAGGATTGCCAACGGGCACATACAAGCGCCCAGAAGCCGGGTCCAAGGTCGTAGAAGTCCAGGCTCCGCCACCGCTGATCGGAGCACCCGGGATGTTCTTCCAGGTCGAAGTGTCGAGCGGCGAGGTGCCCTCGGGCCCGCGAACAGTATCGCCCTCGGTCTTGGGCACGAGGAAGAATTGCCACACAATCTTGCCGGTCTTGGCGTCGAGCGCGTACATGTGACCTTTGCCGCCCTTGAAGTCTCCGCCGGCGTTGCCGACGAAGACGAGGCCTTCCCAGGCGATCGGTGCCGCCGGCACGTCTTCGCCCTTTTTCGAGTCCCCGATCGTCGCCTCCCAGAGCCGCTTGCCGGTTTTGAATTCATAGGCCAGCACGCGCCCATCCTGTGTGCCACGGAACAACCTGCCGTCGAGGTAGGCCGCACCTCGATTCGTCGGCAGAATGTAGGCGGGATATTCCTCATGCGTGCGCCAGTTCTCGGCGCAGGTCGAGGGGTCGATCGAGAAAATATCGAATTCGGTGGTACCGATGAGCGCGCCCTCCACCATGATCAGGCCCGTCTCGAAGCTCGTCAATCGCCAGGTGTCGTAGGTACATAAGACCTTGAGCTTGGCGACGTTCTTCGTGTTGATCTGGCTGAGGTCGGAGAAGCGCTCGGAAGTCAGCGTTTTGTTGTAGCTCGGCCAGTCCGCGGCGGCAGGCGACGGAGGAGCCGCGGGCGCCGGAGCGCTCTTGTAATTTGCGTTCGTTTCCGTCGCGACGGAACCCGCAGGCGCAAAGAGCGACAGAATTTCGCCGCGCAACTCGCCGACGCCCACCTCGATTCCGGCCACGTCCGCAAGCGAGGAGGTGATCCCTCCGCCCGCCACTACCGCAAAGACCGCGATGCTGACGAGTCCGAGTCTGTGATTCATCTTCGTCTCCCCTTCTTTGTGTCGACTTACCTCACATCGGCGCAACCCCGGGCAGGAAATATTTCAGCGGCCAGCATTGCTAAACTTTGCGTTCCCCCTTCGCTGCAGATGCCGGTCCGCTTGTCGCGGCGTAGCCTGCACGCTGTCTGCCGCGAAACATCCAGTAAACGACAAACGTGTAGAGACCTATCACCGGCAACACGAATAGGCCGGCGCCCCAAAACAGAAACGAAAGCGAAGCCTGGGGCGCCGCCGCCGAGGCCACAGTCACGCTGTAAGGTATCATGTAGGGCCAGAACATCGTCGCTAGCGAGAGAAATGCGGCCACGAAGAGAACGACCGTCATCGCGAACGGCCATGAGTCCAGGCGTCGACGCGCTCCAACAAAAATACCGACGATCGCGATAAGACCGATCAGTGGAAAGACAAAGCCCCATGGGCGGTGCATGAAAAGGCTTCCGGTCATGCGGGCCCGATCAACGAACGCAGTGACAGTTGCAACGACCAAGATCCCGACGACCGCAGTGGCCAGCAGCGGTATGCGGTCGCGTGCCCAGTCGCGCAGCTGCGCGTCCTCGGATTTGAGGACCAGCCAGCCGGCGCCCAACAACGCATAGCCGAGCACGAGACCGATCCCACAAACGATCGAAAGCGCTGCAACCCAGTCGAACGTGCCTCCGGAATATTGGCCGTTCACGACAGGTATCCCGCGGATCATAGCTCCGACTGCGGCGCCCTGGACGAAGGCGGCCACGACAGAACCGAGAACGAAGCCTCGATCCCACAGCCCGCGAGCGGCACGAGCGCGGAACTCGAACGCGATGCCCCGGAATATCAATGCCAGCAGAAGCAGCAGCACAGGGATGTAGAAGGCTGCCAAAAACACTGCGTAGACCACCGGGAATGCGGCGAACAGCGACGCGCCTACCACGATCAGCCAAGTCTCGTTGCCATCCCAAAATGGAGAAATCGAAGCGATCATTTCGCTTCGCAATCTTGCGTCGTTTGTGGCGCCAAAAAGGATGCCGACGCCCAGATCGAAGCCATCCAGGATAACGTAGGCAAGAATTGCCACGCCGATCACAGCTACCCAGAACAGGGCCAATTCTGAGGGCTCCACAGCACTCATTGAGGCGCTTCTTTCGTGGCTTGCACCGCAACGGCCAGCGGCCGAGCCGGAGTCATTTTCGTCCGATCGGACACATCTTGCGCAGGACCGTCGCGCAAGAGGCGATAGATGTAGTACAACCCAAAAGCGTAAATGATGGAGTAGACTACGACGTAGCATGCGAGCGACAGAAGCACATCGCCCGTCTTTAGAGACGGCGTCACAGCATCCTTCGTACGCAGAAGGCCGTAAACCACCCAGGGTTGACGACCGACTTCGGCAGTAAACCACCCCGCCAGCACGGCGATGAAGCCGCTAGGAAAAGACAGGAATGTCGCCCAGAGGAACCAACGCGTGCTCTCCAGTGTGCCGCGCCAGCGGAGAAAGGCTCCGAACCAGGATACTGCCACCATGATCAGGCCCATGCCGACCATGACGCGAAACGCGAAGAAAGGAATGATCACCGGCGGACGGTCTTCCGGTGGGAACGCATCGAGCCCCCCCTCGCGGGCATCCCAGTTGCCGGAGGCGATGAAGCTGCCAAGTCTAGGTATCTCGAGCGCAAAGAGATTGCGCTCATGGCGTGGATCGGGAATGGCGATCAGCACTTCGCTTGCCGGCTGCTGAGTTTTCCAACGCGCTTCAATCGCGGCGAACTTGGCCGGTTGATAGTTGAGAACGTAGATGCCTGTCAGATGACCGAACACCATTTGGACGGGGATTACGACTGCAACGAACCCGAGCCCCCAGCGCAGCATGGCGCCCGCTTCCTGCACATCCTTTCCGCGTAGAAGGTACCAGGCGCCTGTGGCCGCGACGCACATACCGGTCGTCAGAAACGCAGCCAGCAGCATGTGCGGCCATCGAATCCGCATGATGGGCCCTGTAATGATCGCCCACCAGTCGCCCGGCACAATTCTGCCGTCGACAATGATATGGCCCAGAGGAACCTGCATCCAACTGTTGTTGGCCAGTATCCAGAACGAAGACAGCATCGTCCCGAGGGAGACCATGCAACAGGAGAGAAAATAGAACCAGGCCGGCACACTGTCTCGGCCGAGGAGCACGACGCCAAAAAATGTTGCTTCGAGCAGAAAAGCGGTGAAGGCCTCGTAGCCGAGCAACGGCCCCTGGATCGATCCGGTGCGCTCCGCCAATACGCTCCAGTTCGTGCCGAACTGGAAAGCCATGACAATGCCGCTCACCACGCCCATGCCGAACGATAAGGCAAATATCTTGAGCCAGAAGTCGAAGATGCGCCGGTAGAGGTGATTGCCAGTCAGCAGCCGCACGCCTTCGAGGGTTGTGAGCCAAGCGGCGAGCCCAATGGTGAAGGCCGGAAAAATGATATGGAAGCTGATGACAAACGCGAACTGCAGCCGCGACAGCAGAACCGGATCAAGCTCCATGACTAGGCTCCTCGTCTCACGGAGACGCTATCGAGGCGGCCTGGTACGATCTTGAATCACAATCCTCGACCGCTAGGCCGGGTGCATCACTCCACTGCACAATTTTTTGCCGTTCGTGCGCAGCTTCGTCGCGTCTATCCTCCAATCTCAGTTCGGCTCTTTTCACCAAGCCGAAGGCCTGATTCACCCCTCGCCTCACGATGCACCCCAGCATCGAAGAAGCATCCAATCGGCGCTATGCAAGTTCGGCTAATTTCCAAAATCGGTGGCCTCTGTGGAGTGGCCTCCGACGCTTATACAGGGCTCGAAACCGCGGTCCGGACGGCGGAACCCGCAAAACTCCTTCAACCAATTGTCGCTTTCACTACAAACTTGTCGTCGGGCGCTACCGAGACACCACTTTGAACTCAGAGCTCCCAACATTTTCAGAGCGGGATCCCAATCGATCACGGGAAGCCGCGACGCGGTTTGCCGACGCGCCGAATTCGCATAGTCCGCCCGACCAACAAATGCGACTCTGACAGAGTCCTGGGCGAGCTCGCAAAGTCCATCGGAACTGGTTCGTAGTAGGACGGTGTCCGCACGCAGTCGCCAACGGATTGGAAGGGCAGTGTGAGTGCAGGCGATGACCGCTGCCGATCACGAGGAACTGGGGCTGCTGGCCAAAGCGGTGATCGTGGTTGCCGTCGTGCTATTCGTCTCGGGCGTGTTGTGGCATGGCCTCACATTCAAAGCCCTTGAACAGTTTTGGCACGACCTGGTCGAGCGGCCGGACGGACCGATGCGATTTCGTTTTGTCCTGCAGCCACTGATGGCCACGATCGTCGCGATCCGCGACGGTCTTGAGGACGCTCGATCCGGTCGCTCGCCATATTTCGCAACCGTGCTGGGTGATCCGCAGCAGCGCATTGGACGGTTGCGGGAGGGAATGAACGCGACCGCCAGGATCATCGCTCTTGGGCTCGTAATGGACGTGATCTATCAGGCCATCGTGTTCAAGACGTTCTATCCGGATCAGGCCCTCGTCGTGGCGTTGGTGCTGGCGTTTGTACCTTATTTGATCATCCGCGGTGTGACTGCACGCATCTTGCGTGGTCAACCGTCCAGGTAAGTGGCGTCGCACAAACCATTGATAGAAGGATGTCGGAGCATGGCCGATACAGTCCCCACTGCCGATGCAGATCGGTTCACCGTCAAGGTGACATCTGACAGCCATTTCGGCTGGCTCCGCACCCGATTGAGCGTTGAACGAACGATGATGTCGTGGCTACGCACGGCGACTGCTTTGATCGGCTTCGGCTTCGCAATCGTTCAGTACTTCAATCATTTGCAACAGCTACCTGGGGCCCGTCCCGCGTACCTGCCGACCGCGCCGGAGTACCTGGGGCTTGGCCTGATTTCATGCGGCGTCGGCGCCCTTGTCGTCGCTATTTGGCAGTACGAGTTCACGGTTCGTTATCTGTGGAGCGGCATGTTCGAGCCGATTGCCGGAATGACAAGGGAGGGGAAGGAGGGGAAACACTCACCCGTCCTGGCGATCGCAATCGTTCTCATCTGCGTAGGCGTATTCGCCTTCTTCGCCGTACTCCTGCGTCTCACGTAGTCAGAGAAGCTCAAGTTCGCGACTGAAAAACACCAGAATAGTGAAAGGAGACGAATATGGCTAAACCAGGCAAGCCGAACATCCTTGTCATCTGGGGCGACGATATCGGCATCTCGAACCTAAGCTGCTATTCGCATGGAGTTATGGGCTACAAGACGCCCAACATCGACCGCATCGCCAAGGAAGGCATGATGTTCACCGACTCTTACGGCGAACAGTCCTGCACGGCGGGGCGCTCGTCCTTTATCACAGGACAGAGCGTCTATCGCACCGGCCTGTCCAAGGTTGGCATCCCCGGCGCGCCGATCGGAATGGAGGAGCACATCGTCACCGTCGCCGCGGCCCTCAAGAACCAGGGCTATGCGACCGGACAGTTCGGCAAGAACCATCTCGGCGACTTGAACCGCATGCTGCCGACCAACCACGGCTTCGATGAGTTCTTCGGCAATCTCTATCACCTCAACGCCGAGGAAGAGCCGGAGCTGCCCGACTACCCGAGCGAAACGGACTTCCCGAACTTCCGCAAACGATTCGGGCCGCGCGGGGTAATGCACTCCTGGGCGACCGACCGGGACGACCCGACCGAGGAGACGCGTTGGGGCAAGGTCGGCAAGCAGAAGGTCACCGACACTGGTCCGCTTACCAAGAAGCGGATGGAGACGTGCGACGATGAATTCGTGGCGGCGGCCAAGGAGTTCATGAAGAAGGCCAACGACGCAGGCAAGCCGTTTTTCGTCTGGCTCAACTTCACTCATATGCATCTCAAGACCCACCCCAAGCCCGAGAGCGTTGGACAGGCGGGACGCTGGCAGTCGCCCTACCACGACACCATGATCGATCACGACAAGAATGTTGGCCAGGCGCTCGACTATCTCGATGAGCTCGGGATCGCCGACAATACCTTTGTCATGTATTCGACCGACAACGGCCCGCATATGAACTCGTGGCCGGACGGCGCCATGACACCGTTCCGCAGCGAGAAGAACACCAACTGGGAAGGCGCGTTCCGCGTGCCGCTAGTTGCGCGCTGGCCTGGCAAGATCGCCCCGGGCCAGATCTCGAACGAGATCGTGCAGCACCACGACTGGTTCCCGACCTTCCTCGCGATGGCTGGCGATCCCGACGTCGTCGACAAGCTCAAGACCGGCTATAAGGCGATCGGCCGCACTTACAAGAACCACATCGACGGCTACAATCTCGTGCCCTACCTGACCGGTCAAGCCAAAGAGAGTCCGCGCAAGTTCTTTATGTATCTGAGCGACGACGGGGACGTGTTGGGCATGCGCTACGACAATTGGAAGGTCGTGTTCATGGAGCAGCGCTGCCATGGCACGCTGCAGGTTTGGGCGGAGCCGTTCACCCGGCTCAGGGTGCCAAAATTCTTCAATCTTCGCACCGACCCATATGAGCGCGCCGACCAGACATCCAACAGCTACTACGAATGGTTCATCGACCACATCTACATTCTGTACGGCGCACAGGCGCTCGCGGCGCAGTGGGCGGCGACCTTCAAGGACTTCCCGCCCATCCAGGCGCCCAACACCTTCACGCTCGATGAGGCGCTGAAGAAGATGCACGAAGCAGCATCCGGTATGCACTAGCGCCGATATCTTTGCGACAGGCGGCGAGCTCGGGCTCGCCGCCCACCTCACCAAGATCAGCCGAAGGCGTGGGCACAGAAACGGGGTGGAGCGGTAGGCATGCTGCGCTAACGCATGCGACAACCACGATCAGAGAAGCCGATGAATTTCGCCGGTTCTTGCGATCGGAGGCACTTCCCATATTCGGCCTGTCCGTCTTTTTAGCCGTATGCTGCGCCCCGCCTGACGCGCAGGGCCGAGCCATCGCAACAAAAGAGTGCCTCTTATGGATCTCGAAGATGTGACAAATTCGGCGGCACCCGATCGCGCCGAGGAAGTGCGCGCGTTCTACGAGAGCCATCCGTATCCGGCGCCGCTCCGCAGCCTCGACAAGCATCGCGAGCTCTATCGGAACCCGAACCGACGGCGCGCGCTCTCTTTTCTGCTGTGGCCGACGCAAGCTCAGCGAACAAGGCGGGAAATTCTGGTCGCCGGTTGTGGGACCTCGCAGGCCGCAGCCTACGCGATGCGCGAACCCGATGCGCACGTAACAGGCATCGACATCAGCGAGGCGAGCCTCCGCCACACGCGCGACCTTCAGCGAAAATACGACCTTCGAAACCTCGATCTCCATCGACTCGCCGTCGAAGACGTTGGTGAACTGGGCCAGGCGTTCGACGAGGTCGTCTGCACGGGCGTGCTTCACCACCTGTCCGACCCCGATGTCGGCCTTCGCGCGCTGCGCGGCGTCCTTGCACTCGGCGGCGCTCTGCATGTGATGGTCTACGCGACCTACGGGCGCGCGGGAATCTATATGATGCAGGACTATTGTCGCCTGCTCGGGGTCCTCGCTACGGACGAGGAGCTGCGAAGCCTCGGCGACCTGATCGGCGCACTCTCCGACGATCACCCGATCGCTGAAGTAGCGAGGCGGGCGAAGGATTTCCGACGGGCGAACGCGCTCGCCGACGCGCTGTTGCACCCACTTGATCGCGCCTATACGGTACCGCAGCTCTACGCCTGGCTCGAGAGATGCGGGCTCAAGTTCGGGCGGTGGTACGAGCAGGCGCCCTATTTGCCGCAATGCGGGGCGATCGCGGGCATGCCGCACGCCGCGCGTCTCCTCTCGCTGCCGCCGCCGTCCCAGCACGCCGCGGTGGAACTTTTGCGCGGGACCATGATCTGGCACAACTTCATCGCCTATCGCGACGATCGAGCCGGCGAGAGCCAGCCGGTTGCGTTCGATGGCGAGGCTTGGCGAGCCTACGTTCCCTTGCGCTTACCGTGGACGCTATACATCCGTGAGCGGCTACCCGCCGGCGCCGCCGCCGTTCTGATCAATCGGGCGCATGCCTATCCCGACCTCGCACTCCCGATCAATTCGGCCGAAGCGCGCATCTTCGCCGCCATCGACGGCAAGCGCACCATCGAGGAGATACTATGGAGCGCGGCGGGATCGGATGGAACCGAGCGAGCTTGCAGGTTCATCGAGCGGCTATGGGATTACGATCAGATCGTGTTCGATGCGGGCGGCTCGCGATGACATCCGCGGCCAGGGAGATGGCATCGACTTGACAGCGCCCATGCCTCACTTTGGGTTGGTTGCCCGAGTTAGTGCGTCGCTGCCAGCAAGGTTGCGCTATGCTGAAACACTTGCTCAATGAAGTCATCGGTCACGTTTCCGGTCTCAGCAATACGCAACTGGAACAAATTGAGCAGTCATTGCCGGCGACCAAGGCGCTGATCGATCTTCTCGTTAAGGCTCATCCGATCATCGAACAGGCGCAAACGCTCTATGCTGAAGCGGAGCCACTGATCGATCAAGCCAGGAAAGAGTGGCAAACCGTCGGACCAGTAGTGCAAATCTTGATTGATGTGATGTCACATCATCTCAACCAAGGCCGTTCGCCGGCGGAGGCCGCCGAGGCAGTGCGCGCGACGCTCGGCGGGTCAATAAACAACGTCGTACAGGATCGCGGGATGAACCAGGGAATGAACCACGTCACCGTGTTTGGGGGGACTGGTTTTATTGGTCGTCGCGTCGTGCGCTATTTGAGCGACTCCGGCGCTACGGTACGCATAGCTTCACGGCACCCTGCGCGGGCCGAGGGCGACAACGTGGAACAGATCGTCGCCGATGCACATGACGAGCGCGCCGTGGAAGCCGCCGTTGTGGGTGCCGACGGTGTCGTCAACGCAATTAGCCTATACGTCGAGCATGGAGGCGACACATTTCATTCGGTGCACGTCGAAGCGGCCGCAATGATCGCTAGAGTGGCGCGACGGGCCGGGACCAAACGGTTCGTGCACCTATCAGGAATAGGCGCTGCCGCCGCCTCGCCTTCACCCTATATTCGCAATCGCGGTGAAGGCGAGGCGGCCGTGCAAGCCGCATTCCCTGGCGCAGTTGTTATCCGCCCGGCGGTAATGTTCGGTGCCGACGACGCCTTTCTCACGACACTTCTTCGACTGCTTCGGACCCTGCCGGCTTATCCGCTATTCGGCGACGGCAGGACAAGGCTTCAGCCGGTGTACGTGGGCGATGTCGCCGCGGCGATCGCACAAGTCCTGCGGCAAACACAAAGGCCGTATCCCATCTACGAACTGGCCGGTCCGCGCGTTTACTCATACGAGGAATTGTTGCGGACCATTGCGCGAACCGCAGGATTGCGGCCGGTACTAGTGCGAATACCCTTTGCTCTCTGGGACGCCGTCGCCGGCTTCGCCGAGTTCCTGCCGCACCCGCCGCTCACGCGCAATCAGGTTGAGCTTATGCAGATCGACACGACGGCCTCGGAGAGCCGGCCTGGATTTGGCCAACTCGGAATTTCGCCGCGGTCGCTCGAAGAAGAACTCATAGCGATGCTCAATCGTACAAGCGAGGAAACTCAAAACGCAAAAGAGGCTCGTACCAGCTAGGGACTGAGGAGATTTCACTGCCGTATCACTCGACGGCATCAACGATGAACTGCTCGCCGTCGTAGACATTGCTCTGGTCATCCCTATCAGGAGCAGCCGGCGACAGCTGAGTGGTAATGCTTCGGGCGGCAGGCGGTAACCTGCCGCCTGCTTCACCACTCAAAGGCGCGGGCACTGAACGCGGCTTCGCTACCCCTCGACAACGCGCCAAAGCCAACTAGGGCGCCCTGCCCAATTTTTCGAGCAGAAGCTAGAAAACAAGTGGGAGCAGCCCGTCGTAGTCTCAGTTGATTCCGCTTTGTCTGGAGCTTGAGGTCGGCCGCCACGAAAGGTCGTCGGACCAAATGTAGATCGCGATCGCCGCTAAACACAACGCGATGCCGACCCAGAAGATCGGAGAGTGATGGGTCGCTCGGAGCTGGCTTCATTCCGTCCACCTCGTCGGCACTGGCGACTCGCCGCTCAAAGAATGCGCCACATTGATAGTGCAAACCGCCTGCATCAAAGCATATCGGGCAGCGGTTGGAATGGGTTTAACTTCCGACTTGGGTCACGAGGCGTGATAATTGCGGTGAGCATTTAGGCCAGCTCCTCTGCCTCCGAAAGGAGACGTCAGCGAGACCTGCTAGGTTGTCGTGACGGGCCATAACCGGCTGTGAGCAATCGCAGCAAAAAGAATGCGCGGCTGGAGCCTCCGGAACTGATCAGAAGTTGATCGGATAGAGCCAGTTGAACCAGGAGTGCGCGCGGATCGAGATCTTACGCAGCGCGGCCCACGCGCCATGTTCACCGCTTGTGTAGATCGCTGCGCTGCCTTGCGCCCCGATGGGAAACTTGGACTGGTCGGAATCGTCCAACAGGATCTTTACAGCGTACTGCCCTTGCGGGGCATTTGCAGGCGATGGCCCGAATTTAGGAATCTCGTCGCTCGGCAAATATTGTCCCACGCCGTTGGCGCGCCAGATGCTGTGGACTTTTCCGGCGAATATCTGACCAGGATAGAGGTCAAGCGCGACCTCGACGGATTGACCTGGCTGCACGTATTTCAGATTCTCCTGGTAGAAGGTCGCCAGCAAATAACGGTCGGCTTCTGCAATCAGGGCCGCGATTCCTCCGGCGCCGGGTGCCGGATACCATGCCAGAGCGAACCTGCAGGTTTACGATGCGGCCATCCTCCGGAGCGGTAAGCGTCGTGTTGTCCAAGTAGTACAGCGCTTGCTGGAGTTGCGCCTCCAAATTGGCGACTGACGTGTTGACGCCATCAATTTCGGATTGATACTGGAGCCGGGCGCGCTCGAGCTCGCCCGCCATCTCGTCCATGGTTGCTTCCGCGGTGGCCGCGCGCGTCTGCCACTGTATGACGTCCTCCTCGCGTGCCGCACCCTCCTGTGCAAGTTTGTCGAATAGGCCCTTCTGATAAGCGATGAAATCGTGCTCGAGTTTCGCTTTGAGCGCATTTTTGGTCGAGATTTCTACGTTGTTCCGCAACACCTTGACGTTTTGCTTGGCCGCGGCGAGCTGCGCTTCGGTCTGCCGGACCTGGTATTCGTATGGACGGCGGTCGAACTGGAATAGCGGCTGATCCTTTTTCACCATGGTATTTTCTTCGACCAGCACAGCCGTGACGGGAGTCGGATCAGGCAACCTCGGAATGAGCTGGATGGTGTGCTGAATGATCGTGGCATTCGCAGAAATGGGCGTAACGAATCGCAAACCGATGAGGAACACCACAAAGACGGGAGCCATGATGAAGATGAAGATGACGACCCAGGTGGGGCTGAGCCGTAGTAGCTTGAGCCTGAAGAAGACCAGCCAAAACACCGTAGCTTCGGCAATGAGAACGAGAATTGCCGCGGTCATGGCGTTGCGCTCCTGTCAGGGGGCTCCCCGGGTGGCGGAGGTGGGGATGGCTCCTTCCCGGCCAGCCGTGCGATCATTGCGTCCGTCGCACGTCGTTCTTCCTCGGGCATGTAGCGGATGTCGATCACGTCGGTGGGCTTAAGGGCCCAGATCAGCGCATAGACCCAGGGCACGACCCCCAAGAAGCCGAGCCAACCCAATGTAGTGACTGCATCTGCTTGCGGGTGATAGTGGGCGATGGCGATGCGGCCCGGAAGGCCCAGAATGATGATGATGGCGGCACGAAGAGCGATGAGAATGAGCAAGATCGCTAGAAAAGTAATGTAGTCCCAGAAGCCGATGTGAAACCCCAGCAACGCTTCCATGACGACCCTCCGACGGTTTCCGCCCGATCATCACGCGCGCTAAAGCTGCGTCACTGCAGACGCGCAACGACGGGCGGCTACCACTGCCTATCGAGCACCGGCTCGTCCGCCCAGTTGGCGCGGATGTAGAGCGAAGAGGCCGGTGACCCGGGGTCAGGCAGAACGCCATTCGTGGGTTTAGGCGGACGGTCCCGGATGCGCTATGCACTTTCGGCGGACCTAAACGCGTTTCGCGGGTGGTGCTGCATTAATAAATTCACGGCGCAGGATTCTATCCGTGTCGCTCCGATCCATATCGGCTGCGGGTCCAACAGCGGAACTCCAAGGCGACGCGCCGCGAGTCCGTTTGGCTCTGACATGTTGGAGCAGCGCAATCTCCCGGGGTCGCAATCGGTACGAGGAGGCAACTTTGTTGATCGCGACACCTGGTCGGGGCTCTCGCCTGCCGGAATCACATAGCAACGGGATCCGCCAGCAGGCAAACTATAGGCCCAACGCCGGTCGAAAAAGACGTCGATTACCAGCAGGACCAGGTCCATGCCCGCATGGTTCTTCGTGTCTCTGCAAGGCTATCGGATCGCGTGGCTGCCGCGCGACCTGATCGCGGGCCTTATGTTGGCTGCCATCGCCATTCCGGGACAGTTAGCGACCGCGCGGCTGGCGGGAATGCCGCCCGAGACTGGTCTTTACGCTTTTGCCGCCGGATCGCTTGCTTTTGCCGCCTTTGGGGCGAACCGCTTCATGTCGGTCGCCGCCGATTCTACCATTGCTCCAATTTTTGCCGGTGGGTTGGCATCCCTGACTGCCCCCGGCACTGAACGCTATTTCGAATTGGCGCCGCTACTCGCCCTGATGGTCGGCGCCATATTGCTCGCGATCGGCCTGTTCCGGGCTGGCTGGCTCGCGACGCTATTGTCCACCCCGGTGACGACAGGTTTCCTGGCGGGCATTTCCATCCACATAATCATAGGAGAGTTGCCGACGTTACTCGGTATCCCCCCGCCAGGGGGCCATATTCTCTCGCGCTTGATTCACATCCTGGGCCATCTGGGCGACACTAATCCCTATGCGCTCGCGCTGGGGGCCGGTGTCCTGATCGTGACTCTCGGCGCCGCGAGCATCAGTTCCAAAATTCCAGGCGCGTTTTTCGGCTTGCTCGGCGCCGGGGTCGCAGTGGCGCTGTTCAACCTCCAGAGCCGAGGTGTCAGCGTCTTGGGGCCATTGTCGGTCGCGCTTCCGCACCTAGCACTTCCACCTATGCCTGACAGCAACGAAATCGGCCATCTTGTACCGCTCGCACTCGTGGTCGCCATGGTTTGCATTATGCAGACCTCGGCAGTGGCAAGCACCTTTCCATCCGAAAAAGGCAGGCCGGACGATGTCAGCCGAGATTTTGCCGGCGTCGGCGCCGGTAGCATCATGACCGGGCTGATCGGATCGTTCGCCGTCGATGCGAGTCCGCCGAGCACGGCCATTGTCGTCGAATCCGGCGGACGTTCGCAAATCACCTCGATAACGGCTGTCGCGCTTATGATCGCGCTCGTCGTCTTAGCGGCAAAGCTGACGGCCTTTCTACCTCATGCCGCGCTCTCCGGTATTCTTGTCTATATCGCGCTAAAGATTTTCCGCCTCGGCGAGATGATCCGGATCTACCGCCAGGGCGGGTGGGAAATTCTGGTGGTCGCCGCGAGCGCCGCGCTGGTCGTAGCGCTGCCGATCGAAACCGGCATGCTGCTCGCTATTGCGCTGTCCTTCGTCAGCAGCCTTTACGCGGTTGCCCGACCCTATTGCGCGGAACTATCGCGGGTTCCAGGGAGCACGGTTTGGTGGCCGCCCGGGCGGGGCGAGCAGAGCGAGCACGAACCTGGCGTCGTCGTTTTCGCGGCTGGGGCACCGCTCACTTTCACCAACGCGCAATACATCAGCGACCAGATCACGGCCGCGCTTGCACGGTCGCCGGCACCGCCAAGGCTCTTGGTGATCGAGGCCAGCGGCATGATCGCCATCGACTATACCGGCTCGCAAATTCTGCAGCAGACTATTGCTCGGCTCAAATCCGACTCTATCGACGTCGCGATCGCCCGCTTGGCTGACGAACGAGCCACGGTCGAAGCGGAGCAGACGGGCTTGCTCGCAATCCTCGAACCTGGATGCATATTCAAATCCGTTGAGGATGCTGTCCGCCAGCTTGGTCCAAGTGCGAAAGGCGGAGCGCCTTAGGACTAATGGCTTTGCTGGAACTGATTTAGTTGCGCCGAGCCGCTCCGAGTGGGAAATGACCGATTGGCCATCGCAGTTGGCGCGAGTAGCCGTCACGTTGCTGTTCGGGCTCGTCGTCGCAGGCATCGCCTGGTACGGGATCTCTGCTGAAGAGCTGGCTCGCCTCTGGCGAAACATCACCGCGCGGCCGGGAGGCCCGATGACCTTCCGGTTCATGCTGCAGCCAACGATGGCCGCCATCGTGGCCCTGCGCGACGGCATCGGCGACGCGCGCCTCGGGCGATTACCCTATGCCGCCACGATCATTCGCGACTCCCGGGAGCGAGCCAGTCTGCTTTGGGAAGGCATCGTATCGACCGCCAGGATCCTGATCCTCGGCGTTGTGATGGACGTCGCATATCAGTGGTTTTTTTTCGATACGTTCCATCCAGCCGAGGCCGCGGTGATCACAATTTTTCTCGCTTTCGCTCCTTACGTTGTTCTAAGGGGCCCCATCAAGAGGATCGCGCGCCATTGGATTGAACAGCCGCCGTCCGACTGAGCGAGCTAGCCCTCAGAGCTGACGATAGTGGTGAGTTCGGATCCCAGACTCGCTGTCAACACTGAGCTTTTGGCCTCGCACCGGAATGTCTTTTCAGCGCACGCGCATGTCTACCGACGGCACATTGATGTGCCATCATCCCCATCTCCCTTATCAGCTTCGGCTTCGCATGCCGCACAGCCTGAATGCGTAACACAGCAAGGTTTCAGCGAGCAGAACTACTGCACAAGCCGAGCGCGCAGTCTTGCAAATTCGGCATCGCTGATCGCCCCTGCCTGTTTCAGCCTATTTTCGATTCCATCTGCGACGCTGAAACCAACTGCGCTCCTGAGTTCATCACGCGCATGCCGAGCTTGTTGCGCGTTACGCAGACGGACGCGCAACACGTGGGCTCCGCAGCCATTTGCCGTGTCACAATCCGTACATTGATTTAAGTCAAACAAGCCGACGTTGATCAGACGTTACGGCGCAGCTAGGATATGCCGCGAAATGAAGGTCGCCAAAATCGCATTGGGCTTTTGCGAAGCAAGGTCCTCCTGACGGTCGTCGTTTCTTTTTGGAACGAGCCCCAGTCATTGCTTTCTGTTTTCGGGAGGAGAACAGAATGGCATCCAGTAGAGTTTTCAGTCTTCACGATCCGTCAGCTTGTCGGGCGGCTTTTCCTACCGCCGATGTCGAGCTGTTTCCCTCAGCGAAGGGGAAATTCCATGCTGGCATCGCGCAAGTCGCCATGAATGCTATTTGGATCCATCGGATCCACATTTCGCTGCCTGAGATCAATACCGTTGCAGTCAAGCCTGGCCGCACCTCAATTGGCTTTCTCACCGAATGCAATTCATCATCGTTTACCAACTGCGGCCTGGAAGTTCAGCCCGGCGACATCGTAATGAACAGATCTGACGTCGTACATCAACGATCTGACGCGGACTTTCACTATGGCGCGGTGTCGCTCCCATCTGATGTTCTAGCCGCTGCCGCCGAGGCGATCGTCGGTCGTGAGTTGCCGGCAACATCTTACAACTGCATTACCCGCCCACCTTCTACATTGATGTGCCGACTGCTGAACTTGCACAAGATCATCGGGCAACTAGCTCATGACGTGCCGGACATTCTGGAGCATCCAGAAGTGACCCGAGCGCTAGAGACTGGGCTTACTCACGCCCTAGTAAGATGCCTCGCCGAAGGCCACTCCCTAGAGCAAACCGTAGTCGGCCGCCGTCACGACACCCTGGTAAGCCGGTTCGTAGAATTCCTGGAGGCAAATCCCGACCGGCCAATCTATCTATGCGAAATTTGCGCCGCCATCGGCGTCGCAGAGCGAACAATTCGCTCCTGCTGCGAAGAGCATCTCGGCATGGGGCCGATCCGCTATCTCACATTGCGTCGAATGCACCTGGTGCGGCGGGCGCTCCTGCATTCGGATCGGTCCAAGGCAACCGTCACCCGGATAGTCACCGACCATGGCTTTTGGGAGCTCGGGCGCTTCTCAGTTGCGTACCGCGCGCTGTTTGGAGAGTCTCCATCGGAGACATTGCGGCAGCCCACTCGGGGTGAGCATGGTCTTTCCCCCGCGGGATTGCTCGAGAATTGACTTGCTATCATGATCTCCAACGTCCGCGTCATTCGCATGAGTACCACCCGGCCGATCATTTTCTGGATTGCGACTTTCGCGGTTGCGACCACAATCGTCCTGTTGCTGCTGGCGCGTTAGTCGTTGCGCTCCTTCAACTTCGCTATCGGTACAAGCGGCCAAGTCGAACCAAGCGGCAACCGCCGCCGGTGATATGAGTTCCGGTGCTACTGCCATGAGGAATGCTGCTGGCATGGGCGCCTATCGTTCCTGCTGTTACAAAATGGGTATTCGGCCCTAAATGCCGGTCGTCTGCTGTGTTGAAAGATCGCCTCCCGCGGTTTTTCAATTGATCGCAGCACGACGAGATCGTCCTCCCCGTCTGCCGGACACGCATAGGCATCGGACCTGATAATTTACCTGCAATGTTCCGAAATCGCATAGTCGACAGCGACTAATCACTTGATCCTGCCATCTTCGGTGAGGTCCAGAAGCTTCAAGTGCTGGCAGGAGCTGTTCCGCCGGTTCGACGGGGCATCGCAAAATGACAGAAGGCGGCACACTCACTTTCAGTGATCCGGATGCTTACGCAGCCGCATTTGGCGACATACGTGTCAACCTCACGATAACAGGTGCCGGAGATTTCAAGGCACGACTGATACGTCTGAGCTTGAAAACACTTGAACTTTATTGG
The DNA here is from genome assembly GCF_000472925.1 of Bradyrhizobium sp. Ec3.3. Taxonomy (GTDB): domain Bacteria; phylum Pseudomonadota; class Alphaproteobacteria; order Rhizobiales; family Xanthobacteraceae; genus Bradyrhizobium. The sequence goes on from NZ_AXAS01000088.1 coordinate 20,902, forward strand.
TGCTGGGAGGACCTGCCGCGTATCGCCTACATCGTCCTGCCCCCCGAACGGGTGTTTCTGTCTTTTGCAGTTGGTACGGCATCTCTCAATTGCAAGGGAATTGCTTTGCAGCACCGCGACTTCGTTTTGCACGGTCGTGAGCAACGCATGCATCAACAATCCAACGGTGCCTGCCAATGGGGGTTGATATCGTTATCGGTCGGGGAACTTGCGAGCTGCGCCAAGGCATTGACCGGACGTGAAATCCCCTTGCCGCACTCAAGCAGAATGCTCCGCCCTGCGCGCGAGGAATCATCGAGATTGCGCGGCCTTTTGAGGCAGGCCTGCCACGTTACGGAAGCCAAAAGAAAATTGATCCATCGCCCCGAGATTGCTAGAGCACTGGAGCAGGAATTGCTTCACGCCATCATCCATTGCCTGGCCGTCAACGAGGCGGACGACCATGCCAGGGCGAGACACCATCATGCCGCTGTCATGGTGCGTTTCGAAGAAGCACTAAGCAAACGTATTGATCAAAAGCTCAACATGCCTAGGCTCTGTACAGAGATCGGTGTACCCGAGCGAACGCTGCGGCTGTGCTGCGCCGAATTTCTCGGCGTAAGCCCCACACGTTACGTCACGTTGCGACGATTGAACAAAGTTCGTGCTGCGCTCCAGCGTGCCGATCCCTCGATCGTTACCGTCGCGGAGGTCGCCCGAAATCACCAATTTCTGGAGCTCGGTCGCTTTGCGGTGACGTATCGCACCACCTTTGGTGAGTCACCTTCCGTTACGCTGGAAAGCGATCGGTAAAAGTACGATCCGCCGGAACTGCATAGCGCGTCTAGAGCGTTTCGACCAACTTCTCCTTGCCGGACGAGATGCGGCATTAGTTTGTCAGCATGAAGCTCGACCTCCATCAATCGTGGCGCGCTTCTTCCTCTTGTCGGTAGCGTATTTCTCGCGCTGCCGTTTGTTGCGGATGCGTATCTTGAATTGCAGGTCGCGGAGGCGTCAGGTCCTCATCTGCACTGATCTGGTACAATTTATGAAAGGACCAAAAACATTCTTGTCGCGCGCCTAGATCACCGAGCGGTAGAGCTCCATCGTTGTAGGATTTACCAGCAACGATCAACGTTGCAGTGTTTCCAGACGACGTAAGGGTGAGCGGTACAGTAAGCTACGACGGGAACAAAATTGACACGAGGACTATGGTTGCCACCCAAAGGGTACGGCGGTAGGTATCCATAATACCCGCAATACGCGCTATGACGACGCGCGTCTGCCGATTGGATTGGTGCGAAAGACGAAACTGTAATTGCAGCCAGCGCGACAATTGCCGTTGTTGACTTAGACATAGCTCACTCCCCTTCGTGAAACGCGACGCGGTCTTATCACCTCCGTCGCGGGGCCCTCCCCCAAAGGCTAATGGCAGCGGCGAACGTCGCCCTACAAGATTACAGCAGGAATTTGTGGCCGGCGGAATGGGTCTCAGAGGTTAAGTTTCACGGCAGAAATCTAAGAGCTTCCATGTCTCAAATGGGGTCACGAGCCGCAATACTTGCGGTGAGCAAATCTAGTCGGCTCTGTCTCTGAAGCCGAGATTATCGAAGGGTCACACAGCCGGAGCACAGAACCGGACGTCGGGTTCAGCAGATGCGATTTCTGGCGGCGACCAAGGCTCGGCCGATTTAGCCGGCGCATCACTCAGGAAGTTGCTATCGGCCGAATTCGTATAGTCATGTGGGCCACCGACGATAAACTGAAAGACGCTGAACCCAATCGGCTGGAGCGCTCCGCTGCATTCGGGAAAGTGTAACCGAGCAGGCCGGTCGCGGGCAGCACTGAAATGGCTCATGGTTGGATTACCGAGGCGAACAGGGACCGGGCGAGCGCAGGCGTGCCGGCGCAAGCGATCGTGCATCGGGCGTTGTTCCCGCAGGCGTGGCCGTGGACGCTGGCGAGCGGCGTCGCCGATGGGATGTTCGCCGTGATCATCATAGGCGGCTGGCCGGGTAGTGTGGCCTCGGCGCTCGGCCTGCTCGTTGGCATCAATCTGTTCCTGGCCGGCCCGGCGCTGGTGATGACCGCGATTGCCTGTGGCTGCGTCGACGACACACCCGGACCGCGGGCAATGGCCGGCCGCGCGGCCTGACACCGTCCAGCAAATAGGAGTCGACCGTGGAAGCAATCGCAAAGCCCCATTTGCTTACTGCAGCTTTATCGAAGTTCCGGCGCATCGGATGTTTACTCGTGCTTTTCATGCTCCTCTGTTGCTCGACTGGGCAAAGCTACGGCGCCGATACTCTCGAATGTCCCGAAATCGGCTCGGGGTCGGTTCCCGATCTCAGCGGCGACGCTTCAGGCGGCGGCTTGTTCGCGACCGAGAACCGGGTTGACCTCGCCAACGAGATCAATGAGTCAATCAATAAACTGCAAATCGCTGACCCCAATATCTCATGGAGCGATGCGCAGAACGTCCTGGTCGCTGCCTATTGTCGTGTCGTCTCCCGCAAGCCCGGACTCGGCGCCGCCGAGAAATGGAGCCGCATGCGCCAGTTCGACGATGTTCTGGAACGGCAGATCGCGGCGAACATGATGCTGGCAGGAACGCTGATCATTGCCAATGTTCCTCTCCCTCCCGACGTCTATCGGGAGCTCAAGAGGCAAGCTGTTGTCTCCAGCCAGACGACGACCCAATTGATGACGGCCATCCTGACACGTGCAGCAGGAAAGTAGCCGCTGGTTGGACAGTAACGCGCCGGGTTCATCTCCCTTGGCATTTGAGCTTGGCGAGTTCGAGCAAGGCGGTTTCACCGGGTTGTCGATTTGGCTTTGTGTCAGATCTGCCGAAAGGGTTCATTTTTCGGCTCATACGGTGGCGCGCCAATGACGATCCTTGAATTTCTACGCTCGCACGCATTATCGCTGCCGTTGCTGGCAAGTTGTTCCGCGCCGCCTACGGCATGGGGCTGGAGGGCCTTGTCTCGAAGCATCGCGACCGACCTTACCAGGCGGGGCGATCAAAGCATTGGATCAAGATGCTATGGGGCGGGGCGGACGGCGAGGGTTTGTGGCACGCTCGGCGCTCTGTCCAAAGACACCAAAGGAGCGCCACATGTCGCAACCTTTTGAGGCGAGCAGNTCCCTCACCGCCCTCGAGCAGGATAGCACGATCATCGCCGTAATCGAGATGGCTCAATCGAAGTGGTTGGNAGCCGCGGTTGTTCCTGGCATCAAACGCCAGCCGCTCAAAANGCTCGATGCGGATGCGGAGTCGCTGTTGAAGCTCTTGCATCGTTGGCGCAAGGAGGCTGACCAGGCCGGGCATCCGATAAGGCGCGTCGTTGTCGCCTATGAGGCCGGACGCGATGGNTTTTGGCTGGCCCGCTNGCTGCGCATNCGCAGTGTTGAGGCTNANGTGATCCACCCTAATAGCATTGCGGTGCCACGCGAACATCGACGCGCAAAGACAGATCGCCTCGATACGGAACTGCTGCTGCGCGCCTTACTTGGATGGCTGCGNGGAGAGAAGCGTCACTGCAGCATGGTCGCGATCCCAACGATCGAAGAGGAGGATGCCAAACGGCCGAACCGTGAGCGAGACAGCCTCGTCACNGAGCAGACGCGGATCGGAAACCAAATCAAGGCGATCCTCACCCGCTTTGGCATTCGTAGGTTTCGGCTGAAATTGCGCAAAGCCGAGCAAC
>NZ_AXAS01000089.1 GCF_000472925.1 Bradyrhizobium sp. Ec3.3
TCGTTGAGAACCTGCTTGAGCCGCCCGGACGGATAGGNCGGATCCAGCGGCAGATACGCGCCCCCCGCCTTCAGGATCGCCAAAAGCCCCACCACCATCGCCACGCTGCGCTCAAGGCAGATCGCCACCGGCTGGTCCGGCTTCACCCCGAGCCCGATCAGATGATGCGCCAGACGGTTGGCCCGCGCATTGAGCTCGCCATAGCTTACGCGCTCGTCCTCATGGAGCACCGCTACCGCATCCGCCGCCTTGGCGACCTGCGCCTCGAACAGCTCATGGATGCACTTCTCCGAAGGATACGCCGCCCCCGTCCGGTTCAGCGCCTCCAACAGGTACGCCCGTTCATCGGACGACAACAGCTCAATCCGCCCGACTGGCTGCCCTGCATCAGCCAACACACCAAATAACAAATTTTGCAAATGCTGCGTGATATGGTCGATCTGGTTGGGTGCCAAGCGAGTTGCATCAAAGTGCCATCGAAAGCCCCCATCCAGAGCGCGAACCTCAAACGTTAGCAAATCACCGGATAGGACCGCCTCAGAGTCCCCGTTCGAGGCTAGATCACCAGCGGCAGAACAGCTATTGACCGTCACCGTAATGCCAATCGGCCAGGGTCGGCGCGATCGTAGCACCCGCATACCCCGCAACCTCGGGAAGCGCGCGATAAGGTCCCGCGCAAAGCTATCGTGCTGCCTCAGCACAGTGCATTCGCTGGCGACTGCCCTGCGCACCTCTGCAAAATCATGTGCAAGATCAATGGTAATTTCCATCGGAACGACAGAAGCGACAAGCACCTCCACCGCTTTCAACCCGGCTCGCGATCCATTCGAAGCAGGAGTCCATCCCAATTGAAGCTTTGATTCGCCTGTCATGCGGGCGAGATAGATCAGCCAAGCCGTTACCAAGTGTTCCACGCGGTCCATGGAGGAAAACTCAGCCAAAGCACCCGGAACTCGCCACGAACTCGACTGCCACCTGGGTGGCGCCACAGCTACAGACGACAGGAAAGGAAGCTGCAACATTTTAAACTGCTCTAGCCGCTGCGTCCAAAAATCCTCCCGAGGCGCCAACACCTCATGTGTAGTTGTTAGGCTACGCGCCTGATCATCGTTCAAAATCGTAAGACGATCGCCTACATCCAGAGCGGAATGCCTCGCGAGAGCTCGCGCGTCCAGAACCTGACCATCTGAGCCGCCAAACCAAACATCAACATCCTGCGTACCCGTCGCCACACGCCAGTGGCTAGCATGGATTTCAACCAGGGATCCTGCCGGAAGGCCTGACCGTTGAGGCAGCACCTCCAAGCGCCTAACGACGACAACGTCATCGCCTAAGAGAGCCTTGCACAGACACAACGGATTAGAATGATACGGCCCAAAGTCTAAGGCGCGTGTCACCGCTGAGAGATCTAGCGCGGATCGATCCCAGCGCAGACAGCCGGCAGCGTCTGGGCGTTGATGCTTCGGAAAAAAGCTTCTGTCCACTCGCGCCTGTGGACGGACGCTGAGTTTGCCGTTCGTTAGGCCAATTAAAAGCTCGTGGAATCCTTCGACAGCAGCTTCATAGCATTTGAGCTTCAGGGTTAACGCCGTATCGATGGGCGCAATCAACACTTGGCGTTGAACCACCAGATCACCCGTATTAACACCATCATCGATACGATGCCACGCGATGGCATATTCGGTCTCTTCGGCCGGTAGCGCCCAAGACGTCGCGTGAGTTCCCGCGTATCGCGGCAATGGAGCGTCGTGGTAGTTAAAAGCGCCTTGACGCGCTCGCACAAAAACATCCGGTGTCAATGTAAACGGATTAGCAATAGAAAATATCCAGTCCACCGCTTCGGTATTCAGTAGTGTGGCGAGCTCTTCAACACTTGCCACGCACAAGATGTTGGCGCGAGCCGCCCAATCCGCGAATATGGCGTCGGCACATAGCGCGGCGCGGATGATGTGGCCCATTTCCCTTGCGAGCTGAGCACACCTAATAGCTAGCGTACCGCCACCAACAAAGATGGTAGAACCGATTGGTGATGCTGCAGGTCCTCGTCTATCCCAATCGGCGAGTTCGTAACCCGACGTGGCCGAGACACATGTGTCGTGATGTTCGTAGTTTGCCTCCATGGTCGAAACCTCCACGTAAGCCACTTGCGTAGCAAACCTCTGCTTTCGACGGTCCTGCGATCGACCGCCCAGCTCCGCAAAATCCACACAGGACTCATAGGATCTGTAACAACTGGCGATTTATCTGGTCGCCTGTGACACGCCTGAGCGTTTGGCCACCGAGTCTGAACACAGAAAGAGACACGCGCCGGGCATGAACCGGAGGAGACCGATGGGCCATCTTCACGCTCCAGCCAACCCGTCGCGTAGCCTGATAATTCTAGCGCTGTACGCCGCCCCCAACATGGCGGGCCCAAACCTGTGACACTGGTTCGGATTTTGCTCCGGAGTAACCGCGCTGAATACCCGGCTCGCAGCACTTCACCTCGAACGTGGTGTGCGGCACCTCACCTCGGCACGATTCCGTTTAAGTCCGGGTGCAGGGCCGGGAAAACGCCATCAGGATATGAGAGGCCTCGCCACAGCCGCGTGCGCGACGGACGCGGCTGAATCAGCGGGACGCAGATTTGGATCAATCGAACAAGTTTCATCTGAACTCTTGGACGGGAGCTGAGAGACCGTCACGGTCGTGACGGATTCCCCGCGGCTAAGCAATCGGCGTGCCAAAGACGTTCTGCTAACTCCTCTTGAAGAAAGAATGCGCTTCTCGCCGCGCTGGCGGAACACTGCCGTCTTACCGTCGGGCTTGGAACATTGACGTCTTGAGCCAGACACCAAGGTCAGATCACATCGGACGGCCTCTGCAAAGGCATAGACAGATGCTTCTGCGCCGCGACTTCGCCCGGCCCAATGGCGTGTCAGACCACCAGAAGCTACGGGCCGCTAGTCTTCACGTTCGCGAGTTGCATGTGACTGTCAGTGAAGACATGAATCTGGCCCATAAATTGACCAGATGAGCGTCAGCGCCGTCATGCTCCTGCTCGGCGGCCACCAGCGAGAACTGTTGCTGTCAAACGGTTCGGGTCCATGTGCCGCTCAGACTTGCGGAGGGACACCCCTGCGTCGCATCAATCCACCCGTCGAGAAAATAAAGCCGGGCACTTCAGAAAGCTTGCTCACGTTGGCTGTCGCAAGATTTTTCCAGATCTCTCGGTGCACACGTCGTCTTCTAACCAGTTGAGAAACTTGAACTCTCGCTCCAATCCATCATAGGACGGATCGGGATCAGGCCCCTGAGGTGGACCGGCTGCAACATCGCGTCCTGCAAGGGCAAGAACTCAAGATCGAGAAACGCAGGTTGAGTGTAGTGTGATCGTCCTCACTCATCAGCAATACATCATGCAGGTGAGCCGGCAAGCGAATGAAGTCGTCTTCGGTTCTTCGAATTCGGCGCGGAAGACTCCGGCTTTCTCCTCCGTCACCACACTTCACGACCTCTACCATCGCACAAACTCGATTTGCCGAGAGTTCGTTGTGTGACCAAAATTTCAATGCGTGCATCTGCACGTGGACTCGGGTGGCGGCGCGCGTCGATGATCCGTTTGGTTGGCGCGTACGTCCCGTTCTTGGCCGTGTTGCGCGCGACCTGCATGAGGCCGAGCAGAGCGGCGAGGTCCGCAAGCTGCTGAGTACTGCGGGTACTTTCGCGCCCAAAGAACATCATTCTGCTTTCCGACGGTAACGGGAATGTAGCGATCCGGGTGCAAAAAACTGAACGTCTGGCGCGTCTTCGAAAGACTGGACGTGCGCGACGCGAAGCAGATTGCTTTCTACGATGATGGTTGTTCGGAGCGTTGTCAGGACGAACTACCAATCTCTGTCCCGGAGATGCCAAATGCGCACTGGACCCTCAACAAAGCCTCAAGCTAAGCTTGGATGGCAGTTTGAAAGGCGAGAGGTGATCATGGCAAAACCTGCAAGGTATCCTTTGCTTCCTCCGTCGCTGTTTGTTGCGATGGTGCTCGGGGCTGCGGTGCTGTCAGCAAGCTGCCCGGCGATTGCGCGAGCGCAGGACCACTGGGAAGTCCAGCATAAACTGCTCGGCAAGCCCAAGGAGGACGCTCAGTCCGAGATGATGGAGAAGGCCAAAGATGTGAGCGGTATCGCGTGCGAGACCACCGGTGGCTTCCCGCGAGTTTGCCTTCTTGTTGACGACGAGAGCCAAGGAACGCAGGTGGTCGTCGTCAGGGAGGGAAAGCTAATCGCCGGTCCGTTCATTCGTCTGGTGTACGACACTTGGGACGACAAGCTCCTCGAGCTTGACGCCGAGGCGGTAGCGTATGCGGATGGCGCATTTTATGTGATCGGGTCCCATGGCCGCCCGCGCCATCACGATGATGCCGAGAAGGAAGCCAAGAACAAGGCCAAGGCCACAGCAACCCGGCGCATCTTCCGAATCAGAATCCCGCCCGGTGCCATCGATCCGGATACCGGCAACCTAAATGGCGCCCCCGAGGTCACCCCGTCAGCCGAGTTGGCACGGCTCATCCGCGGACAGACGAAGCTGACGGCAGCGTTTGACCGCGAACTTGAAGACAATGGTCTGACGATCGAGGGCCTCGCGGTCCGCGGCGGGGAGCTTTATGTCGGCATGCGCGGGCCGGTCATTTCGAATACACCTGCGGATGATCCGGAGAAGAACGGCAATGCCGCGGTTCTGATTGTACCGCTCCCAGCGGTGTTTGCGGGCGACCTAGCTGATGCCAGTGTGAAGTCCGTCAATCTGGGCCGCGATACGCGCCACAGAACACGAGGAATCCGCGACATGACACTGTATGGCGACGCCTTCCTGATTTTGGCGGGACCGTTGAAAGATCCACCCGACGGGACACCCATTCCGAAGGGCGATTACAGTATTTATCTTTGGGACGGCAGCAGCCGGGACGCAAAGCCCCTCAAGGATCTGGGCGGCTTCCCCGAAAAGGTGAAGCCCGAAGCACTCCTGCCACTCGACCAATCCGGCGACACCGTGCGCGCCTTGTTATTCTTCGACGGGCCCTCGGAAGGAAAGCCGACGCCGATCGAATTTGATCTACAATAGGTCATCGTCGGATACGAACCCAATCCGTAGGCTGTGACTGGCCGGTGTTCACACGGCGCAAATTGTCGCACCCCGAGCCTTCAATGAGCGACTACGGCAACTGACTTCATTGGTCGTCATCGCCCCTGGGGCGGGCGGACCGGCGCTAACGTCATCTCGACGTCATCGAAATTGCATCGCCAGCCCCTATCTTAGGCGATCGCGGGTGCGAGACCATTGACAGTCGCAACTTGGGCGTGTCTTCTAGGTCGCACATTTTAGCGGAGTTATTGCTATGCGACGAAGGTTTGCCGTGCTCGTCTGCGCCAAACTCCTCCTGATTTCACACCAAGCCCTGGCGTGGAATGCGAATGGCCACCAAATCGTTGGCGCGATCGCCGATGAAATGTTGACTGGAAATGCCAAGCAGCAAGTCGCAACGATTCTGAACGTGAATCTGCGCACAGCGGGGCCGTGGCTGGACTGCGTGAAAAGCGTTCATCGCTTTGCCGATGGTACTTTTCACTACGTCGTCGAGCCGGCCTTTGAAGAGCCGTGCAAGCCATTCGCTTCGGCACATCCCGTCATGCAGCAATACGTGAAGCGAAACTTCTTCCAGTGCAGCTATCTGTCGAAGCGAAAAGACGACGACGGCAAAGAGTACCAGGAAGAAATGGGGTGTCACAACACCCACCACTTCGATGATGTGGCGATCCAACGGGACCATTTCGATCGAAATTTTCAAGGCACCAACGACCACGATATCGTGGCGGCAATCACCGCGGCGATGGCGGTCTTGCTCGAGCGGCCCTCGCCGCCGCCGTTCAAAATCGCCGACAAACGTGAGGCGCTGTTTGTCCTGGCGCACCTCGTCGGCGATCTGCACCAACCGCTGCACGTCGGGGCTGTCTATCTCGACAAGGATGGCAAGCTTGTTGATCCTGACGTCACCCACACGATCGATCCGGCCACCGAGACCGTCGGCGGCAACGCCATAAGGGACACCGGAAAGAACTTTCACGGCGATTGGGACGCCCCGCCGACCGGCTTCAAGGTCGAAGATGCCCTCGACCTTCTGCCCCTCGCAAAGGCAGTACCTCTCGATAACGCTGCACTGGAAGAATGGTCCACCGCGTGGGCGACCGACACGCTCAAGGTCGCGCCGCAGGCGTTTGCCGGCGCGAACTTCGTAAAGAATCCCGACGACTGGGCAATCATGTTTGCCGATCACGCAGCGTATGTGCAGAAGGGGGACGAGATCAAACGCCAACAAATGGCGAAGGCGGGCGCAAGGCTTGCGCATATTCTCAATAGGATTTGGCCCTAACGACCCACGCTTGTTCTGGACACCGGCGAGGCGAACACGGGATCATCGCGATGGCTTACGGAACACTTGCCCAGCTCTACACCAGCGCCGATTTGCTTGATGGCTACGATCCCAACGACCCGATGGCTTTCACGAAATCCTGGGATTTCCAGACCTACCGCACATATGTCGCGGACGGCGGCACAACGCCGAAGACGTTGGACATCCGTCGCGCACAGGCCGACCACGACGCCCATATCGCGGACGCCCTCAAGGTTTTCCTGGACCGTGAACCGAAGCCAAAACTGGTCGGTATCATGGGTGGGCATAGTCTCAAACGAAGCGACGAGGCCTATCGCGCCGTTGCCCGGCTCGGCCGACATCTGACGCAGCGAGGCTATTTGATAGTGACAGGCGGTGGGCCCGGAGCCATGGAGGCCGCACATGTCGGCGCCACGCTCAGCGCGGCTGGAGATGCAGCCCTGGAAGATGCCCTCCGCCAGCTTAGTACGGTTGCGGCGCTCCCAAAGGGATAGACGACATTTTGACGGAGACCGGTGAGTTCGGTCCACATTACGCAGAAATCGCGCAGCAAGCGCGACTTTGGCTCAACAAGGCGATCGACGTGAAGAAGGCCGCTCCCAAGGAGAGCGGCGTGAGCCTCGCGATCCCGACCTGGGTCTACGGGTCGGAGCCGTCGACCCCTTTTGCCACCGTCTATGCCAAATATTTCCAGAATAGCATCCGAGAAGAGGCGCTCGTGACACAGTCACGCGCCGGTATCGTGTACGCGCAGGGTGGCGGCGGCACTTTGCGCGAGGTCTTCGAAGATACCGAGCAGAATTACTACGCCAAGACAGCAGCCGATTTCACGCCGATGATCTTTTTCGACCGAGATGGCTTCTGGCAACGTGATGCGATCTTCGATCAGGCCGGCGCGGTCTCAAGCTGGACGATGTTACCGACAAGGTTTTCCGCTACGCGGGCAAGCCGTCGGCCGCCCAGATGGTTAAATTCACAACCGATTTCAACGTGATCGATTCGGTTCTCGACGCTCATGCCCCCGCCGCGCAGGAAAATCTCGCCTTTGCGGTATCTGCGCCCGGGACGATCTCCGTCTAGACATCCAGTACTTTCCACTTCTCCCAGGGCATCAATCATGGCCGATGATCCGTTATCGAAAGTCGCACTGGTTGCGCGAGAGCGCATCTTCAAGAACCGCGAGATTATCAAGCCGACGATAGCCAACGTTGCCGCCGGCAACCCGCGCGGCGAATGCCGTGGCCCGCGTCGCGTGGAATACGAACCGGCCGCGAGGGTCAGGCTTCATGGTCTCTGATCGGGATGTAGCGAGGCAGTTGCATGTTGAGTTCGATTATGAGCTCGACGTTCACGAAGTTCCGATCAGTATGACTTCATTCGCCCTTGCGCCGGACGTGTTCTTCGTAACGGACGGTGTCGAAGGCCTGGATTTCACACTTATCGCCATTGGAGACCGCATCCAAGGATCGCGCGAGCTCGCAAGCTAGGGTTACTGCCCGGCGCGAAAACGACATTCTCTCCCATATAGCGCTGCGCAATCACCGATGAATCGTGATCGTCAGGCAAACGGCACCACAGATAGAACCATCCGCGTGGCATGATCCACGGAACTAGACCAAGCGGTGCCAGCCAGGCTATCGCCATTTTCCGGGCGCTCGTTGACGCACTTCGTCCATGTGCTTGCGAATAGCTCCCGCCGACGAGAACGCTTGCGATCAATTCCGTCGGAACGGGACTTGGACCGCCGAAGCTTGTGACGACCTGGAGATCAACCAGACCTTCGATCCAATCTGCCATCGCAGCGATATGGCGATATGGCCGCAGCTTACGGAGGCGGAGAGCGTCTGGGCACCTTGGAGAAACTACCGATCCTGATCACGCAATTGAGGTCATCGAGAATGGCAAGGCGCAGCGACAAGGTCGGCTCGAAATCCGCGAAGACGTCATCCTCAAAGACTTCGATATCGATCTTGCCGCTCATCGCCAATTCCAGAAACGCCGGTTCTAGTTGCTGGCCACTGGCACATCTGGTTCTGAGCGAGGGTTCGAGCATTCCGTTTGCAGGACGACATTCATTCGCGGAATACCGCGATCCTCCGCTATCCGTTGAAACGCGTGTTCCAAATTCTGGACCAACAGAGGATCCGACAGCACGACGTTGCTGGTCATTATCTCTCGCACCCGCGCGAAATCGTTAGCTGGCAGATTCTGTATCAGGATGGCGACAAGTTCGCTCACGACCCCGGTCGTCCCCCGCTCTGCTCTAGTCGCGCCCCAATTAGACTGATCTAGACGATCTTCGGCTGTCGCACTTCCTGCTCCGACACGCTCTTGAGGTTCGGTTGAGCGAAACATTTTTAACTCGGCCCGCATGTCCGACGGAGAAATATATTCCCCAGCTTCTATGCGCTTTAGGATATTAGCTGCGAATTCTTCTGGCGTGCCCGAGGCAGAGAGCAAGTAGAGAGCTGACGGCGACAAACGCGCAACGGTTGCGTGTTTGTCTGCGACCCACTTGGCTGCCCGCATGTAGGCTTGAGCAGAACGCGATGGGATGCACACTTCGCTTTCGACCCAACGAAGGAACTCACCGTGAGATAAGTATCGCTTCGCCTCGACCAGGGCTTTGCCGATCTGAATAACTGAGATGGCACATTGCTGCCTTATTCGATCAGCTTGCCCTCTCAGAAAAGCGGCGACATTCGAGGGCACCGACTCATAGCTGAATCGCCCACCACTTAAGCAACCGCGGAGCGGTTCGCCGAATCGGCCATTCGTTTCACTAGGCATCATACGCTCGAGAAAACGACCACATCGCCCCGCCCGATGCACAGCCGCCAGCTGTCTTATTTGAAAGGCACAATCGACTCAACACAAATCAATGTAAGGTTGCTCCCGCAATCCCAGTCTTGTCACGCAAATGCAGCTGACGTGACCATCAAGGCTTCAGTGCCGACCAAAGTATGTCAGCGCCTGTGAAGCCAAGCGCGAGCACAGCACGCAAAATTGTCTCAAGCTGAACAGATCAAATATGCCACCTCCTGGACTCGACTTATTTACGGTTTCGGCGCGAACATCCAGATTTACGTACCGATCGGCTAGCACGCTGGGAGGTCTCGCTACAGGATGGGACAGGCGCGACCGTTTGCGTTCGCGCCACAAGAAGATTTGTCGCAGTCTCTACGTCCTGACTTCGTTGCCAAGCAAACCGCGGACGCAAGCTTCGACGTTTGGAAGCACTGGACTTATCAAGCTTCAGGCTGGCGTCGAGAACGCCGTCGCTGCTTGTGTCGCCGCAAGGAGCTTAACGACAACCGACGGGCTTGCGACATCCACATGGCATGCGCGTGTCGCTAGATCTTTCCCAAGTTTGCTTGGTTTTTCTTAGGTTTTCAATGACAAGAGCAGACAGAAGATCGCTATCCGGCAGCGACGGCATGGAGCTCGTTCAACTACGACACCGCGCTAGGCCTGGCGCCGGAATGTCAGTCCGGTATGTACGAAGCCATCGTTGCATGCGAAGCGGCCGAACAGAATCATGCCCGACGGGAGGTCATTCGAAAGTTGCCGTTGCAGGCGAATACCAAACCGGCGCGCTTCGACCTGAATGCTCACGACCTCAGCGTCCAGATAGTCAAAGTATTGATCAATCAAAGGGTGTAGGCACTTAAAGAGCGACTCCTTGGCTGAAAAACACAGGGTCAGGGCTTTGATTGGATCAATTTCGATCCCCCTTGCGATTCGGTCCAGTTCGCTTTCGCTTACGACCAAGCTTGAGACCTCCCGCGCGACTTTGGCACTCAATATCCGCTCGGAGTCGATTCCTATGGCGTCCAAGCAACCGCGATGGGCCGCTGCTGCAGCAACGTAGCCATCGGTATGGGTTATCGAGCCAATGATGCCGTCCGGCCAGATGGGCGCGCCCGTCGGTCCCCTGCTGATGGGCGTTCGCCAATCAAAACCCGGTTGAATTTGGCGAACGGCCCTATAGGCGCAGTATCGGCCGATGATGAACTCATGCTGTCTCTTCGGCACGCAGTTGCGCATCTGATGCGGCAATAGGTCTTCCCAATTTTCTCCAATCAGCCGCGGGACGCGATCGGATGATCGATGGCTAAAGTGCGCCACGAATTCCGGCAGGACGATCGAGGCACGGGAACTCGGCGTCGACATGATATGCTTTTCGTGTCCTTCAAAATTGTTGCGCCCGGGGCTTGACGCATTCAACTATCAGTAGTTCAATTATACTTATCAACCTACAACTGTTTAGCAAGTGCAATCCGCGGAGGTCGATAATGGCAGAGCGCAATGACGAAGCTGTGTCCGAAGGCGGTCCTGGCCGCCCTGCTAATCTCAGCGAGTGGTTCGACCCATGGCTGAGCAAGCTGATCGAGGATCCGAACAAAATTCCGAACGTGATGCTGCTCTGCGGCTATGCGACCAATTCGCCCGACGAAAAGGCCATTCGGGTATTTTGCGATCCTCAATTGCTGTGGTGCATCGACGTCCCGAAAGACGCAATCTTGCATCGCGAGGGCTGCCCGACGTCTGCGTCGCCGCTTGGCGGAAGTTATCTGTGGATTGATCGAGGGGCCTGGTCGTCGTGCAGGACATATCGACGTCAATGCTGAGCGCTGGACAGCTGTGGACGCGAGACTTGTCCTTCAGTGCCCCACAGTCGGACGCGGTAGATGCCGCGGGAACGAGTGTGATAGCAGCGCCACTACCTGCTGCTTGGAAGAGTCAGTGCGCATTGCACGAGCTGTTTGAGGAGCAGGTCGCGCGCAGCCCGGCTGCCGACGCCGTGATATGGCAAAGCCGCCGGCTCAGCTATCGCGAGCTGGATGAACGGGCGAACCGGCTCGCTCACTTGCTGCAGCAACGCGGACTGCGGCCTCAACAGTCCGTGGGCATCGCGCTTCCGCGAGTGCCGGATCTGATCGTCACCATGATGGCGGTCCTCAAAACTGGGTCAAGCTATGTGCCGCTCGATCCGGCCTATCCGCGTGAGCGGCTCGCCTTCATGATCGCCGACTCCGGCTGCCAATTCGTCATCACCAGTTCGGTCACGAGCTGCGATCTCGCTCTCGGATCGTCGCAGATGGTATCTCTCGACCGCTGTGAAGCGGACCTGCGGCTGCAGCCGCCCGCGAGTCCCGCGGTAGCCGTCGGTCCGAACGACCTCGCCTACGTCATCTACACCTCGGGATCGACCGGACGGCCAAAGGGTGTCGCAATCGAGCATGGCAGTGCGGTGGTCTTCCTGCGCTGGGCAAGGAATGCCTTCTCGGCAGCGGAGCTCGCCGGAATGCTGGCGGCAACATCGATCTGCTTCGATCTGTCGATCTTTGAGATCTTTGCACCACTGTGCTGGGGCGGCACGGTTCTGCTCGTGAACAACGTTCTCGAGCTGCCCGAATCCCGGCTTCGCGATCGGGTCACGCTGATCAACACGGTCCCCTCCGCCATGCGCGAGTTGCTGCGATTGCAACCATTGCCGGGGAGTGTGACGACCGTCTGCCTTGCCGGCGAAGCCTTTCCGGCGGCGCTGGTCCGCGAACTGGGCAGAGAGGCGCGGCCAATCCGCGCCGTCAATTTGTACGGCCCGACCGAGGACACCACCTATTCGACATGGGCTGAAGTCGACCTGACGCGCGCGGAGCCGCCGCCGATCGGACGCCCTCTGCCAGGCACCTGCGTCTACGTCGTGGACAGCGAGATGGCGCTGTGTCCCCTCGGCAAGGTCGGCGAGCTCTATCTCGGAGGAGCGGGATTAGCGCGCGGCTATCTCGGCCGCGCGGAGCTGACGGCCGAGCGTTTCGTCTCCGATCGCTTCGGAAGCGATCCCGAGGCGCGGCTCTACCGAACCGGCGATCATGTCCGGATGAGGCCAGACGGCCAGCTCGAGTATCTCGGGCGAATCGACGATCAAGTGAAGATCCGCGGCTACCGGGTCGAACTTGGCGAGATCGAGCGTGTTTTGGCCGATGTCGACAACGTCGCCGAATGTATCGCGGTGGTCGCAACCGGACCTGCGGGAGATGACCGGCTGGTCCTCTATTTCACCGGAGCCGCGGAGGTCGGGCGGCTGAGGGAAACAGCCATCGCGAGGCTGCCGACCTTCATGGTGCCGGCGGCCTTCATCCACCTCGACGGCATTCCGCGCACGCCCAACGGCAAGCGCGATCGCAGCCGCCTGCCTCCGCCCGACTGGAGCGTTTTGGCCAATCGCGGTGTCGTCCCCGAACAGGCACCCGACGAAGCCCTCGAACAATCCGTCGCGCGGATCTGGAGCGAGCTGTTGGGTCTGCCCTTTATCGGGCGCGAGCAGAATTTTCTCGCGCTCGGCGGACATTCGCTGCTGGCGACGCGCATCGTCGCGCGTGTGCGCGACGAGCTGAAACGCGACCTCTCGCTGGCGCAATTCTTCGCTCACCCGACCATCGCGAGCCTGGCCGACGCCATCGCCAGGTTTCCGGGATCGCCGGCAACGGACCTGGTCGCCGCGCCGCAGCGCGAACACGCCGCGCTGTCGGCGGCACAACGCCAGATGTGGTTTGCGGCCCAGATCGATCCCACCGACACATCCTATCTCGTTCCCTGCAGCATTGGCATCACGGGCCGCGTCGAGCCAGCGCTGATGGAGCTTGCGCTCAACGACGTGGTGCGCCGCCAGTCGGCGCTGCGCACCAGCATCCAGTGGCGCGACGGACAGGTCGTCCAGATGATCGCGCCGGAGCTGACGATCCACCTGCCGGTCGAGGACGTCGCCGGAGGGGCGGCGCTTAGGCAACAAACGCTCGGGCTCGCAGCCGCCGCGATGGACCTTGCGCAGGCACCGCTGCTGCGCGCCAAGCTGCTCCGCCTTGCGCCTGACGACTGGTGCCTCGTGGTCGCCGTGCATCACATCGTCTTCGACGAGTGGTCGCTCGGCCTTCTCGTGCGCCAGCTCGCCGTAGCCTATCGCGCAGCGGCCCGGCGCGAGCCGGCCGCCACGCCGGATCGGCCGATCGAATTCGCCGACTATTGCGCCTGGCAGCAGGGCCGCGACTGGAGCGAGGGCCTAGCGTTCTTTCGCCGGCAACTGTCCGGCGCGCAGTTCCGCCTCAACCTGCCGACGGCTCATCCGCGCGGCGAGTTGTCGGGCTCTCAGGGCGGCAGCGCCTCGTTTCTGCTCGACCGCGATCTGTCGGATTGCGTCGACGCACTCGCGGCGCGCGTGCAGGCGACGCCCTTCATGCTGCTGCTTGCGGCGTTCCAGACCCTGATCTCAGCACTCGCCAACGAGAAGGATTTCGTCACCTTGACCGCGGCCGCCGGCCGGCGCCATCGCGAGACCGAGGATCTGATCGGCTGCCTGATGAACATGGTGGCGATCCGCGCGGCGCTTCGTCCCTCCGAGACGTTTGTCGGACTGCTCGAACGGGTGAAGACCGCAGCACTCGGCGCGCTCGAACATCAGGAGCTCCCTTTCGAGCTCGTGATAGCGGATCTGCGGCCGCCGCGCGATCCCCGCTATACCCCGATCGGACAGGTCGCGTTCGGGGTCCAGAATGCACCCGAGGCCCGATGCGAGTTGGACGGGCTGAGCTATGCCGGCACCGAGCTGCGCCCGGACCATGCGCGGCTCGATCTCACGTTGTGGGTCGATCGCCGCACTGGCCCGCTCCGCGCCGTCTGGACCTATCGCGCCAGCCTCTTCACCGAAGCGCAGATCGCGGTCTTCCACGCGATGTACACAAAACTTCTCAGTCGCATCGTGGACGCACCCGACAGCACCATCACCGCTCTTCAAAGCGATTGCGGAGCACGCAGCATGGCCACTACCACACCGCGCAAATCGTTCCCGGGCAGCGCCGCGCCGAGCGTCCTCACGGCGGGCAATCTCGTCAGGACCGAGCCGAACTGGCTCGGCACGCCGCTGCCCACACGCATCAGCGCGCAAGTGCCGGGTGTGAACCTCGCCGACTGGGTCGGCCAACACCGCGACGACATCGAGCATCACCTGCGCCAGTGCGGCGGCATCCTGTTCCGCGGCTTCCAGGTCGAGAGCATCGGCGATTTCCAGCGCTTCGCCCGCGCGATCGCGTCCGAATTGATCCAGTACGGTGAGCGCTCCTCGCCGCGGACCGAGCTCGCCGCAGGCATCTACACCTCGACCGATCATCCGGCCGATCAGCCGATCCTCCTGCACAACGAGCAGTCCTATACGCTGAACTGGCCGATGCGCATCATGTTCTTCTGCGAGCAGCCAGCGCTCGTGCACGGCCGCACGCCGATCGCCGACAGCCGTCGCATCCTCGCGCGGCTGTCACCGGCCATGGTGGAGAAGTTCGAGCGCCTCGGCGTGCGGTACACGCGCAACTATCTGCCGGGCATCAGCCTGCCCTGGACGGAGGTGTTCCAGACCACGGATCGCGGCGCGGTGGAAGCGTATTGCCGGGCCGCATCGCTCGAGTTCGAATGGCTCGACGGCGAGCGGCTGCGCACCAGACAGACCCGCCCTGCCGTGCGCATTCATCCGGTGACGGGCGAACGCACCTGGTTCAACCACGCGCTGTTCTTTCACGTCACCGGCCTGCCCGACGAGATCAGCCGATCGCTGCGTGCCGCGGTTGCCGACGAGGACCTGCCCTACAACACCTATTACGGCGACGGTTCGCCGATCGAGGACGCCGTGCTGCACGAGCTGCGCACGGCCTACGACACCGAGACGACGTCGTTCGAGTGGCGGCAGGGCGACGTGCTGTTGCTCGACAACATGCTGGTCGCGCACGGACGTGAGCCGTTCGAGGGACCGCGAAAGGTGCGCACCGCGATGACTGATCCGTATGAGCAACTCTACGGCGCTCCCGCCAGCCACCCGCAAGCTCTGACGGAAAGGACCTCATGATGGCCGACAAGGCGATCGAGCGAAGCCCATTCTTGCTGCGCCGGCCGCTGAAGGCCACACAGGTCTCCGAGGCCGGGCTCGTGCGCGAATCTCCGCTTCGCGCGGACAGCGGACCGCCCCTCGTGCTTCAGCCGAACGACGCCGCGGTCGACTTGGTCCGTTGGGCCGGCGTGCACCGCGCCGCGCTGATGGCGAAGCTGATCGCGCACGGCGCATTGCTGTTTCGCGGCTTCTCGATCGACAGCCCGGAGGCGTTTTCCGATCTCGCGCGCGCGCTCACGCCGGATCTGCTCGACTACCTCGAACGCGCGGCCGCGCGATCGCAGGTTGCGCCGAAGGTCTTCACATCGACCGAGCTCGCGGCCGACCAGTGGATCCCGCATCACCACGAGATGTCCTATTCGCACAACTGGCCGGCGCGCATCTATTTCTACTGCGACACGGCGGCCGCAGAGGGCGGCTGCACCCCGATCGCAAGCGAGCGCGAGTTCTTCCCTCGCCTCGATCCCGCGATCAAGCGGCGCTTCATCGAGCGCAAGGTGATGTATGTCCGCAATTACGGCCACGGCCTCGACCTGACCTGGCAGGACGCATTCCAGACCGACGATCGCGCCGCGGTGGAGGATTATTGCCGGCGCTTCGACGTCGCCTTCGAATGGACCGACGGCAACCGGCTGCGAACCCGGCAGGTCCGCCAGTCCATTGCGACGCATCCGCAGACCGGCGAAACTGTGTGGTTCAATCACGCGCACATGTTCCACCAATCCAATCTTGAGCCGGAGATACGAGAGGTGCTGCTGCAGTCGTTCGGCAGCGAGGGGCTGCCCCGCAACGCCTATTTCGGCGACGGCACGCCCATCGAGACCTCGATGCTGGACGATATCCGCGCGCTCTATCACGAGTGCGCCGTGTCCTTCCCGTGGCAGCGCGGCGATGTGCTGCTCCTGGACAACTTCATCACCGTGCACGCCAGGGAGCCGTACAAGGGCGCGCGGCGGATTCTCGTCGCCATGGCCGACCTCCATGTGAGCGGAGCGCCAAGCTCATGAATGTCCAGCAGACATCGGAGGCCGCGACCATCAGCGGATTTCGACTTTCGCCCTCGCAGTGGGAGCTGTGGCGCCGTCAGTCGAAGACCGGGGCGTTGCTGAGCCGCGCCCGCCTCACCATCGGTGGCGGTCTGGATGCCGATTGGCTCGCGGAGTGCCTCGCCGACATCGTCGAGCGCAACGACATCCTGCGCGCCGCGTTCCGCCAGCTTCCCGGCATGGAGGCGCCGCTCCAGGTCATCCAGGACGACACGCGGCCTGTGGTCGAGACGTACGACTGGCGCGCCTGCGACCCCACGGAGCGGGAGAGCAGGTTGCGTCAGCTTTGGACAGAGAAGCCGGCGTTCGATCTGCATGACGGGCCGCTGCTCGCGGCGGCGCTTGCGAGAACCGGCGAGCACGAGCAGGTGCTGCAGCTCGTCGCCCCCTCGATCGTCGCCGATTCCGAGAGCCTCGCGCTCATCCTGCGCGAGGTCGCCGCCCGCGCGAACGGCGCCGCGCCCGGCCCGCGAGCCGAGGTGCAGTTCCTGCATCTGTCCGAGTGGTGCCATGAGGTCCGCGAGGACCAGGACAACGCCGCACGCCGGAATTTCTGGCGCGATCAGATCGACCAGCACCTCCTTCTGCCTTTCGCGCGCATCGCTGCCGCCGGAGCCGTCGGTGAGGCGCACACCGAAGGACCGGTGTCCGATCGCTCGATGGTGCTCGCCGCCTGGGCCTTGGTCCTCGGTCGCTATGCCGCAAGCCGCGAGGTCACCATCCACTGCCGCCTGCCGGGGCGGATGTTCGACGAGCTTGCCGATGCCGTCGGCCCGATGGCGACATCGGTGCCGATCAGGATCACCTGGTCCGCCGACGAGACGCTCTCTTTATTGACCGAACGTATCGATCGCTCCCTGGCCGAGGCGAGCGAAAACCTGCCCTATTTCGAAGGCCGTTCAGCGAGCTCCGAGCCGGCGCAGATTGGCTTCGACTATCAGGAAGCCCCGGAATTTCCCACCGCCCCGACGACGTCGTTTCGCAATTTCGAGATGCGCGGCGAGATCGAGCCATGCGATCTCCTGCTGCGCGGCGTCCTTTCGGGCGGGCGGCTGCGGCTCGACATTCTCTACGACACGAACCGTCACGACGGCATGATGGTCGGCTTGCTCGCGGACGCGCTCCAGGCGACGCTGGAGAACGCGCATGCGACCGCGCCGCTGCAACAGGTTCCGGCCATCGGACCGCGCGAATGCGATCTCTTGCTCAACGACTGGAGCCATACCACGCAGGCACCGATCGAGGATGTCTGCATCCACGCCCTGTTTGCACGGATCGCGCGCGAACGACCGGCTGAGATGGCGGTCAAGTCACCCGAGCGGCAGTTGACCTTTGCGGAGCTCGATGCATGCAGCAATCAGCTTGCCCGCCACTTGCAAGCTGCGGGCGTCCGGCCGGAGGCGCGGGTCGCCATCCTCTTGAAGCGCGGCGCCGACCTGATCGTGGCCGTGCTGGGCGTGCTCAAGGCGGGCGCCGCCTACGTACCGCTCGATCCCGACAATCCGCCGCAACGGATCGCCGCGCTGATGGACGCGGCCTCGGTCAGCGCGGTGATCGTCAACGATGAATTCCCCGAGCTTCCGGCACGGAGCTGCAGCAGGATCAGCCTGTCGAGCCCGTCGCTCGACGTCTGCTCCGCCCTGCCTCTGCCGGCAGCGGACGACGTCCGGCCGTCGAACGCGGCCTATGTGATCTTCACCTCGGGCTCGACCGGAACGCCGAAGGCCGTCGTCGTCGAGCACCGCTCGGCGGTCAATCTGGCCGCGGCGCTTCAGGAGCGCATCTATTCGGGGCGCGGTGACCACCTCACTGTCAGCGTCAATGCCCCGCTGTCGTTCGATGCCTCGGTCAAGCAGATCGTCCAGCTCCTGAACGGCCATTGCCTCTGCATCGTCCCTGAGACCGCCCGGCAGGACGGCGAAGAACTCCTGAACTTCATCGTCAAGAGCGAGATCGACGTGCTGGATTGCACGCCGTCGCATCTCAAACTGCTGATGAGCGCGGGCTTTGCGGATTGGAATTCCGCCTATCCATCGGTGGTCCTGGTCGGCGGCGAGGCGATCGACGCCGAGAGTTGGACCATGCTCGCGCGCCATCGCGCCACGTTCTTCAACGTCTACGGTCCGACCGAGGCGACGGTGAATGCCTCGGCCGAGCGTGTCACGGCCGACGTGCCGCCGAACATCGGCCGGCCGCTTAGAAACGTGCGCATCTACATTCTCGATGCCGACCTCAGCCCCGTACCGGTCGGCGTTGCCGGCGAACTGTGCATCGGCGGCGCCGGGTTGGCCCGCGGCTATCTCGGTAACCGCGCGGCTACCGCGGAACGGTTCGTTCCCGATCCCTTCGGGGCCGACAATGAGCGGCTCTATCGCAGTGGCGATTCCGCTCGTTTCCTTGCCGACGGACGCATCGCGTTTCTCGGCCGGCTCGACGACCAGGTCAAAGTGAGGGGGTATCGCATCGAGCCGGGAGAGATCGCTGCCGCGATGCGCGAGCATCCCGCGATCGAGGAGGCGCTGGTGGTGGCGCGTGGCGAAGTGGGCGATCGCCGGCTGGTCGCCTACGCGCGATGCCGCGACGCCGCGACCGATGCCGCGAGCTTCAAGTCGACGCTCGCGCAGCTCAACAGCCACGAGACCGAATATCTCTACGACGAGATCTTCACCAAGGAGATCTACGTCAGGCACGACATCCGCCTGCGGCACGATGCCTGCGTCCTCGACGTCGGCGCCAATATCGGCATGTTCTCGGCTTACGTCGCGCGGCGTTGCCGCCGGCCGAGACTCTATGCGTTCGAGCCTCTCGCTCCGATCTTCGAGCGGCTCGCGGCGAATCTCGCGCGGCATGCGCCGAGCGCCAAACTGTTTCCGATCGGCTTGTCGCGCCGGCAACTCAGCGAGGAATTCACCTTCTACCCCGGCTATTCGATGATGTCCGGGCAGAAGGTGTATTCCGACGCGGCCGGAGAGGTCACGACCATCAAGCAATATCTGCGCAACGAGGAAGCCGCCGGACAGGGCTCGACCGAGCTGATTGCGCATGTCGACGAGTTGCTGGCGGAGCGCTTCCGCCCCGTCGAGCTCACCTGCCAGCTCCGCCGCCTGTCGGACGTCATCCGCGAAGAGGCGATCGAACGGATCGATCTCCTGAAGATCGACGTCCAGCGCGCCGAGCTCGACGTCCTGCAGGGCATCGACGACGACGACTGGCCGCGCATCCAGCAGGTCGCCATGGAGGTGCACGACCAGGCCGGCACGCCGACCCAGGGTCGCATCGACCTTCTCCTCGATCTTCTCGAAAACAGGGGCTTCGAGGTGCGCGTGGAGCAGGAGTCGCTGCTGCAAGGCACCGACCGCTACAGCCTCTATGCCTGGCGGCCGGAGTACGCGCGATCGCTGTCGGAGGACGACATTGCGAGCGCGCTGGCCGACCCGCCCTCACCGGCCGAGATGCGCGGCTTCCTCGCCGAGCGCCTGCCCGACTACATGCTGCCCGCGGCATTCGTCGTGCTTGCGAAGTTCCCGCTGACACGCAACGGAAAGGTGGACCTTACGGCTCTGCCCGAGCCCGGCGCGCGCCGGCTGCATCTGCAGGGCGCCCTCGCCGGCCCCGAGAACGTGCGTGAAGAGGCGATGGTGGAGATATGGAAAGAGGTGCTCGGTCTCGATGAAATCGGCGTCGAGGACAATTTCTTCCAGCTCGGCGGAGATTCGATCCGTAGCATCCAGGTTCAGGCGCTTGCCCAGAGGCGCGGGCTGCGCTTCGGCCTGTCGCGGCTGTTTGCCCGTCAGACCATCCGCGAACTGGTGCGCGACATCGACGTGGCCGGCGAGCCGGCGCAAGCGGGCGGCACCGCCGCGGCTTTCGGCCTCGTTCGCGCCGAAGATCGCGCGCGGATGCCGGCGGATGCGGAAGATGCCTATCCGTTGAGCGCGCTGCAGGCCGGCATGGTCTATCACACCGAGCTGACCGGCAGACCATCAACCTATCACAACGCAACCTCGCATCGCCTGCTGTGCCGACTCGAGCCCGACATGCTTCGCGGCACGATCGACGAACTGATCGCGGCCCATCCGGTGCTGAGGACCTCCTTCCACCTGACCGGCTTCAGCGAGCCTCTCCAGATCGTGCATCGCGAGATGCATGCCGCCCTGGAGATTAGGGATCTGTCGACGCTCACGGCCGATGAGCAGTATCGCGTCATCGATGCCGACGTTCGCGCCGAGCTGCAACGGCCCTTCAAGTGGGACAAGGCCCCGCTGGTGCGCTTCGGCGCCTATCGCATCGATCCGTCCCGGTTTCAGTTGATGGTTGCCGAGTATCACGGAATTCTCGACGGCTGGAGCCTGCATCTGCTGCTTGCCGAGATCTGCCAGCGCTACGCGAGACGGCTCTGTCTCGGCGCGACGTTGTCGCTCGACCCGCCGCGTCTCACCTATCGGCGGTTCGTGGAGATCGAGCGCGAGGCGCAGACTTCGGACGAAGTCCGCCAGTTCTGGAGCAGCAAGCTAGCCGATGCGCCGCGCGCGCAGCTGCCCCGCCGCAACGGCGCCCTGTCCCAGCGGGGAAGGGTCGAAGGGCACGAGGTCGAATTGGCCGACGAAACGAGCTCGGCACTGTCTGAGCTGTCCAGGCGCATCGCCGTTCCGCTCAAGAGCATCATGCTGGCTATTCACGTGCGCGTCATCGCTCTCGCCTGCGGCAGTCGCGATGTGGTGACGGGCCTCGTCGTCAATGGCCGGCCGGAAGAAGCCGAGGGCGACCGCATCATCGGCCTGTTCATCAACACAGTGCCGTTCCGCATGTCATTGAATGGCGGCTCGTGGCTCGAGCTGGCCCGGCTGGCCTTCGCACAGGAATCCGAGCTGGTGCCGCACCGGCGGCTGCCTTTCGCGGACATCCAGCGCATGCACGGCGGATCACCGCTGATCGATTCCTTCTTCAACTTCTCGCAATTCCATCTGCTGCCGGGACAAACCGACGATGCGCCGGTCACCATCTCGGAGAGCCGCACGGTGCCGGCCGACATCGATTTTCCGCTCGCCGTCGATTTCGAGGTGAAGCCGGGCCAAAGCGAGGTGCGGCTCAGCTTCCAGTATGATGCGGAGCGCTTTTCCGCCGAGCAGATCGCGCGCCTCGGCGGCTGCTATCGCAAGGCGATCGATGCGTTCCTGCGCGATCCGCATGCGGCCTGGGACGAGGCCGTGCTGGAGGAGCCGACGAGCGACATCGAAGGGCAGATCGGCAGGATCTGGAGCGATGTTCTCGGACATCCCGGCATCGGCCGCGATGACGCGTTTGCCGCGGTCGGCGGCCATTCGCTGCTCGCAATCCGCATCGTCGCGCGCATCCGGCAGGAGCTCGGCTGCGATCTGCCGCTGTCGGCCTTGTGCGGCGGCACCAGCATCGCCGCTCTTGCCCACCTCCTCAACTCCGATCGCCCCCGCCTGGAGGTTCGACCATGACCATGACGGCCGCTGCCGATCGCTGGATCACGACGTTTCGTCCGAATTCGCTGGCGCGGCTGCGGCTGTTCTGCCTGCCGGCGGCCGGCGGCAATGCATCGGCGTTCCAGGAATGGGCTAATCTGTTTCCCGACAATATCGACGTATGCGCCGTGCAGCTGCCGGGCCGGCAGCAGCGCGCGGCGGAACGGCCTTTCACCCGGATGAGCCTCGCGGTTCAGGCGCTCGAGCAGGCGATCCGCCCCTATCTGGATCTGCCGTTTGCGATCTTTGGAACCTGCACCGGCTCGCTGGTCGGATTTGAACTGGCGCAGCGGCTGCGGCGTACGCTGGATCTTGAGCCGGCGCACTTCTTCGCCTCCTGCTGTCGCGCCCCGCATCTTCCCGATCGCGACCTGCCCATCCACGCCCTGCCCGGAGACGAGCTCTGGGCCGAGATCGAGCGCCTCGGCGGCACGCCGGCGATCGTCACCGCGCATCCAGAGATGCGTTCGGTGTTGTCACCGGTGCTGCGGGCGGATTTCGAGCTGGCCGAGACCTACCGGTACCAGGGCTCGCGTCCGCTCGATTGCCCACTGACCGTGTTCGGCGGCCGCAACGACACCATCGTCTCGTCGGACGAGCTGGCCGGCTGGCGCGACCATACGACCGGAGCCTTCGACACTGTGATGCTGAACGGCGGACACTATCTGATCGATGCTGCGCGCGACGAGCTGGTGCGCGCCATTGCGACGGGGTGCGCGTGACCCAAGCGAGATTCGCAGACGCCTACGTGAGTGCACCCGGCGGACGCGTGTGGATGCGCCGCTGCGGCGGGAGCGCGAAGGCGCCTCTCATCACGCTGCACGGCGGTCCGGGCTCTCCGCACGACTATCTGGAGCCGTTGGCCGCGCTCGGCGACGAGCGGGAGATCGTGTTCTACGACCAGCTCGGCTGCGGGCGGTCGGACCGTCCGGCCGACACCTCGCTCTGGACCATCGATCGCTTCGTTGCCGAGCTCGATGCGGTGGTTGAGACGGTCGGACGCAAGCCGGTGCATCTGCTTGGTCATTCCTGGGGCGCGATGCTGGCGGTGGACTACGCCTTCGCCCATCCGGAGAACGTCGCCAGCCTCATCCTGGATTCGCCGTGTCTGAGCATGCGACGCGTGCGCAGCGACATGCAGCGGCTGCGCGCTGCATTGCCGCCGTCCGTGCAGCGCGTGCTCGATTCCTGCGAGGCGGCGGGGAATACCGACTCCGGCGCCTACGGCGCCGCCGCCATGGTGTTCTATCGCCGGCATGTTTGCCGCAAGCCGGATTGGCCGGAGCCTCTGATGCGCTCGCAGGAGAACTGGGCCTGGCCGGTATATCACACCATGTGGGGGCCTGCGGAGTTCACGCCGGTCGGAAATCTCGCCGATTACGAGCGCGAGGACGGCTTGAGCGATCTGAACCGGCCGGTACTCTATCTCTGCGGCCGACACGACGAGATCACGCCCGAGGCGACCGCCGCCTATCATCAGCAGACACCGGGATCGGAGTTCGTCGTGTTCGAGGACAGCGCGCATGTCCAGCACCTCGAGGAGCCCGAGCTCTACGAGGCCGTCGTGCGCGGCTTCCTGGCGCGGGCCGAAACGGTGGTGCAATGAGCTCCCTTGCCGACAGGATCTCGCACCTGCCGCTGCGCATGCTGGCGCGGTTCGTGCGCTGGAGCGAGATGGACAACCCGCTCGATCAACGGCTCGAAACCATCGTGCCGAGAAATCCGTCCGAGCCGGCGCCGCTGTCCTACGCGCAGGAACGTCTTTGGTTTCTGGAGCAGCTTCAGCCGGGCAACAGCGCCTACAATCTTCCCGTGGTGCTGCCGTTTGGCGATCCGCTGGATGGCGCGGTGCTGGAGCGCGCGCTCAATGCCATTGTGGCGCGGCACGAGGCGNTGCGCACCAGCTTCGTGATGTCGGGCGGGGTTCCGGTGCAGCGCGTCGCGCCGCATCTTGCCGTTCCCATCGAGGAGATCGACCTGCGCGGAGAGGCCGATGCGGAAGCCGCAAGCTACCGCCTGCTCGCCGAGGAGATGGCGCGGCCGTTCGACCTGCAGCGCGGGCCGCTGGTGCGCGCCAAGCTGATCCGCCGTGGGCCAGGCGATGCGCTGTTCGTGGTCAACATGCACCACATCGTCTCCGACGGCTGGTCGCTCGGCGTCTTCATGCGNGAGCTGCAAGCGCTCTACGCCGCCTNCCTGCAGAACCGGCCCTCGCCGCTGGAGGAGCTGCGCATCCAGTATGCCGACTTCGCGGTGTGGCAGCGCGAATGGCTGCAGGGCGACATGCTGGCCCAGCATCTTTCCT
>NZ_AXAS01000090.1 GCF_000472925.1 Bradyrhizobium sp. Ec3.3
TACGTCACCGCGATGATCGGCGGCCAGCTCTTCGGCCTGCCGATCTCGCGCGTCCAGGACGTGTTCATGCCCGAGCGCGTCACCCGCGTGCCGCTCGCCTCGCGCGAGATCGCGGGCGTCNTGAACCTGCGCGGCCGCATCGTCACCGTGGTCGACATGCGCGCGCGCCTCGGGCTGCCGAGGCCCGAGGACGGCAAGGTGCCGATGGCGGTCGGCGTCGACCTGCGCGGCGAATCCTATGGCCTCTTGATCGACACGATCGGCGAGGTGCTGCGCCTGCCCGAGGACGGCAAAGAGGAAAACCCCGTCAACCTCGACCCCCGCATGGCCAAGCTTGCCGGCGGCGTCCACCGTCTCGACGGCCAGCTCATGGTCGTCCTCGACGTCGATCGCGTCCTCGAACTCGCGCCCGAGATGATGGCTGCCTGAGACGACGGTCGGCCCGCCGAGAGACCTGCAATTGGAAGTGTCCCGCCGGGGACAGGAAGTAGAGGCTCACATGAGAACTTGTCTCGTCGTTGATGACTCCAGTGTCATCCGCAAGGTTGCGCGCCGCATCCTGGAAGGCCTCGACTTCCAGATTCTCGAAGCCGAGGATGGCGAGAAGGCGCTGGAAGCTTGCAAGCGCGGGCTGCCCGATGCCGTGCTGCTCGACTGGAACATGCCGGTCATGGACGGCTACGAATTCCTTGGCCATCTGCGCCGCATGCCCGGCGGCGACCAGCCCAAGGTGGTGTTCTGCACCACCGAGAACGACGTCGCGCATATCGCGCGCGCGCTGCACGCCGGTGCCAACGAGTACATCATGAAGCCATTCGACAAGGACATCGTGACGGCGAAGTTCCAGGAAGTCGGCCTGATCTGACCGTGCTGCCCGGGGGCTGAACGGATCCTTCGGCGTTTGTTTCAACTGAACCGTTCCAGTCTGAGTTGGTGAGTAATGAGTGTTGCGTTCGCTGGAAATTCGGCCATCAGTCCGTCGCGGGAAGGGCCACTGCGCGTGATGATCGTCGACGATTCCGTCGTCATCCGCGGTCTGATCTCGCGCTGGATCGGCGCCGAGCACGACATGGAGGTGGCGGCCTCCTTGCGCACCGGACTTGAGGCGGTCAACCAGCTCGAACGCATCAACCCCGATGTCGCCGTGCTCGACATCGAAATGCCCGAACTCGACGGCCTCACGGCGCTGCCGCAGCTTCTGGCCAAGAAGCGCGATCTCGTCATCATCATGGCCTCCACGCTGACCCGCCGTAACGCGGAGATCAGCTTCAAGGCGCTGTCGCTGGGCGCGGCCGACTACATTCCGAAGCCGGAATCGACCCGCGAGGCCTCCGCCGCCGATATATTCCATCACGATCTGATCCAGAAGATCCGTCATCTCGGCGCGCGGCTGCGCAGGAAGGCGGCGGTCGCAAGCCCGTCGCTCGCGCCCGCGAGCCCGGCTCCGCTTGCGCGTGAGCCCGCCGCGCGTCCTGCAGCACCGGCGCCGGCCGCACCGACGGCCTCAGCCGCTTCGCTCGTCAAACGCTCGTTTTCGACGCAGGCCCCGAAGGTGCTGTTGATCGGCTCCTCGACCGGCGGGCCGCAGGCGCTGATGTCGCTGGTGACCGATCTCGGTCCGGTGATCGATCGCTTCCCGGTGCTGATCACCCAGCACATGCCGCCGACCTTCACCACCATTCTCGCCGAGCATATGGCGCGCTCGAGCCGCAGGCCCGCGCATGAGGCGATCGATGGCGAGGCGGTGAAGCCGGGCCAGATCTATCTCGCGCCGGGCGGCAAGCACATGCGCGTGGTGCGGAGCGGCGCTGAGGCCGCGATCGCGCTCGACGACGGACCTGCGGTGAACTTCTGCAAGCCTGCGGTTGATCCGCTCTTCACTTCCGCCATCGACCTCTGGCACGGCGGTATTCTGGCGGTGATCCTGACCGGCATGGGCTCGGACGGCATGCGCGGCGGCAAGGACATCGTCGCCGCCGGCGGCAGCGTGATCGCGCAGGACGAAGCCACCAGCGTGGTATGGGGCATGCCGGGTGCGGCCGCGAATGCCGGCATCTGCGCCGCGATCCTGCCGCTCAATCAGATTGCACCGAAGGTCAATCGGCTGTTTTCGGGAGACCGGTCGTGACGCCGATGGATTATGAATACCTGCGCAAGTTCCTGAAGGAACGTTCGGGCCTCGATCTCTCCGCCGACAAGACCTACCTGGTCGAGAGCCGGCTCATGCCGCTCGCGCGCAAGGCAGGCCTCGCCGCCATTCCTGATCTCGTGCAGAAGATCAAGAACGGCGATGCCAGGCTCGCGACCGACGTGGTCGAGGCGATGACCACCAACGAGACCTTCTTCTTCCGCGACAAGATCCCGTTCGATCATCTGCGCGACACCATCCTGCCGGGCCTGATCCAGGCGCGCGCGGCGCGCAAGAGCCTGCGCATCTGGTCGGCGGCATCGTCGACCGGGCAGGAGCCCTATTCGATCGCGATGTGCCTGAAGGAGAAGGGCGCGGCGCTCGCCGGCTGGCGCATCGAGATCGTCGCGACCGATCTGTCGCAGGAGGTGTTGGAGAAATCCAAGGCCGGCGTCTACAGCCAGTTCGAGGTGCAGCGCGGCCTGCCGATCCAGTTGCTGGTGAAATACTTCACCCAGTCCGGCGACATCTGGCAGCTCAATGCCGACGTCCGCTCCATGGTGCAGTTCCGCCAGCTCAACCTGCTCCAGGACTTCTCGCATCTCGGCACGTTCGACGTCATCTTCTGCCGCAACGTGCTGATCTATTTCGACCAAGACACCAAGGCGGTGATCTTCGAACGCATGGCAAAGAGCCTCGAGGCGGATGGCACGTTGCTGCTTGGGGCCGCCGAGTCCGTCGTCGGCATCACCGACGCCTTTCGTCCCGTCGCCGACCGCCGCGGTCTCTACCAGATCAATCCGGCGCGCGGCGCGCGTCCGGCGGGTGCGCCGATGCTCGCAGGCATGAGGATCGCCGCGGCGCGGTGAGGTGCCTTCTTCCCTTCTCCCCTTGTAGGAGAAGGTGGCGCGAAGCGCCGGATGAGGGGTTGCTTCCGCGAACTCAAATGCGAGAGGTCAATCGCGGAGAGAGACCCCTCACCCGCCTTCGCTTCGCGAAGGCACCCTCTCCCGCAAGGGGAGAGGGTAAGAATGCCCGCCTCACAAGATCGCGTGCGGCAAGAATCGCGAGCTGTTGCCGGTGATCGGGCTTTCGTCCTCACGGATCGACAGGCCGCAGGGCTCGTGATTCACGAGCCAGCTTCCGACCACGGGATAGAAGCCGGAGAAATTCGGGAGCGGCGAGAGTGCCTGGCGGACAAAGCCTTCGGCGCCGTAGGGGCCCGTGTGCTCCTCGAGCGGCGCGCCGCCAGAGACCAGCGTGACGTTGGCGCCTTCGCGCGACAGCAACGGCTTGCGCACGTAGGAGCTGCCGAGTTCGGCGGCTCGCGGATCATCCTCGAAGAAGGCCGGCAGCAAATTGGGATGGTTCGGAAACATCTCCCACAGCAGCGGCAGGATGCCCTTGTTGGAGAGCACCGCCTTCCACGGTGGCTCGATCCAGCGTGTCGGCGCCTCCTTCAGCTTGGCGCCGAAGGCGTCGTGGAACATCCATTCCCAGGGGTAGAGCTTGAAGGCGAGCGTGATGTCGCGATCGTCGAGATCGACGAAGCCGCCGCCAGCCTCGCGCCAGCCGATCTCCTCGATGTCGAGCAGCGTCGTCGATAGCCCTGCCTGGCGCGCGGTGTCTTCGAGATAGGCGAGCGTGCCGGCGTCCTCTTCGTTGCCGGTCGTGCCGGTGAGATGCAGATGCTGGCCTGCCGCAATCGCCTTCCAGGCCTCGATCAGCCGCTCATGGATGGAGTTGAACTGGTCGGCGCGCGCCGGGATGATGCGCCGCTCGATCGCCTGTTCGAGCCAGGTCCATTGAAACACCGCGGCCTCGAAGATCGAGGTTGGCGTATCAGCGTTGTATTCGAGCAGCTTGGCCGGCGACGTGCCGTCGAACTTCAGGTCGAGCCGGCCGTAGAGGCTGCGGTCGTCGCGCTCCCAGCTCTCGGAGATCAGGTCCCAGAAGGCCTCCGGGATCTTCAACCGCTCCAGCAGCCGCTCATCGATGATGATGCGGCCGGCGAGCTCGATGCACATCGCGTCGATCTCGCCGGTCGGCGTTTCGACCCCGCGTTCGATCTCGTCGAGCGTGAAGGCGTAATAGGCGCGCTCATCCCAATAGCGCTCACCGTCGATGGTATGGAAATCGAAGCCGCATTGCTGCGCGGTTTGCTCCCAGTCGTCGCGCTCGGGACAGACGATCCGCTGCATGCGCTAGCCGCCACCGTGGCCATGACCACCATGGCCGCCATGGCCGTGCCCGCGGACGACATGCAGCGTGCCGCCGAAGCCGCCATAGGTGGCGGGCCCGCAATAGGGTTGTCCGTCGATGCCGGGAACGGCCGTCATTCCGGGTCCGCAGTCATAGGGCCGCCGCACAAATCCCATCGAGACCGCGCTGACCGCGGCACTCCCCATCAGGGTCAGCACGACCCGTCGCGAACGTTTCATGTTGCTTCCTCCCGACGCCAATCAAGCAGACCGGCCAAAGGCGGTGAATTCAAAACGTGGCTCGGCTCAACCGCCTCCCGAGAAGCCGAAGGCATGCGCGGACGAGCCGAAGCCGCCCCGCGTCACACCGCCGGAGCCGCTGCTGTAGAAGCTCGATCGCGACGACCAATGGCCACCGCCGCCGCCGCCGCTCGACGAGCAGGCCGCCATGCCGGGCTGGTCGCAGTTCTGCCGCGGTATCAGTGTGTAGGCGGCGGTGCCGACAGCGATCGCGCCCATCACCAGCAATGCGACCTCGCCGGAGCGCTTGACCGGCTCCTTCGGCGGCAGCGGCAAGGGCTGAGGATGGCGCTTGCCGAAATCCTTGTTGGGGCGCTTCTCGGCCATGGTCAGTAGATCATGCAGGCGGCGTTGAGCAGGCCTGCGGCGAGCGAGGAAAGGCCGAGCCAGATCGCAGGCGCCATGTCGCCCGCGGCGATCCGCGCCGACAGGTTCGGCACCGGCACCTTCACGACGTAGAACACCACGACCTGGACGATCAGCGCGATGAACGCCCAGATCAGGCAGTCCAGCACGTTGGCCGAATGTGCGATGGCACTGACCAGCGGTGCAACGAAGCCGAGCAGGCTCAGCCCCAGCGCAATCGCGGCGGCCGGATCATTGTCGCGGATGAGCTGGAATTCGTTGTGCGGGGTGATGCGGGTGTAGACGAACAGATAGGCCACGATCGCCACCAGCCCGGTGCAGAAATAGACCAGAAAGGCTGGCAGGCCAGCAAGCGATTGCAGGATCATCGTTCCCCCGGTGTCAGGCCAGTATTCGTCGGCAGACCGAGGATACCGGTTCAACGGTTAGAGGGGGATGAAGCTCTGTTCGTATCCTCCAAAAACGAAAACCCCGCCATTTGCGGCGGGGTCCAGTCGGGGAGGAGCGAACCACCTGGGGCTCGCGACGGAAGGAAGATCAGGCGGGGATCCGCTCGTCGGCCTCGTGCGGCTCGCGCAGCACGTAGCCGCGGCCCCACACGGTCTCGATGAAGTTGCGGCCTTCGGAGGCGTTGGCGAGTTTCTTGCGGAGCTTGCAGATGAAGACGTCGATGATCTTCAGCTCCGGCTCGTCCATGCCGCCATAGAGGTGGTTGAGGAACATTTCCTTGGTGAGGGTCGTGCCTTTGCGGAGCGAGAGCAGCTCCAGCATCTGGTATTCCTTGCCGGTCAGATGCACGCGCTGGCCGCCGACTTCCACCGTCTTGGTGTCGAGGTTGACGACGAGGTCGCCGGTCTGGATGACCGACTGGGCGTGGCCCTTGGAGCGGCGCACGATCGCGTGGATGCGGGCCACCAACTCGTCCTTGTGGAAGGGCTTGGTCATGTAGTCGTCGGCGCCGACGCCGAGACCCTTGACCTTGTCCTCGATGCCGGCGAGGCCGGAGAGGATCAGAATCGGTGTCTTGATCTTGGAGACCCGGAGCTGCTTGAGCACGTCGTAGCCGGACATGTCGGGCAGGTTGAGGTCGAGAAGAATAATGTCGTAATCGTATAGCTTACCGAGATCGACGCCCTCTTCCCCCAGGTCGGTCGTATAGACGTTGAAGCTTTCAGACTTCAGCATCAGCTCGATCGACTGCGCGACGGCGCTGTCATCTTCTATCAGCAAAACGCGCATGCCAGTTCCCCATAGTCGCCGCTCCGGGCGTCAGGTCGGCCGCATTCGCGGCACTCAACAAAACGCCTTTGAACAACTGATTCGGATCCTGACGTCACATGGTTAACAAAGTCTGATTCTGGAACGCAAGACCTCACGGTGCAATTTTTGTCGAATCGCCCTAAGATATTGCGCAGAAGCAGTTTTCGTCACCCGGTTCCGTTCAAGTCCCACTTTAAGAGACGGGCCTAACCGACTCTCGCGACTCCCCTTCTTCTGCCGGGCAGGCGCTCAGTCACAAAGACAGTGACGCAATGATTAATGATGCGGGTAAACACGAAGTTAAGCGCCGTTCAGAAATGTGGCGAAATTTAAGGGTTTCGTCATGAAGGGCATGAAAGCCGGATCATGAAGGCGCTTGCGGAGCAGATCGGGGACATCGACGGCGTCAATATATACGGCCGCGTCGTCGGCGTGCGCGGCCTGATGGTCGAGGTCGCTGGTCCCATTCACGCGATGTCGGTCGGCGCGCGGCTGGTGATCGAGACCGGCGCGAACCGCTTCATTCCCTGCGAGGTGATCGGCTTTTCCGGCAACAACGCTGTCGTGATGCCGTTCGCGGGACTCGAGGGCGTGCGGCGCGGCTGCAAGGCTGTCATCGCGAATGCCGCCAACCAGGTGCGGCCGTCGGCGGCCTGGCTCGGCCGCGTCGTCAATGCGCTGGGCGAGCCGATCGACGGCAAGGGGCCGCTGCTGCAGGGCACCTCGCCGATGCCGTTCCGCAATTCGCCGCCACCTGCGCATTCGAGGAAGCGTGTCGGCGCGCCGCTCGATCTCGGCGTCCGCGCGCTCAACACGTTTCTGACCTGCTGCCGTGGCCAGCGGATGGGCATTTTTGCCGGCTCCGGCGTCGGCAAATCCGTGCTGCTGTCGATGCTCGCGCGCAATGTCGACGCCGATGTCAGCGTCATCGGCCTGATCGGGGAACGCGGCCGCGAGGTGCAGGAGTTCTTGCAGGACGACCTTGGCGAGGAGGGCCTGGCGCGCTCCGTCGTCGTGGTCGCGACATCGGACGAGCCGGCGCTGATGCGGCGGCAGGCGGCGTATCTGACGCTTGCGATCGCCGAATATTTTCGCGACGAGGATCAGGACGTGCTGTGCCTGATGGACTCGGTGACGCGCTTTGCCATGGCCCAGCGCGAGATCGGCCTCTCCGCGGGCGAGCCGCCGACCGCCAAGGGCTATACGCCGACAGTCTTCACGGAGCTGCCGAAGCTCCTGGAGCGCGCAGGTCCCGGCATGGGGGTCGGTGCCATCACCGCGATCTTCACGGTGCTGGTCGACGGCGACGACCATAACGAGCCGATCGCGGACGCCGTCCGCGGCATCCTCGACGGTCACATCGTGATGCAGCGTTCGATCGCCGAGCGCGGGCGCTACCCCGCCATCAACATCCTCAAATCGGTCTCCCGCACGATGCCGAAATCGGCCGACCCGCAGTTCTGGCCGACCATTCAGAAGGCCCGCCAGGTCATGGCGACCTATGCCGACATGGAGGAACTGATCCGGCTTGGCGCCTACCGGGCGGGGTCCAGCCCCGAGGTCGACGAGGCGATCCGGCTCCATGAGCCGCTGGAGGCCTTCCTGCGCCAGCGCAAGGACGAAAGTGCCGGTTTGGCGGACGGCTACCGCCAGTTGGCGCAAATCCTCCAGAATTTGGAAACGGAACGCTAACTTTGTCAGGCCATCATCCGCTCCACAGAGTAGCAGAGCCGGTCGGGGCCCAATTTCGGGATCGGGGAGACCGGTGTTGTCCCACGTGCAGCTAGGGGACTTCTGGGGAGTACGAGTCGATGAAGTCACGTGAAACGCTCATTCGCCTGAAGAAATTTCAGGTCGACGAGAAGCGCCGCAGGGTCACCCAAATCGAGAGCATGATCGCGGACTTCCAGCGCATGTCTGTCGATCTCGAGCGCGAGATCCTGACCGAGCAGGAGCGCGCCGGGATCAACGATCCCTCTCATTTCGCCTATCCGACCTATGCCAAGGCCGCGATCCAGCGCCGCGAGAACCTGACCCGCTCGGCCGACGAGCTGAAGGGCCAGCTCGAAGAGGCCAAGGGCGCGCTGGCCGAGGCTTTTGAGGAATTGAAGAAGGTCGAGCTCCTGGACGAGCGCGACCAGGCGCGCGAGCGCGCCGAGGAGAGCGCCCGCGAGCAGGCCGACCTCGACAGCATCGGCCTGATGCGCGCCCGCATGGGCGCCATCGCCTAAGGCTCTCAAAGCCCCACAGCCAGGGAATTGCGTGAGCCCGGATCCCGAAAGGGTCCGGGTTTTTCGCGTGCGATGTCCACAGTGTGGCGCCCGGCCCCTTGGTGGCGGGCTTTGCTGCGCGCTATGGTGGTGGAGTTTGCAGGGGCCTCGCGGGAAAGCGACGGGGCGGTGCGCGTTGGGGGACTGAATGCTGACGCCAGCAGATCTGGTCTGGCTGATCGCAGCGGTGGCGAAGGGCGACGAGGCGGCTTTCGAGCGCCTCTACGGCGCCACGCGCGCGAAACTCTATGGCGTCGTGCTCCGTATCTTGCGCCGACAGGATCTCGCAGAGGAGGTCATTCAGGAAACCTACGTCAAGATCTGGAACAGTGCGGGCCAGTTCAATCCGGCGCTGTCCTCGCCGATCACGTGGATGGCGTCGATCGCGCGCAACCGCGCCATCGACCTGGTGCGCAAGAAGACCGAAGCCTCGATCGAGGAGGAGCCTCAGGCGATGGAGGTTGCCGCCGACAGCCCCGATCCGCTCGCGCGGCGCGAGATGACGGAGGAGTTGAAGCGGCTCCTGGAATGTGTCGGCCGGCTCGAGCCGGATCGCCAGAAGCTCGTGCTTCTCGCCTATTACAACGGCTGGAGCCGCGAGCAGTTGGCGGAGAAGTTTTCCGCGCCCGTCAACACGGTGAAGACGTGGCTGAGGCGCAGCATGATGGATATCCGGGAGTGCCTTGGATTGTGAGTCTTGGGTTGTAATTGATGGCCTACTCTGAGGACCATATTGCGCTCGCCGCGGAATACACGCTCGGCACACTCGATGCCGACGAGCGCGCGCAGGTCGAGACCATGATGGCGGTGGACAAGGAGTTCGCCGGCCTCGTGCAGGCCTGGCAATTGCGGCTGGGCGTGTTGAACCAGATGGTCGGCTCGGTCGAGCCGCGGCCGATCGTGTGGGAAAACATCAAGGCTGCGATCGGACCGATCCGGGCAACAGAGGAGCCGCAGGCGCCGCCTGAGGCGCCGACCTCTCCACCGCCCGAGGTGCCAGAGCCGCCGGCGGAGCCGGAAGCTGCGTCCGACATCGCTCCGCATTTCGTGCCGCAAGTCCATGCGCCTGATTTCACCGTCTCGCAGGTGCCGATCGTTGACGACACCAACGTCATCTATCTCGAAGGCCGCGTGAAGCGCTGGCGCAGCATCGCTTCCGGCCTCAGTGCGCTTGCCGCTGCGCTCTTTGTGGTGCTGTCGCTTCAGATCCTGCGGCCCGATGCGCTGCCTGGCGCGCTCCGTCCAGCGCCGCAGGTTCAGACCGTCGAGGTGAAGACGCCTGCCGCGCCGCTTGCGCCGTCATCGCAATATGTCGCGCTGTTGCAGGGACAGGGTGGCGGCCCCGCCTTCATCCTCACCATCGACGGCGCGACCAAGAATTTCACGGTGCGTAAAGTGGGAGCCACTCCGGAGCCGGGCAAGAGCTTTGAGCTCTGGCTGATCTCCGACAAGCTGCCGCGCCCGCGCTCGCTCGGCGTGATCAATAATGGCGACTTCACCGCGCGCCCGGTGCTCGCCGGCTACGATGCCGACGTCATCAATGCTGCCACCTACGCCGTCACCGTCGAGCCGGCCGGCGGCTCGCCCAGCGGCCAGCCGACATCCGCGCCGGTGTTTTCTGGCAAGCTGATCGAGACCGTGCCGCCGTCCCAGCCGCAGGCTCCCGCGAAGAAGTAGTTTGCCGCGCATGTAGCCCGGGCGCGCGAAGCGATCCGAGGACATTCGATCCCGCACATTGCTTCGCTCATGCTGGCTACGCGCCGAACTCCGTAGTTCTCCGGTGCGCAATGTCGCCATGGTCCGTCTTGCCGTCGTATTCCGACAAGCTGAGTGGACTCCGACGCCCGATTTGAACCTCCTCCCGTTTCACCGCGTCAAATGCGCGCGATTGGGCAGTCCCGGCGTCGTTCGTGCCGGAGTGAAGGGGCGAGATATCGAGATGGATCCAGCGAAGCCGCCGGGCATCTTCATTCATCAGTATACGGGGCTGCCGAGCGGTCCGGCGTTCGAGCACTGGCGCGACCGGGCTTTCGGATCGTGCGGGCTTGACGTCGCACCGAGCCGCGGCGACAGCATCGATTGCCGCCTCCAGGTCAGCCTGGTCGGCAACATCGTGCTCGGGATTCCCGAGGGCGCCTCCGCGCAGTTCTCGCGCACGCAGGGCGGCCTCGCCGACGGCTGCGACGATCTCGTGCTGATCTCGGCGCATTCGGGGCTCGTCCGCGTCCAGCAGAGCGGCCACACGCTCGAGCTCGAGCCGTCGCAGATGGTGCTCGCTGATCTCAGCGTCACCGGCGCAGTCGGCCATACTGAGCAGGATGGTTTCACCACCATCCGCATGCCGCGCCGCGCGCTGCTCGAGATCAATCCGCGCGCCGAAGACAAGATCTCGCAGGTCCTTTCGGACGGCGCCGTCGCCGAAACCATCACGCGCTATCATGCGCTCGCCGCCAATCACGCGCCGCATCTCGATGCGGTCGGCCAGCGCCTCACCGCGCAGCACATGGTCGATCTCGTCGGTCTCATGCTCGGCACCGATGCCGAGCACGCCGCGCTTGCCCGCGGCCGCGGCCACGCTGCCGCGCGTCTCGATCTGATGCGCGCTGACGTTATGTCGGCGCTCGGTCGCAATGATCTCAGCCTGTCGGAAGTCGCCGGACGCTCGGGGCTCAGCCCGCGCCAGGCGCAGCGCCTGTTCGAGCAGGCCGGTACCACCTTCACCGAATTCGTGCTCGAGCAGCGCCTGCTGCTTGCGCGAAAGCTGCTGCAGGATCCGCGATCGCGCGCACGCAAGATCAGCGACATCGCGCATTCCTCGGGCTTTGCGGATCTGTCCTATTTCAACCGCGCCTTCCGCAAGCGGTTCGGGTCGACTCCATCGGAGCTGCGCGAGGTGTGATCGCGGCGATGTCTGCAATCATGTCGTGAATTCGCCGCCGGCGCACGCCGCGCGTGAAATTGAGACGTTTTGTCGCCGTCAAAAGCGGCAAAGCGCTTCATTGCGAAGCTGCTTTCACGCGCCCGCGAAACACGCCTGAAACATTCACCTCGCATCATCACCAGATTGACGAGAGCCGCGGCGGCGCTTTTCGCGCGCGATTGTGCCGAGCGCCGGCGAGCTTTGCCGGTGTTCGAAGCACGTTTTTGAAGAAGTCATTTTGAAGGTCACACTGACGTGACCGGGAGGGTCTCATGGGCGGGTTCATTGACCGGCCGTTTGCCCTGCTTGCATTGCTGATGTCTGGTCTTTCGGCGCCGCTTGCGGCGGCTCAAACCATTGAGCAGGCTCCGACCAGCCTGGCATTGGCGAGCACTGATGCGGCGATCCTGGACATGCGCCTGTCAAAGCCGCTCTCGCGCGGCGAGGAAGCGGCGCTCAGGCCGAAGGATCGCTTCAGGGAATGCGCGCATTGCCCCGAGATGGTGGTCGTCCCCGACGGCACCTTCATGATGGGTGCGAGCGCAGGCGAGATGGGCAGCACCGAGGACGAGCGGCCGCAGCACTGGGTGACGGTGCAGCGCTTCGCCGTGGGAAGCTGGCCCGTCAGCGTCGACGAATGGAGCGCCTGCGTGGCGGCCAAGGCGTGCAGTCCGCATCCGACCGAGCCGGAGCACGTGCGCGATCCGGTGACCGGGATCCTCTGGCAGGAGGCCAGCCACTATGTGCAGTGGCTGTCGCGTTTGACGGGCCGCCCGTACCGGCTCCTGAGCGAAGCCGAGCGCGAATACGTCGCACGCGCCGGCACGACCACCGCGTTCTGGTGGGGCGATGGCGCCGATCCGCATCTTGCCGACATCGCGGCGGCCAATCTGGTCGCCGATGTCGGCATCGTGACGATCGCGACCACGGCATTCACGCCGCCCCCGGCCAATCCCTTTGGCCTCTTCGAGGTCCATGGCGGCGTCTACGACTGGGTCGAGGACTGCTGGCACGACAACTACGTCGGCGCGCCGAATGACGGCTCGGCGTGGATCGCGGATGACTGCAAAGGCCACGTCCTGCGCGGCGGCGCCTTCAGCCGCGCGCTCCAGACCCGCCGCTCCGCTGCGCGTCTCTGGTTTGGCCCGCCGAACCGGATGAGCTATATGAGTGTGCGCGTGGCGCGGACGCTGGGGCCGTAGGCGGCGCGGACAGGACTTGCGCAGCAGGACTTGGAATGGCGCGTATCGTCGTGCTCGGTGCTGGGTTCGCGGGCCTGTGGGCCGCCATCGGCGCTGCCCGCAAGCGCGACGAGATCGGTGCGGCCGGCAGCGACATCGAAATCCTCGTCATCGACCGCAATCCCTATCATAACATCCGTGTGCGCAACTACGAAGTGGATCTGAGCGAGGTCGTGCTTCCGCTGTCGCAGCTGCTCGATCCCGTCGGTGTTGATCACAGGCTCGGTGACGTCGAAACCATCGACGTCGCAAGAGGCACCGTCACCATCGCCGTGAACGGCGCGCACGACGTGGTTGTCTATGATCGGCTGGTGCTGGCGCTCGGCAGCGGGGTGCCGCGGCCGGACATTCCCGGTCTCGCCGCGAATGCGTTCGATGTTGACACTTATGCCGCTGCCGCCAAGCTCGAGGCCCATCTCGCCGCGCTAGGCCGCAGCGCGCCGGCGCCGGGACGAACGACGGTCGTGGTGGTCGGCGCCGGCTTCACCGGCATCGAGGTCGCCGCCGAGATGCCGGAC
Organism: Bradyrhizobium sp. Ec3.3; assembly: GCF_000472925.1. GTDB lineage: Bacteria > Pseudomonadota > Alphaproteobacteria > Rhizobiales > Xanthobacteraceae > Bradyrhizobium. The sequence goes on from NZ_AXAS01000090.1 coordinate 13,205, forward strand.
CGGCTCGCGCGCGCCGGCATCGCCGGCGGCCGCATCATCCTGGTCGATCCGAACCCGGTGGTCGGCGCGACCATCGGCGAGCGCGCCCGTCCCGTCATCAGCGAGGCACTCGCAGCGCTCAATGTCGAGACCCGTCTCGGCGTGCGGGTCGAGGCGATGGATGCGGCCGGCGTCCGCTTGAGCTCCGGCGAAGTCATTCGGACGCAGACGGTGATCTGGTGCGCCGGCATGCGTGCAAGCCCGCTCGCCGCGACGCTGCCGGTCGAACGGGACCGTCTGGGGCGTATTCTGGTCGATCCCTTCATGCGGGTTGCCGATCTCGCCCACGTCTTTGCGGCCGGTGACGTTGCGTCCAGTTTGGTCGACGGGCTGCATGCGACCGTGATGTCCTGCCAGTTCGCGCGCCCCATGGGCCGCTTCGCCGGCCACAATGTGATCGCCGATCTCGTCGGCCAGCCGCTGCTGCCGCTGCGGATCGACTGGTACGTGACCGTGCTCGATCTCGGTGGCTGGGGCGCGCTTTATACGGAAGGCTGGGACCGCGAGGTGCGCACGACCGGGGCCGCGGCGAAAGCAACGAAGCAGATCATCAATCACCAGCGCATCTACCCGCCGCTCACCGGCAGGAAAGAAGACTTGTTCGCCGCAGCTGCGCCAACGGTGCAGGCGGCGCCGGCGAGGAAGTAACCGCGCCTGGCGTGGACAGGCGCGCTGCATTTTCGGTGTCATCGTCCGCGAAAGCGGACGATCCAGTATTCCAGAGACAGCGCGAGGATACGGAGAAGCCGCGGCGTACTGGATTCCCCGCTTTCGCGGGGAATGACAAGCGATGGGTGGGGAGATGTGGTGTGCTGTCTCGGCGGCGAACATCACCCGCAGAGAAATCGTCCCCCCAGAAATGAGAAAGCGCCCGTGGGGGGCGGGCGCTTTCTGTAGTCGACTTGGGGTTGGGGTCGTCTACATATCCACATGGCGACTTTGGGGGGCTGGTAAAGAGCCACGTGAATTCCTGAATTCCGTCAAATCTCCTTAGCGAACCAGTGAAGCGTTCGAACTGGTGATCACAACCGGCTTCCCGGCCTTGATGACGCGGGCGGTCTGGGTCATGCCGTCGTCGGAACCCGATCGCGCCGTAATGCTAAGGCCCGCCACTGCGACGCCAGCAACGAGGGCGACGACCACGATCTTAAGATGGGTCGATCGATCCGCGCTGTAGATCGAGTGGTTCATGGAAGCCTCCTGCCGCCATCTACCGAAGTAGTCGCCGGCTTCATCGGCGAGGTTCATGCCTTCGGTACCCAACAACCTAGTATTGCGGGGATTCGTTCCCAAGAGGCGATCACAAGGGCGTGAAAAGACGTGAACGGTCGCGATCGAAAGATCGTAACCGTGAATATTTATTCAGGTAACTCAGTCTGTTAGCTGGCTGTCGCGAGTTCCTGAGCCAAATCAGCGAGTTGCCCCAAAACTACAAAAACCATTTGCCTGTGGCGAAAAAACACAGACGAAATTCGGGCAAATCAGAAGCAAATCAGATGCTTCCAACCGTTTTCAGTCGTGCCCGCGGATGGATTTCCGCCTGCGACAGCACGGTGGTTTGGGCGCGGAACCGCTCCACCAGGGAACGCACGAAGGGACGAATTGCCGCAGAGGTGACCAGCACCGGCGCCTCGCCCTCGCGTGCCGCACGCTCGAACGCCTCGCGCACAGCGGTCATGAACTCGGAGAGTTTCGAGGGCTGCATCGCAAGGCTGCGCTCCTCGCCCTGGCCGATGATGGATTCGGCAAAGGCCTGCTCCCATCTCGCCGACAGCGCGATCAGCGGCAGGTAGCCGTTGTAGGAGGTGTTCTGCGCGCAGATCTGCCGGGCGAGGCGGGCGCGGACATGCTCGACCATGGTCGAGGGATTGCGCGAGAAGGCGAGCGAGTCGGCGATGCCTTCGAGGATGGTCGAGAGATCGCGGATCGAGATGCGTTCGGCGAGCAGGAGTTGCAGCACGCGCTGAATGCCGGAAATGGTGACCTGGCCAGGCACGATGTCCTTGACCAGCTCGCTCTGCTCCTTCGGCAGCTCCTTGAGCAGCTTCTGCACCTCACCATAGGACAGTAGATCAGACATATTCGTCTTGAGCAGTTCGGTGAGGTGGGTGGAGAGCACGGTTGCGGCGTCGACGACGGTGTAGCCCTTCAGCGACGCCTCTTCCTTGAGGCTGGCATCGATCCAGGTCGCGGGCAGGCCGAACGTCGGTTCGGTGGTGTGGATGCCCGGCACCTGCACCTGGTTGCCCGCGGGGTCCATCACCATGAACTGGTTAGGCCAGATCTTGCCGGTGCCGGCGTCGACCTCCTTGATCTTGATGATGTAGGTGTTGGCTTCGAGCTGGACGTTGTCGAGGATGCGGACGGCCGGCATCACAAAACCCATCTCGATGGCGAGCGAGCGGCGCAGCGCCTTGATCTGCTCGGTGAGGCGATCGGTGCCGTCGGGGCCGTTGACGAGCGGCAGCAGCGCATAGCCGAGCTCGATCTTGAGATCGTCGATCTTGAGCGCTGCGGAGATGGGCTCCTCCGCCGCTGCAGCGCCGGGCGCGCCCGGCGTTCCCTGGGCGGGCGCGGCCTTGGCGGCTTCCTCGGCCCTGGCCGTGGTCCGCTTGTGGTTGCGCGCCGACCAGGCGAGCGCGCCGGCGCCGGCGCCAAGCGCAAGGAAGGGGATGGTCGGGATGCCCGGCAGGATCGCCAGCACGATCATCACCGCCGACGACATCGCGAGCGCCTGCGGATAGCCGGAGAACTGTTTCATCAGCGCCTTGTCGGCGGCACCGGAGACGCCGGCCTTGGAGACGAGCAGGCCCGCCGCGGTCGAGACGATCAGCGCCGGCACCTGCGTGACGAGGCCGTCGCCGACGGTCAGCAGCGTGTAGCTGCGCCCGGCGTCGGCGAACGAGAGGCCCTGCTGCGCGACGCCAATGATCATGCCGCCGACGACGTTGATGAAGACGATCAAAAGGCCGGCAATGGCGTCGCCGCGGACGAATTTCGAGGCACCGTCCATGGCACCGAAGAAGCCGCTCTCGTCCTCCAGTGCCTTGCGGCGTTCCTTGGCGACCTTCTCGTCGATCAGGCCGGCGGAGAGATCAGCGTCGATCGCCATCTGCTTGCCGGGCATGGCGTCGAGGTGGAAGCGCGCCGCGACCTCGGCGATGCGGCCCGAACCCTTGGTGATGACGACGAAGTTGACGATGATCAGGATGGCAAAGACGATGATGCCGATGACGAAATTGCCGCCCATCACGAAGCTGCCGAAGGCTTCGATGACGTGGCCCGCCGCATCCGTGCCCTCATGGCCGTGCGACAGGATCAAGCGGGTGGAGGCCATGTTGAGCGACAGCCTGAGCATCGTCGAGATCAGCAGGATGGTCGGGAAGGCGGAGAATTCCAGCGGTGCCTGAATGAACAGCGACGTCATCAGGATCAGGATCGAGAGCGTGATCGAGATCGCCAGGAAGAGGTCCAGCACGATCGAGGGCAGCGGCAGGATCAGCACCACCAGGATGGTGAGGATGCCGAGCGCCAGCGCGATGTCGCCGCGCTTGAGGATGTTGCCGATCTCGGTGAGGGAGGGGAGGCCGGGCTTGGGGGCGCCTACACCTTGACCCGCGGTGACGTCGACCATGGTTGCTGCCTCCCCCCGCGATTGGCGCCCACGCGCGCCAAACGTCTGCGCGGCGGCCGATGGGCCACCGTTTCGAAAGTGAGGCACCGCACTGGCGTCCACGGGAGCTCCCGTTTTACGCGGCCGACGACACTCGACTTCACCCGGCAATTTTTGCCCGGTGTATGGTTAGCAAAGGGTTAACGAGGAGGGTGGGAGAGGTGCGAAATGGGGCCTTACGGCCGTCATTCCGGGGCGATGCGAAGCATCGAACCCGGAATCTCGCGATTCCGGGTTCGGCTCTTCGAGCCGCCTCGGAATGACGGTGGCGGAGGGTGTGCCTACTTCGCCTTCTGCATCTTCGTCACCGTATATCCCGACGCCGCCTCCTCGGCCTCGAAGGTGACCCTGTCGCCGACCTTGACCTGTCTCAGCACCGCCGAGTCCTTGACGCGGTAGACCATGGTCATCGGCTCATCCATGCCGAGGCTTTTCGCTGGTCCGTGCTTGAGCGTGATCTTGCCCGCGCTCTCGTCGATCTTCTTGACCTCGCCGCTGATCGCGGCGCCCTCGGCCGCGAGGGTGCCGCGAGACAGGCCGATGCTCAGCGCCAGCGCAGCGGCGATGCGGATGATGCGGTTCATGGGAGTCTCCATAGCTCACTTCACAGTGACGCGGCCGACCATGCCGTAGTCGCGGTGGTCGGGGATCAGGCAGGAAAATTCGAACGTGCCGGCCTTGGTGAATTTCCAGACGATCTCGGTCGTCTTGCCCGGCGCGAGCCGCACGCCGTTGGGGTCGTCGTGCTCCATGTGCGGATGCTTCTTCATCACCTCGGCATGCGCGAGATTCTCTCTGGTGGTCGCGAGCAGGAATTCATGGTCCTCCTTGCCGACGTTGCGCAGCACGAAGCGGATCTGCTCGCCGCGCTTGACGGTGATGCGCGAGGGCTCGTAGGCCATCTCGCTCAGCGCGATCTCGATGATGCGCGCCGGCTTGTTGGGATCGCCGGGCTCGCCGGCGGAAAAGGTCTCATGGGCGTGATGCTCGTGTGCGAGTGCAGGCGCGGCGAAAAGCGAAAGTGCCGCAAGTAGGATCATCGTCGTCTTCTTCATCTTGTTCTCCAGTTGGTGGTCGTCAAAACGTTCGTTCACATCTTCATTTTCTTCATCGGTGCGTTTTGCTGCCGTGCCGGCTCCGCGGCAGGTGAGGCGACCTCATAGGCGACGGTGCCTTGCGGGAATTGATAGGGGCTGGGGTCGCTGTAATCGTCGCGCGCGAGGTTCTCGCGGATCTTCATCACCGTGAACATGCCGCCCATCTCGATCGGTCCGAACTGGCCTGAGCCCGTCATCATCGGCAGCGTGTTGTCGGGCGCGGGCATCTCCATGTTGCCCATCGCCATGCCCGACTGGCCCATCACCATGGCGTCGGGCGCGAGCTTGCCGACCGCACGCGCGAGATCCTTCTTCGAGACGCCGATGAGATTGCGCAAGTCGTGGCCCATCGCATTCATGGTGTGATGCGACTTGTGGCAGTGGAACGCCCAGTCGCCGGGATTGTCGGCGAGAACGTCGAACACGCGCACCGCGCCGACCGGAACGTCGGTCGTCGTCTCCGGATATTGCGCGCTCTCGGGAATCCAGCCGCCGTCGGTGCAGGTCACCGCAAAGCTGTGGCCGTGCAGATGGATCGGATGGTTGGTCATGCTGAGATTGCCGATGCGCACGCGCACCTTGTCGCCGAGCCGCACCGGCAAGGGATCGATGCCGGGAAACACCCGCGAATTCCAGGTCCACATGTTGAAATCGGTCATCTCGTTGACCTTCGGCAGGTAGGTGCCGGGGTCGACGCGATAGGTGCTCATCACGAAGACGAAGTCGCGGTCGACGGGACGGAAATCTTGATCGCGCGGATGCACGACGACCATGCCCATCATGCCCATCGCCATCTGCACCATCTCGTCGGAATGCGGGTGGTACATGAAGGTCCCGCTCTTCTTCATCTCGAACTCGTAGACGAAGGTCTTGCCGGGTGGGATGTGCGGCTGATTGAGCCCACCGACGCCGTCCATGCCGCTCGGCACGATCATGCCGTGCCAGTGCACGGTGGTGTATTCGGGCAATTTGTTGGTGACGAAGATGCGGACCTTGTCACCCTCGACCGCCTCGATCGTCGGCCCCGGCGACTGGCCGTTGTAGCCCCAGAGGTTGACCTTCATGCCTTCGGCGAATTCGCGCACGACGGGCTCGGCGACGAGATGGAATTCCTTCCAGTCGCCGTTCATGCGGAACGGCAATGTCCAGCCGTTCAGCGTGACGACGGGGCGATAATCGGGGCCGTTGGTCGGATGCCGCGGCGGCTGCATCACCACCTTGTCCATATGCGGGGCTTCCGGGATCGATGCGGCCTGGACGCTGCCGCTGATTGCTGACGCGCTTGCGAGCGCGGCGGTGCCCAAAAATCCTCGGCGGGAAAACATGTCGGCCTCCATCTCAGTGCACGCCATCGGCAGACGCCGCCGCGGCGATGGTCGTCGAATTATCGGTGCCGCCCGCAGGCAGACCGCCGCCGTTGACGGCGGTCTGCAACTCGGACTGCGCGAGGAAGAATTTCTGCTTCGCGTCGATCGCCCCGCGCAGCGAGGCGAGGCGCTGGCGCGCCTCGGTCAGCAGCGCGAAGATGTCGACCTGCATGCTGGAGAAGCGGAGCTGCATCTCCTCGGTGATGATCTTGCGCAGGGGCAGGATCTCTCGCTGGTAGTGGCTGGCGATGTCGTAGGTCGAGCGATAGGCACGGTAGGCGTCGCGCGCCTCCGATCGCACATTGACCGCCCGCTCGGTGAGCCGATTGAAGGCGAGATTGTAGGTTTCGGTCACCTGCCGCACGCGCACCTCGCCGCCGTCGAAGATCGGGATCTGGAACTGCACGTCGAAGCCCCGCTCGCGGAACGGCGCGCCTTCAGGATCCTGGGTGCGGCGGGAGATGCCGGCGAGATCGAGCAACGTGACGAAGCGCGTCGCTTCGGTGAGATTGAGCGACTTTGCCAGCGCCGTGAGCTCGAGCCGCGCGATCTGCAGGTCGATGCGATGGGCGACCGCATCGGTCTCGATCGAGGGCAGCGCGAGCGGCCGGCGCGGCAGCGGCGGCAACGCGTTGGGCAGGCGGAAGTCGAGCCCGTCGTCCCACAGACCCATCAGCCGCGCGAGCCGCTCCCGCGCACTCGTTGCGGCCTGGCGGGCGGTGGCGAGATCGGCGGTGGTCTCGGCATAAAACACCTGCTCGCGGGCCTGATCGAGCTTGTTTATCGATCCGGTCTCGCCCAGCTTCACGGCGAGCTGCGCGGTGGACTCCGCCGTCGACTTCGCATCCGTCAGCAGTGCCACCATCTCGTTGGCAGCAACGGCGCGGACATAGGCGCGGCGCACGTCAGTTGCGAGCCGCAGCGTTGCCAGTGCCGCGCGCAGCTGCGCCTGGCGGAAACGGTCGCGGGCGATGTCGGAGCGGAACGGCAGTGTCGCCAGCGCCAGGATATCGCCGACGACCTGGCGCTCGACTTCGCTGGCGCCATTGCCTGAAATCCGCAAGACCGAAAAGACCGGATTGGGCGGCAGGCTTTGCTCGACGAGATCGGTCTCGGCCAGCGCCAGCTCGTTATAGGCAGCTTGCAGCCCCTTGTTGTTGAGCAGCGCGATCTGCACGGCGGCATCTGCGCTCAACGTCCGTGACAGCAGGCGGCGAACGCCCTCGTTGACCGCGTCGGCGCCTTCGCCTGTTCGCACGAAGGCAACATCCTTGTTGATGGTCCGGCTGGTCAAGTCCGCAACGGTGGTCATGCCGCTGTCCGGCGAGAACGCAGCGCAGCCGGAAAGACCAAACGTGGCGAATGCGAGCAGGCCGCGCGCGAATGGGTGTGCCATGGCCGCTCCTACTGGTCCGATTTCGCTGGAGGCGCGACGCTGTCGTTGCGTTCGCGCCATGGTGCCGGCATCGCCGGTCGCAGGCTGCTGTAGGGCGCGATCGTCGAGCGGTAGCCGACGCGCGCGACCTTGGCCGCGGGATCGACGGGATCGGCGCTCGTCAGCGGCGCGGTGGTCGCGGGCATGCAGCCGGACAACGCGAGCGCCGTTACGGCCAGGATCGGCCAGATGAATCCTAAGTGCCGTCCGCGCGCCGCAGATGCAGCGGCAAACTTCGCTCCGAGAAGCGTAAGCATGGGTAATCCCTGAACTGTCTGATAACCACGAGCCCGCGCGCGCGCAAAAATGCGCGAGGCCTCAAATCGTGACGTCAGGTCAGGCGATGGGAGGACGGTAGAGCAGGGGTGGCGCCTCGCTGTGCAGGCTCACCGCGATCTCGGGCGCACAGGCGGAGATCGGCTGCACCGGTTTGGCGACGTCGGGCAGGGCGGCCGGCAGCGCGCTCGCGCACATCATCGCGCAGCAGGGGCCGGGTGTGCCCTTGCCGTCATGATGATGTTGTGCGGGTGCATCCTGCGCAGCGGTCTGGTGATGCTCATGCGCAGCGGCATGATCATGGCCGCCATCGGCGTGCATCTGGCTCGCACCGTGATGGTGCTCCGGCGCGAGAACGACCGTCTGCACTTCATCGCCAAGGCACGGTGCGGGACCGCTGCCCCAGGCAAGGGCTGCTGCCGGCGCGAGGACGCAGAACAGATAGGCGAGAGCGACGAACCGCCCCACCTTGATCCGCATTGATCGCGTCAATTGCAACAACATCCCGTCGACATGCCCATTGCGCGGCAATGATGCACACGCAGATTGCAAACTAATGGCAAAGCGCGGTTCCGCCAAGCTCTTCTTACCGCAGCGCACCGCGCATGCCCAATATCGCAGCATGATGCTTGACCGCAAGGCGGTCAGCGAAGAAGGTCGCGCCGTGCACGCGCCAAATCACCCGCAGCGACCGGCCGGCTTCACCCCTGATTCGCGTCAGGCCTGGGTGCGGCTCGTGCTCGCGCTCGTGATCGGATCGATCGGCGCGGTCGGCATGTGGGCGGTCGTGGTCGTGATTCCCGTGGTGCAGGCCGAATTCGTGGCCACGCGCGGCGCGGTGTCGCTGGCCTTCACGCTCATGATGTTCGGCTTCGGCCTCGGCGGCGTGATCGCGGGCAAGATCACAGATCGCTTCGGCATCGTGCCGGCGATGGCGATCAGCATCGCCTTTCTCGGCGTCGCCAACGTGCTGGCCGGGCTGTCGACCCAGCTCTGGCAGTTCGTTGCGGTGTATTTCCTGATCGGGCTCGGCACATCCGCGACCTTTGCGCCGCTGATGGCGGAAGCCTCGCACTGGTTCGAACGCTATCGCGGGCTTGCCGTGACGATCGTGGCAAGCGGCAACTATGTCGCGGGTGCGATGTGGCCGCCGATCGTGAATTGGGGCGTGCAGACCCTCGGCTGGCGCATGACTCACATTGGAATTGGCATCGTCTGCGCGAGCACGATGACGATGCTGGTAATGGTCCTGCGCGCCCGGATCGGCGACGACAAGGTTCGCAATCACGCCAACGCGCCGCCGCCGCGCGTCGATCTCGGGCTGTCGACCAACACGCTGACGGTGCTGCTGTCGATCGCCTCGATCTCCTGCTGCGTGGCGATGGCGATGCCGCAGGTCCATATCGTGGCCTATTGCGGCGATCTCGGCTACGGCGTGGCGCGTGGCGCGGAGATGCTCTCGCTGATGATGGGCTGCGGCATCGTCAGCCGGATCGGCTCCGGCTACCTCGCCGACAAGATCGGCGGCATTCCCACGCTGCTGATCGGCTCGCTCGCGCAGGCCTTTGCGCTCGTGTTCTATTTGTTCTTCGACAGCCTCTCCTCGCTCTATCTGATCTCCGCGATGTTCGGTCTGTTCCAGGGCGGCATCGTGCCGAGCTACGCCATCATCGTGCGCGAGGCGATGCCGGCGAGCGAAGCGGCGACCCGCGTCGGCATCGTGATCTTCGCCTCCGTGTTCGGCATGTCCTTCGGCGGCTGGGTGTCGGGCCTGATCTTCGATGCCACCGGCTCCTATGCCGCCGCCTTCGCCAATGGCGTGGCGTGGAACGCGGTTAACATCGCGATCGTGGCAATGCTGTTGATCCGGTCAAGGATGAATTCAGTGAAGGCTGGCCCCGGCTTTGCCACCTGACGCCAGGGGGCGACCCGGACGGTGCTCTCCAATAAAAACTCGAAAAACAACCCCATGCAAAGTAGGGACCGCCATCGAGAGAACTACGGATTTACAGAAATTAGCTTGACGCGTCGGGCAAATCAGGAGTAAAAGAGCATCATCGCGCAATCTGCAAACGACGAAAGGTGCCCGCGTGAGAATGGGCACGGTTTGCGCCTATCAGCGCGCACCGCTTCAGCCGTCATTTCAGGGCGGGAGCCCGTTGGCGAATGTGATCGGCTCGATATCCACTACCGTTGACGCGCGTGAGCGTCGGCTTTTTTGAGGCCAAGCAGAAGTTTTTTCGTTCAATCAGAGCAATTCCGATTTTGACCCGAGGAGAAATTGCTCCCCCTGAACCACCGCATCAAGCTTGGCCTGCGCACGAAGACGGTAGGCTCGCGGCGTGGTATCATTGCCATCGGTCGGCGGCTCTCCGGAGAGAGGCAGATGCCAGCCACAATCGGACGGCGAGAGTTGATAGCCGCAGTTGGTGGTGTCGTCGTCGCTTGGCCATTGCCTGCGCCCGCGCAGCAGCAGCCCATACCCGTCATCGGTGTTGTGCTTCTCGCCAAGCGTGGGGAAAATACGCATTTTGAGGACGCATTTCGTCAAGGCCTGACGCAAGCTGGTTACGTCGAAAAATAAGGATGTCGTCATAGAATGGCGGTGGGCGGAAGGCCGTAACGAACGCTTGCCGGGCATATTGGCCGAACTGGCCGGTCGTCGGCTTGCTGCC
>NZ_AXAS01000091.1 GCF_000472925.1 Bradyrhizobium sp. Ec3.3
GTTTCAGCCGGGACGTTTCCTCACCTGCTTTCGTCGCCAGCGCAGTCTGGGTTTCGACATCGCGCCGCGCGGCTGCGAGATCCTGCTCCAGCCGCGCCGACCGCTCGCGCTCCTGCTGCAGCGATACCTCCAGCTCGGCCGGGCCACTCTCGCCCGCTTCATTCAGCCGGGAAGCTTCCTTCAGTCGGGAAGCTTCCTCGACGGCCTTCGCTGCCAACGCCTTTTGGGTTTCGACCTCGCGCCGCGCGGCGTCAAGACCCTGCATCAGCCACTCGGCCCGATCATGCTCCTGCTCGAGACGTTGCAGCAACTCGATGTCGCGCCTTGCAAGGGCAAGATCGCAAGACAGTGACTCTGCCCAATCGCACTGCTGTCCCGGAGGCTGCTGCAAGGCTCCTGTGTTGCTGGTCGTCGCTTGCGCAATCTGTATCGATTTTTCGCTGCCGTCTGGGCGCGGCAGCAACGTCTCGAACTCGTCAGACTCGACATTGCGGGCCGCCGTCGCCTGTTGCGCGTCGGCGAGGTGCAGCGCCTGATCCGGGGAAGCCTCCGTTGTCGAGGCCCATGTCATAGTGAGCAGGACCGCTGCCACCCACAGTGGGCCACATCGTCCTCGCGTGAGGGAGATCCTCACTTCCTCGTTGAGCATGACCGGGCGACCCATCTGCAATCACCTGTCGCGTAATACGACTTCCTTCAAATGCGTCATTATGCCCTCCATCTTCACGCGAATCATATAGCTCGCATGGAGGACCCTCCCCACCACTTTCGGGGTAGGCTACGGAATGTGTCCGATCATCGAAACCGTGAACTGCTCAACGTCCTTTGTATTTCGCGATTTGAACTGATCGCCAATGAACGATGGCGGGCTCGCCGTCTTCGCCGATGAGACGGCCTCAGCGGGCTGGAGCCTGGGGCCGGCAATTCCCGCGCCTGCCTTCAGGACGCATCGCGAACAAGAACTGCAGGCGCGCTTCTACTCCGCCCGAAAAGGGGGCGCGGGGCAAGCACTACAGGTTGGTACTCCGTTTGGCCGAAACAAACGGGTCGACCAATCTCACGTGCAACCACAATCAACCCTGCTAGAAATCTCGCTTTTGCTGCTTGAAGAACGGCAGCAGCTTCTCAAAAATCTCATCCCGATGCCGGTCGATTTCCCAGGTGAGTGCGTCACTAAAGCCAGGCGCATGGGTATGGATCGTTTCCCTGTCTGCCGAGACTTTCGTCGGCGTTCCGTCGAGGTCTACCCAGCCGCTCAGGGCTTTGCCGTCCCATTCAATGGTCTGCGTCCGACTAATCGACAAGCTGGCCTCCGAGTCGTGCCTTCCTGGATCGCCATTGCAGTGCCCTCAACCCTGAGGAAAGCCGAAGCTATTGTTGCCAAGAAACGGCGCTTTAGAACAACTGCCATGGATGGGTACTCCCTATGCGGGTCAGGGTGTACCAACCGCCACTTGAAATTAAATGTCGAACTTCCAATGATGTTTTGCACCTAATCGGCCGTGTGCCGATCCAGAGCAAGCGCGTCCCCGGCGGGGGCTGCTAATCGAGGCGCTTTAGTGATTAACACCACTTTTCTTCGGCTCGGCGCGTGGCTTCTCGCGGCCGCTGTCACTTTCGTAACGCTCGGACCTCAGGACGTTCGGCCTCACCCTGTTATCGGACAGCAAGGCGATCACGCGCTCGCCTTCCTTCTGGTCGGGATTGCGTTCGGCCTCGCCTATCCGCAGCGACGCTGGACTGCTTCAGTGGTCGCCGTTGCCCTGATCGGCCTGCTTGAGATGATGCAACTATGGGTGCCGGGACGGCACGCGAGGTTTGAGGATTTTGTGGTCGATGCGCTCTCGGCCTGCGTTGGCTTCGCTCTGTCCGCCGCGGCCGACCGGATGATGGCGCAATCTGGCGGAGATCCCGCCCCGTTGACACGCGAACGTCCTTAATGAGCGGGCTGATCTGCCTCGCCCAAGGCGTTTTGCGAGTCACGTGCCCGCGCGGATCGGCACCTTCTCCAAAACGCGGTGGGCGCTGGCTGCCGCCGGCAAGGCCGTGCGCGAGGAAGCCGCGGAAATCTTCGCGAGCGCCTGTTCCAGCTGGCCGGTTCGGTCCCGCTCCTGTTGCAGGGATTTCTGCAATTCCATGGTGCCACCCGTCGCCGCCTGCTTCAGCTCGGTGACTTCGTTGCCCGCCTTTGCTGCGAGCGCCGTCTGAGTCTCGACATCGCGTCGCGCGGCAGCAAGGGCCTGCTCCAGCTGTTCGGCGCGGTCGTGCTCCTGTTCGAAGTGCTGCAGCAGCTCGATATCGCGTCGCGCGAGGGTGAGGTCACGGAACAGCGCCTCCGGTCCGCGAAGCTCATCGGGAGGCTGCTCGAGTCCTCCTTTATCGATCGTCGTTGCTTGCGCGACCCGCATGGATTTGTCAGTGGCGTCGCGGTGCAGCGGCGACGCCGCAAACTCAATGCGACCTGCCATCCTGCGAGAATCGAGATTGTCGGAAGCCGTTCCGTATCTTGCGTCCGCCGGGTGCCGCGCTCGATCGGGGGACGCATGCGTGTCCAACGTTCCCCCGATCAAGAGCAAAGTCGCCGTTATCCACGGGAGCGCGGATCATCCCAGCGTGGGCAGGTAACCGTGCGGCCCATTTGCAATGATCCGTCGCATGATGATGCGGCTTGTTACAGGTGCGTCATTATGCGCACGGCCTGTGAGCGAATCCTATAACTCGCATGGAGGACCTGCTTACCCCTTTCTGGTTAGAGCCGTGGACAATCAACGGAGACGTGAAGCGCTCAAGGTTTGCGACGACTGGTTTCGTGATTTGAGCTCGGGGTCTTCGCGGGCCTCGCGCCGAGATCCGCCATCGAATGGCTCCTGGCGATCGACGTCGCCGAGCTTTCCCCGGGAAAGCTAGCGGCCTTTCGCTTCCGTTTTCCCGTGCAGCTATTCGTGGATACGCTGCTTGTGGCGGGGCAAACTAACGAAAAAGAGGTAATGCGCCCGCTTTGGCGTGACGGTACCCTCATGTGTTGTCGTATGCTGAATTTGCTCCGATGGATTGGCCCGGCTCGGCGGGAGCAGGCGCGGAGCACCAGAATTGTTCGCCGCGAGCAAGGCCGAAATGCCACCAAAACGCCTCCTCAGGACTGCCGCTTGGGCTTCCTTGTTTTTTATTGCCTACGCCACCCTGTCTCCTCTTCGAGATAGGCCAACTTTGCTGATCTCCGCGAATGTTGAACATGTCGCGGCGTTTCTGGTTTTCGGCGCGCTCTTCTGCCTGGCTTATCCACGACGCATTCCTACCGTCCTGATCTTTGTATTCGCCACCGCGGTCTCGCTTGAACTTCTGCAGTTGCTTACGCCGGATCGCCACGCGCGAGTCCTTGATGGAGTCCAAAAGATTGCAGGTGGCGTCTTAGGCGTCTTTGCCGGTCGGGCTATTCTGTATCTCGAGCGAGCCCGTTCTTGGCCCGATCCGTAACGCGTGTCCGTATTGCGTCATTTGGCGTGAACTCTTCGCCTTTGCGCATTTACGGATTTAATGCTCCCGTCGAAAACGGCGAGACTTTCTACGCCCCAGCCTCAGATGGGCAGGAGCACGAATTCCGAATACAGCCTGTCGAGGTCGCCGTTCGCCCGCAGCGGGGAACGGTAGCAGGTTTGCATCGGGAGCAGCAGGCCCCGTGGCCGGACCGGAAAGAGACGCGCCTCCGCAACGAGCGCCACGGTCCGTTGCCGTCGCAGGATCGCCAGCTTGACACGTTCGAGATGTCGCATCAGCAGCTCGGGAGCGCTACAATACAGAATGTCCGAATACGCGATCCGCGCTGGCAGAACCCGTCGCCGTCGCTTCGAAGCGAGACGGCGCTTCACCACCAAATAGGCATGATCGGGCCCGTCGCTGACGGTGAGCTGCAGGCAATCATATCGCGCATGATCGTCAAAGATCTGTCGTTGCTCGCTGGTCAGCCTCTCGCGGACCGCGGCCTGATCGAAGCTGATGACCGGCCGGGTCGGCCCGAACAGCGTCTCGGGCTGTAGCATTGGCGGCATGACGATCCTGTGCGCGCCCAGCGGCTTGAAATCCTGCGCCACGAGGACAGCCCAGGAGGTCGGTGATGGGGTGAAGGCCGTGTAGGTGATGCTCTCGTCCTGCAGCACGGCAGCCAGCAGGGCCATGCCCCAGCCGCGGTACTTCGGGTGCACGGACCAGGAGGAGACGTTGCAGACCAGGGCTACCTCGCCGTTTACCCGTCGCGGGGCGGCAATGGTGGCGATGAAGCCGACGATTGCGTTTCCGTCGAGGAGCACGAAACCGGGCCCGTGATCGGACCAGTTGTGGTCGAACAGCTGGCGCCAGGTGGATGCCTTGAGTCCGGACTCGCAAAAGGTCTCCTCGAGGAAGCGGCAGACCGGATGGCAGTCGGCCAGATCCATGGCACGGAGATGCGGGCCCGCCCGACCAGCCTGCTGCGCAGCCATGGCCTCCACGCCGATGGACAGAGCCGTGGCCAGGCCTTCGATCGATGGCGCCGACAGCAAGACCGAGAGGGGCAGGGGGTGCCCAGCATAGTCCTCGATCTCGAGCAGAAGGTTCACCAGTGCGAGTGAATCGGCGCCGAAGCCAATGAGACTATCGGACCAGCCGATGTGCGAGACGCCGAGCACGCGCTCGCAAATCGCCTGCAACTCGCGCCGCAGTCGGTCACCGGCCGGGATTGCCCCGCGGCCCAGTGACCTCGGCGGTGCCTTGATGGCTGCCGGAGGCGACCGGAGAACCGGATGCTTGGCGATGACATCGAGGCACTCGGGGTTCTGTAGTGCATTGCGGTTTTGCGCAGGCCGGCCATTTATCGCATCGCGCGCCGCAGCCTCGGACCGCTTGCCATTGAAGGTGACGGGCACCGCCGCGACCTGTGCGATGCGCGCCGGCACGAACGCCAGGCTGCCGCAGCGTGCCAGCTCCGAGCGGATGTGCTTCGCCAGCGCGTCGTCGAGCATCAGGCCTCCGCGCAGCACGACAAGGAGAACCATGCGCGAGCCGCCGGGCTCCTCCTCTGCCTGCTGCTCGACCGCCATCGCCTCGAGGATTTCCTCGATGTCACCGAGAATGCGGTAAATCTCCGCGGTGCCGATGCGGATGCCGCGCACATTAAGCACCCCGTCGGAACGGCCATGCAGCCGCCAACCGCAATGCGGCGTGGCCTCGATCAGGTCGCCGTGCGTCCAGAAGCCGAGGTTCTGGGCAAAATAGGCGGCATGGAAGCGAGTGCCGTCGACATCGCCATGAAAGCCAAGGGGCCGTGAGGGAAAAGGGTTTGCACAGACGAGCTCACCGATCGGCGCCCTGGGATCGTCAGATGGCGGCAGCGAGCGGACATCGAGGCCGAGGCTGCGGCACTGTGCTTCGCCGCGTTGGACGGGCAGGTTCGGATTCCCAAGCACGAAGCAGCCGATGATGTCGGTGCCGCCTGAGATCGACTGCAGCGGCATCGCCGCCTTCACCTGGTCACGGACCCAGTCGTACTGGCGGGCATACAGGATGGATCCGGTGGAGAGCACCGCTCGCAGGGCGGAAAAGTCGAACACACGGCCCGGGACGAAGCCAGCGTTCTCGCAAAAGTGCAGATAGGCAGGATTGGTGCCGAACACGGTCACGGATTCCTCGGCAACGATCCGCCAGAAGGTGTCCGGCCCTTCGAGCGGCCCATCGTAGAGCACGAGCTCCACGCCGGAGGCGAGTGCCGAGAGCTGCCAGTTCCACATCATCCAGCCGCAGGTGGTCTGGAAGAACAGCTTGTCGCCCCGTCTGAGATCGCAATGCAGCCGGTGCTCCTTCACATGCTCCAGCAGGGTGCCGCCGGCGCCGTGCTGGATGCACTTCGGCGCGCCCGTGGTGCCGGAGGAGAACATCGTGAACAGCGGCTGGTTGAATGGATGGCGCAGCCATTCGAAGCTGTCCTCGCTGCCAGCGGCATCGCGGAGCAGATCGTCAAGCCGGTGCAGAGGCACAGTTTGCTCGCCGGCGGGAAGTGAGCCGCTGTCCAGCGCGACGATTGCAGCGAGGCTCTGCAGGCCGGCTGCAGCATCCGCAACGCGCTCTGCGACGGGGACGCCCTGATCCCAAAGCTCCGCCCGGAGGCAGCCGAACAGCACCACGGGCTCGAGAGGAGCGAACCGCGCGAGGATGGCAGGCACGCCCATGTCGGGCGCGCAGCTGGCGAAGGTCCCGCCAATGGCAGCGGTAGCCAGGGCGGCAATGACCGCTTCGGCGTTGTTGCGTGCGATCGCCGCAACATGGTCGCCTCCACGCACACCCAGCCGCTGCAGCGACGTGGCCAGGCGGGTGACG
This sequence comes from Bradyrhizobium sp. Ec3.3, assembly GCF_000472925.1. Lineage (GTDB taxonomy): Bacteria > Pseudomonadota > Alphaproteobacteria > Rhizobiales > Xanthobacteraceae > Bradyrhizobium. The sequence goes on from NZ_AXAS01000091.1 coordinate 6,346, forward strand.
GCGACGCGCAGTGCGCCACGGGTGAACCGGTCGCGGCTGCCGCCAGCGTGATAGGCCATCAGGGCCGGCTGATCGGGACTGCCGGCGAGCAGGCACTCGGCATAGTTGAGACGGAGATCCGGGAAGAAGCGGGCGGTCTCGCAGGCATCGCCGACACAGACCGGGTCGAGCGTACCGTCGCGGGGCAGATCGGACCACTCCAGGAAGAGGCGCCAGAAGCTTCGGAACTCTGCCACCGAGAAGCGGTCCATCGCAGCATGATCGGGCAGGGATCGCCCGGTCCGGACCTCACACCATCGCCTGAAAGCGGTCAGTTGCGAATGCGCGACAGTCTGGTCATCGCGCCAGAATACCACGTCCTCCGACAGCGACTTGGTCGGCATCCGCAGAGCGGTCAAGACGATTCTCCTTTGCCGTCAAGAGATCTTGTCTGTCGTCAAGGGATCCTGACTTTTCAGACTGCGGCAGTCGTGCCCGGGAATGTCCTCGCTGACGGCACGCGCGGAGCACTCGATCTTGTTGTCTCGGGAGGAATCTCTTATCGCGAGCGGGGGATGTGAAGACGCAATTCCTGACTACTCACGGAATTAATGGCGCGGCGGCCTGGGCTTCATGCGAGTTCAGAACTCTGGACCATCGGCCGGGTGGTTCTGCTTCTCTGCATTTTCTCCAGACGCGATGCGATTCCTGCAGAAAACGAACGAACGGAAGCCCTCGGGCGATCGAAGGTTGCCAATCAACTAGGCATTGATCCGCTTGCCATCGCAATTGCCCAACGGCGAGCGCTATTTCTTTCGATGTACTTCTTAAGGGTTATTCACGGCTGTGAGTCGACTCTTGAAAAAAAGAATGCCGAATGAAGCGCGATTGGTCGAGATCGACGCCGTGCTGTTTGCAGATCGCTTCCTGCCGCTATTGGGCAGCCCCCCGGCACAGTTGGCAAATGCAATCTGGGCGAAGGCCGCTCTCGATCAGATGGACGGATCTGATCAACGTGAATTACGTGCGTCAAGTTCGGTTAGTTGATCATGCGGTCCAGTAGCGTGGTCAGTGCGAAGTCGCTGTCGTAGCGCCTGCATGCCATCGACGATACCGGTCATTTCCGCCCTGAAGACTGAACGACTGTAAACGCCGATCCTAGGAAGTGCGAAGCGATTCACGTTGCGATCGTACAATTGCCCTTGTCGTGTCGTCACCGCCGATTGAAAACCCACGTCGTTCGCCAGATGCTCTTCGCGAGGGCCGCACGCCCTGACGGTGCCATACGGATATGCAAGGTGCTGAACGGGCAATTGGAGGAGATTCTCCAGATAGTGGCAGTTATCGGCCAATTCGGCTCTCGCCGAGGACGTATCCAGGTTCGCAAGCGCTACGTGCGAGTTCGTGTGGCCGCCGATTGACGCGAGCGGATGACGTGCACGAAGGCGGAGCTCGCGTTCGTCCAGGAAATAGGCGTTATTCAATTCCGTGCGCGAAATCCCATTCTGCTTGAAGGTCGGTGCGAGCATCGCACCACGCCGGTAATCTTGATGAACCCACTGGGTCACCTCCGTGAAGGCCAACATTTTGCTCCGAATGTCAGAACACTGGAACTGGCGGCCTAGCGCATCGATTGTAATTTTGTCTTTCGAGAGAATTAATCGACGCAAACCCAACCACCACGACTGCATGGATCGTGTTGGGGCACCAGTCGGCACGTACATCATGAACGGCTCGTTATGTCGCTCCAGGATTGGAAGGGCTACCGAGACATTGTCCCGGTCCGTCGTCGAAAGTCAGAACCGCATAACGGTCGGACCGATCATTGCTTGCCAGCTTCTGAAGACATTCGTCCATGCTGACAATGGACCATCCTTGTCGCCGCAACCAATCAAGAGAAAACTCAAAGAGCGAAACCGAGGTTCCGGTCATCAATTCCGATGCGCAGTCCCGCTGAATTTCATGAAAACATACAATGGCTGCTCGACCGGCGAACCGGACGCGACAAAAAGGCAGTCGTCCGAGCTGACCCGCGCCGTAGAACAGGCTGCTTTTGAGAATTTTGTTCACCTGGAAGCCTTCTCAGCGGCAGGAGCCTGATCACCCAATCCACTCGCATCTCGCTTCAGCGAGACGGCCTTCATGAGCGCCTGTGCGCCCGCGTGAACGCCGTTCAGGTTGGCCTCAAATGACATTCGCGCCTCGGAATGGCAGCCGACGCCGATGCGGGGCAAGGCGAAACGATTGAGGCTCCCGTCGGCCAACTAGCCTTTCCGGGTCGTCACCGCCGTTGAAAAGCCGCCCTGTTCGGCAAGGCGATATTCGCGAGGCCCGCATGCGCCGGGGCTCTAATTGGGATAAGCTAGGTGACGAATCGGTCGTTCGAGGAGGGTCTCGAGGTATATGCGATTGTCGTCCAGTTCCGCTCGCGCGGAGGACGCGTCGAGGGTAGCGAGTGCCGCATGCGACGCGGTGTGCGCCCCAATTGACGCCAGAGGATGGCGGGAGAGCGCTTGCAGTTCTCGCTCGTCGAGAAAATATGCATCGTTCAAAGCCGATAGTGAAATTCCGTACCTGCGGAACGTTGATTCAAGCAATGCAGAACGGCGATAGTCCCCGTGAACCCACTGGATTACCGTTTTCAGTCCTGCTCGCTTGCTGCGAAAGTCCGGGCAAGCAAAGCTCCTTTCCATCGGATCGATCGTGACCCGTTCCTCTCGGCGAAAGAGTTCCCGCAGGCCGATCCACCAAGACTTCATGGCGCGAGTTGGGGCACCCGTAGGTACGTAAACCGTAAATGGCGCCTTGCGCTGCTCCATGAGGGGAAGCGCCACGGAGCGCACGTCTCGATATCCATCATCGAACGTTAGCACTGCGTACCTTGGCGCTTTCGGTTCGTTCCGTGAAAGCGCCTGCAGACATTCATCAAGGCTGACGATTTTCCATCCCTGCTGCTGGAGCCAATCGAGCGAATGCCGGAAGAGATCTACCGAAGTGCCGGTCATCAGTTCATGGCGGAAATCCCGCTGTATTTCATGGAACATGACAATGACCGCTCGTCCGGCGAATATTCGGCGGAACACCGGCATGAGCCGTGTAGGATTCCGTCTGTTGCGAGCTGCCTCATTTGGCTCTTACCAGACCTCCACAAGCGATTGGATCAGGGTGCAGGCATCCGCGGACTCTCGACCTCTGCTACGGTCGTACCCGGAAAAAGAGACCGAATCCGCGGCGAGACCATCGGCATCAGCGTGGGCCGTCGCGCCGGCTCGACTCCAGTACGGGACCGCCCCGATTGGCGTTTGGCGAGTCTCTCAGATCGAATGCCTTATCATAGGCGCTTAGAAGGTGGGCCGCCTCGTGGTCCCAGGCGAGTTCGTTGTGGATTCTCTTTTGACCGAACGCGCCCATATGGGCACGCCGCGCCGGATCATCTAGAAGTTCAAGTATCTTGTCGCCGAACTCCGCAGTGTCGGTATTCGATACATAAAGAGATGCCTCGCCCGCCGAAACGCGCCCTTCGGTGAGGTCGAATTGGACGATAGGCCGCCCCAAGGCCATGTACTCCATGGTCTTGTTCATCGTCGATTTATCGTTCATTGCATTGGGGCGATCCGGATCCACGCAGACGTCTGCCGTCGAGAGTATTGTGAACAGCGTCGCATCATCGACACGGCCGGTGAACGTCACGAATTCATCCAGCTCAAAGGCCGTCGCGATCATACATGCGGTGAAATTCCGTCGCCTGCAATCGGAATTCGGATCGATGGCTCCCCTTAACGAGAGAGTCCTGGAAATTGATCTCGAATCTCACGGCACTCTTGGAACTCCAATTGGGCGCGTCAACGACGACTGCCGACCGCGCCCTTCTCCCGGCAACCAGTGCCCAAAACAAGGCAGCGCTGTACTCGGCTCTCGCTCGCCTGTTTCAGCCGGGACGTTTCCTCACCTGCTTTCGTCGCCAGCGCAGTCTGGGTTTCGACATCGCGCCGCGCGGCTGCGAGATCCTGCTCCAGCCGCACCGATCGCTCGCGCTCCTGCTGCAGCGATGCCTGCAGCTCAGCCGGGCCACTCTCGCCCGCTTGATTCAGCCGGGAAGCTTCCTCGACGGCCTTCGCTGCCAACGCCTTTTGGGTTTCGACCTCGCGCCGCGCGGCGTCAAGACCCTGCATCAGCCACTCGGCCCGATCNTGCTCCTGCTCGAGACGTTGCAGCAACTCGATGTCGCGCCTTGCAAGGGCAAGATCGCAAGACAGTGACTCGGCCCAGTCGCGTTGCTGTTCCGGAGGCTGCTGCGCGGCTCCTGTGTTGCTGGTCGTCGCTTGCGCAATCTGTATCGATTTGTTGCGGCCGTCTGGGCGCGGCAGCAACGTCTCGAACTCGTCAGAAACGAGATTGCGGGCAGTCGCAACGGCGCATGTCAGCCGCCGCGACGGTTAGGCGGTGTTACCGGCGTCCACCGTCAGCACGATGCCGGTGGTGACGTTCCTGCCTGCGCCGGCCCCATCGGCCGCTTGCTCCTGCGGGGCGGCCGGATCTGGGTCGCTCTCGAAGCCAAGGCGTCTTTGGAAGCGCGAGCCGGCGAGTGGTTCGCAGTCGAACCGCATGCTATTGTCAGTAGAGCTGAGGCGAACGCGCAAGTCTCAATCGAGCTCAGTGCACCGGTGCGCGGGCGCCCCGCCGCCGCTTGGGTCGGTGCCGCGGATCGCCGAATTTGAGCTCCGCAACCAGCCGCCAGAGCTGAACCTCGTGGCCGTCCGCCAACCGCCCCGCCCGCTCGGTTGCCGACGCATCATCTGGGCAGTGAAGGTTAACCACGCCCCCCAACTGGCCGTGTTCGTCTAGAACGAATGCACGATAGTGTGGCATCGCAAATCCCCACGCGAATGCATCTTACCTGCAGCCTCGCTTTGCGGCTTGGAGATTTTGGGTCATTACGAGCTACCTCGGATGGGCGGTATGCTTGCCGCCGTGGCTCGCCCCGAACCCGCTCATGCGGTCAGAGTCTTCGGCGTTCGTTCGAATATCTCAGGCGCGCACACTCAGCCGTGACGGCGGAAATGCCCGGACCGCTCCCGGACTTTCGGAAGCGCGCTATCATCATAGCCGTTGGGGTTCTGCAATTGCCATCGCCAATGGTCCGCACACATTTGCTGCAACGATCGGGTCGATTTCCAACCCAACGCCTCCATCGCAAAGGTCGGGTCGGCATAGCAGATGGCGACATCACCGGCCCGGCGCTCCCTGATTTCATAGGGGACCGGTCGCCCGCTCGCTGCTTCAAACGTGCGAACGACGTCCAGAACGCTGGTGCCGTTGCCCGTTCCAAGATTGACCGTGAGTACGCCGGGCTGTCTGAGATGGCGCAAGGCACTCAAATGCCCGGATGCGAGATCGACCACATGAATGAAGTCGCGGATTCCGGTGCCGTCAGGCGTGTCATAGTCGTTTCCCCAAATCTGCAGCTTCTCCCGCAGTCCAATCGCCACCTGCGCCACAAACGGCAGCAGATTGTTCGGAACGCCCAGCGGGTGTTCTCCGACGAGCCCGCTTTCGTGCGCGCCAACCGGATTGAAGTAGCGCAGATTGCCGATCCGCCATTCGTCGTCGGACCTGCAGAGATCCTTCAGCATCTCCTCGATAAAGAGCTTTGTGCGGCCGTACGGATTGGTCGGACAGAGGGGATGCTTCTCGTCGAGCGGCAGGTATGCAGGTATCCCGTAAACGGTCGCGGACGAGCTGAAGACGAGCGTCTTTACATTCGCCCTCTTCATGGCAGACACGAGCCGCATCGTTCCCAGAACGTTGTTCTCGTAATACGTCATGGGCTGCATGTTCGAATCGCCGACGGCCTTCAGCCCCGCAAGGTGAATGACTGCAGTCACTCCGCAGGTACGAAGTACGTCGTAGATCACCTCCTCATTCCGGATATCTGCGTGCCGAAAGACGAGCGAACGCCCGCAGATGGACTGCACCCGCTCGAGCGAAGCCTTGTTGCTGTTGGAGAGATTGTCGACGACGACGACGTCAAGCCCGGCGTCGAGCAATGCGATACAGACGTGGGAGCCGATGTAGCCGGCACCTCCGGTCACCAAGATCATCTCGGACACCTTCCGCTTTTCCGGCCTCCGTACGCCGTGGACACCATTTTACTTGCAAGTCGCATCGCAGGGCGTGGCGATTATGGGCTTTAAGAACTACCTCTGATGGGCATCCGGGCGCTTCGTCCAGGTTCACTGGTGGTCGCAATCGACTCGCGGGCCGTCTCATCACAGCGCTCGCGATCATCGCGTCATCCATTTCCATGCGTCGCGCATCTGAATTTCCAGGTCGGACCGCTCCGGTTTCCAGCCGAGCAGGGTTCGCGCTCTCTGGAGAGCGCCGATCAAGACCGCCGGATCGCCCTGCCGTCTCGGGACCAGCTCGATTTGGATCGGTCTGCCCGTAACGCGCTCGGCCGTCGCCACGACTTCCAGGACCGAGTAGCCCCGCTCATTGGCCAAATTGACCGCGCAAGTGGCTCCGCCGTCGATGAGATACCTGAGTGCCCTCACATGCGCGTCGGCGATATCAAGCACGTGGACGTAATCGCGGATGCAAGTTCCATCGGCCGTGTCGTAGTCATTCCCGAACACCTTGACCGCCGTGGCGTCACGGGCGGCGGCCAGCACCAACGGGATCAAATGGGTTTCCGGTTCGTGAGCTTCGCCGATTTCTGCTTCGGGGTCCGCGCCCGCCGCGTTGAAGTAACGGAGCGAGACCGAACGAAGGTTGTGAGCCACATCGAGATCCCGAAGCATCCGCTCGACAACAAGCTTGGAGTAGCCGTAGGGATTGATCGGTTGTTGTGGATGATCCTCCGAGATCGGAAGTCGATTGGGCACACCATAGGTCGCGCAGCTTGACGAGAACACCACCGGCACCGGTTTGAAATCGATCAAGGTCTGTAGCAGCGAGGCGGTTTCGCCGACGTTGTTGCTATAGTAGAGCAGGGGGTTTGCGAGGGATTCCGCAACGTAGGCATAAGCGGCGAAATGTATCAGAGCTGACGGACGGTATTTTTCCAGTACCGAACGCACCTTGGCTGCATCGCCAATGTCGCCAAATTCGAACATGCCGAATTTCGCGGCCCAACGGTTGCCACGTGAGAGGTTGTCGTAGACGACCGGCTCAAATCCATGGCGCGCCAATACTTTGCAGGTGTGGCTTCCGATATAGCCGGCACCACCCGTTACCAGAATCTTGACCACGCTCTATATCGCCTCGAATATATCGCCGCGAATCCGGCACTGACGGAATGAATCAATTGTCTCCGACGGCAACAAGATATGGCTCTTCCTGCCTGCGCGGTCGGCGCACTTGGTCGCCACGCAAAAATGCAATAGTCGGCTTTCGTCCCACGGCCCTCAGCCCTGCAAGGTGAATGACCGCGGTCGCTCCGCAGGGAGCGGGGTATGTCGCAGATGGCCGTTTCATTCCGGATGTCGGCGTGCCGAAAAACAAGCGATCGCCTGTAGATCGATAGCACCCGTTCAAGCAAAGCCGTTGCGGAATTGCGACGGCGCTTGTTACCTCTGCCCGACGCGCACCGAACCGCCTGCGGTCGCATCGGACCGGCCTGTCCCCGATGGAATATCTGAACTGCCTAGCCTTCGGGGAGGGATGGCAGGACCATCCTGGTATTGTAGGCTGACCTCGACGGCATCACCCGGCTGCAACTCGGTATCCTCACTTGCGATGATCCGTTCCTGCCCCTTATCGCCCTTCCTGATGATGGCAATCTCTGCGTTGTTGCCGGCTCCTCGCACGAGTTGCGATCGAACCAGAGCTGTGTACTGAAGCTTCTCGCCGACGCTCTGCAGCTTCTCGCGAATTTGATTGAGCTTTACGCTGGTATCCTGCAGCTCACGGAGCAGGTCGAGCCTCCGCTGGTCATCCAGCTTTGCGAGCTTCCTGACGAATTCGTCCTGCTGCTTCTTGACCTGCAGCAGTTGCGCAGAGGTTTGCAGCTTCCGGGTCGATGACAGCAGTACGGCGCGACGCGCATCCGTAACGCGAGGGCTGATCAAGGACCCCTTGCCGAAGAGCTCGGTCGTTTTCTGCAGGTCGTCAAGATCCGCCTGAAGTCCCTCTTCATCCTTCTTCTGCTGCTCTGACAGCACGCGGACCTCGTCGTCTCCCTGTCGAATGCCGCGCTGAAGGTACGTCTTTTCCTGCTGATAATCACTCTGCTTGGTCTTCAGATATTCCGTTTCTGCATTAACGATTTCCGAAATCGCCGATCGAGCCAAGGGCGTGTCCATCAGAGCGCCTGGACTGATCTGGGCGCCCTCTCCAAGTTCAGTCTTGATGCGCCACATGCGCGCCTGTTCTTTGGCCAGCTCTGTCCAAAGCGAACCATACTCGCTTCTCAGGTCTACTGACTCGAGATACGGGTTGTTCATTCTGATACGCATGATGTCGTAGCCGCCTGCCACGGCGACGAGCTGGCGTGCGGTGATAGACGGACGATAAGGGTATTCACCTGGCTTCGACACATCTCCATTCACGTAAATGGGCCTGTATTCCGCGATGACCGTCGTGACCTCGTCTGCGTCGATCACGACGACCGTCTCGCGGCCATCGGACGTCCTCTGTCGAAATACCTTGCTCGCCAGTGCAGCCCCGATTTTGGCTCGGATCTGCGGTAAGGGCAGGCCGACCACTGGAAGCGTACCGACCAGTGGCAACGAAACGTTCCCGTCCATTTGAACGGCAGCCCGATGCCGTAGCTCCGGCACGCCCGCCACCGCAACCTCCAGCACGTCTCCGATGTTTACCAGATATTCGGCCTTTGCCTGAGTGACGGAAATTGTCAGAAGAACAGCCACCAAGCCCCATTTGATGCAACGACCCAGATCGCTGCCAGAGACGTCAATATGGAAGCTATTGCGAAGTCTGGAGTTCGGCATGGCGGCAATTCCCTGTACGAACGTGGTCACCAAAGTGTAGTCCTTCAAAATCTGTTCGCGGAAGGCAGCATGTCAACATCGCCGCCGTCCGAGTAACCGTCCAGACAGGCGATCTGCAAAACGACGTTCTGCTCTCTCGTTGACGCCGTACCGCTCGGTGTCTTCTTCCGCTCTGTTCGACTGATCGGTCCTCTATTGATCATTCCAATCGAACCCATTGGGATGGGCGCGTCGATTGCTGTTCGAATCTAATCCCGGGCTGTCGCGGCTCAATCGACCATCGTAGTTACCCACTTATTGCTCGTCCCATCCAGTTATTGCCAATTTCCATCCAATGACCCGGACTGTACTGATTCAGCCAAAGTGACGAGTGATTAGGTGGCTGACTGCTATGAATTATGCGTCCTTCACCAATTTGCCGGCCTCTTCCAAGATTCCGGCACATTCGGTCGATGACCGCATAGCGATCGCTGGAGGCGTTGGAAGGGGCAGATTGACTGCTCTATTGGTATTGGCAGCTGGCACCGAGTTCTTGCTCGTAGCCGGTGCGGCCTATCTCGCGGCCGTCCTCTATCATCGATTGGTCCTGTTGCAGTCGCCGGATCCCGCCAGGTACGTTCAGGAATCCTTTCTGATTTCCACATTGGGACTGCTGGTTTCGATAGGACTTCGGCAATATTCCCGAATCCTGACGCAGCCCCGCCACGTCTTCCTATGGAGCGGCGCCAGCGGCGTCCTCCTCGTATTCTCGTTCTTCGTCTCAACGATATTCGTCTTGAAAATCTCCGAGGACTACTCGCGCGCAACTGTCATCGTCCAGGCTGTGAGTGTCCTCCTCACCGTGCTCAGCACACGGGCAATATGGTTTTCAGTGCTACAGCCTGCTATTGCGTCGGGTCTGATCGATGCCAGGCGCGTCATCCTTATAGGAGACCCGGGTCACTGCTTGCAGTTTTCTGCACGAGCTAAGGGTACCGGAATTCGGACCATCCACTCGTTCGACTTTCCGCGGCCTCGCGCCGATTCCTCAATCCCGGCGCAGCCCGACGCCGTCCAGGCGCGACCCGCTGATGTCCGCCAACTGGTCGCGGACTGTCGACCCCTCCGAGCGGATGACGTTGTCATCTTGATTTCGGAATCAGATGTTGCCTCTGCTCTCGCGCTCGCCAGCGCCATGTCAGACCTGCCAGTAGACGTTCACGTCGTCCCTGTTGGATCCATCAATCTGATGGCCGTGTCGCGGATCACCCAGTTCGGCAACATGGTGACGATGCGGATATTCCAGTCTCCGCTCACTCCTTTCAACCGAGCAATCAAGCGGGGAGTCGATATCGCCGTCGCAATCGCTGGCCTTGCTGTGACCGGCCCGCTTTTCGTCGTCGTTCCGATCGCAATTAAGCTCGACTCTCGTGGGCCGGTGTTTTTTCGGCAGACGCGGCACGGTTACAACAACGAGCCAATTCGCGTGTTGAAATTCCGATCGATGACCGTGATGGAGGAGGGCGACAACTTCAGATCGGTCACCAGACACGATCCGCGCGTGACCCGTCTTGGACGTCTTCTGCGCCACACCAACGTCGACGAGCTTCCGCAATTGTTCAATGTGCTGCTCGGCGACATGTCGATCGTGGGGCCACGTCCGCACGCAACCTCGCAAAACGAGCTGTTCAATGAGCTGATTTCGTCATTTTCCCGCCGCCACAACGTCAAGCCTGGTATTACAGGTTGGGCTCAGGTCAATGGGTATCGTGGCGACGTCGATACGCTCGAGAAGATGCAGCGTCGTGTCGAGCATGATCTGTACTATATAGACAACTGGTCACTCATTCTCGATCTTAAGATCATGGTCATGACCTTCTTTTCCAGAAAAGCGTATTGGAATGCTTATTGACGCGGCTCCGCTGCAACGCCTTCTGCCGACCGATCTTTGCGTCTGTTTGGAAGATCACAGGGTATTGGACATGGGCGTGCGTCGGCGCCCCGCCAGGCGCTTCGTTTCACCTGATGGGATTAACGGATGCCGCGCGCACTAGCCCACTGGAAATGGCCGCTTCGAATTGCGGGCAACGCTCCTCGATGATGCCCCACTTCGTCTACCGCTCCCGCAGCGATTCCTGCTTGTACCTCGCCAGTGGCGAGAGAAGATAGCTGATAATGCTGCGCGCGCCGGTCTTGATCTCGACCGTCACCGCCATGCCGGGGCCGAGCTTGACGAGCTTGTCCTCTACCTGCATGTGCGTGCGGTCGAGTGAAACGCGCGCCGCATATTCCAGCTCCTGACCTCTCGGCTCGCTGCTGCTCTGCGCCGCGCCCGATGTCCGGTCATTCGACCCGCCTTGTTGCCTGTCGCGCGTTATGGCGTCCGTCGACACGCTTAGCACGTCACCATGGAGGAGTCCGTAGCGCGTGAAGTTGAACGTATCGATCTTGATCTCCGCCTTCTGTCCTGGATGAACGAACCCGATGTCGCGGTTGGAGAGCATGGCCTCGATCTCGAGCTGGCTCTCGCTTGGAACCACGATGGCGAGCGCCTGGGCCGGCGTCACCACGCCGCCCACCGTGTGAACGGCGAGCTGTTGCACGACGCCGTCGACCGGCGCAGTCAGCTGCTGGAGCTTCGTGCGCCGCTCCGCCTTGACCACCTCCTGCGAGGCGCTCGCCACCTTCTGCTCGGCTTTCGCGAGTGCGTCATAGGTCGCGCGCCGATACTCTGCAGCGGTCCTGTCCTTCGTTTCCTTTAGCAAGGCGATGGCCGCGTCGGCTTCACGGAGCTTGCTCTGCTGGAGGACGAGATCCTGCTGAAGGCCGACCAGCTCCTGATACTCGGAGAGATAGACCACCTTCGAAGCCAAGGCCTTGTCGACGAGCCCCTTGCGGATGTCGACCCGCTCCTGGAGCACCGGTATCGTCGCCTGCAGCTTCGCCACGCTCGCCGACGTGGTTGCCCGCTCCGCTTCCTTCTGACCCTGCTGGCGCTCGATCTCGGCGAGCTTGGCGCTCTGCTCGGAGCGCTGGCTGATCAGAAACTGCCGATGCATCTCGATCTCCGCGGCACTTGCGCCCTGCGGTGACCGGAAGGCGGCAAGCGGATCCTCGGCGAGCGCCGCGCGCAGCCGCGCGACGTCGAGCTCGGCCGCGACGAGGTCGCTCCTCTGGCGCTCCTGATCGGCCTCCGTCATGGTCGGGTCGAGCTCAATCAGGACGTCGCCGGCCTTGACGCTCTGTCCGTCGCGGACGTGGATGGCGCGGACGACGCCCGTCTCGAACGGCTGGATGAGCTTGGTGCGCCCGCCCGGCACGATCTTGCCCGTCGCGGTCGCGACGATATCGACGCTGCCGAACGATGCCCACAACAGCGCGATGCAAAACACCGCGACGATGCTCACTCCGATCGCGCGCCCGATCGGCGACGGCGGCGTTTCAGTGATCTCGAGCGCCGCCGGCAGGAACGCGATTTCGTGTTCGCGGCGGCGAGGTTCGCGCCTCGGAAACGGAACGATATTTCGGCTAGCGGATGTCATGGATTCCGGCCTGCAGATAGTGAAGGTTGGCGTAGCGCCCATTCGAGCGGATCAGCTCGTCATGGCTGCCGTCCTCGACGATGCGGCCGTGCTCGAGTGTGATGATCCGGTTCGCGTTGCGTACGGTCGAAAGCCGATGCGCGATGACGAAGACAGTCCGCCCCGCGGCAATCCGCTTCATGTTCTGCTGGATAGCCCGCTCGCTTTCATAGTCGAGCGCGCTGGTCGCCTCATCGAGGATGAGGATGCGCGGATCGGTGATGAGAGCGCGCGCGATCGCAACACGTTGACGTTGGCCGCCTGAGAGAGTGCTGCCGCGTTCACCGACGACGGTATCGTAGCCCTCGGGCAGCTCCAGGATGAAGTCGTGCGCGCCAGCCAGCGACGCCGCCTCGATGACACGCTCCATGGGCATGGCCGGATCGGCGAGTGCGATGTTCTCTCGGATCGAGCGATTGAAGAGCACGTTCTCCTGCAAGACCACGCCGATCTGGCGCCGAAGCCAGGTCAGATCGACCATCGCGAGGTCGACGCCGTCAACCAGCACACGGCCGCTCTCCGGCACATAGAGACGCTGGATCAGCTTGGTAATGGTGCTCTTGCCCGAGCCCGACGAGCCCACAATACCGACGACCTGGCCGGGCTCGACGTTGAAGGACACGTTGTGCAGCACTTCGGGGCCGTCGGCGCGGTAGCGGAAGGTCGCGTGCTCGAACGTAACCTTGCCGCGGATCGGTGGCAGGGCAGCGCGGGCCGGACTGAAGCTTGGCTCGGGAATCGTGTTGAGGATGTCGCCGAGGCGATCGATCGACAGACGGGCCTGATGGAAGTCCTGCCACATCTGCGCGAGCCGAAGCACCGGCATGCTCACCCGCCCTGCCAGCATGTTGAACGCAACGAGCTCGCCGACGCTCAGGTCGCCGCCGATCACGAGCTTGGCGCCGAAGTAGAGCGTTGCGGCGGTGACCAGCTTGTTGATCATCTGGACCGCCTGACTCGCCGTATTGTTCAGGCTGAGCACGCGGAAGCTCGCGCTCACATAGCCGGCGAGCTGCTCCTCCCAGCGACGCTGCATCTGCGGCTCGACCGCCATCGCCTTCAGCGTCTCGACGCCGGTGACGCTCTCGACCAGGAAGGCCTGGTTCTCCGAGCCGCGATTGAATTTCTCGTCGAGGCGCCGGCGGAACAGCGGCGCGGCACCTGCAGAAATGCCGATATAGAGCGGGAACGATGCCATGACGATCAGCGTCAACGGCGTCGAATAGTAAAACATTACTGCAAGGAAGACGAACGTGAACAAGAGATCGACAACTAGCGTGAGCGCCGAGCTCGTCAGGAACTGACGGATGTTCTCCAGCTCGCGGACGCGTGCGACCGAATCGCCGACGCGGCGCGCCTGGAAATATGCGATCGGCAATGCCATCAGGTGACGAAACAGCCGCGCGCCAAGCTCGACGTCGATGCGGTTCGTCGTGTGCGCGAACAGATAGACGCGCAGCGTGCCGAGAACGGTCTCGAACACGGTCAGCGCGACGAGGCCCGCAACCAGGACGTCGAGCGTGCTGAGGCTTCGATGCACGAGCACCTTGTCGATGACGACCTGGAAGAACAGCGGAGCGATGAGGGCAAAGACCTGGAGGAAGAACGACGCGGCCAGCACTTCGCCGAGCAGGCGGCGATACTTGTGGACCGCGCCGATGAACCAGCTGATATCAAATCGCCTGGACAGATCCGTCAGAGCCGCGCGCCGGGTCATCAGGATGATGTCACCGTCCCAGATGGCCTCGAGCTCGGCCTGAGTCATGGCTTCGGGTCGGGGCGACAATGGGCGCTGAACAAGAAGCTTGTCATCGATGACCTTGCCCAGGATCAGGAAGCCGCCGTCGCGCAGCACGGCAATTGCCGGCAGCGGCGTGACCGCGAGCCTGCTCCAGCCCGACCGCTTCGCCTGAGCCTTGAGCCCGAATTCCTTGGCACAGCGCAGAATTTCGGTCGCACCGATCCGCGCCGTGCCCATGCGATGCCGAATTTGCTCCGGGTCGGCGGCAATCCCGTGGCAACGCAGCAATATCGCCACCGCAATGAGCCCTGACTCGTCGCCGCTCGCAGGCTCGAGACCCGCCTCGTGGACAGCCATGTCGGGATGATCGGGTGACTGCGTGCGCATCATGATATCGCGGGCACGCATGAAGAAGTCCCGGGCGTGCGTCAACATATTGCCGGCATGCATCACGGCATCGCCGGCACGCCGCGCCAGATCGCGCCCCGGGATGCTCATGCCGGCAAGGGAATGAAGCAAGCGGTGCGCGAGATTCTGTGAGCCGGCCAGGATCAAACGGCCGTCCCACACTTCTTCGAACTCGGCGCGCGTCATCATGTTCGGACGCGATGCGGTTGGATGCAGCACAAGTGCCGTCTCGTCATCGACCTTGCCGAGAAGCAGGAATCCGCCATCACGCAGCGACGCGATCCCGGGCAGCGTGGTGCTCGCAAGTCGCTTCCAACGCGTCGTGCGCGAACGGACTTTGACCCCGAATTCGTGGGCACAGCGAAGCATCGCGCTGATGCCGATATCGTTGCTCCCGCAACGGTCGCGGAGCTGGTCAGGCTCGGCGTTCACGCCATGAAGGCGCAGGAACAGAGCCAGGGCTCGAAGCCCGAGATCTGCGGCATGGGCATTTCCATTCTGGATCGCCATTTTTAACTCAACCCTTCGCGGCTACCGACCGCGTATGTGTTCCTTCTCATGCATTCACAAATATTGACGGTGCCGCACCCAGGCGCTGAGCCTGGGTGCGGCCAGGCATCAATGTTGCGGTCTGGCCAGCAACGATTCCAGACCCGAACCGGATGCTTGCGACACAGCCGCGACGATCTGTCCGGGATCCACCCGGCCGGTGTTACCGGCCAGATACTGGTTCAGCAGCGCAAAGCTCTGGCTCGCCAGGGACGCCGTGCTCGTGCCGGCCGCAACCGGATGATCCGCCACGACGATCGGCTGCTGTGCGGTCGTTGCCAGGGTGCTGGTGGCCGGGTCCACATGCTGCTGGAGCAGCGCGAAGGCCCGGCTTGCCAAGCCCCCCGCGTTCGCGGCGATCGCATGCTGAAGATCGGTGAAGTCGAACCTCTGCGGCGATGTCGTGGTCGTGGCGGGCGTGGTCGTCGCGGCCGTGGTCGTGGTGGTGGTGGCGGGCGTGGTGACCGTCGGCACATGATCCGTCACGGTGCTCGCCTGCGACGACGTTGTGGTCGTGTGCGACGACGTTGTGGTCGTGTGCGACGACGTTGTGGTCGTGGCCGGTCGAGGATCCGTCACAGTGATGGTCTGCGGCGAGGCCGTCGACACGGAGTCGGTGACCTTGTCCTTGGCGGACGCAGTCAGCGTGAGTGTTGCGACCGGATGGCCGCCACCGCGATAGTACGAATGCAGCGTAAGGCCGCTGTCGACCTGCGCAGCCGTCAAGGTGATGTTGCTTCCCCTGAACGTCTGACCATCGAGCTTGTCGGTGATCGTCTCGTACTTCGGCAACCCCGTGATGTTCACGGTCACGACGTCGTTGGAGTCCGTCGTTGTCACCTTGGTTCCCAGGTCGACGGTACCGCCTCTCCCGGCCACCGAGAGCGAGTGATCCGCGATAGTCAGGACCGGCTTGGTCGATGACGGGGTCGTCGTGCCAGATGAGGACGTGGTGCCGCCCGACGACGTGCTGCCGGTCGGCGTGGTTACGGTGGTGCTGCCCGACGACGTGCCGCTGGTCGGCGTGGTGACGGTGGTCCCACCCGATGTCGTGCCGGACGATGAGGTGCCGCTCGTCGATGGCGGCGGATCGATCTGAAGACCCGTGAAGGTCTTCACCGCGCCCGAGAGATTGGCCGCAACACCGGACGAATCCTTGATGCTTGCGCCGCTCGGAAGGTTGACCCCGGTGATGGCGAGCGAGGACACAGTGGTGTCGGTCGACGCGACAGTCGTCTTGAAGGTGAGCGTGCTCGTGCCCGAACCGCCAACATAGGTGGCCTTCGCACCATCATTGAGCGATAGGGTGGGCGTGCCCGTCACACTCACGGCCTCATTGAAGCCGAGCGTCAGCGTGATGGTGTCGCCGACCAACTCGGTTCCAGTGCCCGGAGAGGCCGTGGCCTGCGTCACCGCCGGCAGAATCGGATCGATCTGCAACCCCGTGAACGTCTTCACCGCGCCAGCGAGGTTCGCCGCAACACCGGATGCATCCTTGATGCTCGAGCCGGTGGGGAGATTGACCCCGGTGATGGCGAGCGCCGAGGTGTTGGTGTCGGTCGAGGCAACCGTCGTCTTGAAGGTCAGTGTCCCCGTTCCCGAACCACTGACGTAGGTAGCGGTCCCACCATCATTGAGCTTCAGCGTCGGCGTGCCCGTCACGGTCACCGCCTCGTTGAAGCCGAGCGTCAAGGTGACGGTATCGCCGGCATGCTCGATTCCCGTTCCCGGAGAAGCCGTGGCCTGCGTCACCGCCGGTGTCACCGTGGGAGTTGTGGGGGTGGTTGGCGTCGTCGGCTGCGCCGGCGTGGGGGCGGGTGCCGACCCGGTCGAAAACTGGGTGTTGCTGAAATCCAAGGTTTGGGTTTGGGTTGAAGAACCGCGGTAAATGCCTTCCTTCCAGTAGTACTGCGCACCCGCCGATCCGATCGCGCCGTGATAGCTAGCGATCTCGACGCCATCGCGCCAGACGTTAACGAAGCCGGTGTTGCCGCTCGGGTCCATCTCCATCTGCAGATTCATCTGGTAGGTCTGACCACGCACGATCGGATTAGGGTCTTGGTAGAGCAAGACCCAATT
>NZ_AXAS01000092.1 GCF_000472925.1 Bradyrhizobium sp. Ec3.3
AGGGCGTCGCGAAGCTCGTGTACTCGAAGTAGACTGTAGACGCGTCCTCAAGCCCGGCGAAGCCGCGCGCTAGGCCGGGACCAGGCAAGCTGACCTCGCCGTCCTGCGCCCCGTCTTCACGGAAGACACGAACCCGCGACTTCCCGTGATGCAAGTAGTGCGCAAAGAACCGCTCCCCGCCGCANGTGACCGCGAGCAGGGGATCTGTGGTCTCCGGGATGATGATGCGTGGCGGGTCGCCCAGGCGGCCGAGGTCGAAGGCGACCAGACGGCGGTTGGGCGCGCCTTCGTTGGTCAACACGTAGAACACCGCACCCTGGACAGCCACGAACCGATTACTGGCGAGCTGGTCCTGCTTCCCAATGAAGATCGGTTTGAATCCGTCCTTCGGCCGAGTCAGGTCTTCGAAGAGTAGCGTCGCCCCACCACCTTCGAACCCTGAGTTGACGATGAGGTAGCGACCGTCGGCAGAGACCGATCCGATGAACATGTGGTCCGGGTTGGCCTTGTTCTCATACACGAGTCGATCTTTGGCCTGGGGCTCGCCGAGCCGGTGGTAATAAAGCTGCTCGCCGACATTGGGGGCGCGGAATTCTTCATCCTTCGGCGGCTTCGGGAAGCGCGTGTAGTAGAACCCTTGACCAGCGTAGTCCCAGGCAGCCGCGCCGAACTTGTTCCAGCGCACCTCGTCAGGGAAAACCTTGCCGGTCGCAGTATCGATAACCCGCCAAGTGCGCCAGTCGGAACCTCCGTCATGGACCGCATAGGCTACCAGCCGGCCAGTCCGCTCATAGGCGACGGCAGCGAGTGCGCTAGTCCCGTCCTTGCTCCACGAGGCCGGTTCAATGAGTTTCACGGGCTTTGAACGGTTGCTCCGGACGATCCAGAGCGCGGCCTGCTGATCACCGGGGCGCCGGCGGAAGAAGAATTTGCCTCTGTCCCGACGCATGGGTGCGCTCACCGTCTCGATATTGAGGAGGGCTTCGAGCCTGCGGTGGATCGCACGACGCTCAGGCACTCTTGCCAGATATCTCCTCGTCAGACGGTTCTCCGCCTCGACCCAGTTGCGTACTCGGGGCGCGGTCCGAATGTCGTCCTCTAGCCACCGGTAAGGGTCCTCCACTTGGGTCGACCCATACCGATCGATCCTCGGAGCGGCGGCCGCGAAGGGGTAGCGCAGCGCGTCAGCCCCCGAAGCCGGACCGGTGCAGGCCAGGGCGGCGACGGCCGCCCCTATGGCCAATTGTCGGAGGCGGCGGGGCATACGCACACTTTGCTCATTTCTCAATCCGTACGCTCATCAGTGAGATAGATGTATTCAAGCGGGTCGCGCATCGTCGCCTCGGAGAAGTTAGGGCGAAGCACAGCGCATCAAACAGCGTCCAAGAGAGGCTCTCTTGTTTCTCTTCGAGAACAGTCATGGAGGTGGCGAGTTCGATTGATGGAGCGCGACTAGCCGTAAGGCACTTCAGTTCGACTTCGGCGCCGGCGCTGCCGCCGGCTGCGCCGCGGCCTGCGGGGCGCGGCCGACGACGACAGTCAGAAGGCCCTGGTCCCACAGCCGCTTTGCGGCCGGCCTGGCGCCGTCCAGCGTCACGGCATCGACGATGGCATTGCGCTTCTCGATATAGTCGATCGGCAGCTTGTCCTGCCGATATTGCAGTAGCGCCTGGGCGAGCTTGGAGGAGCTGTCGACTGCCAGCATCTGCGATGCCCTTGAGATAGGACTTCGCCTCGTAGCGAGATCCCATATCACCTCTCAAACACACGACGCTCGCGCCATCTGCAACGCAGCTCGAACGAGCGTCGTCGTGGCGTCGCTTCCACGCTGCGTGTGGTGTGCAGGATCTAGGCCAGCGGGTGCGATGCGCATCCCGGCGGTTTTTCGATCGCGATGTTGTCTGCCAGACAAGGCCTGTGGTGATAGGAACAAGCCGCACGTCTGTGGTCGAACACAAACGCATGCTGTAGGCCGGGACCGCGGATCGCTCGCGGCGGCACGCAACGGCGCCGGTGCGCCCCCAGACCATTGAGCACTGGTCCCCTCGAGCATGAAACGTGGCGGACCCGCAACCCAGGACAAGCCCATATGGTGCGCGCCGGTCTTCCGATGTCACTCTCGTCAGAGACGGTGGGTGCGCCGACGGACGATTTGAAGGCGAACGCCAATTCAGGTTCGACGCAAGGAGACCTAACGCGCTTGCGCTCTCTCCGTCATAATCAGATGACAAATCCACAGGGCAACAAAGGGAGGCCGATGATGAGCACGAAGAAGAAGCTACCCGCCCATAGGCCGCGGCTCCGGGAATATATTCGCCGATCTCGGTCCTGCCGAATGCCGAGGAGCACCAGCTCGAGGCCGCTCTCGTTGTTCAGCCGAAACGACTGATGACGGACCGGGAGATCACGCAGACCGAAGCCGCCAAGCTGGTCGATTTGAAGCAGCCCAACCTGTCCAAGCTGCTTCGGGGCACTTCAAGCTGGTTTCAGTGGAAAAGCTGCTGCGGGGGCTGACAGCGTTCGACCGGGATGTCGAAATAACGGTATAGCCACATCGAAAGTGGGGCGAATCCGGCCGGATCACGTTTATTCCGGCCTAGTTAGGATGCGGACTCATAACGCGCGGCCGGCCATAGCCGGATAGATGCGAGTTGGACGAAGGCAAGGTAGTTTCCCGCAAGCCTGTCGTAGCGCGTCGCCATACGACGACATTGTTTGATCCTGTTGAAGAACCGTTCGACCTGGTTGCGAGCGCGATAGAGGTGCGGGCCAAAGCAGATCGGATCGTTGCGATTTCTTTTCGGCGGGATGTTGGCCCACGCGCCCTTCTTCATGGCAAGCTCCCTGATCCAGTCGGCGTCATAGCCACGGTCGGCAAGCAGCATTGATCCGGATTTCAGACGAGACAGCAGTTTTCCGGCAAGTCGAACGTCGTGCGCCTCGCCGGGGCTCAACGCAAGCCGTACCGGGTAGGCCATTGTTATCGACCACCGCGTGGATTTTTCTGGTCAAACCACCGCGTGACATTTCCATCGATTGTCGCCGATTTCTGCTGATGCGGGCTCCATGCTGATGCACGCGAACTATAGAGGTGTCGATCATCTGGACAGTGGCATCATGAGCACCGGCAAGTGCGTCTATGCTTCGGGTCCAGACGCCAGCCCGTCGCCAGATGACGCCAAGGTGGCCGGAGCGCAGGACCCAGAAGATGCCATTGAGGACATGGCGGTCGTTCACCCGAGGGACACCACGCGGCTTGTTCGGCAGCAATGGTTCGATGGCAGTCCATTCATAGTCTGCAAGTTCGTAGCACATGATTCGAGCCCCTGCTTGGAGGCTTTGAATCACAGAGAGTACACCACGGTCAAAATTTTATTTACAGCAGTATAAATCTACACTGCTGTCTAATCTATGCAGCCGACGCGTACCGAACGATCTCGTGACCTTATCCTCGACGCCGCAGAGGCGATCTTTCGCGATCGAGAATTTGCATCCACCTCAGTAGAGGAGGTCGCCCGTCGGGCTGGCCTGACGCGCAAAACGGTCTACAACTTGTTCTCCTCTAAAGAGCAGATTGTGGCCGAGCTCCGCGCACGCGCCGAGGCGCGCTATTATCCGCCGATTCGGGCGCGCATCGCCGATGACGCGCCCGCACTTGAGATCCTTAGAGACACACTGGTTGGTCATGGACGCTGGTGCGCAGCTAATCAGAATGTCGCGGTGCTGGCCTTGACCGGACCAGCGAACAAACCGTCCACAACCGCCAACTCCGGCGACGTTGCATTCATCACCTTAGTCAAGGACATAATGGTTCTAGGCCAGCAACAAGGCGTGATCCGCAAGGACGAAGACGCCGGCAATATGGCGTTATTCCTCCTCGGCGCCCACGCCCAGACCATCCGCCACATGCTGGCAACCGACTCATTCCAAGATGCGAAGTTGAAATACGTACTGCGGCTGCTCATCGAGGGTATGGGGGGCCGATCGATTCCGACGAAAGCAGCAGCTGTACGGCGCGCAAGAACTTCTTCCAAATCGAAACGGCGGTCGTAAATTTTCACCATCGGCGGAGCAGAGTCATGAAGGTTAGCAAAGGGCAGGTAGCGGTCATCACCGGAGGAGCTAGCGGCATCGGTTTTGAGTTGGCTCAACGCGGGTTGCGCATCATGCTTGCCGATGTCGAAAGTCGCGCATTGAAGTCAGCCGAGCACCAGCTCGTGCAAGACGGCTTTGAGGTGGGTTCTGAACTAACGGACGTAACGGACTACGCGGCCAGCGAACACCTGGCACAGGCGACGGTTCGTCGTTTCGGCGGCGTCAACATACTGATCAACAACGCCGGTGTCGGTAGTGGTCTAGGCCCAATCTGGGCTAGTGACACGCGGGACTGGAACTGGACTTTCGGCGTGAATTTGTTCGGTGTCGTTCACGGATTGCAGGCTATGGTCCCACGTATGCTGGCGCTTGGAGAGGGGCACGTGGTTAACGTTGCCTCACTTGCCGGACTCGTCTCGGTTCCATTTAATTCGGCTTACGCCGCGTCCAAGCATGCAGTAGTTGTACTATCCGAGAGCCTCGCAGGCGAGTTCGCCGCTCTTGGACTTCCGATAAAGGTATCGGTCGTCTGTCCCGGGTTTGTCGCAACACGCATATTTGAATCCGAGCGCAATCGGCCTGACCATTTGCGCGCCGCCGCTAGGACGCCGCCTGAATTGGCGGAAAGACTAAGAGCTGCATTCGCGGAGCGCGTCTGGAATAATCCCAAGTCACCTACCGAAGCCGCGTCGCGCATAGTCGCGGGCATCGAACGTGATGATTTCTACATACTCACCCATCAAGAGCAGAATGCGGCTGTGCTTAGCCGGCTGGCAGCGGTGGAAAGTGCGGTAAGGTCTTCGTGCCCGACATCCTGAAACCGGATTCATGGCAGAAGGACTGCCTCGCGGCGTCGGCTTTATAGGTACACGCCCTTCTGCAATGGACCCGATGATGTCAAGCCTCCCGAGTGAACGTCACGCCGCCGAGCTCATGCTTCTGTCCGTGGTTAACGCCTGGCCGCCACATCATGCTGTCAGAGGGAGCGGTGAGCCTATCTAGGTACGCGTGGTTCGTCAGATGACGGCCACTGGGCGTGTAACGGCTTCACCGGATCCACCGTCCCGGCGACGGGACTTCGGGCACTGGGCATCAGTTCAGCCCGGTTGCGTTCTTAATCTCCTCGACGTGTTCTATGCTACGATCAGCCCCGCTTCTCCCCATCGGTAAGTTGTGCCGTCGACCCAGATCCGATGTAGGATCACTGCGAGCTTACGTGCCGGAGCCCCTTTTGCGCGCTTCGAGCCTCGCCGCTTGGCGACGCCCATCCCCCAGCGCTTGAGTTTTGAGAACCGCGTGATGCGCGATAGCAGAACGTTGGCAGCCTCATACAAAACCGTGCGGACTATCTCGTCTCCGGCCAGCGTGATTCCGCCCGTGACATCCTTTTCCCCGACTGGTATTTCTTTGGCATGAGCCCAAACAGCGCCCCTGCCGCCTTCGATTTTGCGATGCGATGGGGGTCATCAATCGCCGATTTGTAGGTGATAGCTACCAGGGGACCGACGCCTGGCACGGTCATCAGCCGGCGACAGACCGCATCGTCACGCACAGTTGCCAGCACAGCCTTGTGTAGCCTTCCGCACTCTGCCTTTAAAGCGGATCGTGCCGAAAGCATCGCAGTAACAATGCGCTCCAATGTCGCCTGACCTGCAACTAACTCCCGGATCCGCGCTTCGAAATTCTTCCGTGTCACCGGGCCAACCTTCAGCCCAAAACCACGCAGTATCCCGCGGATACTCAACTCCACATCGATCAGTCGCCCAAGAAGCTGTTTGCGTGCGATTAGGAGGGCCCGGATCTCCTGCGCATCGACTGATTTTGCGTGTACCGGCCGGAACCGTCCCATCCGGATCAATTGGGCGATCTCGCCGCATCCTTGCGATCAGTCTTCACCGTCATCGCAGACAATGCGGCCTTCACATGCCGCGTTTCCAGCAGGACCGTTTCGTATCCTGCTCCTTTAGCCCCGCATGCAGCCATTGCGACAGTGGCCCAGCCTCCAGCCCGATCCGCTTCACTGCAAAGCCAGGCGTCTTAAAAAAGTCAATCAAGGCGTCGGGTTCGCTCGCGACCTTCGCCTTCTTCAGGATGAGGTGCGAACCATGTTCATAGTCTCGTGGCGCGACTTCGCCGGACCGACGCTTTTATCCTGGCCATCCACAACGCATACGCTCTTTAGTTCCAAAGACACATCGATTCCGGCATACTGTTCCATGGCTGTCCTCTGTCTCCAGATGCTTGGGGCCGACTCACCGTCGTGACCCCGTTTCATCATCTATCGGGGGACAGCCACCATCATCCCCCCTTGCTCGGAGCAGGGCCCATTACGGCATCTAGGTCGGTATCACGTAGCGAACGAGACTGAAGCTGACCGCGATCAAGAAGATGAGCGACAACGTTACAGCGGCCGTCACTCGGGCTCCGACCTGTCCGACTACGCGAAGATCCACGCCCAGGCCGAGCGCGGCCATCGACAGGACCGTGAAGACGCTGGCGATGCAGCGGATAGGCGAGATGAAGTTGTCGGGAATCAAAGATAGAGACCGCAATGCCGCCAGCACGAAAAACACGATGATGAACCAGGGGACTGCTTCGAAGCGCTTCCGCTTCGACGGTCTCGCCGCCCCGTCAGTGCGTAGGCCCCGTGCCAGGTAGGCGATTGAAGCGACAACCGGTCCTAGCATCATCACCCGCACCAGCTTGACGACGGTGCCGATCTGGGTGCTGACGAGGCTTGCCGGCATTGTAGCTGCCAACACTTGCGGTACGGCGTAGACGGTCATGCCCGCTAGTATCCCGTATTGAACCTCCGAAAGAGCAAACAGCGGTATCAGCAGAGGCAATCCGAGAACAACGATGACACCCAAAATTGCGGTAAAGGCGATCGAGGAAGCAATTTCATCGGAGTTCGCACCGATCAGAGGCGCCACAGCGGCAATAGCCGAGTTTCCGCAGATTGAGTTTCCACAAGCGACTAGAATGGCAAGACGGTTTGAAAGCCCCAGAGATCGGCTCACCGCGTAGCTGATCACGATGGTCAGAATGACAACGCAAACGGTCGCCACCAGTAGAATTGGACCGGAACCTGCAATCGTCGAGAACGTAATCGAGGCACCTAGCAATGCGACAGCAACTTCCAGCAGTTGCTTCGCGCTGAAGGCGATGCCTGCTCGCCAGCGTGTGCCCGGCGCCCAAAAGGTGCGAATAGCCGTTCCGACGAGAATGGCGATCACGATCGCTTCTAGGTAGGGATGACCAAAGCTCGATTCCTGTGCCATCTGAAGACTGATCGCTACTGCAGTCACTGCAGCGCATAGGACTATCCCGGGAAGAACCGAAGATGCCGCTGAAATGGCTGAAACAGCAGGCGTGGACTTCTTGGTGCCATCGACTTGATCCGACATCTCGTTCCCCTAAAGAGAACAAAATATGCGTGACACGAGCGATTTTTGAAAATATCAAATTGTCATGAGCCGATAATGGGGAATTATGGCCCTCAACCTTCATTTGCTTCGGATGTTCGTGGCGGTAGCCCGAGTGGGCAGCTTTTCTCGCGCCGCTGAAGGAATGAATCTAAGCCAGCCGGCACTGTCAAAGGGAGTGCGGGACTTCGAACTCCAGGTCGGCTGCCGGCTGCTGAACCGGTCTCAAAAAGGCGTGGTGCCTACGGCGGAGGGCCTCGCTTTGCTGAAGCATGCGGAGGATCTATTTGCCGCCGAGCGCGCAGCCGAGGAAATGCTCTCGTCTAAGCGCAACCTGAACAACGGATCGCTGCGAATTGGTGCAAGTACGACGATTGCCACCTACATGCTCGCTCCTTATCTGGGGGCCTTTCATAGGGCCTACCCTGGGATTGATCTCCATCTTGTCAGCGCGAATACGCGCGAGATTGCCGAGCAGATGGCGGCTCAGGATATAGATATCGGCTTGGTAGAGGGGCCGATCGAGGAGGGTATTGTGATCGCCGAGAAATGGCGGACTGACATCATGAAGTTGATTGTGTCTGAACATCATGATTTCGCTTCGGAGAAAGAGCCGATCGATCCCCAGCGTTTGGGAGGCGAGGTGTTGATTCTACGCGAGCCAGGATCTGGTTCGCGCGAGGTCGTAACGCAGGCACTCGCGGCGAACAACATCGAGCCGCTCCGGCTCCTCGAGATCGGTAGCACGGCTGCAATTAAGCAAGCCGTGGCGGCAGGAATCGGCGTTTCCATCGTTTCGACTGTTGCGACGAGAGACCAAGTCCGGCTGGGCTATCTGAAGGCCGTAGAGCTTCGTGGAATCACAATAGAGCGCTCACTATGGCGACTGAGGCTATCGGACCGAACTCCGAGACCTGCCGCACGAGCATTCGACAAGTTGTTGGATGATCCGGAAGTGCCCCAATCCTAGCGACGGATAAGCGCCATCCGCTCTAAAAGATCGTCCCGTGGTCCGTTCGGTCAGGATTCGAGGCCCGTCGGGCCGCCAAGAAGCCGTTCATAGAGGCCGGCTCTGGCGGCGTCAGCTACGAATTGTCGGACTTCGTCTCCCTCTTCAATGAGGGCGAACTGTGCGCCGCCGAGGCGAGGCATTCTGTTCTGAAAGTCTCGGCCCAGGACCACACCCATGCTGGTCGTTTGGGTGGTCGCGCTGAACTCGAGAACTGGATCGTCAGGGACGGTATCGGTCATCTTGGTCAGTAACAGTGCGACAGTTGCGCATCCACTCTGCTGAAAAACAAGCGTCACGCTGCGTGTCCCTAGGATCCGAATAGCGCAACCAGCTTCACATGCGGGTCGTCCTCTGGGAATCACGGCGGGAGATATCCGAGTTCCCCAAAGGATGTTGGCGGATTGCTGCTGCTTTTGACCGCTACGGGGAGATGGCTGAGCCGGAGGTTCGATCACCACCTCATCGAAAATCATGCTGTAGAACAGTATCTCCGACGACTCTGCAGGCCGCGAAATGAGGAGCATGAGTCGGGGTAGTCGCCCGCCAACAATCGAGCGAAGTTTTTCTGTCAGCCCCGTGATCATAGTTGAGCCATCCGAGTGAACGTAGACACAAGTCACTTTACATCTGGGCGGGGATCTCCAACGAAATTATCGCGGTTGGGCATCCTGATGGCGGGCAGCGTCTTCGCATCCAAGGCCGCGTTGTCGGGTAGCAGACCGTTGAGATGAAGAACATAAGCCGTAACCGCATAGACCTCCTCATTGCTGAGCGATTGGGGGGAGGGGTGCGGCATAGCTCGGCGTATATAGTCGAACAAAGTGGTCGCGTATGGCCAATAGGATCCAACGGTCTTGACAGGATTCGGCGTGGCCAATGTACCTTGTCCGCCAACAAGCTTGTCACCGACGCCGCCTTCGCCTTTCGAGCCGTGGCAGGCAGCGCACTGTTGATCGAACACTTCCCTGCCGAGACCAACCGAGCCTTTGCCTGGCGGCAGATTCGTCCCTGTGCGGTCAACATCGATATTCCAGCCAGCGATTTCAGCTTCAGTCGCTGTACGTCCAATCCCGAGTTTAACGGAGGGCTCCGAATGCGCCGCCGAGGCCAGGAAGAATGCGGCCGAACTCGCAATCAGAAGATTACGCATTTGCATTGGTAACCTCGCCGTCCGCGGCAACCCGCCAGGGTTGGATTGCGTTGTTGTGATAGAACGAGTTATCTCCGCGTACGCCAACCAAGTCAGACAATGTCGGCTGAACGTAGCCAGTTTCGTCGATCGCTCGGCTTTGGATCACGGTGGGGCCGCCTTCCCATCGCCACGGCAGCCTGAAGCGCGTCAGAGCTCGCGTAAGTACCGGCTCCTGTAGATGTGCTTCTTGCCAGCTCTTCCCATCGTCGACCGAGACATCGACGCGCTTGATCTTGCCGCGTCCAGTCCATGCGATACCCGATATTTCGTGGAAGCCATGCGACTTGAGCTTTTGGCCACCGGATGGATAGGTAATGATGGACTTTGCGTCCATGTAGAACGTGAATTCTCGCGCCTTTCCGTCCGGCAAGAGGTCCGTATATTTCGACGTTTCTTCGCGAGAATAGACCGCCTCGGCAACGACATGCAGGCGGCGCAGCCACTTTACGCTCATGTTACCTTCAAAGCCCGGCAAGAATAGACGCAAGGGATAGCCTTGCTGCGGACGAAGCCGCTCACCGTTTTGGCTGTAGACGAGCAGCGCGTCGTCGAGACATTTCTCGATCGGAATGCTGCGGGTCAATGCGGCTGCATCTGCGCCTTCAGCGACGATCCACTTTGCCTCGCGCCGCAATCCTGCTTCCTGCAGCACGTGGCTGAGCTTGACACCGGTAAACTCGGCGCAGCTGACTAAGCCGACCAGGTCAGATGCTGTCTTGCCATACGGCTTCTTGAACCCGGGATTGCCGGAACACTCGAGAAAGTAGATGTGTGATTGAGACGGGAAGCGTCTCAGGTCATCCATCGTGAAAATGAGAGGATTGTCGACGAGGCCGTGGATGATCAGGCGGTGTTGGGCCGGATCAATCGCCGGAACACCAGAATGGTGACGTTCGTAGAAAAGTCCGTTCGGGGTGATAATGCCATCCAGATCCTGAAGGGGAGTGCGACTGGACGTCCAAAAAACCGGATCGCCACTTTTCGGTATATTTCGCGTGACGCCCTTTTCGAACGGCGACGGCGTCCCGTAGAGCTGGCTGCCGACGGGGTCGCCGGGCGACTTCATCCATTCAGGGACGTTCGGCGGCAGATTTTCGCCATGGAGCGGGTCTGCGAGAACGTCTCCGCCGACGACCGCGCTGACAGTCGCGCCTCCGACAATCGTACCTCCCTCGCGCAAGAATTGCCGACGCGAAGCGACGAGCACATGCTGATTTTGGATCGTTCGTGCGGTCGGCCATGTCATCGATCTCCTGTCTCAGCGCGCAAACAGACAAGCCCTGTCCTATCGGAGAGATGTGAGCAAACTAACTTTCCTGAAATTGCATTTCAGAATTCGTGCAGTGCAGCGTCGATTGGTTGGTACTCCGCCGCAAGACGTGCGCCTCGGGAGTGCCTTTCGGCCGCACCGCATTGTCATGATAGTTTATCTTACATTTTCCGTCACTATTTTTGGGTTTCTGTCAGAAAAATCGTCAATATAGTCGAGCTCAGGCAAACAATATTCCTGGGAGCGAGCGCTTGTCCTCGGACACAAAAACCCTCGACGTATCTGTGTGGCGGGGAGACAGCGCTGGCGGCAAGTTTGAGCGCTTTCAAGTCCCCAATCAGCAAAGCCAGACTATTCTCGACGTCGTGGTTTGGATTCAGCAGAAGATCGATCCCACGCTTGCCTATCGATACGCGTGCCGGGTGGGTATGTGTGGATCTTGCGCGATGATGGTCAATGGCGAGCCTCGCTGGACTTGCCGAACGCACGTACTGAAGGTTATTCGCGACAATCGCATTGAGGTGGCGCCGCTTCGCAATTTGCCGGTGATCAAGGATCTCGCGACGGATATGGATCCCTTCTTCACGAAATGGGTCAAGGCCGAAGGAGTATTCCACCCAACAAGCTCAAGGGATGACGACATCGTCAAAGTAAATCCGTCGAGTGACGATCGCATTCTCGCGGATGCCGCCATCGAGTGCATCAACTGCGCGGTATGCTACGCATCTTGCGACACTGTACAGGGCAATCCGGAATACCTAGGACCCGCTGCGCTGAATCGCGCATGGACCCTCGTCAACGATGAGAAGGACGGAAAGCGGGCCGATATCCTCGATGCGGTGTCGCAGCGCGGGGGCTGCCACAATTGTCATTCCCAGGGTAGTTGCGCCAAGTTCTGCCCGAATGAGCTGAGCCCAATTACGTCGATCGCCGGCTTGAAGCGCGAGACGATAAAGTCCTTCTTCAAGGGGCGGTGATCATGCTGACATTTCGCCTTTTCATGCTGCAGCGAGTGACAGCGCTCATCATGGCTCCCCTGGTCCTGGGACACCTGGCCGTGATGGTCTATGCGATACGTGGCGGCCTATCGACCGGAGCGATCCTTTCTAGAACACAGGGAAGCCTTCCCTGGGCCATTTTCTATGGGACCTTCGTTGTGGCGGTGTCGATCCATGCCGCGATCGGCGTGAGAGTAATCGCCGCAGAGATCTTTCACATGCGCGGTCTTCTCCTCAACGCCTTGTCTTGGGCCCTGTGCGCCTTCTTGCTTTTCGCAGGGCTGCGCGCCGTTCTTTCGGTGACCGCGCTATGATCCGTCCGCACCGAAAGCATCCGCTCTGGTTGGCCTACATTCTTCATCGGCTATCCGGCCTGGCGCTCGCGATCTTCCTGCCGGCGCACTTCTACGTCCTTTCGCTCGCGCTAACCGCACCGAAGGATCTAGATGGCTTCTTGCATTGGGCGGACAAGCCGCTGGTGAAGGCCGTCGAGTTTGGGCTCGTGTTCCTGCTGGCGGTCCATTTCTTCGGCGGCCTCCGGCTTATGGCTTTCGAATTGCTCACCTGGACGAAGGATCAGAAGACCTGGGCCGCGGCTAGTGTGGCGTTCGCGTTCATGGTCGCCGGCAGCTTCGTTCTGAGGGCGATTTGATCATGGCGGCTCCATTCGATCTTGAACGTCACGACACCGACATCCTAATCATCGGGACCGGCGGAGCCGGCCTGTTCGCGGCACTTCACGCGCAGCAGGCGGCTCCCCAAGGCACCAAGATCACGATCGCCGTGAAAGGTCTCATCGGGAAGTGTGGCTGCACGCGGATGGTCCAGGGCGGCTACAATGTGGCGCTGGGCGGCGGCGATTCCGTCGAACGTCATTTCATGGACACGATCGTTGGCGGAAAATGGCTTCCCAACCAGGACATGGCCTGGAGGCTGTGTGAGCAGGCCGTGGTGCGCATCCGCGAACTCGAGAACGAGATCGGTTGCTTCTTTGACCGAAATCCTGACGGCACACTGCACCAGAAGGCGTTCGCGGGGCAAACGGCGGACAGAACTGTCCATAAGGGTGACTTGACTGGCATCGAGATCATCAGTCGCCTCATGGAGCAAGTGCTCGCTCGACCGGTCGAGAAATTGCAGGAACACCGTGCAGTAGGTCTGATTCCATCGAAGGATGGTTCGTCCCTTGCCGGGGTCTTGTTCATCGATATGCGCACGGGTGCACTGCGGTTGGTACGCGCCAAGACGGTGCTGATGGCGACCGGCGGCGGGCCGACAATGTACAAGTATCACACACCATCCGGCGACAAGACGATGGACGGCCTCGCCATGGCTCTTCGGGCCGGCCTACCGCTCCGCGATATGGAGATGGTTCAGTTTCATCCCACCGGGTTGCTCGCGGGTGAAGATACTCGGATGACGGGCACAGTCCTGGAAGAGGGACTTCGGGGCGCCGGAGGCCAATTGTTGAACAGTTACGGCCATCGCTTCATGTTCGACTATGACGCAAAGGGCGAAAGAGCGACCCGCGACGTCGTCAGCCGAGGAATCTATGCGGAGATGCGTAAGAACAACACCTCGAAGAACGGCGGCGTATACATCTCGATGGCCCATCTCGGCCCTGAGAATGTACGGCAGAAATTCAAAGGCATGGTGAAACGTTGCGCGGACAGCGGTTTTGACCTCGCCGCGGGGCAGGTCGAGGTGGTTCCCACAGCGCACTATTTCATGGGTGGCATCGTCGTGGATACCGACACGCACACCGAGATGGAAGGGCTGTACGTCGCAGGCGAGGACGCCGGCGGTGCACACGGATCAAATCGGCTGGGCGGAAACGGCGTGGCCAATTCAACCGTCTACGGCGGAATTGCGGGCGACGTCATGGGCCGCGATATTCGCAAGATGGCACGTCTGCGCGATCCGGACGAGGCGGTTCTCCAGACCGAAATAGAACGGGTCGTCTATCCGTTCACGAAATCACCAGGAAACATCCAGGAGTTGCGCAATGAACTTCAGAATACGATGTGGGACAACGTCGGAGTGATGCGAACTGCGGCAGGAATGACCAGGGCTGCTCGCCGCATTTTGGAGATTCGGTCCGAGCTCATGAATGTCGGCGTGGCAGGAGGCAGCCGGGCCTTCAATCTCACTTGGCACGACTGGCTGAACGTAAGCTCGCTCTGCGACATCTCGGAGGTCATTACCAAGGCGGGTTTAGAGCGAGAAAACTCTCGTGGCGCCCACTACCGGGAAGACTTTCCAGAAAGCGGGAGCTTGGAGGGGTCATACTTCACCTTGGCGCGCAAGCGCGACGAGGAGCTCCAGATGAGCCGGGAACAGGTGCAATTCACTATCGTACAGCCAGGCCACTCGATCCTATCCACCGAAGAACCCGCCACCCTCGTGAGGGCTGCAGAATGATTTCCATCGATGCGATTCAGAAAACTGCGGAAACCTTGATGGAGAAGGCCGCCATCGAAATACCCGAGGATTATCTCGATGGCCTCAAGGCCGCAGCAGACGTCGAGGATGGCGATCTGTCTTCATTCGTGTTGCAAGCCATGCTGGAGAACTACGAGGCGGCAAAGCAGGATCGTCGCGCGATGTGCGGGGACACCGGGTGTCCGCGCTGGTACGTCAAGATGGGTAACGAAGCGAGGATCGAGGGCGGTCCGATCGCTCTGGAAACTGTCCTGCGACGCGCCACCGCCAATGCAACCAGGAACGTCCCTCTCAGGCCGAATCGCGTGCATCCCCTTTGGCGAACCGATCACGATAACAACGTCGGTATCGGTGCGCCCGAGATTGAATATGCTTTCGAGCCCGAGGGCGACTGGATCGATCTGGTCACGGTCCACAAGGGCGGTCTGTTCGGAACGGACTATCGCATGTTGTTTCCCTCCGATGGTATCGCCGGGATAAAGCGCTTCTATCTCGATAGTCTCGTTGCGTTTGGGAAGCGCGGCTTAGCGTGCCAGCCGGCCATCATCGGCATCGGTCTCGGGGGCTCGAAGGACGCCTGCATGGTTCTGGGTAAGCGTGCCGCCTGCTTGCGAACAGTCGGAAATCGAAATTCGGATCCGCGTATCGCGGAAATGGAGCGGGAGTTCAAGGAGCTCGGCAACTCCATCGGAATGGGCGCGATGGGATTCGTCGGAAAATCGATGGTGATCGATTGCCATATCGAAGTCGGATATTGCCACACCGGCGGCATGCAGATGAGCGTCCACGCGTTTTGTCTGTCCTCTCGCCGCGCGGTAGCGCGCATCCATGGTGATGGCCGTGTCGAGTACCGGACCGATCCGAATTGGTTCACTGATTATCAACGTCGGGAGACGGTGGAATGGAACGTGCTTCCAAGCCTAAGCAAATCCGCCTGAGCACCAAGCCTACGCGGGAAGACCTGGCGGCCCTGAAGATTGGAGACATCGTCTATCTGGATGGACTGATCTATACGGGCCGCGAGGGCGTGTACATGCGCGTTCTCGAGGGGAAGGAACCTCTCCCGCTGAGCTTGCCGGAAGAGAGTGCTGCCAACTTCCACTGTTCGCCGGCGGCTACCGTTGATCAAGACGGTAACATTACGATGGGCGCCGTGACGGCCACGGCCTCCTTCCGCTTCTCGAAGTGGATCGGGGATTGGCTGCGCATTTCCGGCGCGATGCTCATCATCGGCAAGGGAGGCATGACGTCGCACGACTACAAGGAGCATTTCGTCCCGAACGGCGCAATCTATCTGACGACCGTAGGGTACGGCACCGGCGCGCTATTGGGGCGCGGAATTAAACGGGCGCGTGATATCTACTGGAGGAAGGAACTCGGGCTCGCGCAAGCCATGTGGCTCATCGGAGCCGAAAACATGGGGCCTTTCATCGTCGAAAGCGATTTGGAAGGCAACAGCCTGTTCGAGCGCGAGAACGCCAAGGTATCCGCCAATCTCGAGCGTGTCTACGCGGGCACGAAACCGGCGGTACTGAAGCGGTTCGGCGAAACGGACGATCGGTCGGACGAGCTAATTAGTTAATCGCAGCGAAGCTCGCACGGGATAGGTCCGCGATCGTTCAATTCGCCAGCAGGCTACAAGGAAGCACAATGTTCGTGGACGAAAGAATATACTCCCTGCATGCGGGCCAGGTCCCCACCTTCTTGAAGCTTTACGAAGAAGAAGGGATGGAGTGCCAAGTGCGCATTCTGGGGAAGATGGTTGGCTATTACTATACCGATTTCGGCCCGCTAAATCAGATCGTTCATATGTGGGGATATGAAAGCCTGGACGATCGATTCGAACGGCGAAAGCAGCTGCAAGCGTCGCCGCAATGGCAGTCCTACGCCAAGAAAATGCGTCCTCTTGTAACGAAAGTCGAAAACAAGCTGCTGGTTCCCGCGCCATTCTTTCGTGTACCGAACTAGGAAATAGACCACGGTCGATTAGACGGTCGGCATCCAAGTCATGAGCTTCTATCTTTGGCTTGCGGCAGGCTCCGCGGCGGGCGGCTTCATCAACGGTCTTGCAGGGTTCGGAACTGCGCTTTTTGCGCTCGGGTTCTGGCTGCAGATACTGCCGCCAACCGAGGCCGTCTCGATGATCGTCATCATGTCCGTTGTCAGCGGGCTGCAGGGCGTTGCTCTCGTCCGCGATAGTATCCGTGAAAATCCATTGCGCCTGTCGAGGTTCGTCCTCCCCGGACTGGTCGGTATTCCGATTGGCGTGAAGCTGCTCGCGGTCGCAAGCCCGCTCGCGATCAAGCTGACGGTAGCAGCCTTCCTCATTGTGTATGGTGGCTTCATATTGCTGCGCCGGGAGCTTCCACAGTTGCCCCAACCGAAGCCGATATTGGACTGCGCTGTCGGATTCGTAGGCGGAATCTTAGGAGGAGCGGCCTCGTTATCTGGAGTGCTGCCGACGATCTGGTGCACGCTCCAGCCTTGGACAAAGTCCGAGCAACGAGCTGTCATGCAGCCATTCAACGTCCTCATCCTGGCGATTGCGGCCACCGTTTACGCGATCAGTGGCTACTACTCGTCCAGAAGCGTTCCGCTGATCCTGATTGCGCTCCCTATTACTCTGATCTCGGCCCAAGCCGGTATCTGGGCTTTCAAGAGACTGTCAGACGATCAATTTCGAAAGCTGCTCGTCTGCTTGATGTTTGTCTCGGGATTGATCATCGTCGCCAAGGAAGTGCTGTTTGGCTAACCGGCTGAGCGGTGCCAGACGGTCGCTTGCTCTCATCGTTTTCGCCTCGACGACCTCTCCTTAAGTGCCGGCCGACGCGAGTCTGGCGAAGACTGCCCGTCGCGTATTGCTGCGGCAAACCGAGCGTTCATCTCGTCGATCGCGCGAATCCTCACGCTGTCCGCTCGGGATATGCATCCGAGTATGCGGGACAAGCGCCTGTCCGGACCGAGCGGCAGGTGCTTAAGGGGAAGGGCGTTCGAAGCGCTAACGCAGGTTCGCGGCGCGATCGAGACGCCAAGATTGTAGTAGACCATGCTCGAGATGGCTTCCAGGCTTTCCAGCTCCATGCTCTCGTTCACGACGATCTTGTGTTCCTGGAGCCAAGTTTCGATCAATCCTCCGACTACGGCCTGGCGTGAGAACCGTATGAACGGACTTCTCTGCAGCAACTGGAGCGGATCCTTACCCTCAGCTTCGAGGGATGCCAGCAATTCAAAAGGCTCTTCTGCAAGATCGTACCAGACAAGATTACGAGGAATGAACTGCGGCTTCGAGACGATCGCGAGATCGAGATGACCTCTCTCGACCTGTTGGATCAGCGCGGTGGTCAGGCCAGGCGTGATGGTGACATGCAGGCCAGGATAATCGCTCTTCAACTTCGACACCGCTAGGGGGACGAGGCCCGTGAGTGTGGTTGGGACGGCTCCTAGCGAGAAGACGCCCTCGATTCCTTGATTGCCCAATACATTTGGTACGATGCTGTCGTAAGCAGCGACGACCTCACGGGCCTTCGAAACCAGTGCCCGTCCCGCGGGAGTGAGCTCTGGCGTTCGGCGACTTCTGTCGAAAAGCGCGATCTTCCACTCCTCTTCAAGAGCCCTGATTTGCTGGCTTACGGCGGCGTGAGTAACGAACACCTCCTTCGCCGCAGCACTGAAGCTTCCCTGGTCCGCCACGGCGATCAACGTTTTGAGGGTTCGGATCGACATTTGGGCACTCCGTCGGCATGTAAGACAAACTTTCAATAATCGTTAGCATTTGTGCCTTTGAGAAAGAAGGACTTTACGCCAGTATTTTAGAAGCGGAAAAAATTGCGAAACGCAAGACGTAGCCCGCGTGAGGAAAGCGCTAGAGGTGCTCAGCATTAATCCTTGGGTCAGGATCCCTCGCTCTCGTCGGAGCCAACGCTCGGCTAGGCTCGCAAGAAGCTGCCTCTATCGCGTCAACAGTTGGGTGATGCGACGACCGCGCGGTCTCCAAATGCAGAATGCCAGTCATCGGGCCGGCGTCGACGAATTATAGCGTCGCCGGAATAACCGGATCCCAAGAAAACATCAGGGACACAAATGGGAGGAGAAATGGACCGAGACGAGCCGCTTCTGAAAGTATCCGGCGTTACGCTGCAATATAAGACAACGTCTCACATCGTGACGGCAACGTACCGCGTCGGCTTTGAGATGTTGAAGAGCGACCGGTTCGTGCTGCTCGGGCCGTCGGGATGCGGGAAGTCGACGCTTCAGAAGGCCGTTGGCGGATATATCACGCCGACCGAAGGCGAAATGCGCCTCAAGGGCAAGCTGATCACGAAACCAGGCCCTGATCGGATGATGGTATTTCAGGAGTTCGACCAACTCTTGCCGTGGAAGACGGTGCAACAGAACGTCGCTTTCGCGCTCGAAGCAGCGAAAAAGATGCCCAAGCGTGAAGCGGCTGATCGGGCTGGCCATTATGTCGAGATGGTGGGGCTCTCAAAATTCTCCAACAGCTATCCTCACATGCTGTCGGGCGGCATGAAGCAGCGTGTCGCGATTGCGCGCGGCATGGCTATGGAGCCGGACATCTTATTGATGGATGAACCATTCGCTGCGCTCGACGCCCTGACCCGGCGCAAGATGCAGGACGAGCTTCTCTCTCTCTGGGACAAGACGCGCTTTACCGTCATGTTTGTCACGCATTCGATCGCCGAGGCCATCAAGATCGGAAATCGTATCCTTCTGTTGTCGCCACATCCGGGCCGGGTGCAAGCGGAGCTCAACAGCGCAACGACCCCCGAGGACGTCGCGCACCTCGAACGGCAAATCCACGAAATGCTGTTTTCCGAAGCTGCGCCGGAGGCGGCCCATGCGTAATCAATTGAGCGTCGTGTCAAATTCGCAAATGACCAACTCTTTCCGTCCCGAAATCCGGAATGCTCAGAGCCTCGAGGAGATCAGGGTCGTCGAGAAGCCTCGATCGCTGTTCGATAAACTCTACGGCGAGGACGTCGTTCGGAAGGCATTCATTCTCATCGCCCTCGCATTTGTCTGGGAGGCATATGGGCGTTGGCTCAACAACGACCTCCTGTTCCCGACCTTCGGTGCGACGATAACGGCGTTCGCCAAGGGCGTCGCCAACGGTGTTCTGCCCGGCCGGGCGTGGGGGTCAATCCGAGTTCTGCTGATGGGGTATGCGGCGGGTGTCATTCTCGCCGCGATGTTGACTGGTCTAGCGATCGCATCCCGGATCGGCAGGGATTTTCTTGAGACGATGACTTCCATGTTCAATCCTCTGCCGGCGATCGCCCTGCTGCCGCTCGCCTTGATCTGGTTTGGGCTGGGGAATGGAAGTCTGGTGTTTGTATTGGTCCACTCAGTCACTTGGGCGATTGCGCTCAACACCCATGCCGGCTTCCTGTCCGTGAGCAAGACCTTGAAGATGGTCGGCCGCAACTACGGACTTGGCGGTCCTGCTTTCATCATGAAGATCCTGATTCCCGCAGCATTTCCCAGCATTCTGACCGGTTTGAAGATCGGGTGGGCG
The DNA here is from genome assembly GCF_000472925.1 of Bradyrhizobium sp. Ec3.3. Taxonomy (GTDB): domain Bacteria; phylum Pseudomonadota; class Alphaproteobacteria; order Rhizobiales; family Xanthobacteraceae; genus Bradyrhizobium. The sequence goes on from NZ_AXAS01000092.1 coordinate 19,968, forward strand.
TTTGCCTGGCGAACACTGATTGCGGCCGAGCTGGTGTTCGGCGTCAGCTCCGGCTCAGGCGGTCTGGGATGGTTCATCTTCGAGAACAAGAACATGCTGGACATCCCGAACGTATTTGCCGGTCTGTTGACCGTCATCTTGATCGGGCTTGTCGTCGAGAACCTCATCTTCCGCATCATCGAGCAGAGGACGATCAACCGGTGGGGCGTCCATAGTTGATGGCAGTGAAGATCCCCTCGCATACGCGAGAAACGACACGAATGGGAGGACAAACGGTGAAATCCAGTTACCTGGCACTTGTCGCGCTCGCTCTGGCGAGCGTGCTGACGCCAAACGCTTCACGGGCGGAAGTGTCGACGATACGTCTCGCCAAACAATATGGCCTGGCCTATCTGCCGCTGACCGTTATGCAGGAAGAGCAGTTGCTCGAAAAGGAGGCGGCCAAGAGCGGTCAAACCGTCAAAACGGAGTGGCTCCAGTTCTCCGCCGGCTCGGGGATGAACGAGGCGCTACTCTCCGGCAACCTCGACGTAGCGTCGGGCGGTGTCGGCCCTATGCTTACGATTTGGTCGCGGACTTTGAAGAACTACAAGATCAGGGGCATCTCGGCGATGGCTTCGCTGCCTCTGTACCTCGTGACTGTCAACCCAAAGGTGAAGTCGCTCGCGGACTTCGGTACCGCCGACAAGATCGCGATGCCGACAGTGAAGACTTCGATTCAGGCAATCACGTTGCAGATGGCTGCTGAGAAGCAGTTCGGGAAGGGACAGGCGACCAAGCTTGATCCGCTGACAGTCTCCTTGAGCCATCCCGACGCTCAGGTTGCGATGTTGGGTGGCAAGGCAGGCATCACCTCGCATTTCGGATCTTCTCCATTTCAGGAGATGGAGCTCAAGGATCCCAGGGTGCATCAAGTGCTTGACAGCTATCAGGTACTCGACGGACCCCACACGTTCAGCGTTGCGTGGGCAACCGACAAGTTCGTGACTGGGAACCCGAAAATCGTTGCGGCATTCTATGCGGCGCTTAAGGAGAGCATCAATTTGATCAACTCCGATCCGAAGACAGCCGCGAGCCTTTGGATCAAGGGGGACCGCCTCAAGCTCTCGGAAGAGGATGCTGAGACAATCATCAAAAATCCCGAGAACAAGTGGACGACCGAGCCTCAGAAGCTGCTGGTATTTCTGAATGGAATGCACGCCGCGGGGCTGATCAATGACACGACCAGCAACTGGAAGGACCTCTTCTTCACCTACGTCCACGACACAAAGGGAAGCTGAGGCGCAGGGCTCAACTGGGTGAGTCCGTCGCCAGCCGAGCGTGCGACGCTGATCTGCCTGTTGGATAGCTCGCCGTGTCAATTCTCCGCGCAGTGTTACGTGTCGGCCGATTAGTCTAGCCTGAAGCCGATGCGCTTGACGTAGGCGCCGAAGTCTTGGCGCTCCGGAAACGCGTATTGCCGGGCTTTGTCCTCGGACCAGCCATAGCTCTCAGACCGCCCGAGTTCCTTGACGTATCGTTGCGTTGTGTACGGCTGGTCGGCCGATCTGCGCCCATCGTACTCCTCGATCGCGGCGTCGAGCGTGTCGTCGGTATAGGTGTTGTGGTGAACAGTAACGGTGAGGGGTAATCGCAAACTCCGTGGTGGCTGCTCATCTGGATACCCGACGGCGAGGCCTGCCACGGGAAAGACGTGTTCGGGTAGATTCAGCAGCTCCGCGAGCCGGTCCGGGTCGTTGCGCACCGCGCTGATTGGGCAGACGCCCAGCCCTTCTGCTTCCGCCGCGATCACAAACGATGAGAGCGCTATCGCGGCATCGACCGAGGCATTGAAGAAGGCATCCAGATGGTCGTTGACGAACTGCCGAGCTCTCCGGGCATGAAGGCGCCGCTGCCGCCGATTGTTACCGCAGAAGATCAGAAGGTTCGGGACTCCCCCGAGCCATTTCTGGCCCAGGCGGCCTCCCGCCAAAAGTAGGCAGATCTCGGATCGCAAGGCAGGCGAATCGATAATGATGATATCGCGTTGCTGCAAATCGCTCTTGGTTGGGGCGCATAGCGCAAGAGCACAAAGTCGCCGCAGGACGTGATCTGGGATTTGTTCGGGGCGGAATTTCCGAACAGAGCCGCGCTTGGCCAGTTGGCTGTGGACGGCAGGGGCGCTGTCGTCGAGCTCTAGATCCGCCGCCTCGGGGCCGAAGCGCTTGGAGAGCAGATGAAATTCATCCATGTCGCGATCCAGGTCCGATTGCTTTGAAACTTGTAAATCCCGTCAGGCTAATCGATCCAGATTCGGGATTTGGGAGCCTCACTGGAGTTCAATATGTCGTGGCTAGGTAATCGACGATCTTGCCGACGTCGGCATCGTCGATCGGCGCGCCATAGACCTTGATCATCTTGGTCACTTCGGCCTGCCAGAAGCCTTTCTTGTCCTTCATTGGCGGCTGCGTCGCGATGTAGTCGGACGAGTGGCAGGCAGCGCAATTGCCTTGAACCTCCTCGAGATTGGGCCCCGGCTTGAAGGCGGCGACCTCATCCGGCGTCTTGTAATTGACCGGGGCGGCAAGGGACGAACTCATCATGGCGACAACGGCGAGTGTGGTGGCGAGGAGAACGGTGCGCTGCATGATAATGCTCCTCAGGCCACGCTGACGCGGACGGTTTCGACGACATTGCGTAAATAACCCGCCGGGTTCCAGCGCGGCGTCTCCGGCTGCGTTTCGCCGGAATTGCTGGTGGCGCGCACCTTGAGCTCGACTTGCCCCGCCGCGAGCGTCACCGGCAGCTTCCATTCGCGGAAGGAGTAGTTGCCGAGATCCTTGCCGAGCTTGGCGGGGGTCCAGGTCTTGCCGCCATCGGTAGAGACCTGGACGTCCTTGATGCCTTTGCCGCTGTCGAAGGCGATGCCGCGCAGCGTCGTGCGGCCGGCCTTCAGCCTGGCGCCGTCGGCAACGCTGGTGATGAAGGAGCGGATGGTGAAGCGGTTGATCGGGATCGTCGCCTTCGGCGCAGTTCCCGGCTCGACGCAATTGCAGGGCGTGTCGGGGATGCGATAGGCCGACTTCATCCAGAAGCCGTCNTAGACNNTGTCGATGACGGTGATCTCGTTGAGGTGCTTGACCCAGTAGGTGCCGTAATAGCCGGGCACGATGAGGCGCAGCGGGAAGCCGTTGAGGAACGGCAGG
>NZ_AXAS01000093.1 GCF_000472925.1 Bradyrhizobium sp. Ec3.3
AATATGCGCCGGACTCCAAGCAGGCAGACCACTATCGCAATCTTGCGACCAAAATCCACAACAATGGCGGCAAGGGCATCATCCCGACCCCGATCAGCATGGATGAGCTTGAGGACATGCTGATGGAGCACGGCATCATGAAGCCGATCGATGAAAGTCAGGTCGGTAAGACTGCTTCCGAGCTAGCCGCGCTGTCAGCGTAATCCAGCCCGCATATTCGGCGTCTTTCGAGAAAGCGTCGACGCCTAAAGCGCACAGGACAATTTGAAGGATATCCGTATGAGCCTCGCATCTACCCAGAGCGTTGCAGAGATCAAGGCCCGCAATAAGGAGCTGATTGACGAAGTTTTGAAGGTCTACCCGGAGAAGACTGCCAAGCGTCGTGCAAAGCACCTTAACGTGCACGAGGCTGGTAAGTCCGACTGCGGCGTCAAATCGAATCTCAAATCGATCCCGGGCGTAATGACTATTCGAGGTTGCGCCTATGCCGGCTCGAAAGGGGTGGTGTGGGGACCGATCAAGGACATGATCCACATCAGCCACGGCCCGGTCGGTTGCGGGCAGTACTCCTGGGGATCGCGGCGCAATTATTATGTCGGCACCACCGGCATCGATACCTTCGGAACCATGCAGTTCACCTCCGACTTCCAGGAAAAGGACATCGTCTTCGGCGGCGACAAGAAGCTCGCCAAGGTCATCGACGAGATCCAGGACCTCTTTCCGCTCAACCGCGGAATCAGCATCCAGTCGGAATGCCCGATCGGCCTGATCGGCGATGACATAGAGGCGGTGTCGAGGGTCAAATCAAAGGAATATGACGGCAAGACAATCGTTCCGGTGCGCTGCGAAGGCTTCCGCGGCGTATCGCAGTCGCTTGGTCACCACATCGCCAACGATGCCATCCGCGACTGGGTGTTCGACAAGATCACCTCGGAGACAGAACGGCGATTCGAACCAACGCCCTATGACGTTGCCATCATCGGCGACTACAACATCGGCGGCGACGCCTGGTCCTCTCGCATCCTCCTGGAGGAGATGGGCCTTCGGGTGATTGCGCAATGGTCGGGCGACGGCAGCCTTGCCGAGCTTGAGGCGACGCCAAAGGCGAAGCTGAACATCCTGCATTGCTACCGCTCCATGAACTACATCTCTCGCCACATGGAGGAGAAGTTTGGTATTCCGTGGTGCGAGTACAACTTCTTCGGCCCATCCAAAATCGCAGAGTCACTGCGCAAGATCGCGAGCTTCTTCGACGACAAGATCAAGGAGGAGGCCGAGCGCGTCATCGTGAAATACCAGCCGCTGATGGACGCCGTCATCGCGAAGTACCGACCGCGCCTGGAAGGCAAGTCCGTGATGCTCTTTGTGGGTGGCCTGCGCCCTCGGCACGTGATTGGCGCTTATGAAGACCTCGGTATGGAGGTCATCGGGACCGGCTACGAGTTCGGCCACAACGACGACTATCAGCGCACAGCCCAGCATTACGTCAAGGACGGCACATTGATTTATGACGACGTCACTGGCTACGAATTCGAGCGCTTCGTCGAGAAGATCCAGCCTGACCTCGTTGGTTCTGGCATCAAGGAGAAGTACGTGTTCCAGAAGATGGGCGTGCCGTTCCGGCAAATGCACTCCTGGGACTATTCGGGTCCTTATCATGGCTACGATGGGTTCGCGATCTTCGCCCGAGACATGGACATGGCAATCAATTCCCCGATCTGGAAGAAGACCAGGGCGCCGTGGAAGGACGCCCCACGTCCGAGCCTGATGGCGGCGGAATAGGCGAGCCGGGCCAAACGATCGAACACGAATCCAAAAAGGACGCCACGATGACCCAGAATGCCGAAAACGTGCTCGATCATTTCGAGCTGTTCCGAGGTCCGGAATACCAGCAGATGCTGGCCAACAAAAGAGCGCTCTTCGAGAATGCACATGACCCCGCGGAGGTTGCGCGTATCCGCGAATGGGCCAAAACCCCCGAATATCGCGAGAAGAACTTCGCGCGCGAGGAACTGACCATCAATCCGGCCAAGGCCTGCCAGCCGTTAGGTGCGGTGTTTGCTTCGGTCGGATTCGAGGGCACCTTGCCCTTCGTGCACGGCTCACAGGGCTGCGTCGCCTACTACCGAAGCCACCTGTCACGACACTTCAAGGAGCCGACCTCCTGTGTTTCCTCGTCGATGACCGAAGACGCAGCCGTATTCGGCGGCCTCAACAACATGATCGACGGGCTCGCCAACAGCTATAACATGTACAAACCGAAGATGATTTCGGTCTCGACCACCTGCATGGCGGAAGTGATCGGCGACGATCTCAACGCCTTCATCAAGACATCGAAGGAAAAGGGGTCGGTGCCGGCTAAGTTCGACGTTCCCTTTGCTCATACGCCTGCCTTCGTCGGTAGCCACGTCACCGGCTATGATAACGCCCTGAAAGGCATCATCGAGCACTTCTGGGACGGAAAATCCGGGTCTGAACCCAAGCTTGAGCGCGAGCCGAACGACAGGATCAACTTCATCGGCGGCTTCGACGGCTACACCGTAGGCAACATCCGCGAGATAAAACGCATTTTCGAATTGATGGGGATCAGATACACGATCCTTGCGGATAACAGTGACGTGTTCGACACACCCACTGACGGTGAGTTTCGCATGTATGATGGCGGCACGACGCTGAAAGACGCCGCGGATGCGATCCACGCCAAGGCGACCATCTCCATGCAGCAATATTGTACGGAGAAAACGCTATCGTTCATCGAGAGTCATGGCCAGCAAGTCGTTGCGTTCAACCATCCGGTTGGCGTCAGTGCGACCGACGACTTCCTGATGACGCTGTCGCGCATTACGGGCGAAGCAATCCCAAAGCTCCTGGAACAAGAGCGCGGTCGTCTGGTCGACGCCATGGCAGACTCCAGCGCACACATTCACGGTAAGAAGTTTGCAATCTATGGCGATCCCGACCTTTGCTATGGCTTGGCGACCTTCCTGCTGGAGCTAGGTGCCGAACCGACACACGTCCTGTCAACCAACGGCAACAAGGCCTGGGAAGAGAAGATGCAGGCGCTCTTCGCCAGCTCGCAGTTCGGCAAAGACTGCCATGCCTATCCGGGTAAGGACCTCTGGCACATGCGCTCGCTGCTGTTCACCGAGCCGGTCGATTTTCTGATCGGCAACACCTATGGCAAGTACCTGGAGCGCGATACGGGCACGCCGCTGATCCGTATCGGCTTCCCGGTTTTCGATCGGCACCATCATCACCGCTATCCGGTTTGGGGTTATCAGGGGGGCATGAATGTTCTGGTGAAGATACTCGATAAGATTTTTGAGGAGATCGATAAGAACACCAACGTGGTCGGAAAAACGGACTACAGCTTCGACATCATCCGCTGATGTGGGCGTGTCTCCGCCTCATTGCGGCTTATCGCCGCCGTGAGGTGGGGACGCTGGCGCCAGCCGGCCTATCGACCGTGCCCGAACCAGAAAACGTCCGCGGAAGGAGACAACCGTGACTTCGCTATCGGCGACCATCCAAGGCGTCTTCAACGAGGCGAATTGCGTCGAGAACGCCAACAAATCGGCAGCTGCCCGCAAGAAAGGCTGCACCAAGCAACTGCAGCCTGGCGGAGCCGCCGGAGGTTGCGCTTTTGATGGCGCCAAGATTGCGCTGCAGCCATTTACCGATGTCGCTCATCTGGTTCATGGCCCGATCGCGTGCGAAGGAAACTCCTGGGACAATCGCGGGTCTGCCTCCTCTGGCTCCGATCTCTGGCGCAGAAGCTTCACGACCGACATGCAAGAGATCGATGTCGTGTTCGGCGGCGAGAAGCGGCTATACAAAGCCATAAGGGAAATCATCCGGAAGTATGATCCCTCGGCGATCTTCGTCTACCAAACCTGCGTGCCGGCCATGATCGGCGACGATATTGATGCGGTCTGCAAGATCGCCACAGCGAAATGCGGCAGGCCCATCATTCCTGTCAACGCGCCGGGATTTGTCGGTTCGAAGAACCTTGGAAGTAAGCTCGCCGGCGAAGCGCTGCTGCGATACGTGATCGGCACCCAAGAACCCGATTACACGACCCCCTACGACATCAATCTCATTGGCGAATACAACCTGTCCGGCGAATTCTGGCAGGTCAAGCCGCTGTTGGACGAACTCGGGATTCGCGTCCTGTCCTGCATCTCCGGCGATGGCAGATATGGCGACGTTGCCTGCTCACATCGGGCGCGCGCGGCAATGATGGTGTGCTCGAAGTCCCTGATCAATGTCGCGAGTAAGATGAAGGAGCGATACGGCATCCCATTCTTCGAAGGATCATTCTACGGTATCCAGGACTCCAGCGAGTCTTTGCGCGAGATTGCGCGCATGCTGATCGAGCGCGGCGCGCCGGCCGAGTTGATGGAACGTACCGAGCTCACAGTCGCACGCGAGGAAGCAAAGGCGAGGGCCGCGATCGAGTTCTTCAAGCCACGTTTCGCCGGCAAAAAGGTGCTGCTCGTCACTGGGGGCGTGAAATCGTGGTCGGTCGTCGCAGCTTTGCAGGAGGCCGGGCTAGAGATCGTCGGCACGTCTGTAAAAAAATCAACCATGAAGGACAAGGAGCGCATTCAAAAACTGATGGGTCATGATGCTCACATGATCGAGGATTTGACGCCGCGTGAAATGTACACGATGCTCAAGGAAGCAAAAGCCGACATCATGCTCTCGGGCGGCAAGTCGCAATTTGTCGCCCTGAAAACCGCCACTCCATGGCTCGATATCAATCAGGAGCGCTGCCACGCCTATATGGGCTATCTCGGCATCGTGAAGCTGATCGAAGAGATCGATAAGGCACTCTACAACCCAATATGGGATCAGCTCCGTAAGCCCGCGCCGTGGGATGATGCCGACGTGAGTTGGAAAGCCAAGTCGCTTGCGCAGGTAGATGTGGCGACTGTCGATATTGATCCGAATCTGGGTCGCGTCGAAAAGGACCGCTGCGCTAAAAGCGCCTTCCGTTGCCAAAATCTTGATCTCGGTGTCACCAAGGAGAGTGTGGTCGCTCTCGGCTCGACTACGGTCGATGACATCGCGCAGCACACCGAGGCCCCCGACGTCTGCGGCGCCAGCGAGCGGGCCATCGCGGACATGACTGCGGCCCAGCCTACGTCCACGCAGCAGGCGGCAGAGTAGGACGGCAAAGCAGGTTCCAAGCCATGGCTATCGTTACCAGTTCCAATAAGGCCTGCTCGAGCAATCCGCTCAAGATGAGCCAGCCAATCGGCGGCTCCTTTGCCTTCTTGGGGCTTCGGGGCGCAATGCCGCTCCTACACGGTTCTCAAGGCTGCACGTCCTTCGGCTTGACCCTGTTTGTCCGCCATTTCAAGGAGGCGGTGCCGCTGCAGACCACCGCGATGAGCGAGGTTGCCACGGTGCTCGGCGGCTACGAGAATGTCGAGCAGGCGATCCTCAATATCTACAACCGTACCAAGCCCGAAATTATCGGCATCAATTCGACCGGAGTCACCGAGACCAAGGGTGACGACGTCGAGGCGTTCATCCGCCTTATCCGGCAGAAGCATCCGCAGCTCGAAAAATTGCCGCTCGTCTACGTTTCGACGCCGGATTTCAAGGACGCGTTTCAGGATGGCTGGGAAAAGACCGTGGCGCGCGTAATCGAGGTGCTTGTCGATCCTGTCGATGCGGCCGCACCGCGCGACCTCTCGCGCGTTAATGTCCTGCCTGGCTGCCACCTGACCCCCGGCGACCTTGACGAGCTGCGGACGATTTTTGAGGATTTTGGGCTGAGGCCGTCCTTCCTGCCGGATATCGCCGGTTCACTCGACGGTCACATTCCCGATGAATTCACGCCGACCACGATCGGTGGGATCGGGGTCGACGAGATCGCGACTATGGGGCAGGCGGCTTGGACGATCGCGATCGGAGCGCAGATGAGGCGCGCGGCCGAGGCCATGCAAGCAAGGACGGGCGTGCCGTTCCGGCTGTTCGAGCGGCTCTGTGGCCTCGTCCCCAGCGATGTATTCATCGCATCTGTAAGCGAGATCAGCGGCAAACCAGTGCCCCCAAAATACCGCCGGGAACGTGGCCAGCTCGCGGACGCCATGCTGGATGCGCATTTCCATATTGGCGGCCGAAAGCTCGCCATTGGGGCCGAGCCGGACCTCTTGTTCGACATTTCCAGCATGCTCTATGAGATGGGCGCACAGCTGACCGCGGCAGTGACGACAACGGCCTCTCCGGTGCTCGAACGCGTCAGGATCGGAGAGGTCATCATCGGCGATCTTGAAGATCTGGAGGAGCTTGCCAAAACGCGCGAATGCGATCTCCTGATCTCCCATTCACACGGCCGCCAAGCGGCAGCACGGCTGAACATTCCATTCTACCGTGCCGGCTTTCCGATGTTCGATCGCCTTGGCGCAGGTCACCAGTTGACCGTCGGCTATCGCGGCACGCGCGAGCTGATCTTTGACCTTGCCAATCTCATCATTACCGACCGCGAGGACAACCGCCAGCCGACGCCGGACACCTGGCGCATCACCGACAACGGCCTGCATGTCGTTCCCCCGCGGCCCAATTGACGCGAAGAGAGGAATTACGCCGATGAAAGTCGCATTCGCCACCCAGGATCTGAAGCGCGTCGATGCCCATTTTGGCTGGGCCAAAAACATCGCCATCTATGACGTCAGGCCCGAGGGGCACAGCTTCGTCGAAGCCATCCAGTTTGACGGCGACCTCAAGGACGACGGCAACGAGGACAAGCTCGCGCCGAAGATCGATGCTATCAAAGACTGCTCCATTCTCTATGTTGCGGCGATCGGCGGCTCAGGCGCCGCGCGCGTCGTCGCAAATAACATCCATCCCATGAAGGTGAACCAGCCTGAAGCGATCGACGATCTCTGTGTCAAGCTTGAAGCCGTATTGAAGGGCTCACCGCCACCCTGGTTGCGCAAGGTGCTTGCCAAGGGCCAGGAACGCTCGTTTGATTTCGAGGATTGAGGTAAACGACTATGACTGAGGCGGCTGAATTGATCCAACCCGGCCTTGCGGGAGAGGCGCCCTTTGTGAAGGAGCTCGTCAAAATCTGGCGCGCCGAGGACGGCCATGGCGCTTGGGAGGACAAGAAGGACCTAGAGCTGCTCGAGCCCTATATTCTCGACAGGGAGAAGCGCCGTACCTTGCCGATCGTCGGTGACCCCGATCCGGACACGATCTGGCGGCTTGAATTGTTCTTCAACGCTGTCGCCGTGTCCATTGAGAAGGCGACCGGCGTGATGGTCTCGCCGATGCTGAAAATGCACCATGAAGGCTTTGGCCGCATAGTACTGATCGGCGGTCGGCTCATTGTCGTAAACAAGCAGCTGCGCGACGTGCATCGTTTCGGATTTGACAACCTCTCAAAACTCGCCACGGAAGGTGACATGTATGTCGACCGCGGAATCGAGATGATCCGCAGGTTCCCGGAAGTTGCGAACTACTGAGGTGACGAATGAGCGATCTTGAAGCACTGAAAGCCGAGATCAAGAAGCTTTCCGCCAAGGCGACTCAGGCAAAGATGGATCTCCACGATTTCGCCGAAGAACTGCCGGTCAACTGGACCTCGATCCTGAGTGTGGCCCAGAAGGTCCACGACGCCTTCGACGAGCTCGAGCGCAAGCGCGAGGATCTCAAAGCGCAGGAAAAAGCAGACGGATGGTAACCATGTCATTCGCAACGCGCGACGGCCGCGACTGGAAGCCAGAGTATCTGGCTTCCATCGACCCAAAGAAGTGCATAGGCTGCGGCCGCTGTTACAAGGTGTGTGGCCGTGAGGTCATGATGCTGAAGGGCATCAACGAGGACGGCGAGACGATCGACCTCGAAGACGATGATGATGAGATCGAGAAGAAGATCATGGTGCTGAACGATGACGGAGCGTGCATCGGCTGCGGCGCTTGTGCCCGGGTGTGCCCGACCAACTGCCAAACCCACGTTTCAGCTGCTTGAGTTTAGCCATCGGGAACAGAGAAGCGATAAACGTCTTTAGGGATCTTCTGTATAGGGCCAAGCCTGTATAGCGTCAGAAGGCTTTGATATGAGTGCGTGGGTGCTCCGCCTATGCCGCTGCAAGCTTTAAAAATGTGTTGGCGCTGGCGCCTCTCGTCGTCATTGCCGCGCTTGTCCGCGAGAATTCGGTATGTCGCGAATACTTGTTACCAGTTCGCCGAGAAATGACGGTCAAATCGAAGCTAAAGCTGCCTCAACTCTTGCTACTCGATCCCCTGTTCGCGTGCCTTCATCATCGCGGCAATCCGAAACCGCTCCTGGATGGAGATGGGGTTGGCGAGCATATCCGCCTCGGCCTTTTTGAAGGCGGCGAGAACGATCTCGGCTTCCTCGCGCGTCAGCGGGACGCGGCCGGCCATGTGGGTAGCGTCCGGTACTGCGGCCAGGATTGCTCGGCGGTACGGATGATCCTTGACCTCGATGAGCTCGCCAGCTTCGAGCTTTCCGCCAAGCAGGATTGCCAGCCCTAGCACCTCGAGCTTGCGGCCGTCCTGAGTGGTCTTGACGAGCGTTGCCATTTCTATTCTGCCTCCTGCGCGGCGCCCCACATATAGCTTCACGATCCAAAGCTGCGGCAGAGCTTGTCGAGCTTCAAGTGCGTTGACTTCTACCGGATCACACGATCCTCCGCGTCCAAGGGAGACGCGTCGGCACCGCTGAAATCAGCCAGATGGAAAGTCGCCTTGGGCCGCAGCACATAGTCGGACGGGTCCGCCGCGATGCCAGCTAAAATCGAGTCCCGTCAAACAGAACGAGAGCTCCACCTATCTTCCCTCTCGCTCCTTTAGCGCAGCCTGGACGTAGGATGGGCATTGTAGCCGTCGAGCCGCTTAAGCCAGCCGTTTACTTGAACTGCCGCAATCTGTACCGAGGGGGCTTGCATGCGAGACTTCCGCACTGTTGATCGTCCGATTGTCTGGCCTGGCAGACAAGTCGAGCACCACGCCAACAGCCCTGGCAATATGGGATAAGAAGAGATCTGACGCGAGAACCTCACACAGGGCGGTTCTCGTTGCGATTCTTCACCGGCTGCATCTTGGCGAGGCCGTCTTCGTAGGAGAGTTCGGCATAAGAGGCATTGATGCTCTTGGCGGCATCGAGCAGATAATCGAGCTTGCCGGCAGTATCGAGCTTCTTGATGTCGTTCTTCTCGACCCCAGTGAGATCCATCATCTCCTTCCAAACCGTCGACTCGTCACATGGCAGTATGCGAAATGTGACGTTACCGATCTTGATGCGGTATTTCGCCAGAAGATCGATATTATTGCAGAACATGAAGTAGGTGCCGTTCGGGCTCAAGGCGCCATCCAGTACCTTTGCGACATCGGCAAGATAGGCAAGAGAATGCAGGTAGCCAGCCAGTACAGGGATTGTGGTCTCTCCCTCGTCCGCGACCGTTAATACCTGCTCGATCGAATAGTCGGGCGGGCGCTTCTCGTCGGCCACCTGCACCTGGAACCTTAGCGCGATATCGCCGCGGAAGCCGAAGCGGCCCGGCTTTGTGGTGTGACCCTTCAGCACCGCATTAAGCAAGCGGCCTTCTTTATCAAGCCGGCCAAGAGCGGTGTTGTCGATCGACGTCATGAAATCCTCCTGGTTTGATGTGGCTGGCGCAGGTATCGAACCGCGCGAACCCACGTTCGGCTCCATGCAAATTGTTTGCCGTCGGCCCACGCATGCAGCGAAAGCCAAAAGCAAGGCCTCGTCTGTGCGGCTTTGGCAGACATACCCCCCTGCCGGCGGCGCTACGGCGCCGCGCCAAGATTGTTCCCTAGCTGCAAAGCGTCGTGTCGCAAGCCCGACACGCCCTGCAACGCAAATGACCGACATTGGCAAAAGCCAAGTATTGTCGGGAGTGTGGTTGCTGGCATGGGACTTGCCAATCTCATCCCGAACTGCCGTAGCTGATGAGGGAAAGCGATGATTAGTCTGACGAAGAGCGCGGAGAATGCGGTGAAGAGCGCGATCTCTGCGGCAGCGCAGCCGGCGAAGGGCTTGCGGATAATGGTCGAAGGGGGCGGCTGCGCCGGGTTCAAGTACGCAATGGGGCTTGCCGATGAGCCAAAGCCCGATGAGACCGTAATTGAGCGGGGCGGCATTAAGGTGTTTGTCGACAAGAATTATCACCCGCATCTTGCCGGAACGACGATCGATTTTGTGGTGGCGCTGGAGGGCTCTGGTTTCACCTTTGACAATCCCAACGCCAAGTCGGGCTGCTCATGTGGCAAGTCCTTTAGCTAGAGCCGCATTCCTGACGAGTCGCCACGGAGAGGTGCAAACATGCTTGTCGAGACTGAACAAACGAGACAATCGGCGGCCGCGAAACCTACCGAATGTGAGCGTATCGTCCGCGCCGTACTCGACGAAATTCGGCCGAATCTGAAGCGTGACGGCGGAGATTGCGAGCTTATTGGGATCGATGGCAACAAGATCATGATCAAGCTTACGGGCGCCTGCGTCTTCTGCAAGCTCGCCAGTGCGACACTAGAAGGCATCCAGGCGCGCCTCATCGAACGGCTTGGCACATTCGTCCGCCTGATCCCGGTCGCGGGATCCACCAAAGCCCGACACTAAAGAAGGCATACGGTGCAGTCGGTCTACCTCGACAACAACGCGACGACTCGGACGGATCCGTCCGTCGTCGCTGCGATGCTACCATTCTTCTCCGAGCAATTCGGAAATGCATCGTCCGCCCATGCAGCAGGCAGGCAAGTTGCAGAAAGCATAAGACAGGCTCGCAGGAGTGTGCAGGCACTGATCGGTGCTGCTTTTGATCACGAGATCGTCTTTACCTCGGGCGGTACCGAATCGGATAACACGGCAATCCTTTCGGCACTTGCCGTGCAGGAGCGACGCGACGAACTCGTCACCACGACCGTGGAACATCCAGCTGTGCTCTCGCTCGCAGACGAGCTCGGCCGTCGCGGCAACAAATGCCATCTAATTCCTGTTGACTGCTCCGGCTGGCTCGACATTGATGCTTATCGCCGTGCCTTGTCCCCGCATACCGCGGTCGTCTCCGTCATGTGGGCCAATAATGAGACCGGCACGATCTTTCCAGTGGAGGTCCTTGCCAAGATGGCGCGATCCACTGGCGCACTCTTCCACACTGATGCGGTGCAGGCTGTGGGGCGAGTTCCGATCGACGTGAAGACGACCCAGATCGACATGCTGTCGCTTTCTGGCCACAAGCTGCATGGTCCAAAAGGCGTTGGCGCGCTCTATGTGCGCAAGGACACTAAGTTCAGACGACTGATCTTCGGCGGACCGCAAGAGCGCCGCCGACGTTCCGGCACCGAGAACGTCCCCGGTATCATTGGGCTGGGTAAGGCGGCGGAGCTTGCTGCCGTAGAGCTCGGGCAGGAGCGCAGGAAAATAGCCGCGCTGCGCGACCGGCTGGAGGATGGCGTCCTCGACTTCGGCAAGTGCGTGGTGCTCGGTGACAAGGAGAGCCGTCTGCCAAACACGTCAAATATTGCCTTCGAGCATCTCGAAGGTGAAGCAATTATCCATCATTTGAGTCGCGCCGGCGTTGCCGCGTCCCTCGGATCAGCCTGCGCGTCCGGCTCCATGGAACCGTCTCATGTGCTTCGAGCGATGCACGTACCGTCTGCCTTGTTGCACGGCGCGATCCGCTTTTCGCTGTCCCGCGAGACCACCAGCGAGGAGATCGATCACGTCCTCGTTGTGCTACGAAATATCATCGCGAAATTGAGAGGGACCCCACCTGGGCGGTCAGAGCGTGCAGAAACGACCTTTCGATCCAATGAGTCTATCAGATGAAAGTCATCATTCGTCGTTCACCTGAAACTGGTCTCTCGATCTACGTCCCCAAGAAGGACCTTGAGGAGCGGATCGTTGAATCCGAGCACGAGACGCTGTGGGGCGGCTGGATCAGAATAGCTAATGGCTGGGTGCTCGACCTGCCGCCGATGACGAGCGACACTACCTTGCCGATTACGATCAACGCAAAGAGGCGTGGCGGCGACAGAGAAGAGACGTGAACGTGCCGGCTCCGCGGATCGAGTTCGTTGGTCGGCCAGTTGCCGAAGCCATGCTGCGCAGGGTCGCGGAGGGGCTTCGTCGTGGCAATGTCGTTCCCTATCTCGGGCCCGGCTTAGTGGGATCGTCGAACACGAGCGCGCCGATGAATCCGGAGGACCTGGCGGCATTCTTCGGCACCAAGGTGACGTTGCCAAGGCGCACGAGAGGGAACGCCTGGGCCTCCGCACAGCACATCGAAAGCACGAGGCACCGCACCACCGTAACAGCGATGATGGCGGACGCATTTAGCGCGCCGATCGCGCCAGCGCAGCTACAGCGGTATCTTGCAACGCTGCGGCTGCCGCTGATCGTCGACAGCTGGTACGATGACGCGATGCGAAATGCGCTGGCGGGACACAGCAATTGGGGCGAGATCCAGGGCATCACCCGCGCCGGTCTGCGTGAGGATCGCTGGTATCGCTTCTACGATTCCGCAGGCAATGAAGTCGATTGCTCTCTTGCAAAAAGCTGGACAACGATCCTCTACAAGCCGCACGGCAGCGTTGCCCCGGCCAAGAATTTCCTGGTCTCCGATGCCGACTATGTTGAGGTGCTCACGGAAATCGACATACAGACGCCGATTCCCGGCGAGGTGAAGGCTCGCCGCACCGGCCGCAACTTCCTGTTTCTGGGGTGCCGCTTCAACGACCAGCTCCTGCGCACCTATGCGCGACAGGTGTCAAAGCGCTCGTCCGACGTTCACTATGCCGTGGTCGAGCCCGACACGCTCTCTAATAATGAGCTCCGCTTTCTGGTCGACCAAGGCCTTACGCCACTCGCAGTTCCGCTTGCACGTGCCGTCGAGATCCTTTTGGCAGATTAGGGAGGCTTTTCGCGTGGGCATTTGACCAGCGTTTGGCCAGGCAGCTCTTACACCGTCTCGCTGCCACCTGACGAGCCATGTTTCCAGCAAAAAAGAGAGAAAGCAGCGGCCATACCTTCAGTCAACATCTTCTCGCGCCGCTACGTGCCGTTTCGATCACAACGCATGTCGGCTTTCCAACACGCCCGGGCAAGAGGCACACCAAAGCGCTTCCTAACTTGTTGAACAAGATCATGAAAGTTGCGCGCCGAGCCGTGGCACGCCGATTGCTGAGCGTTAGATACCGAGAAATTTCTCAGGCTTGAAGGGAGAACTGGGTAAATGGGGACTCCAATGCATCGGGGATCATCGAGCGACGCCATTGAAGACGGCGAGATCACGCAGTCGATTGCCGAGCACAAGGGCTGTGGCAAGAGTAGTCGCGGCGGCGGAGTTAGATGCGGCTCGCCGGCAGGCCACAGTGATCTTCCAGCTGAGACATGGGAAAAGGTGAAAAAGCACCCCTGCTACAGCGAGGAAGCGCACCATCACTATGCGCGCATGCATGTCGCGGTCGCGCCAGCCTGCAACATCCAGTGCAATTACTGCAACCGCAAGTACGACTGTGCCAATGAATCGCGTCCGGGCGTGGTCAGCGAGAGGCTCACGCCTGAGCAGGCGGCCAGGAAAGTGATGGCCGTTGCCTCTACGATTCCGCAGATGACCGTGCTCGGTATCGCCGGTCCTGGCGACCCGCTCGCGAACCCCGAAAAGACCTTCAAGACCTTCGAGCTCGTGCACAAGCTTGCACCGGATCTCAAGCTGTGCCTGTCAACCAACGGTCTCGCGCTACCCGATCACATCGACACCATTGCCAAGCTCAACGTCGAGCACGTCACGATCACGATCAATATGATCAACCCCGAGATCGGGGCAAAGATCTATCCTTGGATTTTCTACAATCACAAACGATACACGGGCGTCCAAGCCGCAAAGATCCTCACTGAACGCCAGCTCCAGGGCCTGGAGATGCTCACTCGGCGGGGCATTCTCTGCAAGATCAACTCGGTTATGATCCCCGAAATCAACGATCGACACCTCGTCGAAGTGAGTAAGGCAGTGAAGTCGCGCGGCGCCTTCCTGCACAACATCATGCCGTTGATCTCGTCCCCCAAATACGGAACCGTTTTCGGTGTGAAGGGCCAGCGCAGCCCGACGGCACTGGAACTAAAGGCGCTGCAGGATAGCTGCGAGGGTGAGCTGCATATGATGCGCCACTGCCGACAGTGCCGAGCCGATGCGATCGGGCTGCTAGGCGAAGACCGCAGCGCGGAGTTCACCACCGAAAAGCTCGCGACGAGCGACATCAAATACGATGTCGAGAGCCGCAACGCTTATCAGGCCAAAGTCGAGGACGACCGCGCCAAGGCCGCGGCCAAGCACGCTGACCTTGTGGAACTCGCAGTTAGCCTCGGCGATACGAAGGTCCTGGTGGCGGTCGCGACCAAGGGCTCGGGTCTGATAAACGAGCACTTTGGTCACGCCAAGGAGTTTCAAGTCTATGAGCTCTCCAGCGGCGGCGCCAAGTTCATTGGCCATCGCCGCGTCGATCTGTATTGCCAGGGTGGCTATGCCGAAGAGGGAAAGCTCGAGACCATCATCCGTGCCATTAACGATTGCCACGCAGTATTCATCGCCAAAATTGGCGGCTGTCCCAGGGCGGAATTGGTCAAGGCCGGCGTAGAGCCCGTCGATCAATACGCTTATGAGCCTATCGATAAGTCGACGATCGCCTGGTTCAAGACCTATCTCGACAGGGTCACCAGCGGTGCGATCAAACATGTCGAACGCGGCGATGCTGCGATCCGCCAAGGCGCGTTGATTTTCGCGGCATGAGAGAGGAAAAACATGCCGTTCAAGATCATCGCCGCTCAATGCACGAGCTGTTCGGCATGCGAGCCGGAATGCCCCAATGTCGCGATCGCGGAGAAGGGCGGAACATTCATGATTGATCCTAAAAAGTGCACCGAATGCGTCGGCCATTTCGACGAGCCGCAATGCGTGGCGGTCTGCCCAGTCGACAATACCTGTGTCCTTGACACCTCGCTTGCACGCTACCAGGCGGGCAGTTGAGCGAAGGAAATGACATGAACTTCTGGAACATACGATTGGTGCGACGAGCCATCCGAATGATGCTCCAGGCCGGCGGCCGCGCCGGCTGCGACCTTTGTCTCGCGATCAGCCCAAGTGGATGTTCCGGGCTTGTCTGTGGGATCAGCCGGCACGACGATGTGACGGCCGACTTCGTTGACAAGCCGAAGCGGACCGGGTTCGTATTGCAAGATCGCATGCAAGTCTCTTGCGGGGACCATTGATTTCAAGAGGCGACCCGCGATGCCAGATGCTCTGTTCAGTCCGCAATCCGAGATCAACGAGGCGCTCCTCGCCAGGACGTTGCTTGGAGGTGGGCTGCCCAGCGAGGCCGAGCATCACCTGTGGCAAGCAAGCCTCTCCTATCACCTTGATGAGGTCGCCGAAGGCCACCTGCGCAAGGCCGTCGGCCTGGCACCAGGGCATGCGGCAGTGCTGATCGGCTTATTTCGCTTCTATTTCTATAAGGCGCGGCTCGCCGAGGCGCTTCAGCTTGCCAAGCTCTGCATAAGCAAGGCGTCGGAGATGAACAATCTCCCATCAGACTGGCGTCTTGTCCGTGCCCATGATGCGGCGTTCGGTCGATATGAAGATATTCTGCCGCGGTTCTTTCTGTTCTCGCTGAAAGGATACGCTTATTTGCAGATGCGCCTCGGTCAAACCGAGGAAGGGCGGTCAGCCGTTCAAAAGCTTCTTGAGATCGACCCCACCGATAAGATCGGTGCCAAGGTTCTCCTACGTGTCCTCGAACGCATGGGGCAGGCGGATGAGTGAGGACATTGACGAGGCCAGAAATTGGCAGGGTAATCAGATCAATTGCGCCTGCTGCGCGCATATTGCTCTGAATCGCACTGGCTGCTGTCAACTCAAGCATGCTTGCGTCAACGACCGCTATGCCCGACGTATCGACCACTTCTTCGAGAGGAATCCGAGCCTCGCCGACGCCTACCTCGCTCACCCGCATTTTGAGGTGCGCGCGATCGCGGCGAGATTCGCCAACGTCTTCCTGCTGCCGCGGTTGCTCCACGATCACGACGAAACCGTGCGTTGGAGCGCCGTCCGTCGCCTGCCCAAGCGTTTCGCCCTGCAACTTCGCAACGACCCTCATCACGAAGTTAGGATGTGGGTCGCGACACTGCTTGAAGGTGACGAACTGCTGCCGATGTCCTCGGATGAATACTACTACGTCCGCCTTGTGGTTGCGCGGCGGATTGCGCCGTTGCTGCTCCGCGGAATGATCCGCGACGAGGACGCTGAGGTCCGTCGCGCCGTGGCGCGACGCCTCCCAGAGAAATGGTTGCTCAGCCTGGTCGCCGACCGTGACGCATTGGTGCGGTTGGAGGTCGCTCAACGCCTGTCGGCGGAGTTATTGTGGCTTCTGCGCCACGACCCGGATTGGCGTATCCGGCATGAGGTCGCAAGCCGGATCGTACCCTCCGAGCTCATAGGCCTTGTCGATGACCCATATAGCCTGGTGCGCGAGGTCGCGCGCTCGCGACTTGCCCGGTAGCCGGGACAAGAACAGGGGACCCCGGCATGAGCAATATTGTGGCTGACAGTGACATCGTCGAGCTGACGGCACCACCTTTCTTCGACTTTGGCGAGAAGGTGCGGGCCAACCGCACCATCCGCAATGACGGCACCTACGCCGGCAAAGAGATCGGCGACATCCTGGCGAAGAAGGGCGAGGTCGGCTACGTCATATCGATCGGCACTTTCTTGCAGCGGTTTTACATCTACGGCGTTGAATTCATCCAAAGCGGTCACCGGGTCGGCATGAAGCGCAAGGAACTCGATCCGGTCATACCACGCGCCGAAGTCGAGGACCTGCACTTGCCGGGAGCCAACGATGATTGAAGCCAGGCTGCCAAAATATCAGCGGGGCCAGCGCGTCAAGGCGATGTTTGACCTGACCAATGACGGATCCTTTCCCGATGCCCCAGCTGAAGGGCTCCTGGTCAGCCTCGGCGACATCGGCAAGATCGTCCAAGTTCGCCGGCACACGGAAGCGAACCTTCCGATCTATCTTGTCAAGTTCGGTGAGCACTTGGTCGTCGGTTGCCTCGAAAGAGAAATCGGCCTGGTCTAGGAAGTAGACGCGATGAACGTGGCCTTAGACATAAAGCCGGACCTACCCGCGCACCCCAACGACATCGATCGCAGGCGCATCGAGCGCGCGCTGAGGTCGAGAGAGCGCTACCGTTATGTCTCAGCCCACATCACCGGAGTTGCCGGAGGCTACTTGATCGAATGCCCATGCTGCTCGCGCAATATCGACGTTAAGGGCGGCATCATTGACGTAGCCATGCTGCGGCATGACGGGGCAAGCGCCAACTGGCAGGTATTCCGAAAAGATCACAAGCAGGGCATCTGGAAACTGCACTCCACGCACCAGCGCTTGGCAGCAGTTACCGATCTATTGAACGCCGATCCGGAACGCGTGTTCTGGCAATAAGGACCCGTTCGATGGCCCTGGGAGCAGGCGAAATTGCGGACATCGAGCGGGCGCTCGCGTCATCCGATGATGCTTCTCAAGCCTATGCGGTGTTGCGACAGAGGTACCCGCATCTCGCCTGGATCCGCTGCGACTCGTCTGACCTTACCGAGACGCCTTTTCACAGCGTCGGACAATTCGACCTGCATTTGCTCGATAGCGCGGATCATTGTGCCCGGATCACGGACGATCCGACGCGAGCGACCGGCATTGTGCTCGCCACGCGGGCGGTCGGGCCGTGACCGGACCAGCCCTAGGCCACGGCCTCGTTGCCAAGGCGGACGAAGAGCCGGTTCCAACGGGCCATGAATCCTTGATTCCGTTGTCAGATCCCGACATTACCCCGGCCGAAATCGCGGTAGTAGATCGCGTGTTGCGCTCGCCGCGTCTCTCTAACGGTCCGCTCACAGGACAATTCGAGGCGGCATTTGCCACCTATCTCGGACGGAATTATGCCGTTGCGGTACCGAGCGGAACCATCGGCCTTCTGCTGTCTCTGAAAGCTTGCGGCATTGGCGCGGGCGACGAGGTGATCGCCTCGTCCTATTCATATCGTGAAACCGCGCACGCGGTCAGCCTCGCCGGTGCGCGGCCGGTATTTGCGGACATCGACTATTGGTCCGGGACGCTCGCTCCGCAGAGAGTCGAGGAGCGCATCACGCCAAAGACCCGCGCCATCCTCGCCGGCAACACCAATGGCCATCCCGCAGCCTGGTCGGAGCTGCGCGATATCGCGAGAAGGCGTAATCTTCTGCTGCTGGAAGATTCCACTGAGGCCGTCGCCTCACGTTATAAGGGCCAATTGGTCGGGACCTTCGGCGATGTCGCTGTGTTCGACTTCGCGCAGCCCTCGCTTCTGACCTGCGGCGAAGGCGGCATAGTGGTTACCGATGATATCGATCTTGCTGTGGCACTTCGTCGTCACCGTTCGCATCGGTCGGACGAGCGTTCTTCCGTTACCGTCGGTTCGGCTGCGCCATATCAAGCCGAAATGGGCGATCTGTCCGCTGCACTGGGGATTACGCAGCTGAGGCGTATCGACGAGATCCTGGAGCGTCGCCGGCTGATTGAACAGTTTTATGCGGCGCATATGCAGGCGTTTGAAGGCATCAAACCGCCCTATGTCGGACCCGACGTGACCGAAGTGAACTGGTTCCTCTATGTTGTCCATCTCGGGACGCGTTTCACGCGCTCCAGCCGCGACGCGATCGTCGAGGATCTTCGCGTTGAGCAGACCGAGGCTGCGGCCTACAACCATCCTCTGCATCTGCAGCGGCATTATCTTGATCTGGGCTATCGCCGTGGCGATCTGCCGGTGACGGAAAAGATCTCCGATCGCGCCGTCGCACTGCCATTTCATACGCATCTCACTGATAGCCAGATCGAATTCATTGTCGAGACCATGAAAGACGCCTCAATCAATGTAGGCGCGGGCGCGGCGATCTACTGAACAGCCGAAAAATGCAGAAGACGAGAAAAAGACCTCGCTCGTCATCCTCCCGGAAGGCAAGACCATGGGGCTATCGTCACTCCGGCTTGCCGCCGAGATCGCGATCCATACGGACTACCAGCCATGATTCGCGGAATGCTCAAAGATCTGAGGAAGCTCCCGGAATATGCGGTCGTAGTCGTACTGAGCTGCCGTGAGTTATCGAGCCAGGAATTCATGGAACAAAGCCCATCGCCGTAACGCGACGATGATGTCGGCCATCGATATATCCTTGTTATCTTCGCGACAGTCCGCCCGCGGGATTGTCGACCGACGCGCGTCATTTCCATCCGTGTCGGCGGAAGTCTTTTCAAATGGTCCTGTCGAGAATTGGTTTGGAGCTTGCATGAAACCGGGCGAGAGCAGGAGTAAGCGACATGGTGACGGCTGGGCCGGCAATTGAGGCCTTGATCCGCGAGGCGCTTCCGGAGGCGGATGTGATCGTGACCGATCTGGCGGGCACCGGACACCACTGTGGGGCACGAGTCGTCTCGCAGGCCTTTGCCGGCAAGAGCCGCATCCAACAGCATCGGATGATCTATGCCGCGTTAGGGAGCAAAACGATCGACACGTTCGACGCGCTCGTGCTCGAAACCCCCGTGCCGAAACGAGTCACTTGCAAGGAGACATAATGAGCGAACAATGCATTAAGCACTTAAATTGTGGGGGTGACATCAAGCCGTTTTCGAACGGGCTGATTGTCGTGCAACTCTATGTAAAAGGAGATTCTCGCGGCCATTACGACATCGCATTGCGGTAATAGAAGTATGAGCAACGACATGAACGAGTTCGAACTCCCACAGCTCTACCGGCATCACGTTTTCGCCTGCCATACTCAGCGCCCTCCCGACCATCCGCACGGCAGCTGCGGGGCGGCGGGCGGAGGACCCTTATGGGAACGGCTCGGCAAAGCAATCGAGGCGGGTGGGTTGACCGATATCGGCTTGACCGCAGCCGATTGTCTCGGCTTCTGCGGCTCTGGTCCTCTGATGGTCGTCTATCCTGACGGTGTCTGGTATCGTCCGAGCACTCCGGAAGATATTGACGAGATTGTCGAGTCCCATCTGAAGAATGGCCGTCGCGTCGACCGGCTCGTCATGGTGCTCGCGCGGAGTTAGCGGTTCCTTGCTTTCAACTTACGGGAGACGGCGCCATCGGCCGTCTCCCGCCACTCTAAGAAGGACGCCGGTGCATCGCATCGGCGTTGCGAGGGCTCTTTACCTCGCGAAATGGCGCTCAGGGGACGCTCGGCCGTGGGGCCACTGTGCGGAATGCCGCTCTCTTCCAGAACTAGGCCAGGATAGTGCAACACCGCCTACGAAGAAGACTTCACACCTGCGTCCACCACGGCATCGCCTCCGCGCGCGTGGAGGGCCCAAACAACCCAAATGTCCTTTTCCAGCAAATGAACCCGCTGGCCTGAAGCCGTGGCAACAACGCCGAGAGCCTCAAGCAGCTCGTCACGAGAGAGAGCCAGATAGCATTCAGCCATGGGCTACGAGCACCTGGCTGATGGACTTTGACATCCACGCGGGCAATGCAGGCCTGAGCGCGGATATGCGAATATTCAATCGATAGTTGTTCAGATTCATACTCAAAGCTGGCCTGAAATAAGGTCCCTCTTTCTTGTGTGTTTTGATACTTCCGCTTGGACCTCATCGGCGGCCTTGAGAGCAACGCAAATTATAGATCGCCGCTTGCAAGCGGAGAAAACCCTTGGCGCTCCGGTTCGGAATCAGAGCCCGCACGTCTTGTATCCGATCGCGTGGAACTCGCCTCCGCTTAGCGCCACTTTCTCCCACAAGAGGCTCGTGTGATATACCACCTACGAAGCAAACACATCACACCTCCGCACACCGCGGCGCCTTCTCCGTTCGTGCGCAGTTCTGAAGCTCTCGCCTCGGGCTTGAGCCCAGCAGCGACGGGACCGGCTCGCGGTCAAATCCGGCACATCTTGCGTTATTGGCTTCGATCAGCGGCCGCCTGATCAGCAGCGGATCCTCGAGCATCAAGGCGATCGCGCCGGCTGCGTCGATCGTCGCCGGATCGACCTCGCCCGACGTCACCCGCGGCGCGGCTGGGTTGAACCAGGACCGAACCGGCGTGTTACCGAAGAATGTGCATAGATCGGACGCGGTCCAGGGTTCGGTCAGCAAGCTCTTCGCCACGACATGATGACCCGCTGCCTCCAACGCGCAAATCTGGCGCGCGTTCGTTCCGCAGCCGGGCTTCTGCCAAAACAGAACCGTAGTCATGTCAAGATTCCCATTTCATCACGCTAAGCAGGATCGTTGGCGCTGCTTTACCGTGGCCCTAGATGGTGTTGACCTTCTTGCCCACGCCATTCAACGTCAGCGGTGTGACCACAGTGCCAGTGCGCCGCCTTCACATGCTCAAGTGCGCTCACCTCGTCGGACGTGTCAGTAACGATGAGAATGCGGAAACCTTCGAACTTTCCGGTGAGTTCGCCAATCAGGTCCAGTCCGCTATTCTTCAGCAAGGTGACACCGAGCAACATCTGGGACGAGTCAGTCGAAGCTCGCGGCATAGGCCTCTTCAGGCGTGGCCAGCTCGTGGGGCTCGATCTCGTCATGAAGCAGGAACTGCAACGCCGCATAGGTGATCTTTTCCTGGTCGATATCGAACACGCGCCGCCGCTTACAGCCTTGTCTGTCTCGACGCCAAACTGCATGTCACCTTCCTTTCAAATCGCGTCACGATACAGAGTTGGCAATTTTTGTTCCGTTGTGTGCGGTCGCAGTCGCAGCAAAATCGCGTTTTCAGAGGCGTAATCCTTGTCCTGTTTCTGACAGAACAACAAAAGGTTCGGCGAAGCGCCCGTCAATTGCGTCTGTCGACCGTTTTCGAGTAGGCGCTTAAAGCACGCGCGGCGAATGGCACGCTAGTTGCTACTTGGATGCCGCAACTGCGAGTGAGGGCTGAGGCCACGCCGGCGCGTATGGCGAGCGCTGTTCTCTTTCCCGACGCCCGCGTGCGCACGTTTCTGAGAGAGAAATAATCTCGCGTAAGTCCAACGCGAAATCATTGGCAATCGGTTGATGGAGAGCAACATGGCTTCACGGAGGCAAATCGCGTTTTATGGCAAGGGTGGTATCGGCAAATCGACGACCTCGCAGAACACCCTCGCAGCACTCGCCGAGTTGGGTCACAAGATCCTGATCGTCGGCTGCGACCCGAAGGCGGACTCGACCCGCCTGATCCTGCACGCCAAGGCACAGGACACAATCTTGTCTCTCGCGGCAAGCGCCGGCAGCGTCGAGGACCTCGAGATCGAGGACGTCTTGAAGGTCGGCTACAAGGATATTCGCTGCGTCGAATCCGGTGGTCCGGAGCCGGGCGTCGGGTGCGCCGGCCGTGGCGTCATCACCTCGATCAACTTCCTGGAAGAGAACGGGGCCTACGAGGACATCGATTACGTGTCATACGACGTGCTCGGCGATGTCGTCTGCGGCGGCTTTGCAATGCCGATACGTGAGAACAAGGCGCAAGAGATCTATATCGTCATGTCCGGCGAGATGATGGCGATGTATGCCGCCAACAACATCTCCAAGGGCATTCTGAAGTATGCCAATTCGGGCGGCGTGCGGCTGGGCGGCTTGATCTGCAATGAGCGGCAGACCGACAAGGAACTGGAACTGGCGGA
>NZ_AXAS01000094.1 GCF_000472925.1 Bradyrhizobium sp. Ec3.3
CAGCGAAGCCGGCAAGGCACAGTACCAGGCCCGCACGATCTGCGAATGCATCCATGCCCGATGGCGGAACTGGGACCTCAGGCAATTGACCGTGCGCGGTATCGAGAAGGTCCGTGCCGTCGTGCTCTGGTACGCCCTCATCAACAACATCTTGCAGGGACACTATCTCGCTAAAGCATAGACCGTAGAAGCACACCGGACGGCCTGACGCCGCCGGCTCCTTGCCATCAAGGGGCGCTACCGCTCCTTGATGTCGAATGCAGAAAAGCGAATTGGCTCACACGCTCTACGATTTCGCTCGCTTCTTCTTCGCGTTGATCGCGTTGGCTACCCGGCTCGCCGGCGGCCGGCCCAACAGTCGGCTGATCTCGTTGGTGGCAACCAGCAGCTTCTCCATATCGACGCCGGTCCTGATTCCCATGCCCTCGAGCATGTAGACGACGTCCTCGGTCGCGACATTGCCGGTCGCGCCGGGCGCGTACGGACAGCCGCCGAGCCCGCCGGTGGCGGAATCGATGACGCGGATGCCCTCCTCCATTCCCGCATAGAGATTGGCGAGTGCCTGGCCGTAAGTGTCGTGGAAATGCATCGCGAGATGGGCGGCCGGGATGTTGGCGGCAACCGCGCGCAGCATGTCCTTCGCCTTGGTCGGCGTGCCGACACCAATGGTGTCGCCGAGCGAAATCTCGTAGCAGCCGAGATCCCACAGCGTCTCGGCAAGATCGGCGACGGCTTTCTGTTTGATCTCGCCGTCGAAGGGGCACCCCAGCACGCAGGAGATATAGCCGCGCACCCTCACGCCATCGGCCTTGGCGCGGGCAAGGACCGGCTTGAAGCGCTCGATGGACTCGGCGATCGAGCAATTGATGTTGGCCCGGGAGAATCCTTCCGAGGCTGCCGCGAACACGGACACGACTTTCGCGCCGGCGGCTCGCGCGGCGTCATAGCCTTTCTCGTTCGGCACCAGCACGTGGAATTCGGCGTCCTTGACGTGGCTCACGCCGTGCAGCACGGCATCCGAGCCTGCCATCTGCGGGATTGCCTTGGGCGAGACGAAGGCGCCGACCTCGACGGTGTGAAGGCCGGCCGCGACCAGCGCCTCGATGAAGGCAATGCGCGCCTCCACGCTGACCGGCGTCTTCTCGTTCTGGAGGCCGTCGCGCGGCCCCATTTCGATGATGCGGACCTGGTCGCTCATGATCTTACTCGCCGATAGGCTCGACCTCTGCAAGCTCGACGCCTTCCTGCACAATGTCGCCGACCTTGCACTTGATTGCTTTCAGAACGCCAGCAAACGGCGCGCGCAACGTCTGCTCCATCTTCATCACTTCCAGCGTCAGGATCGGTGCGCCCTTCTCTAGCTTGGCCCCCTCCTCCGCGAGCACCGCCACGACCGTGCCCGGCAACGGCGCTGCAATCTTGTCCTCGCCGACATGCTCCTCGCTCTCGCCGCCGAACGGGTCCACCCAGTGCAGATCGAACCGGCCATTGCGCGTGCGCAGATAGAGCTCATGACCGTCAATAACCGCGGCAACCGCGGTCTTGACACCGTCGAGCGTCAGATCGAATCCGCCCTCCTTCGGCATCATCGCGAAAGCCAGCTCCCGCTCACCGATGACGAGTGTCGACGGGCCGCTGCCGTAATTCAGCGAAATCTTCAGTTCCGGTCCATGGCCGACGCGGAAGGCGAAGCTGCGCTGGCGCCGTCCGACCGGCTGCCAGCCAAAGGCCCGCCAGGGCGAATTCGCCTCGGCCTGCGCCGCGGCGCGCTCCTCATTGACGATCGCCGCGACGGCCGCACACAGCTCGAGCTCGCCGGGCGCAGCGCCTGCCGCCGTCAGCCCAGCCAGCTCCCGCTCGATGAAGCCGGTGTCCATCGCGTTCGATCGCACCTTGGGATGCGTCATCAGCGCCGAGAGGAACGGAATATTGGTGACGATGCCTCGGACGTCGGAATTCTCGAGCCCGCGGTTCAACCGCTCGATCGCCGCATCCCGCGTCGGCGCCCAAGCGATCATCTTGGCAAGCATCGCATCATAATAAGGCGAGACGACATCGCCTTCACGATAGCCGGCGTCGATGCGCAGGCCGCCGGCATCCTCAGGTAAACGCCAGGTCGAGATCCTGCCGACCGAGGGCATGAAGTTCTTCGTCGGATTCTCCGCGTAGACGCGCGCCTCGATGGCGTGCCCGTTGAGGCGGATCTCATTCTGCTTCAGCGGCAGCGCCTCTCCGAAGGCGACGCGCAATTGCCACTCGACGAGATCGATCCCGGTGATCAGCTCGGTCACGGGGTGCTCGACCTGGAGGCGCGTGTTCATCTCGATGAAGAACACGTCCTTGCCGTCGGAGACGAACTCGATGGTGCCGGCGCCGACATAGCTCACCGCGCCGGCCGCCTTGCGCGCGGCGGCGCAGACGGTCTCGCGTTGCGCGGCATTGAGCGTCGGCGACGGCGCTTCCTCTATCACCTTCTGGTGCCGCCGCTGGAGAGTGCATTCGCGCTCGAACAGCGACAACAGATTGCCGTGGCTGTCGCCGATCACCTGCACCTCGATATGGCGGGGATTGTCGACATATTTCTCGATCAGCATGGTGTCGTCGCCGAACGCGGCTTTCGCTTCCCGCTTGGCGCTGACGATCGCAGGCCCGAGTTCGGCAGCCGAGCGCACGATGCGCATGCCGCGGCCACCGCCGCCGGCGGAAGCCTTCACCAGCACGGGAAAGCCGATCTTGTCGGCGGCCTTTGCGAGCGTCGCCTCGTCCTGGGCCTCGCCGTGATAGCCGGGCACCAGCGGCACGCCAGCCTTCTCCATCAGCGCCTTTGAGCCCGACTTCGAGCCCATCGCCGTCATCATCCCGGCGGTCGGGCCGACAAAGACCAATCCGGCGTCCAGGCAGGCCCGCGCGAACTCGGCATTCTCCGACAGGAAGCCATAGCCGGGATGCACGGCCTCGGCGCCGGTCTTCCGCGCGGCTTCGATCAATCGCTCGACGTTGAGATAGCTGTCGCGCGCTCGCGCAGGTCCAAGCAGAACGGCCTCGTCAGCCAGAGCGACATGCATCGCATCGCGGTCGGCCTCGGAATAGACGGCGACTGTGCGCAGGCCCATGGCGCGCGCGGTTCGGATGACGCGGCAGGCGATCTCGCCGCGGTTGGCGATCAGGAGCGTGCGAAAGCGCCGGTAGAGGTTTGAGCGGTCCATCGTCACATCCTGAACAGGCCGAATTTCGTGGGTTCGATCGGCGCGTTCGACGCCGCTGACAGCCCAAGCCCGATCACGAGCCGCGTATCGGCCGGATCGATCACGCCGTCGTCCCACAACCGCGCCGTCGCATAGTAGGGATGCCCCTGGCTCTCATATTGCGCACGAATGGGGCTGCGGAACTTCTCTTCCTCTTCCTTGGACCAGCTCTCGCCCCTGGCCTCGATGTTGTCGCGCCTGACCTGGCTCAGCACCATCGAGGCCTGCTCGCCGCCCATCACGGAGATGCGCGCGTTCGGCCACATCCAGAGGAAGCGCGGGCTGTAGGCGCGCCCGCACATGCCGTAATTGCCGGCGCCGTAGGAGCCGCCGATCACCACGGTGAACTTCGGCACCGAGGCGGTCGCCACCGCGGTGACGAGCTTCGCGCCGTCGCGGGCGATGCCGCCCGCCTCATATTTCTTGCCGACCATGAAGCCGGTGATGTTCTGCAAGAACACCAGCGGAATGCCGCGCTGGCAGCACAGCTCGATGAAATGCGCGCCCTTGAGCGAGCTCTCGCTGAACAGGATGCCGTTGTTGGCGATGATGCCGACCGGATAGCCCCAAATGTGGGCGAAACCGCACACCAGCGTCGTGCCGTAGAGTTTCTTGAACTCGTCGAATTCCGAGCCGTCGACGATGCGCGCGATGATATCGCGGACGTCAAACGGCTTGCGGCCGTCGGCCGGCACGACGCCGTAAATCTCTTCCGCCGCAAACAGCGGATCGCGCGGCGGCTGCATGTTGAGGTTCGGCCGCGTCGCCGGCTTCAGCGTACCCACGATCCGCCGGGCAATCCCGATCGCATGGGCATCGTTCTGAGCGTAGTGATCGGTGACACCGGACTGCCGCGAATGCACGTCGGCGCCGCCGAGCTCCTCGGCGCTCACGACCTCGCCCGTTGCGGCCTTCACCAGCGGCGGGCCGCCGAGGAAGATGGTGCCCTGGTTACGCACGATGATGCTCTCGTCCGACATCGCCGGCACATAGGCGCCTCCGGCCGTGCAGGATCCCATCACGATGGCGATCTGGGGGATGCTGGCTGCGGACATCTGCGCCTGATTATAGAAGATGCGGCCAAAGTGCCGTTCGTCCGGAAAGATGTCGTCCTGCATCGGCAGGAAGGCGCCGCCTGAATCGACCATGTAAACGCAAGGAAGATTGTTCTGCCGCGCGATGTCCTGCGCGCGCAGGTGCTTCTTCACCGTCATCGGGTAGTAGGTGCCGCCCTTGATGGTGGCATCATTGGCGACGATGACGCACTCGCGTCCCGAGATCCGCCCGACTCCCGTGACGACGCTGGCTGAATGCACGTCGCCGCCGTACAGGCCATAGGCAGCAAGCGGCGACAACTCCAGAAACGCAGTGCCGGGATCGACCAGGAGATCGACGCGCTCGCGCGCCAGCATCTTGCCGCGCGCGGTGTGTCGCTTGCGCGAGGCCTCGCCGCCGCCGCCGGCGACCTCGGCGAGCTTTTCCCGCAGGTCAGCGACGAGCGCGCGCATAGCCTCGGCATTGCCTGCGAAATCCGATGATGAAGGATCGATGGTGGAATGGAGCAGCATGTGTCCAGCGCTTCTATTGACGTGGTGAGATGCCGCAACAGGTTGGACCATTTTCGCGGCGATTCCAAATGCGTTCAGGCCGTCTCGGCCATCAGCTCGCGGCCGATCAGCATGCGGCGCACCTCCGAGGTGCCGGCGCCGATCTCGTAGAGCTTCGCATCGCGCCAAAGACGCCCGGTCGGAAATTCGCTGGTGTAGCCGACGCCGCCGAGCGCCTGGATCGCCTCACCCGCCATCCACGTCGCCTTCTCGGCGGAGTAGAGGATCGCAGCGGCAGCGTCCTTGCGCAGCGAGCGCGCGTGACCGCCGCGGTCGCAGGCGCGCCCCACCGCATAGACATAGGCGCGCGTGGCCTGCCAGGTCGAATACATATCGGCAAGCTTGCCCTGCATGAGCTGGAAGTCGCCGATCGGTTGACCGAATTGCTTTCGCTCGTGCATGTAGGGCACGACAGCATCCATGCAGGCCGCCATGATCCCGAGCGGACCGCCGGACAGCACCGCGCGCTCATAGTCGAGGCCGGACATCAGCACCTTGACGCCCTCGCCCACACCGCCGAGCACGTTCTCTTCCGGCACCTCGCATTCGTCGAAGAACAAGGGATAGGTGTTGGACCCCCGCATGCCGAGCTTGTCGAGATGCTGGCCGTGGGTGAAGCCCTTGAAGCCCTTCTCGATGAGGAAGGCGGTGATGCCGCGCGGGCCTGCTTCCGGATCCGTCTTGGCATAGACCACCAGCACGTCGGCGTCGCCGCCATTGGTGATCCACATTTTCGAGCCGTTGAGTACGTAACGGTCGCCGCGCTTGTCGGCACGCAGCTTCATCGAAACGACGTCGGAGCCGGCGCCCGGCTCGGACATCGCGAGCGCGCCGACATAGTCGCCGGAAATCAGCTTTGGCAGATAGCGCCGGCGCTGCGCGTCATTGCCGTTGCGGCGGATCTGGTTGACGCAGAGATTGGAATGCGCGCCGTAGGACAGGCCCACGGCGGCCGAGCCGCGCGAGATCTCCTCCATGGCGACGATGTGGGCGACATAACCCATGTTGGAGCCGCCGTATTCCTCAGGCGCGGTCATCCCGAGCAGGCCGAGATCTCCGAAACGCTTCCAGAGGTCGGCGGGAAACAGGTTCGCCTTCTCGACCTCGGCGGCACGCGGCGCGACCTCGGCCTCCACGAAGGCGCGCACCGTATCGCGCAGCATGGTGATGTCTTCGCCCAGGTCGAAATCGATGCTCGGGATGTTCATGAGCTGCTCCTCCAGTCTTGTCTTGCCCTCAAACCTACCCCCGATCGGGCATTCGGGCCGTCGAAAAGGTTGCATTTTCCGCCATAGTTGGCGAGGATTCGGCATGCCTTTTCAAGCCACCGCAGCAGTTCCTCGCCGCGCCGTGACACCGGCCGCCTTCGTGCGCGGGGTGGTTGCCGCCTACGCTCGATATGGCCGCGACGCGGCCGAGGCGCTAGCCAGGAGCCAGGTGCCGGCGGACCTGCTCAGATCGGCGGATGGGCGGGTCACGGCGG
Organism: Bradyrhizobium sp. Ec3.3; assembly: GCF_000472925.1. Taxonomy (GTDB): domain Bacteria; phylum Pseudomonadota; class Alphaproteobacteria; order Rhizobiales; family Xanthobacteraceae; genus Bradyrhizobium. Next base: position 6,336 of record NZ_AXAS01000094.1, read on the forward strand.
CCCAGTTCGAGGCCCTGGCGGGCCATGCCATGCGCGAACTCGACGACGAGGCGCTCGGCTGGTTCTCGCGCCGGTTGCCCTGGGGCACCTATGGCATGCTGTGCCGGGCCTCGATCACCGCTCCCAATCTCGAGGTGGCGCTGAAGCGCTGGTGCCGGCATCACCGCATCCTCACCGAGGACGTGCTGTTCGAGCTTAGCGTCGACCGCGATACGGCCGTGATCCGTCTTCGCGAGCAGCGCGACCTCGGGCCGTTGCGCGAGTTCTGCCTGGTGACGCTGCTGCGCTACGTGCTCGGCTTTTCCTGCTGGGCCGTGGATTCCGCGATCGCGCTTCGCGCGGCGGAATTTCCCCATGGCGAGCCGCGCCACGTCTCGGTCTATCCGACAATCTTCTGCAAGAATGTTCGCTTCGATGCCGAGCGCGCCGGCATCACCTTCGACAAGCACTATCTGGCGCTGCCGCTGAAGCGCAGCCCGTCCGATCTCGACAACATGCTGAAGGGGGCGCTGCGCCTGACCGTGCTGCCCTACCGGCGCGACCGCCTGATGGTGGAGCGGATCAGGCGCGTGCTGCGCAGTGCACGCGGTCGGATCCTGACCGCCGATGACGTGGCAAGCGAGCTTGCGCTGTCGACCCGCACCATGCATCGTCGCCTGCACGACGAGGCAACTTCGCTGCGCGCGTTGAAGGAAGAGGCAAAGCTCGAACTCGCCAGGGAAGCCTTGATGCGCGGCCGCACGCCGATCAAGCGGATCGCCGAGATCGCCGGTTTTCGCAACGAGAAGAGTTTTTCGCGCGCCTTCCGCAACTGGACCGGCGCTTCGCCGCGCGAGTTTCGCACCAAGTATCGTTAGCGTAGGAATTGGAGGCAGGAGTGCGCACGACTAAAGCATGCGTTTTCGTATTATTGGCTTATCTTAATTCAAGCACCGTGAACGCTATGAAACCGGCCACTCCACAACAGATGGCCTGTATTCCAGCGGTCTTTGTTGTCGCTACTGTTACGCAAGACTCTCCATCGGTCAGCATTCCAGAGCACTGCAAGGAAAGTCATCGCTCCTTCTGCTTTTTTAGATGGTCGCTAACAGTCAAGCTCGACCGAGTTATTGCGGCGAGGCCCTCCGAATTCTCACCCGAAGAGACGTCGGGCTTTCAGAGCGGCAGCATACTTCATGTTAACGTGAGGGTACGAGCGAGCGACTATTACAAAGATGTTGCTCCTGAAGACTGGCAAGGAGACCTTTCGAGCCCTTTCCTGTCTACCGATGCGCTAACGAGCCTCTTGCGAAATCGACGGTTCATATTTGGGCTTCTGGATTTTGGAGATCGCACCTCTCAAATCTGGTCCGAGTCATTACGGGGAACACTCGAAAAGACCTTGCTTGAATCCGCCACGAGAGCTCTGCAAAACCAGCCTCGGTGTCCACGTTTGATGAATTGAGGCGCAGCGGCGTCGGCTTCCGATTGCGGCTTTCTAACCAACCGGCGCGGTCGCAGCGGCAATATTCTGCACCGGAAGCGGCACGTCCTTGGCAACGCCGAGCACCGGAAAGCTGCGGACGTTCTTCACGTTCGGCATGGCAGCAAATTGCAGGAGCTGTTGCCGCATGCTTTCCACGTTCGGAGCCACGCACTTCAGGAGATAGTCGGTATCGCCGGAGATCCGCCAGCACTGCTGAATGCGCGGAATGGCGGCAATGGAGATCTCGAAGGCCTCCAGAACCGGTTGGGCCTGGCTGCCGAGCTGGATAGCGACGAACGAGATCACCTCGTAGCCCAGGAGCCGCTCGTCCAGAATGGCGCGGACTGCCTTGATTACGCCGCGGCTGACGAGGGATTTGAGCCGCCGCAGGCAGTTCGGCGCGGAGACGCCGACACGATGGGCCAGCTCATTGTTGCGGACGCGGCCGTCTTCCTGGAGTTCCGACAATATCCTCAGATCGACGCCGTCGAGCTGGTAACGCCCGGCCATACCCACCTCGTCATGATCCCATCACGCTTCGCCCAGCGAAGCATGCGAGAAAATCCCTGCCAAGGGCTCCAGGGGAATGCGGCCAGCGCTCAGTGCGCCGGAATCAATGCGTCCAAGGCTCGCCGCGGCGGAAGGAGAAATTGTCGGCATACGCAACCGGGCGGCGGATCGACTCCTTAGGCTCGATCACCTGGTAGGCGATGCCTTTGCGCTCGCAATAGGCGATCGCCTCCTCCTTGGTTTCGAAGCGCAGCGTGATCTGCTGCTTCATGTCCGCCGACGAGGTCCAGCCCATCAGCGGCTCGACCGCGCGCGGCTGCTCCGGCTCATAGTCGAGCTGCCATTCCCGGGTCTTCCCCTTGCCCGATTGCATCGCGTTCTTGGCGGGCTTGAAAATGCGTGCGGTCATTGGACGGCCGGACCCCTTTTACGTCTATTCGGTCTAACTCTATGCGTCACCGAAGCTATTGGTGGAAACCACCGGGATAGTATAGAGAACACCGTATCGGGAATTTGAACGGTGATTCCACAATCCTGGAGGTAGCGTTGCCAACGGGTATAGTCATTATGCTGCGCCGTGACAATCTCGCCCCCCGCGCACCTCGGCCCGGGGGCCTGGCCCCGCAGCACGGCTGATCTGCTGGCGCTCACCGCGCGCCCCTCGTGTTCTGTGTTTCCTCCTCGAAAGTCCACTTCGAATGGCCTTCCTGAACATCAACGCAACGCTTCCCGAAAAAGGCCGTGATCTCCGGCTGGACCTGTTTCGCGGGGTCGCGAACTGGGCGATCTTCCTCGATCACATCCCCGACAACGTCGTGAACTGGATCACGACGCGGAACTACGGTTTCAGCGACGCCGCCGACCTCTTCGTCTTCATCTCCGGCTATACCGCCTCCTTCGTCTATGCGCGGATGATGCTGGAGCGCGGCTTTATCGTCGGCGCCACCCGGCTGACCAAGCGCGTCTGGCAGCTCTACGTCGCCCACATCATCCTGTTCGTGATCTACATCGCCGCGATCAGCTATCTGGCGCTGCGCTTCGGCGATTCCGACATGATCGACGAGTTCAATGTCGCCGGCCTCGTCGACAACGCCACCGAGACGCTGCGGCAGGGCTTGTTCCTGCGCTTCAAGCCACTCAATCTCGACGTGTTGCCGCTCTACATCGTGCTGATGGGATTATTTCCGCCGGTCCTGTGGTTCATGCTGCGCAAACCGGATCTCACGATGGGGCTCTCCATCATCCTCTGGCTGGCGGCGCGGCATTTCGGCTGGAATCTCACCGCCTACCCGGCCGGCACCTGGTACTTCAATCCGTATTGCTGGCAGGTGCTGTTCGTGTTCGGGGCCTGGTGCGCGATGGGCGGCGCGCGGCGCTCGATGACGCTGATCAACTCGTCGATCACGCTCTATCTGTGCCTTGCCTATCTCCTGTTCGCGCTGATCATGACCATGGCGGGTCGCTTCCCGAACCTCGGCGCGATGTTTCCAGAGTGGCTGTTCTCGGCCTTCAACCCGAACGACAAGACCAACCTTGCGCCCTATCGCTTCATCCATTTCGTCGTGATCGTGATCCTCGTGATCCGCTTCGTGCCGAAGGACTGGCCGGGCCTGGAGTGGAAGATTTTCGACCCCGTGATCGTCTGCGGCCAGCAGTCGCTCGCCGTGTTCTGCGTCGGCGTGTTCCTGTCCTTCGTCGGCCATTTCGAATTGTCGATGAGCTCGGGTTCGCTGTTCGCGCAGCTGTTCGTCAGCATCGCCGGAATCGCGATCATGACGACGGTCGCCTACTACATCTCCTGGTCGAAGCGGCAGGACAAGCCGCTGAAGCCGCCCGCCACGGCGAAGCCAGCGGCCACCACTGCGAAGGTGGGCTGAGCGAGCAAACGCGAAGCGGCCACTTCAGGCCGCTTCGTCCTCGCCATACTCGGTGAACTTCTTGTAGATCCACTGACGGCCGTCGTGGCGGCGCCAGACCTTGCCGTAGACCAACTGCCCGTTGATCGAGCGCCTCGGCACGATGATAGTCCACAAGTGCCAGATCTCGGTCCAACCGGATCGTAAATCGGGTATTCGGGAGCTGCGATCGAAAACCATGACGAAAAAACTCGCAAGAAAAAGAAAGCGCCGCGATGTCTGTGATGGTGTGTGAGCTATTTTCGTAGGCACGGCGGCGAGCCGGGACCGATTTGATAACAGTCAACAGAATGGCCGCAACACGAGCGCGCGCTTAACCTAACCGGTCAACCTTAATTGCCGGGGATGTGCAGTTGAAACAGTGCCCGGTCTTTTCTAGAATGCGAGCGAGATTTTGAGATGACCGCGCTGTTTTGAGGCGCGTGACGATTTCGAACCGAATTTGAATTTTTGAGACCCGATCGACATGACTTTGCTCAGCATGAATTTGCTCAACATGAATCTGCAATGTGCTGGTTTGCGCCTAGCGAACGCATGTCCGCCGGCAGTGTCGATCGTCGGACAAGCCGCCGAAAAGCTCCCCGATGCAGCGAACGACAACGAGCCGGTCTGGCCGCTCGTGCCGTTCCCGGTGGGCTGGTGCGCGTCGAGCTGAGGCGCACCGTTAATTTGTCGGCTCTGAAAAGCGCGACGCCGCACAAGCGGAATATCGTCGCTTGGCGGCGTCCGTTTAGGTATTGGGCGCTCAAATCCCCAATACCCGTATGTCTATCGTGGGCACCAAAGGTTCGATCAAGCCGTGTAATTTCGCACGCCAACTGCCTGAAAAATCGCGCAGAAGTCGCGACGCGCTGCGAACAGGGACCCAAGGTTTGAACCGACGCTTGTGCAAGACGCCAGCGCGCGGCGATCGACCGCGGCTCCCGGTCCCGCCCCTGTGCCTCACGTGCTCCCGGCGGTCGTGCCGAGGGTGCCTTGAGCCGTGTAGGTCTGACCAGCCTGGCTGGTCTGATCGCCCTGGCTCTGGCCGCCTTGCGCGCTCACGGAGGTTTCGACTTCGGTCGTGCCGTCGGAATAGGTGATGACCGTGGTGGTGATCCCGTTCACGGTCGTGGAAACCTCGCTGACGATGGTTTTGGCCGAACTGCCGCTACCGCCGCCCGCTCCGCCACTTCCGCCGGCCGACTGGGACGAGGATGCCGTCGCTGAAGACGAGGTCGTCGCCGATGTGGATGATGTCGCCGAGGAAGAGGAGCTTGCCGCGGACTGAGACGTTGCCGCTGCGCTGGAGGTCGAACCGATCGCCGTGATCGACATGGGAGCCTCGCCTTAAGGAGATGTTGCAGGGCGCAACGCGGGATGCACGACCCCGCCCTTTCCTTCAACGCGCCTCCCGCCCAAAGCAGGCGTCAGGATCGCCTGGAAAGGTCAACACCACGGCCTCAAGGGCCGAGGCGGGGCTGGTCGGGGCAGCTGGATTCGAACCAACGACCTGCAGTACCCAAAACTGCCGCGCTACCAGGCTGCGCTATACCCCGAATGTCCAGCAGGCCCCGTCGATACACGCTTCAAGGGCCGCCAGCAAGGCTGGCTGTGCGCCGCCGATTTTGGCTCTATTTGGCCCCGAACCTCTATTTGGCCCCGAACAGAGGGTGCGCGACGCGGTCGCCGGGGCGGATGCCGTATTTCTGTGCCGTGCCGGCGGGCACCTCCAGGACCGCCCTGGCGAGGCCGCGCGAGGGGATGATCTTGGTCGATAGCGGCTCGGTATTCTCCGCGATCCGCAGGATGCGACCATCCGCACTGATGAAGATCATGTCGAGCGAGATGTAGGTGTTCTTCATCCACATCGTCACTTCCTGCTCGGGCGAGAAGTCGAACAGCATGCCCTTCCCGTCCGCGAGCTCCTTCCGGTACATCAGGCCGGTCGTCTTCTCCTCCTCGGTCGTGGCCATCTCGACGGAGAACACCTGAACGCCGTTTTTGGTCGCGATCTCGAGCGGCTGGAAACTCGCGGCCCGTATGGGGCTGGCGCAAGCGGCAAAAACGAGGACTACGGCCAACAAGCCCCGGATTAGGGACCAGGCTGCCTTGCGATCAAAATTCATGGAACGGCACTCATGCCAGCGGCGTGGGATGGGATGCGCATCCTAACCCGGCGATCATGGCAAATGCCAGACGGCTCCACCCGCCCCCGGGCTGCTCACGAATCCGGGAACAGCCTGGCTGGAAGAACTGGTAGTTAGTGGGACTGCAGCCCGGGCGATCCGGTCTCGGGATGGATCTCGGCGGCCATCATGCCCTTGGAGCCCGGCCCAAAGCGGACCAGCACATACTGGCCCGGCCGCAACTCGGTCATGCCGAAGCGGCGCAGTGTCTCCATGTGTACGAAAATGTCAGGCGTACCCTCGCCGCAGGTCAGGAAGCCGAAGCCGCGGAGGCGGTTGAACCACTTGACCTGCGCCCGCTCGAGCCCGCTCGTCGGCGTCACCGTGACATGGGTGCGCGGCGGCAGCATCTGGGCGGGGTGGATCGCGGTCGACTCGTCCATCGAGACGACGCGGAACGCCTGATAGCCCTTGGCGCGCTGGATGCACTCGACGACGACGCGGGCACCCTCATAGGCAGTCTGGAAACCGTCGCGCCTGAGCACGGTCACGTGCAGGAGCACGTCGGGCCAGCCATTGTCGGGAACGATGAAGCCGTAGCCCTTCGAAGCGTCGAACCATTTGATGACGCCCGTAACTTCGACAAGATTGGCGCTTGCTTCACCGAGCCCGGTGAAGGGATTGAGCGCTGGATCGCGACCGACACCTGCGATCTCGCCTGGCGCCAGCCGCCCAGACGCCGCCCCCGGCGCCGGAACCCCGACCTTCTTGGACTCGAATCCGTCCGACGACCCCATAACCCCGGACCTCACACATCAAAGGCAAACCGCCCTCAGCGACGGTGCCGAATCACGCGTCAGGACGAGAACTTCTCACCATGACGCCACACGAATCTCTCGAATCAAAAGATAACACTCCCGGTTGCGACGCATAGACAAAAAAGAGATTCGCCGGAACCTATGAACAGCCTTGCACAGCCACGAATCAGATTCGACGTCAGTTGCCGACGAACGGCCCCAGGGTCTCGCCGATGTCGTGGTGGATCACGAGGTCGGCGATGTCGTCCTGCTCGGTCGGCTCGCGGTTGATGATCACGAGACGCGCACCGCAATCCTTCGCCATCATCGGAAAGCCCGCGGCCGGCCACACCACGAGCGAGGAACCGATCGCGATGAAGAGATCGCACTGCTGCACAAGCTCTGTCGCGCGCTGCATCGCATCTTCCGGCATCGCCTGCCCGAACGAGATCGTCGCCGTCTTCACCGGTTCGGCACACACGGTGCAATCGGGCGCGGCACCGTCGGCGTCGAACCGCCGCTTCACCCAGTCGAGTTGATAGGTCTCGCCGCAGCCGATACAGCGCGCGTAAGTGGTATTGCCATGGAGTTCAATCACGTGGTCGGGGGCGAACCCTGACACCTGGTGCAGATTGTCGATGTTCTGGGTAATGACGGCGGGAGCCTTGCCGGCACGATAAAGTGAGGCCAGCGCGCGATGGCCGCGTCCGGGCTCGGCCGCAGCGAAGGTCGGCTCCATCGCGAAGCGGCGGCGCCAGGATTCGTCCCGCGCCTCCTGGCTCGCGACGAATTGGTCGAATGGAATCGGACGGTTACGCGTCCACAATCCGCCCGGCGAGCGGAAATCGGGGATGCCGCATTCGGTCGAGATGCCTGCACCGGTGAACGGCACGATGGTGCGTGCCGCAGCGATCATGTCGCCGAGCCTGTCGACGCCGCTGCGAAGATCTGATGCAATCATAGGCAGCCATCCCGTTCGCGAACATGCCTCCTATAGCACGTCCGCCCGGTCGCGATGATCTCTCTCATCGCAAACGACGCCCCCCGCCGTCTGCGCTAGCGAGCGGCGATCTTCTCCAGGAGCTTCGCGTTCGCACGCTCGCAAAATTGCGCGAAGTCTTCGATGCTCAGAGAGTTCAGATCGATCTTCGCCAGCTCAGCCTACTGATTTGCTCATTTGGGCTAGCGATAGAGCGCGCAAGCGACAAGGTCGTTGACACTGTTATCCACCATGAAACGCGACGAGGTCGGCAAGTTTCTCCGCCGCATCGCCTATCACAATCCGGCAATGTCTCGTCCCCATTGACGCCCCATTCGAGGTCGATCAATGCATCCGTTCGAATCCGACTCAACGCGATGCGGCGGCAGCGCTTGGGTTTAGTTGGTAAGAAGGGATGGACATGACGGAAGAAGAACAGCGAAAAGCAAGGGAGCGTGAAGAGATCGCCGCACGCGTCGCCGCTTTTCGCGCGACGCAGGAAAAATTCAAACGCGAGCGAGAAGAATATTTTGTCTCGACGCTGGAGAACGCCCGCAAGGTCGAGCGGCCGTCGCTTTGGCCGTAAGGCCGTTGTGAATTGGACAAGCAAAAAGCCCGGAGCGCCGCTCCGGGCTTTTCGTTTTGGCGTTTGGTTTTACCAGTGACGCCAGTGATGGTGCCGGTAGTAGACCGGTCCGCCGTAGTAGGCGTAGGGACCCGCTCCGTAATAATAGCTCGGACCATAGTCATAGAAGCCCGGGCCATAATAATATGGATGGGACGCGGCGATCGCGCCCGCCGTGAGCGCGCCGGCTGCGAGACCGAACGCGAGACCCGGTCCAATGCCACGCCCGCGCGCCTCTGCCGGTCCCGCAATCGCGGTCGCGCCGACGGTCGCAACGGCGGCTAGAACTGCCAAAGTCTTTCTCATGCGCTTTCTCCTCCATCATTCCTGGAGGACCAACGCCTGCACCGTCCGATGGTTGCGGGGCCATCGACGCCAGCCAAACCCGGCCCCGTTCGAAAAAAATCGAGCCAATGTGGAACAAACGCGTTCGCCGGCGCATTTAGCATCCAAGTGCGGCAGCCTCCGCCATCCGGGTCGAGGCGAAAGCACGAAGACCCCGTCAGCATCCTCCGTGGTGTTGGCGGGGTTTTCAGTTTCAGGGCGCGGTGGCAGCAAAGGCGCCCCTTTGCCAATGGGGAGGGCACTTGAGGAGGTCCGTTTGCCGATATCCGCATTGCTGGCCCGCATCCGCAGACTCATCCCCAGACGCCAGGATGAACACTACGACGAGATCGTCCGCAGCTTCGGCGTCGGCGCCTTGCGTCCGCCACCGACTCCAATGAGCGACGGCGAGCTTGCCCGTGCGATCGCCGAGTTCCTGAAGGACTCGCCTTCGGCAACCTCGGTATCGAGTCTCGGGCGGCGGCTGGATCCATCCTCCGGGACCTGAGCAATTTTCTCGTCACGGCCCCGGAACAAGACTGCCGCTAGTGCGTTGGCTATCCCCGTTCGCGCAAAGAGGCGGCGATGCCCGCGTGGCTTGAAGTCCTGCTCAACCTGGTTGGCTACGCCGGATTCCTGGCGCTCGCCGCGCACAGTGCCTCGCGGGCCCGCGGCCCCGGCGATGACTCAAATCTACGGTGACAGGATTCGAATGAGCGGTGGCGCACTCAGTGCGTCTGCGGCGGCTGCCCCGCCGTCCGCACCAGCCGGTCGGCCTTCACGAGCACGCGCGATCCGTCTTCCACCTGCGGACGCAGCGAAAAGCTGATCACCACGAAGGCCGCGCAGAACAGCGTGCCGACGACCGCGACACGACGAAAGGTCTGTCGGTCGGCCTGGTAGAAGGACGGCGTCGAAGGTGGCGTCATGGCCATCGTGTCTGGCTCTCGCGTTTGGCTTGCCTGCGAGACGACACCTATCGCAATGCGTCGCAACTGCAACGCGATCCGGCTTTTAACCTAACCGAATAGGGTTATCCGATCTGGTGCAAGCTTTCGTTAGGCTTTGCCGCGCAGCACTTTCCGGTGCGCGATCAGATGTCGGCGAGCCGCTTCAACGTCGCGCGAAAGCTCAGGCTGCGGTTGCCGCCGACCAGCACGGTGCCGAACACCTCCGCCTCCTTGTCGGTGAACGTTCCGGAGAACCCGCTGGTGACCTCCTGCCCGCCGAACAGAGGCCGGACGAAGGGATCGGCAAACGGGGTATGCTGGTTGGTGGCAAGCTCGCCCTTCCATGTGCCGTTGCCGACCGTGTACGAACCTTGCGACCAGAAGTACGGCCCGCCGCCGACCAGCACCCCATCGCGCAGCACCAGCACGCCACTGTCGCGGCCCTTCACGCCGTCGAGCATGTGGATGTGGATGGAGTAGAGCCCGTTTTTCATGGCAGCGGCGACGATACACCCTTGCCGGCCATAACGTCGAGCAGCGGCGTGAAGCGCGAGCCTGCCATGCAGCCGGTTGCACGCTCCTCCCCTGCCCTCGTCGCGCGTTTGCTGCTATGGAACGGCCGAACCAAGCCCGCCTCAGTCAAAGACCGCCTAGGGAGAAAAAGACCATGCGTTACCTCCACACCATGCTGCGCGTGCGCAATCTCGATGTCGCGCTGAAATTCTATCAGGATGCGCTGGGTCTGAAGGAGGTGCGGCGGATCGACAACGACAAGGGGCGCTTCACGCTGGTGTTCCTCTGCTCGGCGGACGATCTCGAAGCGCTGAAGAAGCAACCCTCGACGCGCGGCGCGCCGCTGGTCGAGCTCACCTACAATTGGGACGAGGAGAAGTATGGCGAGGATCGTTTCTTCGGCCATCTCGCCTATGAGGTCGACGATATCTACGCGACGTGCGAGAAGCTGATGAAGGCCGGCATCACCATCAACCGGCCGCCGCGCGACGGCAACATGGCGTTCGTCCGCTCGCCCGACCTGCACTCCATCGAGCTGCTCCAGAAGGGCGATCCGAAGCCGCCGCAGGAGCCGTGGCTGTCGATGCCGAACACCGGTCATTGGTAACAGCACACTCGTTCCACTTGGAACGAGCCCTGCCCGTCGGCGTTCTCTCCTCAACGAGGACATCTGGAGGAGGACGCGAATGGCGAGAGGGCTGTTGCTGTGGTTGCTTGGCGTGCCGATCCCGGTGATCATTCTGTTGTGGCTGTTTTTCGGCCACTGACGCTTGCCGGTTGTTGGACGTGTCTGAAAGCTCCGCCCCCGGCGGAGCTTTTTGCATGAGACGGCTTCGCGAACGCCGCTCGCGCGATGCGTGATACTCCGCTATCACCGGCAGCAAAGCATGAACGCGGGAGGAGCAACGTGCCGCAGCAAAAGCCGCCGCAACTGACTGTGTGGGGCCGCGCCAACTCGGTCAACGTGCAGAAGGTGCTGTGGTGCCTGACCGAACTTGATCTTGCCTTCGAGCGCATCGATGCCGGCATGCAGTTCGGCCGCACCCGCGAGGCCGACTACCTCGTGATGAACCCCAATTCGCGCATCCCGACGCTGGTCGACGGCGACTACGTGCTGTGGGAATCCAATTCCATCATGCGCTATCTCTGTCTCGCCTATCGTCAGGACACGCGGATCTATCCGCAAGCCGCGAAACGACGCGCCGGCGTCGACCGCTGGCTCGACTGGACGCTCTCGACGCTCCAGCCGGCCGATCGTCCCGTGTTCTGGGGCATCGTGCGCACGCCGCCGGCCGAGCGCGACATGGTGCAGGTCCAGAAGGACGCCAACGCGGCGGCCGAGGTCTGGTGCATCCTCGATCAGCAACTCGCGACACGCCGCTTCGTCGAGGGCGAGGACTTCACCATTGCCGATATCGCACTCGGTGCCTATGCGCGGCGCTGGCTCGGCGTCGAGGGCATCACGCGTCCGACGCTTTCGAATCTGAACCGCTGGTTCGCAGAGTTCGCGAGCCGGCCGGGCTTTGAAAAGTACGTCGCACCGCCGATGTCGTGAAGGTTAGCGCCAGCCGCGCTCGACCAGCAGCACGCAGACGACCAGCACCAGCGTAACGGCGGCGGTCGCAAGCCGCGCAGTCCAGCTCATGCCGCGGCCGACCCACCAGAACAGCGCGCAATAGATCAGGACGGGAACGACGATGTCGAGCGAGAGCCCGTTCGCCGGCATGCGGCGCTAGCGCCGGCTCGAGGCGGCAACACCGATATCGAGCGCGCCGCCGATCTTCACGCAGCTTCCGGTACCCTCGACCTTGACGAAGCCCGGACCGTAGGCGGCGCAGCCATTGGCGCTCCCCGCGCCCTTGAGCGGCAGCACTTTGCCGGTCGGAGGCGACCGCTCCGATGTGGGCAGGCGCGCCGTCTCGGCACGAGCCGACGAGATTGCGAGGCAGCCGATGGCGATGATGGAGATGATGGAGAAAGCGCGCATGCCGCCTTGTAGCGCGGGCACGGTCCGGTTTCCATCCGGGCCGGCGCGGCCGCGCGTCAGATGAATTTGATCCCGGCGGACTTGCCGCGCCGCCAGACCACCTGGCAGCTCCGCCCGGTCCGGGCATCGCGCGCGAAGGCCAGCCGGATGACGCCGGGCAGTTGAGCCGCATCCTCGTCAAGCGTGATGCGGGCCCCCGAGGTGGAGATGTCAGCCACGAGGCAATGCCGCGCCGCGAACCCGCCGTCGAGCGTGATCCAGGCATGTTGGGACAGCAATTTACGTGCTGCCCGCTTCTTGGTTGCGGCCATCGGTTGGAAATCTCCTCCTCCAGAGCTAGCGCAGGGAACCCTAAGAAACCGTTGAAATTGCCTCCGAACTTTCCCGGGGGCAGGTTTCTCCGCCGGTCCCAAAAGACGTTCCCGAATGGCTTGCCCCACCGGCCAAAGGCCACTATACGTTCGCCCGCCTCAGGGCATTCCGGGCACGACTCGTTGGGCCCCGGCACGGCGCAAGTTTTGCTCCCTTCGTCTATCGGTTAGGACGCCACCCTTTCACGGTGGAGAGAGCGGTTCGATTCCGCTAGGGAGCGCCAGCAAAATCAAAGACTTACGAGTTCCCTCCTCCGCTATGTCCAACATCGGTCCAATATACGGGCATGGACTCGCGTGGCCGATCGAAGCCGGGAAGCCGAGCTGCGCGCGTTGGAGCGGACGTGTCTGGAATGGGCCGAAGGCTGCGAACTCGATCTCGCCCGCGATGCCCTGATCGCCATGTCACTGAACTACCGGACTGCGGCGGATGCGATCGCATGCACACGCGCTCGTTGATGACGCGCTGATGCCGCCCCTTGGCGCGGATCAGACTCTGACGAGGAGTCCGCCGTCAAGGGCTATGGAGATACCTCAGGGGTTACTCCCAGAGAGCATCTCATATTGCCACTTTTTCCCGGTAGAGTGATTTTGCGTGCGGCGGTGCGCAGGGAGGAACGGCTCCGGCGTGTCGGCCAGCCTCGCGCGTCGGGGCCGTTCTGCTTTGCAGGATTGGAGTGGCCCGGCTGGCGCAGGGCATCGAGCGCGAGGAAGAGCCATGAAATCCCCCGTCATGAAACGATCCATCGTCGTCGACAGCCACAAGACCAGCGTCAGCCTGGAAGAGGCCTTCTGGACCGGGTTGAAGGAGATTTCGAGCCTGCGCAACACGACGCTCTCGGATCTGGCCGGTGAGATCGACCGCAACCGCTTGCACGGCAATTTGTCGTCCGCGTTACGCTTGTTCGTCCTCGACCACTTTAAGCACCGCGCCGCGGCGACCCAGCTTGAGCAGAAAGTGCCGGCATCGCCCAGCCATCCCGCGGTGGGGCGTGAGTTCTGAAGCGGACCGAAGCCCGCGCCCTGTCCCGACCTCAATTCAGCTTCCGGGCGGAGCCTTGATCTGGCTCAATGTCCTGCCCCCGGTCAGGCGCCTGCTTCGAGATGGGCAATAGTCGGAGGCGCAACATGACGCGCGACCGAACACGAATGATCCATTTCCTGTCCTGGATACTGGCCGCGGGCGGCCTCCTGGTGCTCGTATCCATCTTGTAAGCCACCTGAGTGCGATCATGGTTGGCAGACGCGCAAATGAACGTTCCACTCGGACCAGCCAGGCCTTCATGGGCCTGATACTCGCCCTGATCTGGGCGCCCATCCTCTGGTTCATTGTGAAGCTGTTTCTAGCATTCCCGAAAGGATAGGCGCCCGCCGGCGTGAACTGCGGGCCGTGTTTCCACACCCACGACAAACAGTAGCTCGCGGCCACTCTGAGCCGCTAGGAATCGATAATTTGCGAGGTGCGCACGTCGGCGCTTTCATGCCGGCATGCGCAAGCCTGCCCGCCACGAGAACCGTACACCGCCTGGTCACCGCCCGACTAAAATCACCTTCGGCGACATGCGCATGATGGGTGTGCGCGGCGTCTTGATCTACTGCTCCGACTACCGGTGCAGCCATTCGATCGCGCTCTCGGCCGATCGCTGGGCCGATGAGATACGGCTATCGGACATCGAGCCTCGCTTCGTTTGCTGGAAGTGCGGAAGGCACGGCGCGGATGTCCGGCCGGACTTCAACTGGAATAAGCCGGTGGTCCCAGCTATCGGATACCGATGAAACTCACCGCAGAACGACCCCACGCCAACCCCGAAGCCGCCGCCCGCAAGCTAGCGCGTGTACTCATTAACGCGCGAGAGGAGGGCTAAGCGCTCGGTCAAAGTATTACCAGTTTTGACCCGTAGAAGGCCTCTCAACTATTTGCTTTTCGTTGTTGTTTGAGCTTCCGACAAGCGGTCCATTTGTTCCGCTGTGCGCCTGTAATTTCCCACGATCTTCATAAGAGCATCACGTCTAGACGCCGTCTCTGCCGGTACGGCTAACTGTTCGGCCTCATCGGCTTTATCGCGAAATCGCTTCGCTTTTTCGGCGTAAGGACAAGGCATTCCTGCGTGGACGCCGCGCAGCTCGTCCAACGCAATCCGGGCATGGAGAGCAGCTTTTGGATGACCATTCTCGATCTCCTCCAGCGCCCAAGTCAAATACTGCACAGCAGCGTCAGGATTGTGCAAGCTGTCATCACCTCCATTTCCTGGCAGAGTGAGGTGCGCGATGGGCAGATGCCGCCAAAAGTGACATGGCCTGATGGAAAGTAAAGTGAACTATGTCGCGTTCTGGAAGTTTCGGGATGTCTGCTTTCGCGCCGTTATCAGGGCATAGCGGACGTCAAAACGGTGTCCTCGACTTATGAGTACACGCCCTAGCACTACTTTGGCAGAATCTATTTGCGCCAGTGTTTTTCAAGGATTTGTTTTCGGCAGTATGGGCACCGCTGAGACGGCGGCCGAAGGATGAGATCGACGATGGCGTGACGTACGGCGGGCATGGTTGGCTGAGGCGGAGGTCCGTTGATTCTTTTTNTTCCGCCCCGCGTGTGCGAGGCGACGATGCTGCAGGAAGGCGTAGGCAATCATTGTCATCAGGGCGTGGCGATGAAGACCCTGCCATGATCGCCCCTCGAAGTGATCAAGTCCGAGCTCCTCCTTCAACTGCTGATGCGCCTGCTCACAAATCCATCTGGCCTTGATG
>NZ_AXAS01000095.1 GCF_000472925.1 Bradyrhizobium sp. Ec3.3
CATCAAAGGGATCGGCCCCAAATCGGGGCTCGTCCTGCTCGCCTCCGTTCCGGAACTCGGCCGGATCGACAACAAAGCGGCTGCGGCCCTGATTGGAGTGGCTCCGTTCGTCCACAAGAGTGGGACCATGGCTGCTCCCGCACGCATCCATGGTGGCCGAGCGGCCGTACGCCATATCCTCTACATGGCCGCCATCGCAGCCAGCAGGCACAACCCTGTCCTGCGACCCTTCTACGAGCGGCTGATCGCAAAGGGCAAACCCGCCAAGCTCGCCCTGATCGCCGTCCTGCGCCGTCTCGTCGTCTTCGCCAACGCCGTCCTCAAGTCAGGTCAGCCCTGGAAAGGAGCTGCCATTGCTTGACAACCGACACGGTAGATCCCGGGCTCGCGCTTCGCGCGCCCCGGGACGACGAGTTGGGGCTGTGGCGACAGCCGACGTAAAAACGCGACGTAGCGCCTACCCTCCCGCCTTCGCGTCCCGGATCGCCCGCCAGATCTTTTGCGGGGTCAGCGGCGTGTTGAGCTGGGCGATGCCGAGCTCACTGAGCGCGTCCATCACGCCGTTGGTCACGCAGGGCGGGCCGCCGATGGCACCGGATTCGCCGCAGCCCTTGGCGCCGAGCGGGTTGGTTCGGCAGGGTGCGGAATCGTCGAGCGTCACCTCGATCGGCGGCACGTCGTCGGCACGCGGGATGCAATAGTCCTGGTAGCTCGCGGTGAGGAGCTGGCCCTCGGTGTCATAGGCGACGCCCTCATAGAGTGCCTGCCCAATGCCCTGCGCGACGCCGCCATGGATCTGGCCGGTGACCAGCATCGGATTGACGGCAACACCGACGTCGTCAACCGTGGTGTAGCGCACGACGCGGGATACGCCGGTCTCCGGATCGATCTCGACCTCGCAGACATGCGTGCCGTTCGGCCAGCTAGGTCCATCGACCTCACCTTCGGAATCGACGCTGAGCTTGGCGCCCTCCTCCTTCTCGGCGAGTTCAAACAGACTGATGCGGCGGTCGGTGCCGACCACAGTGAGCATGCCGCCCTGATACTCGATGTCCTCGACCGAGGTCTCGAGCATGTTCGACGCCTTCTCGCGCGCCTTCTGGATCAAGTCGTTCGAGGAGACCGCGACCGCCGTGCCGCCGACGAACAGCGAGCGCGAACCGACGCTGCCGAAGCCGGTCGCAAGATCAGTGTCGCCCTGCACCACGTCGATCTTGTCGAGGGGAATGCCGAGCGTGTCGGAGATCATCTGGGTGTAGGTGGTCTGTAGTCCCTGCCCCATCGCCATGGTGCCGGAATGCAGGATGACGCGGCCCTGTGAGGTCGCGTGCAGGCTGACCTTCTCGGTGTGCGCGCGGCCGCCGGTCCACTCGATGTAGGAGGTGAGCCCGCGGCCATAGAGCAGGCCCTTCTTCTTCGCAGCACGCTTGCGCGCGGCAAAGCCCTCCCAATCGGCAAGCTTCGCGGCGCGGTCGAGCATGTGCGCGAAGGCGCCGGAATCGTAGACCTGCCCGGCAGCGTTGGTGTAGGGGAGCTGAGCCGGCTTGATGTAATTGGCTTTGCGGATCGCGCGCGGATCCATGCCGATTTTTCGCGCGGCGGCGTCGAACAGGCGCTCGACGATGAACACAGCCTCGGGGCGGCCCGCGCCGCGATAGGCACCGACCGGTGCGGTGTGGGTCATCACCGTCTTGATCTCGAAATGCACCAACGGCAGGTCGTAGACGCCGGTCTGCACGAAGGGACCGAGCACCAGCGGGATGATGTTGGCGGCGCCCGAGGAGTAGGCACCGGTGCAGCCGATCGACTTGACGCGATAGGCCAGCACCTTGCCCTTCTCGTCGAGTGCGAAAGAGGCGGTCGAGGTGAGATCGCGGCCATGGGTGCCGCCGACGAACTCGTCGGTACGGTCGCCGCGCCAGCGGATCTTTTTGTTCAGCTTGGTCGCGGCATAGGCGACGATGCCGTCCTCCGGATAGAGGTTGGTCTTCTGGCCAAAGCCGCCGCCGATGTCGCCGACCAGCACGCGCACGCTCTCGATCGGCCGCTTCAGCACCGCTCCCGCGAGCACGTCGCGGGTCGAGGCCGGCGTCTGCGACTGCACGTGCAGGAGAAGCCGGCCGGACTTCTTCTCGATCTCGGCAATGGTCGAGCGCGGCTCCATCGCAGACGGCACGAGCCGCTGGCTGACGAGATCGAGATCGACCACATGCGCAGCCTTCGCGAAGGCTTCCTCGACCTTGGCAGCGTCGCCGTAGGCCATCGCCCCGACAATGTTATCGGGCGCCTCCGGCCACACCACGGGCGCACCTGGCTTCACCGCCTCGACGGGATCGACGACCGCAGGCTGCACGTCATAGTCGACCACGATCGCTTCGGCCGCGCTCTGCGCCAGAACGCCCGAGGTGGCGACCACGGCCGCAACGGCCTCACCGGCATAGCGCACGACCTCATGGGCGAGCAGGCGGCGCGGCGGCACCGTCATCGGCTTGCCGTCGGGACGCCTGAAGATGTTCAGCGTGGGAATCTCGCCGATGTTGTCCTTGATCAGATCGGCGCCGGTGTAGATCGCGGTCACACCAGGCATCGTCGCCGCTGCGCTGGTGTCGATCGACACGATTTTTGCGTGGGCATGCGGCGAGCGCAGCACGTGCAGCCACAGCGCGCCGTCCTCCGGCTTGTCGTCGATGAACTGCCCCTTCCCGGTGAGCAGTCGCTGGTCTTCCAAACGCTTGACTGGCTTGCCCGCTCCGAAACGCAAATTGCCGGGAAGAATGTTCATTCCGCTTGTCCTCTAAGCCTCAAAGTGCGGCCGCCTTTTAGCGGATCGAGGCAAACGAGGCCAGCCGACGTTTTGTGCGGGCAGGACCTGCAAATTCGTCATGCCGCGACATGTTCGCCATTCCGGGGCGATGCGTAGCATCGAACCCGGAATGACAATTATGCAAGATCCCGCAGCGCCGCCTCGACGGCCTTGCGCTGCTCGGCGGTCAGCGCCGCCTGCGGCGGAATGGGGTCGCCGACGTCATAGCCCTGGATCGTCAGCCCTGCCTTGATGCAGGCGGCGAGGTTGAAGCGGGCGAAAGCTTCGTTGATGCGCCACAGCTTGCGCTGGAGCGCCATGGCCGCATCCCAGCGTCCGTCCTTGCAGAGATTGTAGAGTGCGACGCTCTGGCGCGGGATGATGCAGGCTGGTCCCGCCATCCAGCCGAGGCCACCGATCAGCATCACCGCGGCCGGAATATGTGCGGAAGCCGAGAACACGCGGATCTTGTCGCCACAGCGGTTCATGATCGACAGCAGCCGGCCGGTGTTGGTCGAAGCATCCTTGATGTAACCGATGCGCGGGTGCTCGGCGAGGCGCGCGATCACGTCGAGCGTGAGATCGGAGCGCTGGAATTGCGGATTGGTGTAGATGACAACGGGAATGTCGACCGCGTCCGCAATGGCGCGGAAATAGGATTCGACCTGCGCATCCGCGAGCGGGAAGTAGGCCTCGAGGATCGCCAGGATGCCGTCGGCACCGAGTTTCTGGTACGCCATGGCCTGCGCGACCGCATCGGCGGTCGAGGTCGAGGCAACACCGGCCACCACAGGCACGCGGCCCTTCGCGGTCTCGATCGTGGTCTGCACGACCGCCATACGCTGTGCGGCGTTGAGATAGGCGAACTCGCCGGTCGAGCCGAGTGGCGTCAGCCCATGCACGCCGGCGCCGATCAGGTCGTCGCAGAGCCGGCCGAGCACGCCGGTGCGCACGATGCCGTTCGCATCGACGGGCGAGACGAGATAGGGGAAGACGCCGTGGAAATCGGGCATGTCAGGTAACCCTGCGGCAGATCGGGCGTTGCAGGTCCGCCCGTATGGTTTCGCGGGTGCTAACATGCCCCCGTGAGGCCGACAAGCAAGCCGGCGAATGAACCCGCCTGCTGCATGGACGGACTAATGGGACGTTGCAGCCAACCTGTCGGGAAAGCCACATGCTGATCGTCACCACGGAGAACGTAGCCAACCACCGCGTCGTCCGGACGCTCGGCCAGTGCTTTGGCATCGTCGTCCGCAGCCGCGGACTTGGCGGCAATATCGTCGCCGGCTTGCGCTCGATCGTCGGCGGCGAGATCCCCGAATATACGCGGCTGCTCGAAGATGCCCGCCGCCACGCCATCGACCGCCTGGTCGAGAACGCCACCGCAATGGGGGCCAACGCGATCGTGATGATGCGGTTCGATTCCGCGGAGATCGGCCAGACCATGAGCGAGATCGTGGCCTACGGCACCGCGGTCGTGATCGAGGCCTCGCGCTAGGCCACAGGGAGCAGAGTATGGCTTTGCCAATCGGGATCGCCGCGCTCGTGATTGCCGCCGTGCTCCTGATCGCCGGCCACTATTTTCCGTTCGGCGTGCCCCTCACCTTCGTGGGCATCGGCCTGATCCTGAGCCTCATCTACGACACGCGCTACAAGCCGGCGTCCAGGCGGCCTGCAGGTCCCGGCTGGGTCGACACCGGCGAGCGCTTCATCGATCCCGAGACCAAGCGCCGCGTGGCTGTGTTCACGCGGCCCGAGACCGGCGAGCGGGAATATATCGAGCTCTAGCTGTCGGTAGTGTCTCAGTTTGAAATTTCATCGGCAATTCGCTTCTTGTAAGGACCGCGAATAGCGGGGACGGGATTGGCCGTCGATCATAGTTATAGGGACCCACTCGTGAAGTTTTCAAAGTTTTGTTTCAAAGCAGCTCTAACTGCGGCCGTCCTCCTTGTCACCATTCTGGTCTGGTTTCGGTTTTTTGAAGGTACTTTCAGCGAACAGTGGATCCAGGCTGAATTTCTCATTGTAGGAATCTTGACGGTGGTGGGAGCCGCAACCCTAGTCTTTGGGATTATTGCGAGAATTTGGGAAAGATAAATTCAAACTGAGACACTACCTAGCTGTCGCCTCACACCTTGAGCAGCCGCACCCGCGTGCCCCAGGGGTCGACGGCTTCAACGCCGTTGGCTAGCGCCGTGACCTGCGCGCCTGCCTTGCGCAGGCGCTCGTCCTGGGCGGCGAGAATGTCCTGCTTCTCCGTCACCAGCGAGAACCAGGCAAGCCCCGTCGTGGTGGCGTCGCGGCGGCCGGCGCCCTGGCTCTGCCAGACGTTCATGCCGAGGTGATGATGATAGCGGCCGGAGGAGAGGAACGCGGCACCGTTGCGGCGGCGGGTCGGATCGAGGCCGACGGTGCCGTGATAAAAGCCTTCGGCCTGCGCGAGATCGCCGACCCGCAAATGCATGTGCCCGACGCGCAGGCCCTCCGGCGCCTTCGCGTAGTCGCTGACGCGGGTATTCGTGAGCGACAGCAGGTCCGGAATGTTCAGCTCGTCGGTTGCCATCTTCACCGAGCCCTGGCTCCACTGCCATTGCGAAGGATCGCGGTCGGCATAGACCTCGATGCCGTTGCCTTCGGGATCGTCGAGATAGACGGACTCGCTGACGAGATGATCGGCAAAGCCCGACAACGGCACGCGATGCGAGGCGGCATGCACCAGCCAGCGCGCGAGATCCTTGCGCGTCGGCATCAGAAAGGCGGTGTGATAGAGGCCGGCCGCGCTGCGCGGCTCGATCGCGGCATCCGGCCGCGCCTCCAGCACGAGCAGTGTCACACCGCCGGCGCCGAGCCGCGCTGCCCCCGCCGAGCGTTCCATCACCGTGAGGCCAAGCACGTCGCGATAGTAGTCGGCGACGGTATCGAGATTCTTGACCCGCAGCGTCACCATGCCGACGCGCATCGGTGTGCGGCTCGCATAGGTCGGCCCGACGTTGACCGGATTGCCTTCGGCGCTTGCCGCGGCCGCAGCGGCCGCCGCGAGCGTGGTGGCGCCAGCGAGATGAAGCAGCGTGCGGCGGGTAAGGTCGATGGTCATCCGGGGTCTTCTCGAAAACGCGTTGAGGCCGCGAGGCGCAATGGCCGGCCGATTGCTACACGTTCCCGTGACCTCCTCCCAATCACATGTTCGTCGGCCGGACCATTACGGAGCTTCCTGGCCATCCGGCCAGTTTTCAGAGCGCCCGCGGCATCCCAGATTTGGGGCAACCGACAGGAGCCTTCCATGACCGACCCCACCCCCCTTGCCGCGCTCTCGTCAGCGCTTTCGGATGTCGTTACGCGCGCCGCGCCTTCGCTCGTCTCCGTTCACTCGCATCGGTTGCGCGCCTCCGGCTTTGCCTGGAAGGCGGGCCTCATCATCACCGCCGATGAGGCATTGGCTGACGAGGGCGAAGTCGAGATCAGGCTTGCCGACGGCAGCACGCGGACGGCCACGATTGCCGGCCGCGACCACACCACCGACATCGCACTGCTGCGCGTCGATGCCGATATCCCGCCGGTCAAGCTGACCTCCGCCTCCGCCGCCCCCGCGCTCGGTTCGCTCGCCGTCGTCGTCGCGGCCGACCGTGGCGCACCCACGGCATCTCTCGGCATGGTGTCGCTCGCGGGCCCACGCTGGCGCAGCCTGCGCGGCGGCGACATCGAGGCCCGGATCGAGCTCGACGTGCGACTGCGCCGCAGCCATGAGGGCGGGCTCGCGCTGAATGCCCTGGGCGAGCCGTTCGGCATGGCGGTGCAGGGACCGCGGCGCGTGCTGGTGATCCCGTCCGCCACCATCGAGCGCGTCGCAGCGCAGCTCGAAACGCGCGGCCGGATCGCACGCGGCTATCTCGGGCTCGGCCTGCAACCGGTGCGGCTCGATGACGGCGTCGGCGCGATGGTGATGAATGTCGACAAGTCCGGGCCATCTGCCGCGGCCGGCATCAGGCAGGGCGACGTCATCGTCGCCGTCAATGACGAGAAGCTCGCTGGCGTCCGCGCGCTGTCGCGCTCCCTCGGACCCGAGAGCGTGGGTTCGGTCGTCGACGTCGCGGTGCGGCGTGGCGGCGAGCCGGTGAGCTTCAAGGTCACGATCGGCGAGAGGCCGGAGGCGTGAGCGAGGACACGACGCAGGACATCGCGGTCGCGCTCGAAGTCGGCGACCCCGCTCTCGCCGATCGACTTGCACTGCTGCTCGGCAGCATCGCGGGCCTGCGGCTGGTCGCGCCGGGAGCCCCGGCCGCGGTGGTCGTACGCGACCAGCAGCCCTCGCCGGCCGATATCGAGCTGACGCCGCGCGAACTCGACGTGCTCGCGCTGATGGCAGAGGGCGCCTCGAACAAGATGATCGCGCGCCAGCTCGGCATCTCCGTGCACACCGTCAAGTTCCACGTCGGCTCGCTGCTCGACAAGCTGGATGCCACCGGCCGCACCGACGCGGTCGCCCATGCCGCGCGGCGCGGCGTGATCAACCTGTAGGATCACAGCGCGGAGGGCGGCGGGAATCTGAGTGCGACGGTCAGTCCCGGCGCATTGTCGCGCAGCGAGACCTCCGCGCCGTGCAGGCGCGCGACGGCTGCGACGAGACTCAGGCCGAGACCATTGCCGGGCGTGTAGCGGCTCTGCTCGAGCCGGTAGAAACGCTTGAACACCTGGTCGCGCTGGCCTGCCGGGATGCCCGGGCCGTCGTCGGCAATCGCGATCACCGCGGCGCTGTCCTTGGAGGTGCAGGTCACGCTCACCTGCCCGCTCGCGCGGCCATGCTTGATGGCGTTGTCGACGAGGTTGGCGATAGCGTCGAACAGCAGGTCGCGGTCGCCGGTGACCCTGACCTCGCGATCGCCCGTCAAATTGAGACGGGTTGCGACCTGCTCGGCCGCGGCATCGTAGAGCTCGACGACCTCGCCGGCGATCTCAACGAGGTTCAGCTCGCGAAACGCGCCCTTGCGCGCGCGGGTTTCGATCTCGGAAATTCGCGTGATGGAGGCGAACATGCCGAGCACGGCGTCGAGATCGGCGATGGTGTCGCCGATCAGCGCCGCATCATTCTCGCTGTTGCGCGGGGCGTGATAGGCCTTCTCCAGACGGCCGCGCATGCGCGTCAGTGGCGTGCGCAGATCGTGCGCGACGTTGTCGCTGACCTGCTTGACCTCGCCCATCAGGGTTTCGATGCGGTCGAGCATGTGGTTGAGGTTTTCAGCGACGCTGTCCCATTCGTCGTGACTGCCGCGCAAGGGGATGCGCTGATCGAGGCCGGAGAGCATGATGGCGCGGCTGGTGGCATTGATCTGCTCGATGCGGCCGACCGTGCGCCGCGTCACCAGCACGGCGGCCACCGCGGCGAGCACCAGCAGCAGCAGGGCGACCGCGATCATGGCGAGCTCGATCATCCCGGTGAAGCCGTCGTGATCGCCGACATGGCCGACCTGGCTCTGCACATAGGCGAGCGTTCCGAAATAGACATAGGCGATGATTGCCGCGACGATCAGGCCGAAGACCGCAATCGCGATCAGCGCCAGGCGGAACGTCGATGACTTGAGCGTCTTAGCCAGGAGCACGGAGGCAATATCCGATGCCGCGGATGGTGTGGATCAGCGGATAGGCCTGGCTGTCGTCAACCTTGCGGCGGACGCGGCCGACATAGACGTCGATGATGTTGGTGGAGGGATCGAAATGCAGGTCCCAGACGTGCTGGAGCAGCATCGCGCGGGAGACGACGCGGCCCTCGTTGCGGACCAGATATTCGAGCAGCTGGAATTCGCGCGGCAGCAGCGGAATCTTCTTGCCGCGGCGGCTGGCGCTGCGGGAGATCAAATCGATGGCGAGATCGCCGACGCGCAGGATCGTCTCCTTTGCGATCGTCTCGCTGCGGCGGCCGAGCGCCTCGAGGCGCGCGAGCAGCTCGACGAAGGAGAACGGCTTGACCAGATAGTCGTCGCCGCCGGCGCGCAAGCCCCGCACGCGGTCGTCGACCTCGCCGAGCGCGGAGATGATCAGGAAGGGCGAGGCGATGCCGTCGTCGCGCAGCTGGCGCATCACCGTGATGCCATCGATGTCAGGCAACATGCGGTCGATGGTGATCACGGCATAGTCGCGCGCGCTGCCGCGGCTGAGCGCCTCGCGCCCGGTCGCAGCGAGATCGACCTCGTAGCCACTCGTCGTCAGCTCTTCTGCGAGCTGGCCTGCGGTCTCCAGGTCGTCCTCGACGACGAGAATGCGGCGGTGACCTCCGGTCATGGTTCAACTCCGCGCGACGATCGCCACCAGACTATCCCGTTCCGGGGCAGGGCGGAACTGCCCGGCGGCGATCGCGACAACGGTGCGGTCACGCGATGTTAGTACCAGTCGTCCCCGCACACATTGACCCACTGCCAGCCCCAGGGCGTCCAGCTCCGGCGCCAACAGCCGTCGTAATAGCCGGCATAGATGAAGGGCGCGCCGAAGAAGGCAAAGCGATTGAAGCGATGGTGCCGGAAGAAGAAGGCGTGGCGGCCGATGAAGGGCCTGCCGCGGAAGCCGGCGCCGGCGAAGCGCGGCCCGACGAAAGCCGCGCGGGCGGCCATTGGGCTGCCTGCAAAGCGCGGTCCGAAGGCGGCACGGCCTGCAATCGGTGCACCGGCGAAGCGCGCGCCACCAAAACTCGCGCCGGCGAAGCGCGCACCGCCAAAACTCGCTCCGCTAAAACGAGCACCGCCCATGCCGCCAAAATGAGCGCCACCCATACCGCCGCCCATGCCACCAGCACGCATGCCGCCACCCATGCCGCCGCCCATGCCGCCGCCACCAAAATGCCCGCCGCCACCGCCGCCAAAGCCGCCATGCCCCCCGCCGCCACCGCGCTGCGCGAGGACGGGCGACGCAACCGCCAGCGTCGCGGCAACTGCCGCTGCGACGAGGCCTGTGAGAAGCCTGTTGTTCATCGGAAAACCTCCTTGCAGTGCGGCGACATGCCTCGCCGCCTGAGGAGGCTCAGGAGATGAGAATAGACGGGCTCCTTCAACTTACAAATGCGCCAGATTCTGACGCGGAAGTTAGTTTGGCTCCGCGCCTCAGGCCGGCTTGCCGCGACCGCTCTTTTCGGCGGCACGGCGCAGGGCTTCGGCGAGCGCGCCGCCGCCGGAGGATTCCTGCTTGCGCGGCGCCGACGAAGTCATGCGGCCGGCGTTGCGCGAATTATCGCGCTGCATGCCAGGCGCGTCCTTCGTGGCTCCGACCTCGTCGTCGAGGCGCAGCGTCAGCGAGATGCGCTTGCGGGCAACCTCGAAGTCCAGCACCTTCACCTTGACGATATCGCCGGGCTTCACCACCTCGCGCGGATCCTTGATGAAATTCTTGGACATGGCCGAGATGTGCACGAGGCCGTCCTGGTGCACGCCGATATCGACGAAGGCGCCAAAGGCTGCGACGTTGGTCACCGTGCCCTCGAGGATCATGCCCTTCTTGAGGTCCTTGATCTCCTCGACGCCCTCCTTGAACACCGCGGCCTTGAACGCCGGGCGCGGGTCGCGGCCCGGCTTTTCGAGTTCGCGCAGGATGTCCGTGACAGTCGGCAAACCGAAGGTCTCGTCGACGAAATCCTTCGGCTTCAGCGTACGCACGATCTCGCTGCTGCCGATCAGCGCCTTGATGTCGCTCTTGGTGGCCGCAAGGATCCGGCGCACCACCGGATAGGCTTCCGGATGGACGCCGGAGGCATCGAGCGGATCCTCGCCGCCGACGATGCGCAGGAAGCCCGCGCATTGCTCGAACGCCTTGGGTCCGAGTCGCGGCACGTCCTTCAGCGCCTTGCGCGACTTGAACGGGCCGTTGGCGTCACGATGCTGCACGATGCTTGCGGCAAGGCCCGCACCTACGCCCGACACGCGCGCGAGCAGCGGCGCAGATGCGGTGTTGACGTCGACGCCGACGGCGTTCACGCAGTCCTCGACCACAGCATCGAGCGACTTGGCGAGCTTGGCCTGGCCGAGGTCGTGCTGATACTGGCCGACGCCGATCGCCTTGGGCTCGATCTTGACCAGCTCGGCGAGCGGATCCTGGAGGCGCCGGGCGATCGAGACCGCGCCGCGCAGGGTCACGTCCAGGCCCGGCAATTCCTGCGACGCGAAGGCGGAGGCCGAATAGACCGACGCGCCCGCTTCCGACACTACGATCTTGGTCATCTTCAGCTCAGCGAGGCCCTTCACCAGCTCGGTCGCCAGCTTGTCGGTCTCGCGCGAAGCGGTGCCGTTGCCGATGGCGATCAGCTCGACGCGATGCTTCAGCGCAAGCCTGCCGAGGATCGCGAGCGATTCGTTCCACTGCCGCTGCGGCTCGTGCGGATAGATCGCGGTGGTGTCGACCACCTTGCCGGTCGCATCGATAACCGCGACCTTGACGCCGGTGCGGTAGCCAGGATCGAGCCCCATGGTGACGCGGGTGCCGGCAGGAGCGGCCAGCAACAGGTCGCGCAGGTTGGAGGCGAACACGCGCACGGCCTCGGTCTCGGCCGCGTTCCACAGCCGCATCCGCAGATCGATGTTGAGATGCACCTGGATCTTGGTGCGCCAGGCCCAGCGCACGGTGTCGATCAGCCAGCGGTCACCCGCACGCTTGAGGTCGGCGATGCCGAACCGCTTCATGATTCTCAATTCATAGGCGCTGGGCACGCCCGCCGGCGGCGCTTCGGCCTCGGCCTGGATCTGGAGATCGAGGATCTCCTCCTTCTCGCCGCGGAACATCGCAAGGATGCGGTGCGACGGGAGTTTTGTCAGCGGCTCGGAGAAGTCGAAATAGTCGGCGAATTTCTCGCCCTCGGTCTTCTTGCCCTCGCGCACCTTGGAGGCCATGCGAGCATTGGTCCACATCTCCTCGCGCAGGCTCCCGATCAGGTCGGCGTCCTCGTCGAAGCGCTCGACGAGAATGGCGCGGGCGCCATCGAGCGCGGCGGCAGCATCGGCCACGCCTTTCTCGGCATTGATGAACGCTTCGGCCACCACCTTCGGATCGTTCGCGGGCTCCGCCATCAACTGGTTGGCGAGCGGCTCGAGGCCGGCCTCCTTGGCGATCTCCGCCTTGGTGCGGCGTTTGGGCTTGAACGGCAGGTAGATATCCTCGAGGCGCGCCTTGCTGTCGGCGGCCATGATCGTGGCCTCCAGCGCGGCGTCGAGCTTGCCCTGCTCGCGGATCGATTCGAGGATGGCCTTGCGGCGGTCTTCGAGCTCGCGCAGGTAAACGAGGCGCTCTTCCAGCGTGCGGAGCTGCGCGTCGTCGAGCGCACCGGTGGCTTCCTTGCGGTAGCGGGCGATGAACGGAACCGTGGCGCCGCCGTCGAGCAGCTCCACCGCCGCCTGAACCTGCTCCTCCCGGGCCCCGAGCTCCTGCGCAATCTTCTGGTTGATGTTTGCCACGCCAGTTTCCTCTAATCCAAGCACGCGACGCGAACCGAACCGACGGCCCGCGGGACGCCGCTTATGGACCATCCCGACTTGATTCATCAAGGTACGACAGGGAACCGTCGACAGGGGATTTTTTGTTGCCTTGATGCGATCTCGCCACATTCGGCTGGTTATGGCCGGAAAGGACAACTCTCGTGTCCCGGACGCGCTACAGCGCGTGAGCGCTGCTGCGCAGAGCCGGGACCCAGAGGCCATACGCAGCCTCGGCGGTATAGGCCCCGGCTCTGCAGCGCACCACTGCGTGGTGCACTGCAGAGCCGGGGCGCAAGAGTGTACCATGCTCTTTCCGCGATCTCATCATTGCAAGCGCAGCGAAGCAATCCAGAATGTACCCGCGGAAAGATTTCTGGATTGCTACGCTGCGCTCCCAATGACGCAGTACGTTGAGCTATCGTCATTCTCCAACTCGCATTCGAACAACGCTTGCGGCGCGACTCGTCGAAGGACTTCAATCTCAGGATTTAGCCCGGGCGAGCGCGCCGGCAGAACAACCGGCGAAATCGCCGGATTCGGCGGCGCTGCCATGCGGGTGCCGTCGATTGACACGCCCTCTCGCGAAACTATGGTCGCCGCCGAACGAGAGGATTGAATCGCTATGACTTTGCCGATGAGCTGGAATGAGTGGGCGCAGCATGATGGCGTGGCGCTGGCTGCGTGCGTCAAAAAGGGCGAGCTCACGCCTGCCGAATTGGCGCGCCAGGCCGCGGCAGCGGTGGCGAAGGTCGATACCGCACTGTCCGGCGTGGTCGAGCTGTTCGACGACGTGATCGCGGATCCCGCCAAGGATGGCGCCAATCTCACCGGCCCGTTCGCCGGCCTGCCCTTCCTGATGAAGGATCTCGGGCCCACCATGAAAGGTCGCCTCCAGGAGATGGGTTCGCTGCTGATGCGCGGCAATCGCACAGGCGCCGACACCTTCCTCACATCGAAATTCCGCCAGGCCGGATTGAACCTGATCGGACGCACCACGACGCCCGAGTTCGGCGTGTGCAGCTCGGCCGACAACCCGGCCGTCTACGTCACCCGCAATCCCTGGAATACCGACTACACCACCTGCGGCTCGTCGGCGGGCAGCGCCGCATCGGTGGCGGCCGGCATCGTGCCGATTGCGCATGCGACCGACGGCGGCGGCTCGATCCGCATTCCGGCAGGGGTCAACGGCAATATCGGGCTGAAAGTGTCGCGCGGCGTGTTCTCGCTCGCGCCGCACATGTCCGATCTCACCGGGCTCGTCTCGATCCAGGGCTGCCAGTCGCGCAGCGTGCGCGATACTGCGGCCTTCGTCGATCATGCCCGCGGCCCGGCGCCCGGCGAGTTCATGCCGTTCTGGACCACGGCGCAGCCGTACTGCGAGATGATCAAGCGCGATCCGGCCAAGCTGCGCATCGCGCTGTCGCACCAATGGGGCGATTATCGCGCGACGCCGCACATCGCAGCCGAGCTGGAAAAGGTCGGCCGCTTGCTCGAAGGCCTCGGCCATCACGTCGACTTTGCCCTGCCCGAGCTTGATTTCCGCGCCGCCTTCGAGGCGCAGACCACCTGCTACATCTCCAACTTCGCCGTCATGATCTCGAACATGCTCGCCGCGCGCGGGCTGGAGCGGCCGCCGGAAGATCTGATCGAGCCTATGAACATCCGGATCTGGGAGGCGGGCCGCCACACGAGCTTTGCCGAACGGGCGAAGATGCAGGCGGTGTTCAACACGACATCGCGCGGCTTCGGCGCGTTTTTCGAGCAGTGGGACGTCATCCTGACGCCGGTCACCGCGCTGCCCACGCCGAAGGTCGGCACCAGGGAGTATCTCACGATCTCCGACAATCCGGACGTTTTGGACTGGTTCGGCAATCTCTGGCGCAATTTCGCTTTCACGCCGCTGGCGAACCTCTGCGGCATGCCGGCGATCTCACTGCCGCTCGCCGAGAACGAGCTTGGCCTGCCGCTCGGCATCCAGGGCATCGCCAAGCAGGCCAATGACGGCCTTTTGTTGCAACTCGCAGCACAAATCGAGCGCGCCATCGACGGCAAGTGGAATGCCGGAAAGAAGCCGAAGGTGCACGTGACGAAGGGATGAGCGGCTTCGCGCGTCCCTCGAATCGTCGTTCTGGCCAAAGCCAGGACGACATTGGATTTCAATTCTTCATCACCGGGATCGTTTCCGTCGGCTGCTGCTGGCCCTGCTGCATCATGGCGAGGGCCTTGTCGAGCGCTTCGCGCAAGGCGATGGCGGCGGCCGGGCTGCAGCGGATGTGTCCGGTCTGAATCACATCGACCCGCACGCCCGGACCGACCGGCATCAAAAGGTTCGCGGCGAGCTCGATCTGGATCGCGCCATTGTGGTGACCGAAGCAGGAGACGCCATCGAAATAGATGAGCGGCGCCCGCTCGGCGCTTCCCGTGGAGATGGTCACGCCCCCTTGATTGGTCGCCGGCGCGTTGGGGTCTGCCATGGGGTTCCTCGTCGTTCTCAAAACAGATGGTCCCACAGCATCGTTGCTTCGCACTCGCCTGTCGAGCCCCGAATGATGCTCGCGATTTTGCGGAAGCCACCAGAACGGTCTAAAAGGTAGCCATGGCAAAATCGCAAGATACAACGCTCCCGTTCGACGCGCTCGCCGAGGCCATCAAGGGCCGCCGCTCCGATTATGGCCATATCAGCGGGCTCAGGCTCGACCGCGCAGCGCCTGGCGAAGCCTGGTCGAGCCTGCCCTACCGTCCCGCCTTCGTCGGCGACACCGAGACCGGCGTGCTGCATGGCGGCGTCGTCACCGCTATGCTGGATGAGAGCTGCGGCATGGCGGTGCAGCTCGCGCTGGACGGCACGCGCGCGATCGCGACGCTGGATTTGCGCATCGACTACCAGAAGCCGGCCACGCCCGGCCTCGACATCAGAGCGCATTCGATTTGCTTTCGCACCACGCGCTCGATCGCCTTCGTGCGCTCGACGGCCTACCAGGAATCAGAGGACGACCCGGTTGCAACCGCGACTGCCTGCTTCATGATCGGCGCGAACCGCACCAACATGCTTGCCGACCGCGCGAGCGACCAGCGCAGCATCCCGACGCTGGACGTACCGGAAGATCCGGCTGGTACCTTCGCCAACAGCCCGTTCGCGCGCTGCCTCGGCATCCGCGTCCAGGACGACGGCACGCTGATGATGCCGTTCTCGCCCAAGATCATCGGCAACCCTATCCTGCCCGCGATCCATGGCGGCATGACTGGCGCGTTTCTAGAGACCACCGCCATCGTCGGCGTGACGCGCGAGCTCGGAATCTCCGCGCCACCCAAGCCGATCGGACTGACGATCAACTATTTGCGCTCCGGCCGCGCCCTCGACAGCTTTGCCAACGTCTCGATCGTCAAGCAGGGCCGGCGCATCGTCGCGTTCGAGGCAAGGGCCTGGCAGGACGCCCCGGACAAGCCGATCGCGTCGGCTTTCGGCCATTTCATGCTGCGGCCGACGCCGGGGAGCGAGGAAGAATAGGCGCATTGGGGCTTGACGGCCGGCGTAAGCGCCACAACGATAACGCGGATTCCACCAGAGGAACCGCAGTGCGGCACCCGATCGACATCATCGCCATGTTCGCCGCCATATGGCTGTTGGCGTCGATGGTGCTGGACGCGCTGACGCCGAAAGAGCTGACCGCGGTCATGATCGGCGTCGCAATCGGGCCTGCGGTGATCATCACCGCGATCTTCTATTACCTGCGCTTTCCGCGCACCGATTTTGCCGTGCTGTTCGCCGCGCTGTGGCTGATCTCGGACATCGCCATCGAATTCATTTCGCCGCTACCGCTGCCGAACTTCCTGATCATCCTCGGCTTCGTGCCTGCGCTGCTGGTCGGCGCGGTGCTGCATTGGCAGCGCTTTGCGCGCCGGCATGAGCGGCTGGTGTGGCCCTCGGCAAGACGAAGCTAACGCTCCGCTCTCACACGCCCCCAATCGCGAGGTCGTAGGCCGTGATCGTCGCCCTGGCGCGCGCGGCGACATCCGCCGCCGTCATGCCCGGTTTGTAGAGGCTGCTGCCAAGGCCAAAGGCACGAACGCCGCTCTTGACGTATTCGGCAAAGTTCTGGTCGGAGACACCGCCAACCGCGGCGATCATCGCGCTTGCCGGCAACACGGCGCGGATCGCGGCAATGCCCGCGGCGCCCAGCACGCTCGCCGGAAAGAACTTCAGGCTCGAGGCGCCGGCCCTCGCCGCAAGCAGCGCTTCGGTCGGCGAGAACACGCCGGGCATCGTCACCATGCGGTGCTCATGCGCGCGCGCGATCACCTGCGTGTCGACATTCGGAGCCACCAGTAGCTTGCCGCCGGCCTCATTCAGCCGGTCGACATCGGCGGTCGTGAGCACCGTGCCGGCGCCGACCAGCACGCCTGCGGGTGCGCGCTTCACCGCGATCTCGATCGAACGGAATGGATCGGGCGAGTTCAGGGGAATCTCGATCGCGGTCATACCGGCTTCGATCAGCCCGCTGACGATAACGTCGGCCTCGTCGGGCTTCACGCCGCGCAGGATTGCGACCAGCGGGCGCTTCATCGTCGGAAATGGCACGGTCATTTCAAGATTCCTTCTATCTCGTCCAGATGGCACGCGCCGCCATCGCAAGGCCGCGGCGCGACGCCTCGTCGGCATCGATCGGCTCGACCGCCACCGCGAGTGTTTCAAACGCCAGCCGATACAGCATCTGAAGCCGTCCCGACGCAACCAGCCTGATGCCGCTTTGCGGCCGGCCGTGCGCGAGCCCTGCCGCAAGTTCGATCCCAATCAGGGTGCCCGAGATGGTTTCGCGCGCCGCAGACGGCGTGCCGCCGAACAAGAGCTGCCGCGATCGCACCTGGAACAGAAGGTTGGCCGCGGATGCCGGGGTCTTGAACCCGGCCGCAACCGCTGACCTGAACGCCTCACGGTCCTCCGCGTCGTCGGCAGCAGTGACCGCGTGCGAGAGGATCGTCTCGCGCGAGACGACGCTGAAGAGCTCGCCCGTCATGAAGGTGGCGAAACGCGCGACCGTTCCGCCGCTGACGCTGACCCATTTCGAATGCGTGCCGGGCATGCAGACCAGCGCCTCGCCGGCTGGGTCGAGACCAAGCGCGCCGAGCAACTGGGTCTCCTCGCCCCGCATCACATCCGGCGCGGCAGCGTCACGCTGCGCAATGCCGGGCAGAATGCGGATGTCACGCGCCTGTCCGGCGACGGGAACCGCGCGCGCGAGGATCGCGGCGAGCGGCGCCGGGGTATCGACATAGCCGGCTTCAACCCAGCCCTGGCGGGCGCCGGCCATGCCGCAGATCAGAACGGGCAGATCGCTTCCCGCTCCAACCGCATCCAGATGCGATTGCAGCACTCCGGCAAAACCGGTCCTGGCCGCCGCCATCATGCCTTCGCTGCTGCGGCGCTCAGCCAGAACCTGGCCGTCACGGTCGATCAGCCAAAGCCGGAAGCTCGTGGTGCCCCAATCCACCGCGACATAGGCAGCTTCCGTCATGATACCCCACGTCCCCTGATTTGATCATCTGGTCCTGACATCAGGACTCGCCTGGTCTCACCGCCAAGACATCGTCTCGCGACAATGAGACGATAGCTCCTGCATCCGTCCCTCAGATATCGACTATTGCACGCGCAAACCAGCCCTTTCTCGGCTCGCCGTGTGCCCACATCGCTGGCACACCGCTTGCTCTTTTGCCGGAACCGCGCAGCCAAGACGCGTCAACAACTGAACGAGGAAACACCATGGAGATCGGCTATTTCACGATGCCTTCGCATCCGCCGGAGTGCGGCTTGAAGGAAGGAAACGACTGGGACCTCCAGACGATGCGCTGGCTCGATGAGCTTGGCTATCAGGAGGCCTGGATCGGCGAGCATCATACCGCGCCCTGGGAGCCCAATCCCACGCCCGACCTTCTGATCGCGCAGGCGCTGTTGCAGACCAAGAACATCCGGATCGGACCGGGCGGCTTCCTGTTGCCCTATCACCACCCGGCTGAGCTCGCCAATCGAGTCGCGATGCTCGATCACCTCTCGGAAGGACGGCTGAATTTCGGCGTCGCGGCCTCGGGGCTGCCGAGCGATTGGGCGATGTTCAACGTCGACGGCATGAGCGGGCAGAACCGCGAGATGACGCGCGAGGCGCTGGAGATCATTCTAAAACTCTGGACCGAGCCTGCGCCCTTCACCCATAAGGGCAAATACTGGACGGTGACCAAGCCCGACACGATGTTCGATTTCCTGAAACCCCACATCAAGCCGGTGCAGGCGCCGCATCCGCCGATCGGCGTCGCCGGCCTCTCGAAGAACTCTGACACGCTGAAGCTCGCCGGCGAGCGCGGCTTCATCCCGATGAGCCTCAATCTCAATCCGGCCTATGTCGGCAGCCATTGGGACTCCGTCGAGATCGGCGCCGCCAAGACCGGCCGGAAGCCGAACCGCAGCGATTGGCGGCTGGTGCGCGAGGTGTTCGTCGCCGACACCGACGAGGAGGCCTGGAAGCTCTCGGCCGGTGACATGATGGGCCGGATGATGGGCGAGTATTTCCTGCCGCTGCTCGGCCATTTCGGCTTCAAGGACTATCTGAAGCATGCACCAGACGTGTCCGACAGCGACGTCACGGTCGAATATTGCGCCAAGCGCAACTGGATCGTCGGCTCGCCGTCGACCGTGGCCGAGAAGATCGAGAAGATCTACGAGGAGGTCGGCGGCTTCGGCGTGCTCCTGGTATTCGGCTTCGACTACAAGCACAAGCCGGAAGCCTGGCACCATTCGCTGGCGCTGCTGAAGAAAGAGGTGATGCCGAGGCTGAAGCATCTCGGCAGCGCGCGCAAGGCGGCGTGACGACGTGCGGGTGCGGGACGCACATCCCGCACCCGCTCTCATTCGTGGAGATCATGCGTGACGATCGATGCAAAGGACTTCAAGCAGGCGATGCGGCAATGCGCCGGCGCGGTTGCGCTGGTGACGGTCGGCACCGACAACGGCAAGCGCACCGGACTGACCGTGACCTCGGCATGCTCGCTGTCGGACAATCCACCGTCGCTGATCGCCTGCGTCAACCGCAATGCCAGCGCCCACGCGCGCATCCGCGAGGACGGCGCTTTCGCCGTCAACTTCCTCAGCGAGGACCACGCACTGCTGGCACTGACCTTCAGCGGACAGAAGGGCGTCAACGGCGACGACCGTTTTGCGTTCGGGCAATGGACGCAAGGCGTCACTGGCGTCCCCTTGCTGGTGGATGCGGTCGCCGCATTCGACTGCGTGCTGGCGCAGGAATTCGTAACGAGGACGCATTCGATTTTCGTCGGCGAGGTTCGCAGCGTCACCCATTCTGCGCTGGCCGTTCCACTCGTGTATCTCCGCAGCGCCTTTCATACGCCGCAGGAGATCCGCGATGCCGTCACGCTCGGCGATCTCGATGCAAGGCATCTGAGCTGGAGCGATTTTTCTTAGGGTAGCGGCGCCTAGTTCACGCTGCCACCTTCCTTCTCCCCTTGTGAACCGGGTATGACGAAATAAGTCAATAAATACAACGTCTCTGACCCGATGTGTCCGCCGTTGTGCCATATCTGCCGGCTCCTCTAGGAAGGCCGCTGATGCGCCGAAGTCAGGCCGCACAGGCGCCGGATAAATGCTCGGGCGGGGCCCGCTACGGCCCTGCCGCCGCTGCGGTCCGGTATGCCCTGCGCTCCCGCCGCGCTGTACTGCCTTGCGACGGCCTCGCGCCAACGCCTTGCGTCATTTGAGGAGCAAAGTGGAAAACGTTCGCTCGCTCTGGCCCTTACCGCTTTTGGACACAAAGCGAAAGCCGCCAATGCGCAAAGGCGGATGTTCGCTCGCATGCCCCATCGATTGGGGTCAGGAGCGCGAGCAATTGAGCCGCGCGAGCGGCCCAGAGTTGTAGATGAGGAATAGATCGCCGGTATAGTGGAAATATTCTCCAACAAACTCCTTCGTCGCAAACTTAAGTTGGATCTTGTTATTGCTGGTAATGCGGGGAGCAAGCATTTTTCCGTCGCCCGTCGTTATGAACAGCTTGTTCGTGTCGCCCAACTTCACGTTCAGATCGATTGGTTTTGGTTGAACGGCCGGATTGGTCATTTCTTGAACGACCTGCCCTTTGCAAGAGAACTGTTGCTCTGCTGCACCGCCGGGCCCAACCATCGTTGTCAGCATGATTAGGCTACCCGCAGCCAATCGAGCTATCTGCACCATGACATCGCTCCAATCCGGTACCCACGTCATCGGTACTCTCACTCCTAGCCACAGATTTGGTCAAGGCGCGCTTCGGTTGACTTTGTCCGCGTTAGGCCCAAAGCGGCGGTCCCGGATTGTCTGCTCTCGCGCCAATTGGGGCCAAGCAGACGTGCACGGCGGTGTGCTCGATGCTGGCACGGTTCATATCGAGGCGCGCAAGAAGGTTGCAGATCATTCGATAGATGATTGAGCACGCCTTGGTCGTCGGGTCGCCTCACTGCGGCCAATCCTTGCAGAGCGTGATGCCGATCATGATCAGCGAGCCGATTGCGACCGCCACCGGGCAGATAAACGGCAACTCTTCCAGCACGCCGATAACGACCGCCCGGACGNGGAGAGTTCTCGTCATATGCGCAAAGCGCCAGCCTGCCACACCCATCGGACATCTCCGTTTGGCCCCCAGCAGCGGCGGTCTNACTCTTCAGCGCGAAGCGATCTCCGGCTATAGCCCATTCGGATGTATCCCTGGCTCAAGGTGAAGGAACCCTTGCAAGATCTTAGGGGGCATTGCCAAGGCAGGCTG
>NZ_AXAS01000011.1 GCF_000472925.1 Bradyrhizobium sp. Ec3.3
CTGACCAAGGATGCCTCCTTGTCTGTGAGTGGCACGGAAGCCGGCGCCGCGATCACCTACTCAATAGACGGCGGCAGCTTTAACGCGAGCTACGATCCGACGAGCCTGGCGGACGGCAACCACACCGTGGACGTCAGGTCGACCGACCAGGCCGGCAACACCGCCGACACCAGCATCAGCTTCACGCTCGACACCACGACGGCGGCGCCGACCGTGGTGCTGGCGCACGACACCGGCACATCGAATGCAGACAAAACGACCAATAATGCCGCTTTGACAGTTGGTGGTACGGAAACAGGAGCTGCGATCACCTATTCGGTGGACGGCGCGGCGTTCGCCTCGAGCTACGATCCGGCCAGCCTGGCGGATGGAAGCCACACCGTGGACGTCAAGTCGACCGACAAGGCGGGCAACACCGCCGACACCAGCCTTGCGTTCCTCATCGACACTACGGCGCCGACGGTGAACAGCGAGGCGATCACCAGCGCGACCGGGATCCAGAACAGTACCCTTAACGCGGGTGACGTGGTCAGCGTGACGGCAACGTTCAGCGAGACCGTGACAGTGACGGGAACGCCGCAGCTCCAGCTCAACATCGGCGGCAGCCTGGTGCAGGCGAACTATGCCTCCGGCAGCGGCAGCAACGCCCTGGTGTTCACCTACACGGTCCAGTCGGGCCAGACCGATACCAACGGCATCAGCCTCAATGCCAATGCCCTCAGCCTGAACAACGGCACCATCACGGATACGGCCGGCAATGCGGCGACGTTAACGGCGGCGTCGGTTGCGGACAACGCCAGCTACAAGGTCGATACCACGGCGCCGACGGTGAGCAGCGAGGCGATCACGAGCGCGACCGGGATCCAGAACAGCACCCTGAACGTGGGTGACGTGGTCAGCGTGACGGCGACGTTCAGCGAGACCGTGACGGTGACGGGAACGCCGCAGCTCCAGCTCAACGTCGGCGGCACCTTGGTCCAGGCGAACTATGCCTCCGGCAGCGGCAGTAATGCTCTGGTGTTCACCTACACGATCCAGTCGGGCCAGACCGACACCAACGGCATCAGCCTCAATGCCAATGCCCTCAGCCTGAACAACGGCACCATCACGGATACGGCCGGCAATGCGGCGACGTTGGCGGCCGCAGCGGTCGCGGACAACGCCAGCTACAAGGTCGACACCACCGCGCCGACGGTGAACGGCGAGGCGATCACCAGTGGGACAGGGATCCAGAACAACACCCTGAACGTCGGTGACATCGTCAGCGTAACCGCGACATTCAGCGAGACCGTGACGGTGACGGGAACACCGCAGCTCCAGCTCAACGTCGGCGGCACCTTGGCGCAGGCGAACTATGCCTCCGGCAGCGGCAGCAACGCCCTGGTGTTCACCTACGCAATCCAGTCGGGCCAGACCGACGCCAACGGTATCAGCCTCAACGCCAATGCCTTGAGCCTGAACAACGGTACGATCACGGATGCGGCCGGCAACGCGGCGACGTTGACGGCGGCGACGGTTGCCGACAATCCAAGCTACCTGGTTGATACGACCGCGCCGACTGTTACGCAGGTTCAGGTATCTGCGGGAAGGACAACCGGCGACCGGACTTCGATCGTAACAGTCACTTTTTCAGAGGCTGTGAACGATCTTACTCCAGCCGATGTCACCTTTGCCGGTTCTCAAATCAAACTCTATACGGGACCAAATCCGGCTTTGAGCGGCGGAAATTTTCAACAGATTTCCTCCACGGTCTGGGAATTCGAAACCGATCAAAATACCAGCGGGTCCAATACCCAAACAGGGACTCTGCAAATCTCTGGCTACCATGATTTAGCCGGCAACTCCGGCATCACGTTCAGCCAATCGAATGTGACGCTCGCACCTGCCGGGACAGCTGGCCAACTCATCGACTTGGCACTGGCCGGCATCGCGCCGCCTAATGCTGACCCCGTTACGATCACTGGAATTCCGACCGGGTGGTCGCTGAACAATGGGGTGATTGGGGAAAATGGAACGTGGACGGTTCAGGCAAGCCAACTGGCCTCCACTTCTATAATTTCGCCCGCCACATTCGCAGGGGCAACGCTTCTGCACATTACCGCGACATGGAGCAACCCTGATGGAAGCATGGGGTCTGCAATTATCAAGGACAATGTCGAGGCTTACGCGTCAGGCTCCCCCATTTTCGCCTGGTCCGGCGACGACACTCTGACCGGCTCGGGCGGGCACAACACGTTCGTGTTCTCGCAGGCGATCGGCCACGACGTCGTGCACAGCTTCGAGGTCTCATCGGACGTGATCGACCTGATCAGCTATGGCTGGCAGAGCTTTGGTGACGTTCAGGCTCACACCGCCGATGATGCCAGCGGTAACGCGGTGATCACGCTGGCCACCGGCCAGACGATCACGCTCGATGGCGTGCATGCCGCCGACCTGACCGCGGCGAACTTCGCATTCGACGCGACGCCGACGACGGAAAATCCGGGTCCGATGACCATCGGCGATGGCGCGATGCTGCCGTTGTCGGGCATCATCGACAACACCGGCGAGATCGACCTTGAGGGCTCGGGCGATGACACGCTGCTGCAGTTGATCCAGACCGGCGTCACGCTGAAGGGCGGCGGCCACGTCAACCTGTCCGACGATGACCACAACATCATCGCCGGCACGGCGCCGGACGTTACGCTCGACAATATCGACAACGTGATCTCCGGCGCAGGTCAGATCGGGCAGGGCAGCCTGACGCTGAGCAACGAAGGCAGCATCATCGCCACTGGCATCCATGCCCTGGTGCTTGATACCGGCTCGCACGTGATCGCCAATGCCGGCACGTTGGAGGCGACCGGCCCCGGCGGGCTGGTGCTCGAAAGCGCAGTGACAAACAACGGGCTGATCTGGGCCAATGGCGGCACAGTGACGGCCCTGGGCGCGGTGACCGGCACCGGCACTGCCTTGATCAGTGGTGCCGGCTCGATTGAGTTCGGTGCCGGCTCGACCGCGAACACCAGCTTTGACGCCAGCGCGACCGGCCATTTGATCCTAGACGACGCCTTCCACTTCACGGGCACGGTGAGCGGTCTCGATGGCAATGACGACATCGACATCAAGGGCATCAGTTTCGGCGCCGGTACGGCCGTGAGCTTCGCCGAAAACCAGGCGGGGACCGGCGGCACCCTGACCGTCTCGGATGGCGCTCACACCGCGAACATCGTCCTACTCGGTCAATACGATCCGGCCGGCTTTGCCGAGAAGGCCGACACAACGAATGGCACGGTGATCACCTATGATCCGCATCACATTGCCTGAGCGGGATGACCGGCTGACGGTTGGGAAACAGGCGAGGGGCACGCGAAGCTCGCCAGATCTGGGTCCAGATATTGGAGGCGTCCGATGATGCCGATGTTTATCGATCAGGAGAGGGACCCAAGCGATGCGCACGACTGTACCCCAATCCCGCTTACAGATCGGCTGAACTCCGGGGACCCCAACGTCGCCATCCGCGGCGGCTTCGATCCTTGGGGGGATGCCGGACTGCACGATAGCTTTACGTTCCCGCCGTCGTCGCCACCGCCTCATGTTGATGCGCACGACATGGACCAGGTTGCGGGGCGCCTGAGTACGGCGCTCCAGGTCGACTCCGGTCATGGCGGTGAGGCCATCGGCATTGGCCATGCGTCCATCGATCTGCTCGGCGTGTCTCTGTTCCCATCTGTTTGGTTGGACTTCCTTCATCATCACTGAGGTCGCGTAAAGTGAGTAGCGTCAGCAAAAGAGCGAGCCAATTTGGGCAGCGGCTTCGCGAGTCCAAAGGCCACTTCGTCACCGCCGCCATCTTTAGTTTGGCGATTAATCTGCTCTACCTGGCCGGCCCGCTTTATATGTTGCAGGTCTACGACCGTGTGATCTCGAGCGCCAGCGAGATCACCCTGCTGATGTTGACGATTGCGCTGTTGTTGGGATTCACCGCGCTCGCAGGTCTTGACGCGGTGCGCGCGCGCGTGCTGACGCGCACCAGCGTTGCCATCGACCAGAAGATCGCCCCCCGGGTGATGACCGCCATCATCGCCCATTCGGCACCGGCTGGCGGCGCGCGCAGCCAGCTTTTGCGCGATTTCGACAGCTTCCGTCAGTTCGTCACCGGGACGGGGATTCACGCCATCTTCGACCTGCCGTGGACGCCGATCTATATCGCCGTGATCTTTGGCTTACATCCCTCACTGGGCGCGTTCGCGCTGGCCTGCTCGCTCATTCTGGTCGCAACCGCCGTTCTCAATGAATGGATCGTCAAGCCGCCGCTTGCGGAGGCCAGTGAGGCCGCCAGCCGCAGCTACAGCTTTACCGAGATGAGCCTGCGCAACACCGAGGTGGTGCGCGCGATGGGGATGACCGCTGGTCTGCTGCAACGCTGGAGCCGGGACCGCAACCGCATGCTCGCGCGCCAGGTCACCGCCAGCGACCGCGCGGCCACGATGCAGAGCCTGATCCGGTTCTTGCGGCTGTCGATGCAATCGCTCATCCTCGGTCTTGGCGCTTATCTCGTGATCGAACGGCTGACGACCGCCGGGGCGATGTTCGCCGCCAGCCTCCTGCTGGGGCGCGCGTTGCAGCCTGTCGAACAGATCGTTGCATCATGGCGCAGCCTGGTGTCCGCGCGCGGTGCTTATTTGCGGGTGCGCGACTTGTTGTCGGTCCATGCCCCGCGCCAGGCTGGCCTGACGCTGCCGCGGCCGGAAGGGCGCGTTTCGGTTGAATCCTTGTCCTTCGCCGCCCCGGGCAGTTCACGGCCCATTCTGCGCGGCGTCTCGTTTCAAATCGAGCCGGGTGAGGTGCTGGGCATCATCGGTCCTTCCGGGGCAGGCAAATCCACGCTGGCGCGTCATCTCGTGGGTGTGCAGGCGCCTTCGGCAGGGGCTGTTCGTCTCGATGGCTCTGATGTCTCGACCTGGATCCACTCATCGCTCGGCCTGCATCTTGGCTATTTGCCGCAGGACATCGAGCTGTTCGCCGATACCGTCGCGGCCAATATCTGCCGCTTCAACGCCGGCAAGGCTCAGGACATCATCCTGGCGGCGCGCATGGCCGGGGTGCACGAGATGATTGTGCGGCTTGCCCGCGGTTATGACACCGACGTCGGCGAGGGCGGGGCGATCCTGTCCGGCGGGTATCGCCAGCGTATTGGCCTCGCCCGCGCCGTTTACGGCCATCCGAGCCTGGTCGTGCTCGATGAGCCAAGCTCCAATCTCGATGCGGAGGGCGACGCGGCGCTGGCCGACTGCATCATGGAGCTAAAGAAACGCGGCACAACGGTGATCATCATTTCGCATCGGCCGGTCACGATCGGCGTGGTCGATAAGGTGCTGGTGTTACGCGACGGCGTGGTTGACCTGTTCGGACCTCGCAGCGAGGTCCTGTCCCGTCTCACCAGGCCCGTGCCGGTTCATGCCGTCCCGGGAGCGGCCGGTTAGGAGTTGTAGATGGCGACGTCGGATATTGCGAGCCGATCGATGCGGCTGACCTCAGTTCCGGATGGCAGGCGTGGCGCGGTCACGGACACAGCGCCGAGTGACTCGATCCGTCACGTCGCTCTGGCGGGGTGGTTGATCATCGGGATTTTCTTCGGCGGCATCGGCAGCTGGGCGATGACCGCGCCACTCAACGGCGCCGTAGTCGCCAACGCGGTCATCAAGATCGATGGCAATCGCAAGAGCGTCCAGCATTTCGACGGCGGCATCGTCAAGGCCTTGCACGTCAGGGAGGGCGAGCGGGTGCTCGCCGGTGACCTCCTGATCGACCTGGACGACACCCAGGCTCGCGCCGAGTACGAGGTGCTGACCCAGCAGTACGTCGTGCTTCGTGCCACGGAGGTTCGACTTCTGACCGAGCTGGATCACGGTTCGGGACTCGTTATGCCATCCGACCTGAAGCCGCGCCGGGAGGATCCCTACTTCAGGAGCGTTTGGAACGGGCAGCTCAGTCAGTTCGACAGCCGCCTGGCTTCCCTGGAAGGGCAGAGAGGCGTGATCCGTGAAAAAATCAACCAGCTTGGATCGCAGATCATTGGCGGGAAGGCGCAGGTCAAATCGTTTACTGATCAGATCACGTCGATCCGCAGCGAAGCAAAAGATATCGCCCCGCTTGTCGAACGCGGTCTGATCGCGCGTCCACGAATTCTGCAGCTGGAGCGGACTGCGTTCGGGCTGGAAGGCCAGATAGCGGACACAAACGCCAATATCGCCAAGGCTCGCCAGGCGATTGCCGAGCAGGAGCAGCAGATAGCTCAGCTCGACAACGATCGGATGACCGAAGTCACCAAGGATTTGCGCGACACGCAAGCCAAACTGCTCGAGGTCATTCCGAAGGCGATGAGCGCCAAAGCGGTTTTGGGGCACATGGAAATCCGGGCGCCCTACACGGGACGGGTGGTAGGACTCAACGTGTTCTCGGTCGGCGGCGTGATTCAGCGCGGCGACAAGATCTTGGACATCGTTCCCGACGAAGATTCCCTCACCATCGAGGCGCAGGTCGCCGTAGACGACATCAGTGATGTGCATCCTGACACGCGCGCCGAGGTCCATCTTACCGCCTACAAGCAACGCATCGTGCCGATCATTCATGGCGATGTCATTCAGGTTTCGGCGGATCGCCTGACTGATCCGAAAACCAACAGCCCGTATTACACGGCTTTCGTCCGCATCGATCAGGCCGAGCTGGCGGCCATGCCCAACATCCGGCTCTATCCCGGGATGCCCGCAACGGTGATGATTCCAACCGTTGAGCGAACGGCGTTCGAATACATCGTTGGGCCGCTCGTGATGTCGTTCAACCAATCGTTCCGGCAGAAATGAGAGCGTGTTGGCGAACCACGCGACGAGTATGTGAGGATTGGACGCTCACGCGCTCACAACGGCTTTCCCTGCTTGACGCGAGCTCAGCTGCGGCTGAAGCGTGTTGACGAGCACTCTGCACTCGATCGTGCGCGGTAGATCTACGCTGCCTTGGCGGTCCTGACTGAGACAGCCTTTGCCGATTTCGCCGCCACAAGAGCGGCATGGTCCCGAATGGTCTGGCTGGCATAAAGCATGGCGAACGATGCAACCGCGTCGTCGAAGACTTCGCTCTTACCCATGTAGCCCGCGATGGCGGCTGGGTCGCCGGATCGCGCATGTGCACGTGACAGTGTCCGGCCGCAGAGTTGAGCGTAACTGGAAAGCGCGTCCTCCTCACTGATTTCGCTTATGCCGCCCAGTCTGCGATTCTTCAATGTTCGAAGATAGAACTGCCGCCCCGTGGTATCGTCCTGGGTATGGCCGAGAAAGATATCGCTGGCGGCTTGCATCATCCGTTGCCCTTCAACGACGCGACGCCCTTGATGC
Organism: Bradyrhizobium sp. Ec3.3; assembly: GCF_000472925.1. GTDB lineage: Bacteria > Pseudomonadota > Alphaproteobacteria > Rhizobiales > Xanthobacteraceae > Bradyrhizobium. Next base: position 7,374 of record NZ_AXAS01000011.1, read on the forward strand.
CCTTTATACCTCATCTTGCTGCCGAGCCGCTCCAGCACGGAGTGCTGCGCCTGCTTGAGTTGCAGGAAAAGCGGTTCGTTATCTCCGGTCAGAAAAAGTCCGACGCAGCAAAACGTGCCGACGGAGCCGACGCCGACCGCCTTGAAGACGAGGTCCTTCATCGTGAAGCGGTCGAGTAATCGCAATCGATCTTGCTCAACGCCTTCCCGGTATGCGGCGAACACTCTTTGAAAGCTCAGCCTGTGCCGGGCGTCGGCCTTGGGATTCAGGTGAAAGATCGTTGGTGGTTTATCCACGATCCGCATGTCATCCTCGCCGACAAGATGCGGGAAGTTGTCGTCCTTCGACAGACCTTCGCCGCGCGCCTTGGCGACAACGCCGGCCAGCCTGCGTCTCAAGCTGCCGTGGGCGATCCGATCGATCTCTTTTTCAAGGTCGATTCGACTGTGCCATATCTCCAGGGGAGACAGCTTGGCCAGCGCCGCCATATGCAACCGGTAGGCTGCGACGGTCGCTGCCGCATAGGCCCGGGCTTCCTTCTTAGGTGCCCCCGAACCCAATGCTGCAATCGCGACGCTGGCGGCGAGTCGCTTCACGTCGACGGTGAAATCCACGCCAGGTAGCGTTTCATCAAAATCGTTGACGTCGAAGAGAATGTTGTTTTCAGGGGTCACGAAGGCGCCGAAATTCATCAAATGGCTGTCGCCGCCGGCCTGCACCGGAATCCCGGCGGTCGGTTGACCGGCAAGGTCCGCTGCCATGACTGCGGCGGCTCCGCGCAGGAACGCAAACGGATCAGCGGACATGCGCGAATAGCGCTCCGGGACCAGCTCCGGCACTCGATCCTTGTCGCTTTCGGCAAGGATCGCGACGGCGTTGCGCGACAAATTCCCCTTTAACTCCGCGTGCGTTTCGCGCGGCGTTTCGAGGCGAAGCGCCTTACCCTGTTTGAACCGGTCGGAGCGCGAGCTAGTTGGCATCATATGCTTGCCTCCTTGGCTGACGGTGAACCAGTCAAAATCAAGACGCAGATAGTACAATTTGACGTAGGTTCCCGCCACAGTTGAATGGCCGAGCCGGCCTTTCCCGACGTCGTTCCGCCCCGGATTTTCTCCATCGCAATCGGCCCCAACGGGAATGCCGCGCGCGGACCCATATCTGGTTCTGAGGGCTAAACGGAACTCCGAAGACGCCCCTGCGATGTCGCTCCCTGCTGACGTGAACTACTTCGTTTGGTCCGCACGGGCGTAACGCACTTCACGGTGATCTGAGACTCGTGATGGAGCCTTAGCGCTATACTGGTGCCAGGCAGGGTATCCGTGTTTTGCGGTCAAAGAACGTGTCCGAAAAGCCGAAAAGGGGCATGTTTACCGGAACCGGCCCGTGGATTGCGCTGGCAATCGCCGCGGGGCTGTTGCTCAGCATTGGCGAACCCACCTCGGCACAATTTTTCAATTTCGGCGGGTTTCAGCAGCGGCCGCAGCCGCAACGCAGTGGCGGCTGGTTCGGTGGCGGCTGGTTTGGTAACGACGCGTATGATCCGTTCCAGCAGCGCGCGCCTCGTTGGGATAGACGGCAAACCGCACCGTCCGTGCGCGAGGATTTTTCCAGGGCACCGTCGCCGGCGAAGCGCGACACCGTACCGGAACGCAATGTGCTGGTGCTCGGCGACGCCATGGCCGACTGGCTCGCCTATGGGCTTGAGGACGCCTATTCCGAGCAGCCCGACATGGGCGTGATCCGCAAGCATAAGACGGTCTCAGGCCTCATCAAATACCAGCCCAAGGGGGAGTCGGCTGACTGGGCTTCGGCCGCCAAGAGCATTCTTGCCACCGAGAAGGCAGACGCAATCGTCGTTATGCTCGGCCTCAACGATCGCGTCGCGATCCGCGAGCCCGTCACCGAGAAGAAGGACGACAAGAAGGATGCGAAGAAAGACGCAAAGGACACACGCGCCAAGCGCGAGACCAAACTCGGCAAGGCTGGCGCGCCCGATGGCGCGCCCAAGGCGGACGACAAGCCGATCGATACCGAAGCGTCGCCGGACGACGCCGACAATGGCACGCCACCGGCTGCAGCGCCCGAGAAGAGCGTGCGTTCGGCGAACGGCGTCTATGAATTCCGCGACGCACATTGGATCGAGCTCTACAACAAGAAAATCGAGGAGCTGATCGGCGTCCTGAAGAGCAAGGGTGTGCCGGTGTTGTGGGTCGGGCTACCTGCGATCCGCGGGCAGAAAGGCACCGCGGACATGCTGTTCCTGGATTCGCTCTATCGCGAAGACTCGACCAAGGCCGGCATCACCTATGTCGACGTCTGGGACGGCTTTGTCGACGAGGCCGGCCTCTTCCTGCAGAAGGGCCCGGACTTCGAAGGCCAGATCCGCCAGCTCCGCACCTCTGACGGCGTCTATTTCACCAAGGCCGGCGCGCGCAAGCTCGCGCATTATGTCGAGCGCGAGATCACGCGTCTCCTGGCGGGGCCTTCGGTACCGATCGCGCTGCCGAGCGAGCCGGCAACGCCTGACATCAACGCCGTGCCCGGCCAGCCGGCGCCGCGGCCGCTGGCGGGACCGATCGTGCCACTGGTCGCCGCCTCCATTGCATCAGATCAACTGCTCGGCGGGCCCGGTTCGCGCCCTGCACCGGTCGATGCGCTTGCAGCGCGGGTCTTGGTTAAAGGTGAGCCTTTGACGGCGCCGGCCGGTCGCGCGGACGATTTTACCTGGCCGCGCCGCGAGTTCGGCGGCGAACAGGCCACAGGTGAGACGCCAGTGGCATCGGCATCGCCCGACGGCTTACGCGATGTCCGCGCCCAGGTGAGGGCGCCGACGGCATGGCTAAGGCCGAAAAAGCTTCGCCGTTAGGAGTTAGGACGTCACCCCGTGCGGCCGGACTATTGGCACGCTCAGGTTGCTGTCTGTCGGCTTCTGGTCCCATGAGCCGAAGATTGCCAAGACTGCAACGACTTCCGCGTTTCAGAGGATTGTGTTGCAAAAATCCTCTTCGGCGTTGGGACCAATTTTCTAAGAGCCGGTGGTGTGTTTGGCGTTTGAGGCGTGGGGGATTGAGCTCGCCAACGTAGTGCCAGTAAGAGCAGCAGACTATTGCTAAGCATCCCTTCGTTGACGGGAGCGCAGGGGAGCGCGGCTCTTGCTCGGCCGATGCTATAGGTCGATTGAAGAATAGCTCGCGATTCCCAAAATCACCGCGACGAACTCGATCCACTGTTGCGGAAGCTCGGCCTATCGCCGCCCTGCAATCAGTGACGCCTCTACCGTTGATGCCCCAGCCCGATCCCGAGCAATAATGCCTTCTGTCGCAGCGAACCTTCACTACGCTTCATCAGCTTCGATAGTTTCGACACTGGCGTACGTGCTTTCGAATGCGCCTTCAGTAACTTAATGTCCGCCGCTGTATAGGGCTTTCTGGCTGGCTTAACGGTCTTCGTTTTCTTTGCCACTCGCACTCTCCGTTGATTCGAAGGGCGCTTTAATATCATTAGTCGCTTGCGCCTCAAACCCGGCGGCGAACTCGTACATTTATGCTTCAGGACTGTGCTGGACTCGCAGTTACGAATTCTTCTTTGGCATCATGTCACCTCGACGAAGCGAACCTTCTCGTCGTTACTCCAGCGGCGCCGACGTTCGACGAATACCTTCACCTGTATTCGCCACATCACCTTAAGGCTAAACTTGAGGTCACACCCTCAGGCTGCTCGTCGAACCGAACAAGGCGGTCGCCGCCGGAGGAATACGGAACACCACATAGCTCTTCATCTCCTTAACTGGCCTCACCCGGAGGTTTGGGTGCGATACCGGAAGGAGTGAATATAGGACCAGATTTCCTGGTTACTCTGGCTTGAGCGCGTCGAATTCTTTCAGAAGCCAGTTCAGAGCCTCAGCTGTCACGCCGTCGACGTCGCCGTTGCCCCTGCCCATCGACACCGGCAGCTTTTGCACCTTGTCCTTAAGCGGCGGAGGGAGTTTAGGCAGGTAATCAGGCCAGTTCTTCAGTTGATACTGCCAGATCCCAACAAGTTCCGCGGTCGCATCTCCGAAGTTGTCAGCCTTCACCTCGGGCGCGAGCCGCCGTTGAAGAATCTTGCGGTCGTGGTCGGAAATGCCGGGCTGATGGAGGACAATAAACAGCAAGCCCTGATGCAGATTCGATACTTTGGGTCCGGTTTCGTGCAAATGAACCGGTTGAATCGCTTTCATTTTGTCGCCTCCTCTGAATGCGATGTGATTTCGGCAAAGCCAACGGTAGGAACAAGCAAGGCTTCCGGATAAAAGGGCTGAATGGCGCACCAACCCAAGCAAGCTACTTTGTCGGACGTCTGACCAGTGCTGGAGCGCCTTCGGCTGCGGCTTGCGGGTCCAGGCGCTCGATCACTAGCGTGTCGACGAGGCCCGAACCAACACGTTCCCGTAATGTCCGCCCAGGGGGGGCGTGATCTTGATTGTTGCCCGCTGCTCTATAAAGGGTGACAAGCGGTTTTGCCAAACCCTGCACAATTTTGCGCCCTGAACCTGCCTTTCCCCGTTCTCGTGCATTGGCAAGCTGACGCGCGATCTGCGGCGCCGCAACGCTGGTGCCGTTCATGACGACGACCGACCCGCTGCGTGTTCCCGCCGCGAGAATGCCTTGCGAGACACTCGACTCGTCGCTGCGTGCCAAGACATCTGGCCCCGTCCGTTCCAGGGTATCCGACTGCTCGCGGTTAATTGCTTTCGCAGCACCGCTGGTGGGTGATACCGGGCCGCCGGAGGAATACTCTACAGCTCGATTTTCCTTGTGCAGATAACCACCGGCAACGATGGTGCGAGAACCAGTCGCAATGGCATTTATTGATCCATCACGCTTAATTGGGCTGTTATTGTCGACTTCCACTGCTCTGCCAGAAATCTCGTCAAATCGCTGGTAGCGATCATCGATGAAGTACGATTGCCTACCGTTCTGCGGATAGCCAAGCGGCCGATCATCCCATTGGATCGACGCTTCCACGTCTCCGATCTCTTTGTCGGTCAGATTCTCAAGTCCAATCGTCCAGGTGCCGAAGGGCGCAAGTTGTCGCGCAGACTCGTGCAAAGCCGAGGGCAGTAGGGCGATCATGTACCTGCCCCTGTTCGTGGGGGGGCCGATAAACTCGTAGTACACCTTGCAAAGAACAACATCGTCATTGGGAGCCCACTCGATCGCACGCTTGCCTGCTCCTGCGACCAGAGGCAAACTTCTCTGCCCGCCTGGGGGCTCTAGCGTGAGCGCCACCCAGCCGCCGTCCGGCGAGGGCTCGGGCAGAGCCGGCAACCAGATCTCCAGATAGCTGCAAGTTCTGTCATCCGGTAACACACGGAACTGCAGTTTTTTCTCGCGTCCAGTTTTGCCGTCACTTGGAGGAAGTGCGATCTTCGCGTGCAAGCGGGAAAGACGACTATTGCCTGACGGGAGCACGACATCGGCTGGCGGATTCCGGCCGTCGATCCGAGCGTCGATTGCAAGCTCGATCGGGTGGCTGCCATCGCGTGGCCCAGCCAAAATACCAGAGCTAAAATTAATCACCACCGGTAGCTCACCGCACCGACGCTGTCGGGCGATATCCTGAGCTTTGCGTAGGATGTAATCGACGCCATCAAGAACATAGTATTCGAGGCCGAGGCCTGCTGTATCTGCGACCGTTACCGTCGGCAATTTCACGCAAACAATGGGGCGCTTTCCGTCGCGGGCCGGCGGCGAAGTCGCATCATACCCGCATGCCAAATCCATCACATGCGTGCCATGCCCGACACGCCTTGCTGTAGCCTTATGCGCAGATTGGCCAAAATCGACAACGCCGGTTGCACTGTAGAACAGGTCTTCATCCACCTGTCCTGCGCTCATACACTCGCGAAGTGAGTTGTCGATGTCGGCTTTGGTCAGTTCTCGGCCATAGGGAACGTCGCCTTTGAATCGACCATCTTGAATCCAGGCGTACTCCACGCGAGACTCGTTCGGGCCGCTCCGAAAGCGCTGGTTCGCAAATGCAATGCCTTCGTCAATAATCCCCATCACGACGGGGACCTCTTGGCCCTGTTCGGGTGTCCCGATGCTATGTTGTGTCGCGCGAAGAGGCCGTCTTACCTCGCCACGCTGGTCTTTGTGGGTGGCGTGACGAGGCAATGTGTGTGCGATTGCGATCCGATGAATGGATTGGGCAATCGAGGGATCGTCTTGAAGCAGCTCAAAAACGTCATGGGGCATTACTAACGTAAATTGGGCGTATTCGAGATCAGTGCGGAGGCCCTCACTGTTAAGCTTGCCGCGGTCTCCAAGTTCGCTCAGAAAATCTCTTGCAGTCTTGCTCAGTTTTGTCTTGCCAAGTTTGGCGGACAAGAGCTCGAGAAACTCTCTTTCCGTCTTGCCGGGCTGCAGACTGACGAGAACGGGAACAGAGATTGCTTCATCCTTTGGGTCTAGCAGCCACTTGGCAGCAACTCGTACCCAATCAATGTACGCGTCAATGAGCACCGGCAAGTCATCTCGCCATTGAAGTGCCGCTTTCTCTGCCATCATTCCCTCCCGGGGCAGATGTGAATGTAGCTAGGCTAGCTCGTTTCGGACCACTCGCTCTTTGCTTTTTCCCAGAGCCATTCTAGTGGTTTCGAGGCTGCTGCGGAGAGAGGTCGCGGCTTAACAGTGGCATAGCGCTCCACGACCTGCTTCAATCGAAGCTTTCGCGTCTCGACGTCATAGAAGTCCTGCCAATTGAAATCGGCAGAATTGCCGTGATCGCCGTGACGCGGATACTCCGGTCCATTGAAATCACAATAGTGGCACCCTTCTCGTGCTCCGCTGCAGAGACTTACCAGGTATTCGGCCAGCGTCAGGCCCAACAGGGTGCCGGCGACGCTGTCGACCGGAAAATGCACGCCGGCCACTGTGCGGTTGATCGCAATGCGGGCCGCTTGCCGCATAAGCTGATTCGCCCAAACGCTTTGCGCTCTTTGCTGGCCGTTGGAAAGAATCGCCAACAGATGCGCGAACATAAAGGCTTCAGTCGCATGGCCGCTTGGCAACGTACCGTGCAGCGGACAAGCTATGATGGGCTGAATTTGAGGCGAGTATTCATGTGGCCGGCGGCAGGACAGCGCATGCTTGATGCGCATTTCCACCGTGTAGGCGAACCGCAAAGCGGCGAGGATCAGCTCGATCGTCCATCGTGTTCGCTCCGGGTGCAAAAAGGTGATGGATCCGAAGAAAGCCTGAGGAACACTCAATTGGGACACGATCTCGACTGCACGATCGGGGCGCAGATCAGCGTAGGATGCGACGAGAGTCAGCTGATCCAGAAAGATCGCCGGGTCGGGACGGCGGAAGATGGCAAGGGGGTGATCGGCGCTCACGATGAGTATTTTACGACCGTCGCCCTTGCCATCCACCCGAAATGAGATGCGCGAGTTGAGTTCGAAATCAAAAATGCTCGCCCGCTCGCCGGGTCCCAGTCGTGCGAGGTTCTCCTCGCGGTCGTCCTCGAGTGGAAGTGGGCGAGGCACCGTCGCCGGGGGCGACCATTCCCCGACAATTCCATCGCGATTTGTAATCAGCGCATCGATGTAAGGCGGGTTATATCCCGGTCCACTGAATACAAATCCGCCGATGACGCCGCCCGCGGCGCCGCTGGCGCCGCTCGCTCCACTCGCGCCGCTTGCGCCGCTGGCGCCACTCGCGCCGCTTGCGCCACTCGCCCCGCTTGCGCCACTAAGTCCAACGGTGAAGCTGCTCATACCTGCCTCCTACGCGTGGAATGGAGGATTGCACTGGATGCCGTAGCGCACCGGCGCAACCCGCGGCTAAGGGAGTCATCCTGGAACACCAGCCTGCCGCAGTGCACTAGACCATTCCTGGCCAGTCCTGCATCCTGCGCTAGGGGTGCGCCTGAGATATTCGGTTATCGTCAACCCGGGCTCCAATCTCATCAATTCGGCCACGGTTTGACGTGCCTCCAGGGCGTGTCCAAGTTGCCACTGTGCGATTGCCATCGCTCTCAGCGTCGAGGTGTGACGGCGATTGGCTTTGAGCGAGCGGCGGGCGTATTTGACCGCAAGCTGATATTTGCGAGCGGCAAGATAGGCGGTAGCGGCCAGAGTGTCGTAGTAGTAGCGATGGGGATCGAGAGGTGACAATCTGATCGCTCGCTGCGTGTCAGCGACGGCATGAGCGCCCTCGTCCCTGAAAGCATGCAGTGTCCCCTTGAGCAACCAAGCAAGCGAGTTATTTGCGTTCGCGCGCACCGCCAGCGCGTAGCGGTCGGCAGCAACGTCAAGCTCCCTGGTCATGTGTGTGTGGACCAACCCATCAATTGCGAGAGCAAGAGAGCTGTCCGGATCTGTGTCGAGCGCACGCTTTGTGCAATCGAGGGCACAACGCCGGTCCTTCGTTGAATCCTCGGTCCAGCCTTGCTGGACCCGCAAGACATACCATTGAGCCATCCAGGAATGCGGAACTGCATGACGCGGCGCCCGTTCAATAACGGCCTGCAGCAGGTGTTGCGCTTCCAAAAAGTCGGCGGCGGACATTCGGTGCATCAACGTAATGCCGCTCATCAGGAGCGAGTAACTCTCCAAGGTTGGCAATGGGCTGGAGCGAGCCCGCTGCAATTCGCAACATTGAATTGCGTTCGCCACCATGGAGACGATCTGGCTAATCAGCTCCTGTTGCCCATCCAGAATGCCCGGAATGTTGTGGGCCAATCGGTCGGCCCATACGACTCGTTGAGACCTGACCTCCGCCAATTCTAGGTTTAGCGTCACACGTTGGTCGTCAACACGATAAGATCCGGACAGCACAAAGTTCGCACCGAGGTGCTGACGGATATCTTCGAGGGTAGATTGACGCCATCGAAATGCCGTTGTCGAAAGGCGCGAGAGCACGGCAACGTCCGGGCATCGGGAAAACGCCCTGATGATTTCCTCGGCTAACACCTCGCCAAGAACGTCCTGGTCGATTGCTTGGGGGCGAGGTACGAATGGAATGATCGCAATCGACGGCCGTAACTCACCCAACAACGCTGTGCATTTGACGACAGGCTTGGGGCCGGCTCGGCCGATCCGGTAGGCTCGAACCGGTTGCTGGATATGCTTGACGTAACATTCGCCAAGGTCTTCGATTTCGGCATCTAGCGTTGGGGTTAGCAGGTCCCGAGCCTGCGCCGAGATGACGACCTCATTTGGGCCGGCGAGGGACGCCAATCGAGCTGCCAAGTTGACGCCTTGTCCATAGATATCGTGATGATCGACGATCACATCGCCGACCTCGATGCCCATTCGCAGAAGCATTTGTTCATCAGCAGGCAATCCGGAACTTGCCGTTTCGCTTTCCTGCTGGATTGCAAACGCCGCTGAGGCCGCGAGCCGGACGTCGCCGAATTGCAGCAGCATCCCGTCGCCAAGGCTCTTAACGAGGCGGCCACCACGGGCAGGAAGCACCTGCGTTACCACCCGATCGACAAGGCTCAGCCAGCGACAGACGACACCTTCCTCGTCTTGTCCTATCAAGCGCACCGATTCGACCATATCCACGACTAAAATCGCCGCAGCTTCCCTCGTCATGATTGGAACGCCCTGGAGCGTTGCACAAATCTGGGATCTCGAACGCATGATTCACCCTCCAGATTGAATCACCGAGCGGCATGGTCTTGGTCGAGCTTGATCCTTACTTTCGATGGCTTACCGAAGCACTGGTATGGTTCATGACAATTTTCGTACTCTTGCCGAAGAGCTGAGCGTTCGCCGTTTCATTTCAGGACTGCGCGCCACATCGACTGCAATGTGTCTATCGAGACCGAAGCCTTGAGGCGGTTATCGTCGACGGATGCACCGCGACGCGGTGTCTTGCCAAACTCGCCACCCGCTACTACAGGATGGATTCCTTGCCCATGTCTACCAAGTGTGATCTTAGATCCGGTTTGCCAGACCGAATGTGAATAGGATCACAATTCGCAAGCGACGCGTTTTTGCTGGAAGGTATCGAGGTCCGCGGCGCTGCGTGCTGGTCGCACTCATCCGCAGCGCCGCGGCCCGGTGTCAAAGCGGAGCAACAACAAGCGGCATTGAATTCCACGCCGCAGCTCATGCGGCTGCTGGCCGAATGAAGGCGCGTCGCATCCTTTCGTCGATCTCCGCGGACGATGCAGATAAGGCTGCCTCGCCAATGCCCGGACGATGCCGCTGCTGTTAGCCCCGTCACCGCCGGCCATCACGTGTGACCTGCTGACGTCTCCCAGCTGACGATTGTCAGGCGCGGCGGGAAGACGGCGATATTCTACGCGCTAGTCAGGGAGATGATCAGCAAATGCAAGCCGGGGTGTTGGACGGCAACAAGGACAATGCCGATGTGCTGTCTCGCTTCCGCCGCGTGCGGTCGCACTGGCGCAATAGCAGCCTGACAGGTGTGCTGCTCACGGCGCGCAGCTTAAACGCAGCGCTGAGCAGCGCCGCGAGCTATCAGCGGACGATCCGTGGGGTAGGGCAAGCCGACTATTTGCGGCACGGATGCGGGACGAGGACGAGCTGCCGCGCGCCAAATGAAACCAGCGGATCGCGGACGTCGCGACGACCGCGGTGGAGCTGATCGGTCGGTTGGATGGGCGCTACTTGGAGACGCTGGTCGACCTGAGTTTCGCTCATAATGGATTAAACCGCGGCTGGCGCAAGCGGATATCGAGTCTGTCGCCCGCAGTCACCTCGGCCAATCGGCCAAGCAGCCCGTGAGCCTGGGCCAGGTGATTGAGATCTGGCGCCGATGCCACTTAGTCGTGGAGCTGACGTGCGCAGATCTGAGCCTGCGCAAAGTCACCAATCGACTAGTTCGGCCGCTCTTGGCGTGGGCTTGATCCGTCCGCTAAAGTCCGCCTTGCCAGGTAAGGCGCGATATTGGGAGCTGGAGAGCTTACAGGTGCGCGCGGTTGCGGCGACGGCGTGGCGACGGTCGTCACGCTCGTTGCTGCCGCGATGGCGACGGTCGTTCCGCTCCGAGCGGGAGGATCCACCGAACGACCAATTGGAGTCCTAGCGGTGAGGCTGGCCCGGAGCTCAGCGGCGCGTGGGTCGACCCAAAACCGGACGTCTAGTCTAACGCCGACGACGCGCTCGCAACGGGCTTCCCTGCTCGGCGCGCGCCCGTTCCCTGTTCGCGCGCAAAATTTCCCTGTTCCGATGCTGACGCAGCGGGCCGTGGATGCGCAGGATTCGCAGTACCTCTTGTGTGTTTCGCGCTTGCCTCGCCGAGGGCCCCCTGCGGTGGGCACATTCTTCCCTGTAGAATTCCCTGTTACCAGGGAATTGGCTGAACCCAAACTTCGTGGCGCGGCTATGCGCGCGCTGCGCCGGCCGAGCAAGCCGCTTTGGCCGTGCCGGATCGCCTCACTGATCCGAAAACCAACTGCCCCTATTACACGGCTTTCGTCCGCATCGATCAGGCCGAGCTGGCGGCCATGCCCAACATCCGGCTCTATCCCGGGATGCCGGCAACGGTGATGATTCCAACCGTTCAGCGAACGGCGTTCGAACACATCGTTGGGCCGCTCGTAATGTCCGTTCAACCAATCGTTCCGGCAGAAGTGAGAGCAGCCGGGGCGCTCTGACGGCTCTTGGCGATGCTGTCCTTCCAGCTGCGAGGCGGGATAAGTCACTGACTTAGGCTGTGATCAAGGGTGTGACTGACTGTGACGCTGTGGTCGGCGCGCGACCGCGACCGCGCACTGTGAATATTCCATGTCTCTGCTTAGGGTTTCGCCGGATGGTGTGATGCAGGCGAGACGCTACGCTCCCTTGCCGCCATGGAGAGACGGATGCTGAAAAAACCTCTTTCGTTAGCCATATGCACCCTGGCGCTCATCTTTGCCACGCCGGCACTGGCGCAAAGACAGCCGGTTCGCGTGGGTGGACTTACTTGCGATACTGGGCCGAGGGTCGGATTGCTCATCGGCTCGAAGCAACGGATGAGTTGCGTCTTCAGCTCGAACACTGGCGAGCAATACCACTACAGGGGCAGGATTACTCGCCTTGGTTTGGATGTCGGCGTCACGGGAGGAGGAAGGTTGTTCTGGGGGGTCTTTGCGCCGACGAGCCATATCGGGCCCGGCGCGCTGCGGGGGACCTTCGTAGGTGCAAGCGGCAACGCCTCGCTGGGTCTGGGACTCGGCGCCAATGTGCTCGTAGGAGGATCCCACCGTACGATCTCGCTGCAACCGTTGTCGGTCGAGGGGCAATTTGGTGTCAATCTGGCGTTGGGGGTAGCGGGCCTGAGGCTCTACTAGCCGGCAGGCTCGCTACGTCCGAGAGCATCGACCGCATGGGCGACGAGAATGCCAATGCTGAGTACGATCAGGCAAGCAATCGCGGCTTGAAATAACATCGGGGTGGTTTCTGTGGAGCCGAGGGGGTGCCGCTTATAAGTCGTCACATTTCGCCAGCATTTGGCAAGAGCGGGCGGCGGCTTGGTGTTCGCGTCGTTACAAGTTTTGCAAGGTTAAAGTGCCAGCCGTGATGCCGGCCTAGTTCTTCCGGTTCAGCAACCGTATGATGTCAATGCGCGCAAGCATCGTTGGCCCGCTTGCTCGACCAATAGGATCAGTGCTTCCGTCGCCGCTTGTCTTTCCGGCGCGTCGTGCACGGCCTTGGGAAGCCAGCAGCGTACTTGCCGGCATCGCGCAGCCTCATCGGACTCATCAGACTTTTGCAACCATGTCTATTCCCGCTGCCTGGCAGGCGTGAGGGTAATCGTATCCGGGCACAAGGTAAGGTGCGGAAGTCAGCTCTTCGCACGCGCTTCCGGGAGCTGTATGTTGGCAGCTTGACCGTGCCGTCATGGCATCGACGTCCACGCCCTGTTTCCGGACCGGTGACCACGCGGTTGCGAGGGAGGGAAAAATGCGCCTGTTCTTGGTGGCGTTCTTTGCATTATCAACGGGTCTAACCCACGCTCATGCAGAAGAGAAGACCAAACAGCCTGTGTCGTCGTGCAGCTATACTCTACGCAGCGGGGATTCATACGTCGTACCCGCTGGTGAGGCTCTTTGCTGGCGCGTGCCTGCGCCTTCTTACAAGGAATACACGCTGCTAAATTGTGAATCGCCGCCGGCGTTGCAGGAGATTGTCCGGGTGAAACTAGGCGATCCTCGCTGCAAGAAATACGAGGAACGGCAATAGGTCCCGATACCGGCGAGCGAGCTCGACCAACTTGAGTATTGCGGTTTTCGGATTGGCGAAGGGACGTTCGACGTGAGTTTCATCGGTATCCCATAGCCGGCACCACAGGCTTAACGTCATTCTCGAGCGCGTACAGCTCCGTCGGCTAACCGTGCCGCGAAGGCAGAGAGCTCATCGCTTCCAGTTGCGTCGCCAGCACAGCGAGCAAGCTCTTGTGCAGGCGATCGTCAGGTTCGAAATTGTGCGCGAGCCTTCGGGCGGTTTCGACAGATCGAATGCGATACGTCGCTGCCCTGTCGGCGTCTCCGTACTTTGCAAAGATCTCTGCGGGCGTGCGGTACACCCGCCACGAAGCGATCGGGAAGTCGGCATTGTCCACGATCTCCAGCGCGCGGGATAAGTGCGGCAGGCCTCCACTGAATCGGCCAAGCCAACCGCGATACGCGCGAGCAGGCCGTGGGCCTGGGCCAGGTGATTGAGATCTGGCGCCGATGCCACATAGTCGTGGAGCTGACGTGCACAGATCCTGCGCAGGGTCACCAATCGGCCAGTTCGGCCGCTCTTGGCGCAAAGCGGGGAGCACGAGTGGATCACCGCTCTTCCGAACTAATCGCCTTGCGGCCGCCGAAAGCCGTTCCGTATTTCGAGTTGAACAGCGATCACTTCTGCCAGCTACGGTTTGGCTCGATCCGTTCGGCACCGCTGCGATGGGGCACCTCTTTCCTGTAAATTTCCTTGTAAGCAGGGATTGCTGTTTGGCGGGGTGCTTGCTCCGACAAGCCAGGGCTCGCGAGCACGAGGGCGCGTTCGATCATATCTTCGCGATCGAAACGCGAGGAACCAGTATCTTGGAACTTTTCATTTTTTGCAGGTGTAAGGAACCGAACCACATCGATCCGTGTTCGAACGTGCGATCCTCTGGCTTCAGGTGCGGCGCCCTTAGCGCACGAACCCGGAACCGTTCTGTCGCTACATTGTTCCGCCGCTACATGAAGTGTGAAATTTCTACCTACGTCCGAGCGCTTGATGCGTCGCTGCAACAAGTGCCGCGTTTTAAAATCTTGGGACACGGATTCTGACATGACATCGCGCGTGAGTACGCTGAAAAAGCGCGCCTCGCCAACTGATGCAAGCGCTGATTGTCCACTAGACGTCGTCGCGCGAGATCAACTGTTGTGAGCAATCAACAAACGTGTCGATGCAGAATGCGGCGCATCGCATATCAAATGTTAACGTCGACGCAACATTTTCAAAAATCTACCTCTGCAATTCGGAGATCGCAGGCAGCGCTGCATCGCAAAGATTTTGCGTGCGGCGCCACAATATCGCTGCGATCAGCCAACAACCTCCGCGTCGAAAGTCGCAAGTATTCGCGATCGCGACGAGTGTCGCGCGCTCCAGGGATCAAGTCTGCTCTCGGAAGCAATCCTATCGACACGCAGACCTATCGACATGCAGAGGTTTGAATGGCTGTAGCAACATACGGTTCGGATGATGTTGAGACGGTCTCGTCAGCGCACGGAGCCGTTCTGCAGCGTCCCTTTCAGGTCTTCGTTATCGCAGCCGACTTCTTGTTGATCTTGCTTTGTTATGCCGCCGCGTCCCTGTTCTACAGCGGCATAGTCGCTTACAGTGCTGACGGGGCTTCGCTCGGCGCAGGACTACTCGTAGGCGCAGTGTTCGTTGCGATCGCTTATTTCAAAGGCGTGTACGCGACGCATCGATTGCTGAACCTTGTCTGGCAGTTGCGCAAAGCTCTCATCATTTGGCTCGCGTCACTGACGATTCTTGCCGTCGCGGCATTTCTGCTGAAGTCGACGGACAATCTTTCCCGCGGCACCGTCATCGTATTTGCTGCAGTCGGCGGCATCGGATTGTTCAGTCTTCGCTTCGCATGGCAGTTTGCGCTCGGCACGAGCTTTGCGAAAGGCCGGCTGGTCGATCGCAAGGTCGTGCTGCTCAGTCTCAAGCCGCTTGATTTCACGGCAAATCGCTTCAAGGACCTGCGACGGAACGGGTTCGACGTCGTACGCCATTTCGTACTTGGCAACGATGGCGGCGATGGCGCGTGGGAGACCCAGATTCGCGATATCATCCGGCAGTCGCGCGCGGCTGATGTCGATGAGTATCTCCTTGCTGTCGACTGGAATGAGCTGCCGTTGTTGCAGAAGCTCGGGCAACATCTGCGCGTGGTGCCGCAGCCGATACGCGTTCTTCCGGATAATTCGATCGCCGATCTCGTATCGCGCCCGTTCTTGCCAGTCAGCGGCACCGTGGCGATCGAGATACAGCGACCTCCGCTGACCGTGTTCGAGCGCCTGCAGAAGCGCTGCCTTGATGTGGGCATCGCGGCCTTCGCTCTTGTCACCTTGGCGCCGCTGCTCGTGATGGCCGCCATTCTCGTCAAGCTGGAATCACCTGGTGCCGCCATCTTCCGGCAATCGCGCCGGGGCTTCAACGGCAAGCCCTTTGAAATCTGGAAGTTTCGCAGTATGACGGTCTGCGAAAACGGTGAGACAATCACCCAGGCGACGAAGCATGACGCGCGAGTGACGCGGATCGGGCGGCTCCTCCGCATGACGAGCATCGATGAATTGCCTCAGCTCTGGAACGTGCTGCGCGGCGACATGTCATTGGTCGGGCCGCGCCCGCATGCCCTTGCGCACGACAATTATTATGACGAGATTATTAGCAACTACGTCTACCGCCACCATATGAAGCCAGGACTGACGGGCTGGGCCCAGGTCAATGGCTTCCGTGGCGAAACACCAACCATCGACCTGATGGAGAAGCGGGTGGAATATGACGTCTGGTACGTCAGCAACTGGAGTATTTGGCTCGACCTCAAGATCATGGCGCGCACGGCGGCTGCCGTATTGTTCCAGGAGGCCTACTAGCGCCAACGAGAAGCTCAAGGAGAAGCAAAACACAAGGTCATAGGTGGGCTTTGCATTAATCTCGTCAGCGTCGTTGTCCTGGATCCTGCATACTCTTCCAGAGTCGCACGATCGCAACGCGTACTGCTATCAGCGGGGAGGCGAGGATGAAAATGGTTCCCAATGCACGTGAGATGAAGGCATGGCGAAGCGAAACTGGTTCGCCGTCATCAAGCTGACCTTGATGCTTGTCGATTGGCGCAGGCGCAAAGCTTGTTCCCGGCGCGTCGGGCCGTGAACTCGACTTCCGGGGAGGGACCACAATCAGAACGAACAGAACGTTGAGCAGCAGCCAGATGCTCAATATGACAAGTATCGTCAACATCCGGTCTTTCCAAAAATACAGGATCAAGTATGGGGTCAAAGAGCACTCTCGGAACCCCTCCGGATCATCTTTACCAACTCGGGCAAAAGTCGGCTACGACAATGATCGTCGTTGCGACCGGGACGACTACGGTCTGCGATCGACACCTGGATCGTTCGGCATCGGCGCGGAGCACAACATGCCCGAACTAGCTGCGGCTGACGCCGGGGTTCCGCTGCTCAACGAAGAGTTCGAGATGAGATGTCAAGCCCGCGCAACCGAGCGCGTTGACGCGGCGCCACAATATCGCTGTGTTTGGTAAGCAGCTTGCGCTTTGCAACGCGCGCGATTCCAGTCTTAATGGGCAACAGTTGCAGCCCCGCATTGTTCTCATTCTTTCTCCAAAACTTTTTGTGTTTGTTGGTCTTTGGTGCATGCGGTCGTTGCCGCTGAGCGGAGGGACGCGAGATGTCTGCAGAGATGTCTGCAAGCGCGTATCGCTCCGATGATCTCCGCGTATTGGTGCCGAGCTGCGGCACCTCTCTGCAGAGACCGCTGATTCCGCAGCCGGGTCGCGATTTCCAGATCGCCGATCCGGGCGTGCGGCCGGTTCAGCCAGTCAGCGAAACCGTCGCTGTTGAGGTTCAGAGCTCGTCGCTGTCGGTGCTCGAACGGCTTCAGAAGCGCTGTCTCGATATCGGATGTGCGTCCTTCGCTCTTCTCGCGCTGGCGCCACTCATCATCACGACGGCGATCCTGATCAAGCTGGAAACGCCGGGCCAGATCATTCTTCGCCAGTCGCGCCGTGGTCTCAACGGCAAGCCGTTCGAGATCTGGAGGTTCCGCAGCATAGGCGTGGCCGAGAACGGTTCCCCGATCTCGCAAGCCGAAGCTGGCCGGATGACCCGAGTCGGAGAGTTCTTGCGCAAGACCAGCATTGAAGAGCTGCCCCAGCTCTGGAACGTGCTGCGGGGTGAGATGTCCTTGGTCGGATTGCCCCCGAACGCTGGTCTATGACCCTTCAATCAGCAAATACGTCCGGTGCTACCAAATGAAGCCTGGCCTGATCGGTTGGGCCCAGCTCAACGGCTTCGGCGGCGAGACGCCCACCATCGCCTGATTGAGCAGCGCGTCGAGTGCGACGCCTGGTACGTGAGCAACTGGAGCGTCTGGCTCGACATCCGGATCATTTTCCGGGCCGCAGTCGCGCTGATGTATCAGGAAGCCGATTGAGGGTCGAAGAGCAAGGGCGGGAACTGTGGTCAGACGGGAGCGCGCGGCGATTTCGGATTGTCATCAAAGTGAAGTTGGCCAAAATGGATCAGTGAACCCGTGCGCGTTGTACGTAGGCTGCCGATCGCATCACAATCAGCCGCGCAGCGTCGCAAGGAATGACGGATCGACCGATTCAACTGCGCCTTCCAGGAAAGCCTTTCCGAGATCTGATGCCCGCCGATAAGCGGACACGAGTGCCGACTTCGATTCGGGCCGTCGGGTCAAAATCAGCTGAACATCGTTGCGTACGAGGTCCTTGACGTCCGGAATGGCCAGCGCATCGGAGCGGCTCGCTATGTCGATCCTCACCGGGATCAATCGCCCGTCGTTTGGCGCGATATAATATGCCATCCTCAGCGCCTCGACCACGACGGGATCGTGCGGGTCGCGCTGGGCCTGAAGCAGCGCCAGCGCCAACCACAGTTCAGAATTGTAAGGCGAGGTTGAGAGCGTCCGCCTGACCCTGCCGACGGCGTCGTCATGCTTTAACGATCGCACGGACGCCGAATTTTGCTGGCCTGATTGGATCGCCTGCAGCGCGGAGATCAGGGCATGATTGCTCTCCAGCTCCGATCCGAAGGGAGAGAGCGTTGCCGGCGAGGAGGGCACGTCTCCAGTCCATCGCGGGCTGATCTTGGTTGGATCGGCAGGAAGTGTCGTGCGCTCCAGCGCCATCATCTCTGCTATAGCCGAGACCATCGCATAGGATCCGATGATCAGCGCCAACGCAGTCAGAAGAATGCGAAATTTGCCTGAGGAGGTCATTTTCGGTGGACTAGTTCGAGGTACGGCAATCTCATGGCGCAGCCTAACGCTCGCCTAGCGGCTGGCGCACGCCGGTCCGGCCCACCGATTGTGCAAGGCCAAGTCCGACCATCACCGCCACGATGATCCGGATCGTCGGGCTTGAGAGGCTAGAATCAAGGAAACTCTCAGAGAGTACAACCAGAACGCCGGCGGCCGCAGCGGCCGCGAAAAAGAAATCGCGTCCTCGCCGAACGGCGCCGCGAAAGCTAACCAGGAAGATCAGGGCGGCGAAGCTTGCCAGGACTACAATCGCCAATCGTCCCGACTCGATAGCGATCAAGACGGCGGTGGAAGGAGGTGTCGCCAGCGCCCCAGCGCCAAACTCCTGATAGGTTATCGAAGTCAGCCCAAATGTTCCGATGCCATTTCCCAACATCGATGCATCAGCGAGCAGGTGTCTTGCTGGTGCGACCGCTTCCGGAGTGAGGTTGACGAAACCAAGGAGGCCCAAACCGCCGGCTTGAGAGTGTGACACCGCCATGACGCCGGTCATTGCTGCAACGATCGAAAACAAAATCGCCGACGGCCAGGAGCGGAATCCCAAGCGGCGGACGGCGGCAATGAAAACGAGGACAGCCAATCCACAACCGGTGACCGCCAGCAACGTGCCTCGTTCGAGGGTCGCCATTGCGGCGAACGCCACAGCGATTCCGAACAGACCGGAAAGAACTCCGACCCACAGCCGGGGCGAGGCCAGATTGTGGATGTCCTGTTGGTGCAGGTGTTGTTCGAGTGCCCTGACAACGAGCGCACCATTTGCCAACATTGCGAGCGCAGCTGCCGCCGGGAATGGGCTCGTAGCGGCGCCCGTCTCCGAGATCATGCCGGCGAACAAGCCGAGTCGGCCGAGCAGGACTTCGACCGACATGAAAGTCGTTACCGCGCACAATACGAACAGGATCGTTTCGGCTCTGTGGCGATCCTTGGTGATGATGACGGTCGACACCACTAGCGACACATCAACCAGATAGCGAAACAGGCTTTGCAACGTTGCGCTGGGGTCGACGCTGATGCGGCCCGGTAGCGATGGCTGGTTCAATGCGATCGAAGTCGCCGACCAGATCGGGTTTGCAAGCGAAACAGCGGGCACCGGAAAAATTTGCAACGCCATCCAGACGACCGGAAGCAGGAACACGGGCAAAAATTGCTTCAGCAACTGCGCAGCAGATGCGAGTTCGGCCTCTGGCCCCCTTGCCGCCATGGCCACAGTCATGGCAGCAACGAACGCAACCATATTCTGTGCGAAGGCGCCGTTTGCGATCGCCAAGATCGGAGTCGCGGCCAGCAATGCGAATAGAAGCCAATGAGCAATCGACAAACCGTGAGACTTTGAAGCGGGAGTGGAGTTCGCCGTGACAAAGGGCTGACCTTGGTGCCTATCCCATCGGCGAACATGCGACTCTAAGGCGGTCTTGCTCATGGTGCTGATCGTTGACAGTGCGACTCATCACCGGTCCGTGGCGCGCCACCGGTCCGAATGGAGTCGATTTACGGGATTGACGGGCATGGCTGAATTATCGGGCATGGCAGTTTTGCAGCAAGTAACGTAGGGCCGTAGCCAGTCCGGCGATCGGCACCGCTCCGCGGATGGTAGTCGGCTTGGTCCCGATTTCGACCGCAAGCTCGTTTGCTTTCTGCCAGTCGCTGGCTGCAAGCTTCGAGGCATCGGCCGGCAGGAGCAGCGCCACGCCACCCTGGATCACAGTTGCTTGGTACTCTGCCTGCCTTTCTCCTGCTACCAGCGTCACCTTCGGTTGCGTCGAGCGGGACAGTGGTTCGAGAACGATGAGCACAATTTCGATGCCGTCCTTCCCGCATTGCAGGTTTAACCCCGCAAGGCGCGCATCCGATTTGACACTATCGACGACGTGCATCACTGAAATGGCGTCGGCGCCGCCGTCAGGATTTCTGCTCTTGACCAATCGCCATCCGCCCTCAAGCTGTGTCGACTGGCTGCCGGCCTCGACCTGCCTGAAAGCCTCTTCGTCGCAACGTCGACGCTGCTCGGCGTCGACGCCAGACGCGCAGTTCAGAATGCCCGGAGGCGGCGGCTCGGCTCGGCTGGAGCCATCGATCAACACCAAGAGAGCAGCGCTCAGCAGGAGTGGACGAACTATCATAAGCGCAGACGTAACCTCCGCTGGAACCAAATGCTTCATGTCGTACTCAACGGCCCTGTCACAACATGATCCATTGCGCCGCATAACTCTGTGGTCGTTAGGGCGATAGCGCCAACCAAACTTGGACGTCAATCGACGTAACCGTACCTCTTGTAGTATCGATTGCGATAGTAGGCTGCGCCGTATGTATCGTAGCGGCTCATCACCGACACGTTCACCTTGTTCAGAACAGCACCGAGCAGACGCTCGCGCACAATCGGCGTTTCACTTAGCACGCGCTCGACGATATCCACCTTCGACTTCGCCCATTCGATGACAAGAATATAGGAGTTAGCCAGCCCTCTGGTCGCCCGAACGTCGACGACCGGCGCCAGCGGACTAAGATCGAGCACGATGCGATCATAGTGCTGGCGAAGCAATTGGAATAGGCTTTCCATCTCCTGGGAGGCTAGCAGGTCGCTCGAATTCGAGAAGCGCGATGTGACCGCACAAGGAAGAAAATGCAGACTTGTCTGGGGGTCGATCCAGACCACTTGCTTCCAGTCGACCTGACCGACGACGACGTGGATCAAGCCAGCCTGTGCAGTCGGCGTAAGCCTTGCGGTGAGGCTTGGGTTGCGAATGTCGCCGTCGATCAGCAGGGTACGGCAGCCGCTTTGGGCCAACGTCTGTGCCAGGGCTTCGCTGATGGTTGATTTGCCCTCGTTCGGAAGGGCGGAGGTAATTCCCAGAACCTTGTTGGAGGCCGAACCGAAATTTGCAAGATCGCTGGCCAGCTTGATGGACCGAAATCCTTCTGCGAAGCGCGAAAACGGGGCGTTGATCACGTACCGCCCGACGCTCTCCTCGGTCGAAAGCAGACGTTCGCGATGCGGCTCCGGATGGCTGGGACCCGGCGCCGATTCCCGGAGTGGCAACGTCGTGCCGGATCCGCTGTATCCCGGCGGTGCCTGCTGCGGTTTGGGCTTGGTGCGTTTACCGAACCGCCAGCCCGCCTTGCCGGGTTTCGCCGGAAGGGCGTTGACCACACCTTGCTCTATGACCGGAATTGAGGCCAGACAGCTGGTCTGCACAAATTGCTCAACTTGGGAAACAGTTCGGAAGACGCGATCCATCATGTCGAGCAAGATCGCGATGATACTCGCGAGAATTGATCCGCCCACGATTGCTGCAAGCAGGATAAGCGTCGTTTTTGGCGACGTCTTGTTGGGAAGGGTCGACGCGGCCTGGGTGATCACCCTCGCTTCGGTAATGGGAAACGACTGCTGCTGAACCGAGACCATGTACAGCTGCAGGAAGTTGTCAGACAGCGCGCGGGCGCTCTGCGCGTTGCTTTCGAGATCCCTCAGGACGATTTGGGCCTGGCTGGTATTGTTCGACACCGCGATCGTATCGTTTAAGCTCTTCTGGCTGGACTCTTCTCGTGCCTTGGCGATTTCAAGGTCGCTCTTGTAAACCTCGGCCGTTCGTCGCAGTTCATCAATAATCGAGCGCCGGATTTCGCGCATCTGGTTGCGCAAATTGACGACGGCCAGATGGGTCGATCCATATCGGTTCGACCAATCCGCCTGCTTGGCGTTGTACTCGAGATAGGTTTGGCGCAATTTTGTGATGACCGGGTTGGCCATCGTCTCGCTCACGGTCGCAAGGTCGTTCAGGATGACCGTCGAATCCTCGGTGTCCGCATTCAATATGGTGGTGATGCGTTCGAGCTTGGCTTGTGCCTCGGCCCGCTGGCTACGGGCCGTTGTCAGCGAAGTGTTGATTTCGGCGAGCTGCTGTTCGGTCAGTAGTCTCCCGCCTGCGTCGACGATGTTGTTCTTGGCCTTGAAGTCGGCGACGGCGCGTTCGGCGGTGGATGCCTGCGACCGCAATTCCTTTAATCGGTCCTGCAGCCAGACCGCCGCCCGCCTGGATGCCTGATATTTCGACTCCAGCGAGTCCACGATATAGCCGTCGGCAACCGCGTTGGCGATCTGCGCGGCCTGCTCCTGCGACAACGCCTGAAAGGCGATCTCGATTACATAGCTCGTGCCGACGCGTTTGATGCTGAGGCCGTTAGCAAAGCGAGCGAGAGCTACGCGCAGCAGTTGATCTTCCGTGGGCGGCTTCGACTCCGAAAAAAGTCGGTAAATCTGATCGCTAATGCTACTGAGCACTCCGCCGCCGTCGCTCATAAACTCTGGCGACTCGACAAGCTTCAGGTCCTTGATGACCTTGGAAGCGATCGCTTCGGACTTGAGGAGTTCGACCTGACTGTCGACCATCGCCGAGTCGATCGGATTGTCGCCGCCGCTGGTCGTAGCTTGCGTCTGCAGGCCCTGCATCTTGCGGCTGTCGATCATCAGGATGGCTGTGCCGGTATATCGTTTCGTTGCCGTGAACACGTAGACGCCGGCAAGAAAGATGCACAGGAGCAGCGTGAAAATGATTACGGGATACTGCCGGCTGCTCAGCGCAAGCGCAGATGAGATTGTCTGCTCCAGCGATGGGGCTTCGGGCGCAGTGGACTCGATCTGGTGAGACGTGATTTTTGTTTGAAGCATCCGGCTCGCCTACGTGAACCTATTGTGGTTAGCGATCTGTGGCATCAAGGGCTGTACCGCCGCGCGGAATCTGTGAGCGTGTAACGCGCCGGGGCGAATTGGCTGACCGTCAGCAAGAGCTCGACACAGCAGATACGGTGGTCGAGATCGCCGCGCTCGTGAATTGACCGGTGCCGCCGACAACATCGGTGGAATAGCTAGTCGGATTGTTTGACAAGTTGTTGGCCAAGGAAGTTCCGTCAACGCTGCGGGCGCGATTGTCGGTTCCGCTCGCCGCAAAGTCGTCATAATGCGCATCTCCGCCAACCCCACCCTGGACCACGACTTTCAGGATGGTCTGCACGCTTTGAAGATCATTGGTCCGCTGATCTGGTGGATCGACATCGAGCAGGTCCCATGCCGACCACGAGCAGGTCCCATGCCGACCAGATGAAACAGCACCGACGAACCTGCAAATTCTGCGATGCAATATCGGCCTGAGTGTGACCGACGGAGAAACCGCAATGGGCAAAAGGAGTTCCTGTCTCGACGTCGCGATCGAGTACGAACGGCCCGAGCCAAGTTTGGGAGTATCCGCTACGGTGGGGAGCGTCTGTTCCGAAGTTCCACCGCTGGATTGGTCGTGAACAGTCAAGCCGTCGGGATCTCAATCAAAATCCTTGAAGGAGGATTCCCGCTTCCATTCCGCAAGCGAGCTTGCCAGGTCGTATTCGAATTTGAATCCGCTTGCGACCAGGCGCTTCGGCATAATGTTCGTAGAGAACCACAACTTCCTGATTCGGTCGCGATTGATGCCGGTCTTGATGCCGACAGCGTGCAGCATCTCGAATGGAAGCACGGCGAGATTCATCAGCCATACCGGAATCGTTATCGTTGGCCTGGCGTATTTGGCAGCTTGGGAGAATGCCGAACAAATCTCGCTGATCGTGTAGCGGTGCTCGTAGCAGAAATTGTAAATCGACAGGCTGTCGTTACGGGACGCCATGAAGAACATCGACGAGACCAGGTCCTTCACATAGCCGCACGACTTGATCGTGTCGGTCCTGCCGGGATAGATGAAGGCTCGTCTTTCGAGAAGCCGAGACAATCGCGTGAAATTGCCCCGCTCGTAGTGCCCGTAAATAACAGCGGGACGAACGATAGTGAGCCGCCTGTCCGGGGCCTCCGACTGCCACAGACGATGGATCGCTTCGGCCGAGAGTTTGGAGCGTCCATAGGCGCTGACCGGCGCCGGCGTTGCATCCTCGTCAAGCGGCGCTTCGGTCGGGCCGTAGACCGATATGGAGCTGGTGAAGATGATATTCCGGTTACCCGTCTCGTTGGCAAATCGGCAAACATTCACCGCACCCAGCACGTTTGTATAGTAGTAGTCGCCCTCCGGATGACCTGGAGTGACATGGATTGCAGCCAAATTGAAAATATCGGCAGGCATTCCGCCTCCGAGCGTTGGATCGACCCGCTCCCGAACGTCATGATGGACATATTCGACGCCATCGACGCGCGCCCTTGGCGTGCCGATGTCGACCGAGACGATCCGGTCGTAGCTCCTGGAGGCGACTAATCGCATCATCAGATGGGTGCCGATGAAGCCTGCGCCGCCGAACACGATAGCTTGGGTAGGATTGGACATGTGCTTAGGGGGTCAACGTGCGTGAAGGTGCCGGATCAAGTGCGACGAATTTCCGGTCATAGCGTGTAAGTGACCGAGGACTCGAGGCACGCCAAAGCCGCATAGAATTCGGGCTGTGCGACTGGGGTAATGGGGCGGAGATCGTCGGTCATTCGTCTGCCAGAACCCTTTCGATCGGATGGTCAGACTGGGGCGCCGGTCTCCAGCATCTCGATGAGGCCAAAGCCGGCAACATGGTGAAACGACACTTTCCGGCCTCCAAACAAGACCGCCGGAGCAGGGGAACC
The DNA here is from genome assembly GCF_000472925.1 of Bradyrhizobium sp. Ec3.3. Classification (GTDB taxonomy): domain Bacteria; phylum Pseudomonadota; class Alphaproteobacteria; order Rhizobiales; family Xanthobacteraceae; genus Bradyrhizobium. The sequence goes on from NZ_AXAS01000011.1 coordinate 32,465, forward strand.
CACGGGAACGATCTCGATTCCGGACGCCGCCAACGACTCGAGCGCCAGTTCGGCATTTGGGCACGCGTAGCACAAATGATAGATCATGGAACCGGTTCGCTGGACGAGGTTGTCGATCGGAGAGGGGCCGTCACTCGGCCAGATAACCTCGACATCCGGCATCACGGGATGATGCCGCATGGCGAGGTTGACCCTTTGTATCGGATCAAAGGCCGAGTTTCCCGCGGTGTAGCCGATCGAAGCCAAGTACTTAAACGCGGCTTCCGGGGATGCGACCGCGAGTCCCAGATGATGGAAGGCCAGTTCAGCTAGTGCAGGAACGACACAGCCCACTTTTATGCTCTCATGCTTTCTTCTCGATTAGAGTGGCGAACTCTCCGACATTCTTGAGGTTTCCGATTTCTGAAGCGGAGAACTTCACGCCGAATGCCTTCGAGACCGCGAGGACCAAGCGGATGTGGGACAGGCTGTCCCAGCCATCGACGTCGTCCGCTGTGGTCTGCGGCGTGACACTCAATTCGTCCTCGTCAAACACCTCCCGAAAAATGGCAGTGAGCTTACCGTAGACCTGTGCCTTTTCCATTTGTTTTATCCTTCGTGATGGTGCCGGCCGTTCGGCTCGCGGATCGCGTCTCAATTAGATTTCGGGACAGCCGATAGGCGTTCAGAAGACTGGAGGGTTGCAACCGGTGGTTTTGTATCGTCCTTCTCCTGGCAGACGAATGAGTTCAGCACCATGGCGAGCCTGGTAGACCATACTTGAGCCAGGTGCCGCTTGGCGTGGACCTCGTCGGAGTAGTCCAGGTTCTCGTCGAGATCATCCATGCTCAGCGAGACAAAGTTCGGGCGGCGGCCAAATTGCTGAACTATGTCCTTCAGGGCCTCTTGGTAACCTCGTTGGTAAGGGCTGGCATCCCGATGCCAGGCAGGGATCGGCAGATCCACAAGCACGACCTTCTCATCGGAGCCCAGCAGCGCCTCGATGGCATCCTTCAGCACGTCGACCTGCGCACGGGAAATTTCATCCTTGCCTCCCATGCTCACTTTCCAATACTCCAGAGCCTCCTGCTGCTCTCGCTTTGACATAACTACGCTCTCGCGCTCGTCATCGGTGCGCTGCACGGAGGTCCGTCCGGTAAGGACCAAATTGACGCCGGCTCTGGCCTGGCGTGCGAGCTTTTCGAAGAGCAGGAACGGACGCAGCGCTGTCACGCCCCAGTCCAGCCATTTCGGCGGCAGCACCGCGACGGCTCCATCCGGCGTGCGGCGGTAGAAGCCATATCGGTATCGCTCGATATCGATGTCCGTTTCCCCGCGACGGCGGTCGGCGTCGGCGTATCTCACATCTGAATCGACAAACATGCCGAACCACGTGCCAATGACGAAGGTGTTGAGCCGGCGAACCTGCTCGTTCTGCACCTCATGCACCAGATCGATCACTTGCTTGACTTCGGAAATGTTGGCGCCGCCCATCCCGAGATTGCTTACGCCGGCACAGCTGAGATTCGCCTGCACCATCGCCTGTCGGAAGCCGACGCCGGTGTTTGACGCTCCGACGAGAATGACTTTCCTGTCAGAGTTGTCCAAAACGCTGCGGCCGAGGACAACATATTTGGGGACCGTCATGTAGAGGGTTCGTTCCGCGGCCTGGAAATCCCTCGGACCGCCCCCTGAAGGCTCTAGGAACACGAGGAACGACGCGCCGCCGAGCAGCGCGTAAAGAAAGGCGAATGACAACAAGGTCAGCGCGGTCTGCCGAAGGATGTGTTTCAAGTCAAAATGCCTTGTAAACGAAGTCCGGAGCCTTGTGCAGCAGGGTAGCGACGGCAACGATTGCCATCATCTTGCTTGCCAGGGTTAAGTTCCTGACGATCTCCCCATTCTGGATCGCCGACAGAGAAAGTGGGATGTGTACACGTTCCCGGATTAGGTCGAGGGCCAGAGCAGCCATTGCGAAAGTCGCAATCAGTACGACGAACGTGCCTAATACGCCGGCGACACCGAGGCGCACCAGCAGGTCGGTGAATTGAGGCAACTCCGTGACCCACAGGCAGGTGAGAGCGAGTGCGAAGTAGCCGACCGTCAGGCCTCTGGCAAAGTAGATGTAGGCGGTGGATCCGCTAAGCGCCCGATAGCGCTTTTTGCCCAGTCGCTTGATGCAGGCCTCCTGCCAGAGCTTGTTGATGCTCGCGCCTGCGCCCATCAGGAAGCCGTAGATGACGAATACCGCCGTGGTGCCGTGCCATACGCCCATGACCAGGAACGTGATGAAGAATGCGAGGACGCCCAGGTAAGCGGTCAGTGCAGGAGAGGGCAGCCATGCCATCAGAAACATCAGAAGCGGGTTGAACAGGTAGAACTTGAACCACTGTGACAGCGTCATGTGCCACCGCTGCCAGAATTCGAGGAAGCTGCTTGCCGTGAACGGTTTGTCGAAGTTCTCGGGCAATGACTGTCCGAGGAGGCCTCCGATACCGATAACGATGTCCATGTATCCAGAGAAATTGAAATAGAGATAGACCGTGTAGAGCGAGGCGGCCGTAGCGTAGATCGCACATAGCTTGAAGAAGGGCACAGGTGCCGCCTGTAACAATTGCGGGCTGAGAAACGTGAAGGCGTAGTCGGCGGTGGCGGCGATAATGACGAATTTCACGTAGCCGGTGACAATTCTGGAAAACGCGCCGTAAACATTGGATGTGTCAGGCTTTACCGCAGCCTTTCCGTCCGTCTCGCTGAAATCTTGATAGCGCTGGATGGGACCGGAAACGAAACACAGAAAATTGCAAACATAGCGAAAAAACGCGAACGGGCCAATTCGCTCGACCAGATCTCCCGACCGGACATCCACCATAATGTGCAATATCCGGAACAGGATGTAGGACAAGCCGATGGTCACGTAGGGGAACGGCAGGTGTCCAAGATCGTCGAAGAAAGAGAAGCGTTTCAGGTGAATATAAGAGCAGAGTACGGCGGCGACGCCGAGTGCCAACACGACAGACGCTCGGCGGACATAAAGCGTGCACACGCAAGCGTAGCCGAGCGCAAGGAAGGCGAACAGCGGCAACACTTGTGTGAAATCGGTCAGATAGCTGGCGATGAATATGGCATTTGCGGCCGCAAGGACCACTCGCCGATACGGAACTGACTCACTGATGTGGAAAGCGACGATTGTCGCGGCGACGAAAGCGAAGAATATGGGCGATATAAGACTCATCGATGGAAAGCCCGGAGCTGTCTGAAATTGTATTGCAAGATTGATTCCAATCACGTCAGCTCAAGCTGCGACTCGTCCCGTTCGACCGTCATCGGCAGCTCTTCCAATTCGACGTCCGTATCCAGCTCCCAACGACTGCTCACATCAGAGCCATCGTCCATGCGCATAAACCCCAACTTTCCGTAGTGATCACGGACCATCTCGTTGCGATCGGTTGGGACGTAGAGGCCTTCGAGGGTTTCGATGCCTGCGGCCCGCGCACGACGTACGATCTCTGACAGCACCGCCTGCTCCACGCCACGACCTAACACGCGGCAGCTCATCAGCCAGCTATCAATCGTCCATCGTGCGAAGCCGGTTGCCCGGCAAATGACGACACAAATGAGACCGTTATCGCCGAATTTGTCGATTAGCCTCGCGTGCAGCGTCATTACGGCTGGATCCGTTTCGAGTTGCTCGACCTGGGATTCGGTGTACCGCCGCGTCGTCAGGTTGAATTGATTGCTCTTGTTGATGAGCTGGGTGAGGCGGGCGCGTGTCGTGCGATTGAAAGAGCCAAAGACGATACGCATTTCCAGCGATCGAAGATAAGACTCGAGGTCGGTGTTTTGACCCTGCAAGCTGAGCCGGCGCGCATTAGCCTGATACATTTCGGCGCGCGCGCGGTCTTCTTCGGAGAAGTTGATCGCTTCAAAATACCCGGCTGCAGCCAACGTGCGCGCGTAGGTGGCCGGGTCACTCTCAAGTTCGGGGACGGCAACCTCCGGAAGCTCTTGCCGGATAAGATCGCGTTCGACCGGATTGTCATCGAGGAAAACAAAGGAATCTAGCCCGAGCGCGAGTTCTTTCGCGATTGCGCGAATGTTGGTCGCCTTATCGTTCCAATTGGCCTGGAATACCGCGATATGCTCTTCCTTCAGGAGCATGTCCGGGTGTTCCTTGAACGGCCTTCTGGCGACGCAGTCGGTATTCTTTGAGCTTACGGCTAGAACGATGCCGCGCGCACGTAGAGCGAGCGCGAGCTGCTGCACGGAAAGATGGGCTTCACCGGTCGCGTCGCCTTGGGCAATCTGAATGCCCTCCATTCCGTCGTCTCCGATAACGCCGCCCCAGATAGTGTTATCGAGGTCGAGTACGAGACAACGGCGGCTCCTGCCGCGCATCGCCCCCATAATTCGCCCCACGTGTTCGGCGTAAAGCGGGACAAAGGCGTCAGCGAACGGCAATTTCGCGAGATTCCACAAGGCAGGGGAATGCCAATCCGCCAGCCCTACGGTCTCAGCCATGCCTGCAACATCAAGTAGCATGTCGGTCGACTGCAGTATTGAATGGCAGATCTTCTGATTGACACGATCGACCAGATTGCGGGCTGTTCCCGTCAGCGCGCGGTCAAAGGACCCGAACAACCCCTCGGGAGGCGGCGCCAACGTCTGGACGATGCACGGCGCGCCACCGTTGCGCGATATGCCGGCCCGGATCGAATCGAGAAGTCCAATCGCGGCATCCATTGATTCGTTTGCAAGCTGCTCGTTGCCCGGAGAAGGTCGCAGCGCGAGTCCGCGATGATCGAGGGCGACGAGGACCGCATCGGGGCGCGCCTGGTTCACGGTTGACTCCGCCGTCAATGCATCCTGCAAAAACTGATCATACGCTCCCGTGATGCATTCGAGCGCGAAGCCGTGACGCGCGGCCGTTGCGACCAGGACCGGAGCGATAAGATCGAGCGTGCCGTTACCGATCAGGCCGAGGCGAAATGGAACCAGCGGAGCGAGCGATTGTCCGTTTTGTTGCGCCGACCTAATAGTGCGACCCAAGCGAGACAATTGGTGTTCATCCAGCGCGTGTGTCGCCAACCATCTGATTTGCTTTCCCAAGTCACCAGAATTGTTTGCAAATTCTCTGCAACGTGAAGCAAAATCAGGGGGTGGTTTTGGAAGCCACGCCAATTGTCGATAGAGTTCCACGGACACGGTCGCCCCACTTGTTTTTGGCATTAATTCTCGAAGGCTTCTTACGACCTCAGACGCAAGCGCTAAGCCTGCGAGGGCTGATCGCTGGACATTTACGCGTCGCACGGTACCGAAAGGTTCCAGCACTCATCATTTAGATTTGGCCGAAAAATCGGGGCAGGAGTTGGTTGGATATCCAATGATCGTACTGCGATAACAGGATCGTTACCTGCCAGTGCGCGCGACGACCTTCGGTTCCATCCGGCTCCAATCGGCAATGTAAGGCGGACGCTCGCGCATTCGTCGCGAGAACGATTGCATTCTCTCATGATGAGGTGGTGCGAGGGACAAATCAATCGCGGCTGCTCGGCTGCGTTGGCTTCCTCAATAAAGCTCGCGATATTCGAATTGAAAGTTCGTTGCCCCGGCCGCGATTCCCAGCGTTCTCTGTAGCTTCTGGTAGCCTGCGAGCGGAACGACGATGCAATCGGTGCTGCCGGCATAGCAAACCTGAACCCGGATAGCGTCACCGCAAATATTTTGAACCAAGACAATCTGGTCGACGATCTTGGAATTGTTTGCTTGTGGATGCGTCAACGGATGGACCGATATGCAAAGCTTTCCGTCCACTGTCTTGTGATTTGGAGCGTAAGTTCCTTCCATGGGCCGAATCGAGCTCGAGGGTCGAGTGGAAATGCCTGAGCCGCCATACATCGGTTGAGATGTGCGGCCGAAGCCGGAAATTTGAGCGTCGGCCGTCGTTACGAGTAGCGATGAAACGAACACTACGCGTATCGCCACGTAACGATCTGTGCGCATTGATCGGTTATCAGGCATCCTCACTGCTCGTTCTGCATAGATATCAGTCAGGACGAACCACATCCGACGTGCGATCGCATTTAACATATGATGATAGGCTGGCTCGACGGGATGCCGCGCTTGTCGGCGGCAGGATAGGGTTGCAGTTACGGCAACAGAATGACGAACAGATTGTTCCCAAAATCGCAGCGACCGAATTCTGCCGTTTCCTTATTGAAAGCGGTGATAGAGACGGCACTCCTCAATGTCTGGTCACCGAACATCTGTCGACTGTGATACTCTGCCGGTCATCATATCCGGCCATCATATGATGAGTATCCACAACGCGAGCATTATCGACGTCCAATGCTGAAGGAGATACCAGGACACACTGCGTTGCGGGACGCCGAACTGGCGACCGTACCGAGTCTTTCGGTGGTCATTCCGAACCACAACTACGCGGCTTACGTGGGATCCGCGATCCGCAGCGCACTAGACATACGATGGCCGAAGGTCGAGGTGATCGTTGTCGACGACGGTTCGACGGACAATTCGCTTGCGGTCATCAACGAATTTTCCGACGAGATCACAGTCATCAGCCAGTCGAACGCAGGTCAGATGCTGTCCTGTGTGAACGGCCTTCGCAAGTCATCCGGCGACGTGATCATATTTCTCGACTCCGATGATACCTTGCATCCCGATGTGATGATCGAGATTTCATCCGTCTGGTCGAAACTCGCGAGTAAATATCAGTTCCAGATGCGCGTGATCGACGCAAAGGGGCAGCCGACGGGAAATGTCCTGCCGCAGTACTTCTCCTGTCCGGCCTCAGAGGACATCCGCAGGTGGATGATAACGACCGGCGCCTATCCGACCCCGCCGGGGTCGGGAAATGCCTACCCGAGATGGTTTGTCGAGCGTGTTTTCGGTTTTGAATCCGACTTTGTCGACCGCGCGCCGGATAGTTATCTCTTGGCGGCAGCGCCCGCGTGTGGCGATATCGTGACGATCACCAAGCCCCTGGCAGATTATCGCGTGCATGGCCTCAATCACGGGGCCTTCCTTCGATTGGACGATACCCGCTTTGCGAGAGAGATCGACCTCACGCGGCGGCGCTACGAATTTTTTTTGGAGGTGGCGCGGACGATGAACCTGCCCGTGACGAAGCACGCTCTGAACAGGAACCTGACATACCTGGGCTTGCGGACGGCTTCATACCGGTTGCGGCCTGACATTCATCCCATCGCGCGAGACGCTTCGCGCTCCATTCTGGCTGATGGACTGGGGGCATTCTTCTACCCGCAGGGCTTTTCGACCTCACAAAGCATTTCGTTGCTGCTGTGGATCGTTTGCGTGCTAGTCAGCCCATCGCGTCTCGGGCGTAAGCTCGTAGGCTGGCGATATGTACCCGCAGAACGGCCAAAATGGATAAAGTCAATGCTGAGGCGACTTCGCGTCCTCCGATAAGGGCGCGAAACGGATTCTATTCGGGACGAACATACACAATATTCTCGCCATCCAGTATCATGTCGAAATCCCTTCGACCCATGGCCTTCTGAAGCGTTCGGCTTGTTCGCCTGCCAGGCATAAGCCAGTCATGCGGCTCTATGATGATCATTGTTGTGCGATCAATCCACTCGGTGTTTTCCGAGAAGAGCTCCTGTTCAAAGCCTTCAATGTCGATTTTGACAATGAGCAAGACGCCGTTCGGTACCATGGCCAGCGCGTCATCAACGGTGAGTACGCGTACTCCCGTGTTGGAGCGGCTTGTCCGTGCGCCCCAGGATAGCTGCGAATTTGTGACCGTGACGAAGCCGGGGGCTACGCCGATTGCAGCCTGGACGACCAAGGTATTGGGGCGATCGCCGATATTTTTTCGGAGGATTTTGACGTTATTCTCCTCAGGCTCAATGGCAACGATGGAGGCCTCGGGTAAGGCCTTCCGAAACCAAAGTGACGCCGCTCCGATATTGGCGCCGGCGTCAACGACTACGGGCTTGGCGCCGCGCTGCAGGATTGCTGAATACGAAGCCTCGAGTCTGGCTCTCACTGCCGGATAGCAATAGGCCGCATATTTCGGCGAACCAAAGATGTCCCGAAACGTCGACACGTCGCTTTCGCGAGGACGAAGGTAGACGCTGCCGATCGAAGGGAGGAACACGCGCGATGCATTCGCGCCGGTTATCCGTGCGACGTGGCGTAAAAGAATTCGAGGACCGAAAATTCTTACATCCTCGATATTGAGGCCAACGTGGTACCAAAAGCTCATCGGTCGTGATCTCTCATCAGTCTCCGCTGAAGTGGTGCGACTATGCCATCTCCATCGGTTCCATTTCCCCGCGATGCCAGGGGAAGTTGGTTGCGGTTACCGGCCTCGCAACGCCGGAGCGTCGAAGTTGCTTCGGCACCAGCGTCAACAACCAGACGATCACCGCAAATTCAGGCTTCAAGAGCTGCCCGCTAACAAGCCAGGTGAACACAAAGTAGTTGCAGGCCTCGACCCGCAGATCGCTCGAATGCAGCCGAAGTACAAAAACTGACAAAACCAGCGCAAATCCAAGCAACCCGTACTCGTAGATGAGTTTCGCCCACGTCGGATCATTCACCTCATACTTGACTTTGAGTAGGCCGATTTCCCGCAGGTAGCTGCCGGCCCCGTTGCCAAACCACGTCGAAAAGAATCCGTCGTCGAAGCTGTGCGCGATCATGTCGAGCGGTGCTACAAAGCGGGCATAGCCACTCGTATTCGGCATCGTAAATTCGTCGAGCCGGTTTAGCCAGACATTCAGATATGGAATGTCGGCGCTGTAAAGTGTGAACAGCACCACGACCACGCCGACCAGACATGCAACGAAGACCGGAACGCGGGCTAGCGACCGTGGAAGCAGAAGCCCGGCCATGATTCCGATGACACCCGAACCGGAGAACGAACTGACCAACCCGCCGGCAAGAATACCGAGAACGAGCCACCTGGCCCTCGTGCAATATTCGAGAATGATGGCGAGAGCCATCACCAAAGACAGAGTCGATGATTCGCGAAGGAAGAAGCCGTTTGCCTTTATCAAGCCTGCGTCTTCGCGGCTATAGGTATAAGCCCCCTCGCTCCGTATCGCCTCGGGGAGCACAAAGTGAATATTCGTGATGAAGGGACTCTTAACTGCATTTACCGCGACGATCTGAACAATGGAAATCACGGCGATCACAGTCGCCGCAGTCACGAACGTGCGCTGGATGTAATCCTGCACCGGCCGCGGATCGCTCACGCCTCTCAAGCGGAAGCAGAAGGGCGCGTACAGGGCGGATAGAAGCAGGAGCGACGTCCACGTCCCCGAGGTGTCGGAAAACGACATGCGGAAAGCCGCCAAGGCGATCGCGCTGATGAATAGCAGCAGTGACAAAATGCTCAGCGATACGTAGCCGGAGACGAGGAGATAGGATGTAAATAATGCGTAAGAGATGAGATCCGCCGAGATCGGAAAGGTGCCCAGGTTGTAAGCAATTTGCGACAAGAAGAGAGGAGATATCACCGAGATCCAGACTACAGCTTTTCCCGCTCTGTCCAGTTCCATCTCTATATGAGCGGCCGATGTTTGGCCGGCAGGAGACAGCTCATTCATCGGGATATCAAAAGTCACTTATACTGCCCTTTTGGAAAGTCGTGCTGCATGCCGGCATGCGCGGGCCATCTACTCAAATGCCTTTAATTCCTGCAGGCGGGAACTGATGCTGGTGGCCACTATCGTTTCTCGAAGCGTGAGAAACGTAGTCGGCAATCAATGCCATGTCGACGCAAAAGTGTCGCAATATTCGCATGTAGTTCCGGTCGGAGACGTCATTCGAACGCGGACCGGAGACATCAGCGATGATTGCCGACTGGCGCAAACAAATCTTGAGCGTTGTTCTGATCGTTCTGATGGTCACGTCGGCTGGACCTGCGCGCAGCGCCGGCTGGGAGTTGGTGTTTTCGGATGAGTTCAACGGTGACAAGCTTGATCGGACAAAATGGGCGACCCGATACATCTACAACAACGAGACGATGGACCACTTCAACGACGAAAAGCAACGCTATCGCGACAACCACGTGGTGTCCGGAGGCGTACTGAGTCTGACCGCAAAGAAGAACGAAGCCGCGGACACGTTCGATTCCGCGATGATCCGAAGCCACCAGACATTCTACTACGGCTACTATGAAGCGCGCGTCTTTCTTCCGAATGCGCGCGGATCGTGGCCGGCGTTCTGGCTCGAAGCCGATTACGACATCGATGGGAAGTTCTGGCATCCGCCGGAGATCGACATTTTCGAGTACGTCATCAACGGCGCGGAAGACAAGCCGAACATGCTGCACTCCAATGCCATGAGCCAAGACAAGTGGACGCCGCAGTCCTACACGTATGTGAACAGCTCATTCGTGCTCAAGTTTCAGGACATGGTCAGCAAGGAGGACCTCAACAAGGATTGGCATATTGCCGGGTTCGTTTGGGCGCCTGACCGCATTTCCTTCTTCTGGGACGGCCGCCTCGTCTACACGCGCATGTACCAGTGGCTCAGGAAGGACGGCCAACTGGGGCCGCCGGCACACGTCGATCTCAACTTCGCCGTCGGCGGAGCCGGCTGGGCGGGCCGGCATGGAATCGATGACGCGGCGTTCCCGCAGACGTTCAGGGTCGACTACATTCGCGTCTGCCAGTTCACGTCCTCCGAGCGTGGAGGCCGGAAATGCGGTCCGAGCGAGGTGACGCCGGATCCGAATGATTTTGGATACACGGCAGCGCTTAACGACATGCCCAAGCCGACATTCCTCAACGTGACGAAGGTGGTGCCGGACAAGAAGCCGAATGCAGGCGTATTGTCGCTGAGCACAACCGATCCGCTCAAGATCGAAGTTCCGATCAAGATTCCGGACGATTATCCGACAAATCGGGCACTTCAAGTGTACGTCTTCGACGAAACAACCGGCGCCATGGTCGCATCGGCAAAGAAGCCATTGCAACAAGTCTCCCGTAAGGAGGGGGAAGATGGCGCTAGCGTGATGGAATTTGCTCTGCCGGCCGTACCGCGTGAAGGGAACTATTTTCTGGGTAGCAAACTCACGGCTGAAGTCGCTGGCGAGGTCGGCCCCAAAGAAGTTCCCGTTGCTTGCGACACCACGGTGATCCAACCAAAAAAAGCCAGATCTTGCCGCCTATTGTCGCTGCATGTGCGTCACTGATCGGTAAGGGATCAACAGCGTGAGCATAAGTCGGTGTGACGCGAGACCAGCCGACTAGCGCTGGTTCCAATCGGTGTGCTCTTCGAAGGTCGGTCTGAATTGTGCTTTTGGCTGTGGTGAGCCGTGTCATACGAGCTCGCCTGTCACGGGCGGTATCTTGCAATGGTAGTCGTCCATGAACTCTAAGGTTCGCGCCGTCAGGCAAATTCTCCGTGGTGCATTGCGCGGCAGCCCTAATCGGCTTTGCGATCATCGCACTTGGCGAAGTGAACATCCGCACACCTGGCTGACGGCCGTCGAAGAAGAGGTGCTGAGGCGAAAGGCGCCGCTTCAATTCGGCAGCCGTAACGCGGGATTAAGTGAAAGCGTTGACAACAGAATGCCTGAGCTCGGCGTACTCAGCCTGAACAATGCCCGCGTCCTCGGTCCCGACGGCTGGCTCGTGACGGAGGATGGATCGCTGCTCTACGAGAGCACCTGGTACGGTTCTTCCTTCTCGCGCCATCCGCGATCGGTTGCTTACGGGACGCCGCTGCCGCTAAGCGGCACCTGTCTCTCGCTGGCGAGTGATTTCGCGGGAGGGAACTATGGGCACTTCCTGCTCGATTGCCTGGGACGGCTGGCGCTCTTTCAGAAAAGTGGCCTGTCGCTCGATGATGTCGATTATGTCTATTTGCCCAAGCCTACGTCCGGAACAGCAGCCCAACTTGTCCGGCGCCTTGGAATTCCATTGCACAAGTGCGTGTGGGCAGGCGAGGGCGATATCCGGGCCGATCTCGTGATCGGCACTTCGTTTCCGGGCTTACGACGGAACTATGCACCATGGCTTACGGATTTCTTTCGCTCGCAGGTAGCCGAGTTGCCGCTTCGTCGCGACAGGCGCGTATACGTTCCGCGAAAAGGCCAGAGAAAGGTCGCCAACGAAGAAGAACTGATGCCTGTGCTGAAAAAGTTCGGCTTCCAGATCTACGACTTTGATCGTGTTGAGGATGAAGCGGCGTTTTTCTCGGAATGCGCGATTGTCGTTGGCCCACATGGTGCAGGTCTGACCAATCTCGTCTTCTGCTCGTCCGGAACGAAGGTCCTGGAGCTGATTCCCTCCGACCACGTGCATCCCTACTACTACACGATCGCAACATCCGCTGGCGCGGAGTATTCCTACATCGTCGGGCCCAGCATTGGAACGCGTCCGCAGGGGGCGTTCGGGCCCAGCCCATTCGATTTCAAGGTTGCGCCTGATATCTTCGAGCTCGCACTGGAAACCATATGTCAATGAACGAGCATTTCGCTGTTGGTGCGAAAGCGGTGCTTCCGTTGTCGAAAAAGTCGATCGCGATCGGAGCTGCCTGGATCGGTGTGAGCCGGCTGGTGGTCGCCAGTCTCGGCTTCCTGAACACGGTGATATTGGCGAGAATGCTTACGCCGGAGGATTTTGGCCTGGTTGCCGTCGCGACGGCTGTCATTGCCATCTTGACGTCGATGACCGAGCTGTCCCTGACATCGGCGCTCATTCACCACAAGGATCCAACTGAAGATCAATTCCACGCCGCCTGGACGTTGAGCCTGGCTCGCGCCTGCTTGCTCGCGCTCCTGCTATCGTTGCTCGCTTATCCGGTGTCACGATCCTACGGCGACAGTCGTTTGATTCCGATCCTGCTGGTCCTGAGCTGTTCCATCGTGATAACCGGCCTTCGAAATCCGATGCTTGCGATGATGCAGCGTCAACTCGTCTTCTGGCAGGAATTCGTGACGAGCAGCAGCCGGGCGCTCGCAACCATCCTTGTCTCCTCCGGGATCGCCATTTGCTTCAGGAGCTACTGGGCGCTGATCGCCGGGGCCGTCGTCGCCAACCTGGTGGATGTCGTTGCCTCCTATCTGATCCAGCCGTTTCGACCAAAATTCCGGATCAAGGGCAGCCGCTCCCTATGGTCATTCTCTCTGTGGCTATCGCTCGGACAGGCCGTCAGTACGCTGAACTGGCGTTTCGACCAGATCATCATCGGATATTTTCTCGGAAAATCCACGCTGGGTGGATATGTGCTGGGCAGCGACCTGGCCGCCACACCGACGAGAGAAGCGACAAACCCGCTCGCAGGAACGCTGTTTCCGGCGTTCGTGAGGCTGAGGGACGATAAAGCCGCCCTTCAGCGAGCTTATCTGTCGGCGCAATCAATGCTGTGTGGGATTGCCTTTCCGGCGGGGTTCGGCTTCGCGTTGATCGCCGATCAATTCGTTCCGCTAGTGCTGGGTGACGCCTGGGCAGGCGCGACAATCGTGATCCAGCTCCTCGGTGGTGCAATTGCGTTGCATACGCTCAGCGCTACCGTCCAGCCCCTTGGTCTGGCCCTTGGGCAGACGCGCAGGTTATTTCATCGCGACGTTGCGGTCTTGATCGTGAGACTGCCTGTCATCGTCGCGGGTCTGTGGGTAGGAGGGTTGCTTGGCCTGCTTGTCGCTCGAGTGGCGGTTACGCTCGGCGGTGTCGTCTACAACATGGTCTTGGTCCGCGAATTGATCGGCACTTCTGTGTCCCGGCAATTTCTCGTGAATCTGAGGACTGCTTTGTCCACCTGCATGATCATCATCGTCGGCCTTCTGACCAATTGGGCTTTCATCACGTTGTTCGGCCATGAGTCTCACGTCTATGCTCGGTTGACCGCTGTTGTTCTGGTGAGCGCTCTCGCTTATGTCGGGGCAGCGTTTGGATTCTGGCGAGTAGCCGGTTCGCCGGCCGGGCCCGAGCGTGAGATCCTGCGGATCCTTGGCGTGATCGCCAACAGATTTGGGAAACTGGGGAGATCGTCGATGATAACCGCGCAGTCGGGTGAGTAATATGAATGAAAGGTCGAAGCGCCGCGTCGCGCTGATTACGGGTGTCACCGGTCAGGACGGTGGCTATCTCGCCGAGTATTTGCTCGGCCTGGGCTGCACCGTGCACGGCATCAAGCGGCGCTCCTCTTCGTTCAACACCGCCCGTGTCGACTGGAAACCCACGACGCCGTTCGCGCAACTGGTCAAGGAAATGGTGGCGGGCGATTTACTCGAGGCCAGGCGGGAGGTTGCCAATGGCAAGCACTCCGTTTGAACTGGCCGGCAAGACCGTCTTCGTCGCCGGCCATCGCGGCATGGTTGGCTCCGCGCTCGTGCGGCGGCTTGCCGAGGAAGATGTCGAACTGCTGACGGTGTCGCGGAGCGAGGTCGACCTGCGTGTCCAAGCCGCCGTCGACAGATGGTTCGCGGCAAAGCGCCCGCAGGCAGTGTTCCTTGCCGCTGCCAAGGTCGGCGGCATTGTCGCCAACAACACGCTGCGCGCCGAGTTCCTCTACGAGAATCTGGCGATCGCGAGCAACGTCATCCACGCCGCGCATGTCAATCGATGCGAGAAGCTGATGTTCTTCGGCTCTTCCTGCATCTACCCCAAACTTGCAGCCCAGCCGCTGCGCGAAGAGTCGATGCTGACCGGCCCGCTGGAGCCGACCAACGAACCCTATGCGATCGCCAAGATCGCTGGCATCAAGATGGTCGAGGCCTATCGTAGCCAGTACGGCTCGAACTTCATCAGCGTGATGCCGACAAACCTTTACGGTCGCGGCGACAATTATCATCCCGAATACAGCCACGTCGTCGCTGCGTTGATTCGCCGTTTCCACGAGGCCAAGATGTCGGGGGCGAAGAACGTCGTGGTGTGGGGCACCGGCACGCCGCGGCGCGAATTCCTCTTTGTCGATGATCTGGCGGACGCCTGCGTCCACCTCATGAAGACCTATTCGAGTGGTGAGCTCGTCAACATCGGCACCGGCGTTGACATCACGATCGCCGAGTTCGCGCGCATGGTCGCAGCGACCATCGGCTATTTCGGCGAGATCAGCTATGACACCTCGCGCCCCGACGGCACTCCGCGCAAATTACTCGACGTCAGCCGGTTGATGAAACTGGGTTGGCGGGCCAAGACTTCGCTCGAGGATGGGCTCAAGCTGGCCTATCAGGCATATCTCAGCGAAAACCGGCAGGCAGCGGAGTAGGGAGCTCGACGGTCATTGCGAGCTGACGGTCGCGCATCCGCATCCCGTCGTTCGCGGCTGGGGCGGTTGCATCAGTGTGACCACGGGGGCGATCACTCCGGGGCGAACCAGCAGTTCGGCAGCATGACGTCATCCCGGTCTGCGACGTTTCTCCTGTCGAGGTCGTGAGGAAACGTTCGCGCAGGCGTCCGGCGAGAAACGCGATCCTTGCGCAGGAACGAGAATTCCATGATCGGCGGGACCTTGAAGTCCCTGTATTCGATGGGTTTGAAGTAATTATTTGGATGGATGTGTACGACGTCGAAGTGCTTGGTGAGCTTCTTAAAAACCGCGCCGATCAGCTTGAGACCGATGGGATTGAGAATCCTGTCGAGGGAATGGAACTCGATGATAATGATCCTGAAGCGCTTCAGGCACTCCCAGCTCGTGTCAACGAGAACATCGTATTCGCCGCCTTCAATGTCCATCTGGAGGATGAGGTCGCCGGTCTGAGGGCCCTTTCTCGACATCCAGTTCTCTAAAGTCATGAACGTGGCGTTGTCTTCGTTTCCGAGAAATTTCTTTTCAAAATCCAGCAGGTCATTCCGGATCGCGGGTGCATCCACCGAGAAGTCGGCGAGGAAACACGGGATGCCACGTTCGGCAAGCCCGAGCTCGAAATCGGAGACATTGTAGACGCCCGGCGAAAAGCAACCGACGCATCCATCCAGGTCGTCGGGAACCAGGTAGCCGCCATCGGCTGATCCGCCCAGACGAATCAATTTCTTGTCCGTCACGACAGGGAAGAGGTCACGGAAGAACTTCCTGAGCTCTTCCTCCTTTGAAGTGCCGGATATCATAAAGTCGTTATCGAGCAGGCGTGCCTTCACGTAGTCCTTCAACAAACCAATCATGCGGTTGACTCCGAGCTCGCTGACGCGTCCGCGTGCGGCTTGCTGCAAGAAGCGGCATTCCCGGTAGGCTCGTCGTCTGTGCTCGTTGCGACGAACACATTTGCCTGCCTTAAGACTTCAATAGATTCGATTTTTGTCATGAATATGTGCGGTGTTGTCGCTAATCGGCAGCATTGCCGAGACTTGCCTTTGGTTGTTGAGCCGATCTAGTCCGTACCTTGGAACTCGGTCAGCTTCCGCATCGGCGAGGGGGACACTAGAGCGTGATAGACGCAGAAGCCGGCTGAGGGCGAAAGATCGAACTGATGCGTGACGCGGGAAGCGCGGCAGCGCAAACTGTCCGGCGTTCTCGCTGGCAGCACGCAGATGCGTCGTTTACGCAACCGTAGCGAGTACGGCGCGCAATAGCAGAGGTAGGTTTGTCGAATGCGAATTGTTGGCGATGCATCGGAAGCCGTTCGATGCTCTGATGCGAGCTGCGGCACCGAAGAGTTCAGGACGATGTCCGAAAGTCCCATAAAGGATTCTCGTACACTCATTGCAGAGTTGCAGAGTGAGATCGACAAGGTCATCGGGCCTCATCTGGAGGGGGTCGAGGACTTCGCGCTAGTGGACTTTCCTAACCATCCAAATGTGGGAGACAGCGCCATTTGGTTGGGTGAGGAGACCTATCTGCAGCAGAAGCTGGGCAGAGCGCCGTCCTACGTGTGCACCTATGACACCTGGTCAAAGAGAGATTTCGAAAGAGCCGTTCCTGTCGGACCTATCCTTATCCATGGTGGCGGCAATTTCGGCGACCTGTGGCCCAATCATCAGGAGTTTCGGCTCAGGCTTCTGTCGGAGTTTCCGGATCGCCAGATCATCCAGTTGCCGCAAACCATACACTTCTCCTCGAAGGCAAGCCTCAAGCGCGCCGCCGAGATCATCAACTCCCACAAAAAGTTCCGGATTCTGGTCCGCGACACCAAAAGCTTGGACGTCGCGAGAAAGGAATTCACGGCGGCCGTCGATCTCTGTCCGGACATGGCATTCTGCCTGGGCGCGCAGAGTTCGCGAGCCGCCATAGCGAGGAAGTTGTTGCTGCTACTCCGAACCGATCACGAGAAGGTGGAGCAGGGACGTTCTCGTCCGCTCCCGAGCTTTGCAGTCGTCGAGGACTGGCTTATGGAACAGCGCGGTCTGGGAAAGTGGTTGTTGCTCCAGGCGCTGCTTGAAATGTCCCCTCGCGTGTTCAAGGGCAGGATGCCGTCCGAACTCGACGTGCGCATTCGATGGTTTCACCTTTTGGCGTCGAACCGTGTAGCCCGCGGAATGAAGCAGGTTGGATCGTCGGCCTATGTGATCACGGATCGCCTTCACACGCACATCTTTTGCGTATTGTTGAATGTGCCGCATTCGGTCCTTGACAACAATTATGGAAAGATCAGCACGTTCGTCGATGCCTGGAGCAAGCCCTTCGAAAAGCTGGCCCGGCCCTTAAGCACGAGTGTGGACGAGGCCGTCGCAACCTTTCTGGACATCTGCAAAGGCAGTCCGACGCCGATGGACCGGGGATGACGGTCGAGCATCATCTTCCCTCGGGGCGGCTTGCCGTATCGTGCGCATCGACGTTCAATGTGGTCATCCTCGTTATTGTCTGGCCCGCATTGTTTGTGCAGGCGATTGTCAGGTTGCTAACCCCTATTGCTGTTGGTGCGCCGGTGATGAGTCTGGTGGAACGCTCAAAGGAGAGACCCTGGGGCAGTCCTTTGACGGACAGAATCTTCGGCGTCATGACGCCGACGTCGCACTCCCGATAGATATCGTGGCGGTAGCTGTTGCCCGCGGCGGCTGAAAGGGGGCCGGTTGTCACCCGTGGGCCGCGATTGATGGAGAATCGCAGAGGCTCCATTGTCGAGCCGTCGGGCTTGAAGCCATAGACGACGACGTGAGACCGCCCGGCATTGCCGGTGCCGTCGGTGAAGTCTGCCTTGATCGTGCGCGATGTCGCCTCGTACGAAATGCCTTCCGGGAATTGCGTAAATGTCGTCTGCTCCGTCATGCCCGCTTCGGAGCTGTCATAGGGTATGACCTGGACGAATTCCGTAACACTCGCATCACCCCAGAGGGCCTTGGCACTCGGCAGCACAACCTTGCCGTTGCCATCATAGTCGACATTAAGGTCTGCGACCGAAACCAGCGGCTTCCAATGCTTGACGCCTGCCGTCCGCCAGCCGCGTATCCAATCGACATCGAGATAGGCGCCAGTCGCCGAGCCGGCCCACGCCTCGGCCTTATACGCCTCGCCCGCGAACGTATTGTTGAATATGTGTGACGTCAGAAGAACAAATGAAGGCATGCTTTTGGTATTGGAGTCCACGCCGACAAACTGGGCTCGAAGGGCACCGTCGACATAAAGCTGGGTGTTCCCACCGTTTCGAAAGATAAAGCTGAAGACGTGGAACGTGTCGTCCATGTAGTCGAATGGTCCGGCGCTGTTGTCGGTCGAGATTGCCCCCGACGTGTGGACGATATTGCTGAAATGCATGCCTTGGGAGTTGCACTCCAGATCCCACTCGTTGCCGGTTGGATTGAGCACGGGGGTGACGGAATAGGTCCAGAATGACGGATGAAAGCCGGCTGGATTTGCAAGCTTTGAACTGAACCGGGCACGCATCTCGATGATGACGGCGTTGGTGGTCGGGTAGTATGCAAATGCCCCGGCTGTATGGATCATCGCGGAGAGCTGTGGGCGGGCGCCTCCGTTGATGGAGCGGTCGGTCGGCGTAAGGAATGCCTGCTCGCGCGCTGTTGCCTTGCGTGCTCCGAGCCGTAGCACCGAGTGGGAAACCGACATGTTGTCGAGACCAACCGCGACGCCGCGGTTGCCGTCTCTGTAGCCCGTCGTCAGCGGGTCGGCATCGAATGCTGTCCCTAGCGACGTGGTATTGCCGCGGATGCCCGGATGATAGGCGCCAGTCGGGAAGAACCTGCCGCGAGGATTTGCCGGACCAACGATATCCAGAGTATCAAAGTCATCACCCCAGGACAGTGTATAGCCCGCATACAACCCACTGCCATTCTGGCCGACGACGGCGCCACCGACGACCTGACTGCTTCGCCTGAAGGGCGGTATGGATTGCAGCCATTGTCGTAGACCTTCGCTGCTCAAGCCAAAATAAAGTGCCGAGCCGGCGACAACCAACGATGCGACGAACAGTGTTGCCATGGTGCCATTGGTTCGACGCTTTGATGGCATCCGCACCTCTCTTGGCTTGAGCCCCCACGATTCTCGCCTCGTACCTATTCACTCGCACGTGAGGAACCTAAGGTCCGCTCCAGGCCGCCGTGAATGCAGGCCGCTTTAGTGTGTAGCCGCGAGCTTGGTCGTGCTGACGGAATAGGAATGTGAAAACATGGCCGACAGCATGGCGGCCCCCAGAAGCGTGACGCGTCCTTGTCAGCACAGACAAGTTCGCGCTAATCGTTTCGAGGGTCATGTGAAAAGCGGTTCCAAGTCGACAGCGCCGGACTGGTCAATCAATGGGCAGCAATCTCAGAATTGTCGCGATTAGTTTGGCAGGTTCCCCGCGCCGCGAGCGCGCGAGCGCAAACCTGGAAGCGCTTGATGTTCCGTGGACCTTCTTTGATGCCTTGCGAGTGCCGTCCACAGGACTGCCACAATATGACGAAGCGCTGGCCATTCGCTTTTGGGGCAGGGGTCTTTCCCGCGCCGAGATCGGCTGCGCAGCAAGCCATATGAGCATCATGGCGCAATTGGCGGCGTCAGAGGCCGATACATGGGCACTCGTGATGGAAGACGACGTCGTTCTCGACACGGGCTTCAGCTTTCAATCGCTTCCCGATATCTGCAAGGCTGCCGAGATCGGTTATCTCCGGCTGTACGGACGGCATATGGCGCCGTGCAAACATGTGGCCTGGCTGGATCAGCGGGAGTTGGTGCGGTTTGAGCGCGCGCCAATGGGAACCCAAGCCTATCTGATCTCCAGTCGAGCCGCGCGTCGATTCATGGACAGCGTGACGACGATCCATCGGCCAGTCGACTGGGAGATGGACCGGTTCTGGGCAAACGGCCTCTACAATTACGCCTTGTTTCCGTTCCCCTGCCTTGAACTGACGATGCCGTCGTCGATTGCAAAGGCTGCAGAGTCGGTTCGCGAGCCGACCGCGATCGATAGGGCGGCATGGTTTGCGTGGAAATCAAAGGAATATGTTCTGCGCTTGTCAGAAAATATTCGTCTTCGCCAATCCGACAAGCGGATTTGCGCTCGCCTTGCCGGCTTAGCCAGTCTTCACGGGCCATTGCCCGAGACGATCCGCACGATCGAAAGCGCGTGATTGACGCCTGGAGAGGCGTGCGACGAGATCTGTCGAGGCGATTGCTTTTGCGCCGCTCCGCATTCAGGCGTGCTTGCGCCGGATGACGCTGCCGATCCTGACGAGCGGCCTGAGGAGTTCTGCCCTGTTGAACCGGAGCATGATCAGCCGGTACGCAAGCCAGGAAGGGCTCAAGAACAACGCAGAGAACCAGACGATATGGGAGGCGGCAGTGCGCCATTGTGTCGTCTTGGTCAGGGCAAGCCATATCCCACGGCGCACGAGTGAATTCGACGAGTCCGCGTCCTGCCCAACATACCTCAGTCCCAATTTACGCGACGCGAGGCGATAGTTGATAAAGACGATCTCGTTATCGATCGGCCTTGCGGCCTGCACGCGCATTGATTTCCTGTCGCAATGCGCCTTCAGGATGTCGAACTCGGCGACGCGGAACCCGATCTGCCTGGGGAAATCGGGAAAGCGTTGTGCGCGGCCCTTCGCGTCATTCCGGCTGATATTTCTGCCGTGAAGCCGATACTGCCCGAGAGTTTCCTGCACCGTGACCACGTTCCCGTAGAGAGGCGCGATCGTGTTCAGGGCGCCATCGTACCCGACCGGTGGACTGAGAGGGATGACCTGACGAAGAAACTCTCGGGAGTACGCATTTCCCGACATGACCGGCCAGATATACGTTCCCGACCGGATAAATTCTGCGTGCACATCGTCCGGCGCGTAGGACTTGGGAAACGCGCAAAACGAGCGTCCAAGTCGCTTGCCAGCGCCGTCGATGATTTCCAGATTGAATTGAACTTTCGACACACCCTCGCGCCAGCGTGCAGCGACGTGTTCCACCGCCGTCGGCAGCAGGATATCATCCGCATCGAGGAAGAGCAGCACATCGCCTGTTGCCTCGCGATACCCAACCTCGAATGCTGCGATGTTGCCTTGGTTTGCCTGAAATATGGCTCGAATCTTGTCGCCATAGCCGGCGATAATTTGGCGGGAACCGTCGATCGAGCCGTCGTCGACGACAACGATTTCATCCGCCGGACGCGTCTGGTTCAACGCGCTGTCGATTGCCAGTCTGACATACCGTTCATAGTTGTAGACCGTTATGACGATGCTGATCTTCAACGTGTGTCGCTCACGAAATTCGCAGATGTCACGAGAGGCTATCAATCCATGCCTTGATGAGCCAGAAGTAATTTCAGGTCCGCAAAGCATGGTTGGTGAGGCTATCGCATGAAAATCGCTCTGATCGATCCGTCACTGTTTACTTGGCCGTATGATCTCAAATTAGCCAAAGGATTGACCGATATTGGGCATGCAGCCAGCATTGTCGGACGCCAGCTTGGGCTGACGCCGTCTGTCGACGAAGACCTGTTTCTAGACCGGCATTTTTATCCAGGATTGCAGTCGCGCTTTTTCAAGAAACTTCCGCGCAACGTGCAACTGGGACTGAAGGGCCTCAGTCACGCCGAATCAATGATGCGGTTGATCAGGCGCTTCAGGAGAGCGCCACCTGACGTGATCCATTTCCAGTGGGCGCCGCTGGCGATCGTTGACAGCCAGTTCATTCCCAAGTTCAGGAGGGTCGCGCCAACGGTTCTGACCGTTCACGACTCGAATCCGTTCAATAACAATCCGAGCTCGCGAATACAGCGAATCGGCGCGTTCGGGATTCTGCGTTGCTTCGACCATCTCATCGTTCATACGACCGTTGCACGCGATCGACTGCTGCGCGCTGGTATCCCGGACGAGAAGATTTCCGTGATCGCGCACGGATTGCTGACGGATCATATCGCCCGGCCGGCTGACGAGCCTCCGGCCGCGGACCGGCGCGTTCAAATACTCCTGTTCGGCAAGATAAAGCCCTACAAGGGCGTCGATGTCATGCTTCGTGCGCTTGCGCTGCTTCCCCGAGAGGTCAGGGCGCATTGTGTGGTGAAGGTCGTAGGCTGGCCGGAAATGCCGATGGAGCCGCTGCTTGCGATGGTGAAGGATCTGCAGCTCGAGGACCATGTCGAATTCGACCTGCGTTTCATTCCGGAAGATGAAGTGACCTCGCTGGTCGCGCGCGCTGACATCCTGGCCTTTCCGTACCGGGATATTGACGCATCGGGTGTGCTAATGCTGGCGATCGCGGCGGGACGTCCGATTGTGGCATCGAACCTTGGAACGTTTTCGGAATGGCTGAGCGATGAGGCGGAGGGAACGCTCGTTCCTCCAGATGATCCCGCCGCATTGTCCCGGTCGCTCGAGCGCTTGATCAGCGATCCCAGCTATCGAAACGCCAAGAGCAAAGCGATGCTGGATCTGCGCAACTTAGTTCCGACATGGACCTCGATTGCACGCTTGACCGAAGCCGCTTACGCGAAGGCGGGCCAGCGTGTGAGCGCACCGGCCAGCGCCGACGTTCTGGAAGCCTTACGAAACTGAAGGGGTCATCTGCCAGGTGGTCTGTCGGATCGACAGGATGCCCCAGAAGAAGCCAAGTGCCCACGCGAAGTGCATCACGACGGCGGCCGGCAGCGCAAGCAGCCCGCAAATCGAGCGACGCTTGACTGCAATCATCATTGCGGTCAGCGCCAGTATAGCGAGATAAGCCACCGGCAATGTCAACAGCACGGGCGCCACCGGAGACAGCACGATGGCGCAAATCGTCAGTGCAACGTGAGTGGGCACTAGGAACTGGCGCAGTCGCAACGATCCGGGATGCCGTCTCACGGTTCTCGATCGACCGCGACCGTAGTTGAAGTATTGCTTCGCCAGACTCAGAAAACTCGACCGCGGTCGATATGAAAGGCGGATGTCCGAATCCAGAAATATCCGGCCGCCGATTGCACGCAGTCTGCAGTCAAACTCTGCATCTTCATTATGAGTGAAGGTTTCATCGTAACCACCGGCCCTGCGGAACGCATCGATGGTCATCGCCGCATGATGTCCGTGGTCGACAAAGCCGCTTTGCTTTCCGCCGCGATGTGCCGATCCACCCGAACCGACTTTTGTGTCCGAGACCCAGGCGACGGCCTTCTGCAGGCAGCCGTCACCGCGCGAGTCCATGGGGACCACGACCGAGTCGGCTTTGCACTCGTCCAAGGTCTCGATGAGACGCGAAATATAAGCCGCCGGATATCCGCAATGGGCGTCACACCGCACCAGCACCTGCGCCGCAGCACCATAAAGCCGTACGGCCAGATTGACGCCGGCACTCTGCAGCCGCTGGGGATTGCGCAACAGATGGACGCCGTCAATCTCCTTGGCGAGCAAGCGGACGATGTCAGGCGTCCCATCGGTGCTGCCGCCATCTGCAACCACTATTGTACGATCTTCGCTGAGACCGTCCTGGGCCAGGTTACGGACAACGGTCTCGATGTGGGAAGCCTCGTTCAAAACGGGTATGACGATCAGGATTTCTCTGGACACGATTTCAGCTGCCACTTGCCGTTGTTTACGCATTCCGCCGGCGGGTGCGGGAATGTTCCTTGATGCACGCCAAAGCCGAGTCGACGGTCAGCCAGAAGAATGGCCAACTCGTGACCTCCTCTCTTGATGCATCGGTCAGCAAGAGTGCTTACTGATGGCGCCTTAAAGTGGGCGATCTATTCTGCGTGAATAGTGTGTGACCGATCGCAGTGAACCTGACCGGAGCGATATGTGAGAATTGTTGTAATTGCCGTCTTCGCATTGTTGCTCGCCGAGTGTCATCCTGCATCGGCGGATCCGATGACGTTGGACTTTTCATGGCGCGGGGCACACGGCTGTATCACGCTCTTCCCGAACCCCGAGATCCGTCTGCGCAATGTTCCAGCAGGTGCCACGTCGCTGTCGCTCACACTTGCGCAGGGCGCTCGCGAATTGGGAGGCCAAGACGTTCCGGTTCCCGCTAATGGCGTTGTGCCGCCTGGGACGATTCGGACGTTTGGTCCTTGCAAGCCTGGTCTGTATGAATGGACCGCCCTCGTGAAATCATCGACGGGGCAGGTTCTGTCGGAAGCGCATCAAGCACGATTCTATCCCGCGGACGAAACCGCAGCGGGACAGTAGTTTCATAACAAAGTCGCCGGCCGAGGGAACCGCTCGCTGCATCCGACACCAGCGCCCGCGGGAGCGGATTCGCTGGTTTGTTCAGACAGTTGCTGCGACGTAAATCCGATGTGGCACGACGAAAGTGGTTGGGGCCTTGCAACTGCGCGTTCCGAGTTCCGGCGCAACATTGCGCCCGCGCCGCGACGCATCGCACCAACTCAGGCCACAATCGCTCTAGATAAGGATCGGCCGGAACTGGGTAAGGTGGAGAGTTGAGAACAAGAACTTGTAACGAGGAGTCAAACCTTGTTGGCGCGAAGGAAGCGAATCCTCGTAACGGGTGGCGCCGGCTTTTTGGGTTCGCACCTCTGCGAACGGCTGGTGAGCGCCGGAAACGAAGTTCTGTGTGTCGACAATTTCTACACCGGTGCAAGGGATAATCTGGCTGGATTGCTTTCCAATCAACAGTTTGAGGTGATCCGGCACGACATCACATTTCCTCTCTATGTGGAAGTCGACGAGATATTTAACCTCGCGTGCCCGGCCAGTCCCATTCATTACCAGTACGATCCCGTTCAGACGACCAAGACAAGCGTGCATGGGTCCATCAACATGCTTGGACTGGCCAAGAGGATACGCGCAAAAATTCTGCAGGCGTCGACTTCGGAAGTTTACGGCGATCCCGAGATTCATCCGCAAGACGAAACCTATTGGGGCAGGGTCAATCCGATCGGGCCGCGCTCGTGCTACGACGAGGGCAAGCGATGCGCCGAAACACTGTTCTTCGACTATCGGCGGCAACACAACCTTTCGATAAAGGTTGCCCGCATTTTCAATACTTACGGTCCACGTATGCGTCCCTATGACGGGCGTGTCATTTCCAACTTCATCGTGCAGGCACTAACCAATCAGCCGATCACAATTTACGGCGACGGGCAGCAGACGCGCTCATTCTGCTACGTCGATGATCTGATCGACGGTCTGGTCAGGCTGATGAATACACGTGACGACGTCGTCGGTCCGATGAATCTCGGTAACCCCGCCGAGATCACAATGCTTGAACTGGCCGAGATGGTCGTGGACCTCACAGGATCCAGATCCGCGATCGAGTTCAAGCCGCTTCCGATCGACGATCCCAAGCAACGCCAACCCAACATCAAATTGGCTAAGGACTCGTTGGGCTGGCTTCCATCGCTCTCGTTGCGGGACGGCCTAGACAAGACCATTGCCTATTTCGAGAGCCTGATGATTGCGCAGCGTGTGGAGGCGACGAAGTGAAAAAGACCGTTCTTGTCACCGGTGGTGCCGGCTATGTCGGTTCGCATTGTTGCAAGGCGTTTGCGATGGCCGGCTGGAACGTCGTGACGCTCGACAATCTTTCCCGGGGGTGGCGCGATGCGGTGCGCTGGGGACCGCTGATCGAGTGCGACATTCGCAATTCCGTCGGCGTGCGCGCCGCCCTGGAAAGCCACAAGCCAGACCTTGTCGTGCATTTTGCGGCGCTGGCCTATGTCGGCGAGTCCGTAGCCGATCCTGCCATCTATTACGACAACAACACGAGAGGAACGCTTGCCCTTCTGGAGGCCATGCGAGCGGCCGGCTGTTCGCGCGTGCTCGTTTCCAGCACGTGCGCCAGTTACGGAATACCCAATCGGATTCCGATAGACGAAACGCATCCTCAAGCGCCCATCAATCCCTATGGATGGTCCAAGATGATCATCGAGCGCATGCTGCAGGACTTTGGTCGCGCGTACGGAATGTCGTCGGTCTCGCTGCGCTACTTCAACGCCGCGGGTTGCGATCCAGACGGCGAGATCGGCGAGCGCCACGAGCCGGAGACGCACGCCATTCCGCTTGCGATCGAAGCTGCGCGCCGAGCTGATCGGCCTTTCACGATTCTGGGAGCGGACTTTCCGACGCCGGATGGCAGCGCAATCAGGGACTATATTCATGTCAATGACCTGGCGCAGGCCCATCTTCTCGCGGGTGAGATGCTGCTAGCTCGAGGCGGTACTCATGTCTTCAATCTCGGTACTGGGATTGGCACGAGCGTGCTCGAACTGATACAGGCCGTGAAGCGTGTCTCCGGAAACGATCCCGTCGTCCGCCGTGGCCCGCGCCGCTCGGGAGACCCGCCGACACTTGTCGCTTCCTTTGCCAAAGCAGAGCGGGAGCTTGGTTGGAAGCCTAGGCAGTCCCACATCGACTTCATCGTCGGGACTGCGCTCAGGTGGCGCGATAACAATCCGCCGGCGTGACATTGCACGAAGATGGCCGACAACTCGTTCATTGCAGGCATTGGATTGGGACGGGGCGTGACGCATGTCTCCGTTGGGTCCGCTTCCGATGTTGCGCAAGCGCGATTGAGGGAGGGCATGACGGTGTTCTGGCGCGCCGACCAGCCCATTGGCCATGTGCTGATGCACGAGGGCAAGGTGACGGATGCCAGGATCGAGCATATCGACGACACGTTTCTCTCAGCCATCGACTCCAAGGTGCGACCGTCGGCAAAGGCGGGGCTCTCGGCAAGCGTGGTGATCTGCACGCGAGACCGTCCGGATGAGCTGAGCAAATGCTTGTTATCGCTGCCTCTGCAGACCCATCCTCCTCGAGAAATTATTGTGGTCGACAATGCGTCGCGCGATCAGCGGACGCGAGATATCGCGGTGGCCGCGGGAGTGACGTATGTTCGCGAGGATAAACCCGGTCTGGATATTGCGCGTAATGCTGGCGCGCTCCATGCAACCGGCGACATTGTCGCCTATACGGACGACGATGTGCTGCTTCACCCGCGTTGGCTGGAGCAGCTGACATGCGCGTTTGACTCTCCCCAGATCGGCGCGGTGACGGGACTGGTGCTTCCGGCCGAGCTCGCGACCGAGGCGCAACGGCACTTCGAGACGTATTGGGGATTTAATAAAGGCTATCGCGAACAGGAATACGACAGCGAAGTGTTCCGATCGCATCGCGGCCAGGTCCTTCCCGCGTGGGACATAGGCGCAGGAGCGAGCATGGCATTCCGGCGCGAGGTGTTTCAGGCCGTGGGATTTTTCGATGAGCGACTGGACGTCGGTCAGGCCGGCTGCTCGGGCGACTCGGAATACTGGTATCGATTGCTCGCGGGCGGCTACACGTGTCGTTACACTCCGGCGTCAGTCGCGTTCCATTTTCACCGTAGGACGATGGATGGCCTGGCCAGCCAGATCTATCACTACATGCGTGGTCATGCGGCAGCGCTTCTGGTGCAGTATGAGCGAACGGGGATCTCGGCGAACCGGCGTCTGGCTTACTATCACAAGCCACGTTGGTACCTCTATCGGCTGCTCCGTAAAGTCATGGAAGGAGACAGCATTCGCGACCGCTTCCTGAAGGAGGAGGTGACAGGATATCTCGCCGGGTTACTGTTCTATCATCGCCGAAGGTTTCGAAGATGACCGCCTATCCGCGTACCTCCGTCGTGATCGCCGCCCGCGATGCCGAAGCAACCATTGCTGAAACGCTCGGCAGCCTGCTCGCGCAGAGCTTCCCCGACTGGGAGGCTCTCGTCGTGGATGACGGTTCGAACGACGCCACGGCCGCGATCGTAGCTGAACATGCGGCGCGGGATTCGCGGTTTCGGGTTCTGAGGTCTGACGGAGCAGGCGCATCAGGTGCCCGCAACAAAGGACTTTCAAACGCGAACGGCGAACGAATACTGTTTCTGGATAGTGATGATTGGATTGATCGATCCTTCCTTGCCCGGATGAATGCTGCGCTGGATCTCGATCCCTCGGCGGTGGCCGCTTATTGCAACTGTTGCCGGATCATGCCTGACGGCAGCGAGACTCCCGTTCGCGGCGATCCGGCCATCCAGGACAACGCTTTTGAGCGGTTCGCTCGTACGTGTGCCACGTTCATCCATGGTGTGCTCGTCTTAAAGAGTGCTGTCGTAAAGGTCGGCGGCTTTGAGACCAATCTCAGTACGTGCGAGGATTGGGACCTGTGGCAGCGAATCGCGCGCTGTGGAGGCAGGTGGATCCATGTCGCCGAGAAAATGAGCTACTACCGGACAAGCGACCGTTCACTGACGCAGGACGTCAAACGGATGCTGGTCGATGCGCAGGTGGTCATTGCGCGCGGATTCTCGAGCGATGATCGCGTCAGCGAGCCGGCACCCGCACATCGGGCGGGAGCATCAACTGCATATGGGAGCGCCGCCGCTGCCTACGCGTATTTCGCGCTCTGGTGTGCCGGATTTGATTGCGGTCGCGGGAATGCCAGCGATCCATCACTGGAAACGCTCAGTGACATTCCAAAGACCGGGACGTCGGCGGACGAGATTACCACCGTCTTGCTCGATGCCGTCATGGTCGGGGCAAGAACTGTGGCTGCCAAGCTGGCGGAACGGTGGCCGCAATACGGGGAGGGCGTAACGAGCCTCATCTCGGCAATCGGTTGCGCATGGAACGACCCGGCAGCAGGGCGAAAGTGCCAATACAGATTCGAGCGGAAAGTGCTCGACCATGACGACCTTTCGGCGCCCAGGGTCCTCACATTGACGCTCGGCACGCGCGTAGACCTTCGCCATATCAGCACCATCAGGCCAACCGGGACTGTTGATCGATTGTACGTCTATCTCTGCGACGGCCCTCGCATCCTGACGCTGGTCGATATTGGGGCTCTCGGCACTGTCGGCAGCCGCTTCTGGATCGCATTGGCCGCCGACGGACTCGTTCATTTGCAGGTTAAAGACCAGATCGGAAACCTGGTTCGGGCAAAAATCGCGCTCCACAAGCGGACCGGACGGCTTCGATCTTTCATGCGCGACGGGCGAGATACGCACCGGGCGCGGCTGCGCGAGTTGAACTTGCGGGCTTCGCGCCAGGCGCGGCCGCTCATCATTTCAGGCATCCCCGATACCAGCGGCCGGATGCGATGCGTCGAGAAGTCTCAAGCAACCGTACGCAAGCAATTTTGGGAAGATCTCTTCGAGCAGGAAGATCCCTGGAACTACGGTTCGCCGTATGAACAGGAAAAGTACAACCGGCAGCTCGAGCTCCTTCCAGACCGACCGATGGATCATGCGCTTGAGCTTGCGTGTGCGGAAGGTCATTTCACGCAGCAATTGGCCCCCAGGGTCAAGCGCCTCCGGGCCGCCGATATTTCGACCAAGGCGCTCGATCGCGCCCGCGCCCGATGCAATGGACATCCGAACATTGAGTTCTCTCAACTGGATTTGTCCGGCGATCCGCTTCCGCGGGACGTCGATCTGATCGTCTGCTCCGAGCTCCTTTACTACCTTAATGACGAGGCTGAACTCGAACTGGTCGCAAAGCGATTGGCGCAAGCACTGCGCCCCGGCGGTCATCTTTTGGCCGCCCATGCCTTTGTGCTGAAGGATAACATGTCCCGAACGGGTCTCGACTGGGAGACCCCGTATGGGGCGGAGACGATTACGCGGATTGTCCGGGGCGTACCCGGACTGGCCCTGGAGACGTCGATCGAGACGGAGCTTTACCGCATCGATCGGTTCAGGCGGTTACTGCCGGGCGAAGGCACCCCTGATACGCAGGTCAGATGCGCGGCCGTCAACGTGCCGATCGAGGTCGAGGTTGCGCGGTCCATCGTGTGGGGTGGTGCCGTCGCGCGCAGGTTTGACGTCGCGCAATCCGAAAGACGCATGCATGTTCCGGTCCTGATGTACCACCGGATTGCGGTTGAAGGGCCAGGTGAACTGGCGCGGTACCGCCTGTCTCCCGATGCGTTCCGGCAACAGATGTTGTGGCTTCGCCGCAATGGGTACCACACGATCAATTCCGATCAGCTCGCCTGGTTCGTGACAAACAACCATTGGTTCGTCGGCAGGCCGGTGATGATCACCTTCGACGATGGGTACGAGGATTTTGCCGAGCATGCATGGCCGATCTTGCAGGCAAACGATTTCTCGGCAGAGGTGTTCGTTGCGACCGACTTCGTGGGAAAGCGGGCGGAGTGGGATGCATCGTCCGGAGAGCCTGCTTCGCTGCTCGGTGCGGCCAGGATTGCGGGGCTTGCCGCCGAGGGCGTGTCCTTTGGCAGCCATTTGGCGAGCCACCTGCGGAGCGAGGAGCTTGCGACCTGGAATCTTGCCGAGGAACTGACGCGATCTCGTGCACAGTTGGAACGATGGCTTGGGCGACCGATAACGTCGCTTGCCGCGCCTTTTGGCTCCACCGATCAGCGGCTCGGCATTCTCGCAGCCGAATGCGGCTACAAGACCCTGTTCAACACGGTCAGCCGGGCCGCGACACTGAAGGACAATTTGTTGGACCTGCCGCGAATTGAGGTCAGAGGCGATTCTACGCCGGACACATTCGCGCGCTGCCTGGAGCAGTATCAATGAGTGTCGGTACGCTCCTGGTCAGTGTTGTTATTCCGGCCTTCAACGCCGGTGCAACGATCGACGAGACGCTTCGTAGCGTCAGATCCCAGTCGCACCGGCAGCTGGAAATCATTGTCGTGGACGACGGCTCTACGGACGACACAGTTGCGATCGTCCAGCGACATCTGGATCAGGATTCTCGAATAGCAATCATAGAACAGCGTAATGCGGGGGTGGCCGCCGCCCGGAACGCGGGCTGGCAGGCGGCGCGCGCGGACTTCGTCGCGTTCATTGATGCCGATGATCTCTGGACGCCTAGCAAGGTCGAGCAACAGCTTCAGGTCTTGCTGGATGCAGGAAAAAGGACTGGTCTTGTCTACAGCTGGTATGATTGGATCGACGCCGACAGTCGCGTGAGCGCCAGGTCCGAGCCGGTGTTCCATGCGGGCGAGGTGCTGGACTATCTTTGCCAGGGAAATTTCATTGGCAACGGCAGCTCGGCGCTGGTTCGCCGGGAAGCTCTCATAGCTGCGGGAGGTTTCGAGAGCGGACTCAGGGCATCGGGTGCCGAAGGCTGCGAAGATCTACTGTTCTATTGCCGTGTCGCGGAGGCGTACCACTTCGGGGTCGTGCCCGAGTACCAGATTGGCTATCGCTATCTCCCGAACAACATGTCGAGCAACATGACCCGGATGTTCCGGTCGTGGATGCTGGTCGCAGATGAGATCATGACGCGGCATCCCGGGCGCACGGCGCTCCTCGATCAGGGCTTCAGAAACTATGCGCGTTGGCTGCTTCGGAGAGCCCTGACGGGTGGTCAGTTGTGGTACTTCGTTTCAGTCCTTGGCCTCCTGTGCAGACGGAATCCCATGCTGGCGCTCAGGGTCTTCGTGCACGATGTGCCGCGAGATACCGTCTCCGCGATCCGGTGGAAATGGCGCCACCAGCGTCACAGAGCAGTTCGACATCCACTTTCGTCGTTTGCGATCGGCGATCCAAATCAATCGCTATGACAGAGAACGCGGACAATACGAGAAGACCGAGAGCTGCCCGCAGCGCTGCATTGGTCGAACTGTTCAAGCTGCTCAAGCTTGCTCCGCTGCCCCGTTGGGTGACGCCCGCGCTGATCGTCCTTGGCCTGGCTGCATCGTTGGCTGAGACGGTCGGGATTACCCTCGTGCTACTGTTCTTCTATTTCGCGATGGGGCAGGTGGAACTTGCGACGTCGACCGGCGGCCTCCTGGGCGAGGCGCTTCGATATGCGGCGAACTGGTTTCACAGCTCGACTGAAACTGCTGTCGTGCTGCTCCTTCTCATCGTTGCTCGCGGTGCTCTTTCTTTTGTCAACACACTCATCAGTGCGCGTGTTGGCGAACAGATCAATGAAGCCGCACGCAACCGCGTCCATCTGCAGTATCTGGCGACTTCGTATTCGTTCTTTCAACGCCATGAAGAAGCATATCTCATGGAGGTGTTGGGAACTGAGACATGGGTGATTTCTGGAGCATACGCCAGCCTCACCCGCATTATCGTGAGCTCGTGTTCGATTTTTCTCTTTGCGTCCTTTCTGTTGGCGCTCTCGATCAAGGTAACCGTCCTCGCCATCGTTGCCTCGATGCTTGTATCGGCCGGATTGCGTCATCTTTCATTGCCCATGCAGCAGTTGGGCACCGGCGTAAAGCTGGTTCATCAAAGACTGGGGGAGCACATGTTGATGACACTCCAGGGTATGCGCACGATCCGCGCATATGGCCAGGAGGAGAGTCACCAGAGGCGCTTCGAGCAGGCTTCGACGCAGGCGCGACAGGTCGCGCTGCGGCTTGCGCGTCTGTCTGCCCTGGTCTCGCCTCTGACGGAGGTGGGGTATCTTGTCGTGCTGTTTCTCGTCATCGCGTCCGCAGACATGTGGGGAATTGGCTTTGCGACGAGCTTGACCGCGGTAGCGCTGCTTTATCGATTGCAACCGCATATGCGAGACCTGGAAGGGAATTTGCTGTATATGGCGCAAATCGAGCCCCAGCTTCGGTCGATCCGACACATGCTGTCGACGGATGACAAGGAGTACCCTAAGGCTGGGCACGTTGCCGTGACTGAATTGGATGACGGCATCTCATTTCGCGACGTGACTTTCCGCTATGACGCCGGAGCCGAGGCCGCGCTTTCGGATGTTTCGTTTGACATTCCGGCGGGGAAGACCACTGCGCTCATTGGAGCCAGTGGAGCGGGCAAGACCACGATCGTAAATCTGCTGCTGCGACTCTATTCGGCCAACGAGGGTGTCATACGGGTCGATGGTCGACCCATCGAAGATGTTCGCCGGACAGATTGGCTCGGCATGCTCGCGATTGCGGGCCAGGATGTCGACCTGATCGAAGGCACGGTGATCGAGAATGTTCGGATGGCCAAGAACGACGCCACCGAGGAGGAGGTTCTGCAGGCGCTGCGGGTGGCGGGTATTTCAGAGGTCGTCGAGGCCTTGCCCGGCAAATACGACACCTGGATAGGACAGCATGGCCTGCGCTTTTCGGGCGGTCAGCGTCAGCGTCTTGGTCTTGCACGCGCCATTGTGCGCAATCCGAAGTTCCTAATCCTTGACGAAGCAATGAGCGCGCTCGATCTGGCGCTCGAGGACAGCATCAGGAGCGCGATCCAACTGCACTTCAAAGGCCGAACTTTGTTGCTCATAACGCACCGCCTCGAGTCCCTGCGCGATGCGGACCATGTGGTGTGCATCGAAAACGGCCGGGTTCGCGCGGAGGGTCCTCCGGCGAAAGTCCTGGCGAATCCGAGGAGCGTACGTACCGCGAACTTCGCGCGCTGAAATCGGTTCGGGGCCGGCATCGAGTTCTAGCCGGTTCCAGTAGCCGCAGGACCGGAACGAAGCCTGGTTCCGCGCGCTGCTTGAGACGCGATAGCCCGTGCGTGGAATTCGCCTGTTCCAGAACAGCGCTGACTTATCAGCCCGTAGTGTTACGGCGTCTCTCTCAGTCGTCGGCAGATTCTCTCTCATGCTTCAAATTGTGTGGAATCCGTAAGGGTGTTTTGAAGGTCGGCGTAGTTCGGTGCTCCGCAAAGGGAGCACGAAAGTCATCATGACCATCATCATTGGAACTTCCGGTGCTGACGTCTTGTTTGGCGGAACAGGCGATGATCTCTTAACCGGGGGAGCAGGCAGCGACACCTTCGTTGTCTCGAAGGGCTACGGTTCCGACACCATTAGCGACTTTCAAGTTGGCGCCAGTGGCGACGTCCTGCGGGTGCAAAATTACGGCTTTGCGACGTTTGCAAGCTTCATGTCGGCCGCAAAGCAGATCGGAGCTGACGTTGTCGTCACGCTCTCGTCCACGGAAACGCTCACATTACAGAACATCGCGCTTTCCTCGTTCACGTCAGCAAACGTTGTGCTCGACAATCCCCTTCCAGCAAGCGCAGCGCCGGACACTGCTTGGACCACGGTTGGAGCCGGGGGAACGCTCACGGGCGGTGCGACGAACGACTCTCTGCAGGCGATGGGCGACGGTGTCACGTTGATCGGCGGCGCGGGCGACGACTCCTACTTCATGTACAATCACGGCACGAAGGTGGTGGAACTCGCCGGTCAAGGTATCGACACCATCTATGATGGCATGATCGACGGCTACAGCCTCGTTAATGCGCCGAACGTCGAAAATCTCACTCTGGGTGATAAATACAATTCTCCCGCGACCGGCAACGATCTCGACAACATCATCGTCGGCAATGCCGGCAACAACATGATCGACGGCGGCAAGGGTAACGACGTCCTTACGGGCGGGGGCGGAAGCGACACGTTTGTCATCAGGGCCGGCAACGGAAATGACATAATCACCGATTTTCAAACCGGTGCCGGTGGGGACGTTCTGCAGATCAATGGCACGAGCTTCAAGACAATCGCCGACGTCACGGCCGCCATGCAGCAGGTCGGCTCGGATGTCGTTCTATCGCTTGGAAACGGCGAAAAACTCACCCTCGAAAACACGGCCATTCAGAATTTCACGTCCGCCAATATCAATATCGTCACAGCGCCAACGGGATTGATTCAAACGTTCGGTGATGACTTCAATTCGCTTTCGGCCGGCCAGGATCCGCATCTCACCTGGAAAACGAACTACGCCTGGAGTGGCGCCGCAAGTTACTCGCTCTCCGGTGAGCAGGAGGTGTACGTCGATCCCAGCTTCACGGGATTGCCGGGAACACAAGCCTCGAGTCCGTTAGGCCTGAATCCATTCTCGATTCAAGATGGCCATCTAGTCATCACAGCAGCACCAATTCCATCGAACGATGCAGCCTACGTCGGCAATCATGTTTTCTCTTCGGGAGTGATCACGACCGAGAACAGCTTCGTCCAGACCTATGGCTATTTCGAGATGAAGGCTTCGCTACCCGGCACTCAGGGAGCATGGCCTGCATTCTGGATGTTGCCGATCAACACCCATGGCCTCAGCACGGAACTAGATGCGCTTGAGGCGCTGGGCAAAGATCCTGACCAGGCCCATTGGGGCTTTCTGTCGTCCACCACCCCAAATCAAGGTTATTGGGCGAACACCGCCAACCTGTCGGCCGGCGACCACATCTTTGGTGTGGAGTGGACGCCATATACCCTGACCTATTTTGTCGATGGCGTCGAGCTCGGGCAGGTCGCCACGCCGTCCGATATGAACACAGCCATGTACATGATCGCCAATCTGGCGATGGGCGGAAGCTGGGCCGGAAACGCGGATCCTAGCGCAACTGCGCAGATGAGCATTGATTACATAAAGGCCTACCAGCTGCCGGAGTATACGCTCGCGAATTATACGCTTCTGGCCAGCGGAGCGCCGACGAACACCATCGCTGGCACCGCAAGTGCGGATACTTTGACTGGAACTACCGGCAACGATCTCCTCGGCGGTGCAGGAGGTGCCGACACGATGGCCGGCGGGCTTGGTGACGATACCTACATCGTCACAGATCCGAACGCCAAGGTGGTCGAGAGCTACGGCGGTGGGGTGGATACCGTTATTTCCTCCGTCACGTATAAGCTGCCTGACTACGTTGAGAATCTGACGCTGACCGGTTCGGCCGCGATCAACGGCACGGGCAATTCCGAGTCCAACATCATCATCGGCAACGATGCGGCTAACGTAATTACCGGTGGCTTCGGAAATGACGTTCTGACCGGCGGCGGTGGTGCCGACACCTTCGTTATCAACTCGGGTGATGGTTCGGACGTCATCACCGACTTCACTCCCGGATCAGCCACGGGACACGATGTCGTTCAATTGAACGGCTTTGCGTTCACCTCATTCAACGACATCAAGGTAGCGATGACGCAGGTCGGCAACGACGTTTATCTTGCGTTGACGAGCCAGGATACGCTGGTTTTTCGCAACACGACGATTTCGGCCTTCACCAGCGACGACTTTCAGCTGCCCGGAACGTTACCGGTAGGTGGCACTATCACGTCCTGGATCAACGGAACAAGTAGCAGCTATATTGTCTATGGTACCGCCGCAAACGACAAAATAACGCCAGTGCACTACAATGACACGTTGGTGGGTTGGACCGGCGACGACACCTACGTCATCGGCAATGCAAATCAAAAGATCATTGAGAATTCCGGTGGCGGCATCGATAGTGTCGAAGCCTGGTCGTCCTATACGCTCCCTGCAAACGTTGAAAACTTGACCCTGATGCAGGGTGGGCTCACTGGGATCGGCAACGACCTGGCAAACCGTATGGTCGGCTCGAGCGGTGACGACATCCTCGATGGCGCCGGCGGGAATGATTGGCTCTACGGAGGAGCCGGGAACGATACGTTCATCTACAAAGCAGGCAGCGGCAACGATACGATCGCGGATTTCCACGTCTTCACGAGCGCGACCGCCGAACACGACAAGCTGATCCTGAAAGGCTACGACAGCGGCGCCTATTTGACGCATGTGAACGACGTGTGGACCGTTCACTACGCGGGTGGAGCAGATACCCTGCGCATTGCCGGCGTCGCCAGCTTGACGTCGGCCGACTATTCATTCGTGTCCGCGACGAATTCGCCGATGGCGATGACGCCTATCGCCGTGCCGACGATCTCGGCGACCAACGACAGCGGCTCGATCGTGTCGGGCCTCATCAACATAAATCATCTGACCCTCACGGGCCAAGCCGAGGCAGGTGTCACCGTCGAGGTGTTCGACGGGACCAATCAGATCGGCATGGCGATCGCCGACGGCAATGGTAGCTGGAGCTTTGCCACCGAAACGCTGGTCGAAGGCGCCCATGCCTTCGCGGCCGCCGCAATGGACGGCGTCGGCAATCTCAGCGCGCTCTCGGCCGGGGTCAATGTCACCATCGACACCATCGCCCCGACCGCGCCCAAGGTGGCGTCGTTCTCGCCCGACAGCAATGTTGCCGGCGATGGCGTCACCAACGTCAACCGGGTGATCTTGACTGGAACCGCTGACGCGGGAAGCACGGTGCAGGTATTCGATGGCGGGACGTCGATCGGAACGGCAGTCGCCGATACCAATGGAGCCTGGTCCTTTGCGACGGGAACATTGGTGGACGGCAACCACACCTTTACCGGCAGAGCCGCGGACGCCGCCGGCAATGTCAGCGCTTCCTCGGGCGCTCTGAACGTCACGGTCGATACGCGCGCACCGGTTGCACCTGTCATGACCTCGGGGGCACCCGCCGCTTCGAACGCCATCATCGTTTCCGGCACGGCGGAGGCCGGAAGCACTGTCCGGCTGTACGAGGGCTCGACCTTGCTCGGCACGGGCGTGGCGGCGGTGAGCGGGGCCTGGAGCGTCACCACCGGATCGCTCACGGCAGGCCAGCACAGCTTCACCGCGACCGCAACCGACATTGCCGGAAATTTGAGCCAACTCTCGAATGCTTTCAGCTCCGCGGTCGGGACGGTGATCGAAGCGGCCGGCACGACATCGCTCATCAAGTCGGGAAGCAACTTCTACCTCTCGACGGCCGGCTCATCGGTGCTCTTGAAGAATGGCGGGACGGCGGTTGTCGCGGGGCAGCTTGGCGCATGGGTGCCGGTGGGGGCGGAAGCATCGTCGAACGGCTACCTCGTCGCCTGGAAGATTGCCTCCACCGGCCAGTTCGCGATCTGGAACACCGATAGCAACGGCAATTTCGTATCCAACTATCTGAACAAGGTGTCTGGAACGGACCCGGCGCTGGAGTCGAGCGAGAGCCTGTTTCACCAGGATCTCAATGGCGATGGCGTGATCGGCGTTCCTTCGACTGCCACGACGCAGGCGTCGACCACGACAACGATTGCGGGGACGACAATCGAGGCATCCGGCTCGACCAGCCTGGTTGCGGTCGGCAAGAATTTCTCGTTGGTCTCGATGGCCGCCGGCAGCGGACCGACGTTGAAATATGGTGGTGTCGCGGTTGTGTCCGGACAGTTCGGCGTCTGGACGCCGGTGGCGGCGGAGCAGACGTCCACAGGCTACGACGTGGCCTGGAAGATTCCGGCCACCGGCGAATTCTCGGTATGGACCACCGACAGCAACGGCAACTACGTATCGAACCTGCTGAACAAGGTGTCCCCGAACGATCCGTCGCTCAAGGCGGTCGAAACGACGTTTTACCAGGACCTCAATGGCGACGGCGTAATCAACACGTCATCGACCGTCCTCAAGATTTCCGGGAGCGTCGTATTGAAGCTCGGCAACATGACTCAGTCTGCGACGATCGACGCCGGCGCCACACTCGAATTGTCCGGCGCTGCCTCTGGATCGATCACCTTCAAGGCGTCGACAGGCAATCTGGTGCTGGATCATGCGGCACAATTTACGGGGACGCTGATCGGTTTGACGGGTGATGGCGCTGCCGCCAATTCCAACCATATCGATTTGAAGGACATCACCTACGGAGCGGGAACGTCCGCGTCCTTTTCCGGCAACACGGCCGGTGGCACGTTGACCGTGGTCGATGCCCAAAATCACTCGGCACATATTTCGCTTGTTGGCGACTACACCAATTCGAGCTTCACTCTCTCGAGCGACGGAGCAGGCGGCACGCTGGTCATCGATCCTCCGAAAGCCAGCTTTGATTTTGCGCCGGCTCCGGCGTCGCAACCTCCTGCGACCGTGCTGGCCGTCATCGCGGCGCGCCTTGGAGGCGACGGGTTTGTTTTCGAACAGTCCGCTGCCTCGAAGGACGTCCATGAGTTCGTCAACGAGGCGTTCCATGAATTAGCCAAGGTAGCGTCCATCGTGGAGATCAGTCGTCCAAATGCCGACCCCGGCCTTCACTTGGGCGATCTCGTTCACGCGGTGGCGCCGATCGATCCTCATCTGGCGGAGTTGCATAACTTCATCCTTCGCTGAAGGTCCTTACCTTTTGATAGCCGCTGCGCAAGACGCGTCTCGCGAGTGCCCGTTTTTGCGCGAAGAGAATGATAGCCGCGAGATAT
Source organism: Bradyrhizobium sp. Ec3.3 (assembly GCF_000472925.1). Lineage (GTDB taxonomy): Bacteria > Pseudomonadota > Alphaproteobacteria > Rhizobiales > Xanthobacteraceae > Bradyrhizobium. The sequence goes on from NZ_AXAS01000011.1 coordinate 71,673, forward strand.
GACGCGTAGGCAAGCGTTAGCAGCATAGCTAGCTCCGCCGGAGAGTTTCCATCCAGCAACGAGATGGTGGAAATCCTTGTGGCGGCTGCTGCGACGAGACAACCGATCCAATGCGGACCGGTCGTTTGGATCAAGCTCCTCGTTGTCACGGGACCGCTACGACCGATCGATATCGCGTACAGCGGCAACACGATGGCGTAGTTCACCAGCGTATACGCTATGGCAATCCCAAGGGCGCCCCAGGGAAGGCCGATGAGGAACGACATCACATTGATCAGGGCGGTCCAAATGCCGAGCCTGAAGTATTCCTGGCTACGGCCTTGACTGAGAAACAGCCAGGCTGCCGTCGCAGTCGCGACCTGGATCAAGCCCGCAAAACCGAGCCACGAAAAAATCGGAGCTGCACCCACCCATTGCTCTCCAAGGACAAATCTGAAGAGCGGCTCCGAGAGCTGGATGGCGAAGATGATGCCCGGATGGCATACAAGCATGACCATGGAAAGGGTATCGTCGTAGGTGCTCAGATATTTTTCCTTGTCGGAACGAAGCCGCGAAAGCAGCGGGACGATCACCTGGCCGATGGGATTGTGCAGTTGAATGATCGGAAACAGCAACAGCTTGTAGGCCCGATCGTATAGGCCGAGTTCCGCGCTGCCGCGGAATTTTCCGATGAGAATGTTGTCCGCATTTCTCGAGAAGTAGTTGACCAGATTGAACCCGGACACGTGCAGGCCAAATCTCGCCATGTGCCGAGCTTCGCTGTCCAAATGGGGGTAGCTAGGACGATAGCCCGAACAGGCCCAGATCCCGACTGTCGAAAAGAGTGTGAGAACCAGCGTGGAAAGGTAGAGCGCCCAGTAATCCCTCAACATGATCACGGCGACGAGCCCTGCGACAACGGAAGCGGTTGTCGCTACGACGTCCAGGATTGCCAGGGCCTTGAATTGTGAATCTCTGGCGAGCAGTGCGGCGGGAACGGTTGGAAGGCCCGCGATGAAGCTGAGTCCGGCAATCGCGATAGTGAGTCGTTGAAGCCTGGGGTCGTCGTAGAGCAGCGCAATCGGATATGCGCTCAACGCCAGAACGAGAGCAGATGCTGCTGAGGCCAGCACCGACAGCCAGAACAGCGCATCGATCTGGCCCTTGGCGATTTCCGGGCGCTGAACGATGGCCTGCCCAACTCCGAGGTCCTTGAAGAGCCCAACGAACGTTGCTGCGGTCGCAGACATCGCAAGCAGGCCGAAGTCGGACGCTGCGAGATTTCGCGTCGAGACGATGGTCAAGAGAAAGCCGGCGCAGAGTTTCCAGGCTTGCGACCCGCCTGTTATCAGGATGTTGGTTGCGGCTCGTGACTTGCTGTCTCTGTCCAAACGAGCTCACCCGATATCGAACGGCTCTTGCTTGGCCTTGCATCTGGCGGCAGCAAAAGCCGTCGGCTCTCAATGACGACCGTTGCAGGTGTTTAGCTTGGCTCTGGTACGAACGGAAGACGGGATCGAGCCGTGCGGGGCGAGCAGGCTCTGAAAGCGCTTGTCGTTTGCATGTTTTATGGATGCCAAAATCTGATCATGAACAACTGCCTTAAGTTCACCGCTGGCAAAACAGTCGTGCGGTCACATCAATGCCCGCAGTTCGTCACATTTCAATTCGCAATGCTCAGGTTCCCGCGAGATGATTTTGTGAGCAATGCCACCGCGGAAGGCCAAGACTGCCCGCGCGATGCTTGCGCAGCGGAAGTGATCCGATAAGGTCGATTGCAATCGCGCAGTTCGGGTTCCGAGAAAAAGGATGGCGTTCTATACCGTCGCTTCACAGCAAGGAACCCGGTCTGGTGTGTCCTCACTCGCGGGACCTCTCTTTCTCCTTGCAATAGCCGTCATTCTCTCTGCGGTTTCGCGGCGTGCCGTCACGCATCTCGCGCGCTGGTCCGATATTTACGCGCTGATGCTGGTTTGCGCGGCTTTCGCCGGCGCGATCGCCTTTAGCTCGGTTCGTTACCGGGATATCTCGCCGCCATTGCGGATCACCGCCTTCGCGATCGGAATGGCGATCTTCGTGCAGTTGCTGTTCGATTCATTGGGGCCGTTCGCAGGTCCCCCCAATATCCTGTTCGGCTCCGGCGAGAAGATTCTGTTCTTCCGCTACGGCGCCGTGCTTGCAGTTGTGGCAGGCGGGGCTGCGATCTGGCGTCCTTCATTTCTGCTGCCGCTGCTCTACTACTACCATGCATGGCGCGAAATGGTGAGCGTCGTGTCCGGCATCTTCGTGACCGAGACCGATTACCTCGGCATGCTCGACGTCGGCAACTTCGCCGTTCTTGGCGTGCTCGGCACGATCGTCCTCACCAGCACCTGGGCGATGGATCGCGTGCCGTGGCTGCGAACTCTGTTCGCTTCCGAGGATAATGTGAAGCAGCTTCGCGATCGCACCTATGGCTTGATATGGGCGTGCGCGGTCGGGGCGCATCTCGGCAGCTATTTCTGGTCGGGAATCACAAAGCTGCAGGCGGGTGGCGAGAAGCCGTGGACCTGGCTGCTCGCAAATCCGACGCAGACCTCGATCCTGATGGGACTCGAACGTGGCGACGCCCCGCTCGGCCTGTGGCCAGGCGCATTGCAGACGATCTGGGACGCGATCGTCAGCAACCAGCTGCTCTTCAACGTCTTTGTGCTGGGCGCGCAGCTCCTGTCGCCGCTGGCTGCGATCTCGACGCGCGCATTGTCGTTCTTCTGCCTGCTGTTCGATGTCTTTCACATCGGCGTGTACTTCACGCTCGGGGCGCTGTTCTTCTTCTGGATTGCGGTCAACCTGTTCATCGTCGCCGCGGCACGCACGCTGCCGCGGGATGGTTTCACCCCGGCGATGAAGGTTGTGATGGTCGTGACCGTCATCTGCGGCCGATTCTTCTTCTACACCAACTATCTCGGATGGCTGGACGGGCCGAAACTGGCAAGCCCGCGGGTCTTCGTCGAGACCAGGGATGGTCGCCAGATTCTCGCGCCGTCCACCTATTTCGGCATTTACTCGTACATGATCGGGACTGGATCCATGTACATCCCCGAGAACCACTTCCGGGCTCGCGTCGGCGGCAACAACCACGATCTCGTAAGCTGGCACGACGCGACCACCTGCGGCCCGGAGATCCTTTCGCATCAGGACACCGGTGTAACCATGGAGGCCGTGGAGAAATTGGTCCGCAGGACGGATCGTTTTTTTCGCGTCTATCCCTGGGTCAAGGACAAGAACAGCTTCTATGCCTATCCGCACCACATGCTCTCCAATCCATGGCTGTACGGCGAATTCAACAAGCTGACCATGGACGACATTGTCGCCTATCACTACGTGGTGGATTCAGTATGCCTCGGCTTGGCGGAAGGGAAACTTGTGCGCGACGTTCGGAACCGAACAGGCTATCGAATTGACCCAAGATAGCGATGACGAGATCTGGGTGGTCTATGACGGCGAATGCCCGTTATGCAGTCGTTATGTTCTGCTGTACCAGTTGCGGGAGCGGGGTCAGCGTGTTCACCTGATCGACGCGCGCTCGCAGCATCCGATCGTAGGCGATATCCGCGCGCGCAACCTCGATCTCAATGAGGGTATGGTGGTTCGCTGGCGTGGTCAGTATTACCATGGGGCCGAGGCAATGCATCTGCTGGCAACGCTCGCCGGCGAGGCGACTTACTTCAGCCGGCTCAATCGGCTCGTGTTCTCCCGGCCGCGCCTCGCAAGGGCACTTTATCCAGCGCTCATGCGCGGAAGGAAGCTTCTCCTTCGGCTTCTTGGCCGGAAGCTGATCGGTGAGATCTGATCAGACAGAACAGGGGTGTCGGTCGATCCTTCCGAAACCACATCAAGCACAACGATAGAACCCGGTGACGATTGGAGGAAGACTCCGGCGCACCGGAAGCGGTGGGTTAGGGTTGCCGCGTTGCGGCCTGGTAGGCCGGGGAAAGGCGCATCAGACCGCAACTGACAAGATCGTCCGGCGATTGGTAGATCCGGCTGTTCGGATAGGTGAGCTCGAATGAGCGGTCCTGAGCGAGCCGCTCCGCGTAGCGTTGATACTCGATTGATCCGAGGTAGTAATTTCCCTCGCGGACTGCGATGGCGACCTTGTCGGTGAAGTCGTGGAGAAATTTGAAATGGAGCAGGACGCCTGTGACGTCGCCTGGCTTGCCGGGCGGGGCCATCACGTGACCGGCGGCGACATGGCGACGGCCGGGCAACCAGCGCGCGAGCGGCACCTTAGTGAGCAGCGGCGGCTGCCAACGCGCGATGTTGACCGCAGGCAGCAACCGGTCCAGCCCGTATGGCTCAAGCAACTGTACGAGGGTGCCGTAAAGCGCGATCTTCGGCGGCATCGGCTCGTCATAGAACAGCCTCGCTCGCGCTCCGCCAACCAGGTAGTTCATCGGAAAGCCGCGCCGACGGCGCTTCACATAGGTATCCGAATCGAAGTAGGGGCAGAATGCGACGAGGCTCTCACCGGCGCGGTAGCGCTCGGGTCCGCCGAGCCAGCGTGGATACATATCGACCATCTCCGCAGTCATGCAATCCGCGCCGGTGCTGTCCAGGTAGCGGCACAATCGTCGAAGATCAAAACTTTCGTAGCCGGGATAGACAAAGAGCTCGTCGGCATCGAGCGTCAGCCCCCACCGTCCCGGCGCGAATTGGTCGAGCACAGCGCTCGTCCAACGCGCGCCACCACTTGATTCTGCAAACGGCTCGCGGATCTCGAACACGTGAACATCCGGCTGATCGAGCAGGAATTCTCGCGTGCCGTCTTCCGAACGATCATCGATCGCGAGGAAATGTTGGATCCCGAGCCGGCGATGGTGACGCAGGAAATCGGGTAGTCGCAACATCTCGTTGCGGAATTTGCCGACCGCCACGATCTCATCGGCGCCGATATCGAGCGGCCGGGTATCGATCCGGTGAACGACGGGATCAGGACGTCGCTTCGGCCGCAATCGTGTTGGTATCGAGAGAGTTACAGCCGTTTGGTCTGTTCCGGTCGACTCTTGCAGTGTGTCCCGTGCGCTGCTGCGGTGTGCCGCTGCTCTCGCTAGCAATTCCATTTTGGATCCTCCAGCCAACCAAACGCACGTTGGAGCCATCATAAGACGGGACACGATAAAGACGGCGAAGATAGGTACCAAGGACGCTTCGATCTGGATTGATAGGTCCATGGCGCACAAAATGTGCCGTTCGTCTGCACAATGGAGGACAACCTGGTGCTCGGCGTGGCTGAGCCAGCGTCGGCGAAACGGTCATAAGCGCAATGGGAACCGTGACCGGCGCTGAATCGGCTGAAGAATGCCGGCAAGACTTTGCTGGAACCGGTAGAGGGCTCAGCCCGACGACACCTGTAGGTGTCTATAATATCAACCGCGGCGCGCGGTTAAGCAGGTTGAAGCTCAGAGGACTCGCAACACGGTGCCGACGAAATCCTCCGCATGCATCGTGGCCGGCAATTTGGTTAGAATGCGATTCGTGATTCAGGCAATGGCGGGGATGCCTCCGACTGCACGTGATCAAGCACCGAGAGGTTCTCCACGAGCAAACGGGTCAGCAGGCTCGCGAAATAGACGACTTGCATCACCCCCGCGCTGACAACGAACGCTGTCACGCCGGTCATCAAGCCCTGCTGCGTGCCCAAATACCACGCTGGAACCAGGATCAGCATTGTTGCAGGAATAAGAGTGAACGCACGAAAAGTGCGTCCCAAAAGAAAACCCGCCACGCCGCTTGCTACTATCAGCAAGACCAAACTTCACCCCCATGCACCTGCGCCTGAGATGTCCCGTACAGGATATCGTCGCATTCCAACCACAGAACTGCTGAAAAGATACCACTTTCCCGCTACGCCTGCTAGTCAATTGGTAGGCGTCCAGCTCCGTCGAAAAACGGACAGCGGCTCTCTTTCCTGGAACGTCCACAGCCTTTACCGATTTAAACCCGCAGACGGCATCGGAGTCTTTCTCGGTTCGAAAGCGCCATGCAGCCTATTCATGCTCGGTTCCATTGTCGGCCCGGTGGCTGCCGCCCCGCATGTCACGCAGCGTGTTCGGCCGCAATCTGACCGAGCTGGCAGGAACGAAAATGATCCATGCGCAAGTGACGTTGGATGCAGCGATCGGTGCAAACTCCCAGCAGTGGGTCGCAGGAAGAGCTCCCGCTTCTCCCTCAGTTATCCGCGTCGCTTGAACGGCCGTCCGGCACTACGACGCTTCACGCACGAGTCCTGGCGATCTCGAGTCTAAATTGGCAACGGGCGAATTTGCAGGCACGGTGAAAGACTCTTGACCAAACCGACCAAAGTCGAGCGGCCTAGCCCTCCTGCCTGCGGTGGTTCCGGAGGAGTGCGACCAGTTCCTGGAGGCTCTGTTCGATGTTTGCAGCCTGCAAAGATCCAGCATCCGGCTCAGTCCGGACCAGATGCAAGTTTGCGGCGGACGGCCTCGCGGGTTTCGCTGGCTTTGGCTCGTGAATGGATATGTCCTGAAACGAGTGTGTGATGTCGTGGTTCGTCCGTGGCCTTTTTGGGATTGGCGTTTCAGGCGCGGCACGTCGCGCCCTCATGCTTCCATCCGGAGAGAGCGTAGGCGAAATGTAGGGTTGGAATTTCAGGTGTTCGGTGTGTCGTTTGCGGGAGATCAGCTCGCGCGTGCCGTAGCCGGCAGCGAAGCCAATCGCGAGCAGAACAAATATGATAAGAAGCCCTACCATCAGCTAAACGCGCTCTCACGATTCTGCCCCAAAGCCAGCCTGCTGTCGTCTATTTCCTGTAATTGACTATTTGAAGGCACGTTGTTTGCCGTGTCTGTGTTGGGCTGCGCTCGTTTTGGAATCGTGGCCCGATGCGGCTCGATGTGTCAGCGTCGTCGGTCGACAGGCCATTCAATCTGGCCGACATCGTTAAGTAGCAAACCACGAAATGCCGAGAGCGCCGATCTTGTTGTTACAATCTCCAGGTTCCGCCGCCATGGCAGAAAGCGGCGCGCAGAAGATCGGAGCCGTCAACGGCCTTCGTGGACTCGCCATCATGATGGTCGTCGTCTTTCACTTGTTTGTTCCGTTTACATCCAGCACGCCGTCGTTTCCCGGCGAACTTGATCCGAATGGCCTTCTTGCCACTGTCGCGAAGCACGGCTACTTGGGCGTGAATATCTTTTTCGTGCTCTCTGGTTTCGTTCTGTACCTTCCCTATCGCACAAAAAAGAGAGCGATCACTCGGCTGGCGGACTTTCCAGACTTCTATTGGCATCGCGCGACCCGGTTGCTTCCACTCTACTATATTGTTGTCCTCGTAACGGTTGCACTCCATTCCAAGTCACCTGCTGGATCGCACGCATGGTATCTCGAGCTCGGCGGACTCCTATCGACCCTTTTCATTTTTGTGCCGCACGGATTTATGCCTCCCTCCAATCCCGTGTTGTGGTCCGTCGCTGTTGAAATCTGGTTTAGCCTTTTGTTTCCCTTGCTGGTCCTTATGATCGCGCGGTGGAGCCTCGAAAGGCTCGTGCTGTCGAGCGTGGTCGTCTGCTCAGCTTTCGTCGTCGCCGGCCATCTGATCGCGGTCGATCGGATTGGCATGTTTCGTCCGTTTGTAGGCGGCATCTTCGGGTCGTGCTACCAGTTCATTTTCGGAATGTTGGTTTGCGATCTTTACGTCAAGTCCAGGGACAGCGTCTCGCTCAGGCGATCGCATTCTCGCGTGCTTCTGCCCGGGGTCCTGCTGATGATTGCCGCTATATATATCAAGGATAACGGTTCCTGGGCGGTGAGCATTCTCTACGCGACGCTGTTTTGCGCCGGGTTTTCCATGGTGTTGTTGGCGGTCCTGTCTGGAGCGTGGTCCGTAAATCGCCTGTTCGAGGCATGGGCGAGTCAAGTCGTCGGATGTATGTGCTACAGTATCTATGCGTGGCATTCGGCCATCATGGTCGAAATGATCCCGCCCGATACGTCCTCGTTGAAAGACACGCTTCGATTGTCATTGCCATATTTCGCAATAATGATCGCCCTAAGTGCTCTGAGCTATCGCTATATTGAGTTTGGCCGTCAGCGCGATTGGCGGGCGTTGTTCTTGTTGCGCAGCTCAAAGGCCGACGAGCTTGCTGGCGCCCGGGTACCCGGTCGCGATCACGTTGAGTCCAAGCCCGTTGCATCGTCCTGAAGGAGCTTGCTGCGACACCTGCAGCCAGCGGTGTACCAGGTCTGGCTTGTCCAGGTCGCATCGATCAATCTTGCGCAGACAGTCTGTGCGCGCGGTTGCGCCCTGCCATGGCGCTGGCACGCAAGTTCGCGCTAGTCTCAAGGCCAGAGCTTCTCTGGGATGAATGGCCATGACCGATAATACTCACACAATCCGAAGCGGCGCGCTGACGGCGACCATCAAGGCGCAAGGCGCCGAGCTGTGCTCGCTAAAGCACGAGACGGGCGTCGAGTTCATCTGGCAGGCGGGGCCGGAATGGCCGCGCCATGCGCCGCTGCTGTTTCCGATCGTCGGCCGGCTCAAGAACGACGAGCTGCACCATGGCGGCAAGACCTATCGGCTGACCCAGCATGGCTTTGCGCGCGACCGGCGGTTCACCTGGCTCGAGCGATCGGCATCGCGTTGCGTGCTCGAGCTCACTGACGACGCGGCGACGCGCGCGCTCTATCCCTTCGCGTTCCGCCTGACTGCGACCTGCACGCTTGATGAAGCCGGTCTCGACCTCGCCTTCACGATCACCAATACCGGCGAGGACACCTTGCCGGCCTCGCTCGGCGGCCATCCCGCGTTCAACTGGCCGCTCGCGCCCGATATGTCGAAGGAGAGCTATGCGCTCACCTTCGCGCAGGACGAGCCGTATCCCATCCGCCGGCTCGAAGGTGGACTGCTGCGTGACGCGACGGAGCCGAGCCCGGTCCGCGACAAGGTGCTCGGCCTGTCCGAATCCCTGTTCGCCGCAGACGCGGTGATCTTCGACCGCCCGAACAGCACCTCGGTCCGCTACGCGGCCGGGCAGGGAGCATCTCGGGCATCTTGGGTGGAGATGTCCTGGAGCGGCTTCCGCGAGCTCGGCGTCTGGTCCAAGCCAACGGGCGCGCCGTTTCTCTGCATCGAGCCGTGGCGCGGCACTGCGAGCCCTGTGGACTTCGATGGTGCGTTCGATGAGAAGCCGGGCGTGATGCATATCGCGCCCGGCGCGGAGGAGACGCTGTCGTTCCGGATCCGGATTGGGACCATGTAGCAGGCCGAGGCTTCAGCGGCCGCGCGGCTTCGCACGTGCTAGGCATTCGTGCGGTGTTCTCTCACCGCTGATATTGTTTGCGCGCGCCGAGGCGCGTACTATCGCGCCATGTTCGCTGGGGCTTTCGAATGCATTGTGAACGAGGGTTCACATCGCGACGCATTGCGTTGCGAGCGCATTTGCGCGGCTGGCTGCGTTCACCATTTCGATGACGTCGAACGTTCAGGGAAAGGCTGACGCCATGGCCGGCTCCGTATCCCAGGACTTGCGATCGCAAGACGCGCGTCGCCCGGACCGCATCGTCGTCGTCGAGGACGATCCGGTGACCCGCGCCATGCTGGTTGGCTATTTCAGCGAGAACAATTTCGATGTGGTCGGCGCCGGCTCCTGCGCGGAATGCCGCCAGGCGCTACGCGTCCGTACCGATCTCGTCTTGCTCGACGTCCAGCTGCCCGACGGCGACGGTTTTGAGCTTGCCAAGAAGATCCAGGCGCTCAGCAATGCCGGTATCATCTTCGTCACGCGCCGCGACACCGACGTCGACCGCATCCTCGGGCTCGAGATCGCCGGCGATCATTACGTGACCAAGCCGATCAACCTGCGCGACCTGCTTGCGCGGGCGCGCAGCGTGCTGCGGCGGCGCTCCATCGATCGCAAGGCGGCGCGTAACCACAACTCGATTGCTTTTGGTGATTGGATCATCGATCTGATGCGCCGCGAGCTGATGGACGGCGACAGCAAGCCGGTCGCGCTGACCCGCGCCGAGTTCGATCTGCTCGCCGCCCTCGTCGGCGCCGACGGCCGGGCGCTCAGCCGCGACTATCTCATCGAGGTCGTCAGCAACCGTCAGACCGACGTCGACGTGCGTACGGTCGATGCGCTGGTGGCGCGGCTGCGCCGCAAGCTGATCGGCAGCGGAACGCCGGTGATCGCAACCGTCACCGGCGTCGGCTACAAACTCGCGATTAGCGAGCGACTCTAGGCGGACCAGGCGGCTGCAACGCTAGCCCATCCGTTTTGTGGCCAGAGCCGGCGCCGTGCCGTTGAGCGCTTGCTTGTGCACGCAAGCGAGCCATGGAACCGGCGGCGCGGTTGTCCTCAACAGTTCTTGAAATGTAAGGTGGCTCACACCCCCGGGCCGGCAGATCGGGCCATCGTTTGCAGCGTCGATGGCAGCAGGCTTTGCCGCGGCGTCGATCCACCAGCCCATGGAGGCAACATTGAGCCACGCTGCAGACAAGGAAGATATCGTCCGCAAATTCCTGGCATCGCGAGCGTTCGACTTCGTCGCGTTCGGAAAGTTCGTCGCCGAGAACGGCGCGAGCCCTGCCAGCGGCCGCGACGGCGAATTCGGCTTCGTCATCGGTCACCGCGTCATCCGCTACTGCATTCCGCCCCAGGTGGAGGTGACCGAAGAGATCGATCCGGCCGTTCTCCGCAACGAAGTCACCCGCCGCTGACGCAGGCCCGATCACCTAGCGCAGCTAATCCACCGCGGCGCGTCAGCTCCGCGATCACCCACCGGGAGGCGGACATGCAGCACCCACAGGAAAGCAAGGTCGCGCTGGATCACAGGCGCGACGTCGGCCTCGCTCTGGATCTGGACTTTCGACCGGACCTGCGACGACGTTTGCGGCTGGCGATGCGGATCGCCGCGCGCACGGTCCAGTTCCTCGGCGAGGACGGCTTTGACGGCTCGGATCTGCCGGAGGGCAATTTCGCCGCAGAGAAGCCGCTCGCGGAAACGGCCATGCTGCTCCACATCGCAGGCCGGCACGCCCCGCATCCCGGCATTCGCCACGCGATCGACGCGCTGCTCGCCGAACTCTTGCCCCACGCCCGCTCGCAGCAAATGCACTGGGACGTTGCGCGCTATCCATCGGTCTGTCTTCAGCTCGCGACCCCGCACATCATCCTGAGCACGTTCGGTCATCCCGACGACGCCTTCGACACGCTGCTCGCGCAAAGCTGGTCGGCGTCCGCGCGGCCGGGCCACGAGGTGGTGCCCTATCGAGAGCTCGAGATCGGCTGGTTGTTGTCGCTGTGGCTCGACGATCCACCCGGACCCGACTTCGCGCAGGTCGCGCGCAAGACCGCGCTCGGCAACGCAATCGATCTGCTCAACTGCACGCGCGAGGACGCCTACGCGCATACCCATGCGGTGATGTATTTTACCGATTTCGGCAACTGGCAGCCCAGACTGCCGCGGCCGCGTGAAGAATTCCTCGATGAGTCGGCGGCCGTGCTTGCCCGCGCGCTGGTGGTCGAGGATTACAATCTTGCGGCCGAAGCGCTGATGGCCTGGCCGCTGCTCTCGTCGGCCTGGAGTCCTGCCGCCGCGTTCGGCTTCCGCGTCGTGGCCTCGCTCGAGGACAAGGTCGGCTTCCTGCCGGCGGGACGGTCGGCGGCGAGCCAGCTTTTGCGCCTGAGCGGTCACGACAAGACCAGATGCGCGCTCGCGACGTCCTATCACACGGCCTATGTCATGGGCATGCTGTGCGCGGTTGCGCTCAAGACCGGCATGGCCTCGCCATTCGCGATCGCCGGCCCGTGCTATCCGGATACGCTCGCGGCAGATCTCTACGCGCGCATTCCGAAGACCGGCGCGCATTGGGAAGAGGTGTTCGAGCGCCTGGAGGCGAACGAGCAGGCCGCGCTCGCACCCTTCCTGCTCGACGTCGCGCTGATGCAGGCGAGCCGCAGGAGCGATGCTGCCGAGATGGCCGATCTGCTTCACGTCGCCGTCACCCATGGCATGGCCAACACGACGCTATGCGCCCAGGCCGCCGAATTCCTGGCACGGCTCGGTGCACTCGTCGGTGGACGCTAGAGCATGATCCGAAAAAGTGCCAAGTGGTTTTCCCTCGCGACAATCGCGGAACGCGTTTGCGCGGAGATCATGCTCAAACAAGAATCCAAAGCGCGATGACGATTGATCCGATCTCATCGCGCTTTAGAAGCGTCAGCGCGCGGATGCCGCCTGGCCGCCCGCGAGCCGGTCGTCGACGGCATAGAGGCTGCAATCGGTCGCCCATTTGCCGCAGGCCGCGAGCGCATCGCGCTGCGCGTCGTCGGTCGTGGCGCGGCCGGAGCGCCAGCCGAAGGCGCCTTTGGATGCGACCGCGAACGCCTTGTGCGGATTGATGCTGGCGAGATAGCGCGAAAACTCGTCCTTGCCCGAACCTGAGACCTGCCCGGGCGCCGGCAGCGGATCCGGCGGGCTCAACGTCTCGCGGCTGCCCAGCCCGCGCTCGCGCAAGAATGCGTCGACCAGCGGCGTCCACAGCGGGCGCGTCACGGCGGAATAGAGATAGTGGCCGTCATCGCCATAGGCGGGCGCATCGACGAACTTGGCATTGCCGCCGCCGCCGCGGAACGCGTCGTAGAAGCGATGCGCCAGCACTGGCGCGAAGAACAGGTCATTTGCGGCATAGACCCACAGCATCGGCACGCGCGAGGTCTTGCCGAAGGTCGCGAAGGCCTGCACGAGGTCATCCGCATTGCAGACGAAATTGTCGCTGGACGAGCCGCGGCCGCCGGCAAAGTTGATCGCGCCGACGAGCCCGGGCGGTGCCTGCGCGGTCAGCGCCACCGTGGCAAGCCCGCCCGCGGAATGGCCGACCGCGATCATGCCGGCCGTCGTGACGTCGCTCCGTTGCGCCATCGCATCGATCGCGGCGCGCAGGTCGGCGACGGCAACCGCGGTGGCCGGCAGATAGGCGGCACGGGCGCAGGGGCCAAGGCTGTCGACCCGGTCGCCGGGCGAAGTGCCATAGCCGCGTCGCAGCACGATCAGCGCGGCAAATCCGCGCCGGGCAAACTCCAGCGCGATAGCATGGTATTTGTGCGCCGACATTGTCGCGCGGTCGTCGAAGTCCCGCGGCGTGCCATGGCTGAGCAGGGCGAGCGGATAGCGCGTGGACGCAGCGGGCCGGACCAGGAAGGCCTCCAGCCCCTGCGGCCCCGCTGCCGCCATCGGGATGCGGAGATCCTCGGTGTAGAACTCGGCAGCATTCGCGTGGGCCGCTACGCCCGCGATGGCGAGCAGGCAGAGCACGGGCACAAGCCGGCGCGCGAGGTCCATGGGCGGGATGATTCTCCGTGGCCGCGCGAGACCATAGCAGAGCCGCACGATCCGGCGAACGGGCGTTCACCGGATTTGCCGGCCGCCTGCCAGCTTCAATCGCTTACTTCAGCGTCTGAAGATAGGCGATGACGTTGCTGCGCTCGGTGGGGTCCGGCAGCCCCTTGAAGAACATCTTGACGCCGTGGACGTCGCCACGGGGATCGGCGAGGTAGGTGTCCAGGGCGCCCGGTGTCCAGACCTCCTTGTTGGCCTTCATCGCCTCAGAATAGGCGAAGTCGGGGACGGCGGCCGGCTTGCGTCCAACGACATTCCAAAGACTTGGGCCGACCTTGTTCACCCCGATCACGCTCGCGTGGCAGTTTGCACAGGTTCGCTCGAAAACGGTCTTGCCGGCGGCCGGATCGCCGTCCGCGGCGAGGGCTGACGAGACGACGCTCGCCAGCATGAGCGCGAAAATCTGACGTCCAATCATAATCTGCTCCCTTCGGGACCTGCCGGTGAAACTCCCGCAATTCCCGGCACTTCAGTGATCAAACGGGAAGCAGCGTGCCGATATGGCGTGGCAGCGTCTTTGTCCTGCATCAACCGACATCCGGCACCAAAGTACGAGATCGCCACTGCCGGTGGATCGTCCCGTGGCGGATGGGCGTTGTCGGTTGGTCGTTGGCTGGTGCGCCGCGCTGACGGGTCCGGCAACCGGCTTGGCGACGGCCTGACCGATGGTATGGTGTTCTAGGCTGTCGTTTGAAAGTGCGAGGAGTTGCAGTGGCAGAAGTCGATCCCGCGGCGGGTAAGCCGGTTGCGCCGAGCGCGCTTGCCAATGTTCCAAGGCTTGTCACGGCCTATTTCGCCAACAAGCCGGATCCGGCCGATCCGGCCCAGCGGGTGGCATTCGGAACGTCAGGTCATCGCGGCACCTCGCTGAAGAATTCGTTCAACGAGGGCCATATCCTCGCAACGACGCAGGCGATCTCCGACTACCGGCGTGAGAAGGGGCTGACCGGTCCCTTGTTCATCGGCATCGACACCCATGCGCTGGCCGAGCCCGCGCTGGTCAGCGCCATCGAGGTATTCGCCGCCAACGGCGTCGACGTCATGGTCGACCAGGCCGGCGGCTACACGCCGACGCCGGTGATCTCGCACGCGATCCTGTCCTACAACAAGGGGCGGACGAGTGGCCTCGCCGACGGCGTCGTCATCACGCCGTCGCATAATCCGCCGGAGGACGGCGGCTACAAATACAATCCGCCACATGGCGGTCCCGCCGACACCGACGTCACCGGCGTCGTCGAGAAGCGCGCCAACGCCTTGCTTGCCGACGGCCTGAAGGGCGTCGCGCGCATGGACTACGCGAAGGCGCTCAAATCCTCCTCCGTCCACGCGTTCGATTTCGTCACGCCTTACGTTGCCGATCTCGGCAATGTCGTCGATCTCGCGCTCGTCAAATCGGCCGGCGTCAACATCGGCATCGATCCGCTCGGCGGCGCCGCCGTGCATTACTGGCATCCGATCATCGAGCGCTACGGCCTGAAGGCGACGGTGGTGAACGAGGCGATCGACCCGACCTTCCGCTTCATGACGGTGGATTGGGACGGCAAGATCCGCATGGACTGCTCCTCGCCCTATGCCATGGCGAGCCTGATCCACATGAAGGACCGCTTTGACGTCGCCTTTGCCAACGACACCGATGCGGATCGCCACGGCATCGTGACGCCAACCGGCGGCTTGATGAACCCCAACCATTATCTTGCGACCGCGATCGCGTACCTGTTCGCGCATCGGCCGCACTGGGGCAGGGATGCCGCGATCGGCAAGACCGTGGTCTCGAGCTCGGTGATCGATCGCGTCGCCAAGAAGCTTGGCCGCAAGCTAGTCGAGACCCCCGTCGGCTTCAAATGGTTCGTCGATGGCCTGGTCACCGGCTCGTTCGGCTTCGGCGGCGAGGAGAGTGCAGGGGCCTCGTTCCTCAAGCGCGACGGCACGGTGTGGACCACCGACAAGGACGGTATCATCCTCGGCCTGCTCGCCGCCGAAATCCTGGCCAAGACCGGTCGCGACCCGAGCCAGCTCTTTGCGGACCTCACTGCCGAGCTCGGGGTGCCCCATTACGAGCGCATCGACGTCGCCGCCACCGCCGCCCAGAAGAGCGTGCTGAAGTCGGTAACCCCCGAGCAGCTCGGCCTGAAAGACCTTGCCGGCGACCCCGTCCGGGCCACGCTAAGCAAGGCTCCCGGCAATGGCCAGCCCTTCGGCGGCATCAAGGTCGAGACCGATTACGGCTGGTTCGCAGCCAGGCCCTCCGGCACCGAGGATGTCTACAAGATCTACGCCGAGAGCTTCCGCAGCACCGATCACCTGCACCGCATCCAGCAGGAGGCCCAGGCCGGGCTGAAGAAGGTGTTTGGGGCGTAACTCCCTAGACCGCGAGCCTCGCTCCCACCACGGCGACGCTGTGCTCCCTCTCCCGTCTGCGGGAGAGGGCCGGGGTGGGGGTTGTCTCGGCGTTGGGATTATCCGAGATTTGCGGAGAAAATCCCTGGGCGGAGAGAGCCCTCACCCGTGCCTTCGGTACGACCTCTCCCGCAGGCGGGAGAGGTCACACTGAGCCTGCGGCCAATCCCTGCAACATGTATACATAAAACCTCATAGAGGTATTTTAAAACCTCCAATTTTTCCGTTTCGCGTGCTATTGTATACATAACGTATTCATAAGCCCTTGGGAGAGAGACCGGTGACAAAACCATTCCCGATGAATGCCTGGTACGCCGCCGCCTGGGACGCCGAGGTGAAGCAGGCGCTGCTGCCGCGGACGATCTGCGGCAAGCATGTGGTGATGTACCGGAAGGCCGATGGTGGCGTGACGGCGCTCGAGGACGCCTGCTGGCACCGCCTGGTGCCGCTTTCCAAGGGCCGGCTGGAAGGCGACACCGTCGTCTGCGGCTATCACGGCTTGAAATACAACGCGCAAGGCCGCTGCACCTTCATGCCCTCGCAGGAGACCATCAACCCGTCGGCCTGCGTCCGCGCCTATCCGACCGTCGAGCGCCATCGCTTCGTCTGGCTGTGGATGGGTGATCCCGCGCTGGCCGATCCTGCGCTGGTGCCGGACATGCACTGGAACGACGATCCGGCCTGGGCGGGCGACGGCAAGACCATCTACGCGAAATGCGATTACCGCCTCGTGGTCGACAACCTCATGGACCTCACGCACGAGACCTTCGTGCACGGCTCTTCGATCGGCAATGACGCGGTGGCCGAAGCGCCGTTCGACGTCACCCATGGCGAGAAGACGGTCACGGTGACGCGCTGGATGCGCAACATCGAGCCGCCGCCGTTCTGGGGCAGGCAGCTCGGCAAGCCCGGCCTCGTCGACCGCTGGCAGATCATCCGCTTCGAGGCGCCGTGCACGGTGACGATCGACGTCGGCGTCGCGCCGACCGGGACCGGCGCGCCGGAAGGCGACCGCTCGCAGGGCGTCAACGGCTTCGTGCTCAACACCATCACCCCTGAGACCGAGAAGACCTGCCACTACTTCTGGGCCTTCGCGCGCAACTATCGCCTTGGCGACCAGCGCATCACGACCGAGATCCGCGAGGGCGTCACTGGCATCTTCCACGAGGATGAGCTGATCCTCGAAGCGCAGCAGCGCGCGATGGATGAAAATCCGGATCGCGTCTTCTACAACCTCAACATCGACGCTGGCGCGATGTGGTCGCGGCGGTTGATCGACAAGATGGTCGCGAAGGAAAACGGGCCGCAACATCTTCAGGCCGCGGAGTAGGTCATGGCCGAGCGCGAGGTCGATCGCTCCGTCTCGCAGACCGTGAAGGCGCAGCTCGCGCTGCGCGACCAGATCCTGTCGGGGTCCTTGCGTCCCGGCGAGCGCATCTCCGAGCTCCAGGCGGTCGAGACCACGGGCGCCTCGCGCACGCCGGTGCGCATGGCGCTGGTGCGGCTGGAGGAGGAAGGCCTCCTTGAGGCGATCCCCTCCGGCGGCTTCATGGTGAAGGCCTTCTCCGAGCGCGACATCCTCGATTCCATCGAGCTGCGCGGCACGCTGGAAGGGCTCGCCGCACGCTTCGCCGCCGAGCGCGGCGTTTCCGCACGCGAGCTCGAGCCGCTGAGGGAGTGCCACACCGCGATCGACGAGCTGTTGCGGCAAGTGCCGATCTCGGTCGATGCCTTCTCGTCCTATGTCTCGCTGAATGCGCGCTTCCATGCGCTGCTCACCGAATTGTCGCGCAGCCCGCCCTTGATCCGGCAGATCGACCGCGCCTCGGCGCTGCCGTTCGCGTCCCCAAGCGGCTTCGTGATGGCGCAATCGGCGCTGCCGGAGGCACAGCAGATTTTGATCATCGGGCAGGAGCATCATCGCGTCGTCATCGACGCCATCGAGAACCGGGAAGGCGCCCGCGCCGAAGCCATCATGCGCGAGCATGCGCGGCTCGCCGTGCGCAATTTGCGGCTTGCGCTGCGCAACCGGACGCATCTGGACCTGCTGCCGGCGCTCGCGCTGATCAAGTCCGCAACCGAATAGGGGAGTGCCATGCGATTCATCGAAACCTGGACTCCGGCAACGCTGGTCGAGACCCGCGAACTTTCGCCCAGCATTCGCGAATTCCTGATTCTGCCGGATCAATTCGACGGTGCCGCCTATCCGGTCGGCAGCCACATCAACGTCGCCGTGACCATCAATGGCCAGCCGGAGACGCGGTCCTATTCGCTGGTCGGCGAGGCCGATCCCCGTGGTTTCAGGATCGCGGTGCGCCGTGCCGAGGATTCCCGCGGCGGCTCGCGCTACATGTGGTCGCTTCAGCCGGGCGCGCGGCTCGACGTTACGATGCCCTCGTCGCTGCTGTCGGTCGACTGGAGCCGCAAGCACTATTGCCTGGTCGCCGGCGGTATCGGCATCACGCCGATCGTCGGTGCCGCGCAGGCGCTGGTCCGGCGTGACGCCGGCGTGACGCTCCATTATGCGGTGCGCTCGCGTCAGGATGCCGCCTATATCGATCATCTCACCGCGCTATTGGGCGACCGTCTGGTCGTCCATGCCAGCGACGAGGGAGGGCGGCTCGATCTCGATGCGCTGTTCGCCGCACTGCCGCCGGACGCACTGGCGCTGTTCTGCGGCCCGATGCGCATGCTGGATGCTGCGCGCCATGCCTGGCTCGGTGCAGGGCGCCCGCTCTCCGATCTGCGCTATGAGACCTTCGGCTCCAGCGGCTCGCTGCCGACGGAGGCGTTTCGCGTCCGCCTGAAGGGCTCGGATGTCGAGTTCGAAATCCCGCGCGAACGCTCCATGCTGGACGTGCTCAACGCCGCCGGCCACGAGGTGATGTACGACTGCAAGCGCGGCGAATGCGGCCTGTGTGCGATCGACGTCGTCGACGTCCAGGGTGAGATCGACCATCGCGACGTCTTCTTCAGCGATCATCAGAAGCAGGAGAACCAGAAGATCTGCGCCTGCGTGTCGCGCGCCCGGGGCACCATCACCGTGGATACGCTGCACCGGGCGGACGCGATCTAGCGCGTGTACATATAGACGCAACTTTGCCCCTTCCGCGCTCACGTCTGCTTAGCCCCCAGCAGCGGCGCGAGAGCGGACAATCCGGGACCGCCGCTTTGGGCCAGGAGCGGTTATTTCAAGCAAGTAGAGAGCGAATTAGCTTGCCATGCTCTGAGTCCTTTAGCACTCTCTGGGAAGGAGGCCGAGGCATGAAAATAATGACCGTCGCGTGCACTCTCGGAACGGCCCTAGTGCTGTGTAGCTTGGGGACGTCTGGTGCTGCAGCCCAAGTGCGGAAGGCCCAAGTCGTTCGCGAACCGCGGCAGAGGCTTGTCGTCACGGTGCCCGTGTTAAGGCCAACTCCTTGGGATTATTATATTGTTCCACGGTATCGCTATCGCCCTCAGGACGACCGGGTCGATCCAAACGGACCGCCACCAAGTCTTGGCTCATCCGTCCCGCCGCTGGCGTCGGATCTGCGCTTCTATGAGGGGTGGCCATACTACTGGTGAACAAGGATCGCGCCGAGGAAGATTGCATTCTGGGTGATGTGGTGATCGGCGACGCGGAACTGAATGGGAACGCCGGGATACAACCGCGTATCGTGATGCTGCTTAGTGGGTTCTATCTCGAGCGCTCGACCGCCGCAGTTTGCACTGGATAGCGGGCATAGAGCGTGTCGACGCGGTCCCGCCACATCGCGACGAACGCGCCCGAGGTGAGATGATCGACCGACTTCCATTCGCGCTTGACCACCGGCAGCGTGTTGCCCCAGATGGCGCGCTTGCACCATCGCTCGCCCTTCGCCGAGCCCTCCTGAGTTGCGCACATCGACTTCCACGCAATCCGCTGCGGATGGCTGATGTGTTGGGCGGCTCCTTCCCAGCCCTGCTGGTGGATCAGGTAGAGATCGGAAAACGTCGGCTGCTTGTGCGTTATTACTTCGAATAGCGCAGCCTCGGTGATGAACTTGTAGGCGGCGCCCATCGCGTTGTCGCGAGGATTGAGGATGTCGCCCGATCCGTATTTGCCGAACTCATACTTGCTCAGCTGGAACAGGCCGATATAGGAGCCGGTGCGTTGCTTGGGATTGAAATCGGATTCGATTTTGGCGACCGCCTTCATGAAATTGGCATCTATACCGAACGCCTTGGCCGCGTGTTCGATCTCTTGGATGGGCGTTCCGAGCGGAACGCCGCTCAACGCCGACAGGGCGATCTTCGCGGGTTTGTCCGGGGGCGGGATTTCCGAGTAGACGTAGTATTTGAGATACGACGGTTCGCCTTCGTCCGGATTGGGTGAGGCAGCGCGCGGACGGTCCTGCTGTGGCGTTGCCGAGTTCTCGGGCGGCGCTGCCTCAAGGCTGGCGACCTGCAACATTGGCTCTTGCCGCGGCGTACTGGTTGAATCGGACGGCATCACCGCGTCCGGCGCGGCAGCGCTGAATCCCGCCGCGACGATCGCATTAGCCGATGATCTCGTATCGAACTTGGTCTCGATGACCGGCGTCGGAAACGCTGCGCCGGCATTTGTCAGGACCGTCGTCACATTCAGCGGGATGGCGCTGAACGCATCGGCAACTCTCGCATTCGGCGTTGCGATGCTCGGGCGCGATACCGCGATCGGATGAATCGCGGCAACCGAAGTCGCGGTCAGCGCGCCGGCAATGCAGCTTGCGTGCCAAATCTTCAATGTCGCCAGCCGCGCGGCCGCGGTCCCCCCGTTCAAATCCCCAACTTGGTACGCAGGTTAAGGAGGCGAAGGGAAGACAATATGGCGCACTTGTGGCGCAGATGCGGTCAGTCTCGGCCGTGTCGCCAAGATGTGCCTAAATTGGAAGTTGCTGTCCTGATGCGCCTCCTGCCGAGGAACAGGACGGGCGCCATGTCGCGTGACCGTCGCTAAACAACGCATCTTCGCGCGTTAGCGCGTCGAGACCGACGCCGTCCGGTTTGCCGCCGACGGAACATCACAATGGCTTAAGCACAATGGCTCAAGCGCTGTTCGGCTTGGGCCAATCGCGCGCTGCACCAGGCGGCCTATTCGATCACCTCGTCGGCAATCAGCAGAAAGTCGCGATTGGCCGTCAAGCCGAGCGCCCTAGCCGTCTTCAGATTGATCACCAGCTCGAGCTTGGTTGGCTGCTGTATAGGCAATTCAGCCGGCTTTGCGCCTTTGAGGATACGGTCCAGATAAGTTGCGGTCGCGCGAGACAGACCGGGCAAGTTCACGCCATACGAGACAAGGCCTCCGAGGTCGACTGCTTCCCGCGCCGCATACATCGCCGGCAGGCGACTGTTTGCCGCGAAGGTTACGATGCGCGCGTACTGGCTGAACAACATCGGGCTGGGAAACACAATGAGAGCATCAGCACGCTCTGCAGCCATCGCTGCGAAGGCACCGTCCAGATCAGCAGGACGATCCACCGGCACGAGTTGAAGTCTCGTTCCCAGGGATTGGGCGGCGCTTTCGATCTCCTTCAACATGCCGGCCATTGTGTGCTCGCCGTATGCACGGGGGTGCCACAGCACGACAACGCGAGAAAGACCCGGAACGATTTCCTTAAGCAGTTGTAGCCGCTTCGACACCAGTTCGGGGCCGAGAAATGTCGTGCCTGTTACATTGCCTTTCGGCCGCCCCAGGCTTGAAGCAAGCCCGTCCTCGACGGGATCGGCCATGCCTATGCCGACGATCGGGATTGTCGAAGTCGCTCGCCTCGCCGCGCGGACAGCCGGCGTGCTCAAGGCGACAATTGCATCAACTCGCTGCTCAACCAATTGCTGCGCCAGCTCGTCGAGCTTGGTCGCATCACCATCCGCAAATCTCCGGTCGAAGCCAATACTCTGCCCTTCGATATAGCCAAGCTCGCGCAGCGCCGGCACGAACGCGTCGAGAGTTGTCAGACTTGCGTCGGACTTGTCGCCGCGGCCAAACGACAGGACTCCTATCCGGGAATTCTTCGCCTGTTGGGCATGTGCCGCGAGCGGCCAGGTAGCAACTGCGCCTCCAAGAAGTGTGATGAACTCGCGCCGCTTCATCGCCGCACCCACGCTGTCAGTGCCGGTCACGTTCCCGCCGGGGTGCGAAAGACTTTCAAAAAGTCCCAGGCGGGCCCCGTTGATCATGGCAATCCCGACGATCGGAATGGTACTCGTCGCATGCTTTAAGATGACGGCGCCGATCGCAGGCGTTCCGACCAGCACGTCGGGCTTCGCTGTACCAATCTAAACGCACTACAAGTATCTGCCGTGAATGTCGATGGTCGAACGCACGCCGATGTGGCAATAATTTGCAGCTAACCACTCCTCAGCGCAGGTACGGCCCACGTCGCGCAGATAGGTGAGAAACTCCCAGTCTGCATTGAACTTGGAGGCGACGCCGAGGTCTTTCATGAACGATTCCGCCTCTATGGCATGAATCAGCATCGTCTTTATCTCGTCGCGCAGCGCGCCTCTGCTAACGAGCTTGTTGGCGAAGGCAATTGCTCGCATCTCGCGCATCAGCGACGAATTGAAGCTGATTTCGTTCAATCGGTTTAATATATCGCTCGCCGTGCGAGGAATCTCCCCACGCACAATTGGATTGATGTGAATAACGATGACGTCTGTGGATTGGCAGCCATAGATCAGCGGGAAGATCGCTGGGTTGCCCATGTAGCCGCCATCCCAATAGGCTTCGCCATCGATTTCAATAGCCTGAAAGAGCTGCGGAAGGCACCCGGAAGCGAGAACGGCCGAGACGGTGAGCTCATGGTTCTCAAAGATCTTCACCTTTCCAGTGCGGACGTTTGTGGCACAAAGGAACAGTTTGACGACATTCTCCCTGCGCAGTCGCTCGAAGTCGACGGTCTTCTCGAGCACGTCACGCAATGGGTTATAGTTCAATGGGTTAAACTGATAAGGTGACAGCAGTCGTGTCATCATGTCGAAGAACATGAAGGCCGGCGATCTCTCGATCGAACGAGTTTGCGACAGACGATCGAAAATGGAGGGCCGCAGCGGTCCGCAGGCCGCAGCTTCGCTGATGCGGCGCCAATATTCGGCGAGAGTGAGTTTTGCGCCTTCGCGGCCGCCTATCGTCAGGCCGTACGCCATGACCGTGCCGTTCATGGCGCCAGCGCTGGTAGCGCAGATCCCCTCGAACGACATCCGCTCATCTTCGAGCAGGCGATCCAAAACACCCCAGGTGAAGGCGCCATGCGCACCGCCACCCTGTAAAGCAAGGTTGACCGTCTTGCTCGCCGTATCCATCAGCGCTTAGCCCCGACCACGCTGTGCGCGCCGCCTGGCAGCGTCATGAACTCGCGGCGTTTCACTGCGCAGTCCCTCCACTTCTTGCGAGTGATAGGATATCACAGGTCGATACGGCAGGAGACGGCCCGCTGCGAGATTTCGGGCCGGGCTATGACTGCTCTGGGGCATTCGCGACTGAGCCGGGCGGTGCTCGCTACCAATCGATATCCGCTTCGGTCCCGATAGCTCCAGCATATGAGCAAACGGAGCAATGACGCGAGGGGCCGACAACAGACGACCAGTGCAGGACAGGTTTTCGTTCGAAAACGCTACGTCGGTCACATCATGACCCCGGGCATGAAACAACGAATTTCGATCCGCCGCAGGTTGCCGCCGAGCGCCCAATAGTAGATGGGCCAGACCATGGTGCGAGCGGCGCGGTTCGGCTCCTTGATCACGGCCTCGTCCGGCACGTCCCGCCATTGGCGCTCGATGCGCACGCGGTAGTGACCCTCTCTCACCTCCCAGTCGATGTCGGATAGCGCCTTGCCGTCGGCGTCGGAACAGCATGGCCCCTTGCCACTTTTGAGGCTCTCGAACCAGCTATCGAGTTCGGGACGGCTATGATCGTGTGCGTTCGCCGCGAAGTGCCAGACCAACAGCACGATCAAAGCCCTGATGGCGGTCATCAAAAATATCTTCGTCACTGCAATCTCCTTTGAAAAGAGATTTGCGCCACGACTTCCGAAATGACCTAGTTCAAACCGCCCGGGTTCTCTGATGTGAACCACTTCACATGTTGCGCCAACTCCAGACTAGCTGGGCGGCTCCTGAATTCCCCGGCTGTTGTTACGTCTGGGGTGCGGACACTAGGGTTCAAGCGGCGCGGTCATTGGACGCACCAGACGTCAGGTTCGGGTCAAAATGCGAAGAACTCAACGTGAGCAACTCTCGTCCGCTTCATGACGCTGAGCGGACCTCGGCAAGGCATATTGCCGCTTCGCTGATGGGCCAATAGCAGGCGACTCGGTGTGCCCCGGCGTCCCACGGCCATCAGGTCAAGGTTACCTTGCCGGTTTGATCGATCTAAGGCTGCTTTTCGAACTTTCGCATCGACGCGACGTGTGTGACCCATGGCTGAGCGGAGCGAGACCACCACTGCGTACGGGGGACGATCAGGTCGCGTTGACGAATGGAGCCCACACGGATGGCGTAAACCTTGGGGCCTGCTCCGACGGCCGTCGCGTAGATATGTGTTCCACATTCCGGGCAAAACGCCTGTGGCCTCTTGTTTCCGCTTTCGGCGGTCTTGACGTAGATTTTCGGTTCGCCCGAGAGCAACCTGAAAGCGTCTTCCCGCGTGAAGGCGTGCACGCGGAACGCGGAGCCGGAGAATGTCTGGCAGTCGGTGCAATTGCAGAGCAGGGTTTTGTCCGGCTCGATGTCGGCTTCAAATGTAATGTATCCGCAGTGACAACTCCCATCGATTTTCATCGTATCCTCCGCAGCGCGTTCATGCGCAACCTAAGGCTACCAAGCGCATCGATTGTCCGGACCTCGCTGAGCCGTGCGGTCACTTCGCCGATGGGCCATTTGGAGACCTCCTTAAGGTCCATTTGGTTTACGCTTCAGAGAGGATCATGCAACTCGTTGTCTAGGGCGACTTCGCACAGTCGATAGGCTCCGATCCCGACCAGTTGTGGCCTGAGCAACGGTTGCAGTTCGACGGGCTGGAGTCGGTTGTGCCATGGCGTGCCAAAGAGGGCACTGCGGACGGCGTCAGTGACGAAAATCCCGTTCTCCTCGCTCGTCAAGAGCTTGCTCGATGCACTCTGCAATTGCGAGGCAACCCAGACATCGCGACCATAGAGAAAGGAGCGGAATGCGTAGAGTGTGCCTCGGTGCAACCCGATACCGATCGTGCAGTCGAACTGCTCCTCGGGCCGGATTGCCTCCCACTTACGGATCGAGCGCTCTGCCCCCGCCATGGCCTGCGCGGCATCGGCAAATGTTATGCAATAGGAATCACCTAGGTTGAATCGAACCGTGCCGCCGAATTCTTGTGCCGTCCCGTAGGTCACCCCATCGAGCATGTCGAGGATGCGCTCAATTTTGGCGACAGGCCCGGCATCCATGATCTTGCCGAAGCCGTGAAGATCTAAGAAAAGAATGTAGATTTCAGGAATAACGCGTGTGCGATGCCGCTGTTCGATGCGGTAGATCGGCATCGGTTCGACAAACCCCTTCAATGCAAAACTCTCAACGAGCGCGGTCTGGATCTCCGCCGATGTTAGAGCGAGTCGGGCTCCAGCCGTGAGGTAGATTTCGTCGGGCGGCGTTAGCGCTTCGACGCGGGTGACGAGGGCAAAAACGTCCCCGATGAAGTCGTCGTCCTGAACGGCGATATCCCCGAGTGCAATTACGATGCGAATCGAGAGGCGATCGTGACCTCGGTTTACTTGGGTCAGTTGCAGGTCTTCCTGCACTGCTATCGCAGCTTTGGCCGCTCCAGTGACGCTGAGGAATTCGAGCCAATAACCGTCTCCAGCGGGTTTGATGATACGGCCGCCGTGCTCGGCGGCACGGCGCGCCAGAAGCGCGCGATGTTCACCCAATAGCGCCTGGAGATCGGCGGTCAGAAGTTCACGGAAGCGTGACGTCGAGCCGCTGATGTCGGTCTTCATAACGACGGTGGTTCGAAGGGGATTCATCGTCGGATGATCCTGTGCGCAGAGAGCAGCCTACGACAATTCATCGTCGTTTGGCAGAGGAGTGGCGCGAGACCCGCGCGCACGGTCGCACTTCGCTGATGGGCCAATTTGGGAAGCTTCCGTTTCATCGATGCCAAGTGAAGACCCCTAAGGGGCCTCAACAAGAATATACCCGCGGTTCTCAACCGTATCGAATGTGCGCATACCCTTAACGAGGGTTGCAGCTGGCATCCACACCCAGCCAGCGCTCGCGGGGTTGACGTCAAGGACAAGGAACGAGTCGGATTCAGTGTCGTATGCGCCAAGCGGCGAGATGTGGCCGGGGCCCTGTTGTCCTACAGCCTTGCGCTGGTAGGCGACGATCACATAGTCACCCCGACGTTGGAGGTTTTCAACCAGATCAGTCTTAATATCCTGCTCAGGCTTGCTGTCATCAACGATGACAAGCCGGGTCGTAAGACCATTCGCCCTTAGCATCTCATCGAGCTGACGAACCTGATATCCGAAATCCTGAATCTGCTTTCCATTGATCGTCACCGGTTCGCCGAGAACTTGCGCGCGTGTCTTTTGACCTTTGGTGATCACGTTGTCCTGTGTGAAGCGAGGGATTGAGGGATCGTAGCCGCTCGGAATGTATTTAAGATCTTCTGAGTGTAATCGGCTCCGGTCGCGCGGCAGATCAGGGCTCCGACCTCGAACGGCGTTGAGCACAATTGCCGCAGACGCGGGTCCACAGAAGGCTCCGTTGGACTCGGCTTCAAACTGATTGGCAAGGGCCGGAAAGTCCACCTTGGCGGTTGAGCGGGCCAGTCGCGCAAGCCCGTCGTCCGACGAGAATGGCACAAGATCCTGCGAAATGGTCGCTGGTGCGTTGTCTAGTGCAAATGCTGCCGGAAGTTGCGTAGTCGTCAACAGAAGCGCGAGTACAATTCGGGCAAGAGGTGACATGGTCAGCTCCTATTTCCTGCAAGCCCGACGCAATCTAATCTAGCGGGTCCCAAGTTGGATACGGCAAGAATATTGCCGGGATTGCGTGCATGCCGCCCGGAGCCTGAATGTCCGAGTTGTGGTCAAAAGCGGAAGGTTCAGAACGAGCCAACGTTTTGCCAGGCATTGCGGTAGCGATTGTTTGCCCCGGGTTGTGAGCGCGAGGTCCTTCTCCGGATTAATCGGTGGACCTCATCCTGAGGAGCCCGCTGGAAGCGGGCGCGCTCGGGGCACCATCACGGTGGACACCGGGTGGATGCGATCTGGATCAACTAATGTAAGCTTGAAGGTTCGCGCCGATATTCAACGAACGGCTGCACTGTTCGATGGCTTCTTCAAGTTGACGGAGGTGCAGGTGCGCAATGCAGAGAAGCCGCGCCGTGATGTTGTCCTGCAAGACGGTCAGATTTGTTCGGTCGCCGTCGAACCGATCTGACCAGATGTCGTGGGCGGTCTGAAGATCGGTTAGCGTTACGTTGATCCGCACCTGGTCTCCGTTGCGTCTCACCGCGCCGTGTACGGCCCAGCGGATACCGAGATCCGTCCCGAGCTGCTTCAGATCAATCGACTTGTTCTTGTAGGTAGAGGCGGTCTCGCGTCCAATAACGAAAGTGGCTGGCGTTCGTGCGAGACCGGTCGTCAAATCTGTCGTGATGGCGTCGACAAAGCGCTCCTGCTCTGGATCGTTGTTGAGATTGGCGAAGGGCAACACGACGAGAGAGAGACGAGTCGCAATCTCGGGCCCGACTGTCGGTTGCCCCTGGATCTTTTGAGCTTCCCGAACTACGTCTGTACGGATCGTCTTCCAGACATTCCAATAACCGATAAGGCCGCCGGCAATTGCGCCGATGGTGGCAACCGACGCCAGCGCCCCGCCGACGAGCTTCATACGACCTCTGAGCTGACCCAGCCAGTCATGGAATTGCCGTTTGCTTACTGCTCTTTCAGCAAGATCTGGGACCGAAACCGCTGTGCTCCCTGCCGCGCGGGCAAACTTTGACGGTTCTGCGAGGGAGACCACCGCCGTTCTTGGGCACCGATCCTCTTCGTGTATGGCGCCCACGAAACGAAAACCTTTTCGTGGAAATGTTTTGATAAGACGTTGTTGCTCGCCGGAGTCGCCGATCGCGCGTCGGACGGCGTTCAGCCGGGTCGTCAGTGCCGAGTCAGATACAATCCGACCATTCCAAATCGCGTTTATGAGATCGTCCTTGCTGACGACGCGATCCCTGCTGCGGATCAAATATTCGAGCAGATCGAGAACCTGAGGCGGCGTAGGCACAACATCGGGCCCGCGCCGCAACTCGCGCTTGTCGGTGTCCAACGCACAGTCCTCGAAGAAATAGCGCATGGCACCATTCCCCAGGCTTGCCCTCTATCCCCCGAGAGCGCGGCCGCGATCGTGCGGCGAGATTAGGCCGGAAAGGAAAATGTAAGCCGAATATCAAATCCACAAATATGATCTCTTTCACACATGCGGGCGCAATCCTCAGGAGGACGGAGAAAAACGCAAGGTTGGCTCTACGCCGCGTGGGTCGCCCTATGCTTCTTCGGGCCGAGCAGCGCCAGAACCTGCTCGGCCGAGGCGGGGCGGCTGATGAGATAGCCCTGGACTTCGTCGCAATTGGTCTGGCGCAGATATTCGAGCTGATCAACCGTCTCGACGCCTTCGGCGACCACGCCGATATTCAAGTCCCGCGCGAGGGAGATCACCGACTTCACGATCGCGGCGCAGTCCGGCTGCGCCAGCATGTCGCTGATGAAGGACTGATCGATCTTGATGCGGCTGAACGGCAGCTTGCGCAAATACGTCAGCGACGAGAATCCGGTGCCGAAATCGTCCAGCGCCACCGTGACGCCGAGTTGCAGCAGCGCGTTCAGGATCGACGACGCCGAACCGTATTTCGACAGCAGCATCGATTCGGTGATCTCGATCTCCAGCCGGTACGGGGCGACGTTGGCCTCAGTCAGTGCCTGCACGATGGTCTGGAGAATGCCCGTGTTGTGGAATTGTGCCGCGGAGAAATTCACCGCGACCCTGATATGGTCGGGCCACTCCGCCAGCGTCGCGCAGGCGCGCCTGATGACCCATTCGCCGATCTCGTGAATGAGGCCGGTTTCCTCGGCGATCGGAATGAACTCGCTCGGCGGCACCAGTCCGCGCACCGGATGCTTCCAGCGCAGAAGAGCCTCGAAGCCGGTAATCCGGTTTTCCCTGAGATTGAGGAACGGCTGAAAGACCAGGAACAGCTCGTCCCGTGCGACGGCGAGCTCCAGATCCGATTGCAGCGCCTTGCGGTCGCGCGCCGACTTGTCGTCGGCGGCCTCGAAGAAGCAGATCGTGCCGGGGCCGGCCTTCTTGGCGCGATAGAGTGCGGCATCGGCATGTTTGAGCAGGTCAAGCTGCGTGTCGCCGTCCCGCGGCGCCAGCACGATGCCGACGCTGGTGCCGCCAATGATCTCGCGGCCCTCGATCAGGAACGGCTTGGCGAAGGCCGTGACGAATCGCTCCGCGATCCCCAGGGCGTCCTCGGCCCGGGTGAGATTGGCCATGACCAGCGCGAACTCGTCTCCGCCGATGCGCGCGACGTGCTCGGCCGCCCGCGTGCAGCGTTGCAGGCGGCTGGCGACCTGGACCAGGAATTCGTCGCCGGCGGGATGGCCGAACTTGTCGTTCACCTCCTTGAAGCGATCGAGGTCGAGCAGCAGCACGGCGAACTCCTCGCCGGACAGGGCCAGCCGCTTCAGGGCGGCATCGAGTGTCTCGTTGAACGCGAAACGGTTGGGCAGGTGCGTCAGCGGATCCTGGCGGACCGACCGCTCCGCCTCGAGCTGCCGCATGATGCGTCGCATGAAGGTGAAGGAATTGACGAACACGCCGCGCAGCAGCACGGATCCGTAGACCACGACCAACACGGCCATCAGCAGATAGGCGGGATCACCGCCGCTGCCGAGACAGATCCCGATGCCGAGGAAGAGGGGAGTCGTGAATGCGATCGCCGCGATCGGGATGGTGGCGAACGCGAAGGCGCCGCCGGCCAGCATGCCGGCGCACAGACAAGTGATGACGAGCTGGCCGCCGGTGGAGGCGTTGGCGAAGAACGCGACCGGCACGATGCCCCAGGCGGAGCCGAGGATGAAGGCGTTGCGCACGAGACGGTGCATGGCGCGACGGGATACGAATTGCGGCTTCGTGATGCGGCGCGCGCTGTGGGATTGCACGCCGAACAGGATCGCAGCGCCCGCGACTGCACTCGCCCAGACCAGGGCGAACTTCCAGTCCGGCGAATGCCAGAGCGCGATGGCAAGCACGGCCGCATTGCAGGCATTGGCCAGCATGATGCCGACGGAATAGCCGAGCACGAGAGCCATCTGCTCCGCGCGGATATGTCCGGCGACAGCGTCGTCGGTTGCGGGTCCGCCGAACGCGGCGAGATCGCCGGCGAACAGCTTGGTCAGATAGGACGTCAGTCGGGACCGCATTGCAGAGCCTGCAGGCATGGGCCGTTCATATTCGGCTCAAGGTCGGAGAATTCGCTGCAAACCTTTGACGAACTATGAATTTATCGCCCGCGCCGGGATCGCTGCGGCACGATGTGCATAGGGAACCGCCGGTATCGGTAACAAATCAATACAAATGCCGCCGTCCCCGGTTCCCGCGCGCGGCATCAGCGCGCCAGCTGCTTCGGATCGTAGAAGAAGCGTTCCTCGATCAGCTCATCGCCGCGCCAGGTCTGCCACGCAATCTCCTCCAGCGTGCGCGTGACGCCTTCGGCATTGGTGAAGGCGAATTTCCAGCGCGTGGCGACATTGTCTCCGGCGATCAGGCTTGGCCCGAGGCGCACGGCCTTGACCTCCTTGAAGGCAGCCAGCACGCCGCGCTCCTTGGCCGCGAGCTTGTCGCGGCCGACCATCGGCTCGGCCTGGTTTTCATGGGTGGCGGCGTCGGCTGCATAAAACCGCTCGATCGCCCCGACGAAGTCGCCGTCCTCGAGGTGCTTGGCAAACGCTTCGACAATCTCACGGCTCGGCATGGCAGCACCTCACGACTATAAACCGACTGATAGTCGGGAAATACCGACCGTCAGTCGAAAAGTCAACTGGCAGCAGTTGCGGAATTCGACTACAGCAGGCGTTATGGCAAAGCAGGCGGAACGGCGGGCCGCGACCACCGAGGCGATCCTGACGGTGGCGCGCCGCCTGTTTGGGACGCAGGGTTTTGTCGCCACGACCATGGACGACGTCGCCGACGGCGCCCGCGTCGCCAAAGGCGCGGTCTATCATCACTTCAAGACCAAGGAGGCGGTATTCGCCGCAGTGTTCGACGAGGTCTCGCGCGACCTCGTCGCCGAGATCAACCGCGCCGTCCGCGCCGAGAAGGACGTGCTTGCCGCGATGGTCGCCGGCACGCAGCACTATTTCGCCGCGACCGCCAAGGGGCCGACCGGCCAGATCATCCTGCGCGACGGCCCGGCCGTGCTCGGCTGGGAGCGCTGGCGCGAGATCGACGCGCAGCATTTTGGCGGCGAGATGCCGCGCGCGCTTGCTGCCGCGATGGACGCGGGCCTGATCGCGCGGCAGCCGATCGAGCCACTGGCGCGGCTGCTGCTCGGCGCGGTGACGGAGGCCGCGGTGGCCTGCGCCGGAAGAGCCGACATCGCCAAGGCGGGCGTGGAATATGCCCGCGCGTTCAAGTCGCTGATCGAGGCGCTGCGTCTGCGGCAATGAGTGTGCTATGGACCTTCGATCCGAAACGCCCACAACAACAATAAAAACCGGAAAAGCATGACCGCCCAACTGCAATCCGCCCATTCAAACGATCCCGAATTCGACTACGTCATCGTCGGCGCCGGCTCGGCCGGCTGTGTGCTCGCCAACCGTTTGTCGGCGAACGGCAAGCATTCGGTGCTGCTGCTTGAAGCCGGCCCGAAGGATTCCAACATCTGGATCCACGTGCCGCTCGGCTACGGCCGCCTGTTCAAGGAGAAGAGCGTCAACTGGATGTACCAGACCGAGCCGGAGCCCGAGCTCAACGGACGGCAAGTGTTCCAGCCGCGCGGCAAGACGTTGGGCGGCTCGAGCTCGATCAACGGCCTGCTGTACGTCCGCGGCCAGCACGAGGATTACGACCGCTGGCGCCAGCTTGGCAACGCCGGCTGGGGCTATGACGACGTGCTGCCCTATTTCAGGAAGGCCGAGAACCAGGCTCGCGGCGCCGATCAATTCCACGGCACCGGAGGACCGCTGCCGGTCTCAGATCTGATCCTGTCCGATCCGCTGTCACAAGCCTTCATCAAGGCGGGGGTCGAGACAGGCCTGCCCTACAATCCCGACTTTAACGGCGCCTCGCAGGAAGGCGTCGGCCTGTTCCAGACCACGACGCGCAAGGGCCGCCGCGCGTCCACGGCTGTCGCCTATCTCGGCCCCGCGAAGAACCGCGGCAATCTCAAGATCGAAACCTTGGCGCTGGGCCAGCACATCCTGTTCGACGGGCGCCGCGCCGTCGGCGTCGAATATCGCCAAGGCTCGGCCTTGCGCCGCGTGCGGGCGCGCAAGGAGGTGCTGGTCTCCAGCGGCGCCTACAACTCGCCGCAGCTTTTGCAGCTCTCCGGCGTCGGCCCGGCCGACCTCCTGCGTAAGCATGGCATCGATGTCGTGCTCGATGCGCCGGGCGTCGGCCACGATCTCCAGGATCACATGCAGGTCCGCATTGTGATGCGCTGCTCGCAGCCGATCACGCTCAACGATGCCATCAACCATCCGATCCGACGTACGCTGACTGGAATACGCTATGCACTGTTCCGCCAGGGCTGGCTGACGATCGCGGCGGGCACTGCGGCCGCCTTCTTCAAGACCAGTCCGCGTCTCGCCACGCCGGACATCCAGGTGCACTTTCTGCCGTTCTCGACCGACAAGATGGGCGAGAAGCTGCACGATTTTTCCGGCTTCACCGCCTCCGTGTGCCAGCTCCGCCCCGAAAGCCGCGGGAGCTTGCGGATCAAGAGTGCTGACCCGACGGTGCCGCCGGAAATCCGCGTCAACTACATGTCGACCGAGACCGACCGCACCACGAACGTCGAGGGCCTGAAGATCCTGCGCAAGATATTGCACGCGCCGGCGCTAAAACCCTTTGTGGTGGAGGAGGTCGATCCCGGCCTCAAGGTCGCGACCGATGCGGAGCTCCTGGAATTCTGCCGCCAGCGCGGCAGCACCATCTATCATCCGACCTCGACCTGCCGTATGGGCAATGATGCGCTCGCCGTGGTCGATCAGCGGCTCAAGGTGAGGGGGATCGAGGGCTTGCGCGTGGTCGACGGATCGATCATGCCTGATCTCGTGTCGGGCAATACCAACGCGCCGATCATCATGATCGCCGAAAAGGCCTCCGACATGATATTGGAGGATGCGCGGTAATCCGCGCAAAAGGGGAGCATACGGCTTGGCTATTCGATTGCGGATCGGCACGCGCAAGAGCGCGATGGCGCTGGCACAGACGGAAGAGATCGCGCGCCGCCTGACCGCCGCCGTGCCCGATATCGACGTCGAAATCGTCAAGTTCGACACCACGGGCGATCTCGACCAGACCAGCAAGCTGTTACCCCATGGCGGCAAGGGCGGCGCCTTCGTCGCACAGATCCGTGCCGCGGTGCTGTCGGGCGAGTTACAGGCGGCGATGCATTCGCTCAAGGACATGCCGGGCAACGAGGACACGCCGGGCCTCGTGATCGGCGCCACGCTGTCGCGCGATCCGCCGAGCGATGCCCTGGTGCTGCGCGATGGTGTTACGCTCGATGCATTCAGACAGTCGCGCGGCAAGGGTTTCAAGATCGGCACCAACGCCGTGCGTCGCGCGGCCTATGCGCGGCGGCTGTTTCCGGACGCCGAGGTGATCCACTTCCGCGGCGCCGCCGACACGCGCGTGCGCAAGCTCGATAACGGTGAGTTGCAGCGGTTGCCGGATGGTGGCGCGGTCGGTCCCGCCGATGCGCTGATCATGGCGCGCTCGGGGCTCGATCGCGTCGGCCTTGCGAGCCGGATCGCCTACGAATTCTCGGCTACGGAGATGTTGCCTGCGGCAGGGCAGGGCATCGTTGCGGTGGAATGTGCAGCGCAGGACTGGCAGACGCGGCGCATCCTGTCTGCGATCGACGATCCCACCGCGCATGCCTGCGCTGATGCCGAACGCGAGGTGCTGTGGGTCCTCAATGGTCACTGCAATTCGCCGGTGGCGGGGTTCTCGACGATCGACGGCGATCAGATGTCGCTCACCGCATCGGTGCTCGATCTTTCCGGCAACACCATCATCGAAGCCTCGCGCGCCGGTCCCGCGAACCGTCCGCGCGAGCTCGGCCGTGCGGTCGGGCTCGATCTGCTGGCCAGGGGCGCGTCCGAGATCATCGAGCGCAGCCGGCCGCGCTAGGCCGCCGCAAATCGATCATCGGCCCGAGCGTAGGATCGTGCTCCTGTTTTGCCCGACGCCTCAAATGCCCTGGGCGCGGCCGGAGCGCCTGGCCGGCGGGGCCGTTCTACTTTGCATGGGGTTGTTTTCGAGCATTTTGCAAAGCACGCCCCGCCGCCGTCGGGAGGGAACGGACGGAGCGTCGATGCGTCACCCGCGCACGCGCTTCAGCATCTGCTCGACATGGGCGATTGGGGTCTCCGGCTGGATGCCGTGGCCGAGATTGAAGATCAGCCGGCCTTGTCCGAAATTCGCCAGCACCTCGTCGACGGCGCGTTCCAGCGCATCGCCGCCGGTGATCAGTACCAGCGGATCGAGATTGCCCTGCACGGCGACGCGTGACTGCACGCGCTCGCGGATGAAGGCGGGCTCGGCCGTCCAGTCGATGCTCACCGCGTTGACGCCGGTCGCTTCCACATAGCCCGGCAGCAGCGCGCCGGCGCCGCGGGGAAAGCCGATGATCTTCGCATCCGGCGCCTTGGCGCGCACGCCCTCCACGATGCGCCGCGTCGGCTCGACCGACCAGCGCGCGAATTCGGCCGGCGGCAGCACGCCCGCCCAGGTGTCGAAGATCTGGAGCGCATCCGCGCCGGCAGCGAGCTGCCCGAGCAGATAGTCGACGGAGTTGCCGACCAGCGTATCGATGATCTTCGCGAAGGCCTCCGGATGCCGGTAAGCCATCATCCGCGCCGGCGCCTGGTCCGGCGTGCCCTGGCCCGCAACCATGTAGGTCGCGACCGTCCAGGGCGCGCCGCAGAAGCCGATCAGCGCGGTCTTCGGATCGAGCGCGCGGCGCACGATGCGCAGCGCCTCGAACACCGGCTCGAGCATGCCGAAGTCGGCGCGCGGCGACAGCGTCTTGACCTTGTCGGGATCATCCAGCGGCTCCAGCCGCGGACCCTCGCCGATCTCAAAGCGCACGGAACGGCCGAGCGCGTAGGGGATGACAAGAATGTCGGAGAAGATGATCGCCGCATCGAAGCCGAAGCGGCGGATCGGTTGCAGCGTCACCTCGGCGGCGAGCTCCGGCGTGAAGCAGAGATCGAGGAAGCCGCCGGCCTTGGCGCGCACCTCGCGATATTCGGGCAAGTAGCGGCCAGCCTGCCGCATCATCCAGACCGGCGGAACGGCCTGCCGCTGGCCGGAGAGCACGTCGACAAAAGGTTTTGCGGAGGAGGGTGGCACGAATGATCCCTGGGACAAGTTGCGGTTCCTGATACACCGCCGCTCCCGCCGGGCCAAGCGGAACAGAGGAACCCCTCGGCAGGCGGCGACGTTGATCGGCCAATGGAGGATCTCATGGCTGAGAAATTCAACCCCGCGCCGCACGACAAGCACGCCGACGATCCACGCGAGGCGCTCGCCGCCGATCGCGAAACCCATGCCAGGCTCGATGCCGGTCTGGTCGATACCTTCCCGGCGTCTGATCCTGTCAGCGCCGCCCAGCCGACGCCATCGAAGGCCGATGCGGAGGCGGACAGCCATTCGCTGTGGGACAAGGTTAAGGCGATCTTCAGCTAAGGCCTCGTGCGGTCCGATACCCCCTCGACGCGCTAACCTGCCGTTAGCGATCAGATGATCGCGAGCACCGTAGGACTACGTAAATCGGCGCAGTTTGAGGCGAATTGCGCTGCGCTTTTCAGGATTCGATAACAGAAGCGGCGGAATTTCCGGGCATCGGAGAATCCTGTTCGCATGAACGTCATGAGCTATAGAGCCGGCTCGAGCCGCCTGCCCTTGCGGGCGGCGGCGTTCGTCGTGCTCACCTGCACGGCCATCCTCGCCATCAGCGGTTGGCGTGAATGGAGCTCGCGCGACGCGCTGCTGCGCGGCACCGAGACGGAAATGGCGAACCTCGCGCGATCGCTGACCCAGCATGCGGAGGACAGCCTCGATCTGCTCGATTCCGGTGTCGTCGGCGTCGTCAGCCGCCTGGAAATGGACGGCACGGACCCCTCCACCATCGCCAAGCTTCGCAACCTCCTCGAAGTCCGCAAGAAGGCGATCGAGCGCATTCACAGCCTCGCCATCATCGACGACAACGGCAACTGGCTGACATCCGCCGGCGCCGTCACCTCCACGCTCAGCGACGACGAGTTCTTCAGGCATCACAAGTTCTCGCCGAAGCGGGAGGCCTATGTCGGACGCCCGATCAAGAGCCTGGTCGACGGCGAGTGGGTGGTCACACTGTCGCGCCGCTTCAACAAGCTCGACGGCAGCTTTGGCGGCGTCGTGCTTGCGACCATCAGTGCGAACTATCTGTCGCATTTCTACCAGCAATTCCTGATCGGTCGGAACAGCTCGATCACGCTGGTGCACGGCGACGGCATCATCATTGCACGCGACCCCAGCAATGACAAATTCGTCGGACGCAGCGTGGTCGACGGGGCGCTGTTTCGCCAATCGAAGCTGCAGCCGAGCGGGGCCTATAATTTCAGGTCGCTGCTGGATGGCGTCGATCGTGTCAGCTTCTACAAGCGCAGCGGCCGCCTCCCGCTGCTCCTGATCGCGACCGTCGATCGCGATGAATTGCTGGCGCCCTGGCGGGCGGCAGCCATTTCGCGCATGCTGTTTGTGCTCGCGCTGGTGTTGTTGATCGCGATCATCGGCGCTGTGCTGGTCCGGCAGTTGCAGCGCGGCCAACGCATGGCGACGGCGCTGGTGGAGAAGGAAGCGCATTTCCGTCTGCTGGCTGAAGGCTCCAGCGACATGGTTACCCGGATCGGGCTCGACGAGCGGCTCCGCTACGTCTCGCCCTCCAGCGCGCGGGTCGTCGGCTGGCGCGCCAATCAACTGATCGGCACGCCCGCGCTCGCCGGCATCCATCCGGAAGATCTGCCGGAGATCCAGGCGATCGTGGACGCGCTGAAGCGCGGCGAAAGGGAGGAGGCGCGGGTCACCTATCGCAATGTGCACCGGCAGAAGTCCGAGATCTGGCTGGAATCGACCATGCAGATCACCCGCAAGGTTACCGGCGAGGTCGAAGGCGTGGTCGCGATCTCACGCGACATCACCGAGCAGAAGAACCTGGAAAACAAGCTGGAGACGCTCGCGACCGAGGACAGTCTCACCGGGCTCGCCAACCGCCGCTGCTTCGATGAGCGGCTCGCGGAAGAATGGGCGAGGGCCTATCGCGACCGCTCGAGCGTTGGTCTGTTGATGATCGATGTCGATCACTTCAAGGCCTACAACGACGAATATGGCCATCCGGCGGGCGATGCTTGCCTGCGCACCGTGGCGAAGATCATCGCAACAGAGGCCCAGCGCGTCAGCGATCTCGCCGCACGCTATGGCGGCGAAGAGTTCGCCGTGCTGCTGCCGAACATCGATGCTGCCGGCTGCGCCCGGATCGGCGAGCGGATCCGCCAGGCGATCCGCGCCGCGGGGCTCGTTCATAGCTGCAATGAATCCGCCGGCTGCGTCACCGCCTCTGTCGGCGGTGCGACCTGCCGCCCGTGGCTGGAGCGAACCGGTGGGCCGGGAACGCTCGTCGAGGCCGCCGACCGTGCGCTCTATGGCGCCAAACAGGACGGGCGCGACCGGCTGGTGATGTCGGTCGAGGTCTTCAATCTGCTGCCGATGGCTTCAGGGCAGTAGAGCATGATCCGGACCCGAAGGGCCGCGTTAGCGCAAAGTGTGAAGCGGTTTTCCCTCGCGACAAACGCGGAGCGTTTGCGCGGAGATCATGCTCGAACAAAAACCTAAAGCACGATGACGCTTCATCCGAATCGCATCGCGCTTTAAAGCCCGCCCCTCAGTAATGCGGCGGGCGCTCGTTGCCGGGGCCGGGCGCGTTGGCTTCGGCCTCCTGGAGACGCTCGCTCAGCGCTGCGATCTGCCGCGTCAGCGCATCGATCTGCTTCCACTGCGCGGTGATGGTCTGGTTGAGCTGCTCGATGGTGTCATCCTGATAGGCGAGCCGTGCTTCGAGCGTGTCGATGCGTTCGCTGAGCGTCTCGATCTCATTCATCGGCGGAGGCGTCCTTCTGGCGCTCGCGCAAGCCATGGCCGAGCGCTACGCGCTCGTCGAACACGAAGCACTCTCCGCGCCAGCGGCTTTGCTCCTCCGGCACATCCTCGAGATATCTGAGAATGCCGCCCTTGAGGTGGTAGACCTCGGCGAAGCCGCGCGCGAGCAGATGTGCGCTCGCCTTCTCGCAGCGGATGCCGCCGGTGCAGAACATCGCGATCCTGCGATGCTTTGCGGGATCGAGCTGCTGCGCGGCAAAGTCCTTGAACTCGCCAAAACTCCTGATGCCGGGATCGACGGCGCCTTCGAACGTGCCCATCGCCACCTCGAAGGCGTTGCGGGTGTCGAGCACCAGCGTATCGGGCTCGGCGATCAGCGCATTCCACTTCGAGGCATCGACGTAGGTGCCGACCTGACGCGTCGGGTCGGCGGCGGCGTCACCGAGCGTGACGATCTCCTTCTTCAGCCGCACCTTGAGCCGGCCGAACGGCATCGCCTCGCTGGTCGAGAACTTCAGTTCGAGATTGTCGAGCCGTCCGCCGAACATGTCGCCGTGCGCGAGCTCATGGGCAAAGGCATCGATCGCCTCCGCAGTGCCAGCGACCGTGCCGTTGATGCCTTCCTGTGCCAGCAGCACGCTGCCCTTGATGCCTAGGCCGGCGCAGAACGCGCGCAGCGGCTCACGCAGCTCGCGGTGATCTGCGAGCGGCGCGAACTGGTAGAAAGCGGCAACCTTGAAAGCCTTGTTCTTGGGAGTCATGGCGGCCCGTTTAGCAGGCGGCAGCCGTCCAGAAAACCCGCAGAAATGCGCCCCATTCGCACAGCGGATGGCAGCCATTTCCGTGGTATGCCAGCATTGCCCGGCGGGGTCCGAATGTGTCATGAAGACCCGGATTTTCGAGAGGGCGCGACGTGCGCGGCCCGCGGCAAGAGAGCAGAACAGGCAATGAGAAGCTTCCATTTCCCCGGCAGGTCCACAGTCCACGCCCAGAACGCGATGGTGGCGACCTCGCACCCGCTGGCCGCGCTCGCGGCGGTCGAGGTACTGCGTGAGGGTGGCACGGCGGCGGACGCGGCGGTCGCGGGCAGCCTGCTGCTCGGGGTGATCGAGCCGCAATCGACCGGCATCGGCGGCGACTGCTTTGCACTGATCCAGCCGCGAGGCGAGGGCAAGATCACTGCCTATAACGGCTCGGGCCGGGCGCCGAAGGCCGCCAATGTCGAGTGGTATCTGGAGCGCAAGATCAATTCCGTGCCGCTGACCTCGGCGCACGCGGTCTCGATCCCCGGCGCGGTCGACGCCTTTGCGACCGTGCTGCGCGACCACGGCAAGTTCGGTTTCGACCGTCTGGCCAAGCCAGCGATCAAGGCGGCGGAGGAGGGCTACGTCGTCGCCCCCCGCATCGCCTTCGACTGGAAGAACCAATTCGAGAAGCTGAAGAACGGCACCAACACCGAGCGCTATCTGCTGCCGCACGGCAGGCCGGCGGTGGCCGGCGACGTCATCCGCCAGCCTGAGCTCGGAAAGACGCTGCGCGCGATCGCCAAGGACGGCCGCGACGCTTTTTACAAGGGTGCAATCGCCGAGGACATGGTCGAGACGCTGCGCTCTATCGGCGGCCTGCACACGCTCGACGATTTCGCCGATCATACCACCGAGGTGACCACGCCGATCGGCACGACGTACAAGGACTACGATGTCTGGCAGTGCCCGCCCAACGGGCCCGGCATCACCATGCTGGTCATGCTGAACATCCTGTCCCGGTTCGACCTGTCGAAGTTCGCGCCGCTCAGCGTCGAGCGCTTCCATCTCGAGGCGGAAGCCGCGCGCATCGCCTACATGATCCGCGAGATGCATGTCGCCGATCCCGCCCACATGAAGATCGACGTCGCAAAAATCCTCGCGAAGGAATTCGCCGACGAGTACATCGCAAAAATCCGCATGGACGGGTTGCTCGACCTGCCCAACGTCGCGCCGCCGATGAACCCCTCGACCATTTACATCGCCGTGGTCGACAAGGATCGCAACGTCTGCTCCTTCATCAACTCGATCGCGCATTCCTTCGGCTCGGCGATCGTGTCGAACAAGACCGGCGTGCTGCTGCAGAACCGCGCCGGCGGCTTCCGCATCCAGCCGGATCACCCCAATTGCATCGCCGGCGGCAAGCGCCCGCTGCACACGATCATTCCGGCGCTGCTCACCAAGGCGGGTCGCGCGATCATGCCGTTCGGCGTGATGGGCGGGCAGTATCAGCCGGTTGGCCAGACGCATGTCCTGACCAACATCCTCGACTATGGCTGCGACGTGCAGGAGGCGATCGATATGCCGCGCGGCCTGCATTACGAGGGCGTCTATCAGCTCGAAGACAGTGTGCCGGCGGCGGTCGTCGATGGCCTGAAGAAGCTCGGCCACAAGACCACGAGTCTCGTCGGCCCGCTCGGCGGCGGCCAGGCGATCTGGATCGACTGGGACAAGGGCACGCTGACCGGCGGCTCCGATCCTCGCAAGGACGGCTGCGCGCTCGGCTATTGAGTGAGGCGCCCTCGACGGGCTGGCCACGCCCGGCGCGTTGCGCTAGACACCTCCCGCTCCAAATGGAAGGTGTCTTATGCAGCGTGTCCAGCGTGCACTCCTCACCCTCATGTCGGCGCTCGCGATCACGGTGATCAGCGCAGTGTCGGCATTCGTCTCCACCCCGGCATCGGCCCAGACCGCAGGAAAAACCATGACCACAGCTTCAGGCCTCGAGATCATCGACAGCGTCGTCGGCACCGGCGCCTCCCCCAAGCCCGGCCAGATCTGCGTGATGCACTACACCGGCTGGCTCTATGAGAACGGCAAGAAGGGCAAGAAATTCGACTCTTCCGTCGACCGCAACGAGCCGTTCGAGTTTCCGATCGGCAAGGGCCGCGTGATCGCCGGCTGGGACGAGGGCGTTGCCACCATGAAGGTCGGCGGCAAGCGCACGCTGATCATCCCGCCGCAGCTCGGTTACGGCGCACGCGGCGCCGGCGGCGTGATCCCGCCGAATGCGACGCTGATGTTCGACGTGGAATTGCTCGGGGTGAAGTGACGGCAGGTACCAGCGCGAACAAAAAGACCGGCCTTGCGGCCGGTCTCCTCGTTTTCAGTCCCGCTCGTTTTTCAGTCCCGTGCGCCTTACTCTGCCGTGCGCTTGGCGTTCGCCGCGGCGCGATCGATCGCTTCCTTCGCGGCGTCCTTGGCATCGCCCATGACCTGCTGGCCCTTGCCCTTGATCTCCTGCACGGTGCCTTCGCCCTTCATGCGATCGGAACCGGTGGCCTCGCCAATGCCCTGCTTGGCCTTGCCGATCGCCTCGTTGCTGGCGCCCTTGATCTTGTCGGTCGTGCTACCCATGAAAATCTCCTTCCATCTTGGTTGCAAGGACAACGCCACGCGCCTAAGAGCGTTCCGATTTTGGTATGGCTTGATGCCGCGGCTTTGGTTAGCCTGCCGTGCACGGAACCAATGGAAAGCAGACACATGAGCGGCCACGACCACACGCACTCTCATCATCACGATCATGACGATCGCTGGAAACATGACGGCGTGCGCGTGATCCCCGGCAACCAGCTCGATCCCAATGTTCCCTCGACGCCTGGCATGGACCGCAAGGCCGCGATCAATTTCGCGCGCGTCGGCGCGCAGAAATTGTGGGCCGGAACGGTCAGCATCAAACCTGATGCGAAGACCGGCGCGCATCATCACGGTCATCTCGAAAGCATCATCTTCGTCGTGAAAGGCAAGGCGCGCATGCGCTGGGGCGAGCAGCTCCAGTTTACTGCCGAAGCCGGCCCCGGCGACTTCATCTACGTGCCACCTTACGTGCCGCACCAGGAGATCAACGCCAGCCCCGACGAGGTTCTGGAATGCGTGCTGGTGCGCAGTGACGGCGAGGCGGTCGCGATCAATCTCGACGTCGAGCCGGTCGAGAAGCCCGAAACCGTGCTGTGGATCGACCCCGTGCACCGCGATCCGAACGAGGCGAAGTGAACTGATCTCTCTCCGCCGTCATTGCGAGGAGCGAAGCGACGAAGCAATCCAGCATCCTTGCGGATGCATTTCGGGATTGCTTCGCTGCGCTTGCAATGACGGAGAACTCGGCTGACGCCTTCCGCTACGTCTGCTAGGCTTCGCTGGAGCCTACATGAAGACGAGGCGACGGAGGTCATCATGGCGAAGCCCGATCATTTGCTGCCACGGCGTAGACTGATCAAAGGGGCAGGCGCGAGCATCGTAGGTGCCGCGCTCACCAACGCACTCCCCGCCGCGGCCGCCGATCAACCCTCCGACATCTGGTCCAGCGAATACTGGGCCAAGAAGGGCGATGTGCCCTTGTGGATGTACCGCAAGCGGCTCGGTGCGCCCAAGGCGGACGAGGTGGCACGGCCGGTCGTGGTGTTCGTGCACGGCTCCTCCGTCACCTCGCGGGTGTTCGATCTCAGCGTGCCCGGCAAGGGCGAATACTCCACCATGAACGAGTTCGCCCGCTACGGCTTCGACTGCTGGACGCTGGATCACGAGAACTACGGCAAGTCGGGGCGCACCTCCGGCAATTCAGATATCGCAAGCGGCGTTGCCGATCTGAAGGCCGCGATGGAGGTGATCACGCGCGAGACCGGGCAGAAGAAATTCCATTTCGTCGGGGAGTCCTCGGGTGCGTTGCGGGCCGGCGCTTACGCCATGGTCGCGCCAGAACGCATCGACCGGCTTGTGTTCGCGGCCTTCACCTACAAGGGCGAGGGCTCGCCGACGCTGACCAAGCGGGCCGAGCAGGTCGACTATTACCGCACCCACAACATGCGCAAGCGCGACCGTGAGATGATCCGCTCGATCGCGACCCGCGACAAACCAGGCACCAGCGATCCCGCCGTCATGGACGTGCTCGCCGAGGTCGAGCTTCAGTTCGGCGATCAGATGCCGACCGGCACCTACCTCGACATGACGGCCAATTTGCCGGTGGTGGACCCGGAGAAGGTGCTCGCACCGGTGCTCCTGGTGCGCGGGGAGTTCGACGGCATCGCGACCGTCGCCGACCTCGAGGCGTTCTACAACAAGCTGCCGAACGGCGACCGGCAATTCGTCATCCTGCCGGGAACCGCGCATTCGGTGGTGCTGGCGATCAATCGGGCGCTGTTCTGGCATGCCACGCGGGCATTTTTGACGATGCCGACGCCGATCGCGACCTGACGAAAAATTGCGCGCGGGCGTTCGGTGCGACAGAACCCCGCAGTGTGACAGTCCGAAAAATATTCGGAAGCCGTGTCGGATGGCTGCTGGGTCATCCGTCCTTGGGCAGAACCCCGCCCAAGGAGCTTCCGATGCCCAGGATGATCTTCGTCAATCTGCCGGTGACCGATCTCAAGCGCGCAACCGTCTTTTACGAGGCAATAGGCGCGACCAGGAACCCGCAATTTAGTGACGACACGGCGTCCTGCATGGTCTTTTCCGAGACCATCTACGCGATGCTGACGACCCACGACAAATTCCGCCAGTTCACGCCGAAGCCGATCGCAGATGCAAAGATCTCGAACCAGGCGCTGTTCTGCTTGTCCGCCGACAGTCGGAGCGAGGTCGACGATATCGTCGGCAGGGCCGAGGCTGCGGGCGGGGTGGCCGATCCCAGCCCGAAGGACGAATACAGCTTCATGTACGGCCGCAGCTTCGAGGATCCCGATGGTCATATGTGGGGTGTGAATTGGCTGGACATGGCGGCGGCACCGACCCAGCCCGGCATGGCGAACGCTTGATCGAAGCCCAGAGGATGGAAGAGGAGCATTCACGATGTCCAAGCTCGTGCCCTGCATGTGGTTCAACGGCGATGCCGAGGAAGCCGCCAAGTTCTACGTTTCTCTCGTTCCGAATTCGGCGATCACGCACGTCCAGCGCAACGTTTCAGACAATCCGTCCGGCAAGGAAGGCTCCGTGCTTGTCGTCGAGTTCACGGTGGCCGGCCAGCCCCTGGTCGCGCTCAACGGCGGCATGAAGATGGA
The DNA here is from genome assembly GCF_000472925.1 of Bradyrhizobium sp. Ec3.3. GTDB lineage: Bacteria > Pseudomonadota > Alphaproteobacteria > Rhizobiales > Xanthobacteraceae > Bradyrhizobium. Next base: position 115,882 of record NZ_AXAS01000011.1, read on the forward strand.
ATACACCCACGCGCTCTCGTTGATGATCCATTGCGACGACCAGGCCCAGGTCGACAGCGTCTGGAGTGCGTTCCTGGCTCATGGCGGCAGTGAAGGGCAGTGCGGCTGGCTCAGGGATCGCTATGGCGTTTCCTGGCAGGTGGTGCCGAAGGTGATGTTCGAATTTCTGTCGAGCCCGGACAAGGCCGCCGCCGCACGCGCGATGCAGGCGATGATGAAGATGGTCAAGCTGGATGTGGACGTTTTGCGCCGCGCATTCGAGGGTAAGTCCGCGGCGTGACCTCAAGGCAGGTGCAGTAGGGTGGGCAAAGGCGCGTTCGCGCCGTGCCCACCATCTGTCCTCGATTAAGAGAGATGTGGTGGGCACGCTTCGCTTTGCCCACCCTACAAGACTATGCCTCGGTGAGGCGTCTCAGTAATTAATCCGCAAGCCGACGCCGCCGTGGATGGTGTTGCCGACGGGCTGCGGGCCGAGCGTGCCGTTGGCGAAGAGGTCGACGATCCACCCTTGCGCGAAGCGGAAGCCGAGGCGGCCGCCATATTCGAACCAGCCTTGATTGCCCATGGTCGGCACCACCGTGCCATTGCCGGTGACGGTGGCGACGATGCCGGAATGGGCGCCGAACGACTGCACCCAGCCGCCGTTGACGTTGGCCTCGACCGTGCTGCCAAACAGATGCGTCCATTGTCCGCCGAGCTTGACGAGGCTGGTGCGGTCGGTGCCGCCCGCGATCGTCGCATCGAACGGATTGATCGCGACGGTCGGATCGCTGTAGCCGGACACGCGCTGCCACAATTGCCAGAACTCGACGGAGGCGGCGACCTCGTCGCGCGGCGACAGCCGGCTCATCCAGCCGGCCCGGCCGTAGACGGCGTAGTTCGAGCTGTCGGTCGAGCCGGTCACGGTGACCGCGCCGAGGCTCGATTGATAGCTGCGGGTGTAGCGTGCCTTCTCCCAGGGCGTGAGCACCGTGCCGATGTCGAAGAAGGGGCGTGACGAGCCCCAGTCGGTGAAATCGTAGCGCAGCGCAAAGGCGCCGATCGGCGCGCTGGTGATGTGGTAGCCACCCTCATTGTATTGCGTATAGGCGAGGCCCGCGAGCAGCGACAGGTTGCTCGTGAGCTCCTTGCGGCCATGGACTCCGGCGGAGAACGAGCCGGCCGAGCCGAACGCGCTGATGCAGTCGCTGCAATTGACCTGCTCGTTGACACCAAGCAGCACCGAGCCGAGCACCCGGTTGGTGATCATCTGGTTGAAGCGCTGGTTGGCGAGGTCGCCGATCGAGCCGGCGCTGGAGTCGGCTCCGGTCGGCCCATTGCCCGGACTGTTCGTCGTCGTCGTCGGCGTAGGCGACGGAGACGGAGACGGAGACGGCGTTGGCGTTGGCGTTGGCGTCGATGTCGTCGTCACGCACTCGCCGTCGCAGCTCGCCGCTGCGGCCGGGCGCGCGCCCGCGCAGAGCAGCGCAAGAGTGGCGCTTGCGGCCAGCGCGACGGCGAGAAGCAGGCGATGTGGCCGGAATATCGCCATGGTCACCGTCCGCACAGCATGCCGTCATCATGGACGGCGGGCGTGATGGTGGGAGAGGCGTCGGCATATTGGTTGACCGAGCAGAGGCCGGCCGCCGCGGTGCAGGTCGCGGCAAAGGTCCAGGGCGGCGTGCTTGTCTTGGTGATCCTGGTCTTGCCGCCGGTCGAGGTAATGATCGCGGTATCGCCCGGCTGGGTAAGCTGGATGCACTGGAAGCCTAGCGTGCAGACGCTGGCAGCGCCTTCCTGCAGCACCACGACCGAGCGGCCGCGCTGGGAGAGGATGTCGAGCGTGGTGCCGCGTACGCCGATGGTCGCCAGCGGCGTCGTGATCTTGTAGGCGGCCTTCTCCGAATGCCCGGTCACGAATCGGAAGGCGCCGGTCGTCATCTGGATCGCGACGTCGCGATAGCTGTGCTCGTCGTTGAAGACAGTGCGGTCCAGCTTGAGCGTGGCGCTCGGTCCGAGTGACAGGTTGGTGCTGTCGGCCATGACGAAGCGCGCCGCGCTATCGGCACCGGTGCGCACGGTCTCGTCGCGTAGCATGCTGTCGCCGACGTTGATCTGCGTCGCCGTCGCCGCGACGCGAACGACTTCCTTCTGGATCACCACGGCTTCGCCGACGCGCGTCTGCGCTTGTGCGGCGGACGCCGTGCAAGAGAGAGCCGCAAGCAATGCAGGAAGAACAACGCGAAATCGCAAAATCATCTCATAGCCGATCGATGTGTCCCGTATCGTACCGGATCGCTCTCGCTTGCGATGTGGTATAATTATCACAAGTAGCGCATCACGAGCGTCATGGTTAGTGACAGTTGCGCCAGAATGCGTTCAATGCGCTGAGCAAAGATATTTTTCTTCGCGGTGAAGCAGATTTGCCACGCAAAACATCCGCACAACGACAGCACCAAGTGACTTCTGCGTCGCCGATGTCGCGGAGCGCAGTGATCCCTGTCGTTATTTTCCTAGTCGCGCATCTCGTGCTTCTGATTGGCGTCTCGACGCCGGACAAATTCGTGTTCGACGAGGTGCATTACGTGCCGGCCGCGCGGCAGATGCTCGAGCCGGTCATGCCGAAACCCGTGCTCAATCCGATGCATCCACCGCTGGCAAAGGAGCTTATCGCGCTGTCGATCGCGGCCTTCGGCGACAATTCGCTGGGCTGGCGCTATCCGGCAACGCTGTTCGGCGCGCTCGCGGTCGTCGCCGTCTATCTTTGCGGCCTCGCGCTGTTTTCGGCCGAAGGCCCCGCGATCGCGGCGGCGCTGATTGCTTTCTTCAACCAGATGTTGTTCGTACAGTCGCGCATCGCGATGCTCGACATCTTTGCGCTTGCCTTCGGCCTGCTGGCGTCGGCGGCCTTCATGCATGGCTTTCGGAGAGAGCGACCGCACCGGTTGTTTGCGCTGGCCGGCGGATTGTTCGGTGTTGCCGCCGCCTGCAAATGGAGCGGCCTGTTTCCGCTGGCGGCCTGCATCGTCATCGTCGCGGCGATCCGCTTGATGCAGAGCTGGCGCACGCTGTTTGCCGACGCGAAGCCGACCGACTGGTATCGGCCCGACCTCTGGCCGGATTTCAGGGCGCAGCATTTCGCGCTCTGCTTCGTCCTGTTGCCGGCGGTGTTCTATCTCGCCGCGTTCCTGCCGCTCTACGGACTGGCGCCATCCGGTCTGATCGAGGCCCAGCGGCGCATCTTCGCCGACAACACCACGACCGCGATCGCCGGGCATACCTATATGAGCTCATGGCCGTCCTGGCCGTTTCTCGTACGTCCGGTGTGGTTCCTGTTCGACAAGGTCGGCGACAACAGCATCTCCGCAGTCGTTTTCCTCGGCAATCCCCTCGTGCTGTGGCCGGCGCTGCTCGCGCTGGCGGTCGTGTTGCGCGACTTCATCGTCACGCGGCGCTGGGATGCGTTCCTCGTCTCGGCATTTTATTTCGGGCCGTATCTTGCCTGGGCGCTGCTGCCGCGCACGCTCGGCTTCATCTACTACTATCTGCCGGCCGCGACCGCGTCCTCGCTCGCACTGGTCTATGTGCTGCGACGTGACAAGCTTCCGCCTTGGGTGCTGTGGGCCTATGTCGCGATCGCAGCCATCGGCTTCGCCGTCATGTTGCCGATCTCCGCCGCCTTCGTCGGCACCTCGATGCAGAACTTCAACCGGCTGATGATCTTCCAGAACTGGATATGAAACTCGCCCGCCGCGGGCGCGGCCGGCGAGTTTTCGAATCGGACGCCGCAATCACTTCGAGGCTGTCGTCTTGGTTTCCATGTTCACGACCTGGACGCGACGGTTGACCGGGTCGGTGCCGTTCGCGGTGTCCTTCAGCTTGGTCTTGCCGTAGCCGACGGTGACGAGGTCACCGGAGCTGAGGCCGTAATTCTGGACCAGGTACTTCTTGATGGTATCGGCGCGCTTCTCGGAGAGATCCTGGTTGAAGGGATCGCTGCCGATCGCATCGGTGTGGCCGGCGACCACGAAGGTCGAGCCCTTCAGCGCCGGGTCGGACAGCGCCTTGCCGAGCGCCTGCACCGACCCCATTGAGGTCTTGGCGATGTTGGCCGAGTTGTAGTCGAACTGGATCTCCAGATCGATCTTCGGCTTGCTCGCCGCGAGCTCGGCGATCTGCTCACGCTCGCCCATCGACAGCGACCGGGTCTGCCGGTTGCGCACGGTGTTGAGGAAGCTCGCCTCCTTGGCCTGATTCGGGGTGTCGGTCTGTGGACCGGTGGACAGCCCGCGGGTCAGGGGCTTCGACTTCAGCGCATCCAGGATCTGGTTGGCGGTGACGTTGTTGTCGCCGGCGAGTGCCAGGCCCGCCGTCAGGGACAGCGCGGCCGAGATGGTAATCGCCTTCAATCCGAAAAATGTGTTGAAACGGGTCATTGTCGTAAATCCTCGCTATGACGCCTGATGGCGATTTGATGCTGCGAGCCTAGGTCAGGTTCAAACACCCTGATGTGATGCGGATCACATTCAGAAAGGATTGATCTCGATGCTTATTCTAGCGCCGGAGCCGGTCAGCATCCAATCGCATGTAGGTCCACGGCAGCGGCCGACCACCGACAAGACAGGGACGTTTGCGTTGGTCGGGAAGCACGCCTGTCTATTCGAGCTTCGAAAGAGCGCTGCGGATCGACCGTCGACTTTTCCCGGCGGCCTCTTCGGCGGCATATGGGCGGATCGTTCGGCCGCCGCTGACGAGCAAACAGGCGAAGCAAAGGCGGCCCGATCGGGGCCGCCCTTCGTTTTGGACACCCTCGCTCGACGATGGTCGCAAAGCGGTCGTCGCGCGGCCCGGCTGCGAACAAGAAATCGGCCAGATGGGCGCCTAGCAAACCCCTTCACCCCGGAAGAAACGCTAGCCCCGCGAAGGGAGCCGGTTCGGAACAGTGCCAAGGCCGAGTGACTATCAGTTCAATCGTGGCGGCCCGCCGGATCGGACGACTTCGCAGAGTTCAATGCCGATCTATATCGGCGCGGCGATGATCGCGGTCGCGATCCTGCTGTCGACATTGGTCACGGGTCTCACCAATCGCTATGTCGGCCTGGAAGGCGTGACCGAGGACAATATGTGGCTGGTCGATCGCCTGACCGGCAGCGTCTATCGCTGCCAGGCGACCGACCGCGGCAAGGCCGCCTGCGAGCCTGATGTTGCGACCGGCAGCATTGGGGACCGTCCCAAGGGGGCGAAGCGCGGGCCTTGAGCCGGGCCCTCCTTGCACTGCAGCAATGAAAGCGTCCTTCTTCGCGAAACGCTCCTCGCAGACAATACGTAGTTGCGAAGGCCGGCACGACGCCGGTTTCGTTTTACTTGAGGAGACTTTTCGATGAAGACTTTGCTGACCGCCGCCGCCTTTGTCGCACTCGCGCTTTCGCCCGCTTCGGCGAAGATGATGGCCTGCACGAGCGCCAATATGGGCGCCACGCTGACGACAGTGGCTGCCATGCCCGATGGTTCGTCCAAGATGGGCATGAACAAGGAAATGGCGATGGCCAACACCGACATGAGCAACGGCAAGATGCCCAGTGCCTGCAAGCACTACATGAAGGCGCAGATGATGAAGTAGCACCGGCCTTCGTGCCGGGGCCGGCCGCGCTGTCAGCAGGTGGCAGCGCGGCTTTTTCGTTGCCGTTGTTTCTTTGCTTGCTTGCGAATCCCGCTACATTGCCGCTCGCAATGTCCCGCACGCCCAAACCACTCCCGCTTCAGACGTCACAGGCGCGACAGATCTGGCTGCACGCGCAACGGCTCGATACCCGCGAGCCCTTTGGCGCGGGCGCGCAAGCGGTTGCCGATGCCATCGCCCATCTCGGCTATGTGCAGATCGACACCATCAACGTCATCGAGCGCTGCCATCACCACATTCTCTACAGCCGCATCCCGTCCTATCGCCGAGCCGACCTGAGCCACGCCCAGAGCGTCGACAGGAGCGTATTCGAATACTGGACGCATGCGCTGTCCTACGTGCCGTCGAGCGACTTCCGTTTCTTCCTGCCGGCGATGCGCGAGCACCGCCGCGAGGGGCACAAATGGTTCGCGTCGGTGACGGCGGCCGACATGCGCAAGGTAATGCGGCTGGTGCGGGCCGGCCCGCTGACGATCCGCGACATCGAGGATGACGTCCTCACCGAGAAAGAGCATCTGTGGCAGAGCCGCAAGCCCTCGAAGCGGGCGTTGCAACTCGCCTTCTACACTGGCGTCGTCACAATCAGCGAACGCCAGGGCATGCTCAAGACCTATGAACTGATGACGCGCCATTTCGGCTGGGACAAGCTGCCGAAGCCGGCCTCAGCGAAGGACGGTATCACCTACCTGCTCGACCGCGCGCTGCGCGCTCAGGGCGTCGTGAGCCTCGATTCGATCTGCCATCTCGACGCGCCGAGCAAGAAGGCGGTGGCGCGCCTGATCGCATCACGGGTCCGACGCGGCGAACTCGTATCGCTTGCTTTGGAAGGCGCGGGCAAGCAGGAGCATTGGGCGACGCCGTCGGCGCTGGAGCCGGGCGAGGGGGCACCGCCCGATCTCGTGCACATCCTCTCGCCCTTCGATCCCCTGATCATTCAGCGCAAGCGCACCAATCTCATCTTCGGCTACAATCACCTCTTTGAAGCCTATGTGCCGAAGGCCAAGCGCAAGCTCGGCTATTTCGCGCTGCCGGTGCTCGTCGGCGACGAGATCGTGGCCGCGCTGGACCTCAAGACCGATCGGCAAAACAAGAAACTCCTGATGCAGAAATGGACCTGGGTCGGCAACGGCAAGAAGACGGCCGGCCGCAAGGAGCTGAAGCGCAGGATCGAGGACGAGCTCGATCGCTTCGAGCGGTTTCAATTGGCGGAGGAAGTCGCGGCTTCGTAGGGTGGGCAAAGCGAAGCGTGCCCACCGCTTATGTTTCGTTGAGGCAAGATGGTGGGCACGGCGCTAGCGCGCCTTTGCCCACCCTGCGATCTGATCGAGCCAGGCGCCGACAACAATACCCACGACATAGGCCAAAACATTCCACAGCGAAAAGATCCGCCCCAGGAGCAGCGCGCCGGCGGTCGTGAGGCGGAACGCATCGAGCCACGGTGTATGCACCAGCCGGGACAACTCGACCAGAACCGCAATCGCCGTCGCAATGGCCGCAATCTTCGTCCGCGTCAGGTGTGGCAGCACGGCGCCGACCAGCAAAAACACCATGGTCGCCCATAGCAGCGAGCCGCCATACTTCACGACGAAAGCGGGCAGCCCAAGCGGAAAGCCATACCAGCGCAGGGTGAGGCCGCAGGCGATCACGACGAGAGCGAGGGCGGCGCGGACCAGCGATACCTGCAAAGGCGCAACAGGGGTGGTCGATTGCGTTCCGTGCATTGCTCGCTCCATTGACTCTTTCGCCGCGATGCTCAAAACCGCCCTCGGACCTGAGAAAAGCAACAACCAAGGGGGACGCCATGAGCCAGACCGCTACCTTTGCCGGTTCCGCAGGCACTGCCAAGAACCCTAACAAGAGCGCGGTCGAGACCTCGACCATCCGCGCCATCTCCTGGCGCCTGATTCCTTTCCTGGTGCTGGCCTACTTCTTTTCCTATCTCGACCGCGTCAATCTCGGCTTCGCGGCGCTGACCATGAATGCGGAGTTGAAGTTCACGCCGCTGATCTTCTCCTGGGGCGCCGGCATCTTCTTCATCGGCTATTTCATCTTCGAGGTGCCGAGCAACCTGGCGCTGGAGAGATTCGGCGCGAGCCGCTGGATCGCCCGCATCATGGTGACCTGGGGCGTGATCTCGGCGCTGATGGCGACGGTCAACGGCGTCACCAGCTTCTACGTCCTGCGCTTCTTGCTCGGTGTCGCCGAAGCCGGCTTCTTCCCCGGCATCATCCTTTATCTCACCTATTGGTACCCTGCCGAATATCGCGCGCGCTTCCTCGCGGCCTTTGCCATTGCGGTGCCGGTCTCGACTGTGATCGGCGCGCCGATCTCGGGCCTGCTGCTCGGGCTCGACGGTGTGCTGGGCCTGCAGGGCTGGCAGTGGCTGTTCATCATCGAGGGCGTGCCGTCGGTGCTGCTTGGCATCGTCACCTGGTTCTATCTCACCGACAAGCCGGAGAAGGCGGATTGGCTGTCGGCCGAGCAGAAGGCGTGGCTCAAGGCCAGGCTTGATTCGGAAGTCGCAGCCAAGCAGGCGGTGAAGCACCTCTCGCTCGGCGAAGCCTTGTCGTCGCCGAAGGTGATAGCGCTGAGCCTGATCTATTTCGGCTTCGTCGGTGCGCTCTACGGCATGCAGTTCTGGCTGCCGCAGATCGTGAAGGCTTTTGGGCTCACAAATGCGCAGACCGGCTTCGTCACCGCGATTCCGTACCTGTTCGGCACCATCGCCATGATCCTGTGGGCGCGGCATTCCGATGCCACGCGCGAGCGTGTGATGCATGTCGGTGCGCCGCTGCTGCTCACTGCCGTCGCGCTCGGCGTCTCCTCATATCTCACCGATCCCACCCTGACGATGGTGGCGCTGACGGTGGCCGCGATCGGCGTATTCTGCTGCTTCGGCGTGTTCTGGACCCTGCCGACCGCCTGGCTTTCCGGTATGGCGGCCGCCGGCGCCATCGCCCTGATCAACTCGATCGGCAATCTCGCCGGCTTCGCCGGGCCCTATTTGATCGGCTGGGTCAAGGAAGCCACCGGCCAGACCTCGACCGGCCTCCTGGTTCTCGCGATCCTGCCCCTGATCGCCGGCATCCTGGTGTTCGTCGGCGGCCACGAGAGCGAGCACGAGTTCGCCGAGCACGGGCGGTAGCCTTCATGCGTCGCCCTGGCGAAAGCCAGGGCCCATACCCCGCGGCCCCTCTTGGGGCAGGTGGGGAGACGTTTCTTTCAACAACAGACTTCAGGGGTAATGGGCCTTGGCTTTCGCCAGGGCGACGGGAGGGAGACCCACTACTATCCCCTAACGCTCACGTTTTTCTGATGACTGACGATTATTGACTTTTATCAGTGATTAGTCGACATTTCTCCGGAACACAGTCGCAGGAGTGTCCGATGTTCGTCCGGTCGATTTTGTCGAGCTATTCCAGGCTCTTGGCAGGTGCTTCGCTGGCCCTGATGGCCGTGGCGCTGGCCGGATGCAATGACACCGTGGCGCAAAAGGCCGAGCCACCGCGGCCGGTTCTGGTCGCAACCGCCCATTACGAGGCCGACACGCCGGAGCGTAGCTTCGTCGGCACCATCCGGCCCCGGATCGAGAGCGACCTCGGTTTCCGCGTCGCCGGCAAGGTGGCCAAGCGCCTCGTCGAGGTCGGCCAGACCGTCGAGGAGGGCCAGCCGCTCGCGACCCTCGATGAAGTCGATCTGAAGCTTCAGGCCGAGCAGGCCGTGGCCGAGCAGACTGCAGCGACCGGCGTGCTGGCCCAGGCTGCCGCCGCAGAGCAACGTGCCAAGGACCTCAAGGCCAAGGGCTGGACCACCGACGCGCAGATGGATACGAGCCGTGCGGCCGCCGACGAGGCCCGCGCGCGGTTGAATCGCGCCGAGCGCTCGGTCGAGCTGACCAAGAATTCCCTTTCCTACGCGACGCTCAACGCCGACGCCCGCGGCGTCGTCACCGCAACGCTGATCGAGCCCGGCCAGGTGGTCGCCGCGGGCCAGGCTTCGATCCGCGTCGCCCGCTTTGCCGAGAAGGAAGCGGTCGTCGCGATCCCTGAGACGCTGGTCGGACGCGCCAAGTCGGGCGTCGCCAGCGTCACTCTTTGGTCGGAGCCGAACAAGAAGTACGCCGCCAAGCTGCGCGAGATCGCGCCTGCCGCCGATCCGGCCACGCGCACCTATCTTGCGAAATTCTCGCTGCCGGAAGCCGACGACAAGGTCGCGCTTGGCATGACCGCGACGCTGACGCTGTCGGATGCCGCCACCGAGCGCGTCGCGCGGCTGCCGCTGTCGGCGCTGTTCAACGAAGGCGGCAAGCCCTCCTTCTACGTCGTGGACGACAACGGCGCCGTCGCGCTGAAGCCAGTCACGGTGAAATCCTACGAGAGCAACGACGTCGTCATCACCAGTGGCGTGGAAGAGGGTGCGAAGATCGTCGCGCTCGGCGTGCAGAAGCTCGATCCGAACCAGAAGGTCCGGATCGTGTCCTCGCTGTCGTTCTAATACGGTTCCGTCATTGCGAGGTGAGTTTCGGCCGTCGCGCGAATGCGATGGAAGAAGCGGCGAAGTGATCCAGAACCTGCCCAGCCCCCTGGATCGCTTCGCTACCTCGCAATGACGGGTTGAAGGGTTGGTTGTTTTGTTTTTGGCAATTGGGTCATCTCTGGAGAGAGTGCGATGAAGCGCTTCAACCTTTCCGCCTGGGCCGTCAGCCATCCGACGCTGGTCCTGTTCCTGATGATCGTGCTCGGCGCCGCCGGCTTCTTCTCCTATCAGAAGCTCGGCCGCGCCGAGGATCCGTTCTTCACGGTGAAAGTGGTCAACGTCTCGGTGATGTGGCCGGGTGCGACGGCGCAGGAGATGCAGACCCAGGTCGCCGATCCCATCGAGAAGAAGCTTCAAGAGCTGCCCTATTTCGAGAAGGTGCAGACCTACTCGAAGCCCGCCTTCACCGCGATGCAGGTGACCTTCCGCGACAACACGCCGCCGAAGGACGTGCCGTATCTTTTCTATCTCCTGCGCAAGAAGCTCGTCGACGTGCAGGGCCAGCTGCCGTCGGGCATTCTCGGCCCCGTCGTCAATGACGAGTTCTCCGACGTCGATTCGATTCTCTACATGATGACCGGCGACGGCGCTGATTATGCGCAGCTCAAGAAGACCGCCGAAGGTTTCCGCCAGCGCCTCCTCAAAGTTCCGGGCGTGACCAAGGTCGACGTCTACGGCACACAGGACGAGCGCATCTATGTCGAGTTCTCGCATGCGAAACTCGCGACTCTCGGCATCACGCCGCAGGCGCTGTTCGATTCGCTGGCCAAGCAGAATAACGTGACCCCCGCCGGCACGGTCGAAACGTCCTCGCAGCGCGTGCCGCTGCGCGTGACCGGCGCGCTCGACGGCGCCAAGGCTGTTGCCGAGACGCCGGTCGAAAGCAATGGCCGCGTCTTCCGCCTCGGCGACATCGCAACCGTCACCCACGGTTACGTCGATCCGCCCAGTTTCGTCGTGCGCCAGGAAGGCAAGCCCGCGATCGGTATCGGCGTCGTCACTGCCAAGGGCGCCAACATCCTCGAGCTTGGCAAGGAGGTCGAAAAGGCGACCAGCGAATTCATGAAGGCGGTGCCGCAGGGCATCGACGTCGAGCTGATCGCCGACCAGCCCCACGTGGTCGAGCATGCGGTGGGCGAGTTCGTGCACTCCTTCGTGGAAGCGCTTGCGATCGTGCTGTTCGTGTCCTTTGTTGCACTCGGCTGGCGCACCGGCATCGTGGTCGCCCTCTCGGTGCCGTTGGTGCTCGGCATCGTGTTCATCGTCATGAACTCGATGTCGCTCGACCTGCACCGCATCTCGCTTGGCGCGCTGATCATCGCGCTCGGCCTTTTGGTCGACGACGCCATCATCGCAGTCGAGATGATGGTGGTGAAGATGGAGCAGGGCTGGGACCGCATCCGCGCGGCATCCTTTGCCTGGGAATCCACTGCGTTTCCGATGCTCACGGGAACGCTGGTCACGGCCGCTGGCTTCCTCCCCATCGGCTTTGCCAATTCGGCGGTCGGCGAATATGCCGGCAGCATCTTCTGGATCGTGGCGATCGCGCTGGTCGCGTCCTGGTTCGTCGCGGTGATCTTCACGCCCTATATCGGCGTCAAGCTGTTGCCCAACATCAAGCTGCACCACAACCACGATCCGCACGCGGTCTATGAGACCCGCATGTACCGCGGCCTTCGCGCCATCGTGCAATGGTGCGTCAACCACCGCATCACGGTGGTGGTCGCGACCGTCGGCGTCTTCGTCGCCTCGATCGTCGGCTTCGGCCATGTGCAGCAGCAGTTCTTCCCGCTGTCCGAGCGGCCCGAGCTGTTCCTCCAGCTCCGCCTGCCGGAAGGCACCGCCTTCAACGTCACCGAAAAGGCGGTGAAGGATGCCGAGAAGCTGTTGAAGGATGACCAGGACATCGCGACCTACACGGCCTATGTCGGGCAGGGTTCGCCGCGCTTCTGGCTCGGCCTCAATCCGCAGCTGCCGAACGAGGCCTTTGCCGAGATCGTCATCGTCGCCAAGGGTGTCGAGGCGCGCGAGCGCATCAAGGCGAAGCTCGAGAACGCCGTTTCCGACGGCGCGCTCAACGAAGCCCGCGTCCGCGTCGACCGCTTCAATTTCGGTCCCCCGGTCGGCTTCCCCGTGCAGTTCCGCGTGATCGGCCCCGATCCCAACAAGGTGCGCGAGATCGCCTACCAGGTCCGCGACGTCATGCGGCAGAATAAGAACGTCAAGGACGTCCAGCTCGACTGGAACGAGCAGTCGCCGTATCTCAAGCTCGTCGTCGATCAGGACCGCGCGCGTGCGATGGGCCTCACCCCGCAGGAGGTCTCGCAGTCGCTCGCGATGCTGATCTCCGGTGCGCAGGTCACGACCGTGCGCGACGGCATCGAGAAGGTCGGCGTGGTCGCCCGTGCGATTCCGTCCGAGCGGCTCGACCTCGCCCATGTCGGCGATCTCACCATCACCTCGCGCAATGGCGTTGCCGTCCCGCTCCAGCAGATTGCCAAGATCGAGTATTCCCACGAGGAGCCGATCCTGTGGCGGCGCAACCGCGACATGGCGATCACCGTGCGCTCCGACGTCGTCGACGGTGTCCAGGCGCCCGACGTCACCAGCCAGATCACGCCGAAGCTGCAACAGATCAAGGACTACCTCGAGCCGGCCTACCGCATCGAGCCGGGTGGCGCGTTCGAGGAATCCGCCAAGGGCAATGCCTCGATCTTCATCCTCTTCCCGGTGATGGTCATGGTGATGCTGACGCTGTTGATGATCCAGCTCCAGAGCTTCTCACGCCTGATCCTGGTGTTCCTCACCGCGCCGCTCGGCATCGTCGGTGCGTCCCTCGGGCTCAACGTCGCCAACCAGCCGTTCGGCTTCGTGGCGCTGCTCGGCCTGATCGCGCTCGCCGGTATGATCATGCGCAACGCGGTCATCCTGGTCGACCAGATCGAGACCGACGTCTCCCATGGCCTGACCCGGCGCGAGGCGATCGTGGAGGCGACCGTCCGGCGTGCGCGTCCGGTGGTGCTGACCGCGCTCGCCGCGATCCTCGCCATGATCCCGCTGTCGCGCTCGGCGTTCTGGGGCCCGATGGCGATCACCATCATGGGCGGATTGTTCGTTGCGACCTTCCTGACGCTCCTGTATCTGCCGGGCCTCTACGCCCTGTGGTTCCGCAAGAGCCTCGACGAGGCTGGAACGGCCGAGCAGCCGGAGGTTGCGCCGCAGCATGGCAGCGATGCCGAGCCCGCATTTCCGCTTGCTGAAGCGGCTGAATAAATGAAGAGTGAGTTTTGACGAGTCCCGACAGATGACACTGGTTTCGGAACATATCGAAGGCGACACCCGGGAGCGCATCCTCGAGGTGGCCGAGCGGCTGTTCCGCCAGATCGGCTACCAGAAGACCACTGTCGGCGACATCGCCAAAGAGCTGCGGATGAGCCCGGCCAACGTCTATCGCTTCTTCGAATCGAAGAAGGCGATCCACCAGGCCGTGGCCCGCTCGCTGATGGGCGAGGTCGAACTCGAGGCGCAGCGGATCGTGGCCGATCCCGGTCCGGTGCGCGACCGCTTCCGGCAGTTACTGACCACCATCCATCGCATGAACACCGAGCGTTATGTCGGTGATTCCAAGCTGCATGAGATGGTCGAGATCGCGATGCAGGAGGACTGGGACGTTTGCGTCGCCCATATGGAGTGTATCGCCTCGATCATCGGCCAGGTGATCGCGCAAGGTGCCGCCTCCGGCGAATTCGAGGCGCCGGACCTGCAACTGGCCTCGCTCTGCGCCTGCACAGCGATGATGCGCTTCTTCCATCCCCAGATGATCGCTCAATGCGCCACCAAGCCGGGCCCCACGATCGATCAGATGATCGATTTCGTCATCGCAGGCCTGTCGCCGCGTCACTGACGCGTGGTGCAATTGCCCCTATAAGCAAGCTGGACGTCATTCTGGGATCGGTCTTGCGGACCTACCCCGGATGACCGGGCGATTGGCGCGCAACACGGACCAACAAACTCCGTCATTGCGAGCGCAGCGAAGCAATCCAGGATCCCGCCGCGGAGACAGTCTGGATTGCTTCGCTGCGCTCGCAATGACGATCAGGGAAAAAGCAACGTGACCGAGAAAGACCTGCACTTCTACGAGCCCGCCAAGGGCCATGGCCTCAAGCACGATCCTTTCAATGCCATCATCGCGCCGCGGCCGATCGGCTGGATCTCCTCGCGTGACGCCACGGGCCACGTCAACCTCGCGCCCTACAGCTTCTTCAACGCCTTCTGCTACACCCCGCCGATCATCGGCTTCTCCTCCACCAACTGGAAGGACACCGTCGGCAATATCGAGGCGACGAAGGAGTTCGTCTGGAATCTCGCCACTATGGACCTGGCGAAGCAGATGAATGCGACCGCCGCCCACGTCGCCCCCGAGGTCGACGAGTTCAAGATCGCGGGGCTGTCAGCCGTGCCCGGCAGGCTCGTCAACGTGCCGCGCGTCGGCGAGAGCCCGGTCGCCTTCGAATGCAGGGTGTCCGACATCGTGCGCCTCAAGGGCGCCGATGGCCGGCAGGCCGATGCCTGGCTGACGCTCGGCGAGGTCGTCGCCGTCCACATCGACAAGGCCTTCATCCAGGACGGCGTCTACCAGACGGCTGCGACTCGTCCGATCGTCCGGGCGGGACGGCGCGGCGACTATTTCGAGATCAAGCCGGAAAACATGTTCGAGATGGTCAGGCCGGATTAGGTCTTCCGTCATTCCGGGATGCGCCGACAGGCGCAGGCCCGGAATCCATTCATCTACAATCTCTGCGGTTCAATGGATTCCGGGCTCGCGCTTTGCTGCGCTCCGGAATGACGGTGTTGATATTTGCGCTTTCGGCTAAGCTAGGCACCCATCAATACCTGGAAATTTTCAAACGAGAGAGGCATGACCGAACAGACCAGCACCGAACCCCGCGGCGATCTCTGCATCCGCACGCTTGCGATGCCCGCCGACACCAACGCCAATGGCGACATATTCGGCGGCTGGCTGCTCAGCCAGATGGACGTCGGTGGCGGCGTGTTCGCCTCGAAAGTCGCGAAGTCGCGCACCGTGACGGTCGCGATCGAAGCGATGAATTTTCGCAAAGCGGTCTACGTCGGCGATCTCGTCTCGGTCTACGCCACGCTCGTGCGCGTTGGGCGCACCTCGCTCACGGTGCGTCTCGAAGCCTGGGCGCTGCGCCGCGGCGAACAGCATCCGTTCCTCGTCACCGACGGCAACTTCACCTATGTCTCGATCGATGATCACGGTCGCCCGCAGACCGTCAATCGCACCGCGCCGCCGATCGCGACGTAAGCGCGCGGAGCCTTAACGCATGTGTTGCCTTAACGCATGTGGTGATCGTGCGCCGCGGATGTCGCGGCTTCGCCAAGAACAAGTCACAAAACGGATGAGGTCGCAGCGTACTCCATTGCGTGTCGATTCGGGGTGGAAACGGCCGCATGCCCATAGGAACCATTGGGCAGGAGCACCGTTATTTGCCCGCACTCGAGGAATCACGGGCAATGCCGGACAGCTACATCATTGAAGTCAATTCACAGACAGCAGGTATCGTCGTACGCAACCCGGAGGGATACCGCTTCTTCGCTTCCTCCCACCGCTTCAACCGCCTCGAAGGCCAGATCTTCCGCAACGCACGCGAAGCGGAACGCGCCGCGCGGCGTTTGGTGAATGGAGATTTGAAGGAAGCGGCGTGATTGGAATTTATGTCGTGGAATCCGCGCGCCCGTTGCGGGGCGATGCAGCATCCACAGGTCATTCCGGGCTCGCGCCTCACGGCGCGCCCCGGAATGAAGTGAATTACATCAAAGCTTCGTCGCGGCGCGCGACAGCAGCTTCCAGTCGTCGCCCTGCTTCTGCCAGTTCATCAGGATGTGAAGGTTGGTCGGCACTTTTTTCCCATCAGCCGCCATCTCCTGCTCGGCGATCCAGTGGAAGCGCACGATCGCGGCGGGGCCGACGACCTTGATGGTCGGGTCCTTGTACTCGATCGACAGGAATTTCGATTTTCCATCCGTGGCGTTGGCGATGAAGGTCGCCTTGTCCTCGACCTTGCCGCTGGAATGGCTGTAGCTGAGATCGTCCCAGCAGAGCGCGCCGAGCGCCTTTGGATCCGCCGCAATCTGGGCGAGACGAAAAGCCTCGACCTTTTTCGCAACCGCCTCTTCGTCCACTGAGGCGGCCAGCGCGGGAGCCGCGCCGAGAGCGGCAAGTGCCAGGGCCGAGACGGCCAGTTCGCGCCGATCGATGGTCATCGTTTTCTCCTTTTTGCTCTTGCAGGTAGTGTTGCAGCCGCGCGCCGATTTGTCGAGTGTGCTCACTCGTCATTCGGGCCGCAGCGTGTGCGATTGGATGGATTCCGGGCCCGCGCCTTGCGGCACGTCCCGGAATGACGGACGAGGAATTCTCGGCTATTAGTGCGCCCCGGCGAAGAGGAATCATTTGAAATGTCGCAAACCACGGGCCAGGCTCTGCTGTTCGACATCGACGGCACGCTCGCCGATACCGACGCGCTGCATCGCGAGGCGTTCAACCAGGTGTTTGGCCCGCGCGGTCACGTGTTCGATCATGCACGGTTTTCGAAGGAGTTGCAGGGCTTCTCCAATGTGTCGATCGGGGAGCGATTCTTGAGCGACGTGTTGCCGGAGCGGCGCGCAGCGATTCTCGACGAGAAAGAGCACATCTTCCGCACGCTGGTGGCCGGGCAGATCAAGCCGGTACCGGGCCTGATGGCGCTGCTCGACAAGGCGGACGCGACGGGCGTTCCCATGGTCGCCGTCACCAATGCACCGCGACTGAATGCGGAGATGCTGCTGTCGGGGCTCGGCATCATGGATCGCTTCAAGGCGATCGTGATCGGCGACGAACTGCCGCACGGCAAGCCGCATCCGCTGCCTTATCTGGAAGGGCTGCGCTTCGCCGGTGCCGCCGCCCATGCCTCGATCGCGTTCGAGGATTCCCGCTCCGGAATTCAATCGGCCTCGGCCGCGGGCATACCGACGATCGGCATGCGGACCTCGCTCAGTCACGACGATCTTGTCGCTGCCGGCGCCGTCGCCTCGGCCCGCGCTTACGATGATGACGCCCTGATGAAGCTTGTCGCGGCCGCCATGAAGTGGTGAGGGCAGGGCGCCGGCGCGCCGTCGTTAACTTTACCGCGCTCTCTCGTTGACCTCGGCGTCGAACCGCCGCACCATGCAGAACTCTGATGTGAGGTTGCCGCCCGTGACCGGATTGACCCATCGCCAGGCCGAAATCCTCAACATCGCCCGCGCCTCGGGCCGGGTGATGGTCGAAGAGCTCGCGCGCCGTTTCGAGGTTTCGGCGCAGACCATCCGGAAAGATCTCAACGATCTCTGCGAGCGCCGCTCGCTGACCCGGATCCATGGCGGCGCTATCATCGCCTCGGGCGTCGAAAACCTCGCCTACGAGGCGCGGCGCTTCGTCGCCGCCGACGAGAAGAAGGCGATCGGCGCTGCGGCCGCCTCGCTGATCCCGAACGGCTGCTCGCTCTTCATCAACATCGGCACCACGACGGAAGAGGTCGCAAGCGCGCTGACCTCGCACGAGGACCTGCTCGTCATCACCAACAACCTCAACGTCGCGATGCTGCTCTATCGCCATCCCCGCATCGAGGTGGTGGTCGCCGGCGGCACGGTGCGGCGCGCCGACGGTGCGGTGGTCGGCTCGACCGCGACGCAGCTGATCGGCCAGTTCAAGGTCGACTACGCCATCATCGGTGCGTCCGCGATCGATGAAGAAGGCGCGCTGCTCGACTTCGACTATCGCGAGGTGCAGGTCGCGCAGGCGATCATCGCGAATGCGCGCAGCGTGATGCTGGTCGCCGATTCAACAAAGCTCCGCCGCAGCGCGCCGGTGCGCATCGCCCATATCAGCCAGATCCAGACCTTCGTTACCGACCAGGAACTGCCCGAGCGTCTCGCCACGATCTGCCACAGCAAGGGCATCGAGGTGGTCGAGGCGATGCCGAAAGGCTCCCCCGAGGACGACGCTGCAACGGAGCCCACTCAGGATTCCGCGCCCGAAGCGGCGCCGGTGGTGCGGTTGAGGTAGCGGGCCGATGCTTCCGCATCGTCACGGCCGGGCTGGTCCCGGCCATCCACGCCTAGCCCCGTGGCACAAAGAAACGTGGATGCCCGGGACAAGCCCGGGCATGACGATCTCTTTTGGATGGTCCATGTGAGCCGACCCAAGGGAGGGTACTGCCCACCGTTTCATCCTGTTGCCCAGCAAAAATCACCGGTTTGCCCACGAAAAAAGTTCCATTTTCGCTTTCTTTCGCCTTGCTTTCGTTTTCGGTTCTGATCTAATCGAAAGCGAAAGCAAAATCGCCTAAGCGAATGGGCGATCGCCGGGGGATGCGTCAGTTGGAGCGTGTTTTCGACCTCGCCATCATTGGAGGCGGTGTTAACGGTTGCGGCATCGCGCGCGATGCGGTCGGCCGGGGCAACACGGTTTTCCTGTGCGAAATGAACGACCTGGCTAGCGGGACGTCGTCCTGGTCGACCAAGCTCGTGCACGGCGGCCTGCGCTATCTCGAATATTACGAATTCCGCCTTGTCCGCGAAGCGTTGATCGAGCGCGAGATCCTCTGGGGCGTCGCGCCCCACATCATCCGTCCCCTTCGTTTCGTTTTGCCGCATCACGCCGGCCTGCGCCCGGCCTGGCTGCTCCGCCTGGGCCTTTTCCTCTACGATCATATCGGTGGCCGCCATCTGTTGCCGGCAACCCGTTCGGTCGATCTGACCAAGGACGAAGTCGGCCGTCCGCTGATCCCGAACCGCTATTCGCGCGCTTTCGAATATTCCGACTGCTTCGTCGATGACGCCCGCCTCGTCGTGCTCAATGCGCGCGATGCCGCCGACAAGGGCGCCGACATCCGTACCCGCACCCGCGCCACCGAGATCCGCCAGTCCGACGGCGTATGGACCGTCGGCCTGGTCGACACCATTACCGGCGCACGCTCGACGATCCGAGCCCGCGCGCTGGTCAATGCCGGCGGTCCCTGGGTCGAGGACGTGCTCGGGCGCGGCGCCGGCGTGAACGCGAAGGCAAAAGTCCGCCTGGTGCAGGGCTCGCACATCGTCGTCAAAAAACTCTACGACCACGACCGCGCCTACATGTTCCAGAACGCGGACGGCCGCATCATCTTCGTCATTCCCTACCAGGACGATTTCACGCTGATCGGCACCACCGACCGCGATTATGACGGCGACCCCGCCAAGGTGAAGGCGACGGCCGAAGAGATCCAGTATCTCTGCACCGCCGCGAGCGAATATCTCGCCAAGCCCGTGAAGGCTGAGGACGTCGTCTGGACCTATTCCGGCGTGCGCCCGCTCTATGACGATGGCGCCAGCGAAGCCAAGGCTGCGACCCGCGATTACGTGTTCGAGCTCGACACGCCCGGCGGCGCGCCGCTGCTGTCGATCTATGGCGGCAAGATCACGACCTACCGGCGTCTTGCCGAGGAGGCGCTCGAGCGTCTCGCGCCCTATTTGCGCAGCGCCAAGGCGCGCGAGGGCTGGACCGGCAAATGGCCGCTGCCCGGCGGCGACATGGACGTGTCGGCGGTCGACGCGCTGATCGCGGACCTCCAGCGCGGCTATCCCTTCCTCTCCGTCGAGCATGCCCGCCGCCTGGCGCGGGCCTATGGAACCCGCGCCATCAAGCTCCTCGGCGACGCCAAGTCGGCGGCCGATCTCGGCCAGTCCTTCGGCGCCACGCTGACGGAACGCGAGGTGCGCTATCTCATGAACAACGAATGGGCGGTGACCGCCGAGGATATCGTCTGGCGGCGCTCCAAGCTTGGCCTGCGACTAAGTGCCGATCAGATCGCGGCACTTGACGACTGGATCGCCAGCCATGCCGTGCCGCAAAGTCCCCTGCTCGAAGCGGGAGGACGCTCATGACCGTCACACTGGATCACGTCAGCCGTTCCGTGGACGGCGTTCCGCACATCAGCGACGTCTCGCTGACGCTCGACGGTGGCACGCTCAACGTGCTGCTCGGGCCGACGCTGTCGGGCAAGACCTCGATCATGCGGCTGCTCGCAGGCCTCGACAAGCCGACCACGGGCAGGGTGCTCGTCAACGGCAAGGACGTCACCGGCATCGACGTGCGCCAGCGCTCGGTGGCGATGGTCTACCAGCAGTTCATCAACTACCCCTCGCTCACGGTCTATGAGAACATTGCCTCGCCGCTGCGCGTGCAGGGCAAGCCGCGCGAGGAAATCGAGAAGCGCGTCGCGGAGGCCGCAAGGCTGTTGCGGCTCGAGCCGTTCCTGAAGCGCACGCCGCTCCAGCTTTCCGGCGGCCAGCAGCAGCGCACCGCGATCGCGCGCGCGCTTGTGAAGGGCGCCGATCTCGTGCTGCTCGACGAGCCGCTCGCCAATCTCGACTACAAGCTCCGCGAGGAGCTGCGCGCCGAGCTGCCGCGCATCTTCGAGGCCTCGGGTGCGATCTTCGTCTATGCGACAACGGAGCCGTCCGAAGCGCTGCTGCTCGGTGGCAACACCGTCTGCATGTGGGAGGGTCGTGCGCTCCAGATGGGCGAGACCTCCAACGTCTACCGCCGCCCGCAGACGCTCCGCGTTGCGCAGGTATTTTCGGACCCGCCGCTCAATCTGGTCGGCATCGAGAAGAAGAACGGGCAGGTCGCATATGCCGGCGGCAGCTTGGCGCCGGCCTCCGGCCTTTACGCCGGACTCGCCGACGGACCCTATCGCGTCGGCTTCCGCGCCCACCAGCTCGGGCTCGCCAATGGCCAGACCGATCGCCACGCCTTCCACGCCACAGTGACGGTGACCGAGATCACCGGTTCGGAGAGTTTCGTGCATTTGACCCGCGACGGATCGAACTGGGTTGCGGTGCTGCACGGCGTGCACGAGTTCGAGCCCGGCCAGACGCTCGATGCCGTGCTCGATCCGCAGGATGTCTTCGTGTTCGACGCGGCCGACCGCCTGGTCGCCGCGCCCAGCTCCATAAATACGTGAGGGAGGTGCGCCATGGCCCGCATTGACCTCGTCGATCTCGCGCACTCCTACGGCGGCAATGATGCGCCGGCCGAAAGCTTTGCGCTGAAGCCGGTGACCATGACCTGGCGGCAAGGCGGCGCCTATGCGCTGCTCGGGCCCTCAGGCTGCGGCAAGACCACGCTGCTCAACGTCATCTCCGGCATCATCACGCCCTCGCGTGGAAAAATCCTGTTCGACGGCAAGGACATCACACCGCTGTCAACCCAGAAGCGCAACATCGCGCAGGTGTTCCAGTTTCCGGTGATCTACGACACCATGACGGTGGGGGAGAACCTGGCGTTTCCGCTGAAGAACCGCGGCGTGCCGAAGGCTGATATCGACAAGCGCGTGACCCAGATCGGCCGCCTGCTTGACCTCGAGCCATATCTGAACCGCAAGGCGACGCGGCTCACGGCCGACGCCAAGCAGAAGATCTCGCTCGGCCGGGGCCTCGTGCGCAACGACGTCGCCGCCGTGCTGTTCGACGAACCGCTGACGGTGATCGATCCCGAGCTGAAGTGGCAGCTGCGCTCGAAGCTGAAGGCACTGCATCGTGAGCTCGATCTCACGATGATCTACGTCACCCACGACCAGACCGAAGCACTGACCTTTGCCGACACCGTGGTGGTGATGCATGACGGCCGCGTGGTGCAGAGCGGTACACCGGCGGAGCTGTTCGATAAGCCCGCGCATACCTTCGTCGGTTACTTCATCGGCTCGCCCGGCATGAACATCATGCCTGCGGAGGTGAAGGGCCGCGAGGCGCGGATCGACGGCCACGTCATCGCGCTCAACCGCAGCTACGACCATCTGCCCGCTGGGGCCAAGATCGAGATCGGGGTGCGGCCGGAATTCGTCGACGTGGTCGCGCCGGCTCCCGGGCTGCTCACCTCGAAGATCGACCGGATCGATGATCTCGGCCGCATCCGCTTCGCCCGCGTGCGCGTCGGCGATGCCAAGCTCGCTGCCCGCGCGCCGGGCGGTTTCACCAGCTCCGACGGCTCCGCCGGACTGAAATTCGATCCGTCGCATGTCCACGTCTATGCGGACAGCCTTCTGGTGGAAGGAGCCGCCTGATGGACAAGACCATTAATCAAAAAGCCTGGTTCCTGGTCCTGCCGGTGTTCCTGGTCGTCGCCTTCTCCGCGGTGATCCCGCTGATGACGGTGGTGAACTATTCGATGCAGGACACCTTCGGCAACAACCAGTTCTTCTGGAACGGCGTCGGCTGGTTCAAGGAGCTGCTCGACCCCTCGACCGACCTCGGCGGCCGCTTCCTGGCCTCGCTCGGCCGCAACCTGTTCTTCTCGCTGGTGATCCTCGCGATCGAGGTGCCGCTCGGCATCGTCATCGCGCTGTCGATGCCGCGCGAGGGCTGGACGGTGGCGGCCTGCCTCGTGATCCTCGCCCTCCCGCTGCTGATTCCGTGGAACGTCGTCGGCACGATCTGGCAGATCTTCGGCCGGCCCGACATCGGCCTGCTCGGCTACACGCTGAACAGTCTCGGCATCAACTACAACTACGTGTCGAACGAAATTGACGCCTGGGTCACCGTCATCGTCATGGACGTCTGGCACTGGACGAGCCTGGTTGCGCTTCTGTGCTATGCCGGCCTGAAGTCAATTCCCGACGCCTATTACCAGGCGGCGCAGATTGACGGCGCCTCGCGCTGGGCGGTGTTCACCGCGATCCAGCTCCCGAAGATGAATCGCGTGCTGCTGATCGCGGTGCTGCTGCGCTTCATGGACAGCTTCATGATCTACACCGAGCCGTTCGTCGTCACCGGCGGCGGTCCTGGCAACTCTACGACCTTCGTCTCGATCGAGCTCGTCAAGATCGCACTCGGCCAGTTCGATCTCGGCAAGGCCGCGGCCCTGTCGCTGGTCTACAACCTGATCATCCTGATCGTCTGCTGGGTGTTCTACACCGTGATGACCAATGCCGGCGTCGAGCGCAAGACGCAGGCGGAGAAAGAGCCTGCGGCGGAGCTCAAGCCCGCCGGTGCGCTCCAGCCCGCACATGCGCTTCAGCCCAAGGAAGGAGTGGCCTGATGCACTCGATCCCCGGCCGACGCGTCATCATGGCGCTGTTCCTGATCTTCCTGCTGTTGCCGATCTACTGGCTCGTCAACATGAGCTTCAAGACCAACAGCGAGATCGTGTCGACGATGACGCTGTGGCCGCACACTCCGACGCTGCAGCACTACAAGCGCATCTTCACCGACGAGAGCTGGTATTCCGGCTACATCAACTCGCTGGAATACGTCGTCCTGAACACCATCATCTCGATTACCGTGGCCTTGCCGGCGGCCTACGCCTTCTCGCGCTATCGGTTCCTCGGCGACAAGCACCTGTTCTTCTGGCTGTTGTCGAACCGCATGGCGCCTGCTGCGGTCTACGCGCTGCCGTTCTTCAACCTCTATTCGGCGATCGGCCTGTTCGATACGCCGTGGGCGGTTGCGCTCGCGCACTGCATCTTCAACGTGCCGCTCGCGGTGTGGATCCTCGAAGGCTTCGTGTCCGGCGTGCCGCGCGAGATCGACGAGACGGCGTTCCTCGACGGCTATTCCTTCCCGCGATTCTTCGTGAAGATCCTGATCCCGCTGATCGCAAGCGGCATCGGCGTCGCCGCTTTCTTCTGCTTCATGTTCTCCTGGGTCGAGCTCCTGCTCGCGCGCACGCTGACCTCGGTGCAGGCAAAGCCCATCGCGGCGATCATGACGCGCACGGTGTCCGCGGCCGGCATGGACTGGGGGCTGCTGGCTGCCGCCGGCGTGCTCACCATCATTCCGGGCGCGCTCGTGATCTGGTTCGTCCGCAACTATATCGCGCGTGGTTTCGCGCTCGGCCGGGTGTAAGGAGGCGACCATGGAATCCATCGCATGGATGGCCTGGACGATACCAACCGCGATCTTCTTCGCCGCGCTCGCCTGCACGCTCGCGGTGATGACGTGTCTCGCCGCGGTCTATCCCGAGGCGGAGCGCCTCGGGGTCCTGCGCATTCCGACCACGCGCGGCGATCGCCTGTTCATCTCGCTGATCGCGGCTGCCGTCATCCATCTCGCGTGGATCGGCCTCGTCGGGACCGACACCATCGGAACGCTGCCGATCGGCGAGGAGGGGTTTGAATTGTCGAGCCTGTGGCTCGCATCAGGAATTTCGCTTGTCACGGCCGCGCTCATATTCCGCACGGTCTGAAGCTCGCGAAGAAGACCAGATCCGGGGTCAACCCGGGCCTGTTAGAGTTTGTCGCTGCAACGGAGGAACAACATGCGACAGTTTAGGAGAAGGAAAGGTCCATTGACCAAGATCAGCTTTCTGACGGTATCAAGTGCCGCAGCTATCATTGCGGCTGCATTCGCGACCTCGGCGCCGGTTCGCGCCGCCGATGACGCCACGATCCAGAAGTGGATCGCGGAATTCCAGCCCTCGACCCTGTCGAAGGACGACCAGAAGAAGGAGCTCGAGTGGTTCGCCAAGGCCGCCGAACCCTTCAAGGGCATGGAAATCAACGTCGTCTCGGAGACGATCACGACTCACGAATACGAGTCGCAGACGCTCGCCAAGGCGTTCACCGAGCTCACTGGCATCAAGCTCAAGCACGACATCATCCAGGAAGGTGACGTCGTCGAGAAGCTGCAGACCCAGATGCAGTCGGGCAAGAACGTGTACGATGGCTGGATCAACGACTCCGACCTGATCGGCACGCATTTCCGCTACGGCCAGACCATCGTGCTGTCGGATTACATGACCGGTGAGGGCAAGGACGTCACCGACCCCATGCTCGATGTCAACGACTTCATCGGCAAGTCGTTCGGCACCGCGCCGGACGGAAAGCTCTATCAGCTTCCCGACCAGCAGTTCGCGAACCTCTACTGGTTCCGCTACGACTGGTTCACCAACCCCGACTACAAGGCCAAGTTCAAGGCCAAGTATGGCTACGAGCTCGGCGTGCCCGTGAATTGGTCCGCCTATGAGGACATCGCCGAGTTCTTCACCAACGACATCAAGGAGATCAACGGCGTCAAGGTCTACGGCCATATGGACTATGGCAAGAAGGACCCCTCGCTCGGATGGCGTTTCACCGACGCCTGGCTCTCGATGGCCGGCAACGGTGACAAGGGCATTCCGAACGGTCTGCCGGTCGACGAATGGGGCATCCGCATGGAAGGCTGCCGTCCGGTCGGCTCGAGCGTGGATCGCGGTGGCGACACCAACGGTCCGGCCTCGGTCTACGCCATCTCGAAGTATCTCGACTGGCTGAAGAAGTATGCCCCGCCGCAGGCCCAGGGCATGACCTTCTCCGAGTCGGGTCCGGTGCCGGCGCAGGGCAACATCGCCCAGCAGATCTTCTGGTACACCGCCTTCACCGCCGACATGGTGAAGCCGGGCATTCCCGTGATGAACGCGGACGGTACGCCGAAGTGGCGTATGGCTCCGTCTCCGCACGGCTCGTACTGGAAGGAAGGCATGAAGCTCGGCTACCAGGACGCCGGCTCGCTCACGCTGCTGAAGTCGACCCCGGCTGACCGCCGCAAGGCGGCCTGGCTCTATCTCCAGTTCATCGTCTCCAAGTCGGTGTCGCTGAAGAAGAGCCATGTCGGTCTCACCTTCATCCGTGAATCCGACATCTGGGACAAGTCGTTCACCGAGCGTGCGCCGAAGCTTGGCGGTCTGATCGAGTTCTACCGCTCGCCCGCGCGCGTGCAGTGGACCCCGACCGGCAACAACGTGCCTGACTATCCGAAGCTCGCGCAGCTCTGGTGGCAGAACATCGGCGACGCGTCGTCGGGTGCCAAGACCGCGCAGGCCGCAATGGACTCGCTCGCTGCTGCCCAGGACGCCGTCATGGAGCGTCTTGAGAAGTCCGGCGTGCAGGGCGCCTGCGGTCCGAAGCTCCACAAGAAGGAGTCGGCCGAGTTCTGGTTCGCGAAGGCCGAGAAGGACGGCACCATCGCGCCCCAGCGCAAGCTCGCCAACGAGAAGCCGAAGGGCGAAACGATCGACTACGACACGCTGATCAAGTCGTGGCCGGCCACCCCGCCCAAGCGCGCGGAAGTGAAGTAAGCCTCGCGCATCACGTCATCCAACATGAAAGGCCGGGAGCGATCCCGGCCTTTTCTTTTGCGGCGTGCGCTGCGCTCGCGATGCGGTGTGCGCATTGAAGCGCATTGCCTCCCCATCGTCGTCCTGGCGAAAGCCAGGACCCATTACCCCGACCGCCGGTGTGGCGCGATGCTCGGACCACGCGCCTGCCCATTTCCACAACCGGTGGTTATGGGTCCTGGCTTTCGCCAGGACGACCCCGGGAGACACCCGCTTGACTCCGCCCGGCCTCAAATCCATGATCAGCATAATGCGATTGAAGTAATCGCATAACAATTAAAGTCAAACAGGCGGTCGGGGCCACTGGCGGTCCCATCCGGGAGGCCGGTTGATGGCATTGATCGAGGCGTTCAAGCGCTTGCTGGGCGACACGGCCGTGCTTGTTCGCGAGGAGGATCTTGCGGGCCTCACCGAGGATTGGCGCGGTCGTTATCGTGCGCCGGCGCTCTGCGCCGTTCTGCCGTCCACGACCGAGCAGGTCGCTTCCATCGTTCGCCTCTGCGTCGAGAGCGGCACGCCCGTGCTGCCACAGGGCGGCAACACCAGCCTGTGCGGTGCCGCGACGCCGACCGGGCAGGGCAAGCCGCCGGTCATCATCGCGCTGACGCGCATGCGGCGGATCAGGTCGATCGATCCCGTCAACAACACCATGGTGGTCGATGCCGGCTGCGTACTGGCCACGATCCAGGAGACCGCGGCAGCCAGCGGGCGGCTCTATCCGGTGAGCCTCGGCGCCGAGGGCTCCTGCCAGATCGGCGGCAACATCGCCACCAATGCCGGCGGCACCGGCGTGCTGCGCTATGGCAATACGCGTGACAACGTGCTCGGTCTCGAGGTCGTGCTGCCGGACGGCGCGATCTGGGACGGCCTCTATGCGCTGCGCAAGAACAACACTGGCTACGACCTCAAGCATCTCTTCATCGGCTCCGAAGGCACGCTCGGCATCATCACCGGCGCGGTGCTGAAGCTGCATCCGTTGCCGACCGCCGAGGCCGTCGCCTGGCTCGCGGTCGACAGTCCGCAGCAGGCGCTCGACGTGCTCGGCCTGTTGCAGGCTTCTTGCAATTCGCGGCTTTCCGCCTTCGAACTGATGAACGCCAAACAGATCCAGCTTGTCCTTGAACAGGTGCCGGGCCGCCGTTGCCCGGTCGCGCAAGTCGATAGCTGGCATGTCCTCGTCGAACTGTCCGACACCGGCGATGCCGGGGCGCTCAACGCCACCATGCAGGCGGTGCTCGAGCGCGCGTTCGAGGCCGGCTTGATCAGCGACGGCGTCGTCGCCGCGAGTGAAGCCCAGCGCAAGGCGATGTGGCTGGTGCGTCACAGCGTGTCGGAAGCCAACAAGAAGGCGGGCGTTGGGCTGACGTCGGACAGCGCCGTTCCGGTGTCAGCGGTGCCCGCTTTCATCGCGCAGGCAATGAGCGCGGTGCACGCGATCATTCCGGATCTGCCGTTCGTGGTCGTCGGCCATATGGGCGATGGCAACATCCACCTCATTCCCTTCTTTGGCTTTGCCGAATGGGATGCCCTGCCGGACCGCGACGCGGTCGGGGAACGCGTCCGCCATGCGGTCAACGATGTTGCGGCATCGCTCCGCGGCACTTTCAGTGCCGAGCACGGCGTCGGCCGCACGTTGATGGAGCAGATGACCCGCTACAAGCCGCCTGTCGAACTCGCGCTGATGCGCGCCGTGAAGCAGGCCTTCGACCCGAGTGGGCTCTTCAATCCCGGCCAGGTTCTGCCGCCGCCATCTGCGGACGCGCACGTTTCTTCACCATCCATCGCAACATCGCATAGAGGGGACTGACCATGACGCATCTTCCGAAGATCATCACCTCCCGCCGCCGCCTGCTGCTCGGTGCCGGCACCGCAGCCGTCGCGCTCGCTGCGCCGGCCGTCTGGTCCCCGTCACGCGCCGCAGGAAAGCGCATCGTGGTGCGCGACGACGGCGGCATCTACACCAAGGCCTATGGTGCGGTGTTCTACCGTCCGTTCACCGAAGCGACCGGCATCGAGGTGGTCGGGGTGCAGGCCAATGCCGAGCCGGTCGCGCAGATCAAGACCATGGTCGATACCAAGAACTACACCTGGGACATGGCCAAGATTAGCTGGCCCGCGATCCTGCTCTTGACCACCGGCAGCAAGCAATATCTCGAAAAGCACGGCCTCGAATCCGAGCCCGTCATCAAGTCGATCCCCGCCGAATTCATGTCGCCCTACGGCGTCGGCACCAACGTCTACACCACCGTGCTGGCCTACCGCACGGACGCCTTCAAGGGCCGCAAGGCGCCGCAGTCCTGGGCCGACTTCTGGAACGTGGCGGAGTTTCCGGGACGCCGCGCCGTGCGCAAGCATCCGTTCGACACCATCGAGGAGGCCTTGATGGGCGCCGGCGTGCCGACCGCGCAGGTCTATCCGTGCGACCTGAACAAGGCGTTCGCCTCGCTCGACAAGATCAAGTCTTCCGTCGCGGTGTGGTGGACCAGCGGCGCGCAGGTCGAGCAGATGCTGACCTCGGGCGAGATCGATCTGCTGCCGACCTGGGTGTCGCGTCCCCAGGCCGCGCAGGCGGCCGGCGCACCGGTCGAGATCGTCTGGAATCAGGGTATCTGGGGCGGCGACAACTGGTCGATCCTCGCCGGCACGCCGAACGCGGATGCCTGCCGCGAGTTCATCAAGTTCGCCTCCGATCCGAAGCGCCAGGCGGCGCTGATGGAGTATTTCCCCGCCGGTCTCACGCAGCCGGAGGCCTTCAACTACGTCAAGCCGGAGCTCGCCAAGAACTGTCCGACCTATCCGGACAACATCAAGGCGGGCCTGAAGATCGATGCGAAGTTCTGGTACGACAACCAGGCCGCTGTCATCGAGCGCTTCAATAGCTGGATCCTGGCTTGAGCCTCGCGATTGGAGCAGGGCATGACCTCGTCGAGCTTGCGCGTCAAAGGCCTTACCAAGCGTTATGGCGACTTCGTTGCGCTGGCGCCGACCAGTCTCGATGTCGCGAAGGGGGAATTCCTCACGCTGCTCGGCCCTTCGGGGTCGGGCAAGACGACGCTGCTCAGCCTGATCGCGGGGCTCGCGCATCCGGACGAAGGTCAGATCCTGGTCGACGATGCCGATGTGACGCACAGCCCGGCCTATGACCGGGACATCGGCGTCGTGTTCCAGAACTACGCGCTGTTTCCTCACATGACGGTGGAGGACAACATCGCGTTTCCGCTGAAGATGCGGAAGGTCGCCGACGCCGACGCGCGCCGGCGCACGGCGGAGGCGCTGGAGACGGTTCGCCTGCCGCATGTCGCAAAACGCTATCCGCGCGAGCTCTCGGGCGGCCAGCAGCAGCGCATTGCGCTCGCGCGCTGTATCGTTTACCGGCCGGCGATCATCCTGATGGACGAGCCGCTCGGCGCGCTCGACAAGAAGCTGCGCGACCAGATGCAGCTCGAGATCAAGCGCATCCATCGCGAGCTCCGCACCACGATCATCTACGTCACCCACGACCAGGAGGAGGCGATGACGATGTCCGATCGCATCTGCCTGATGAACGCAGGCGCAATCGAGCAGCTCGGCACGCCGGAGGATCTCTACTTCCGGCCGCAATCGGTCTTCGTCGCGGACTTTCTCGGCGAGTCCAACCTGCTCAGCGCAACGGTGCGGCAGGTCGATGCGCAGGGGCTCGACATCGTGCTGGCCGACCAGACGGCGCCGTCGCGCGCGGTCGGCAACGGCGCGAGCTTCACGGCCGGCGAGCCGATCAAGCTCATGGTCCGGCCCCAGAACCTTCATGTGGCGGACGCGGCGGACGGCAAGCTCACCGGCAGGCTGGTCGACGTGATGATCAGCGGCAGCATGACGCGGCTCTACATCGCGCCCGAAAAGGCCGACATGCCGCAGCTCGTCGCGGCCTATCCGACGCGAGCGAGCGCAGCGCCTTACGAGATCGGCCAACGCGTTTCGCTCGGCTGGAATTCCGCGGATGCCGTGGCGATCCGCGACGGCAGGGGACACTGACGCCATGGCATTGGCCAAAGCGCCTGCGATCGAGTCGGGACAGCTCCGGACCGCGACGCGCTCTCGCGCCCGGTCGCAGGCCTGGACCTGGGCCGCGATGGGGGGCCCGCTCGTCCTGCTGCTCGTCCTCTTCCTGGTCTACCCCGTCGGCCAGTTGCTGCTGCTCAGCATCCACAACGACAGCGGATTCACGCTTGCGCCGTACCGCCAGCTCTTCGCCTCATCGGTCTATATCGATGTCCTCCTCATCACGCTGAAGATCTCGCTGGTGACGACGCTGGTGTGCGTCGTCACCGGCTACCCGATCGCCTATCTGATTTCCGTCGTCGGCAAGGAACGGAAGGCGACGCTGCTGTTCTGGGTGCTGCTGTCGTTCTGGACCAGTTTTCTGGTGCGCGCCTTTGCCTGGATCGTGCTGCTCGGGCGCAACGGCGTCATCAACAAGCTCCTGCTGTCGCTCGGCATCATCTCGAGCCCGGCGAGCCTGCTTTATAATTTCGGCAGCGTCCTCGTCGGCATGGTGAACGCGCTGCTGCCGCTTGCCGTGCTGACCATGCTCTCTGTGATGGAGAACATCGACCGCAACCTGCCGCGCGCGGCGGCGACGCTCGGGGCGCGGCCGGGCATGGCGTTCTGGAAGATCTATTTTCCGCTCTCGCTACCCGGCGTCGCCGCGGCTGGCATCATGGTGTTCGTCACCGCGATCGGCTTCTTCATCGTGCCGGCGCTGCTCGGCGGACGCCGCGAGACCATGATCACGCAATTGATCATCGACCAGGTCCAGCAGACCCTGAACTGGGGATTTGCCGGTGCAATCTCCGTGCTGCTTCTGATCGTCGTGCTCATCGTCTTTGCGGCCTACGACCGGCTGCTCGGCCTGTCGACGATGACGGGCGCGGCAGCGCCGCGCAGCGTGGCGCCCTCGCGCCTCGCCGGGCCTGTCCAGAGGATCGGCGATGCCGTGCTGACGCTGCTCGGCATGATCTCCGATCGCATCATTCTCGCGCTGCCGTCGCGCCGTCGCGACCGCAATCCGGATCAGGCGGGCCTCGGCTTGCAGGCCTTCGTCTGGACCATGCTAATCATCATCAGCGCGCCGACGCTCCTGATGATCCCGCTGTCGTTCGGCACCGGCGGCCTGAACTGGCCGCCGCAGGGATTTACGCTGCATTGGTATGAAACCGTGCTGCATTCGCCGGTATGGACCCAGGCGTTCCTGCGCTCGCTGCTGGTTGGTCTGGGGACGGGTGCGCTCGCCATGCTGATTGGAACGCCGGCGGCGTTTCTGCTGGTGAGGAGCAACATCCCCGGCAAGGCCGCCTGGCTCGCCTTCATCCTGTCGCCGATCGTCGTGCCGCGCATGATCATTGCGGTCGGCATGTTCTACGTGTTCGCGAGCATGGGCCTCGTCGGCAGCGCCTTTGGCCTCATTCTCGGACATACCGTCGTCGCGGTGCCCTACGTCGTCATGACCATGATGGCCGTGCTGCGCAACTACGACACGCGGCTCGACCATGCCGCGCAAAGCCTTGGCGCGCGCCCCTTTGCGACGCTGCGCCACATCACCTTTCCGATCCTCGGCGCGGGCATGTTCTCCTCGTTCCTGTTCGCCTTCGCGACCTCGTTCGACGAGCTCACCATCGCGTTGTTCGCGACCGGCGGGCTTAACGCCACGCTGCCGAAGCAGTTCTGGGACGAGGTGACGCTTCAGGTCTCGCCCGTGATCGCCGCCGTCTCAACCTGCCTGTTCATCTTCATGGGTCTCTTGATCTTCGTCGCCGAACGCCTGCGTCGGCGCGCTGCCGCAAGGTAGTCATCCCGCGTTCTAACCAGAGGTTCTCGTCATGCTCACTGCAAATCGTCTTCGCGGCCTGCTCCCCGCCATTCCGACCCCGGTGAAGGCCGACGACACGATCGACGCCCAGGCGGTCTCGGCGCTGTTTGCCTGGCTGCTCAAGCAGGGCATCGACGGCGTGGTGCCGCTCGGCGGCACCGGCGAATATGGTGCACTCGCGCGCGCCGAGCGCATCCGGATGGCGGGCCTGTCGGTGAAGGCCATGGCGGGCAGGGGGCCTGTGATCGCCGGCGTGCTCGACACCGGCTTCCACGACGCTCTTCAGGCGGGCAAGGAATTCGCCGCCGAGGGCGTGGACGGCCTCCTGGTCCTTACGCCATATTATACCAATCCGACTCAGACCGGCATTCGCGACTATTTCCTGCGCTATGCCGATGCCTCGCCCGTGCCCGTCCTGATCTACGAGATTCCCTACCGCACCCGGATCGCGATCGAGCCCAGGATTTTGCATGAGCTGTCGAAGCATCCCAACATCATCGGCATGAAGGCCTGTAATCTCGACATGTACCATTTCCTTCAGGTCGTGGCCGGCGTCGACGACAGCTTTGCAGTGCTCAGCGGCGAGGACAGCCTGTTCCCGCTGCATCTTGCGGGGGGCGCGACGGGCGGCATCGTCGTCACCGCCTGCCTGTTGCCGCGCGCGTGGCGACAGATTTACGAGACGGCGATTGCTGGCCGGACGGCGGAGGCACTGAGCCTGCATCGCCGTCTGATCCCGTTCATGAACATGGCGTTTGCCGAGACCAATCCGGGGCCGATGAAGGCGGTGATGGACATGGTCGGCGTCGACGCGCCGCGGATGCTGGCGCCGCTGGTGCAGCCGGCGCCGGCGCTGGTCTCGGCATTCCGGGCCGAGCTCGGCAAGCAATTGGCGATCTCGGAAGGGGTTGCGTGAGGCAAGGGAATGGCAGATGACGCGTAGCGGCGAGGGCGGCACGAAGACGGTGCGCAAGGCCAGGAGCACTCGGAAAAGCGCCGGAAAGAGCGCCGAGCTGGCGCGCTCGTCGCTGTTCGTCGGCTCGACCGAGAAGGCCTTTCAGGTCCTGCACGCCTTCGATGGCCCGCGACGCTTCATGACGCTCGCCGACATCGCGCGCGCGGCCAATCTCGACCGCAGCGCCACCCAGCGCCTGGTCTATACGCTGGAGACGCTCGGCTATCTCAAGCGCATCGAGGGCACGCGCAATTACGGGCTGACCTCGAAGGTGCTGCAGTTCTCTCACAGCTATCTCAAGGCCAACGAACTTATCGACAAGGCCTCGCCCTATCTTCTCGACATGAGCCGTAATCTCGGCGAGACCTGCAACCTGCACGAGCTCGACGGCCATGAGGTCGTGTTCGTGGCACGCTTTCCCGGCAGGCACCTCATCCACATCGATTTCGTGATCGGAAGCCGGTTGCCGGCCTATTTCACGGCGTCCGGCATAGCCATCCTGTCGGCTCTTCCTGAGGAGATGCGGCAGGATCTGTTGAAGCGTACGCAACTCGAGCCCCTTACGCCGTATACGATTACAGATCCAGATAAGCTTCTGGAGCAGGTGCGCGTCGCCGCCACGCGCGGCTACTCGATCCAGATCAACCAAAGCGTCATGGGTGACATTTCCGTCGCGGCGCCGATCATCGACGAGCACGGCCGCGCGGTCGCCGCGGTCAACATCTCCGTGCCGACCACGCGCTGGACCAAGGAGCGCGCCGAGGCCGAGCTCGTGCAGCATGTCCATGTCGCCGCGACCTCGATCTCGAAGTCGAAATTCAACCGCTACGCCGCCTGATGCGGATGCTGCTGAATGCCGACGACTACCGCAGCCGCGCGCAAAAGTTCCTGCCGCGCGGCTTGTTCGACTATATCGATCGCGGCACGGAGGATGAGGTCGCGCTGAGGCGCCTGCGCGCCTCGCTCGACGAGATCACGCTCATGCCGTCGGTGCTGACCGGGCACGACGGGCGATCGTTCGACGCGACGCTTCTTGGACAGCACCTCGCAGCACCCCTGGTCGTGGCGCCGACCGCGCTCGCCGGTCTTGTCGCGCATGATGGCGAGACCAAACTGGCGCGCGCGGCCTCGCGCGTCGGCATCCCCGTCTGTATCTCGACGCAATCGGTGACGACGGTCGAAACCATCCGGCGCGGCGCGCCCGATGCGACGCTGTGGTTTCAGCTCTATGTCTGGCGCGACCGGGCACTGACGGCAAGACTTCTGGAGCGCGCCCGCGCCTGCGGCTGCGAGACCCTGGTCGTCACGGCCGATACGTCGGTCTCACCCAACCGCGAGTACAACAAGCGCAACGGCTTCGGCATTCCGTTGGTGCCCAGCCTGCGCAGCACGGTCGACGTCGCACTGCATCCGCGCTGGCTCGTCGGTGTTCTCGCGCGCTATCTCCTGAGCGAGGGCATGCCGACCTATGGACATTATCCGGACGAGTACCGCACGGCGATTACCCGGCCAAGCATTGCTGAGGCCGTGCGGCTCGACCATCGTCTCAACTGGGGCGACGTGCGCTGGCTGCGCCAGATCTGGCCGGGCAAGCTGATCATCAAGGGCGTCTTGGCCGTCAAGGATGCGGAGACCGCGGCCGGACTCGGTTGTGAGGCAATCGTGGTTTCCGCCCATGGCGGACGC
This sequence comes from Bradyrhizobium sp. Ec3.3, assembly GCF_000472925.1. Taxonomy (GTDB): domain Bacteria; phylum Pseudomonadota; class Alphaproteobacteria; order Rhizobiales; family Xanthobacteraceae; genus Bradyrhizobium. Next base: position 150,734 of record NZ_AXAS01000011.1, read on the forward strand.
AATCTCGATTGCCTGCCTGCACCGGCGGAGTGCATTCAGGCTATCGCGGATGCCGTGAAGGGACGACTGACGGTGCTCGCCGACAGCGGCGTCCGCCGCGGCACGGACGTGTTGAAATATCTCGCGCTCGGCGCCGAGGCCGTTCTCCTCGGCCGCTTGCCGCTCTGGGGCCTCGCCGCCGGCGGCGAGGAGGGTGCGGAAGCGGTCTTGCGGATGATCATCGGCGAGATGGACACGGCGATGGCGTTTTTGGGCGCGGAGCGCGTGGCAGAATTACGGGCGATGCTTCGATAAGACAAAAGGCCGGGCGCGATCCCGGCCTTCCGCACTTGTTGCGCTCACGGTTTTCTCGGAAGTCATCGTCCGCGAAGGCGGACGATCCAGCACGCCGCGGCCTATCGGTTGAATCTCGCCGCCGGTGGCTACTGGATGCCCCGCCTTCGCGGGGCATGACGAGCTGAGATGCGGATCTACTCCGCCGCGTCGGCAGCCTCCAGCGTCGGATAGTCCGTGTAGCCCCTGGCGCCGCCGCCGTAGAAGGTGTTCTTGTCCCATTCGTTGAGTGGCGCGCCTTTCTGCAAGCGCTCGACCAGGTCGGGGTTGGAGATGAAGGGCTTGCCGAACGCGATGAGGTCAGCAGCGCCGGCATCGAGCACCTTCGTCGCCAGCTCGAAATCGTAGCCATTGTTGGCGATGTAGGCGCCGGAGAAGCGCTTGCGCAGGTCAGCATAGTCGAACGGCGCGAAATCGCGCGGGCCGCCGGTCGCGCCTTCCACGACATGCAGATAGACGAGCTTGAGCGCATTGAGCCCGTCGACGATGTGGTCGAACAGCGCTTGCGGATTCGAGTCGGAGATGTCGTTCGCCGGCGTCACCGGCGAGATGCGGATGCCGGTACGGTCGGCGCCCGCTTCGGCGGCAACCGCCTTTGACACCTCCAGCATCAGCCTGGCACGGTTCTCGATCGAGCCGCCGTAGGCATCGGTGCGCTTGTTGGCGCCGTCTTTCGCAAACTGGTCGAGCAGATAGCCGTTGGCGCCGTGGATCTCGACACCGTCAAAGCCGGCCTCGAGCGCGTTGCGCGTGACGCGCTTGAAATCGTCGATGATCCCTGGAATTTCGGCAAGCTCGAGTGCGCGCGGCTCGGAGACGTCGGCGAAGGTGCCGTTGACGAAGGTCTTGCCCTTGGCGCGGATCGCGCTGGGAGCGACCGGCGCGCCGCCATTGGCCTGAAGCGCGTTGTGCGAGATGCGCCCGACATGCCAGAGCTGGATGAAGATGCGCCCGCCGCGCTCATGCACGCGATCGGTGACCTTGCGCCAGCCGGCGACCTGGTCTTTCGAGTAGATGCCAGGCGTATCCTGATAGCCCTGGCCCTGCTGGGAGATCTGGCTTGCTTCGGTGACGAGGAGTCCGGCGGAGGCGCGCTGCGCGTAGTAGTCGGCCGCAAGCGGGCTCGGCACGAAAGTCCCGGGCGCTGCGCGATTGCGCGTCAGGGGCGCCATCACGAAGCGGTTGGCCAGCGAGATCGGGCCAAGCTGATAGGGCTCATACAATTTGGTCGGACGGCTCATGGGAATGTTTTCCAGCGGTGACAGGTAGGGCACAGTTGTGCATCGCCACACACCGCGCAAGGCCGGAGTCATTCCGAAAGTGCAGGTGAGCTGCGCGACGGGACGGCGGGGAAGCTGAAAGAGGATCGTTTTTCTTCAATGTCATCCGCGGCAGCGGAGTTGATCTCCGTGCCGCGGAAAATATGGATCACAAATCTCAGGTCATGCCGAGGAAATCGCGCTTGCCGATCTCGACACCGTTGTGACGCAGAATCCCGTGCGCGGTCGCGGCATGGAAATAGAAGTTCGGCAGCGAGACCGAGCTGAAGAATTGCTGCCCCTTCAATGTAACGGTCCGGTCGGGGCCGGCCGGGAATGTGACGTCCTTGGCATCGGCGCCCTCGAACTGCTCGGACTTGAACGACTTCACGAAGTCGATCGTCTTTGCCAGCCGCTGCTTCAATTCCGCGAACGTCGTCTCGGTGTCCGGCATCGACGGCAGCTCCGTGTGCGTGAGCCGTGCACAGCCCTTGGCTGCGAAGTCGCTGACGAGCTGGATTTGCTTGCTGAACGGCAGCATGTCCGGGAAGAGCCGAGATCCGATCAGCACGCTTGGCTCGATCTTCCTGGCCGCGCAATGGGCCTCCGCCTTGGTGAGCAGGCCGGTCAGGCTGTTCAGCATCTGCAAATAGGCGGGGACGACGGCGTCATAAAAGGACATGTGATGCTCTCTTCTCGTTGGGATGTCAGGAGGTATCCTGGTCCCAAGAGATGGGAGCACCGCAGGAAAATACAATCGCCGAAGTGGCGTTCGCGGGTTAAAAATTCTACCGCACGATCGCTTGCGGCTGCGCCTGCGCGGTGCCGCCGCGCATGCGCGCGAGCAGTTCCGCCGTCGGCCAGGAATCCGCGGGCAGGCCGTACTTGATCTGCATCGCCTTCACCGCGCTGCGGCTCTGCTGGCCCAGCACGCCGTCGACCTTGCCGACGTTGAAGCCTGCGCGCACCAGCAGCTGCTGCAACTCCTTCAGCTCGTTGAACGGCAGTTGCGCCACCGGCTGCGCCGGCTTGCGCATGGGAGCTGCGCCCGCAATGCGCGAGGCGAGGTAACCGGCGGTGGTGGAATAGATCAGCGAATTATTCCACTCAGTGTAGGCCGCGAAATTCGGATAGGCCATGAAGGCCGGCCCCGACCGCCCCATCGGCAGGAGCACGGAGGCGGCGAGATTGTCGTTCGGCAGCGGCCGGCCGTCGGGGTAGGTCACGCCCAGCTGCGCCCATTTCGAGCGCGGCTGCTGCACCGAGAGATCAGTCTGCTCCCAGGGCAAATTTGCGGGCACCTTGATCTCTTCCAGCCACGGCTCGCCGCGCCGCCATTTCAATCCGTTGGCGATATAGTTCGCGGTCGAGCCGATCACGTCGGGCCCGCTGCGGAGCAGATCGCGCCGGCCGTCGCCGTCATAGTCGACGGCGTAGTTGACGTAATGCGTCGGCAGAAATTGCGTCTGTCCGAGCTCGCCGGCCCAGGAGCCGATCATCTCGGCAGGGCTGAGATCGCCGCGGTCGATCACCTTGAGCGCCGCGATGGTTTCGCCCACGAACATCTCCGAGCGTCGGCAGTCATAGGCCAGCGACACCAGCGATTTCAGCGTCGGCAGATTGCCCATGTTGGCGCCGAAATCGCTCTCCAGCCCCCAGAATGCGGCGATCACCGCCGGCGGCACACCGTATTCCTTCTCGGCGCGCGCGAACGCCGCCGCGTATTGCTTGATGTGCTGCTGGCCGTTCTGCATGCGATAGGTCGCGGCCATGCGGCCGGCGAATTCGGTGAAGAGCTGGCCGAACACGCGCTGGCCGCGGTCGCGGTTGACGATGCCCTGGTCGTAGACGAGGTAGGGCGAGGCCTCGCTGATCGCGCGCTGCGACACGCCCGCGGCGATGGCCTGCTGTTTCACCTCAGTGAGGAAGCGGTCGAAGCTCGCGCCATTGTGGCACGAGGCTGCGCGCGGCGCGGTCGGCCGCGGCGCGGCCTGTGGTTTTACGGGCGGCGGCAGCAACTGGGCGGAAGCGGTGGCGGAGAGTGCGAGCAGTGTGACGGCCGCGATCGCGAATCGGGTCTGGAGCATAGGGTTTCCGGCAGCGGGAAGGGCGGGAGGAATCTCCCGAAGTTTAGGTGAAGAACCGGCCTCACGCCACCCCGTTGCCGCTAGCCGAACAACCGCAGCATCAGGGCTTTCCCGACTGGCAGCGCCTTGATGCCGCGATAGGCGCGCACATATTCGCCGGCATAGAACGCCCGGACCGCGTGCACGCGCGTGTCCATGCCCTCTTCGAACCGCACGGCAAAGCCGTTCGTGGTCCGCCGCACCACGGTAGCCGCGATGGAACGGCCATAGATCTGGCATTCGATCGCGCTGCCGATCGCAGGTGGGTCGGGATCGATCAGCCGCGCGCCGGTGATCGAGATATCGGCGAGCCGGACGAGGTGCGACTTGCCGCCCTGGCGCAACAGGATGGCCTCGTTGCGGACGAAGCGTTCGGCCTTGCGCTTGCGCGGCTGCTCGATGCAGACGAAGCAGACCACGGTGAGGATGAACGCGTTGTACAGGCTCCAGGCCAGCGCCAGCCCGCCATAGGCAATGCTCTCGCCGCGCAAATGCAGGATGAAGGCATAGGCGATCGCCGCGAGCGTGATCAGAAGCGCGGTGCCGTAGAGCCGCAGCAGCGGCCATTCGACGAATTTCTTGTCGCGGTCGCCGCCTTTGGCAGTGACCTTGAACTTGTGCCCCTTGGGCCTCAGCAGGCCCGTGGTGACGGCCTTCAGCACGGCGGGCGCCGCCACGAGCTGCGACACGTCTGCCATCATGGCAAGCGAACGGCCGTGCGACAGCCAGGCCATCGTCAGTCCATGCCAGACGTAGAATGGCAGGAAGAAATGCAAGAGCTCGGCGAGGTCCGCCTGCACCGCCTTGATGCCGAACAGCAGAAACAGCCAGGGCACGACCAGCCCGAACATCTTGGCGAAATAGACTGTCGTCCAGCTCATGAAGGCGTCGACCAGCGACAGCCGGTCGATAAGCGGGAGCTTCGATGTCTGCGACAGCGGACTACTGCGGCCGCGCACGATCTGCATGAAGCCGAGACACCAGCGGCCGCGCTGGGTGATGTATTCCTTCAGGCCCTCCGGCGCGAGCCCGATGGTCAGGCGCTCATTGAGATAGACGGTCTTGAGGCCGCGCTCCTTCAGGCGCAGGGTAACGAGATAATCCTCGGTCACCGAGTCGGTCGGGAATCCGCCGATCTGCATCAGCCCGGAATAGCGGATCAGGGACGAAGTCCCGCAGCAGAACGCGACGCCCCAAGCATCCTTGGCCGGCATCAGGATGTCGAAGAAGAACCGCTGCTCGTCGGGCCACACGTCAGACGCGGCGAGGTTGGTCTGGATCGGATCGGGATTTATGAAATGCTGCGGCGTCTGCACCACGCCGACGGATGCATCGTCCATCAAGCTGATGGTCCGCGCGAGAAAATCCGGACGCGGCACGAAGTCCGCATCGAGGACGGCGATGAAGTCCGGCCGTTCCGGCAGCCCGCCGACATACTTGAGTGCGTGGTTGATGTTGCCCGCCTTGGCATGGCGGTTGTCGGGACGCGTGAGGTAGTGGCAGCCGAGTTCGCTCGCGAGGTGCCGCAGCCACAGCCGGCGTCCGTCGTCGAGCACCCAGACGCGGTAATTGCCGTACTCCATTCCGGTCGCGCCGATGATCGTGCGCTCGAGGATCGATCGCTCCTCGTTGTAGGTGCAGATGAAGACGTCGATCAGCGGCGCCTTCGGATCGGTGGCGCGGCCGTCGACCTCCGTGGTGCGTCTGGTGGTGCGGCTGAGGAACAGAAGCGACAATGCGACCGCGACCAGCGAAGCCGCTTCCGCCAGCATGAAGGGATAGCCGAAGAAAAAATCCGCCGTCAGGCCCGGTGGAGGCAGGGTCTTGGTGACGCGCCAGTAGAAGTAGCGCAGCAGGAGGACGAACGACACGCCGGTCAAAAGCGAGCGCGCCAGCGTGTTGTCACGCCTGAGAAGTGGCACCATCGCCATGAAGGCGCCGAGCGCGAGAAAGCCGGGCGCCAGTGCCGCCATCATGGCGTGGTCTCGTTCCGGCCAAAGACGACCCGCCCGGTTCGGCCGACAGTGCAGTCGTGAGCGGCGGCATCGGCCGGTGCGACCGTGACGCGATAGGGCTCCTTGTTCAGCGCATCGGGATTGATGGCGAGATTGGCGGGCGCACCGGCGGAACCTGTCAGATTGACGACGGTGCCGGAGATCGGCTCGCCGCCGTCATTCGGCTCGAAGGTGGCGTGGTCGCCGAGCCGCAGCCGGTTATAGACGCTCTCCGTGACGTTGGCGGTGACGACGGCGCCGCTGCAATCGAGCACCTTGAGCAGCGGCTGGCCTGCCTGCACATCCTCGCCCGGCGAGGTCATCATCTCCCAGACGCGGCCTGCGACCGGCGTCTTGATGTTGGCTTCGGAGAGGTCTGTGAAGCGGATCTCCTCCGTGATGATCTCGTTCGCAAGCCAGGCGATCTCCGTGTCGATACGCATCAGATCGGCTTCCAGGTCCTTGGCGCGCTGGCGCATCTCCTCCTCGCGCTGCACCGAGCTTGGCCGGTCGTTGTAGCTGTCGCCGAGGAACGAGCCGCTTTGCGCCGCGGTCAGCTCGACCTTGGCCGCATCCAGTCGCTTGCGCGCGCCGAGCTCGGTCTGCTGCGCAACCGAAAGCTCACGCGTCAGCCGCGCGAGCTCGACCGTGGAGATGTTGCCGGATTTCGCCAGCGATGAGGCGCGATCCACCGCTGCGCTCGCTTCCTCGCGCCGCGCCGCCGCTGCCTCGATCGAGGTCTGGATCTCGGCGATGCGTGCCTCGAGCTGCAGGACGCGTCCATTCTTGAACTGCTCGGCCTGCCGCGCGAGGTCCTGCTGTGCTGCCTGTGCCGTCGCCAGCTTGGCCGCGAGAGACGGTCGCTCGTTTTCCAGCCGCGATTTCTGCCGCCGAAGGTCATCGAGTCGCGTACGATCACTGCGCGGGTTGACCACCCGCAGCACGACCGCGTCGGCGTCAAGCCGAGCCCGATCCTTGATGGGATCGGAGGCTGCGACGATGCGTCCACCGATCGGCGCACGCAGGGTGACGAGGCGGGAGTTCAGCACGGCTTCGACGCTGGAGTTCTGCAGCATGGCGCGCAGCGGCAGCCAGCCGAACACGGCAATCACGGCAAGGCCGGCTGCGATCTTCAAGCCCCGCCACAAATACGGCCAGCGTGACGCCGGTTCCGCGGCCTCCATCCGGGCAGCGGGTTCCTGCGGATGTTCCTCGTCGGCAAATAGGCGTTCCTGCAGCGCCTGCTGCAAGCTCCTGGCATCCGAACTCCTTGCATCCGAACTCCTGGCTTCGGGGGCACTTTCTGCCTCGCGCGCGGGGGTCGGGGATGTATCACTGGCGGAAATTGCTCGAGACCGGTCCATCATGAACAGTCACCTTGCTGACTGGTGGCAATGGAACCGAGTAATGCCCAGGCAGGCCTGGGGTGCCCGGTTGTCCTCGATTAAGCGGCGGCTGCCTTTCTAACGGGTAAACTTCGGCGTGGGGTTTGGTGCAAATGCGCCGTAAGGTTTATGAGTGCCGAATTTTCCTCGCCAACACCCGCCGCGGCTCTCCGACGCAGCGGCCTGTCTTGCGGCGCGACGGCGTCGCCATACTTTGATTGCGCCGGCTGAAGGCTTGGCCACGGCCGGCTCACGGAGGCGGCCATGAACTATCTTCGCACGGCAATTCTCCTCGCAGGCCTCACCGCCCTGTTCATGGGCGTCGGCTATCTCATCGGCGGCGCCACTGGGGCCATGATCGCGCTGGTCATCGCGGCGGCGACCAATCTCTTCACCTACTGGAACTCCGACCGCATGGTGCTCTCGATGTACGGAGCCCATGAGGTCGACCGCGCCAGCGCGCCGGAACTCGTCGGTCTCGTCGCCGAGCTTGCGGGCCGTGCCGGGCTACCGATGCCGCGCGTGTTTGTGATGGACGAGCCGCAGCCCAACGCGTTCGCCACGGGTCGCAATCCGCAGAATGCCGCGGTTGCCGTCACTGCCGGCTTGATGCATCAGCTCAGCCGCGAGGAGCTCGCCGGCGTGATCGCGCACGAGCTTGCGCACGTCAAAAACCACGACACGCTGCTCATGACCATCACCGCGACGGTCGCGGGCGCGATCTCGATGCTGGCACAGTTCGGCATGTTCTTCGGCGGCCATCGCAACAGTAATTCCGGCCCCGGCATCGTCGCCTCGATCCTGATGATGATCGTGGCGCCGCTCGCTGCAATGCTGGTGCAGATGGCGATCAGCCGCACCCGCGAATATGCCGCCGACGATCTCGGCGGCCGCATCGTCGGCCAGCCGATGTGGCTCGCATCCGCGCTTGTCAAGATCGAGAATGCCGCACATCAGGTGCCGAACTTCGACGCGGAGCGCAATCCTGCGACGGCGCACATGTTCATCATCAATCCGCTGTCGGGGCACGGCGTCGACAGTCTCTTCGCTACCCATCCCTCGACGCAGAACCGCATCGACGCGCTGCAGCAGCTCGCGGCCGAGCTCGGCGCGAACGGGGCGCCATCGCTCGGCGCCAACGAAAACTATCCGCCGCAAAGTCCATGGGGCCGCTCGTCCAGGCGCGGACCGTGGGGATGAGACCAGTTGGCTCAGCCGTCGCAGATGTGCCGTGATGGCGTCACAATTGATGCGGGAAACCAGCCATTCAACCTCGCATTGGTGACGGTGTTCGAGCTCTGCGTCCGCGATTTACGCTTATCCTTGTCCCAAAAGACTCTTGCGCTTTGTCGCGCATTGATTCACACCAATGCGACTCGCCTTTTTCGGCGAGTCGCAGGCCGGACGGCTTGCCGGGTGTGACAATTGTTTAAACGTAATTGCCGGAGGTGCGCATGTTGCACATGAACCGGTCCGTGCGGGATGAGGCAGCTTCGCACGAGAGTTTTCTGGTCAATGCGGAAGGCGCGCTCCTTCTGACGTCCTTCGCACTTGCTGCAATCGGCTGGTGTTGTCTGCTGGCAATGTGGCTGACGAGGGCGCTTTCTTGGGCGTCTGACTGGGCGACCTGAGGCCGGCACAACCGAGATTGTGGTCGGCTTTGTGAGCTGGCGCACACAAGATCGTCTCCGCCGGTGCTAACACCGGCCCAGACCTCAAGCGTCTGAAAGGGGATGCGTGGCCGGCCTGTTGCCGGCGACGGCTGACGATGACCAGATTAGCTGCGCCATTGTTGATCGTGTCGGGCATTCTCGTCGGATTGTCGTTGCACACCGTCGTCAATTGCGGCGATGCTAACGAGCCCGACGTCTGCTCGGCCGTGATCGGCTTCAGCCCGTTCCGCGGCTCGCTGATCGCGTTCGCCTATGAGGGGCGCGGCCGCATCGCGCTGCGGCACGGCGACGCCAAACGGGCGATCGTCGATTTCGACCAGGCCATTCATCTCAACCCGAACCGCGCCGCCACCTTCCGCGACCGCGGCCTGGCCCACCGGCAGAACGGCGAACTGGATCTGGCGGTCGCCGACTACGACCAGGCAATCGCGCTCGATCCGAAGCTTGCGGCGTCGTATTCCGAGCGGGGGCTCGCCCTTGCGGCCAGGGGCGATCTCCAGCGCGCAATCCTGAGCTACAACACCGCCATCCGCCTCGCGCCCAATGATCCGGACGCGCGCGTCAATCGCGCCCTCGCGTTCCTCGCGAGCGGACGGACGGACGATGCCCGCGCCGATTTCGAAGCCGTCCTCGCGCTGCCGGAGCGCCCCGACGGCGCCGCCCATCAGCTCGCCCGCACCAAGCTCGGCGAGCTGGGCGAACCAAGGCCGACCAACATCTCTGCGCCGCTGCGGTGAGTTTTTTGTGCCGCCTCGGCAGTGCACCCTCTCCCCTTGCGGGAGAGGGTGGCTTCGATGCGCAGCATCGAAGCCGGGTGAGGGGTCTGTCTCCGCGTATTCGACTGCGTGAGATTCATTCGCGGAGACAACCCCTCATCCGGCGCTTCGCGCCACCTTCTCCCGGAAGGGGAGAAGGGAAGGCAGCGAGTGTGCCTTACGCCTTCTTTTTCTTCTTCGCGGATTTCTTCTTGGCCACCGGCTGCTCCTTTGCCGGCTTCTTCTCCGCCGCCTGCTGCTTCTCAACCGTCTCGGCGGCCGCACTGGCTGCGAAGCGCATCGACCTAGCGTAGCTGTCGGCGACGTTGTCGGCGGACATCTGGAGGCGCTTGGCCGCAGTGCTGGCCTGCTCCATGGTGTTCTTCGCGATCAGCTTGTAGCGCTCGCGGGCGTCCTTGCCCTTGGCCTTGGCCGCGAGGGTATTTAAGCGATCCCGCCGTTCCTTGGCGCGGGCCATCAGGCCCGTGTGGAGCTGTCTTGCCAGTTGCCGGATCACGACATCCAGGTCGGCGTCCGCCATGTCTTTTGTCCCCTTCGTAACGGTCACGATTGTTGCGCGCGGACTATGCAGATGCCGCATCCGCTTGGCAATGTGAAGGGGCAGGAGGATCGCTTGCACAACTTCGCGCGAGGGCGTGGATCGGCCACGCGCTTCGGCGTAACATCGCCGCAGGGCACCAGGCCCCACATCAGCGAGCCGGAAGGAGGACCCCATGTATGCCGCCATCCGTCAGGCCAAGGCGAAAAGCGGGAGCGCGGAGGAGCTGGCGCGCCGCATCAAGGAAGGCGCCGTTCCGATCATCAGCGATGTCGATGGCTTCCGCGCCTATTACGTGGTCTATGCCGGCGACGACACGGTGACCGCGATCTCCATCTTCGACAAGTTCGAGCAGGCGGAGGAGGCGAACCGGCGCGCGATCGCCTGGATCGAGAAGGATCTGGGCCCGCTACTCGCGGGCCACGCCAGTGCCGCCGCGGGGCCGGTGATCGTGCATACGCTGGCGTAGGAAACGGTCACTGCGCTCCCGCCCCAATGTCGTCCTGGCGAAAGCCAGGACCCATTCCCCCAGGGAGTAGTTTTGCGACAATTGTCCGCCACCTTTGTTCACAGCGAACGCCGGTGGTAATGGGTCCTGGCTTTCGCCAGGACGACCACCAAAAATGTGTCTCGTGCAAACTGCAACAAATGCAGCCGCCGCTTCACAACTCCCGCGCATTCGAGAACGCGAAACTCGACACCCGCCTTGTCGTCTCATCCAAAATAAGCGTGCGCGTGATCGGCGGCTCGGCGCGCTGGGCGCAGTTTTCGCGTTCGCAGAGGCGGCAGTTGACGCCGATCGGCGTGCCCTCGGCCTTCTCAAGATCCATGCCGGCGGCGTAGACGAGGCGCGAAGCGTGGCGGATCTCGCAGCCCAGACCAATGGCAAAGCGCGGCTGCGGCAGAGGGTGGGGCGCGACGGGCCGGCGCACCATCTGCGCGATCGAGAAGTAGCGCGTGCCGTCGGGGAGCTCGATGACCTGCTTCAGAAGCCGGTCCGGCGTGTCGAAGGTCGAATGCACGTTCCACAGGGGGCAAGTGCCGCCGAACTTCGAGAACGGGAAGGTGCCGGAGGAGAAGCGTTTTGAGACGTTGCCGGCATTGTCGACGCGGAGCAGGAAGAACGGGATGCCGCGTGCGTTCGGCCTCTGCAGGGTGGTGAGGCGATGGCAGACCTGCTCGAAGCCGGAATTGAAGCGCTGCGCCAGCACGTGGATGTCGTAGTTCAGCGCGTCCGCTGCGGCCAGGAATGGCTGGTAGGGCATCATCACGCTAGCTGCGAAATAATTCCCGAGCGTAATGCGGAACAGGCGTCGCGGCGCATCGTCCAGCGGCCCGGCGCGGCCGATGATGGTTTCGAGATGCTGGGTGCATTCGCCGAGCCCGAGCTGGAACGCAAGCTGGAACGCGCGGCCGGGCGGATCGACGAGCTCGGAGATCAGGAGCTGGCGGCGATGGCGGTCGAAGCGCCGCAAGGTCTCGCGCATCACGTCGACCGGCATGATGCGGGTCTGAACCGAATGCTTTTCGCGCAAGCGCGTCACGAGGGCGGCATAGAGCCCTTCGGCCGGCACGTTCAGTTCGTCGCGCAGGGCTTCGGCGGCCTGCTCGAGCTCTGGAAAATAATTGCGGTTGGCCTCGATCAGTTCGCGCACGCGCTCGACCGGATTGGCCTCATAGCGCGTGCCGACGTCGCGGTCGGCCATCTGCGCCGCGGCCAGCGTCTCGCCCTGGCGCGCCTCGGTATAGGCGGCATAGAGCCGTTGCAGCGCATGGGTGACGCCGGGACAGAGCTCGGCGAGGTCGCGCAGCTCCTGCTTGGGGACGTCGATCTGGCGGAACAGCGGATCGGAAAAGATCTCGTTCAGCTCGGCGAAGAAGCGGTCCTCGTCGGCGGTCGCAAGATCCCGCAGGTCGAGATCGTAGGTCTCGGCCAGCCGCAGCAGGATCTGGGCGGTCACCGGGCGCTGGTTGCGCTCGATCAGGTTGATGTAGCTCGGTGAGATCCCGAGCCCCTCGGCGATCTGGGTCTGCGACAGCCCCAATTGCTGCCGGATCCGCCGGAAGCGCGGGCCGACGAACAGTTTCTTCCCGGAATCGGTGGCCATCAGCGCTTCTCCAGAGCCGGTAGGGACAGATTCGCTGACCCATATTTTTTACAAACTTTACAAAATAACAACCGTGACATGTTCTTATGTTACATGACATCACCATTCAAATACAAGCCTACTATACGAGCTAGGGATTCTCGCGTTTAGCTCTCACCACGCATTTCGCAATGCACTGTCAAAAATGTCGACAACCAACACTGCAGTTTGTCGCGAGCCAAGGGATCACGGATATGAATTTCCAACCGCGTGAGATGAGCGACCGGGCGCTCCAGGGTCCGGCTTCCTATCAGAGCGAGATCGAGGCGGCCGAAGCGCTCCTCAAGACCAAGGAGACCTGGAACGGCGTTACCGCTGAAGCCGTGGCGCGCATGCGCCTGCAGAACCGCTTCAAGACCGGCCTGGATGTTGCCCGCTACACCGCGGCGCTGATGCGTGCCGACATGGCCGCCTATGACGCTGATAGCACCAAGTACACCCAGTCGCTCGGCTGCTGGCACGGCTTCATCGCCCAGCAGAAGCTGATCTCGGTCAAGAAGCACTTCGGCAACACCGATCGCCGCTACCTCTATCTCTCCGGCTGGATGATCGCGGCGCTGCGCTCCGAGTTCGGGCCGCTGCCGGATCAGTCGATGCACGAGAAGACCTCGGTGCCGGCCCTGATCGAGGAGCTCTACACCTTCCTGCGTCAGGCCGACTCCCGCGAGCTCAACGACATCTTCCGCAGCCTCGACAAGGCGCGCAAGGAAGGCGACAAGACCAGGGAGAAGGAGCTGATCGAGAAGATCGACAACTTCCGGACCCATGTCGTGCCGGTCATCGCCGACATCGACGCCGGCTTCGGCAACGCCGAGGCGACCTATCTGCTCGCCAAGAAGATGATCGAAGCGGGCGCCTGCGCTCTTCAGATCGAGAACCAGGTCTCCGACGAGAAGCAGTGCGGACACCAGGATGGCAAGGTCACCGTGCCGCACGAGGTCTTCCTGGCGAAGATCCGCGCCTGCCGTCACGCCTTCCTCGAGCTCGGCGTCGAAGACGGCATCATCGTGACCCGTACCGACTCGCTCGGCGCAGGCCTCACGCAGCAGATCGCCGTCAGCCACAAGCCCGGCGACATCGGCGATCAGTACAACAGCTTCCTCGATTGCGAGGAAGTGACGGCGGCGAACGCCCGCAACGGCGATGTCATCATCAACCAGAACGGCAAGATGATGCGTCCGAAGCGGCTGCCCTCCAACCTCTATCAGTTCCGTCCCGGCACCGGTGCAGATCGCTGCGTGCTCGACTGCATCACCTCGCTGCAGAACGGCGCTGACCTGTTGTGGATCGAGACCGAGAAGCCGCATATCGAGCAGATCGCCAGCATGGTGGACCGGATCCGCAAGGTGGTTCCGAACGCGAAGCTGGCCTACAACAACTCGCCGTCCTTCAACTGGACGCTCAACTTCCGTTGGCAGGTCTACGATGCGATGAAGGAAGCCGGCAACGATGTCAGCAAGTACAACCGTGCGGAGCTGATGAAGGCGGAATACGACGACACGCCGCTGGCGATCGAAGCCGACGAGCGGATCCGGACCTTCCAGGCCGACTCCGCCAAGCGCGCCGGCATCTTCCACCATCTGATCACGCTGCCGACCTATCACACGGCCGCGCTGTCCACCGACAATCTCGCCAGGGAATATTTCGGCGAGCAGGGCATGCTAGGCTATGTGAAGAACGTCCAGCGCGCCGAGATCCGTCAGGGTATCGCCTGCGTGAAGCATCAGAACATGGCGGGCTCCGACATCGGCGACGATCACAAGGAGTACTTCGCCGGCGAGGCTGCCCTGAAGGCGGGCGGCGCGCACAACACGATGAACCAGTTCGGCTAACGGTGGAATTGAGGAGGACTGACAATGAGCAAAGGCAGCAATTTCTGGGTGATCGGCGGCGAGTTCGGTTCGATGAACTTCCACAAGCTCGTGGAAGGCTCGGCCCAGGTCAAAGGCCCCTTCAAGTCCCGCAAGGAGGCCGAAGACTGCTGGCGTGAAGTGTCGGAAGAGAACCGCCACAAGGCCGGCGTCCGCTTCTCCATCGTGGAAGAGCCGCACCGCGCTCCGGCAGCCTAGAGCATGATCCGGACCCGGAGGGCCGCGTTAGCGCAAAGTGTGCAGCGGTTCTCCGGAAGATCATGCTCAAAACAATAACGGCTTCTGACGGCCCAAAATCGAAGAAGACGTCCAAGGACGGACGATCCCATCCAGGCTTTGCCTGGGTGGGATCGTCTGTTTTTGGACAGGGAAAACTGACCCCCGGGGCCTTAAGTATCTGGAATTGTACGGCCTTTGCGGCGATCATGGTTGCTGATAGGTTAACGGACCTCGTCCAGGAGCCGAACCATGTCCGAGCCCGAGATCGCCGGGACCCATGCCCCTCAACCGCGCACCGTGCGGCTGCGCGATGCGCTTCTGAAGGCGCGGATCGAGGCCGCCGACCGGACCGGCGTCGTGGTCGACCTGCGCGATGCCGAGGTGGCGCGGCTGGAGATCCTCAACGACGCGCTCGATCCCCTGTTCGCTCAGGTCCCGGAGCAGATCGACCTGTTCGACCGCGGCGTCAGCCAGGGCGAAACGCCGCGGCTGTGGATCGACGTCGTCGCCCACATCATGATGGGACGCGACAAGCGGATGTACCGCTTCGTCCAGGACACCCGCTTCGGCCGTATCGTGCTCGCCGAGTCGCACGACACGGCCGTGATCGTCGAGGCGGTGACGGATTACGTCGCGCGCCGCATGATCGAGCGCGAGCACGCGATGGTCGTGCCGCCCGAGCCGAAGGCGGCGGAGCCGGAGAAGCCGCGTCGCTCCCGCATCTGGCCCTTCGTTTTCGGCTTCGTCCTCGGCGCCGCCGCCCTGTTCGGCCTCGCCTTGCTTGCGGCGTTGCAGAGCTGGTGAAGACCTCGTCATTGCGAGCGCAGCGAAGCAATCCAGGAATGTTTCCGCGGAGGGATTCTGGATTGCTTCGCTGCGCTCGCAATGACGGCGAAACTAAACCAGCCGCACGTGCTTGATCTGCCGAACCTGCAACCCATGATCCAGACTATGTACGGCCTGCTCGCAGCGCCAGCCGGCATTGTCCTTTTCGATCGCGAACAGATTATACGCCGCCGCCGGGTAGCGCCCATGCGCCAGCGCCGAGGCCGAGGGAACGCCGACCGCGGGCACGTTGCCGTTGGGCCCTTCGAACCACATCGTCGAATGCACGTGGTCGTGGCCGTGCAGGATCAGCTCGACGCCGTGCTGCCTGATCAGCGCGAGCAACGCATCCGAATCGGTCAGCCGCTTGTGGCGCGACTTCGACCTGAGTGGATGATGGACCAGGAGGATGCGAAACACGTCTTCGCTCGAAAGCCGCGCCAGCACCTCTGCGAGCGCTGCGAGCTGGTCGCGGCCGAGCGTGCCCGTCGCCATCAACGGCGCCGTCGGCACCGCCGTCGACAGGCTGATCAGCGCCGCCGGTCCGCGCCGGCGCACGGCGGGAAAGAAGCTCGCCGCAGGCTCGTCGCCGGCAATGTAATCCAGGAAGGTTTCGCCAAAGCGCTGGCGTGTCGCACTGACATAGGCGTCGTGATTGCCGGGGATCGCGGTGACGCGATCCGGCGGACCGACGCCTTCGAGCCAGGCCAGCGCTGGCGCGAACTCCGCCTCCAGCGCCAGGTTGACGAGGTCTCCCGTCACCGCGATGTGGTCGGGGCCTTGCGCCTTCATGTCCGCGACCAGTGCGTCGAGCACCTCGCGGCGCTGGTATTTGTGGCGGTTGCGCGCCCAGTTGACGTAGCCGAGGGCACGCTTGCCTGCGAGCTCGATCAGCCGGGGCCTTGGCAGCGGCGCCAGATGCGGATCGGACAGATGCGCGAGTATGAACGGTGCCATCAGATGCGCGATTGCCTCGCTATTCCCGTGCTGTAATGGCAAGGTCTGTCTTGCGACGCAAGGAAAGCTTCAAGGAAAGCTTCAAGGAAAGCTTGCAAGGAGTTTTGGAAGGAGCCTGATGGCAGGACGTCTGGACAAGATGCGACGGAAATACGAGTACCTGCTGCGGCGTGTCTTTCACTCCTACTTCCTGCTCGCCCGCGGCATGACGCTCGGCGTCCGCGCCGTGGTGCTGGACCGGGACAATCGCGTGTTCCTGGTCAGGCACAGCTATGTCAACGGCTGGTATCTGCCGGGCGGCGGTGTCGATCTCGGCGAAACCATGGAAGCTGCGATGCGGCGCGAATTGAAGGAGGAGGGCGACATCGACCTCACCGGGGGTGCGGCGCTGCACGGCATCTTCCTCAACAGCCACGTCTCGCGCCGCGACCATGTCGCGGTCTATGTGGTCAGGGAGTTCAGCCAGGAGCGCCTGCCGGAGCCCAACCGCGAGATCATCGAATGCGGGTTCTTCGCAAGCTCAGCCCTCCCCGAGGGCACCACGCCCGGCACGCGGCTGCGGATAGCGGAGGTGCTGGAGGGCCGCCCGCCGATTGCGACGTGGCGATGAGGCGCGGCTATGCTAAAGCAAGGATGAGTCTGGGTTGAATGGATGGGGCCCCGGGCTCGCTCAACCTCTTCCGCTTGCGGGGGAGGTCGGCGCGAAGCGCGGGTGGGGGCTCTCTCCAAATTGGGAGTATCGATTGCGGACACACCCCACCTTCCCACGCAAGCGGGAGAGGGGCGCACCTGCTTCGTGGCTCGCAATCAGACCCGATATTTTGGCAGGGCGCCGCGTCCCCAGCGCGCCAGGGACAACGGATGAAGAGCCTCAAAATTACCTTCGGCCTGATCTGCCTTGCGATCCTCGCCAGCAACATCGTGACGATGTCGCGCTGGAACGAGGCGCGCGGCGTCCATGACGACATCTGCTATCTGCGTCAGGCACATCTGTTCCAGCGCTTCGGGCTCGGTGGCATCGACACCGATATTTCACGGAATGACGACCACTTTCTGGAAGGCAAGTTGAAGGAGATCGAGTTCCCCGACTGGAATACGCAGAGAATGGCGCCGTGCCATACCTCGCAGCCCGACAACAAGTTCGTGCTGCAATATCCGCCGGGCACCGGCTTTCTGCTGGCGCTGTTTCCGGAAGGACATCAGGTGGCGCCGCTCTACGTTTTTGCAAACCTGATCGTGTGCGTCCTCGCGCTGCTCGGCATCCTCGCGGCGCGCACCCTGCCGTTGACCGTGGGAGCAGGTAGCTTGGGCGCGCTCGCAAACTACCTCATGATTAATCCGGCGAAGGCCAGCTACTCGATCGCACCGACCATGGCGCTCTGCGCCATCGCTGGATTGCTGACCGCGCTGTGGCTGGTCAAGGCGAAGCGCAATCTGTGGCTGGTGATGTCGATCGGGCTCCTGCTCGGTCTGTCCGTGAATTTCAGATTGTCCAATCTGTTTCTGGTCTCCGGCTATGTCCTGTATCTCGGCATCTCCTATCTTCGGACGCGCAAGCTTGCGGAGTTCGTGCAAAGTTCGGGCTTCGGTGTTGCCTTCGTCATCGGCATGGCGCCGACGCTGATCGCGAATGCGATCAATGCCGGTAGTCCTTTCACCACGACCTATGGCGGCGCCGACGTGTCCGCACCCGAATTCAATGTGAGCGTGCTCGGCCAATACCTCGGGGACCCGCAGCTCGGGCTGACCGCGCTCGCGATCGGCTCGACCGCCTGGCAGCTCCGGATGGGCGAGGGCGGCGTGCGCCAAGTCGCTCTCATTGCCGCCGGCAATCTGCTGGTCAATCTCGTCTTCTTCCTAAGCCACCCGGTCTTCACGCCCTATTACGTCGTGCCGATCGCGATGCTGACGCTGTGGAGCCTGTCCTTTGCCGAGCTGATGCAGCCGGTGGAAGCCTCTCAAGAGGCGCCGCTATGTGAAAGGGCGGCAAGCGTTGGAGCGCTGTCGCCATGACATCGACAGCGCTTCGCATCGCCGTGCTGGTGCCCTGCTACAACGAGGAGGCGGCGGTCGCGACCGTCGTCGCCGATTTCCGCAAGGTGCTGCCCTCGGCCGAGATCTATGTCTACGACAACAACTCGCGCGACCGCACCGCAAGCGTCGCGCGCGAGGCCGGCGCGATCGTGCGCAGCGAGCGGCGGCAGGGCAAGGGCCACGTGGTACGCCGGATGTTCGCCGACATCGAGGCCGACGTCTATGTGCTGGTCGATGGCGATGCGACCTATGATGCGCCGAGCGCATCCCGCATGATCGACAAGCTCCTCGACGAACATCTCGACATGGTCGTCGGCCTTCGCGTCGATCAGACACAGGCCGCCTACCGGCTCGGCCACCGCACCGGCAACCGCATGCTGACGGGCTTCCTGTCGTCGAGCTTCGGCCAGGCCTTCAAGGACATCCTGTCCGGCTACCGCGTGTTCTCGCGCCGGTTCGTCAAGTCCTTCCCCGTGCTCTCCGACGGTTTCGAGATCGAGACCGAGCTCGCGGTCTACGCGCTCGAGCTGTCGCTGCCGGTCGCCGAGGTCGAGACGCCCTATTACGCGCGCCCCGAGGGCTCGTTCTCCAAGCTCAACACCTGGCGCGACGGTTTTCGCATCCTCGGCACCATGCTCAAGCTCTACCGCTCCGAGCGGCCGCTGCGCTTCTTCACGCTGATCGGAATTCTGCTGGCGCTGATGTCGATCGTCCTGGCGATCCCGATCGTGATCACCTTCATCGAGACCGGTCTCGTGCCGCGCTTCCCGACTGCCTTTCTGGCGATGGGCCTGATGATCATGGCACTGTTGTCGGTGTCGTCGGGGCTCGTGCTCGACACGGTCACGCGAGGACGGCGGGAAATGAAGATGCTCGCCTACCTGTCCCAGCCGGCGCTGAAAAGGAACGGAAGCCTTGCCGGTGGACCTTCGCACTCCCAGATGCTAACCCGCGAACTGACATGAACGATCTCTCAGTCACCATCCTTCCCGAGGCTGCCGGCGACGCCCAGGCGATCGAGCGCCTGCACGAGCGCACCTTCGGGCCCGGACGCTTCGTGCTCAGCGCCTACCGCATCCGCGAGCACGTCGATCACCTGCTCGAGCTCTCCTTTACCGCCCGCATCGGCACGCTGATGGTAGGCTCGGTGCGCCAACTGCCGATCACGATCGGCGATACCAAGGCGCTGCTGCTCGGTCCGCTCACCGTCGAGCCGCCGTTCCGCGGCCGCGGCGTCGGCCACTTACTTCTCGAGCGCGCGCTCAAGGACGCGAAGGCGCAAGGCCACGCCCTCGTGCTGCTCGTCGGCGATGAGCCCTATTACACCCGCGTTGGCTTCAAGCCGGTGCCCAAGGGCCGCATCACCATGCCGGGCCCGGTCGACGCCAGCCGTATCCTCGTCTTCGAACTCGTCGATGGCGCGTTCGAAGACGTGTCGGGCCCTGTCGGTCCCGACTGGAGCAAGGCGCGGGGGGAGGAGAGGGCGTGGGTTCATCCAACGCCGATTGATCGATCCTGAATGCGAAAGCCGGACACGCTATACCTTCGGCGCGGTTTGTGCCAAAACCGCGGGCACGAAGCTGACGAAGGACATGTGAAGTTTGGCCGCATCCAAGAAGGGCGCCGAGCCCGCGGAACGCCAGAACGGGATTGATCGGACCATCGATCTCCTGGAAGCGCTGCTGCATTTGCGCGCGCCCTCCAAGCTCAGCGACCTCGCGAAGCAGATGGGCGCGCCGCGGTCGACGGTCTATGCCATCGCCAACCGCCTGATCGAGGCGGACCTGCTGGAGAGCGTCGGCGAGGGCGGTCAGGTCTATTTCGGCAAGGCGGTGCATCTCTACGGCCGGGCCTATGCGGAGGCCAATCCCCTGCATCGCCGATGCCGCGAAGCCCTCGACCGGCTGGCGACCGAGCATAGCGCGACCGCGCAACTCTGCGCGCTACGTGGCCGCAAATACGTGGTGGTCGATACAAGGGACGGGTCGGGCCTGTTCCGGATCACTACGGATGTCGGCATCGAGGTGCCGCTGCCGTGGACTGCATCCGGCAGGTTGCTGCTGGATCACATGAGCCCTTCGGAGATTCGTGCGTTCGTTCCGAAAGAGGATTTTCGTCTTCCGGACGGACGCCTGCTCGACGTCGGTGATTTCATCAAGGACGTCGCGCGCGCGAGGCGCGAAGGCAGATGCGTGACGACGGCACTGTCCGATCGGTTTACGTCGTGTCTTGCCGCGCCCATCCGCGACAAGAAGGGGGTCGCGGTCGCGACGCTCTGCTTCGTCGTTCCCGCGGACTCGCTGAAGGAACGCAGGACCGCGCTGCTCGACGATCTCGTCGCCACCGCAACCGAACTCTCAGATCGCCGCTGAGCCGAGCCGACAGGCAGCGTACGCACGATGCATCCGCATCGTTTCGTGCGCTGTCCTCGCGCGGCTCTCGCCGCGTGCGCGACGCATTCAGGTGAGGCGGTCCGGAACGTCCAGGCTTGACATCACGGCTCGGGAATATCTAGCATGACGCTATAAGATACTATTGTCCACTATAAGAGACTATAACAATGGCCGGCGCGACGAGGTTTCTCTCGGTTCCGTATTTCGACGGGACGAAAGACATGGTCCCGCGGCTTGGAGAGGATTCGAAATGACGAACGCAGGCCGACAAGTACCCGGGCGACGCTGGCTGATCGGTTGTCTCCTCGGCGTCGGAATCCTCATCAACTACATCGACCGTGTCGGGCTCTCCGCCGCGACGCCCGAGCTCACCAGGGAGCTTGGCCTCACCGCCACCGACATCGGCCTGCTCGGTAGCGCGTTCTTCTGGACCTATTCGTTGCTGCAAGTCCCGGGCGGCATGGTGCTGGACCGCTTTGGCGTCACCGCGGTCGGCCGCGCCAGCAGCTTCCTCTGGGCGGTCGCCGCCACCATCACTGCGCTCGCCAGCGGACTTTGGGGTATCGCCGCCGCGCGTCTGTTGCTCGGAGTCGCGGAAGCGCCGGCATTTCCGGCAAGTCAGAAAGCGACCGGCCACTGGTTTCCGCTCGACGAACGCGCGCGTTCGACCGCGATCTTCGATTCTGCCGCCAAATTCTCCAACGTGATCGGCGTGCCGCTGGTTGCCTATGTGATCTTTCTCTACGGCTGGCGCTGGGGTTTTGGCGTCACGGCGCTGCTGAGCCTTGCGTATTTCATCGCCTACTACGTCATCTATCGAAATCCGAGCGAGGATCCGAAGCTGTCCAAGGCGGAGCATGACTACATCGTCGCCGGCGGCGGCACGCCGGAGGGCCCGGCGACGGCGGGGCAGAGTCGCATGCTCGGCTACCTCTTGCGCAACCGCAAGGTCTGGGGGCTGACCATCGGGTTCTCAGCCTATGGCTATACCTTCTATCTCTTCCTCACCTGGCTTCCGGGCTATCTCGCCCAGACCATGCATATGAATCTGATGTCGGCCGCGGGCTATTCGACGATCCCCTGGATTTTCGCGACGTTGTCGGACCTCCTGATCGGCGGGTTCCTGGTGGATCATTTGATCGCGCGTGGCTACGACAGCACGAGGGTGCGCCAGTCGGTGATCATCGTCGGAATGCTGATGGGGCTCGCCGTGATCGGCGCCGCGTTCACCGTGAAGCCAGGCTGGGCGCTGCTGTGGCTGTCGATCGCGATCTCGGGGCTGTCAGCCGCGGCGCCCGTCGGGTCCTCGATCGTGTCGCTGATCGCGCCCAAGGGCGGCGCGGGAACGGTCGGCGGCATTCTGAATTTCACCAACAACATGATGGGCGTTCTGGCGCCGATCGTGACCGGAATCGTGGTCGACTGGACTCAATCCTTTGCCGGTGCCTTCATGATCGCCGGCGTCGTGCTGCTGATCGGTATCTTCTTCTATGTCGTGGTGCTCGGCCGGATCGAATCGATTCCCGATTTCGCCGAGGAAATGCCGCGAGACGCCGTGGCCGTCCACTGAGGAGGGAGCATGCCCCAAAGTCCGAACCAAGGTAGGGATACCCTCATCCGCAATGCTCGCCTGATCGACGGCACCGGTGCGCCGTGGTTCGAGGCCGACCTGCGCATCAGCGGCAGCCGCATCGCGGCGATCGGCGCCTCCTTGCCCGCGGACGGGGCCGAAATCATCGACGCGCGCGGATACTACCTCGCGCCGGGCTTCATCGACGCTCACTGCCATGACGATCTGATCTGCCTGCGCGAGCCTGATAGGCCCGAGAAGGCGCTGCAAGGCGTGACCACGCTCGTGGTCGGCAATTGCTGCTTTTCGCTCTACCCGGCGACCGCAAACTCCGCCGAGATGCTGCGCCAGCACTTCTCGGGCCTCGCGGGTGAAACCCGCGCGAACGAAGTCTTCGACAGTTTCGACGGCTACCGGCTGGCCCTGGAAGGGCCGGGCGTGGCGCTCAACCTCATCTCCTTGGTCGGGCATGCCGCGATCCGGCTCGCGGTTCTCGGTTACGAACGCCGCGCGGCGACGGACCGGGAGGTCGCGGCCATGCAGGCACTGCTCGCAGAGCAGCTCAGCCAGGGCGCAGCCGGCCTGTCGCTCGGCCTCGTCTATCCGCCGAGCGCCTATGCCGACACCAATGAACTGTGCGCACTGGCAGCGACCGTGCGCGCTCACGGCAAGCTGCTCACGGCGCATGTCCGCAGCTACGAAGCGGGCCTGCTGAGCTCCATCGACGAGTTCATCGCGATCCTGCGCGCCTCCGGCGCGGCGGGTCTGCTGTCGCATCTTCAGTCGGCAGGAAAGCCGAACTGGGGCGCTATCCCTAAGGCGCTCGACCGGCTCGAGGCCGCACGAGCGGAGGGGATCGATATCTCCTTCGACATGTATCCGTATCCTGCCGGCAGCTCCTACATGCTGCAATTGCTACCGCCGGCCGCGCTCGAAGGCGGCATCGACGCGCTGCGCGCGCGGTTGCGCGATCCGGGCAAGCGCGAGGCGCTTCGCGTGTTGGTGGAGGAAGGCGATCCCGATCCGCATGCCGCGCAGTCCAAGATCGTGCTGATCGGCTGGCATAATGTGCGCATTTCCGGCACCGGCAATCCCGCGCTGAAGCCGCTCGAGGGCAAGTCGATGGTCGACGCCGCGCGCGAGCTCGGCATCTCGCCGTTCGATCTCATGGTTCGGTGTATCGAGGAAGACCAGGGTCAGACCGGCATCATCATGTTCCAGCTCGATGAGGCTGACCTGCGTGCGGCCTTCACCCATCGCCTGCACATGGTCGGCTCCGACGGCATTCCGCGCCCGGGCACCAAGCCGCATCCGCGCGCCTATGGCAGTTTCCCGCGCGTCGCCGGCCGGCTGACGCGTGAGCAAGGCTGGCTGACTTTGGAAGATGCCGTACGGCGAATGACCGCGATGCCCGCCCAGCGCTTCGGCCTGTCCGACCGCGGTATCCTGCGACCGGGCATGATCGCGGATATGACTCTGTTCGACGATACCATCATGGACAAGGCGACGTTCGAGGCGCCGACGGAAATGCCCGCGGGCATCCGTTCGGTATTCGTCGCAGGCGAGGCCGTGGTCGCCGACGGACGCAGTACCTTCGCGCGTCCGGGCCGGGCCCTGATCACCGGATGACGGCGCCGCCGCCAATGGCTCGTCTCTCCGACGTCCCGAATCCGAACTTCGCCACCTGTTGTCGCGGAGTTTTTTGATCGATGACGTCCGATCTTTTTAAGCAGAGCCGATCAGCGTTCCGGTTACGCGCGCCAAGCGTCAGGAGTTCATGCGCGAACGGTACTAATTGATCGCGCAGACACCTGAAACGGCGCGCTTCCTTCAAGCACGGCGCATGTCGGACGGTGTGGCATCGAACCGCCGTCGGAACACGCGGTTGAAATAGGAGATGTCCACGAATCCTGCCGAATGCGCGAGATCGCTGACCTTGCGCCGTCCGTTGCGGGGATCGAGCAGCAGCCTGCGAGCGAGCAGCAGGCGTTGTTCAAGGAGGAATTCGGTGAACGTGGTCCCCGCCTGTTCGAACATCCGCTGTGCATGGCGCGGACTGACGCCCGCCTTCTGAGCGATCGAGTGGATCGTCAGATCACCCCGGCTCAAATTGGCGATGGCGTCGGCGCGCATGAGGTCGAGCCGTGCGGCGGAATGACCTCTGTTGTTCGCCAGTTCTGTGCGGTCGGCGTCCGTTCTCAGCAACAGCCCGATGAGGTCGACCATGTGTTGGGCTATCAGGTGCTGGCCGATCGCGTCTGTTTGCGGGCCAACCTCGGTGGCGAGTGCGTGGTAGCGTATGATGGCTTCTCTTATGGGATCTTGATCGCCAAGAACCCGCGCCATCCGGTCCTCCGCCTTGGGGCAGATCGTGAGGAGCAGGGATCGCGGGATGCGAATGCTCTTGCTCTCGCCTTCGTTGCTGACGTGCGCGCCACAGAGCACGCTCATGTCCCCGAGACACATTTGCGATTCCGACAGTTCGATCGATTGTCCCTCGTGCCATATGCGCACCCGACCGGACGTGGCGATGAGGAGGCACATGTCGTCGTAGCCGTCGTTTATGAGTTCGCGCGTGCGCGAGAAGCGCGCCGACGATCCGCCGGGAGCTGCCAGCGCGAGACCGCCCACCAGGCTGACTTGCAATGTGCACTCGATGTTGCCGCTGTTGCCCGGGTGAACGTCGACGCGGAGAGTGGACCGGCAGAATTCCTCGCGCCATCGTTCGTAATCGCGTCCATGCGGCGGGCCCGAGTAGCCAGTGACAAAGACATTCGGCACGCCCGCTTTATCCATCACGACTCCTTCGACGGCCAACCGTATCCCGAGGTTTCCTGAGCGAAAGGGCGGGCCAGCGGATATCGCATCAATCTACACGATTGGCGCCGGAGTCCTATCGTGGCGAAACCGGTATCTCCTGCGCTTTGATCGCGCCGCTACGTTCCGAAGGGCGCTGGGAGCGAAGCGAATGGCGCTCTATTCCAAGACAGCGAACCCTGCTCGGTAGCCTCTCACGAGGGTTCGGTGTGCCATTTCCTGTTGTGCAACTTTCCGTTGTGGATGCCCATTGCCCCGGGCGCGGCGCTTCTGCTCCGCCTTCCACGTTGGTGCTGGCTATTGCCGCAAGACCACACGCCACCGACGTAACCCCGCTTCGGCAGTCGCGACTGGTGAGCCAGTTCACACGGAAACGCCCGTACAGGTAGTATTCTTCAAACGGGGTGGCCAGTGGAGCGGAGGGAGAGATGCCCAGGAAGGCCAGCCGATCAAGAAAATTGAGCGGGATCGTCGAGCGCGCGCATCCGGATAGCCAGCCGAGATCGGGCGATGAGCAGTTTTCCGCAGACTATACGGTGACCAGCACAACCGACGGCGGCGGACGCGTGCTGACCGATGTCGAGGTGATTCTGGTCTTCTGGGGCAGCTTCTGGACCACGACGCCTGCTCCGTCTCCTTCCAGCGACGAGTACAAGCAAGCGATTATCGGCATCCTCACGGGCCCCTACATGGGCGGCCTGCGCCAGTATCGCGGCGTCGCGCAGGGCACGCTGATCTTCACCGATCTCAACGACAGCACGAGTCCGGTGGATCAATATACCGATGATGACGTGAAGACGATGCTCAAGGACCGGCTCGACCACACCAGCATGCCGCCCCCGGCATCAGGCCACAACCGCTTCTACGCCGTGATCGTGCCGCCGGGCATCAGGAACAAGCTCACGACCACCAACAACTTCGTGGGGCAGCATCAGAGTTTCACCTACAAGGGCGTCACAGGATACTATGCCTGGGTGGACAATACGGGTTCGCTGACGGGGCATAATTGCGTCACCAAGGTCTTTTCCCACGAGCTGATCGAGGCGTGCACGAACCCCGACGTCGATACCTCGAACAACAGCATCCTGGTCAACGGCACCAATCCCGACGGTTCGACGGTCACGAACGACGAGATCGGCGACACCTGCAACAACCAGTTCGCGACGATCGACGTCAACGGCGTCAGTTGCTCCGTCCAGGCTTACTGGAGCAAGGCGGACAACGCCTGCATCCTTCCAACCGGGACTTTGACCTTCCTGGTGGACAAGGACACTTTCGGCAAGGATGAGGTGCAGGATGTCATCAACACCAGCGGCGGGACGTTCGAGCAGGCGTTCTGGCTCGTCGTCGACGGATTCAGCAAGAACACGTTCAGCTCTCTCAACGTCACGGTCCCGCTGCCGACAGGAGCGTTCGCCAACCTCAGCGGGATCTCGATTACTCAAAATCCAAACATCGATTTTGAGAACGGTGCAGACCCCGGCGCGCAGCAGAGGATACGAGTCCCGTTCGACATCACGTTCTCGAACGCGGCCCTCACGCATTTCCCGGCGTCCGGCAGTCAGACCTTAGAGCTCGATGCCTTCCTTGCGACTGACGGCAACCAGGTGCCGGGCACGAACGCTTCGACCCTGTTTGAACTGGTGGCGGGTGCAGACCCCTATTTCACCAATGTCGATCCGACCCAGAACAATGTCTTCTATCTGAGCCAGGACCTCAGGGTCTTCACTGCGACGCCCGGCCTGTCCCAGCATCCGGTTGCCGGTGCGCCGGCCTTTGCAAGTGACAGCGTCAACGGCGCATTCACCTATATCCAGGACCTGCTCACGTTCCTGAACAACAATTTCAGCGATCCGGCCGGGGCCGATCCCTTCAACTCGATTCTTCCGAGCCAGGGGGCGGCATTGCAGGCCGACTCTTCCGTGACTCCATTCACCATCCAGCTCACGCCCACGTTCCCGCCGACGTTCAATATCTTCAACAACTACAACTTCGCGGTGGCGAGAGTCCGCATGCGCGGCACCGCGGGCCCGGCAGGCGAAGCCAAGAATGCCCGCGTGTTTTTCAGGCTGTTCGTGACGCAGAGCCCCGATACGGACTATCAAACGAGTACGACCTACCCCTTCAATCCGGATGCGGCGGGCTTGCCCGGTTCGCCCCAGGTCGGCGCCGGTCACGTCACGCTACCGTTCTTCGCGACCGGAAATCTCGCCGGTAACACCGATTACGACAATGGTGGCGTCAACAACCGCGATATCGAGATCGCGAGCGGGAATGACAGCATCTGGGTCTACTACGGGTGCTTCCTGAACCTTTATGATTCCGCCAACGTGATCGACGGCAAGCAGGCTCTGGCGTGGCTTGCCGGAACTCACCACTGTCTGGTGGCCCAGATCGCGTTCGACGATGCTCCGATCTTCATCGGGGCACGTCCCGAAGCGTCGGACAAGCTGGCGCAGCGCAATCTCCAGGTGACGGTCTCGGACAATCCGGGGCCGGCCTCGACGCACCGGATCCCGCAAACGTTCGATATCCGGCCGAGCACCATGGTCAGCCGAAAGACGCTCGTCGACGAGCTGATGATCGACTGGGGCAAAATTCCACACGGGAGCGTCGCCTCGATCTATTGGCCGCAGGTTCAGGCCTCCGACGTGCTTGCGCTCGCATCGCAGCTTTATCCTGCACATTCCCTGACGGCAGGAGACACGAATACGATCCAGTGCAAGATCACGGGCGGCGTCACCTATGTGCCGATCCCGATGACTGCGGGCGAAAACTTCGCAGGTCTCCTTACGGTGGACCTTCCCACAACCGTCGTCACCGGTGAGGAATTCAATGTGATCGTCAGGCGCGTGGGACGGCAAGTCTCGAAACGCGACGTTTCGATCCAGAGGCCAGTTCTCGAGAGGAATGCCAATCCGGACGTCGCTGTTCCGCGCCAACCATTTTCCTGGCGATATGTCATTGGAACGTTTCAGATCAAGATTCCAGTCTCGACGTCTGCCGTGATGCTGCGTCCCGAGGAAGACACGTTGGCGATCATGAAATGGCGATTGCAGCAGACTGCGCCGTCAAATCGGTGGTTTGCCGTGCTGCAGCGGTATGTCGCATTCCTGGCGGACCGCGTCGCCGGGCTTGGGGGCGATCCCAATGCCATTCCACCGTCACCCAATGGTGCGCCGGTTGAAGTGCCAAGCCCCTGCCTCGACGTCGTCGAGTACACAGGGAAGGTTGCCGAGATCATCTTCGACTGCTTCGGCGAGCTCGAGGGCTTTGTGCTCGCCGACTGCTGCACGACGCATGCCTTCAAGACGTGCGAGCGGCAAGTGGGAGAGCTGCTCCTGAGGGCATGCAGGGACCGGTTGCTTCTATCCGTTTTCGCTCTGAAGCATGACCGTTCGAAGGTTCATCGCATGGTCATTCGGGGTTGAACGATGCGGCAGGCGGACGGTGCTCGTGGGCATGCCACGAAGCGTCCGCAAGCGTCGGGGCCGGCCGGCCCCGACGGGAGCAGGAAGCGCGCCTAGAACCGCTGCGAGACGCCGACATAGAAGCCGCGTCGCGGCCCGTATTGCGGCGCGAACACGCCGATGCCGGTGCCGTCTCGGATCTGGTAGATCGTGTCGAACAGGTTCACCACGTCGAAGCGCACCGTCGTCGGCTTTTTCGGCGCCACGATGTTGAAGTCGTGCGACAGGCCGAGGTTCACCTGCGTGTAGGCGGGCAGGTGATCGGTGTTGGCAAAGCCCGCGCGCAGGCCGCTGCCATAGATCATCGACACGCTGTAGCGCGTGCCGTCCCACAGATAGGACGCGCCCGCCGAGGCCGTCAGCGTCTGCGCGTGGTCGGTGTAGACATAGTGGGTCGCGATGTAGTTGAGCTCGTCCTGGCCGAACAGGTACTGGTTCGAGACGATGTTGGTCGCGATCTGCCTGGCCCAGGCGAGATTGGCATAAGCGTTGAAATTGCCATTGTGATAGGTCGACTTGACCTCGAGGCCGATGTTCTCGCCGCGATCATAGTTGAAGCCGTTCAGCACATAGGCCGCGCCGAACTGGCCGTCGTCGAGCAGATTGCGCGCGATCTTGTAGTAGCCGTCGACCCCGACCTCGAGGCCCGGGATCGGATAGATCTTCTGCACCACGCCGACGTCGAACACGTGTGACCGCTCCGGCAATACCGGACTGCTGACCGGAACCTCCGGCGTCAGCGTGTTCGCTAGCACGTTGGGCGGCGTCACCAGCGCAAGATTGGTGGGCGAGGCGATCACCTGCGACGGCGGAGTGAAGTTGCGCGCATAGCCGGCATGGAACGTGGTGCCGTCGAACGGCTTCCAGGTCAGGCTGACGCGAGGGCTGAGCTGGTTGGCGTTCACATACTGGTACATCTGGTCGAAACGCAATCCGGCGTTCAGGGTCAGATTGTTGGTGATCCGCCACTCGTCCTGGAGATAGGTCCCGATCAACCAGCCGGTCTTGGCATTGGAATCGAAGATCGAGAACGGCGCATCGATCGTGCCTGCGGTGGGATCGGTCGGGTCGGCCAGCGGCAGCACGGTCGAGCCGTTGTTGACCAATGTCCGCTCCGCGCTGACGCTGAAGCCGAAGCGCAGCGTGTGGGCATAGCCGACGCGCCAGGCGGTGTCCTGCTGGATGCCGTTGACGAGGCTCTGCCGGTAGACGTCGGAGGACACGCCGTTGAAGACGAGATCGCCGATCGGGTCGGGGTAGAAGTGCAACTGGCTGTAACGGTTGAAATAGGCGATCTGGGTGTCCCATTCGCCGACGGACTTCTGGTAGGCAGCGACGTTGAACTGGTTGAACTCGTTCTGGTGCTCGTTGAGCTTCGACGAGTCGAAGTTGGACACGCCGAATGCCGTGAAGTTCGGCGTCTGTCCGGGATTGTTCGGGATCTGGAACGTCGCGTTCGACACGCCGCTCATGAAGGTCAGACGGCTGGTGGGATCGAGCACCGTCGACAGATAGAGGAATCCCTTCTCCTGATTGGTGCGGTCATGGATCGCGTTCACAGATGCCGTCGGATTCTCGATGCCGAGATTGTTCTGGAGGAAGCGGCCCGAGACGAAATACTGCGTCTGCCCGGCGGTCCCGCCATATTCGACGTTCGTCGAGATCGTGCCGTTGCTGCCGCCATAGACGCCGACGACGCCGGAATTGTTGAAGGCGTCCGCCTTGGTCTGGATGTCGAGCACACCGGCGGTGCGGAAGCCGTACTGCGCGGGCAATGCGCCGGTGAGGAGGCTCATGCTGCCGACAATCCCGGTATCGAGGATCTGCCCGAATGCGCCGACGCCGTCGGGGAGCATGACGCCGTTGATGCGGTACTGCAAATTGGCGTGCTCGTTGCGCACATGCAACTCGCCACTGGCGGCCGAATCCTGGGTCACTCCGGGGAATTGCAGCAGCACCTTGTCCAGCGTCGCATTGTTGCCCTGGGGCAGCGCCTCGATCGCCTGTCGGTTCATCGTGTGCGAGGTGGCGCCGATGGGGGCGACGACGTTGTCGCGGGTCTGGTCGAACTTCGCATTCTGGCCAGCCACGGTCTGCGCCTCGGTCGACGGCGGCGTTTCCGGCGCCTGGAGACGCTTTCGCACGGTGCGAACCTTCGGTGGACGCGACGGATGCACGCGTGGGGGGGCAGTGACCTCAACGCTGGGCAAGGTCGTGGCGGCGCTCGGCGCGGCGGTCTGCGCCATGGCGGTGCTGTTGAGATAGAAAAGCGTGAGCGTGGCTATGCCTGCGCCCGCCAAGCGGGGTCCTGAAGATACCAACATTGTCCTGATTCCGATCAGGCGCGGCCGAAATCCGGCTTCGACAACGAGCGCCTGCCGCCGACACGCGGCGGATCAATTTTCGAAAGCCCGACGGAGGCTTGCGCGCACGACGGCGGCAGCCCGTTGGGCGGTTCAATCGACGGAGATCAGGAAGCGGGTGGGGCGCGCGGCTGGAACGCGTGGCCGGCCGACTTCAGATGGATGAATTCTGCGTCGGTGGTGCGGTAGAGGAATTCGACCGCCTGCGGCAGATGCAGCAGCGGCGGCGTCGCGAACACGACCGTGCTCGCCATCGAGACGACGGCGCAGATGGCGCAATTGTCGTCGCCCTGCCGGTCGTGGTCGGGGTTGGCCGGCGACTGCTTCTGCAGCGCTGCACGATCGACGGACGCGATGCCGCCCGCCTGTTGCGACGACTGGAGCAGGGGGGCAGCCTGCGCGAACCAGTGGCTGTGGCCGAAGGTCAGCGCGAGCTGCATCAGCATCGCGAAGATCGCGAGCCGGGCGCCATGCCTGACGTTCGAGCGGAACCACTTCATTCGAAAACGCACCCCCGCATCGCGGCAGCCAATCCCCCGGCCATCACGATGTTACAATGTAACATCGCAAGATCGTGGCGCGCATGTCAACTGCGGGAGGCGCGGCCGCTGTGGCCGGCCTCCCGATGTGATCTTCATGCAACGGAATTCGTGGGGCTCAGCGCCCTTCGCGCACCCAGGTCGCGGCGAACGCACCGAGCAGGAGCAGCAGCCCGATCAGCCCGGCGAAGATCGGCAGCACGCCGACGCCTTTCACCACGCTGGCATCGCGCATCCTGACCCCCATCCAGCCGTCGCCGTGGAAGACGCTAGCCGAGCGTACCGGCACGACGCGGGGCAGATCGACGCTCGATCCGTCGACGACGCGCACGGCATCGCCGCCGGTTGCCTGCGTCAGCGGCTTCAACGTCTCGGCGGTCGAGGTGACCTCCGAAAATTCCTTCGGATTGGTTGGACCGACATTGATCAGCGCCTTCAGGGTGCCGTCGGTGGCCTGCCAGAGACCTAGCTCGCCGGCCGGCAGGCTGGCGCGCCATTCGCCGGGGTCGCCAGCGTTGAGCGTGAGATCGCGCGTCACGCCGGAGGGCGAGGTCACCGTCACCGGCTGCACGCTGTCGGACATGGTCTGGCGCACCACGATGAGATCCTTGCCCTGCACCTGAAGGCGCAGCGCCTCCTCGTCGAGATCCGGCTGCTTCATCAGCCAGTGCGACATCCGCCGCAGCAGGTCGAGATGCGGGCCGCCGCCCTCATAGCCGCGCGCCCACAGCCAGATGTGGTCGGAGAGCAGCAGCGCGACGCGGCCTTCGCCGAACCGCGACAGGAACAACAGCGGCTTGCCGTCGGCGCCGGTCATGACTGGCGAGCCGGTCGCATTCCTGGTGTCGACGGTGCGGAAGAATCGGGCCCAATGCGGCGGCTCGCTCGCCGAGCCTTCGAGGCCGCGCGTCACGGGATGGCGTTTGCCGGTGTCTGAGAGGTGCGCATAGAACGGCTTCTCGGTGACGCCGACCGGCTCGGCCGGCAGCACCGAATCCAGAGGCGTGCGCCAGATGCTGGTGTTGGAGGCGTAGTCGGGACCGGCCGAGACCAGCACCGCGCCGCCCGAGCGCACATAGCGCGCGATGTTGTCGAAATAGGCGATCGGCAGCACGCCCTGGCGGGCATAGCGATCGAAGATGATCAACTGGAATTCGTTGATCTTCTGCTGGAACAATTCGCGGGTCGGAAACGCGATCAGCGACAATTCGTTGATCGGCGTGCCGTCCTGCTTCTCCGGCGGGCGCAGGATGGTGAAATGCACGAGATCGACGCTGGCGTCGGACTTGAGCAGGTTGCGCCAGGTACGCTCGCCGGAATGCGGCTCACCGGAGACCAGCAGCACGCGCAGCTTGTCGCGCACGCCGTCGATCGCCACCACGGCGCGGTTGTTGACCGGCGTCAGCTCCTTCTCGAGCGGCGAGGCCTCGATCTCGACGATGTTCGGACCGGCATGCTTGATGTCGACGTCGACGCTTGCGGTCTGGCCGCTCGACAGCGTGCGCTCACTGATCGTCTCGCCGTCACGGCGGATGGTGACCTTGGCGCGTTCGCCAGTCACCCCCTGGTCGTCGAGACGGTAGGTGATGGTCTGGGTCTGGCCCACGATGCCGAAGCGCGGCGCGGCGGTGATTGCGATGCGGCGGTCGCGCTCGTTCTTCTGCCCGGTGATCAGCGCATGCACCGGCGCCTGGAAGCCGATCGCGGCGGCATTCGCCGGGATGTCATGCACCCGGCCGTCGGTGATCAGGAACGCGCCGGCGACGCGATCGACCGGCACGTCGGAGAGCGCGGAGGTGAGCGCGCCAAACAGTTTTGTGCCGTCGGTCTCGCCGTCGGCCTGTCCAGCCTCGACGACGCGCACCTCGAGTCCCTTGATCCGCTTCAGGCTGTCGACCAGCGCCTCCTGCGCCTGGGCGGCTTCCTTGGTGCGATTGCCAAAGTTCTGGCTCGGGCTCTTGTCGACGACGACGGCGGCGACCGAGGTGAGGGGATCGCGGTCCTCGCGGGTGAAGGAGGGGTTTGCGAGCGCAAGCAGGAACAGCGCCAGCGCGGCGACGCGCACCGCCGCGCCTCGTGCGCGCGCAAGCAGCAGGAAAATAGCGATGACCACGATCGCGGCAAGCGCGATCCACAAGACGATCGTGGGAACAAGCGGCGTGAACGCGATGCCGTAATTCATGTATTCATGTCGCTCCTATTGCCCGAGCCGCTCGATCAGCGCCGGCGCGTGCACCTGGTCGGCCTTGTAGTTGCCGGTCAGCGTGTACATCACGATGTTGACGCCGGCGCGGAAGGCGAATTCGCGCTGGCGCGGCTCGCTCTGGGTCAGCGGCAGCATCGGCTGGCCGTCGGGACGGATCGCCCAGGCGCCGGCAAGATCGTTCGAGGTGATGATGATCGGCGAGACGCCGTCGCCGCCGCGCGCTGGGCGCTGCGCGCTCTCGTCCTCTTCCTCGCGCGGCAGGGTCTCGACCCAGGTCTGGCCGGTGTTGAAGCGGCCGGGGAAGTCGCGCAGCAGATAGAACGTCTTGGTCAGCACGTGCTCGCGCGGCACCGGCTCGAGCTCGGGCACGTCGAGCGAGGAGAGAATCTCGCGCAGCGCCTGCATGCCCGGCGTCTGCGAGGCGCCGTTGTCGCCGGGCGGCGCCTCGACCGCGTCGCGGGTGTCGAAGATCACGGTGCCGCCCTGCTTCATGTAGGCGTCGATCTTGTTGATGGCGTCCTGCGGCGGTTTTGGCGCGCCCGGCACGATCGGCCAGTAGATCAGCGGGAAGAAGGCGAGCTCATCACGCGCCGGATCGACGCCGACGGGATCGCCGGCCTCCAGCGCGGTGCGTTGCGCCAGGAACAGCGTCAGCCCGGACATGCCGGCTTTGACGATGGAATCGACGTCGGCATTGCCAGTCACGACATAGGCCAGGCGAGTCTGCGACACCGCTTTCATCGCAAAATCGTCGGCAGGGCTGTCGGCGCGCGATGGTGCAGGCGAGGCGAGGCTGGCGAGCACCAGTCCGATCGCGAGCACGGCGGGCGCCGCGCGCCGGCGCAGGAGCGCAGCGAGGCCGCCGCCGAGCAGCGCGACGATGATGGCGTCGATCAGGAACAGCGCCAGCGAGGTCGAGAGCAGCCAGCCGCGCAAATCGCGCGGCTCGGCGTTGGTGTAGGTCGCGTGCCGCGCGCGCAGGCTCGCAGTGTTGAGCGGGGCGATGCGGTCGGCGGCGGCGAGCGTGTTCACGGCCAGTGGTCCCTCGGCCGGGCCGTAGAAGCCGGGCGGATGATCTGATGTCGCGCGGTCGCGATAATCGGCCGACAGCGGCTTTGCGGTGGCGGGCGGCGGACCGAACGCGCCAAAACCGTCGAGGATGTGCAGCGGCGCCACCGTCTCGGTGCTGGCCTCACCGGCGACGCCGGGGCCGGGCTTGGAGGTGTAGCCGGACATGTCGACGATCCGCCTCAGCATGTCGACAAAGGTGCCCGACATCGGCAGGTCCGACCAGCGCATGTCGGCCGAGACATGAAACAGGCTGACCAGACCCTTGCCGCGATGCTCTCCGGTGACGAGCGGCGTGCCGTCTTCGAGCGAGGCCCAGCTCTTGGTCGCGAGCACTGCATCCGGCTCTGCGAGCACCTGGCGGCTCACGGTGACATCTTTGGGGACGGGGACGCCGGCGAACGGACCGTCCGCGGTGAAGGCGGCGAGATGCTGCGGCTTCTCCCAGGTCAGGCTGCCGCCGAGCGTCCGGCCGCCCTTGCGCAGCTTCACCGGCACGAGGTCATCCTCGGCCTGCGCGAGGCGGGGACCTGCGAAGCGCACCAGCACGCCGCCCTGGTCGACCCAGGCGTTGAGGCGCTCGCGGATTTCGGGCGCGATGGTGCCGACATCGGCCAGGATGATCATCGGCAGCTTCTGGTCGAGGAATTGCGTGATGCCCTGTTGCGGCGCGCCCTTGTCGGCGAGGCGGACGTCGGCGAACGGCGCCAGCGCGCGGGTGAGATAGAAGGTCGGAGCCAGCAGCGGCTGCGCGGTCTCGCTGGTTGCGCCGGAGACGATGCCGATGGCGCGGCGCCGCCAGCGCTTGTCGAGCAGTTGCACGGCGCCCGCGGAGCGCTCGCCGGAGATTTCGAGCCGGGTGATGTCGTTGCGCAGCTCGACCGGCAGATCGAACGATGCCTCGGTCTCTTTGTCCTGCGGAGCGAATGCGTAGCGGGCTTCGCCGATCGGCGAGCCCTTCTGGTCCAGTGCGCGCACGGTGCCGGCGGCAATGCCGCTGTCGGTGCGCAGCACCTTCACGACCATCTTGGCGGCCGCATTCTCGGCGGCGACCAGCGCCAGCGGGGAGGGCGTGCCGCCTTCAAACACCGTCAAGCTGCGGTCTCCGATCGTCTTCGTCAGGCCTTGCAGGAACTCCTCACCGCGGCCGGTATCGACACCGTCCGAGAGCCAGGCGATCTCGCAATCGCCGGTTGCCTTGAGGAAACGATCAATCGCGGTGAGAGTTTCAACACGCTCGATGGAATAGGGTTTTGGTGCGAGTTGCCGCAGCGCAACGCGCGCCGCCCCGGCCTGCATCAACGTGATGTCGCGGTTCGGCTCCGAGAGCGGCACCAGCGCGATGGCGCGGCGGTTGCTGTCGGCATTCGCGATCAGCTCGTCGGCTGCCTTGATCCGCGTGTCCCAGTTCGAGGCCGCGCTCCAGCCGTCATCGAACATGATCATCAGCGGCGCCTTGCTGCCGGCTAGCCCGGTCTGCGGATTCCAGATCGGGCCGGCGGCGGCGAAAATCACCAGCGCCGCGGCGAGCAGGCGCAGCGCGGTGAGCCACCAGGGCGTGCGCGAGGGCGTCTCCTCCTTCGGCGCGATGTCGAACAGCAGGCGCGTCGGTGGGAATTCGATGCGGCGCGGCCGCGGCGGCATCACGCGCAGCAGCCACCACAGCACCGGCAGGCTGACGAGCCCGATCAGGAGCAGCGGTTCGGTGAAGGCGAGCGGCAGGCTTCCGATCATGCGGCTGGTCCCGCTTTGACGGTGGTCGAGCGCGCGCCCGACTTGCTCACCTGCATGCCGGCATGCAGGAACAGCAGCAGTTCGGCGGCCGAGCGATCGGTGACGTGGGTGGCGAACAGCCAGTCGAGCTTGTTGGTCTCGTCGCGAATCTGGTCGCGATGCAGCGCGAGCCGCGCGGTGTAATCCTGGGCCCAGCTTTCGGCGCGCCCCGCCGTGATCTCGCCAAAGCCCTCGGGCTCGACGAATTCGACGCGGCCGGAATAGGGGAAGGTCTCCTCGGCGGGATCGACGATCTGCACCAGCGTGCCATGGGCGCCGGAGCCGGAGAGCGCCGCGAGCGTGCTCCTGATCTCCGCGATCGGCGACCAGAAATCGGACAGCACGACAGTCTCGGCGAGTGCCGAGGGCACGAAGGACGGCGGCAGGCTCGGCCGCTCGGCGTCGTCATGCAGCATCGCCTGCGCCATCTTGTCGATGATGCTGCGGCTCGCGGTCGGCGCCATCAGGCCGGGAATGCCGACGCGTTCGCCGCCGGAGACGAGCAGCTCGGCCAGCGCGAATGCCACGATCAGCGTGCGCTCGAGCTTGGAGTCGCGTGCGTTCCTTGATGCAAATGCCATCGAAGGCGAGCGGTCGGGCCAGATCCATACCGTGTGCGCGGCCTCCCATTCCTGCTCGCGGACATAGAGATGGTCGTCACGCGCCGAGCGGCGCCAATCGACGTTCTGCGACGGCTCGCCGGAGACGAAGCGGCGATACTGCCAGAAACTTTCGCCCGAGCCGGCGCGACGGCGGCCATGCAGGCCGTGGATGACGTTGGCGGCAATGCGACGGGCCTCTAACACCAGGCGCGGCAGCGAAGCGGCGAGCGTACGGCTTTCGCCATCGGCACGTCGGATCGCAATGATCTCCCTCGCCGTGTGCCCGTTGTCTGCGGCCATCAACCGATCCGTGTCTTCAATTGCCGGATCACGTCCGGAATCGTGCGGCCTTCGGCGCGCGCCTGGAACGTCAGTGCCATGCGGTGCTTCAGCACCGGCTCGGCGAGGTCGAGCACGTCGTCGATCGACGGCGCGAGGCGGCCGTCGAGCAGCGCACGTGCGCGCACCGCCAGCATCAGCGACTGGCTGGCGCGGGGACCGGGTCCCCAGGCAATCAGCTTGCCGGTTTCGCCACCGTCGGGGCCGGGACGCGCCGAGCGCACCAGCGACAGGATGGCCTCCACCACGGAATCGCCGACCGGCAGCCGCCGCACCAGCCGCTGGGCCGTGATCAGCGCATCCGCCGTCATCGATCCCTTTGCCAGCGTCTCTTCGGCGCCAGTGGTTTCGAACAGGATGCGCCGCTCGGCGTCGCGATCGGGATAGTCGACGTCGATTTCCATCAGGAAGCGGTCGAGCTGCGCTTCCGGCAGCGGATAGGTGCCTTCCTGCTCCAGCGGGTTTTGGGTCGCGAGCACATGGAACGGTTTCGGCAGGTCATGACGTGCGCCGGCTACCGTGATGTGCTGCTCCTGCATCGCTTGCAGGAGCGCGGACTGCGTGCGCGGGCTGGCGCGGTTGATTTCGTCGGCCATCAGGAGCTGCGCGAAGACCGGGCCGGCGATGAAGCGGAACGAGCGCTTTCCGGCGGTGCTCTCGTCGAGCACTTCGGCGCCGAGAATGTCCGATGGCATCAGGTCGGGCGTGAACTGGATGCGCTTGGCATCGAGACCCAGCGTGACGCCGAGCGTCTCGACGAGCTTGGTCTTGGCGAGACCCGGAACGCCGATCAGCAGCGCGTGACCGCCGGAGAGGATCGTCACCAGCGTGTTCTCGATCACGCGGTCCTGGCCGAAGATGACGGTTGCGATCGCGTCCTTGGCGGCGCGAATCTGCCCCGACACCTGCTCTGCCGAGCGGACGATCACGTCCTCGAGTTTTTCGACACTTTCCGCCATCCGTCAGCTCCTTAAGCCTCTTACGCGGCCTGCTTGCGTCGTCATGTCAGCTCATGGCCCCCATGCTAGACTTGCAGGAAGGCTCTGTATTCGCTGAATTAACCTATCCCCACCTTATCGGCTTCGGGATATGTACGGCATCACGAAGTGGCGACCTTGCACACCGGATGATTCCGGTGTGGAACCGCTCACCGAGGTACAACGTAGACCTGCACCAATCGTGCCAAAGACAAAGTCAGGGCAAACCATGGCGAACCAAGGGCAGAGCACCAATCGGGGTCTTGACGGGCTGACCGCCGCCGCCAAGAACGCCGGCGCTGCCCAAAAAGGGCTGCCTCCGGTGCATCTGTGGAATCCACCGTTTTGCGGCGATCTCGACATTCGAATCGCCTCTGACGGTACATGGTTCTACATGGGCACGCCAATCGGCCGCCCGGCGCTGGTGCGCCTGTTCTCGACCATCCTGAAACGCGAAGGGGACAAGCACTTTCTCGTCACGCCTGTCGAGAAGGTCGGGATTCGCGTCGATGACGCGCCGTTCATGGCGGTCGAGATGCTGACGGAAGGCGAGGGCAACCATCGCGTGCTGAGCTTCCGCACCAATGTCGACGACTGGGTGAGGTGCGATGCTGCGCATCGCTTGCGCTTCGAGCAGGCGGCCGACGGCGGGCTGACACCCTATCTGCACGTGCGCTCTGACCTTTGGGCCAAGGTGACACGCGCGCTCTATTACGATCTGGTTGACATGGGCGAGGAGCGGGTGGTCGATGGCCAGCCAATGTTCGGTGTCGAGTCGGCCGGCGAATTCTTCGCCATGGCGGATGCTGAGCAGGTGAGGGCCGCGCTTTGACCAAGCCGCTACCGAAGGACGAACCTGCCCGGTTGGGCGCGGCGGATTTTTTCGCCCGCTCCAAGGCGCGGCTGACCTTCGACGTGCCGCCGGCCCTCTATGATCCCAACATCGTGCCGATGTCGGGTGATCCCGGCACCGACAAGATGCTCGAGATCGTTGCGCGCGAGCAGCCGGTCCGCCCCGCGGCGGTCCTGATCCCGGTCGTCGATCGGCCCGAGCCGACCGTGCTGCTGACGCAGCGCTCGGCGCATCTGAACGACCACGCCGGGCAGATCGCCTTTCCCGGCGGCAAGATCGACGCGATCGACGCCTCGCCGCGCGATGCGGCGTTGCGCGAGGCCGAGGAAGAGGTCGGGCTGTTGCGTGACTTCGTCGAGCCGGTCGGCTATCTCGATCTCTACGGCACCGCCTTCGGCTTCCGCATCCTGCCGACGGTTGCAAGGATCCGGCCTGGATTTGAGCTTGTGATCAACCATTCCGAGGTTGATGACGCCTTCGAGGTGCCGCTATCCTTCCTGATGAATCCGGCGAACCACCAGGTGCACAGCAAGGAATTCCGCGGCATGGAGCGCTTCTATTACGCGATGCCGTTCGCGGAGCGGTACATCTGGGGCGCGACCGCCGGCATATTGCGTGTGTTGTATGAGCGGATCTATTTGCCATGATCCGGCCGGCGCTGACCGAGATCGGAATCTTCCTCGTTCCCTTCGCGGTCTATGCCCTGTTCCTGGTCGCGACGCGCTCCGGCCTGTTCGTGCAGTCGTCCTGGCCGGTCTATACCATCGCCCGCCTC
Source organism: Bradyrhizobium sp. Ec3.3 (assembly GCF_000472925.1). Lineage (GTDB taxonomy): Bacteria > Pseudomonadota > Alphaproteobacteria > Rhizobiales > Xanthobacteraceae > Bradyrhizobium. The sequence continues at coordinate 190,616 of NZ_AXAS01000011.1, forward strand.
GGGCTGGTCGCGCTGGTGCTGGTGATCGCCAGCCTGGTGGGCCTTGCGCATTTCACCGGCGCATCGCCGAACTCGACCTACGTCCCCGCGCATGTCGAGAACGGCAGGCTCGTGCCGGGCGTCGAGAAATAGGGGCGGGCCGATGAGCGCGGAGCCGCTGCTTGCCGATGCCCGATGGCTGACCTCCGGCGGGACCGCGCGCGTCCTGCAACTGTTGAACGCGGACGGCGAGGAGGCGCGCGTGGTCGGCGGCGCCGTGCGCAACGCGCTCCTGAAGCTGCCGCCGGGCGACATGGATATCGCGACCACCGCACTGCCGGAGGAGGTGATGCGGCGTGCAAAGAGCGCCGGCATCAAGAGCGTGCCGACCGGCATCGACCACGGCACCATCACCCTGGTCATCGACGGGCACCCCTATGAAGTCACTACGCTGCGCGAGGACACCGAGACCTTCGGCCGCAAGGCCAAGGTCGCGTTCGGCCGCGACTGGGTGAGGGACGCCGAGCGGCGCGACTTCACCATGAACGGGCTGTCGGTCGACGCGACAGGCGTCGTGCACGACTATGTCGGCGGGCTTGCCGACGTCGCCGCGCGCCGCGTGCGCTTCATCGGCGATCCCGACCAGCGCATCGCGGAAGATTACTTGCGCATCCTGCGCTTCTTCCGCATCCACGCCGCCTTCGGCGCCGGTGAGGCGGACCGCGACGGCTATCTCGCCTGCATCCGTGGCCGCGCCGGACTTGCCGGTCTCTCGGCCGAGCGGGTGCGCATGGAAATGCTGAAGCTGCTGGTCGCCGGCGGTGCTGCAGCCGCGGCGCTCGCCATGGCCGACGGGGGCCTCCTGCAGTCGCTGATCGGCGGCGTCGCCTATACCGGCCCGCTGGCGAGGATGATTGCGATCGAGCGCGAGCTCGGCCTTGCGGCGAGCGCGACCCGGCGTCTCGCCGCGCTGACCGTCGCCGTCACCGAGGATGCCAAGCGCGTCGCATCGCGGCTCCGGCTCAGCAATGCCGAGGCCAAGGCGCTGGATTCGATGGGGCACCGCTGGTGGCGGTTCGCCAACTTCGCCAACAAGGACGAGTCCAATGCGCGGCGGCTGCTCTATCGGTTAGGCGCCGAGCGCTATCACGATCGCGTGTTGCTGGCCTGGGCGAGGGACGCCGGTGAGGTGAATTCGGCGCGCTGGCGCGAGCTCGCTGAGCTGCCGCAACGCTGGACACCGCCGAAATTCCCGCTGAAAGCCGCCGACTTCATCGCGCGCGGCATGGCGGAAGGCCCCGCACTCGGACATGTGTTGACACTCGCCGAGGACGCTTGGCTTGCCGCGGATTTTCCCCTAGAGGAGGCGGCGCTCGCTTCCATCGCCGATCAAGCTGCGGCACGCGCCGGCCGCGATCAGAGAATCTGACCATCGTATCAGCCTTCGCCGATATCTCGCTTCTCCAGCTCCTGCTGGTCGCGTTGATGGCGTTGTTCGCTTCGATCATCAGTGGGCTCGCAGGTTACGGCACCGGCGCGCTGATGCCGCTGGTGCTGGTGCCGATGGTCGGCGCCGAGCCCGTGGTGCCGATCATCGCGATCTCCGCGATCTTCACCAATCTCAGCCGCGCGGTTGCCTATGTCAGCTATGCCGATCGCCGCCGCGCCCTTGTCGTGCTCGCCTGCGCGGCGCTGACGACGGCGCTCGGTGCCTACGGCTACACGCGCCTCACCAATGCCGGCGCGGCGCTGGTGATCGGCACCATGCTGATCCTGAGTGTGCCGCTGCGCCGCGTGCTACGCCGCCGCCAGGTCAAGATCGGCAATACGGGTCTTGCAGCAGGGTCGGTCGGTTATGGCGTGCTGGTCGGCGGCACCTCGGGCTCGGGCGTGATCCTGCTCTCGCTGCTGATGGCCGCGGGCCTCGAAGGCGCGGCGGTGATCGCGACCGACGCGATGATCTCGCTCGGTACCGGCCTCATCAAGATCTCGGTGTTCGGCCTCGCCGGCGCGGTGACCGCACAGGTGCTGGCGTTCGCGCTTCTGATCGGCGGGATGGCAGCGCCGGGAGCGTTCCTGGCAAAGGCCTTCGTCGAGCGGATGCCGGTGCACATCCACGCCGCGATCCTCGACGTCGCGGTGATCACGGGCGGGCTCGTGATGATCTCGGCTGCGGTGAAGCAGCTGATCGGGTAGATGACCCGCCCGAACCAGCATTCGCGCATAGACCGCGGATCGGACCTCGTACTCATCGACGTCGGCTTCCGAGCACAAACCGGAATTCGCCCGGCTTAGCCGTCATCGGCGGCTTATGACCGACCCAGAGCCGACATTCGGATCGCAGAGTGCTGTCGCTCAATACAGTGTGGATGATCGTCCCGATCAATTGTGACTACTTGTTCGCACCGATTTCGAGCCTGGTTTAGCGAGGGATCGGCCAATGGGAAGGAAGCAAGGATCCTGCTCTCGGGATTGTATCGAGTGATTTTCTCTAGATGCGGCGATTTCAACGAAATCCAGCCTTTTTGAGACCCTCCAGCATATGGTCGTGCGCTGTCTGGGTGCCGAACTGCGAAGCGAACCGCTCCGCGTTTAGAAACGGCGCTATGTGCATCGCTGCGTCCCGCTCTCGTTCGGCGTCCGGTCGTCTATCCAGTTGTGCGTAGGCGGCTGCCAAAATAGACCGTCCCGATACCTGGGTGTTGAATCCGAGACTTCCAGCGAGGGCATGGTCCATGGCTTCGACGGACGCGCTGTACCGATCAAGGAAATAATAGGCCGTACCGAGAAGAAAGGTCGCTCTGGCATTGGTGCTATCGAGGCGGAGGGCGCCCTCGAGCCACGGCAAAGCCTCCGTGGCTCTGCCTGCCCACACCAGAATCTCACCTCGCCTCACAAAGCTCTCGGCGTTGCTCGGATTAATCTCGAGGGCACGGTCGATCTGTCCTAGGGCGAGGTCAAAATTCCGCCTCGCCAGATGGACCTCGGCGAGCAGGCGATAGCCGCTCGTCGATGCTGAATCCAGCGACAGGGCTTTCTGCGCCAGCGTTTCGGCACGAGCGAGGTCGTCGCCGACAAATTGTGTCCATCCGGACGCCACCGCTTCGCAAAGTGTCAAGCCTAGTTCCGCGTAAGCCTCGGCGTAGCTCGGGTCGATATCGATCGCGCGCTGGAACATGTCCTGCGCCTCGTCGTTGCTGTCCCGGGTCGCGCGCGACAAGTGCTCGCGCCCGCGCAGGACATATTCATAGGCTGCTAGGCTCTCGGTAGGCTTGGCGAGAGCGCGGTCCCGCTCGAAGCGGGTGAGCTTCACGGCTGCAGCGCCGACCACGCGCCGGGCAATGTCCTCCTGCACAGCAAAGATGTCCTTCACCTCGGCATCATACGCTTCGGACCAGACGTTTCGCGCCGTCGCGGCTTCGGTCAACTCGACATTGACGCGAACGCGATCACCAGCGCGGCGAATGCTTCCTTCAAGGAGGTAGCGAACGTCGAGCAGGCGCCCGATTTCGGCGGGCGACAGGTTTCGGTCCTTCAATTGAAGACTCGCCGATTTGGCGACGACGAGCAGGTTAGAGAAGCGACCAAGCGCGGTGATGACGTCCTCGGTGATCCCCGCGCTAAAGAAATCCTGGCCGGCGTCGGTCGATAGATTCTTGAAGGGCAGCACCGCCACCGAAGGGCGTCCGGCGAGACGATGCGGCGCAGCAAGGCCAGCGACTTCAACCGGCTTGGGCGCGGTCAACCCCATCAGATCTCGGCCCGCGCCCGTGTAAAGCGTCCATGCAACAAGGCCTGCCACAACGAGTCCGCATACGCCTGCTGCCGCTGCCAACAGTCCCCGCTGTTTTCCTGTCCGGCCTGGGACGGCCGAGACGCCTACCGCGTATGCGCGAACTGGCTCGGCGATGTTTTTGACACGATGGCTGCCGAGCGGATGATAATCGAGATCGACTTTATTCCTGACCTGCTCGTAAACAGTGTGGGAGATGCAAACGGTACCAGGCCGGGCGAGAGCTTGGAGGCGAGCGGCGATGTTGACGCCATCACCAAAGATGTCGCCGCCATCGACGATCACATCGCCGAGATTGACACCGATCCGGAGTTCGAGACGCCGGTCAGGCGGAATGGGATCGTTGATGGTCCGTGACGCTAGCTGGATCTCAATGGCGCAGTTTAGTGCGTCGACGACACTCGGAAAATCCGCAAGGAGACTGTCCCCCGCAGTGCCGACGATCCGTCCTCCGTAGGAGGCGATAAGCGGATCGATAGCGCGGCGAAGCTCTCCGAGCACTCGATGCGTGCCCGCTTCGTCCAAGCCCATCAGGCGGCTGAAACCGACCACATCCGCATGTAGAATGGCGGCGAGTTTCCGATTCCGAACGCCGAGTTCCAAAATCTTAGCCATCGGTCACCGGGAAAATTAGGCAAGCCGTTGACCTAGATGCAGACGGGGAGCATTATACTAGGTAAGGTATTGGGTCGCCATGGAAACGTGGGCTGACCATTGGGAGGAAGACGTGCAGACGGCTTCTTTCTTTAGACTGAAGCGGAGCACGACGCTGCTTGCGCTCCTGTCCGCGACCTTCCTCGCGCCCACAGCGTGGGCCGATGAACCGAGGCTCTCGATTAGTGGCTACGACCCGGTCGCGTATTTTACTGACGGAAAACCCGTTCAAGGCAAACCCGAATTCGAGTATTCGTGGCACAAATTGCGCTGGCACTTTGTCAGCGGCGAGCACCGCGATCTCTTTACGCGAGATCCGAATCATTACGCTCCGCAATACGATGGCTACTGTGCGATGGGAGTGGCGGAGACCGAGGCGGCGCAACACAAGGACACAGTTGATCCCGAAGCTTGGGCCATCGTCGACGGCAAGCTCTACTTGGCGCACAACCCCTATATTATGCAGATATGGCGCGAAAACGCTAAGGAGCATGTCCTCCAGGCCGACCGAGATTGGGATGTCGTCAAAGATTTGCCGGCACCGGAGATCGTCGGGCCGCCGTGCGCCGCTTCTCCGCCCACGGCCAAGGTCGCGTTACGCGGCGGTGGCCATTGGGTCATCGTCGGGGGGCAGGTCGCGATCGACGAGGCCGGCAACGTTGTAGGCAAAGGCGATCTGCAGGCGCAGATCGAACAAGTTGGCAAAAACGTCGGTGCTTGCCTCAAAAGCGGCGGCGCGACGGTGAGTGACATTATGTTTACGTTCAGCCACGTCACGCAGCCTCTCGAATTCGACAAATATACCGATTTGCGCCAGCGTTATTTCGGCCCGCTTTCGCCCAAGAGTGCGACGGTCCCAGTACCGCAATTGGCTAGACCGGATTTTCTGTTGCAGGTTGAGGCTTTCGCCAAAACTCGATAATGCGTGGCCCAACTACATCTTCGTCCCAGGGCACCTAACGCCCGACCGCACAGGTTGGGGGGAATAGTAGTGCCCGTTAGTTTTGCACGGTTTTGGCGTCATTTTAGCGGACTGCTCGCCGAACTGTTGCGCGCGTTTATTGATGTCTGCACCTGGCCCCAAGCTGGCCTTTGTAGGGCTGTTCTCGACGGACGGTCTGCTGGAAAAGATTAATGCACAACGGCTCGGAATAGGCGCCACTTGTTCGGCACCCCCTTTAGTCTGTGTGACCCGCGGTCTTCGAACACGAGTCCCGAACCCGCCACAAGGTCACGAACGGTCTGTGAAACTAGAACTTCGCCCGGGGCCGCGTGCGCGGCCACCCGCGCCCCAATGTGGACAGCAATACCAGCGAGATCGCGACCGATGAGTTCGCATTCGCCGGTGTGAATGCCACAGCGCATTTTGACGCCAAGGGGCCCTACGGCATTCCCAAGCGCGGCGGCACACCGGATCGCCCGAGCCGGCCCATCAAATGCAGCAAGAAACCCATCTCCAGCGGTGCTGACCTCGCGCCCTCGGTAGAGCTGTAACATTTCGCGGATCTGAATGTAGAACTCGTTCAGCAATTCGCGCCAGGGATCGTCTCCGATGGCTGCAACATGCTCGGTCGATCCAACAATATCTGCAAAGAGCACAGTCGCTAGCAGGCGCTCTGGCTCGCGGACGTGCTGCGCTCCCGTAAGGAATTGTTCCGCTACATCGAGGATGGCGTCTCGATTGCCCAACCAAGGTGGGTGCAGCGGCTCATCAAGTTCGACCAGCCTTGCGCCGGGAATGTGCTGCGCCAGGTAGCGGGCATGCCCGACTTCGATCACGGGATCGCCCGTTCGATGAACAACGAGTGTCGGCACGCGGGTAGCAGATAGGATGTGGCGAACGTCGATCTCTCGGTTCATTCGCATGATCGCTGCCGCCGCTCCTGGGCTCGCCGATGCTCGATAATAGGCTGCGACACGTTCCGCCCTAAGCGCATCGTCGCCGCTGCCAGCCGTTCGCATACCAATAGCCAATGATCGCGGAGTACCCCAATTTACTTCTATGTCCTCGAGAACGCGCTGCCATTGCTGGTCGTCCCAGCCGAAGGGGTAGTCCGGAGCGGGTGACCGCTTGGCGTAGGAGCCGTAAAGGACCAGCGCAGACGTTCGCTGAGGATAGGTGGCAGCATAAAGCAGAGACATCGGTCCACCTTCCGAAACCCCGAACAGAGCTGCCTGCTTGCATCCGATCGCGTCAAGTATGGCTCGAACGTCGTGCATCCGCTGCTCGAGCGTGAAATCTTGATTGGCTCGATCGGACATGCCGGTGCCTCGCTTGTCGAATAGGATCAGGCGGCTGAACGAAGCGAGACGTCGGAAAAATGCGCTCTGGTCCGGCGAGCGCCACAGGGCCTCGACGTTTGAAACGAAACCTGGAACGAAAAGCAGATCGAACGGGCCGTCACCAAGGACTTGGTAGGCAATATGCACATCATCGCTTTTGACGTAGTGCGTCTCGGGCGTTTCAGTCATAGCACTTGCACCTGCAACAGAGGCAAGGCGTTCGTCTTGACAAGGCTGCGCCGCTAGAGGGCAGTCAAATGATAGCTGTTGCTGCGGTCGGGCTCCACTGTCCTTTCGCGGACCAAGGAGCCCATCCGGCCCCGATTGACTGCGAGCGGGGCACCCGAGGCGTGGAACCACCGGCTTCGGACCTTAGCCTTCGACGATCAGGACCACAGCAGCCATTGGAGCCGCGTCGAACTGAGACAATGAATGTCGGCTTCTGGGTCCATCTGCGACATCCAGTTCCTACGTGCTCGGCACCGGCCTCATCAAGATCTCGGTGTTCGGCCTCGCTGGCGCTGTGACCGCGCAGGTGCTGGCGTTCGCGCTTCTGATCGGCGGGATGGCGGTGCCGGGAGCGTTCCTGGCAAAGGCCTTTGTCGAGCGGATGCCGGTGCACATCCACGCCGCGATCCTCGACGTCGCGGTGATCACGGGCGGGCTCGTGATGATCTCGGCCGCGTTGAAGCAGCTCGTCGCCCAAGGCATGACGAGATTGGGGTCGGTCATCCCAAATTTCGCAATGATGGCATCTTGCCCCTGATTTGCCCGACGCGTCAAGTGATTTCGTAAAATCCGCAAAGCGTCACGTCGTCCGCAGGGCGTCAAATCGACCGTCGCCGGCTACTTTGCATGGGCTTGTTTTCGGGATTTTGTTGGCACCGGGCGAAAGTCGGAGGCCGCCCCCGATCTGATCGCGTTTTCGGAATGTCGCGGTCCAGGTAGCGTTTTCCTGGACCGCGATCAGGCTTGGCCAAAACGGGATGGCGTTTGGTTGAATCGGTAGTGAGCCGAGGACTCAGATCACCTCTCCCGAAGGGAGAGGTCGGATCGCATCGAAAGGTGCGATCCGGGTGAGGGGTTACGGTCTCACTGTGCGCTGCGGCCCCTCACCCGGATTGCTGCGCAATCCGACCTCTCCCCGCTGGGGAGAGGTGGACTTGAGGCGATCGACTGAACTTGATCTCGTCAGGCCGTAGCCCCTATTCCTCGTCCTCGTCGTCTTCCTCGTCGTCCTCTTCTTCATCCTCGTCGTCTTCGTCCTCTTCGGGGCCGGCGTGCTCGAGCACGGCGAGCGGCAGCGTCTCCCGGAAGAGATTGCCTTCCATGCCCATCCAGAGGCAGAGCACGTCCTCCTCCTTGACATCGACGACGGTCAGCGGCTGGCCGCCGGATTTCAGCATCACGACATCGCCGGCTTTCAGTTCCATGGATTTCTTCTCCGTGTTGATCGACACGGGCTCGACGCTAGCAAGCCGTCATGACAGGGCGATCACGGACGGCTGCGATCGGTCGATCGCAAGGTGATGCCGAATCAGCGCCTGGCGACGATGATCGGCGTCGTCTTGATCGGGGTGCATGCATCGTTGAAAAAGCCCACCACGGTTGTGACGACCGGCACATGGCAGGCAAAGCTGTCCGGGCGATAGCTCTCGCGAATCCCGTCCATCTGGAAGGTCGCGAGGCTCATAAAGGCATTGAGGCGCTTGGCTTGAAGGTCGATCGCGGTCTGAAGGCGGTCGCGGTCGACCTGGAGTGAAGCCTTGCTCGCGGACTTCGCCTCGGGTTGCGAGGCCCAGTAGCGCACCGGCGCCAGTCTTTCGTGCAGGTTGCGGAGACAATAGTGCATCACCAGCACCTGATGCTTCGCGCTGAACCAGTGAATCGCGACGGAATCGTTCGTTCCCGCCTTTTCCCGGTTCTTCGGGCAAACATCGACATACGAATATGCCGGGTCCCAATTGTATCGGGCATCGATCGAACAGGCATCCTCGGCAGTTATGCGAGGGGTGGTCGACGCGCTGCCATTCGTGGGCGTGAATTGCGGCAAGTGGTGATCGCAATCGAAGTCATAGGCGCGAAGCAGGGATTGGTCGAGCGGGTCACTGTTTGGGGTCAGCCGTACTTCCGGATCGCCTTTGAAGTTCGAAGCCCAGTCGATGTATATCTCTGCGTTTCGTGCCAGCAGATCGCCGGTTTCAAACAACGCCAGCTGGGCCGTTTCGTAGACCTTGAGAACGTCCTGAGCGTTCTTGACGGCAAGGATCCGTTCGTTGGCGTCGGCGCGATCGTCGAGCGCAGCCGAATAATCAGAGAACAGCTGCTGTTGCAGCGCCTGCACCAGGGAGAATTTCGTCGAGATATCGTCGAACGTCTTCGCCGCAGCCAGCATGTTTTCCTTGGCCTGGGCGCTCACCTTATCCTGATAGGAGTTCAGATACTGGAAGGAGCCGACGAGGAGGCTGCCCAGCATCGTCACCAGCGAGAGGCTTTTGAAGAGCGTAAATCCGCGATCGAATTTCTCCAGCCACGATAGTGGCGGTTCGGATGGCGGAGGCGCTTTCGCGTCAGAGCCTGGCTTGGCTGCATCGTCCTGGGACACCGGTGACCTCCAAGGGTGTTCGGTCAGGAACCGAGCCGATACGATCTCCGATTGCCGCTCCTTGCACTGTGAGCTAGGTCATACATCACGGCACGGTGAAATCGCCGCCGCCCGTCCGCGGGACCGTCATCCAACCGGTCAGGGCAACAGCTCGGTCAGCGAGCGGATGATGCGGTCGGGCTTGATCGGCGATCCCGCAGGCAAGCCCTCGCCATGCACGTCCATCCAGACCGCGTAGATGCCGAGGCGCTGCGGTGTCACGACTTCCCATTCCAGATTGTCGCCGATCATCCAGGTATCCCCGGCGCTGACGCCGAGCGTGTCCATCGCGTGCAGATAGGCGCGCTCCTCGGGCTTGCCGAAACCATGCTCGCCCTCGATCTGGATGTGGTCGAAGCGGTGGGTCAACTCGAAACGCTCGACCTTGGCGCGCTGCATGTCGGCGGCGCCATTCGTCACCAGCGCGAGCTTGACCCCAAGCGCCTTCAGCCGGTCGATGGCCTCATGCGCGCCGGGGAAGACGAACATCTCCTCCTCGCGATAGGTGGTGAAGCGGTCGGCCAGGCGAATGGCGAGATCGTCGGGCAGGGCGCGGTGCCCGCTTGCGGCGAGCGCCGCGAAGCCGCCCTTCACCGTCAGCCGCCGCGCCTCGCCGAGCTTGAGCCGCCAGGCGGCTTCCGCATTGGCCCAGAAATTCCGCGCAAACGTCAGCACGGCTGCGGCGACCTGCTCCGGCGGCAGCGGTGCAAGTTCGGCCGCGAACTCGGTTGCGATCGTGTTCCAGGCGATCTCGGGACGACCATAGGCCGACAGGATGGTGTCATCCATGTCGATCAGCATGGCGCGGGGGAGGGGTTTCATCGCGGTCATGGCCATTTCACTTCCGGCGGCAGCGAGGACAGGATCGAATCCACATTGCCACCGGTCTTGAGCCCGAAGATGGTGCCGCGGTCGTAGAGCAGGTTGAACTCGACATAGCGTCCGCGCCGGACCAACTGCTCCTCGCGATCGGCAGGCGTCCAGGCGGTCGCGAAATTGCGCCGCACGAGTTCCGGATAGATCTTCAGGAAGGCGCGGCCGACGTCCTGGGTGAAGGCGAGATCGGCTTCCCAGTCGCCGCTGTCATGCCAGTCGTAGAAGATGCCGCCGATGCCGCGGGCTTCTTTCCGGTGTGGCAGATAGAAATACTCGTCGCACCATGTCTTGTACTTGTCGTAGTCGGCGACGCCGTTCGGCCCGGTGCAGGCTTCCCGCATCGCACCGTGGAAGGCGATCGTGTCCGCATCCTCCTGCGTGCGCCGCCGGTCGAGCACGGGCGTCAGATCGGCGCCGCCGCCGAACCAGGCTTTCGTCGTGACGACGAAGCGCGTGTTCATGTGCACGGCGGGCACGTTCGGATTGCGCATATGCGCGATCAGCGAGATGCCCGACGCCCAGAACCGCGGATCGTCCGCCGCGCCCGGGATCTGCGCGCGAAACTCTGGCGCGAACTCGCCATGCACCGTCGAGCAGTGCACACCGACCTTCTCGAACAGGCGGCCGTACATCATCGACATTACGCCGCCGCCGCCGGGCGCGCCGGTGTGGTCGGTGCGCTGCCAGGCCGTGCGCACGAAGCGGCCGGCCGCGCCGGGATAGAGCGCCTGCGGCGCGTCATCCTCGAGCCGCTCGAAGCTTGCGCAGATGTCGTCCCGCAGGGACTCAAACCAGGTCCGTGCACGCGTCTTGCGATCTTCAATCGTCGAAACGTCCATCTGCATTCCCGTCGCTAGCCAAGCGGAGTGTCGCGCAGGGTGGGCAAAGGCGCGTTTGCGCCGTGCCCACCACTTCTGCAACCGCCATTGCGGTCGCCGAAGAGGTGGGCACGCGTCGCTTTGCCCACCCTACGAATTTAGCCTTGCGGACCGTAATAGGTGCAGCTCTCGTTGCAACTGTCGCGATGGATGCTGACGCGGGTCAGTCCGCCGAGATGCTCAAGGCGCTCCCAGACGAAGCGCGAGAGATTTTCGAGCGTCGGGATGCCCAGCGCCTCGATCTTGTTGAGGAACTTGTGGTCCAGCGTCAGCCGCACGTCCTCGATCGCGCGCTGGAGGAGGCCGAGATCGACCACCATGCCGGTCACGGGATCCGGCGTGCCGCGCAAGCTCACCTCGGCGCGGAAGGAGTGGCCGTGAATCTCTTCGCTCGCCGCGCCGAAGGTCGTTCCCGACAGCGAGTGCGCCGCCTCGAAGCGGAATGATTTGGTCAATTCCCACATCTTGTGAACGTCAATCCTGTCTGATGCCAGGCTACCTGATGCCGAGCGTCTTGTGTGTTTGCACGCTGAGCCGCCATTGCGGGTGGCGCAGGCAATAGTCGATGGCGCGCGCGGTGTTCTCGGCCACCTCAGGTCCGTCCATCGGTTGCAGCGAGAACCGCTCGAAGGCGAGGCCTTCGAAAGCTTCCGGCAGCGCCTGCGCTTGCGGATAGACCAGCTTCAGCTCGTGACCGCGCCGCACGACGAGGTCGCTTCCCGCTTTTGGACTGACACAGATCCAGTCGAGGCCATCGGGCGGGAGGATCGTACCGTTGGTCTCGACCCCGATCTCGAAGCCGTTCGCGTGTAGCGCATCGACGAGCGGGGCGTCTACCTGCAAGAGCGGCTCGCCACCGGTCAGCACGACATAACGGTTACTGCCGGTTCCCGTCCATTGCGCGGCGATCGTCGCCGCAAGGTCCTCCGCGGTGGCGTAGCGTCCGCCCAGCGTGCCATCGGTGCCGACGAAATCCGTGTCGCAGAACTGGCAGGTGGCACCGGCGCGGTCGGCCTCGCGGCCGCTCCAGAGGTTGCAGCCGGCAAAACGGCAGAACACGGAAGCGCGCCCGGCATGGGCGCCTTCACCTTGCAGGGTCAGGAAGATCTCCTTGACCGCGTAACTCACCATGCTCTCCTTAAAATGGCCTAGAGGTTGCGGACCTGCCGCAGCGCTTCGCCTGCAGCCATCGCCGCGGTCATCGCCACATTGAGCGAGCGCAGCCCCGGCTTGATCGGGATGACGAGCCGCGCATCCGCGGCCGCGACCACCTCGTCGGTGACCCCGGCGCTCTCGCGCCCGAGCAGCAGGATGTCCGACGGCTGGTAGCGAAAATCAAGATAGTTGGTCGCGCCTTTGGTCGTGAACAGCAGCAGCCGGTACCCTTGTTCCGTGCGCCATGCCTGAAATTTCGACCAGGAGTCGTGACGGGTCACGCTGACCTGGTCCAGATAGTCCATTCCCGCCCGGCGGAACAAGCGGTCGGAGACGGGAAAACCTGCCGGCTCGATGATATGGGCGGCCATGTCCAGACAGGCGCAGAGCCTGAGAATCGTGCCGGTGTTCTGGGGGATGTCGGGCTGGAAAAGCGCTATCTGCATGGGCGTGGACGGGGCTGGTTGCGGGCCGGAAATGTCTCAATAAAACATCGCCTGCCGCGGAATTCGTGCATTGCACGCTTCGGCGCCGATAGCGGGCTTGCGCTCGCCCGGCAAGGGTGCCAATAGAACGATTCTGGACTGCTGTTTCGCTCGTTTTGTCGCGGATCAAGCAAAGTTCTGCCGCCGCGGGGGGCCGCGGGCGCCGGCAGCCTGTTCTGGGGACCTTTGGGCGCCCCCTGGGGCGGTTCCGCCGGTCGCATAAGAAGAAAGGGTTGGAATCGTGACGACAGCGTCTTCGGCGGACCATCCGACACGCCGTGATTTCCTTTTCGTTGCAACGGGGGCAGCAGCGGCAGTGGGGGGCGTTGCGACGCTCTGGCCGTTCATTTCCCAGATGAATCCGGACGCCTCGACGATCGCCGCCGGCGCGCCGATCGAGGTCGATCTGACCCCGGTCGCCGAGGGCCAGGACATCAAGGTGTTCTGGCGCGGCAAGCCGATCTACGTCAGCCACCGCACCAAGAAGCAGATCGAAGAGGCGCGCGCAGTCAACGTCGCGAGCCTGCCCGATCCGCAATCCGACGAGGCGCGGGTCAAGGCCGGGCACGAGCAGTGGCTGGTCGTGATCGGCATCTGCACCCATCTCGGCTGCATCCCGATCGCGCATGAGGGCAATTACGACGGCTTCTTCTGCCCGTGTCACGGATCGCAGTACGATTCCTCGGGGCGTATCCGCCAGGGGCCCGCACCCGCTAACCTGCCGGTGCCGCCCTATCAGTTCGTCTCCGACACCAAAATCCAGATCGGCTGAGCTATCCGGGCTGAAAAGCCCGGAGCCTTGAGCCATTGCGTCAAAATTCCTCAGGATCGCATCATGAGCGGACCATCCGACTACCAGCCGAGCAATCCGGCACTGAAGTGGATCGAGCGGCGCCTGCCGATCTTTGGTCTTATGCACTCCTCGTTCGTCGCCTATCCGACGCCGCGTAACCTGAACTACTGGTGGACCTTCGGCGCCATCCTGTCCTTCATGCTCGGGATCCAGATCCTGACCGGCGTCATCCTGGCGATGCACTACACGCCGTATGCCGATCTCGCCTTCAAGTCGGTCGAGCTGATCGTGCGCGACGTCAATTACGGCTGGCTGCTGCGCAATATGCATGCGGTCGGCGCGTCGATGTTCTTCTTCGCCGTCTACGTCCACATGTTCCGCGGCCTCTATTACGGGTCGTACAAGGAGCCGCGCGAAGTGCTGTGGATCCTCGGCGTCATCATCTATCTGCTGATGATGGCGACCGGCTTCATGGGCTACGTGCTGCCGTGGGGCCAGATGAGCTTCTGGGGCGCCACCGTCATCACCAACCTGTTCTCAGCCTTTCCCTATGTCGGCGAGAGCATCGTGACGCTCTTGTGGGGCGGCTATTCCGTCGGCAACCCGACGCTGAACCGCTTCTTCTCGCTGCACTACCTGCTGCCGTTCCTGATCGCGGGCGTCGTCGTCCTGCACGTCTGGGCGCTGCACGTCGCCGGCCAGAACAATCCTGACGGCGTCGAGCCGAAGACGGAAAAGGACACAGTACCGTTCACGCCGCATGCAACGATCAAGGACCTCTTCGGCGTGTCCTGCTTCCTGCTCCTCTATTCGTGGTTCATCTTCTACATGCCGAACTATCTCGGCGACGCCGACAACTACATCCCGGCGAACCCCGGCGTGACGCCGCCGCACATCGTGCCCGAATGGTACTACCTGCCGTTCTACGCGATCCTGCGCTCGATCCCGAACAAGCTCGCCGGCGTCATCGCGATGTTCTCGGCGATCATCGTGCTCGCCTTCCTGCCCTGGCTCGACAGCGCCAAGACCAGATCCACGAAGTACCGTCCGCTGGCCAAGCAGTTCTTCTGGATCTTCGTCGTGGTCTGCATCCTGCTCGGCTATCTCGGTGCGCAGCCGCCCGAAGGCATCTACGTGATTGCCGGCCGCGTCCTGACGGTCTGCTACTTCGCCTACTTCCTGATCGTGCTGCCGCTGCTCTCCCGCATCGAGACCCCGCGGCCGGTGCCGAACTCGATCTCCGAGTCGGTCCTGGCGAATGGTCGAAAGGTTGCGGCCTCTGTCGTCGTCGCACTCGTCGCGGCCGGCGCGCTGTTTGCCGGTACATTGCAGGATGCCCGCGCCGCCGAAGGCACGGACAAGCCGCCAGCGCAGAAATGGTCGTTTTCAGGCCCTTTCGGCAAGTTTGACCGCGGCGCGTTGCAGCGCGGCTTGAAGGTCTACAAGGAGGTCTGCGCCAACTGCCACGGCCTGTCCTACATCGCCTTCCGCAACCTCGCGGAAGCCGGCGGACCCGGCTATTCCGTCGCGCAGGCATCGGCCTTTGCCTCCGAGTATAAGGTCAAGGACGGCCCGAACGACCAGGGCGAGATGTTCGAGCGCCCGGGCCGCCCGGCGGATTACTTCCCCTCGCCCTTCCCGAACGAGCAGGCGGCTCGCGCGGCGAACGGCGGTGCTGCGCCGCCCGACCTGTCGCTGATCACCAAGGCACGGTCCTATGAGCGCGGCTTCCCTTGGTTCATCTTCGACTTCTTCACCCAGTACCAGGAGCAGGGCCCGGACTACGTCGCTGCGATGCTCCAGGGCTTTGAGGACAAGGTGCCGGAGGGCGTGACCATTCCGGAAGGCTCCTACTTCAACAAATACTTCCCGGGCCACGCCATCAAGATGCCGAAGCCGCTGAGCGACGGCCAGGTCACCTATGACGATGGCTCGCCGACTACGGTCGCGCAATATGCCAAGGACGTCACGACGTTCCTGATGTGGGCCGCAGAGCCCCACATGGAAGCGCGCAAGCAGCTCGGCTTCCAGGTGTTCGTGTTCCTGATCATCTTCGCGGGATTGATGTACTTCACCAAGAAGAAGGTCTGGGCCGACGCGCACTGAGGCCGTATAGCCATAGAAATGGAAAAGCCCCCACAAGGGGGCTTTTTTGTTGGCTGCGTTCGCGTCCCGGACGCGCTGCAGCGTGCAACGCTGCTGCGCAGAGCCGGGACCCAGCGTATCCACGGCTGGGCCCCGGATCAGCAATGCACCACGCCGCGAAGGGCGGCGCACTGCATTGCATCCGGGGCACGAGACTGTGTTGCTTGAAGCGATTGCCTATCGTGCCCGCACCCGCCAAAATACCCGTAACGACCCCTGAAACTCGTCGGAGGAAAGCATGGGCACCGTCATCACCTTCAAGCGTCCGGACGGCCAGGATGCGTCGGGCTATCTCGCCAATGCCGCGCGCGGCAACGCGCCGGGTGTGGTCGTTATCCAGGAATGGTGGGGGCTGTCGGACCAGATCAAGGGACTGTGTGACCGCTTTGCGCTCGCCGGCTTCGATGCGCTCGCGCCAGACCTCTACAAGGGCAAGGTGGTGCCCTATCACGACACCGATGCGGCCAATCGCGAGATGAACTCGCTGGACTTCATGGACGCCACCACGCAGACCGTGCGCGGCGCTGCGCAATATCTTTCGCGCAACAGCGCCAAGGTCGGCCTGACCGGCTTTTGCCTCGGCGGTGCCGTGACCATCATCGGCGCCACCAAGATCCCGGAGCTTGCAGCCGGCGTCGTGTTCTACGGCATCCCGCCGGAGCAGGCCGCCAAGCCCGCCGACGTCAAGATCCCGCTCCAGGCGCATTTCGCCAACAAGGACGATTGGTGCACGCCGGAGCTCGTCGGTGGTTTCGAAAAGGCCATGAAGGCCGCCGGCAAGCCGCTGGAGCTGTTCCGCTATGACGCCGAGCACGCCTTCGTCAACGAGCAGCGGCAGGCCGTGCATGACCGCGAAGCCGCCGAGCTCGCCTGGGGCCGTGCCACGGAGTTCTTCAAGAAGCATCTGGGATGAACGCAGCGGCGCGCTGATGCGACACAAGACAGGCCGCCCGGTGTCGGGCGGCCGCTCTGGCGCGGTCAGGCACTCTGCCGCGTCGGAGCCAACACATTGGCGCCGAGCATCCCCTATGAAAGCCTTCCTGATCGCATCACTGTTCGTTACCGGCCTTGCGGCGCCTTGTTGGGCCAAGGATCCCGCGTGCAACGGGCCGGAATTCGGGGCATTCCGGACTGACTTCGAAGGCGCGGCGAATGCGAACGACAAGAACCGCATCGTCAAGCTGATCTCCTTCCCCGTCGAGTACTGGTCGGCGGAAGGCAAGCACGACGTTCAGAGCGGCCCGGTCAAGAGCGAGGCCGAATTCCTGCAACGCTACGACGCGCTGTTCACGCCCGCCATGCGCAAGCATCTGCACACCGCAAAGCTCCTGTCGCTGCCTGATGGCCACTGCGCACTGACCTGGCACGACACGAATTCCGAATTCACGTTCGAATTCCGCTACGCCCCAGAGACCGGATTCCGCGCGGTCGGATATGAGGTCGGGGCGTACTAGGTGAGGGTGCCGTAGATGGGGTAACGGGCTCCCGAGAGGCGTTCCTGCCCCGCAAGCCGCGCTCGCTACGGCGCTGTTTGGTGCGCGCGTCGCGCGGCTTGGTTGGAAAGGCAAGCGGTCGTCCCTCACATTGATGGTGTAGCGGAGTCAGGGCCTAAGCCTCGCTCCAAGCATCGAGGAGAGACGACCATGGACTATTATGCCGGAATCGACGTGTCATTGGAATGCTCCAGCATGTGCGTTGTCGATGCGAACGGCAAGATCGTTCGGGAGGCCAAGGTGGCGAGCGAACCGGAGGCGCTGATCGACTGGTTCCGTTCGCTTGGGTTCGGTCTTGCCAGGATCGGACTGGAGGCAGGACCGCTGTCGCAGTGGCTTTACGCGGCGATGAAGCAGGCAGGGCTTGCGGTCGAGCTTCTGGAGACGCGCCACGCGAGCGACGCCTTCAAGGCGATGCCGGTGAAGTCGGATCGCAATGATGCCCGCAACATCGCGCAATTGATGCGGCTCGGCTGGTTCCGGCCGGTGCATTGTAAGTCGATGAGTGCACAGGAGATCCGCGCGATGTTGACGGCGCGCAAGCTGATCCAGGCCAAGCTTCAGGACGTCGAGAACAGCTTGCGCGGGATCTTGCGTGGCTTCGGGCTGAAGGTCGGCAAGACGACGAAGCGCAGTTTTGCAACCCGGATTGGCGAGCTGGTGGCCGGCCATCCGGCCCTCGAGGCGATCGCCGCAGCAACACTCGCGGTTCACATGATTCTGCTGCGCGAGTTCAACGGCTTTGAGAAGCGGGTCCGGGCGATGTCTCTCTTGGATGCCAAGGCTCGGCTGTTGATGTCGACGCCGGCCGTGGGACCGATCATTTCGCTGACTTATGCCAGCGCCATCGATGATCCCACCCGCTTCACCTCGTCGAAGCGAGCGGGCCCACTCTTCGGATTGACACCGAAGAAGCACCAGTCAGGCGAGACCGACTACTCCGGCCGCATCAGCAAAAATGGCGACGCTTCCGTGCGCGAGGCGCTCTATGAGGCCGCCCACATCATCCTGACCAAGCCGATCAAGGGCTGTGCGCAGCTCAAGAGCTGGGCGATGCGGATCGCCAGGCGCGCCGGCATGAGCAAGGCCAAAGTGGCGCTGGCACGCAAGCTCGCCGTGATCATGCTCCGCATGCTCAAGGACAACGTGCCCTTCAATCCGGCCGCCAAGGCAACCGCCGCCGCGGCTTAGCAGAGGAGCGAACAAAGGTTTCGGGCGGGTCAGGACACCAGCCTTCCCGAAGCGGAGTCCCTTCGCCGGGACGATGGATCAGGTCAGGCCGTCATCCGGGTTGTCGACGCATCCCCGATGTGATCACGCGTTCCGTAGATTGGCCGACCTGCTCCTCTCTAGAANCCCATCAGGCGACGGCCACAGCGCCGATCCCGTACAGAAGCAGGTTCCTGGCGAGTGGATGACGCAAAAAGGGATTGACTAACCAGGGCCCGTTACAGAAGCCCGGATG
>NZ_AXAS01000096.1 GCF_000472925.1 Bradyrhizobium sp. Ec3.3
GCGCATTCGAAGAGCGAGGTCGCCGAAGGCTTCAATCTGGCGAAAGCCGAAGCCAAGGCGTCGTTCGGCGACGACCGCGTCTTCGTCGAAAAATTCATCGTCGATCCCCGCCACATCGAGATCCAGGTGCTGGGCGACAAGCANGGCAATGTCATCNATCTCGGCGAGCGCGAATGCTCGATCCAGCGCCGCAACCAGAAGGTCATCGAGGAGGCGCCGTCGCCGCTGCTCGACGAGACCACCCGCCGCAAGATGGGCGAGCAGGCGGTCGCGCTGGCGAAGGCCGTGAACTATGATTCCGCCGGCACCGTCGAATTCGTTGCCGGACAGGACAAGAGCTTCTACTTCCTGGAGATGAACACCCGCCTCCAGGTCGAGCATCCCGTCACCGAGCTCGTCACCGGCATCAATCTCGTCGAGCAGATGATCCGCGTCGCCGCCGGCGAGAAGCTCGCGATCGCGCAAAAGGACGTCGCGCTCACGGGGTGGGCGGTGGAGTCGCGTCTCTATGCCGAAGATCCCTTCCGCAACTTCCTGCCCTCGATCGGGCGCCTCGTGAAGTACCGCCCGCCGGCGGAGCTAAGCAAAGACGGCATCACCGTGCGCAACGACACCGGCGTGCAGGAGGGCGGCGAGATCTCGATCCACTACGATCCGATGATCGCCAAGCTCGTCACCCATGCGCCCTCGCGCGCCGCAGCCATCGAGGCGCAGGCGACCGCACTCGATGCGTTCTATGTCGACGGCATCCGTCACAACATTCCGTTCCTGTCCGCGCTGATGAACCATCCGCGCTGGCGCGAGGGGCGGTTGTCGACCGGCTTCATCGCCGAGGAGTTTCCGAAGGGTTTTTCGGCGCGCGTGGCTGAAGGCGAGATCGCGCGGCGGATCGCCGCCGTCGGCGCCGCCATCGACCACGTGCTCGGCGAGCGCAAGCGGCAGATTTCCGGCCAGCTCGGCGGCCGCATCGTGCAGCGCGAGCGCCGCCGCGCGGTGTGGCTCGACCGCGAGGAGATCGCGCTCGAGATCGCGCGTGAAGGCGAGGCGATCGCGGTGCGTTTCCTCGACGCCGAGGGCAAGGCAGGCAATGCCCACCTGCTGGAATCGCCGTGGAAGCCGGGCGATCCGGTGTGGCAGGGCACGATCGTCGGCCACTTCATCGCCGTGCAGGCGAGGCCGATCCCGAACGGCATGCGGCTCGCCCATCAGGGCGTCGAGGTTCCCGTCTATGTCTGGACCGAGACGGAAGCGACTTCCGCGCGGCTGATGCCGGTGACCGCGGCCTCCGACACCGGCAAGAAGCTGCTCTGTCCGATGCCCGGGCTCGTCGTCTCGATCGCCGTCACCGAAGGGCAGGAGATCAAGGCCGGCGAGACGCTCGCGGTCGTCGAAGCCATGAAGATGCAGAACGTGCTGCGCGCCGAGCGCGACGGCACGGTCAAGAAGATCCACGCCAGCGCCGGCGCGACACTGGCGGTGGACGCGCTGATCTTGGAGTTCGGATAGCGCATTGTCTACGCGAGCCATCGACGATCAAAAAAAAGCTGACGGGAGATGCAGCATGGTAGGTGCTTCGGGCTCGCGGATGGTCGGAGCAAACGGCCCACTTGCCGGCGTTCGTATCGTAGAATTCGCCGGCATCGGTCCCGGCCCCTTCGCTTGCATGATGCTGGCAGACATGGGCGCCGAGGTCGTGACCCTTGACCGTGTCGGTGCTGCCAGGAACTTGAAGGGCATTGCGGCGCGTGGTCGCAAGTGGGTCAATGTCGACCTGAAGGATGACAAGAGCAAAGGCGATGTCATCGAGCTTCTCGGTACGGCGGACGCCCTGATCGAGGGCTTCCGTCCGGGCGTGATGGAGCGCCTAGGGCTCGGTCCCGACGTTATTCTCAACCGCAATCCTCGAATTGTGTACGGGCGGATGACCGGTTGGGGTCAACATGGTCCCCTCGCCAACGCAGCGGGTCACGACATCAACTACATCTCGATCACGGGCGCGCTCGCCGCAATCGGGATACGCGAAAGGCCGATCCCGCCACTCAATCTGGTCGGTGATTTCGGCGGAGGTGCCCTCTATCTCATCGTCGGAGTTCTCGCGGCGTTGATGGAAGCGAAGAAGTCGGGGAGGGGGCAAGTCGTGGATGCCGCAATGTGCGACGGAGCAGCCTCGTTGATGACCATGTTCTTCGATATGAGCGCTACGGGGGACTGGGTGGAAGGCCGCGAGCAAAACATGCTGGACGGAGGCGCGCATTTTTACGGTGCCTTCGAATGCGCTTGCGGCAACTTTGTTTCGATTGGATCCATTGAGCCGCAATTCTACGCGCTGTTACGACAGCATGCAGGCCTGCTTGAACCAGACTTCGATGCTCAGATGGACCGCGCAGCCTGGCCAAAGCTGAAGCAAAGACTTGCGGCAGTGTTCAAGAGCAAGACACGCGAGGAGTGGTGCAAGATCATGGAAGGGACCGACATTTGCTTCGCTCCGGTCTTGACGATGACTGAAGCCTCGCGCCACGAGCATATGGTTTCGCGGGAGGTCTTCCTTACGCGTCATGGAGTTCTAC
Source organism: Bradyrhizobium sp. Ec3.3 (assembly GCF_000472925.1). Taxonomy (GTDB): domain Bacteria; phylum Pseudomonadota; class Alphaproteobacteria; order Rhizobiales; family Xanthobacteraceae; genus Bradyrhizobium. The sequence goes on from NZ_AXAS01000096.1 coordinate 2,568, forward strand.
AGCCTGCTCCGGCGCCGCGGTTCTCGAGGACCCCCTCAATGGCCCGCGACCCAGAAGAACTGCCGCTCGCGGCGGTCATGGGCTCCTGGAAGAATCGCCACTAGGTCAATTTTCGCAAGGGAGATTGTCGATGCCGTGCAGACCCGAGCCGCAATTTTGCGCCCTTGCGCAAGGGAGGCTCAGATCGTGACGTCGGATGGCCTGCCGCTGGCGGCGGATTTTCCCAAGGCGACCGTCGAAGATTGGCGCAAGCTGGTCGACGGCGTGCTGAAGGGCGCGCCGTTCGAGAAGCTGGTCGGCAAGACCTATGACGGCATCAAGATCGATCCGCTCTATCAGCGCGCCAAGGGCATTGCGCCCGTGGTGGGACGCGCCGCGGCCGCGCCGTGGCAGATCATGCAGCGGGTCGATCATCCCGATGCGGCTGCGGCAAATGCGCAGGCGCTCACCGATCTCGAGAACGGCGCCACGGGTCTCGCGCTGGTGTTCGCGGGCGGCAATGGCAGCCATGGCTTTGGCCTGGAACCGACGGCCGAGGCGGTCGCGAAAGTCTTGAAGGATGTTCACCTCGACGCGGGCATCGCCATCGAGCTGCAGGTCGGCCCGCAGTCGCGTCTGGCGGCGATCCAAGTCGCCGAATACGTCAAGACGAAGGGGATCGATCCTGCGGCCTGCAACATCCGCTTCGGCCTCGATCCGCTCGCAGCCTGTGCGGTATGGGGTCACAGCCCTTATACCTGGGACGAGATCAAGCCTGCGGTGACAAGCGGGATCAAGGGACTGGCGGAGCTCGGCTTCAAGGGTCCCTTGGCCTCGACCGACGGCCGCGTGGTGCATGATGCCGGCGGCTCGGAGGTGCAGGAGCTCGCCTTCGTGCTCGCCTGCGGCGTCGACTATTTGCGCGCCATCGAGGACGCCAGCGTCTCGCTGGAGCAGGCGCAGGGCATGGTCTATGCGCGGCTTTCCGCCGACGCCGACCAGTTCCTGACCATGGCCAAAATCCGCGCGCTCCGGCTGTTATGGGCACGCATCGAGCAGGCATGCGGCTTGACGCCGAAGCCGCTGTTCATTGCTGCCGACACCGCTTGGCGCATGCTGACGCAGCGCGACCCCTACGTGAACATGCTGCGCGCGACCATGGCGACGTTCGCTGCCGGGCTTGCCGGCGCCAATGCGATCACGGTGCTGCCGCACACGTCGGCCCTCGGGCTTCCCGATGCATTCGCGCGGCGCGTGGCGCGCAACACGCAGCTCGTGCTGCTCGAGGAGAGCAATCTCGCAAAGGTCTCCGATCCCGCAGCGGGCGCGGGCGGTATCGAGGGGCTGACATATGAGCTGTGCGACGCAGCCTGGGCGCTGTTCCAGGAGATCGAGAAGGCCGGCGGCGCGTTCGCTGCGCTTCAGCAGGGCCTGTTCCAGAGCAAGGTCGCGGCGACGCGCAAGGCGCGCGAGGCCAATATCGCAAAACGGCACGACGTGCTGACCGGCGCGAGCGAATTTCCGAACCTGCATGAAAGCAAAACGGCGGTACTGTCCGCGAGGCCGGTCGCGCTTTCGCCCGATGGCGGCGGGAAACACAAATTCGAGGCGCTTGCCCCGATCAGGCTCGCAGAACCGTTCGAGGCGCTCCGCGACAAATCGGATGCGGCCTTGGAGGCGCGCGGGGCGCGGCCAAAAGTGTTCCTCGCCAATCTCGGCTCGCCCGCTGATTTCACGGCGCGCGCAACCTTTGCCAAGAGCTTCTTCGAGGCCGGCGGCATTCTGGCTGTCGACAGCGATGGCTTTGCCGATCCGGCTAAGCTCGCCGCTGCATTCAAGGCCTCGGGCGCCGCGATTGCCTGCCTCTGTTCCAGTGACAAGGTCTATGGCGACCAGGCGGAAGCCGCAGCTAAGGCCCTGCAAGCGGCCGGCGGCCGACATACCTATCTGGCAGGCCGCCCAGCCGAGGCGGAGACGGCACTGCGTGCCGCCGGCGTCGCCGGCTTCATCTTTGCCGGCACTGACGCGCTCGCAACACTGCAGGACGTCTATCAGCGGACTGAACAAGTATAAGACATGATTAAGCGCCTCGCGCGCTCAACGGCGAGATGGACGAAACGATGACCCGCATTCCCAATTTCGGTGATGTCGCGTTCGAGAAGGCCGCAAGCCCCGCACCCGTCGGCCACGCCGAGCCTTGGCTCACCCCCGAGGGCATTCCGGTGAAGAGTGCTTACGGCGAAGCCGATCTCGCCGGTCTCGATTTCCTCGAGACCTTTCCCGGCGTCGCGCCATACCTGCGCGGCCCCTACCCGACCATGTATGTCAATCAGCCCTGGACGGTCAGGCAATATGCCGGCTTCTCCACGGCGGAAGACTCCAACGCCTTCTACCGCCGCAATCTCGCCGCCGGACAGAAGGGCCTCTCGGTCGCTTTCGACCTCGCCACGCATCGCGGCTATGACAGCGATCATCCGCGTGTCGCCGGCGATGTCGGCATGGCCGGCGTTGCCATCGATTCCATCTACGACATGCGCACGCTGTTTGCGGGCATCCCGCTCGACCAAATGAGCGTGTCGATGACCATGAACGGCGCCGTGCTGCCGATCCTCGCACTGTTCGTGGTGGCGGCCGAAGAACAGGGCGTGCCGCCGGAAAAACTATCGGGCACCATTCAGAACGATATCTTAAAAGAGTTCATGGTGCGCAACACCTACATCTATCCGCCTTCGCCTTCGATGCGAATCATCTCCGACATCTTCGCCCTCACCTCCTCGAGGATGCCGAAGTTCAATTCGATCTCGATCTCCGGCTATCACATGCAGGAGGCCGGCGCGACGCAGGATCTCGAGCTCGCCTATACGCTCGCCGACGGCGTCGAATATCTGCGTGCGGGCCTTGCTGCCGGGCTCGACGTCGACCGCTTCGCACCGCGCCTGTCGTTCTTCTGGGCGATCGGCATGAACTTCTTCATGGAAGTCGCCAAGATGCGCGCCGCGCGCCTGCTCTGGGCGAAGCTGCTCAAGCCGTTTGGTCCGAAGGATCCGCGCTCGCTCTCGCTGCGCACGCATTGCCAGACCTCCGGCTGGTCGCTGACCGCGCAGGACGTCTTCAACAACGTCATGCGCACGACCGTGGAGGCGATGGCCGCGACGCAAGGCCACACCCAGTCGCTGCACACCAACGCGCTGGACGAGGCACTTGCACTGCCGACCGACTTTTCCGCGCGCATCGCCCGCAACACNCAGCTCTTCCTGCANCAGGANAGCGGCACCACGCGCATCATCGANCCCTGGGGCGGCTCCTATTATGTCGANCGNCTGACNCGCGANCTCGCNGCNAANGCCTGGGGCCATATCCAGGAGGTCGAGGAGCTCGGCGGCATGGCCAAGGCCATCGAAGCCGGCGTGCCGAAACTGCGCATCGAGGAGGCCTCTGCCAAGACGCAGGCCCGGATCGATGCGGGCAAGCAGTCGGTGATCGGCGTCAACAAGTACAGGCCGTCGGACGAAGCGCCGATCGAGATCCTGAAAGTGGACAACACCAGTGTCCGGCGCCTGCAGATCGACAAGCTGACGCGGCTCAAATCCGAGCGCAACCAGAAGGACGTCGAAGCCGCACTCGCCGCGTTGACGCGCTCGGCGGGCGAAGGCAACGGCAATCTGCTCGCGCTCGCGATCGACGCGGCGCGCGCCAAAGCAACGGTCGGCGAAATTTCCGACGCGATGGAAGAGGTGTTCGGTCGCCACCGCGCCGAGATCAAGTCCATCACCGGCGTCTACAAGCGGGAGGCGTCCGCCATGGGCAGCCAGGTTGAAAAGGTGCAGGCGCTGATCGACGCCTTCGAGGAGGCGGAAGGCCGCCGTCCGCGCATTCTCGTCGCCAAGATCGGCCAGGATGGCCACGACCGCGGGCAGAAGGTGATCGCCTCAGCCTTTGCCGATATCGGCTTCGACGTCGACATCGGGCCGCTGTTTGCGATCGCCGATGAAGCCGCGCGCCAGGCGGTCGAGAACGACGTCCACATCCTCGGCGTCTCCTCGCTCGCCGCGGCCCACCTCACCGCGGTGCCGGAATTGAAGGCGGCGCTGAAGAAGCACGGCCGCGAGGACATCATGATCATCGTCGGCGGCGTGGTCCCACCGCAGGACTACGACGCACTCTATGCAGCAGGTGCGGAAGCGATCTTCCCACCCGGCACCGTGATCGCCGATGCCGCCGAGGAGCTGATCCACAAGCTCAACGTGCGGCTGGGACATAACGAGGCTGCATAGCGGCCTAGCTCCCAAACCGCCGCTACATTGAGGTTTCGCTTCGATCTACCGGTTCTGAGCAGAAGAATACTCATCATGCCGACTCTTGAATCGATCCGTCACGAGATAGATCGCACGCGCCTTCAGGTTGGGCGTCATCGCAGAGAGATCGCCCGTCTCCGACGCGCTGGGATACGCGTCGATTCGTCGGAGGCAATTGTGGAAAGAATGCTGGCGAAAATCGAAGAACTGTGCCTCCAACGCAACGAGTTGGCAAAAGCCAAACCTAATCCTGCGAAGGGCAGAGTCGGCCACCGAAGATGCTGAGACGGACGGGGCCGGTCGCCTGCCACGCCACAGAACGCGCGACCTGCCGGCACGCACGTCGAGCTTGCCCGCCGTCCGTGCAGCCTATGATTTGTCGCTCGCGCGCCGCCGTCGCGCGTTACGCCTCGGTTGCCGTCTCAGCGGTTGTCAGCCCGTCTTCTCGGGCCAATATCGCTTGCGCAACTCCTGCTTCATAAGCTTGCCCGTCTGTGAACGCGGGACTTCACGCACGAAGTCGATGCTCCTGGGCGCCTTGTAGCCGGCAAGCCGAGCCTTCACGAAGGCGATGATCTCTTGCGCCAATTTGTCGTTGCCTTCGATGCCAGGCATGAGTTGCACTATGGCTTTCACCTGTTCGCCCATTTCGGAATCGGGAATACCGATAACGGCTACGTCTGCGATAGCAGGATGAACGACCAGGATGTTCTCGATCTCTTGAGGGTAGATGTTGACCCCACCGGAGATGATCATGAATGCCTTGCGGTCGGTCAAGAACAGATAGCCGTCCGCATCGACGTGTCCGATATCGCCGACCGTCGTCCAATACGGATGCGCAGGATGTTGCGCGGCTCGTGTCTTCTCCGGCTCGTCGTGGTAGACAAACGGAATCCCGTCGCGTTCGAAATAGATGACGCCTGTCTGACCGGCTCGGACTTCGCTGCCATTCTCGTCGCAGATATGAATCTTCCCAAGGACAGCGCGACCGACTGAGCCGGGCTTTCTGAGCCACTCCTCCGGCCCAATCACGGTCATCCCGTTCATTTCGGTGGCGGAGTAGTACTCCCACAATACCGGACCCCACCACGTCATCATCTCTCGTTTGACTTCAACGGGACACGGTGCGGCAGCGTGAATGGCAACCCGCAAACTGGTGACGTCGTATCGAGCCCGGACGGATTCAGGCAGTTTGAGCATCCTGACGAACATGGTCGGAACCCACTGACTGTGGGTCACTTTGTAGTCTTGGATGGCGGCGAGAGCCGCCTCGGCGTCGAACTTGTCCATGACCAGCGCGGTACCCCCTAGCGCTTGGACGGTGGCACAGGTTCGGAGTGGTGCTGCATGATAGAGAGGGGCAGGAGACAAGTAGATGGTCCTCTCGTCGAAACCGAAGTTCGACGAGAACATCTGCACCATCGTGTCGCCTGGATCGGAAACCTGCCGCTCCGGCAACGCATGCTTTACGCCTTTGGGTCTGCCGGTTGTGCCGGAAGAATACAGCATGTCGGCGCCACGAGGTTGCGAAGATGGCATAGTGGCGCGAGCGGTTTTCAGTAGATGCTGATATGGCTCGCAACCAGCCAGATCTCCTTCGAGACTGACGCGACGCTTGAGCTGGTCATGTCTACCAAGCCTTGAGGCCGTCTCGATTCCACCACGACCCACGAACAGCGCGGCAGCGCCGGAGTTGGCGAGCATGTAGTCGACCTCATCCGGGCTCAACCGATAGTTTATCGGCACCAGGTACAGACCCGAACGCTGAGTGGCCCAGTAGATATCGAAGATCCAAGAGCTGTTGTCGGAGAGTACGCCCACGACATCGCCAGGCCGCAACCCCCCGTCGAAGAGCCAATTTGCAACTCGCCGTGACCGGTCCTCCAATTCGGCATAAGTCACGACCTCACCGGTTGCCGTCATGACAAGGGCAGGGCGGTCCGGATTTGTAAGCGCGTAGGTCCCCGGATACATAATCACTCCCTGGATGCCGCCCTTCCGAGGAAGGTGCGGAGTTGGATTTCGAGCGCAATTGGCTGGCGAGGTTCGTGATCATCGAGCTGGTCGCCCGAGGTCAGCCCGCCCTTGCAACGGCATTTCACTGGCTACGTCGGTAAGCCAGGGAACGCCTTTCGCGTCTCCCGCCCTTGATTTGCTTGAAGTTCGAGCTTGAATAAGAACTGATATTGATGTCACATTACCGATTGCGAGCTGGTGGTCAAGGGACCGCGATGCTATGGATGGCAAATGCTGGAGACCGATGATTCTGCTTTGGAGCCCCTAGCCCCTGCCACGGCGAAGGGGGCGGCGATGCGTCAGCGCCTCCTCAACGCCTCGGCACGTGTATTCGCGCGCAAAGGATACGAGGCCACTCGGGTCGAGGACATCGTCAAGATTGCTCGGACGTCTTACGGCAACTTCTATCGGCACTTCCGGAACAAGGACGAAATTCTGTTGGCCGTGTTGAAGCCACTGGTTGATGAGATCTACGTCGCAAGTAAGCGCAGGATTGGCCGCTCGTTGAAGGCAACCGAAGCGGAGTTCGTTGAGAATACGGTCGCCTATCTCAAGATCTATGCGCGGCACCGCAGCCTGTTGCGCGTCATGCGGGAGGCGGCAGCTCGCGGTGAGAAAGCAACATTTCTGTCGCTCTATGTCACGGAACGTAGCCGCTTCGTAAGGCGCACCTCGACTTGGCTGACGCGGCTTCAAGGACTGGGCGAGCTAAGCCGCGAACTCGATCCCGAGATGGCTGCCGAAGTGCTGGGCGCTACGATGGAGCAGGTGTCCTACATGAAACTTGATCTCGCCTCGAAAGACCCAAGCGATGCCGAGATTGAGCACATAGGCTCGCATTGCGCGAAGATCTGGTACCGAGGCGTGTTTGGCACGGGAAAAGAAGAGCCCGGCGCTCCGAACTAAGGCGACGCGCCTATCTACTCCGGCTTCCGGCGGCACGTCGCAATTGCCCTGCTTGGCCCCAGTCGGCGCTTGAAAAATTATGAGATCTCAGTGTGACATGAAAAAGAGCGACGTCTTTTGTTCTGATTGCGGCGCTGGTTTTCGTCGTCTCGAACTATCGTCACAGCCGGGCGAAAAAGGCGAGTACCGCTGTCCGATCTGCGATTCTTCCCTGGAAGTTTTCGACGGTAGTAAGTTAGTTGCCTACCGCCTGACAATCGAGCCATCCACGAGAGCCATGCGCGATTGAGGCGGCCTAACCGAAATTTCGGGTTGTACGTCAACTTCCGTAGCCGGCAGCCTATCGCCATCGATTGATCCAGTCGCCAGCTCACCGCTGCGCCTGGGTTCAATCGGTTTGTCTTGCTTTCTCGCCCTAACATCATGCGGTCTTTGATCGCTGCATCACCTTATTCGGTGGACCGCGACCAGCCATCGATGCGACTGCGCGTGCCGCTGCCAAAGAGGTGCTTTGCGCTTCGTTGTGGACGCCGCTCAGGGACCGCGAGCAAGCGGTCGAGCGCTCATCATCCCAAAGTGCCACGTGATCGGCTCGCAGCCTTAGCACGAAGCCTTGACGGAACGGATCATCAGTAAGATGATGTCAATATCACTTTTCTGCGCCGATGCAGAAGCGCGGAAATTCAACAAGGGAGGGGCCGATCAAATCGGCGATAAATTCAATGAAATCAGCTATTTCGTTGTTTTCCTCCATCATTCTTGGTGTGGCTGCACTGGTTCGTTGTGTGCCCTTCATTGGCGGATATTCGATGGAGCCTTCGTCGTGATCCTGAACGAAACGCAAGCTGCTATCCGCGACGAGGTGCGCAAGTTTGCTCAGGAGCGAATTGCGCCCCACGCGTGCACCTACGAAGAAGCCAAGGGATACCCGTCGGAGCTATTTGAGGAACTCGCGAGCCTTGGTCTGATGGGAATGACTGCTCCCGAGGCTGTCGGCGGAGCTGGCGCGGACTACGTTTCCTATGCGGCTTCACTCATCGAAATCGCGGCAGCTGATGGCGCGCTGTCTACGATATTGAGCATTCAAAACAGTCTGATCGTATCAGGTCTGTTGAAGGACGGTACGCCGACGCAGCAAGCGAAATTTCTGCCCTTGCTCGTCTCTGGGCGAATGATCGGCGCATTCGCACTAACAGAGGCAGAGGCGGGCTCGGATGCTTCCGCGTTGAGGACGCGCGCCGTTCGCGCGGGCGATGGCTACAAGCTAAACGGAGCGAAGCAGTTCATTTCGTCGGGGCGAACGGCCGGGCTTACGATCGTGTTCGCCGTAACCGATCCTGCTGCGGGCAAGCGCGGGATCTCAGCCTTTCTGGTTCGTACCGACAGCCCTGGGTACAGCGTCGAGAGGATCGAACGCAAGCTGGGGCAGGCGGCGTCCGACACTTGTGCCCTTCGGTTCGATGAGGTTTTCGTCGAAGAAGGAATGCGGCTCGGTCCGGAAGGCGCGGGCTACTCCATCGCGCTCTCCAATCTTGAGGTCGGCCGCATCGGCATTGCGGCTCAATGTGTAGGAATGGCACGCGCCGCTCTCGACGCGGCGGTTACATACGCCGGCGAACGCAAAAGTTTCGGAGCTCCAATCATCTCGCATCAGGCCGTCGGATTTCGTCTTGCGGATCTCGCCGCAAGATTGGAGGCCGCCCATCAGCTCGTGTTGCACGCCGCTGCGATGAAGGATGCCGCTCTTCCCTGTCTCAAGGAAGCATCCATGGCCAAGCTCGTCGCTTCCGAAACGGCGGAGGCGGTAGTTTCCGGCGCGCTCCAGACATTCGGCGGGTACGGCTATTTAGAGGATTTCGCCGTGGCAAAGATCTATCGAGATGTCCGGGTCTGTCAGATTTACGAAGGCACGTCGGATATCCAGCGAATGGTTATCGCGCGCGAACTTACGCGCGTTGCCACAGCGCGTGAGTAGGGCGTGGACTCACAACAATGCGGAAATCGGCTCGTAGTGGCTCGGCACAAACCTTCTGTTCCATTGGAGCATTGTCGCTGGTGAACCGAAGCGGACATTCCGGCCGGCGCGCACCTAAGTCGCGCATCCCTTCCGACACGACTCGAAATGAGGGCGAAGCGACGTTGCAATGGCATATCGCCTGGCTCGACATGAGGGATGAGGCCTTCTGGATCATTGTCCCTTCCCTGGGCGTAGCGGCCTTGTTGACCACAATAGTGTTGCTGCTTGGAAGGTAGGGGCATGCCCAATTTTGAAGCGAGCGAAAGGTTCTCTATGTCCGATCCAATTATCATCGCGAGTTACGCACGTACGCCCATCGGGTCGTTTCAAGGTTCGCTCGCTGGTTTCAAGGCCACCGAGCTCGGTGCTGCGGCAGCGAAAGCGGCTGTCGAGCGGGCCGGCCTGGCAGCCGAAGAAATCATTCAAGTCATCATGGGTTGTGTGCTGCCCGCGGCCCTTGGTCAGGCTCCCGCTCGACAGGTCGCATTAGGAGCAGAATTGCCGCTCAGCGTCCAAGCAACGACGGTCAACAAAATGTGCGGCTCGGGGATGCAGGCCGCGATCCTGGCTCACGACGCAATTGCGGTGGGCTCCGCGGATGTTGTCGTCGCGGGCGGGATGGAAAGCATGACGAACGCGCCGTATGCGCTACCCAAACATCGTAGCGGCGCCCGCATCGGGCATGACCGCATCGTCGACACGATGATGATGGATGGGTTGGAGGATGCGTACGCCCCCGGCAAGGCCATGGGCGTCTTTGCGGAAGATGCCGCGCGTGAATTTCAGTTCAGTCGCAGTGCGCAGGACGAATATGCGCTCCGGTCCTTGGATAGAGCCAAGGCCGCAATTTCGGGCGGAGCATTCGCTGACGAAATAGTGGCCCTGCCGGCGACAACCAAGACTGGATCGGTCGTTGATATCGATGAGCAGCCCGGAAAGGCGAAGCCGGAGAAGATTCCTCTCCTGAAGCCGGCGTTTGCTCCTGACGGCACGATCACACCTGCCAACGCGTCGTCGATTTCCGATGGAGCCGCCGCGCTGGTGATGACCCGCCGAAGCATTGCCGAGAGACTGGGGCTCCCGATCGCCGCGACGATCCGTGCGCATGCTGCTCACGCCCACGCGCCGGCTCTGTTCACAACCGCCCCGGTGCCCGCAATCCAGAAGGTGCTCGCCAAGGCCGGGTGGTCAGCCGCGGACGTCGATCTCTACGAGATCAATGAGGCCTTTGCGGTGGTGGCGATGATTGCCGCGCGCGAATTGGACATTCCGGCCGAGAAACTCAACGTCAATGGCGGTGCGACCGCCCTCGGCCATCCCATCGGCGCCAGCGGCGCGCGCATCATTGTCACCTTGCTCGCTGCGCTCAAGGCGCGCGGTCTCAAGCGAGGCGTGGCCAGCCTTTGCATCGGCGGCGGCGAAGCGACCGCGATGGCAATCGAAGTTTAAACGTCAAAGACAGGAAAGATAAGCATGCACATCAAGGGAACAGCCGCGATCGTCACGGGCGGCGCATCCGGTCTCGGGGGCGCCGCGGCCGAGCGTTTAGCGGCAGCCGGCGCCAAAGTGACGATCTTGGATCTCAACTCCGAGTTGGGGGAGGCGCACGCCAAGGCTATCGGTGGGCACTTCGTTAAAGTCGACGTGACCGACGAGGATGGCGTCGAGCAAGCGCTCGAATCCGCGGAGCGCTTGGACGGCAAAGCGCGCATCCTGGTCAACTGCGCCGGCCTCGGCCCGCCCGGCAAGGCTATCGGCCGAGACGGCAAGGCGCTACCGCTGCGAGACTTCGCCAGAACGATCAACATCAATTTGATTGGCAGCTTCAACGTCCTGTCGAAGTTCGCCGCGCGCATTCATGTGGCCGATTCGGTCGAGGAGGAGCGAGGCGTCATCGTAAATACCGCGAGCGTCGCCGCATTCGATGGCCAGATCGGCCAAGCCGCCTATTCGGCATCCAAGGGCGGCATCGTCGGCATGACCCTGCCTCTCGCACGTGAATTCGCGCGTTACGGCATCCGGGTCATGACGATCGCACCTGGTATCTTCCTGACCCCCCTGCTGATGTCGCTTCCCGAAGAGGCGCAAAAATCGTTGGGCACGCAAGTACCCTTCCCGAGCCGGCTTGGACATCCATCCGAATTTGCTCAGATGGTCGAATCCATCATCGCCAATCCAATGCTGAACGGCGAAACCATCCGCCTGGATGGCGCAATCCGCATGGCGCCCAAATGACCGGGATCGGCGCGGAGCGTACTCAGGAGATTGCGGATCGCGTTGAGCGCTTCGTTCGGGATATCGTTGTCCCGTTCGAGCGCGATCCTCGCCGTGATCATCATGACTGTCCAAAGGACGAGTTGGTCACCGAACTGCGTGAACTGGCGCGGGCGGCAGGCGTATTGACGCCGCACATACTGCCCGACGGTTCGCATCTCTCGCAGAGCGAGACAGCGATCGTCCTGGCCAAGACAGGTTTATCGCCGCTTGGACCGCTCGCATGCAATACGGCGGCACCCGACGAAGGCAACATGTACCTTCTGGGTAAAATTGGCTCGCCTGAGATCAAGGAGCATTTTCTAAAGCCGCTCGTCGAGGGACGCGCGCGGTCCGCCTTCTTCATGACCGAACCGGCCGACGAGGGTGGAGCGGGATCCGACCCATCGATGATGACGACGACTTGTCGTCCGGACGGCAATCAGTGGGTCGTGAATGGACGCAAAGCGTTCATCACGGGAGCGCGGGGAGCCAAGGTCGGCATCGTTATGGCAAAGGCCGAGGAGGGCGCATGCATGTTCCTCGTCGATTTGCCCGATCCGGCGATCACCATCGATCATGTGCCGAACACGATCGACAGCTCGATGCCGGGGGGCCATGCTGTTGTGACCATCCGAAATCTGCGCGTCCCCGCCGATCAAATGCTTGGACACCCGGGTGAGGGCTTCAAATACGCGCAGATCCGGCTGTCGCCCGCCAGGTTGTCGCACTGTATGCGCTGGCTGGGCGCCTGCGTTCGCGCCAACGAGATCGCGACCAAGTACGCCAACCGCCGACAGGCCTTCGGGAAGACGCTGATCGATCATGAGGGGGTTGGCTTCATGCTTGCCGACAACCTCATCGACCTCAAACAGGCCGAGCTGATGATCTCCTGGTGCGCGAGCGTTCTCGATACGGGATCGCTCGGTACGAACGAGAGCTCGATGGCCAAAGTTGCGGTTAGCGAGGCGCTCATGCGGGTGGCCGATCGCTGCGTGCAGGTGATGGGTGGATCGGGTGTCACCAACGAAACCATCGTGGAGCAGGTCTTCCGTGAGGTTCGCGCGTTTCGAATCTATGACGGTCCCACCGAGGTGCACAAATGGTCGCTTGCAAAGAAGATCAAGCGCGACTGGCAGAAGGCAAATCCGTGAGCGCTCTCGACGAAGCGGCGAATTCCGGACTGACTGAGCCCTCCGAGGGCTATCGTCTCGACGAGGACGCCTTGTCGCGATGGATGACGGCCAACGTCGACGGATTTCGAGGGCCTCTCAGCGTCTCGAAATTCAAGGGAGGTCAGTCGAACCCGACCTACCGTCTTCAGTCAGCAGACGGCGTCTACGTCCTCCGGCGGAAGCCGCCGGGGTTGCTGGTATCCGGCGCGCACGCAGTCGATCGCGAGGCGCGCGTACAGAGCGCGCTGTCGCAAGTTGGGTTTCCAGTGGCGCGCATCTACCGGTATTGCGCCGACAAGTCCGTTATCGGGAGCGAATTCTATGTGATGCAGCTCGTCGAAGGCCGCATCTTCTGGGACGCCACCTTCCCCGAGGTGAACCGTGAAGAGCGTCCTTCGTACTTCTACGCCATGTGCGACGTCATCGCGCAACTGCACTCCATTGATCCGGCTTCGATTGGCTTGAGCGATTACGGAAAGCCGGGCAGCTACTTCGCGCGGCAGATCAGTCGCTGGTCGCGCCAGTATCAGGAAGATCCTGAGGCCGGGCGCGACGCCAACATGGACCGCCTCGCCAAAGCGCTCCCGGAACGAATTCCTCAAGGTGAGGAGGTCGCAATCGTCCATGGCGACTTTCGCTGCGACAATCTCATCTTTCATCCCCGAGAGCCTCGAGTCATCGCCGTACTCGATTGGGAGCTTTCGACCCTCGGACATCCGCTGGCGGACTTTGCCTATCACGCGATGATGTATCGCATGCCTCCTCATATCGTCGCCGGCCTTGCCGGCGCCGATCTGGCGGCCCTTAACATTCCAAACGAAGCGGAATACATCAAGAGGTATTGCCGAGCGACCGGACGCGAAACGATCCCGGACTGGCACTTCTACGTCGCGTTCAATTTCTTCCGCCTTGCGGCGATCATGCACGGCATTGCTGGTCGCGCGCTGCGCGGTACGGCCTCCTCGGCGCAGGCTATCGAGCGCGGCAAGACCTTTCCAGAACTGGCTGCGTTGGCTGTCCGCGCGCTGGAGAACCTCCCATGAGCGCCCCTATCGAGTTCTCCTCTGCCGAGAAGATCGCGACCGTGATCCTGTCGCGCCCGGACCACGGCAACACGATCGATCCCGCTCTGGCTCGCGCTCTACTAGAGGCCGCCGAACGTTGCGACGACGACGATGATATCCGGTGCGTTGTTCTGACCGGGCGCGGCAAGCTCTTTTGCGGGGGCGGTGACGTCAGCGCTTTTGCCGCAGCCGGCACCGACGTCTCGGCCTTCCTGGAGGATTTGGCGGAAACACTGCACGCGGCAATCATGCGTCTTATGCACATGAGAAAGCCGCTGATCACGCTCGTGAACGGCCCCGCAGCCGGAGCCGGCATGAGCCTCGCGATGATCGGCGACTTCGCGTTGGCAGCCCGCTCTGCCCACTTCAGCCCGGCCTATACGGCCTTGGGCCTCAGTCCGGACGGAGGAATGAGCTGGCTGCTGCCGCGGGTGGTTGGTCTCAGGCGAGCTCAGGAGATCATCCTGTCTAACCGTCGCGTGCTGAGCGACGAGGCAGAGCGAATTGGTATCGTCACGCGCATCGTCGATGGCGAGCAGCTGCTTGCCTCCGGCGCCGAACTCGCTGCGAAGCTCGCAGCTGAACCGGTGGCAGCGCTCGGTGCGGTCCGGCGTCTCCTGCTCGAAAGTTACGATAGCACACTGGAGAGGCAACTCGAGCGCGAGATGCGGAGCATTGCCGCGCTGGGTAACTCTGAAGAATCACGTCGTCGCGTAGCGGCCTTCGTCGCTCGTCGAAATTCAAACGGATGAAAGGGATTGTTCCATGGCCGAAGCTTATATCGTCGAAGCGGTACGAACGGCAGGTGGCAGGCGCAACGGCAAGCTGGCCGGCTGGCATCCCGCCAATCTGGCGGCGGAAACGCTCAACGCGGTCGTGGACCGCTCGGGGCTTGATCCTGCCGCCGTCGACGACGTGATCCTGGGCTGCGTGACGCAGGCCGGCGAACAGGCGTTCGCCTTCGGACGGAATGCGGTGCTTGCCTCCAAGCTCCCCGGATCCGTTCCGGCCGTGACGATCGATCGGCAATGTGGGAGCTCACAACAGGCAGTGCAGTTCGCTGCCCAAGCAGTGATGTCCGGTACCCAAGATGTCGTGATAGCCGCTGGCGCGGAGAGTATGACCCGCGTGCCGATGTTCTCGAACCTTTCTTTGCACCAGAAAGAAGGCATTGGGACCGGTCCAATCAGCGACCGCATTCAGAAGCGGTTCGGCGTGGAATCCTTCAGCCAGTTTGAGGGCGTCGAAATGATCGCAAAGAAGTACGGGTTTGATCGACTGACCTTGGATCGGTTCGCTCTCGAAAGTCATCGTCGCGCCGCAGAGGCCACGAAATCCGGAGCCTTCCAGAACGAGATCGTTCCGCTCAAGATCGAGGGCGGAGAGCACACGGTGGACGAGGGAATTCGCTTCGACGCTTCGCTGGAATCGATCGGCTCGGTCAAGCTTCTGAAGGAGGGCGGTGTCGTCAGCGCCGCCAATGCAAGCCAAATCTGCGACGGCGCCTCCGCAGCACTGGTCGTCAGCGAAAAAGCTCTCAAAGACTACAATCTGAAGCCGATCGCCCGCATCGTCGGCCTGACGGTGACCGCCGGTGACCCCGTCATCATGCTCGAGGAGCCGATCAACGCCACTCGTCGGGCCCTTGCGAAGGCCGGAATGAAGATCGGCGATATCGATCTCTATGAGGTCAACGAGGCCTTCGCCCCGGTACCCCTCGCATGGCTTCAGGCAATAGAGGCGGATCCTGCCAAGCTCAACGTCAACGGCGGCGCGATTGCGCTCGGTCACCCTCTCGGCGCATCTGGTACGAAGCTCCTTTCAACCCTGGTTCACGCTCTCAAGGCTCGGGGCAAGCGATATGGCCTTCAAACGATGTGTGAGGGTGGCGGCATCGCCAACGTGACCATCGTTGAGGCTTTGGGATGACCTTCCAAACCCGCTTCACGGAGCTCGTCGGTATCAGCCACCCCGTCATGCAGGGCGGCATGATGTGGGTCGGGCGTGCGGAGCTCGCCAGCGCGGTCTCCAACGCCGGCGGGCTGGGTATCATCACGGCCTTGACCCAGCCGACCCCGGACGATCTGCGAAGAGAGATCGATCGCTGCCGATCGATGACCAATAAGCCTTTCGGGGTCAACCTGACGATACTTCCCTCGGTGACACCGCCTCCTTACGCCGACTATCGAAGGGCCATCATCGAAAGCGGGATCAAGGTGGTTGAGACGGCAGGAGCTCGGCCTCAAGAGCATGTGGAGGAGTTCAAGTCCCACCGCATCATCGTCATTCACAAATGCACGTCGGTTCGACACGCCTTATCCGCCGAGAAGATGGGCGTCGACGTCGTGTCGATCGATGGCTTTGAGTGCGCCGGCCATCCCGGTGAGGATGACGTACCTGGACTCGTGTTGATCCCCGCTGCGGCGGACAAGATTTCCGTCCCAATGCTGGCGAGCGGTGGCTTCGGTGATGGCCGTGGGCTTGCCGCTGCCCTGGCTCTTGGGGCTGACGGAATCAATATGGGCACGCGTTTCTGCGCCACCGTTGAGGCTCCGATACACGAAGCAGTGAAGCAGTTTCTGGTTCAGAACGACGAGCGGGCGACGAACCTTATCTTCCGCAAGTTTCGAAATACGGGCCGGGTCGCCAAGAACAGCGTGTCCGACAAGGTCGTTGAGATATCGAGTGTGCCTGAAGCCGCCTTCGATGATGTCCGGCCGTTGGTCTCGGGGGCGAAGGGACGCGTTGCGGTCGAGACCGGTGACCTTGACGCCGGCTTGATCTGGGCAGGGCAAGTGCAGGGGCTCATTCACGACGTCCCCACGTGCCAGCGCCTGATCGAGCGGATCGTTGCTGACGCCAAGGTTACGATTCGTGGCCGGCTCGCCGGATTGCTGAAGTCCGAAGGTCTCCCGGTCTGAAGAGAGTGCCGGTGCACCAGCGTGTGGGGAAGTGCATGATTGAAGTGATGCAAATGGCGGATCAAGGGGCTTTGCTCTCGGTCCGTGGCGTGACGGTCGCTTTCGGCGGCATCGTCGCGCTCAACGGCGTGTCCTTTGACATGCACAAGGGCCAGATCCTCGGGCTCATCGGTCCCAACGGCGCCGGCAAGACCACGCTGTTCAATTGCCTCTCGCGGCTCTACCAGCCCTCGTCCGGCGACATCCTGATGGAAGGCGCGAGCATTTTGACGCGCCCGCCGCACCGGATCGCCGAGATCGGCATCGGCCGCACCTTCCAGAACGTGGCGCTGTTCCCCAATTTGTCGGTGATGGACAATGTGCGCGTCGGCACGCATGCGCGCACCTCCAGCGACATCATCAGCGACTCGCTTCGCCTCGCCTGGGTTCGCC
>NZ_AXAS01000097.1 GCF_000472925.1 Bradyrhizobium sp. Ec3.3
ACTATTCGCTCGGCCTGCTCGCGGACAAATATGGCTTCAAGCTATCAGACGTGAAGATCGTGCCGCTGCAGTCGCTGTCGAATGCGGCGGCTGCGCTGAAGGGCGAGACCGTCGACGCCGCGCTGCTTCCCATCTCCACCGCGCGAAAGCTGATGGACGANGGCGGCGCGAAATTCCTGGGTTGGGTCGGCGACGAGACGCCCTGGCAGCTCGGCGCCGTCTTCGCCTCGCCCAAGACGCTCGCCAACAAGGTGCTGGTGACGAAGCTGCTCGGTGCGTTGGCAAAAGCCGATCGCGAATATCACGACGTCATTTTGACCGCGATGAAGGACGGCACCGTGCCGATCAATGAGCAGACTAAACCGCTGCTCGAGATCATCGCAAAGTACACCAACCTGCCGGTCGAGCAGGTGGTCGGCAATTGCGCTTATATCGAACCGGACGGCAAGCTGGACGTGAAGAACGTCGACAACCAGATCAAGTGGCTACAAGCGCAGGGCTTCGCCGACAAGGGCTTTGATGCGGATGCGATCATCGCGAAGGAATATGTGAAGGCGGATTGATTGTTTTGTTCGTCATTCCGGGCGCCCGGAGGGCGAGCCCGGAAGGAGATCAACGAGATCGCGGAGCAAAATACGCATTGTCGGCGCCTCAAGCATCGCCTTGCACTCCTTTCCGGTAGCAAGAAGCCATTGATCGACTCCGTTTTCGTTCGCAACAGCCGCCATTTCTGACCGGCAACGGCTCGCGGCGAATGCTGCGGCAGATCGACCGCGTGCATCGCCTCGATCTCGGTGACGGCCGCGACCTCCGGCAGCGGCTCCTGCAGTATGCGCTTGTGCAGCTTCTCGGCACAATCATGCCGCTGCTCGTTCGACGGCAGCGGCATGTCGGCGGAAATTTGACTCGTATCTGTCCCTTTCGTCTCGTTCCTTGACCTGGACAAAGCCAACGTCTGTCGGCTCCGAAAGCACGTCGACGAAAGCCTTGTCAACTTCATCAACGGACGTAAACCCTTCAATGGTCGTCTTGTTGATCAGTAATACCCGGGCCACCGTGCGGGCATGGTGGCCCTGCAGGCCCCTCGAAATGCGCCAGCCAGCTCGGTCATAGCTGATGCTGCCGCGGACTAAGTCCTAACAGCCCCATGCATACCATCGCTCAGTGGGAACGCTTCGCGTTCGAATCACCAATCTCATTTGGTGGCGCCTGCTCCGGCGCGGTCGATGACCCAGGCCACCATGTAGCCCTTGGCCTGCTCAGCCTGCACGTGCCGGAGGGCCTCAGGGTAGGTTAGTAAGGGCTCCTGCGCCGGGTAGACGGCGCGGTCGGTTGGAGTGACAAAGTGGTGGCAACACACGCGATAGTCTTTAGCCTCGAACATCGGAATCCTCCTCTCGTCTCAAGTTGCGCAGCCATACGCTGCGCACTTTCAAGTACTGCCCTACCACAGAGAATGCGGCCTTTAGAAGGCCACGTGCTTCTTCAACACTCTCTATAAGGTTGGTTCGGCCTGCCAGACAGAGATCGGCGATGTCTACATCGCGCGCTTGATTTTCAAATGCAGCAGCACCGGCAAAGATGTGCCGGTGTGTGTCATTCCAAAAATTCATCGTGTCGGGACTTCGATTTCCTGTTGGTCCGCACCTGCTCTGTCAAGCCCCAACCTTCTTGAATATTGCGACTCTAAGCCGTTGCCTCATGTCCGACATTTTCAATCATCCAACAACGAGTGCAATTTAATCCATACGTCCGTTCGCTTGATGGCGACTGAGCATGCTAGATCCCGACGGTCGCCGCACCTACTAGGAATGGTTGGCATTCACACAACGCCGCTCGTTGTGAACCTAAAACCCACGCTTGGCTGTGGTACACTTGGAAAGTCCTTAGTCTTACTGCGCCATAAATTTCGGTGGCTACTTTGACTTGAGATTGCTCTGATGCAACAAGGGCATCGAGATAGTGTCGCGACGAGGCTGCGCTCAATCTTCGTCGGGCGGTCGCAATCGAATTTGGAACGTGCCGTTCAGGCCGCAATGGCAGATCCCCTCGGCCGATAATTTTCGGGAATCGTAGCTTCCTTGAAGATTTTGGTGGAGGCTGTTGCTGAGGAGGAAATCGTTTCTCGCTCCGAGACCAGGGATCCATAAGCGGCGATGCACAGCGTTGCGTGATGGTGGAAGCCGCGCCAACCCCGCCCCTCGAAGTGGCCAAGGCCGACCTCCTGTTTGAATTCGTGTTAGTCGCGCCTCAATGCGCCAGCGCAGTTTGGCGATATCGACCAGCTGACGAAATCCAATGCTGGCCGGAATCGTTGAAAACCAATATTTGGTCGGTGCGGTCGCGCCCTCTGGCCATTCAACCAGGAGCCATTCCTCAGGCCGGCTTTCGGCGAGCCAGTAATCTCGATGTGCCGGACGGACGCGCACACGGGGAAAATGCGTAGACAACTGTTCTGCCGTAGCCTCACGCCACGTGATCTTGTGCCAGGCATGTACTGGCAGACTGATCGCAAGCTTCTTGACCGAAATCGGTCGGTGTTTGCTATCGCGCCTTAGCAGTTTTGGAGGTCCTCCGTTCTCCGTCCACTTCTTCGGTGGCCGCCGTCCGGTTCCAGGCACCCATACCGAGGTTTGTGGTAAGATGCCGGCCACATAGATCAGGCCCAGCTCGGTAGTACTCCCACGCAGAGCGGTGTCGGTGCCAATAGCCTGCGTCCATCAGGACCACGCCGTGCGGCAAGCCCGCCGCACAGGCTCAGCGCAAATGATCAAGTGCAATTGCCGGCTTCGTCTTGAAGGTGATGTCCTTGGGAACTCCGGCTTTGCGCCGACGTACACGGTCCGTCACCCTCTCCCTTGGTAGATAGAGCCGATAGGCCACCGGCAAGCTCGCATGATGGTTCGAGAGCGAGAACGTCTCGGCGAGCCCAATCGAGTATCGATCCAATGACTGTGATGCACGCGCAAAGATGAAGCCATCGCCCTACGAACTGCTCTCGAGCACTGATATCAAAACGGAAGCGTTCGGGCACGACGGCGGATTTCACTTCAACAAATTGAACGCCCAGTGAATATATCTCGTTTGCTTGATTCAAAAAATCACGTGATGCTGGTGGTCAGGAAATAGAAGAAGGCAAGACCCCCAAACCAAACGAGGTGCGGTCTGGGATACGCAGCGACCATATTTCCCAAGCCATGCGCGTGCCTTTCGCGGATCGGTTGTCCGATGGGCAGCTGTGTCTGGTCAACGTGCGTCACACAATCCATTACAACGCGGGGATCGCGTTGATGCGCACGGTCAAGACAATTGGCTTTATAGCAGGTCTGGCCTAAGCAGCTTTCGCAACCCACAACACAATCGCACCAAACTGTTTCTCAGTCAGATTCTGCACTGAGGCTATGGCTTTCAAGCGTGTCGCGGTGTGCCGCGACGAGATGGCCGGAGGGGAAACGCACGGATAGTACTTGCACGAGGATCGAGCGCGCGAACTTTGACGCGTTTGTTGACAGCTTCGTCTCATATGATTTGACGATGTTCTGAAAAGCTGAAGAGAAGGGGAGAATGCATGTTGGACTGGCTAAAGTATCGCGCTACCGTGAAGTCGCGGGTTGGCGACTTGTCCAAGCTCGCGCCGGAAACGGTCAAAGGATATCTAGTTCTGGCCAATCCGGCGATAAAGCGCAGCATCTCGACGCGAAGATGCGAGAGTTGATCTCACTTGCGGTTGCGGTCGCTACCCGCTGTGATGGCTGCGTCGCCAGCCACGTTGAGGCTGCGATGAAGCATGGCGTGTCGAAGGCTGAGATTGCCGAGGCGCTGGGCGTCGCGATTGCGATGAATGCAGGCGCGGCGCTAGTCTATACAGCTCGTACCCTGGACTGCTTCGATCAGATGTCCGGTACGAACGCTGCTGCATAGACAACGGCACGTTCTTCCCTGACTAGTTGAATTGTCGCCCGGTTGGAGGCCATCCGACCGGGCGCTGTCTTAGCCAGCATTCAGGCCGCGTAACCAGACCCATCCAGTAAGCTAACCATTGGCGATTCTCAGGCAGAGCGAAGACCGCGTGGTGTTTTCCGGCCCTGTAGCCGTGCATGGGAGACCAAGGATGCGAAGGTGTCTGTATTCCCGACGAACTTTAACACTCTTGAGCTTCTCGCGCTCGAATGTTTGGCCGAGGCGTCCTTTATCTCTTACCTGCCTCAGTTCGTTGGCATCGCTATTCGAAGTTTGCTCGCGCCTTGGGTCTTCCTCAGATCTGCGAATTCCTGCCTAAGCAGGTCCAGAACGGTTCTAACCTTGGGGAGATCTGCCATACGTTTGTGGCAGATGATCGTGAGTTCTGCGCGGAGCGAGGCTGGAAGCTCGAGCTTGAGCTCCACGAGCTCGCCCGGTCGCTTGAGCCGATGGGACGTCTTCAGCAGGACCATCGCGCCGACGCCGGCCTGGCAGGCGGCGACCTGCACGCTGTAATCGTCAGACGTGAAAGCGGGACGAAAGTCCGGGATCCTGGCCGCGAGCTCCGGATTCGGGCTCGTCATCTCACGCTCTCCTGCCCATGCGATCCAGTCGAGGTCGCGAAAACCGTATTTCGCGGGCAGTCTCCGTGCGTAGTCCCTGCTCACGTAGGCGCCGATCGGAACGATGACTTCATCGACTGTGATCAGATCAGGATCATCGGACGGGTATCTCCTGAGCGCGATGTCCGCCTCGCCGAGCGAAAGATTCAGGCGTTGTGTGCTGGCCAGAACCTCGAGAGTGATCTGTGGATGCTTTCGCTTGAGCTTTTCCGCGATCGGAGCCAGGAAATCGAAGGCGAACGATGGTATCGCCGCGATGCGCACGCGGCCGCTCACGGACGAGGTCTTAGCGTCAAGTGAGCGATTGGCTTCCGTCGCCCATTGCGCCATTCCTTGAACCGCGGGAAGGAGCCTTTGTCCGGCTTTCGTCAAGGAGATGCCCAGGTTCTTGCGAACGAAAAGCGGCTCGCCGAGCCCGTACTCCATCTCCGCAATCCTCCGGCTCAAAGTGGGTTGACTCACCCTGAGGCGTCGCGCGGCGCCGCTCAGGCTCCCAGCGTCGCAAACGGCGAGAAAAATCCGGAGGTCATCCCACTGTAGTTCCACCTATCACTCCTGAGGCTGATCCGCGGGCCATCCATTTATGTATGGCAACATAGGAAGTTAGGCGATTGCTATTCTGGCTGTCCAGAGCGAAAGGGGCGCCAGAAATGAGGAAAACAATCATGCTCCGCAAATCAGGACTCTTTTGCATTGGCGCCCTTACCATCGCCGCGCTTTCCGCATGCACGCAGACCTCGCATCCGGGGAAGCCCGCCGATCTCGGCAAGCCGATCAGCTCGGCGGCCATGGAAGCCTTGATCGATCGGCCGGGACCAATTGAGCTCAAGACGGTCGTCGGCGCGGATTGGATTGCCGATCTTTCGGGACTGCTCAATCTGAACGATCCGAAAGCTGTTCAGGCCGGTCTCAAGGATCACGAGGAGCCGATCAAGATCTATACACATGTCGTGCGACATCCGACGCAGGGATTTTTTCTGGTCGATACCGGTGTTTCAAAGCGGCTGGTGGAGGATCCCGCGAGCGTCGGGGTCGGATGGGTGCTGAGAAAATTTGCGAAGATCCAAAGGATGGAGGTCCGGCAAGACACGTTGTCGGTCATCAAATCGGAAGGCGTTCCTCTCAAGGGCGTGTTCATGACCCATCTCCATCTCGATCATATCTCCGGGATGCCGGACGTTCCAAAGGACGTTCCGATTTACACGGGCCATGGTGAGCCTGAGTATTCGAGTCTTGTGCACATGGCCGTTCAGGGGACGGAGGATAGCCTCCTTGAAGGAAGGCCCGCACTCCGGGAGTTCCAGTTCTCGAAAGACCCGGATGGAAAATTCGAAGGGGTGATCGATGTTTTCGGTGACGGTTCGTTTTTTGCGATCCAGACCCCGGGACATACTCCGGGCCATGTCTCCTATCTCGCCCGCACACCAACAGGTCCGGTGCTCCTGACGGGCGACACTGCCCACACGCGTTGGGGTTGGGAGAATGACGTCGAGCCTGGGACCTACACTGACAACCGGGAAAGCGAACGGAAGAATTTGCTCGCGTTGAAGGCCTTGAGTGAACGCCACCCGAAGATGATCGTGAAATTGGGGCATCAGCCCTGAGTCTGAGCCTGGATCAGAACTCTCAGTGCAATGGTATTCATGAATGCTAGGACCTACCGCACATCTATTAGAAGCGCTAGGTCGGATGCGCTCGAGGAAATTAGTGTGGGGCAAGCCCAGCGCCAGCTGAGCTGCTCAGTGGCCGCCGGCGCGGAGCTTTGCTCCCGCGCATTGCCCCACGCTCAGGAGGACGGCTGGGATTTTGGGGGACTCGGTCGCAATTTCCTGAGCCGCCGAGCGACGGCGTTCTCGCTTCTCTCGAGCAGGATTGAAATCCGCTTTGGGGTTTCATTGTTCGAAGCGAGATCGAGAAGGCGTTTTTCCTCTCCTTTGCTCCATGGCCGAGACCTGTTCCTAAGCATTCTGCACTCAACCGAACTAGCCGAGCAGAGCGCTCAGGCTGAAACGTTGTACCATGTTGCACGCCACGCCACGCCCCGCTCCGTGCAGACGAGTCTCCTCGCAATGAGCCCGTTCGATGAAAGCGCGCTCGAACCAAAGGCCGGTACCGAATGAATGAAGAGGCAAATCCAAAGATGCAAGCGAGATAGCCTATTCAGGGGCCCCAAGATAGCGTTGCAGCCGGCGAACGCAAGGAAAGCTCCTGCCATGACACTATTGCGAATACCCTCAACCGTGTGGTCATGGGCAAAACAGGAGGTGCAATGTTAGGCGCCGCAGCAATGACGATAATCAGCGTAGCGGGGCTGTCACGCGCAGTCTTTCCGCTCGATCGGCAATAGGTGAGTGGGCTTTCGCCCTGGCGTCCAGAGCGCACGGACAGTGCGATTCAGCGGCCGCTGAGTAGTGAACTTCAGCCAGGGCAACGGGAAGCCGCTCGCGCGTTGTAAGATTTCGTTGTGTGGGATGTTCGGACGTGGCATTTCGTTTTCCTACAATGCTCAAGCGAGTGACGGGAGCTTGAACGAAAGTCTTTCGGTGGAACACACCGACGGTGACCTTTATGTGAAGGCGCTCGGAATGGCGTCCGTGGGACGGTGGAACGGCAGCTCGTGCAGGAGCCTGGCCAATGCCGCCTAAGTCGAAAGACGTCAACGTTTGCTGGAGTGCTTCTGATCGACATGTGCGTGGATCCGCAGCGCGGCTTTCACGATACGCGTGACTGCTCGCCGCATGTTTCGAACATTCGCGGTTGCGGGAGCAGTGTATCGCCGAACGTCGGCGTGACGACTCGGCTTTCGAGCATTGGCTTCACGACCACCTATTGGGTGCGGAGATCGGTCTGGCGCCAGCGCAAGTATATGCCGGTATGATGAAATAAGTCAAAAAAAGCGCTGAGATGCAGGATTAAGGCGCCATTCGGCAAGCCGTCGCAATAATCAATACCAGGCATCGTCTATGTATTGGGCCTAGCCCGGCGAGCGGGATCCGGCCCACCGCGCCCTTGGTGAAGCACGACTTTGAAATGGAGAAACGAGTTCGGGAAGTGAGCGAAATGTATGCTGGCTGCCGGACGTTTCTCCGATGCGGCGTGCGCTCTAAACAGGCCAAAGCGTTTCGCTGCAAGATCTCTTGCTGCTGCTCGAAATCAAAGAGGACATGGGTCTTCAGGAGTGACAACGATGCTCGATGAAGACCTGGCTCGAATTCGGGCTCATCGCAACAACATACACCGGTGTCGACGAGTGCTAGAAACAAGACTGTCGGACGTAGAACGTGAGTTCATCGAAAGACGCCTTGCAGAGGAGCAGGCCGCGCTCCATTCTCTTTTTGCCAAAACCTTCCCGCTCACCTTTTCATTTCCGAAAGAACCGACCACCTCCCCGAAGGGCGGGCGAGGTTGCGATCGTGCGTAACTACCGAACCCAATTCGGACCGTGTTCCAGCAACGCCAGACCGGTTTGGTCAATGAGGCCGTCGCTCAAATAAATAGAGCGGGTCGGTACGCATTTCGAATGGCCGGACACCGTGTTGAAGTTCGGCGGACCGCAGTCGCGCTATATCCGCTCGCTCGGTTTGGGGCCACAGTCCATTGCGACCCAATGCTGTTCGGGGAGCCCGTCTAACTCCGTTACGTAGGTTGCGACCGCCTTTGTGATGTCGCTCTTGATGTTCTCACCAGCAGTCGCGATCATTTGCGGCTTCAGGCGCGCCCGGGCCTCGGTGCGGGGGGCGGTCGCTCGACGTGGCGATGCTGAAGACGGCGTTCGCAGCACTGGCCGATGGACGGCGATGATGATTCGCACTCGTTCAGGCGCGCGCGGGTGATGTATCCGAGCAGCTGTAGGATTTTCACCCGCAGATCGAACGAGCGATGGCGCGCGGGCACCCTTGACGGAACGCTATGCGTTATTCGACGCGCCACTTGCTTCTTTGTGCGAGCATCACCGCAGAGTCTTGGAGACGCGCGCGCGGAGTCGTATCGCTTTGAACGGCGTCGGAGCTGCCCGCTCAATAGCTCCGATATACCGACGTATAGGTGAGTATACTTTGGTATATGCGCGCTACGCGCAAAGGATGCGTAGGCGTTGATCTCCGCCTGTGGCGCCGAACGAGCAATAGACAAATTCGTCCAGATTTATCAACGCGTCGACTGCGGACAGTGCGCCGCGCCTCAATTCGATCGCTTCCAAGCGCTTCGCGTCTCCGACTTCGTTATGAGAGGGTTCGCATGGAGCAGGCAGATCTGGATGGGCAGGTCGTCCAGCACTGAAAGAGAGTTTTAATCGAGATTCGATACAGCCACTTGACTTGGGTTCATCCGCATTTGGGGGCTTCGATGTGGCATAATCGAATATCAAATCTCGCGCTGGCGTTGTCTATCCCGGCAGCAACCGTCGCTGCCAATGCGGATGCGTTGTCAATTCACTTCTGGAGCGGGCTGCTTGTCGGTGGATTAATGTTGGCCGTTTCCTTCGCGACTTCGACGCGAAGGAAGACCGCAGCACCGACCTTGGACGATGTGATGGCCATTAACGCCTTTGAATCCATCAAGGATGGAATCGCAGTTTTCGACTCCGACAAGTGCGTCCTGAGCAACGATGCTGCAGCTCACATCCTTGGGTTTTCCAATTGGAAAGAAATGCGAGGGCTGGCACTTGCCGAGCTTTCGGTTGATCCGCAGCCGAACGGTAAGAGCGTTGCGCAGATGTTCGAAGAGACCAATAAAATCATCATGCAATCAGGCCATATCGCGATCGAGTGGTGGCTCCGCCGTAAGGACCAGACTTCCATTCCGGTCAGGACAAGTCTTGTGGTGTCTCAATTCGAAGGCCGCCCGATAGTCGTGTGTGGTTGGCAGGACATAACTGACCTGGTCCGTATGCGCGAGGAGCGGTTGAGCCTAGCTAAGAATTTTGAAAACGACGTGTCGCGGGTAGTCGATGTTTTGGCCGGCTCCATGCGGCACATGCAAACAGTCTCGTTGGCAATTACGGCCTCCACAGACGATGTCTGTCTTCGTACTGAAGGTATGACCGGGATAGTGAAAAAGACGGAAGAAAACTCCAATGCCGTGTCGTCAGCTGCCCAAGAATTCTCGGCCTCAATCTCGGAGATCGGTAGGCAAGTTTCGACCGCGGCGGACATTTCGCAAACTGCCCGCGATAAGACGGTGCACGCTGAAGCAACACTAAGTGAGCTCGTTGCGTCGGTGACAAAGATCAGTAGCGTCGTCCAGCTCATCGAAGGAATAGCATCGCAAACCAATTTGCTGGCGCTCAACGCGACTATCGAGGCCGCGCGAGCTGGCGAAGCGGGCAGAGGCTTTGCAGTCGTGGCGAGCGAAGTGAAGAATCTTGCTGCTCAGGCGGCAAACGCGACGAGCGAGGTCGATGTTCAGATACTTGCCATTCAGGAAAGGGCGAGACTGGCGGCTGCCGCGATGGCCGACACCGCTGAGATAACAGACAAGATGCGCGAGATCTCGGGCAGCATATCGGCGGCGATAGAGCAGCAATCGATTGTTACGAATGACATCTCAAAGAGCATCACACACATCAGTGCTGATATGCGAGAGGCATCCCGAGATATTGACCGACTGAATGATGCATCGCGCGCCTCCGGCTCATCGGCTGACCAAGTCGTCGACAACGTCCAAGAGTTGAACAACAATATCGGTTCGTTGCAGGGGCAGGTGAGCGATTTTCTGATCAAGATACGAGCGTAGTGCGGTGCACGCGTCGGTCGTCAGTTTCATGAGATCGCGCGCGCTCCTCGCTGCTCATCGCTCAACGTCCATCTACAACGGCCGGCCACGTGTGACCGGCCTCCATCGGATCCCTGCATGCGCCGAAAACACTATTTTGATGGTAGTGCGAGGCGGGGCTTGGCCTGAGCTCACAGTCGGCGGGTGATCGCGCCGACCCAATTTCTTTGTGTGGCGGCCCACTTCCAGAAGACGGCCAGAAACCAACTGGCCGTCGCACGTTCGCAACTACCATGTTGGCTCCATGAGGTGTCCACACGGCCTTGATCGGCGGTGGCAAAAGCGCACCACGCATCGTGCGAGTATTTCTTCGGATTACCAGACGAACTTCGCGCCGTCCGGCAGTTCGCAGACAAAATCACCCTGGTTCACGACGTCGGCTGCCCCGGCTGCCAGCTTGGAGGCCCGCACCGTGAGCTTGCCTTCGCGGCTGAGACTGTGGCGAATGTATTCCGTAACCGGGTGTCCGGAGATGTCCACGGTTTGATGCGCATTGGCGAAGCTGATGCCGTGCTGGTCGCTCACCCTGAAGGCGTTGATAGTCAACCCGCCCTGCACGGCTGGCCCGGGCTTGCCGCCATCGACAGTGGTACAGCGGCTGAGGTCCAGTATGAGCTTCACGTCCTTGCCGCCCTGCAGGGCACTGAGCACTTCGGCGTATTTCGGCGAAGGTTCATCGGCCTTGGCGATCGTGCTCATGCTCGCAGCCGCAAACAAGGACAACAGGATCGGCAGGCGTCTGCCACTGAACTGCATATGCTCTTCTCCTCCAAAACAACCACGGGTTGGGCAGGCAGCACCTTTCCCGATGTCGTTCTCGCAAGCAGCTCGGCGGATTCTAGACATCAGACAGGTCGCGCTTGGACAACAACATGTGGCGCAAACGCACGCAAGCGGTTGCGAAGGCTAACCTAACGTCACAAACTCGTACGTAAGGCTTCGGAATGGGTGTGACGACTTGTGGCGTCTTCCGCGGGCTCTTTTGGTTCGGCTGTAGCGTTTCGAAAGGACGAACCGTAATGCAAAGAAGGCTCATACAGTCGAGAGGTCTGGTCAGGGCACTTATAAGGGTGAGCGGAAGAGTTTCAGACGAGTCGTCAATCAAGACATGCGGCGACGACTCGCGAGCTTATTGGTTAGGTGGCCACGTAGACGTCGGTGCCGCGCGATCCAAATCAAGGCCATGCGCCGTCACGGCAGTCCGTGTTGGGACGGAGAAACTCTAGTCTGCACGGCAAGCTGCGTCTGAAGCACAGAGCTATTGTCTCTTGCTCTTACCGGCCAATAATTTGTTCTCCGGTCGTCGCGATGTGCGAAAGGGCTTGAATCGAGCGTAGCGTCAAGTTGTAAGCAACGCGCGAAAACGCTGGCCATGAGACCTTCAAAATGACAAAACCGTTTCTCGCCATGCATCTTGACGCGGGATCGACTGCGGGCAGGACTGCGGAATTCACGTCAGGGCTTGACTGGGCCAAGCCCGCGCTATGGGCGGCCGCGTTCGTTGTCTCGTCTATAACTGCTGTTGCGCCGCACGCCACGCAGGCTGCGCCCGCGACCGACAGTCTGAATTGGTCATCCAGTACCCAATCGAACGGCGCTTCCGCCGTCACCGCCAAGCAGTCGATCTTGCCGTTCTGGGACGCTTGGATCGGCGCCGACATGACGGTGACGCGCCAGCCCGCCACGATGTCGGATTTGCTGGCGGAGAAGGCCGCTAATGGCGGAAACGTTCCGCAATCCTCCGGCAACGTTTGGGTTGTTGCGACCGCGCCCGGCGCAGGCGTCATCTGGGACAAAACAGTGGTGGAGGCGCGCGTCGATCCGGGCGCGGAGAGCAGCAAGATCGGCGCCTCGCTCATCAGGTCGGTGCCGCTGCCCAACGTACACTCGCTGGCCTTGCAGATCGATTGCAACGTGCTTCAGCAGGGGAAGATGTCGCCCTTCGGCATCGGCGGACAGGTAAGCAATTACGAGACCCATCAATCGGCCAAAGTCACAATCGGAAGGACCGGCACCAGCTTTCTCGTCGGCCAGAGCATGTCGACCACTGACGATAAATGGCTGCGCATCTTTGGCGCAGAGCAGAAGCTTTTCGACAGTGTCACCATCGCGAGCTCAATCGGGGAAACCGCGCAAGGCACGACCAACATGAGCTTGACGGCGGGATTCAAGAAGAGCTGGTGAGGTGTCGACGAGTTTTTGGAGTGGCGACCTTTCCGAGGTCAGCGCGGCGCCTTCATGCTCATCGATGAGCGCGTTTCGCTCAAGCGCGTAAAGTCAGGCGTCCATACGCTGGCCGCTCTATTTGTGCGCGACCGGCAACAGCACGGTCACACTGGCGAATTCAATAAACATGTCCCTACACAGCTGCAGTGTTTGAAGTCGCCTCTGAGCGTGGTCGGCGTTTCGGCAGCCGTTAAAAGGGTTGCTCCGCTATTGTCCGCGCAGTCAATCGTGCATGGCCACTCTTTCAGCCGCCAGACCGACAGGTGGGCGAAGTGTTGTCGGCCACGAGTCACGCTATGTTCGTGCACCGTTCTGATGGCGAGCGGGGCAGCCCTTAGCTGGAAGCGTGCCAACTCACATCCTTTTGGCTCGTTTATCGGACTATGCAGGCCGCTGGCGTAGACGTGTGCACTTCGTTGAATGCGGCTTGATCTGTAACTTAGAGATGCCAGAAGGAGAAACTATATGTTTTCGTCATGGCATCTCAATTCACGGATGATACATCCGGGAGATAGCGATGAAACGGCCAACGATCGCCGACTTGGCGCAGGCAGCCGGCGTGAGTACGTCGACGGTAAGCCGGCTCCTGCATGGTGGTGCCACGGTGCGCTCCGAAACCGTCGAGCACATCGTGGAAACAGCAGAAAGAATCGGCTTTTACGGGAAGGGCACGCTGCGCGAGCGCAGGAAGCCGCACCGGAATCTCGGCTTTCTGATGCAGCAGTCGCATCGGCCGCTTTATCAGTTGTGGGCCGCACAAATCGTCGCTGCTGCAGCCCGGCGCACCGATACCGTTATCAAGGCGAATGTGCTCTTCGAGGACGACCTGGCCCCGGAAGCCGTCGCCACCAACCTCTTGAGCCTTGGGAAGGATAGCGACGCCGTCGCCGTCATCACCGCCGACCATCCACTGGTCAGTCAGGCGATCGACGAATTGCGGGCCACACGTGTTCCGGTCGTGGCCTATATCACCGACCTCTCCGCCGCGAGCCGCGCAGGCTTTGTGGGAACTGACAACTGGAAGGCCGGTCGAACAGCGGCCTGGTTCATCAGGCAGATGGTCCGCGAGCGAGGCAAGGTATTTCCCTTGATCGGCAGCCACCGCCATCAGTGCCAGGATATTTCGGACGCGAGTTTTCGCTCCTACATGCGCGAGCATGCCCCCGACTTCGACGTCAGCGACACATTGCTGATTCATGAAGACCCCGGGAAGGCCCGTGGAATCATCCGAAAACTGATCGACGAACATCCGGACCTCAGGGGCATCTTCGTCAATGATGGCGGCATTTCCGGCGTCTTAGGTGCGATGCGCGAGCTTTCTCCCGAACGACAGCGGAAAATCCGCATCGTCTGCCGCGACCTAGGACCTGAGACACGCAAGGGCCTGAGCGAAGGACTGTTTACCGCGTCTATATGCCATCCCTTCGACAAGATGCCGCAGGAGCTGATCGATGTGATGCTGCGCTTGGTCGAATGTCGAGACACGCCGTCAATCGAGCAGCGACTCGTTCCGTTCGAGATCCTTACGCCGGAAAGCATATGGACATAATGAAGTAGGTATTGCCTCAATTGCTGCTGAGGAAATCCATGAGCGGAGGCGAACAAGGGAAATCGCGATGGATTGCGCGCAAGGCCTCAACATCGGAATGGTTGATAAGGGCGGCACACTCATGTGTGAAGGGCTCGCGCTGTGGTTGGTCGCCTGGTGAAACAGCAACGCCGCCCGCTTGAAATATCGGCAGACGGCGTTACTCAGGACTCGGGAGGGTGGTGCAAAATCCCGGTAAACAATGGGTCTGCACGTCCTGTGCCAAAGTTTTATGTCTCGGGCCGAGATAACCGCGCAAGGGATTTGGATGAGGAAGCCGCACGTGGCCAAGCTCCATCTGACTTTACCAGTCACTCTGTCCCCGGACGGAGATGCTGATCATCATATACGAAAGGTTTCGCGCGCGTGCGCTCTGAGGACCAGATGCGGGAGTCGACGAGACACAACTGCCGCCGCTCGGTTCTGCACCCCTTCCTGCCGATCGGTCGCTGAAAAAAGAGTGGGGCGGCACCGACGTCTTTGGATCGGGGGATGCGCCGAGTCCGCCCCAGCATCACCTGGGAGGTGGTGATGCGGTTTTGAACGTAGCAAACAACCCGACGCTGCAGCACCTGCTGCTATCTCATGCCAGGATGGCCCCGATGAGGCTTGAATCGCACGCGGCGTGAAGTTGTACCTTATGAGCTTTTATGTGTCTGTCTGAGCAGAAATGAAAGCCGCGCAAGATGACGACAACGAGAAACGGGTAGACAGGCTCGACGTAGCGAAAGTGGGGGATCGAACATCAGTCAGCCATTCCACGATCGATCTTGCCCCTTCTCCCACTCGCTCGACCTCGGCCTGCCGTGGTCTGTGCAAAGTCGATAGTGCATCCGGCTTTAAGATAGGATCCGGCTGCCATCTCTCGATCCTTGTTCCGAGTCTGACAGCGCTTCACAAAGTGCGAGATCCAAAACACCAGGCGATTGTCCTCGCGAGCTCATGCGAAGCACAATGACGCGCTCAATGCTCGTAAGGCGCGTTGGCACGGCCCTTGCTGTTTCTCGCAGTAGGTCAATAGAGGCCGATTTGAAGGAGCTGAACATGAACAGCACGACAGGATCTTGGGCTTACGGAGAGAAAGCGCCGATGCCGAGCCAAGAACAGACCACGTCAAAAGAAGTTCGCGGCTCTTTGACCAGCGGTGGTTTTGGGACCCTGCCGCCGGTTGCGAAAGTTGCGGCTGGAGC
Organism: Bradyrhizobium sp. Ec3.3; assembly: GCF_000472925.1. Taxonomy (GTDB): domain Bacteria; phylum Pseudomonadota; class Alphaproteobacteria; order Rhizobiales; family Xanthobacteraceae; genus Bradyrhizobium. The sequence continues at coordinate 15,360 of NZ_AXAS01000097.1, forward strand.
GGGGAGGGTATGTGAAGAAATCGGGCGCAGCACTGCGGCCTAAGCAGGGCCGCAACTGCAGTACCGCTGACCTCGCCTTGCCCCTTGACGGCAGGGCGAGGAAGCGCCTCCACGTTGCATCTCGGGAGACTTGGCAACCGTATGCGGTTGCTCATTCGTCACGTACGTAAGGATTACCTCGTCGGCGAGATAAACAATCCTCAGGGGAGCGCGGTGATGATTTGTGCATACTCATTGCACCGCAACGGAAAATACTGCGATTTCGGTGGAGGTCCGGTGGGATTTGAGAGCGTGCGCCATGGATCCTTGTTTCATGAGACCCTTTGGTCGGCCGCGCGCTCAACACCTTTTGCCGATCTCGCTCATCATGAATGGCTGCGTGACCGGATGGTCATCGCAGAATGTGGCCGATCAACAACGCCGTTGATTTCGATCAACAACGCCGTTGATTTCAAGATAAACTGGAACCAGTGATGAGTGGTGGACAGCGGCTGAGGCGTCATCCGCTTGGACCGTCCGATCCATCCAGAGCAATCTTTACGCATTTGATCAAGGCTTGCGTGACAAGCGGTTTGGCAAGAAACCCGATTGCGCCGGCGTTGATCGCGCGGGCGCGCACTGCATCGTCCGGAAAGGCCGTGATCAAGATGAAAGGCATGTGATGGCCCAGGTCGCGCATGTGCCTGAGCAGGTCTAGTCCGCTCATCGCCGGCATCTGGATGTCCGAAATTACGCAGGACGCCTCGTGCATTTCCGCCGATTGGAGGAATTCAACGGCGGAGGCAAAGGTTTGGACGCTATATCCGCACGATGTCAGAAGGTTGGTCGTTGCGGCGCGAACGGATGGATCATCGTCGATGACCGAAATGACAGGTGGCGTTGACAAGATGACTGCTCATGATCGGGGAACTGCTTGCCGCGGCTGCGGCCGACGATGGAAAGTGGGGGCGTGGCACAGGATTGAAAAGCATACTTAGGTTTGTACGTCCCCCTTCGGACGGGAGATTCCGAGCGCTTCACTCATTTTTATCAGGTCGGCCAGCGATTTGGCCCGCATTTTGCGCATGACCTGCCCGCGATAGATCTTGACCGTAATTTCCGCGAGGCCAAGCTCGCCCGCCACTTGCTTGTTCAACAGGCCAGATGTGACCAGGGGCAGAATATCGCGCTCGCGTGGCGTTAGGCTTTGGAAGCGGGATCGCAGGTCGGAGACCGTTTTCTCGAGGTCGCGCCGCCTGCGATCTCGTTCGATCGCGGCCTGGACCGCGTCGAGCAAGTCCTGCTCGCGTACCGGCTTGGTCAGGAAGTCGACCGCACCGCTCTTCATGGCCTGGACGGTCATGGGAATATCGCCGTGACCTGTGATAAAGATGATGGGAGTGTGGATGTTAGCCTTAGCGAGATCGGACTGGAGCTCGAGGCCGCTCGATCCCGGCAGACGGATGTCGAGCACGAGGCAACTCGGCAGCTCTGGCGGGTCGGCTTGCAAAATTTCGGCTGCAGAGCCGAAAGCCTCGACCTGAAGGCCCACCGATTCGAACAGATTTGTGAGAGCCGCGCGCATCGAAGCGTCGTCGTCGACGACCAGGACGATGGCGTCATCAGAACGTGTGCGCGACCGCATCTCTTGCGAGAGCTCGCTCATGATGCATCCTCTGGCTGCAAGCGCGGGACGATCCTAAATGTCACGCCATATCTCCGGTTAGAAATCGAAAGAAAGTGCCTTGATGCCGGCCACAACAGTCTGTGCTGCCGAATTCGCCAATTTCGTAGGCAGCCAGGCCTGATCGCAAAACTTCCCATATTTCGACTATATGGACGATTCGTTTGCGGCAAAAGGACGATGCAGGCCCGACTGGGCTCCTGTTGTGGGCGGTCGAAGGGTCTTGCTGCTCTGCCGCAAGCGGTTACGGTTTGGAGGGCGCGAATTCCGCGGGGCCCGACCGGTACTCTGAAGCCCGCGGAAATTCCCCGCTGCATCATGCTTGTGCAAGATGGCGGTCGTCGGCGCTGGCGAGGCCCGGCCGACTCAGGTTAAGCAGCCGTCATCGATCAGTCCAACGTGCTGAAGGAATGAAATGGTCGCTGCCGCTCCAAAACTTCCCGCTTCCGGTTTTGCTCTCGAAGTGGATGGTCGATTGAAAGCTGAATTTGCGACCAAAGACGGGGCCTGGGCCGGAGCGAAGGAGTTAAAGCAGCGCTTTCCCAGGCTTCAGGTCAGAATTTATGATGCTCAGACAAAGTCCAGAGAGGAAGTCTAGCTTTCGCGCCTGACTTTCCCGCTTTCGGTTTTTGCTGCGCGTGCGGCTGGCCGCACCGGGCCCTCGTAAACCGAGCCGCGTCGCGTCTACGTAGGGTAGGCGCGGGATACCTCGTCGAGGATATCCCTACGCCTCCCCCCAAACCGTGCGGGCACTTTTCAATGCACACGGCTTTCCATACGCGCATGCGCTCGACTGGAGGCGGTTGCACGGCATGACGGACACAGGACGATGGTCTTGCGCCGCCAACCGGACCGTTTCCAAACCGTCAGCGATCCGCTTCGCAGGTCTCCAACGCGGCGGAGGTGATGCATCTCAAATGGTCCGGTCCTATCACCGCACGCTTCGCACCTGCGAGTGTTGAGGCGATCGACCAGATCATTTGGGCTTTTGACCCACCACGCCCCTGCCGTGACGTTGTCCACCACAGGACTCGTCCAGTAGGTTTGGGTCAGATGCTTCAGTCTCCACAGCTTGATACTACGAAGTTTACCACGGACCACGGAGCTGACTTCGTAGTCCGTACCCTTCCACAGACGTGCCATGGTTCTCGCTCTCGTCGTCCGATGTCGCATCGCCAGCGTCTTCACAAGGCTGCGGAACACAACAAGCTCCAACAGTCCCAAGGCGCTCTTGAAGTCATCGGCAAACGAATGGTAGTTCGCAAAACCACGGAACTCTGAGTTATAGGCGAGGACGGTTGCGACATCGCTGGTGACCAAGAACTGCTCGCGCGGACGGCCAGTCTTTCTGGCGAGATCGCCATAGCCGTGTCGCTTGCAGAACGCGGTAACCTCCCTGCGCGGCACTCGCAAACTGACATTGCCGGTGGTCGGCCGGCGTACCACGCGCCATGTCCGCCCATCCGGCCCCGTGCGGTTGGATTTGCGTCCAGCCCCATAGGATGTGTATGTCGAGATGCGATAGCTGAGGAAGGTCACTCCCTTTGAAGCGGCGTGGACTCCACTTTTCTCGGGCGATACGGCGAGCTTCAAGGCCTGCGTCAGGAACTGTTCGACGCGAGCCATGATCTCACACGCTTCCCGCTTGCTCCCGATTACGCCGATGAGGAAGTCGTCGGCGTAGCGGCAGTAGCGGAGCCTTTTGAAGTTGGGGTCCATAGGATCGACGGACGGCACTTTCCGTCTCTCCTTGTTGGCGGCTTTGATCTCTGCAAATGCAGCGTCGATCTCGGCCTGATCCGCGCCGTCGGCACGGAGCCGTTCAATTTTCCGGCGGAGACTGAGGACGCGCCGTTCCAGCGCCGCGTAGCGCGGGAATGGACGTCGGTCGCGGCCTTTGTCGAAGTCCGCCTTCATCGTCTGCATGTGCTGGTCCAGCTCGTGCAGATAGATGTTGGCGAGCAGGGGCGAGACAACGCCGCCCTGCGGCGTACCACTGTAAGTGCGTCCGTAGACCCAATCTTCCATGTATCCTGCTTTGAGCATTCCATCGATCAGAGCGATGAACCTATCGTCATCGATCCGCTTCTTTAGAAGCCCAATCAGAATGTCGTGGTCGATGTTGTCGAAAGACTACTCGACAGACTACCCACCACCGTGCTCATCATCTCGACGACTATCCCGATCAGGTAACCATCGTTCGGTCGCGCCATCCCTTTGAGGGATCTGCGCTTAATGTGCTTGGCTGGTGTCATCGACGCGGCGAACTTCATCTGACGCTTGTACTGCCCGATGGTACCCGTGCCCTTGTACCGGCCGCGTGGACAGATCTGCCTATCGCACAACATTTACCGC
>NZ_AXAS01000098.1 GCF_000472925.1 Bradyrhizobium sp. Ec3.3
CTGCCACCTGCAGCGGGGAAGGTAGGGCAAGCCTTTCTCCCAGGATAGGCCCCGCGAGGTGGCTGCACCATCCGCGCGGTGACAGACCAGGGCCGTCGCGCCATGGTCGCGACACCGCTTGCGCAGCCAACGACCCCACGAATGTCTCAGTGCCAGAGGCCCGACGCCGCCTGCTGATTGGGTACGCACTTCGCCAGCCCTTAGTCGGTCCTTTTCATAGTGAAGGCATGTGCGAGCTCGCTGGTCGGACGAGGAATCCGCTCCCGATCGATGCGGCGGCGGTCGCAACCGTGGGGTTTCGATATGCCGATTGCCGCCTATGCAGGCATCACTGCGCCAAGCCTCTTCGTGCGAGGCGAGCGCGGTCATCCAGTCGTTCAGCGCGTCGCCGAGGTGCTGACTAACGCAGTCTCCAGATCGTCGCTGGTGACCGTTCCCGGCGCCAGTCATTTCATGATCGCGACCCATGCGTCGGATGTCGCGAGGCTCATCCGTGAGCAGGTCGAGACGGTCGAGACGCTGCGCTAGTTTAGCGACCGATCCGCACGGCACCGGGTGACCTCGACATCCAATCGTCGGAGAACTGCGGCGCAGGCGTCAGGCATCAGGGGCGGAGGCCGCGGGACGACTTGCATCCGTTATCTCGCGCGACCTAGCGTTCACGCGCTGGATGAGCCTTCACGAATGATGACGCATCCGTCTCTATATCCACCAGAACTTCCCCGGCGAGAATTTCGGAGTCTCCAAGATCAAGGTCATGCAAGCTTGCTTGAACAAATGCCAGTACTCTATCGTTCGCCGCGATGGCGCTTTCTTGGTCGTCGAATATCATCACAGCGGCGCCGACGCCTTCGCCCCCGTCCAATACATAATAAGATCTGAAGCCGTGCGATTCCCTTAGGATCTGACCGATGCCACTTTTCGCGCGGCGAGCAGCATCCGCGACAGAACGAACCTTGGTGTACTTTCGAATGACCATATACATGAGGCCACCTACGCGTTTCCGGCTCCTCGCATCAAAGCATATCGGGCCATCACGGGACCAGGGTCTCCTTCCAGGAGATGCATCAAACATGCGACCTCGTGGAGGGCAGCTTGTGGGCAAAGCGGACCTACGGCGTGATTCGTAAATTCGGGAAGGGCCATGAGCCGAATTAACAAACCTTCCCATGCTCGACCTTCATAGCGCAGAGCGTCGCCCTCGGCCTCCTTGCAGTCCTCGATAAGTTCTCTTATCTCATTCATGTCCATCATCGCGGCTTTGTCGTTCGTAAGCGCTGCCAACATGAATTGCGCGTCGCTACCCGCGGCACAGATCGCGATCTGGTCAGACGGTGGCAAATGGTTTGACGGATCCGTCTCGGCTCTGCCAGCCGTCTCGTCCCCTTTCACCCCGACGACAATTTTCCTAACGCGTTCCCCCAGCGCCCAGGCGACCAAGGCATGGCCAGCCTCATGAACGGCGCACCCGTACATCCCAGAGATTTCGTGCCTGTATTCATCCATCGACTAGAGTTCCGACGAGGCGAGAACGGCGCCGCGTGCCCCTTCATGTCATGACTGTTCGGCGCGATGTTCCGCCGACCCCTCCACGCCTCCGACATCAGCCTTCCTCTTTCGCCCTTGACTGCGAGCGCGTCGCGGTGGTCTGCCCCGTTCGCCCGTTTAGCTTGTCAATGCTGAGTAAGAGCTGGCGCGCATAGAGGCGCGCTGCTTGGAATACGTTCTGCTCGTTGACGAAAAAGGCGAGATAAGGCCCATGCAGGACTGCGATGTCGACGACAGTGGCGAGGGCCTGATCGAGTCAGGTCGATATGGAAGCGAAACCATAGCACTGCGAGGCAAAATAGAAGGGTCAAAGCGTTCAAGTAGAAGCCGGGGAGACGCAGCCCGAGTAGATTGCGGTGAAAGCCGTAATTGATGTTCTAGCTAAATACGATTGGAAACTTCTTTGCGTCGCGAGTGTTCTCGCGTGTGGAATTGAGGATCGACAGCATAGCCCCAAAGGACGTTTTGCATGTGACAGACGCCTGCCAGAGCAGCGACAAAGCCGAACCGAGGGTCCAGCTCCAAAGCTCGATGAGCCAGCACTATCGTCCCTTCGCGCGTCGACAGGTGATACTGTTGCATGGCTCTTAGAAAAAAATCGTTGGCGGTGAGGTTTTCTGGACGCCGCCGCGTCGCCATGCCAATTTCTGTTTGAAGCAATTTTGGCTGAATGGTTGAGACAACGGCGACCGTCACTTCGTCCTGAAGAGCGAAAACGTCCGTCAGGTCACGCTCGAACCTATCCGCCCAAATGTGTACACCCGTCATCGCATCAATCAACTGCCCCGTGATGCGAACTTTCCCCGCCGCCTTGCGCACAGCCCCCTCAAGGACATAGCGACCGCCGAGCCTGCGTCCGACCTCCTTCACATCGACGGCTTTTCCTTTGAACGTGAAGCTCGAGTTTCGAGCGATCACGAACAATCATTTGAACCGCGACAGCGCCGTTATGATCTCCTCAACCATCCCATCCGCGAAGTATTCCTGTTCGGGGTCGCCGCTCATGTTCTCGAACGGCAGCACGGCGATGGAAGGCTTGTCGGATAGAGGAAGTGGTCTCAAGCTATCCTCGGCAACGGGCGCACTACGAGCTCGCGAGCGGCGTAGGCCCTGATCGGGTCCTCGATATTCTTGACCTGCTGCAGGCCCATGTCAGTGAAGGCAACCGGCAAACCTTCCTGACCTGCTCATAGGTCGTCCCACAAACGCAAACGCCACCCGGCTGCGCCAAAGCCTGCAACCGCGCCGCGATGGTCACTCCGTCTCCGAACAGATCACCCGCGCGCACCATCACGTCACCGACGTGGATACCAATGCGAAAGTTGATGTGCTTGTCTAACGGGAGATTGGAGTTCGCTTCGGCCAAGGCAGCCGGCGCCTCTACCGCGCAGTGCACGACGTCCGCAGCGCTTCCGAACTCCGCAAGGACACTATCGCCAGCCGTATTGGCTATGCGGCCCCTGTGATCACCAATGCACCTGTCGAGGATTGCGCGCCGTTCGGTCAGGCCCTTGAGCGTGCCGACCTCATCGGTGCCCATGAGGCGGCTGTAGCCTTCCACATCTGCTGCGAAGACGGCGACAAGGCGTCGGCTGACTTTCGTAGGGTCTGACATGTGTGCCCCAATCCCTAAGCCCTCACCCTTCCGGCACCCCGGCCATTTGCATACCCTTGTAAATGCGTTCGCGCTGAGCAAGAAACGTTGGATTATCGCTCGACGGGCCAGTGCGGAAGCCGTTGATTGTATAGGTAGGGTTGATCGCGAGCCCTTTCGTCACCGCGACTTCCGCTTCATTGACCTGACCGAGATTGGATAGGGCGGCGGCGAGATAGAAATAGGCGTTGGGAAGATTTCGATTGATTTCGATCGCGTGGCGGAGCCACGTGACCGCCTCCCTGTCGTCGCCGAGATAGAGTTTGGCAACGCCAGCCGAGGCTATCCAACTGAAGGCAAACGTGTCGCGAGGACTGAGACGGAGCGCTTCGCGGACATGAGCCTCGGTTTCCTCGCTGCGACCGATGAAGAACTTGGCCAGACCGATCGTAGCGTGAGCGGCCGCCAAATTCCTGTCCAGAGCCAATGCCCGTTCGCATTCGGCGATGGCCTGGTGTCCGCGGTTCGAAAAAATTAGGAGGCGCCCCAAAAACAGATGCGCCAGCGCTTGATTGGGCGCGAGTGAGAGAGCCTTGGTCAAAGCTGCACTGGCCGCCGCAAGGCGTGCGGCTCGATCATCGGTGGTATACGCGCCCGCCAAGGTAATTTCGACCCCAGCGGTACCGATGAGTGCCTCAACATTATCGGGGTCAAGCGCCAGAGCGCGCTCGAAGAAACCATGGGCTTGCATCAGATGGTTAGGAGTTATTCCCTTGTTTGCCCACGCCATTCCTTGAAAATAGAGGTCTGTCGAGTCGGGTATTGTCGATTGCGCGGCGCGGCGGGCCTCAGCAGCAATCAACGCGGTGTCGAGTTGCCGCGCCACGTGCGCAGCAATTTCGTCTTGCATATCGAACAAATCGACGACGGTTTTGTCGAAACGCTCGGCCCATAAGTGATTGCCGCTTTCGGCGTCGATCAGTTGCACGTTCACCCGAAGCCGGTCGCCGCCGCGCTGCACCGAGCCTTCCAGCACATAGCGAACGTTCAACTCGCGCCCGACCTGCTTCACGTTGACAGCTTTGCCCTTGAACGTGAACGCGGTGTTGCGCGCTATTACGAATGCGCCGTTGATGCGCGACAAGTCCGTAGTCAAGCTCTCCGTCACCCCATCGACAAAATAATCTTGATCGGGGCCGCCGCCAATGTTGGCAAACGGCAGCACCACGATGGACAGACGGGGAGCCAAAGTCGACAGCGGGGCGGGCCGACGTGCATTCGCGCTCAGGCCAATCGCATAGGCACGGATCGGCCGAGCGATGTTCTTGAGTGCCTGCTCGCCAAGGTCGGCGAAATCCACCGGGACCTTGTCGCGAACCTGTTCAAAAGCGGATGACGAGATGCAGATAGCGCCCGGTTCGGCGATCCCCTCAAGCCGAGCCGCGATGTTGACACCATCACCAAGAATGTCTTCCCCGTCGATCAGAATGTCGCCGAGGTTGATCCCTATCCGAAGCAGCATACGCCGGTCCTCAGGGACGCCTTGGTTGCGCTCGGCCATCACGGCTTGCACCGCCACGGCGCATTCGACCGCATCGACCACCGAGGGGAACTCAAGGAGCACGCCGTCCCCCGTGGTCTTCACGAGACGACCCCCGTGCTTCGCCACGAGGGAATCGGTAACCTTGCGGTGTTCGAGGAGTGTTCGGGCGGTGCCGACCTCGTCGAGCCCCATGAGCCGCGAGTAACCGGCAACGTCTGCGGCCACAATTGCCGCCAGCCTACGTCCGACCCGAGGTGGTTGTGCTGGCTCCATGGTAAAGCCCGCTCCTGATCGCATCTTGTACGAAGGTGGAACTCGGAGGCAAGTGTTCTCGCGGTCTCAATCGAGACGCCGGTGACCACTGCGGTACCCGGGGGCGGTGGCATCCTGCATGAACGGGCACGGGTAAGAAGCAAGCTCAAGCCTCGACGCGGGGAAGCCTTGGACCTTGATGAGCCTCTCCGCGCGCACCGAGCCCCTGCGAGCGAGCCCGCCCCCTCAGCTTCGAACTGCTAACTTCAAGGGCAAGCCGCCGCCAGCCTACCAAGTTCCGCAACACTTCGCAGACGTTCCTGGCCCGCAGTGCTATTGTGGTCGAATGGCGGAAACGGAGAGTGTCCGATGGCAACAAACGTCAAACAAATGCTCGAAGCTGCCAATGCCGCAGTTCCCAAAATTACGCCCGACCAAGCTGCCGACATGATCAAGGCGGGTAATACGCTTATCCTTGACGTTCGGGATGCACCGGAAGTGGCCACAAGCGGCAAGGTCGCGGGAGCCTTAAATGTTTCCCGGGGAATGCTGGAATTTCGAGCCGATCCCGAGTCGCCGTACCATGACAAGAGCTTCGACAAGGGGAAGACCGTGATCCTCTATTGCGCCTCGGGCGGCCGGTCGGCGTTGGCTGGCAAGGTGCTCAAGGATATGGGATACGAGAAGGTCTATAACGTCGGCGGCTTCAAGGACTGGACGGGAGCGGTCGAGAAGTAGCCAATCCAATGCGCCCATTTCGGGACCCGAACTTCTTCCTCGGACGACACAACGATCATGGGTTTCCCACAACTCGGGCAGGGCTTTGTGGCGGCGTATCGGTCATCGCACGCCGAGGCCCTCCGCGATCCGCTAATGTCCTGACGATCACCTACCGATGGCAGGGCGGCCTTCGATGCCCTCGGGATGCCAGCCTGATTACTCAGGAAGCCCCCAGTCTCGCTTGGGATCGTTGCGCCGGTTGTTGACGTGCTCATCCATGATTTCGTGGTGGCTACTGTCAGATCCTCTCAACCATCCACGCCAGCGGGTGGTCTTGCCGCTGTTGGACCGTTGAGGCGACCAATGGTTGACGTAGGTGATGCCGTTGAACACCAGCGGATTGGTCTGCTTCCATTCCCTGCGCTTCTTCGAACCGGACGGGTGAGGGCACGTTTCCATCCAATTGCGGTAGGCGTCGAGCGGTGTTTTAGGGTTGCGCCTGCGCTCTTCCAGCTTGGCCTGCCGCTCCTTCTGCTGGGCTTCCTCCCGCTTGCGCTTCTCGGCGCTCTTCCGTTCCCGCTCCTTGCATGTCAATCGGCTCCCAAATTTTGGACGCCGATCCCCCGGCTTAGGGGTTCAATATTGCAGGCCGAATGACATGAATGAGGGCGGGTCCGTTACGACTCGATTTGCTGCGATGCGCCTACAAAGGAAACGGAGACGAGGAACGGATTGCCTGAAGGTGCGAAAGCCCAGCGCCCGGCCTCCGACGCTTGGTAACAAGCGCCTTACGGAGCAGACCCGCAAGATTCTCGGAAAGCACTACGCGAGCAAATATCGGGTGTAGTGAACTACGCTCGGCGGCTGAAGACCCTGAAGGGCCTCACGCCTTACGAATACATCTGCAAATGCTGGACTTCCCAGCCAGAACGATTCAACTGAATCCGCTCCAGCAAATGCCGGGGACTAAATACCTAGCGGTGAAGCACTCTCACGCGAGCAGTCCCGTGCAGTCGGGTACGATCCTCGCTCGGAGAGGCGCTTCCCTATTTGGAAATGCCTGCTAAGCAATTGATACTCCTAGAAGCGAATCCCGCCATTTTTTCCAAACGCGGCCTGAAATCGTTGAATAATCAAGCAGGTTTTGATTCCGCCATTCGGAGGTTCGATCCCTCCCGCCCCAGCCAGATCGCCCGCCCGGCCTGAAATCACTCACGAAACCGGGTGGTGGCGCATCTCCTCTTGGGCTCCTTTGCAGATATTCAGTCGCGCCCTTCAAAATGGATAATGCCGCGGCCCGGTCTGCACCGTAATCCAGCGCAGCTCGGTAAACTCATCGATCGCGGCCTTGCCGCCAAAGCGGCCGTAGCCTGACGCTTTGGTACCGCCGAACGGCATCTGCGGCTCGTCGTGCACGGTGGGCGCGTTGATATGGCAGATGCCGGCCTCGATGCGCTTGGCAACCGCGAGCGCGCGCGGGATGTCGCGGCCGAATACGGCGGAGGAGAGGCCGTATTCGGTGTCGTTGGCGACGCGCACAGCCTCATCGACGCCGCTGACGCGGACCACAGTGACCACGGGGCCGAAGCTCTCCTCGCCATAGACGCGCATTGCCGGCGTGACGCGGTCGACGATTGTAGCTGGCATGATCGTGCCCTTGCCGCGGCCGCCGGCCGCGATTACGGCGCCTTTGGCGACGGCATCGTCAATCAGGCCGCCGACACGGTCGCAGGCGGCAGCGCTGACCAGCGAGCCCAGCACGACATTGCCCTTGCGCGGATCGCCATAGGGCAGACCCTTTGCCTTCGCGGCGAACTTGGCGATGAACGCGTCGGCGACCTTGTCGTCGACCACAATGCGCTCGGTCGACATGCAGATCTGGCCCTGGTTCATGAAGGCGCCGAAGGCGGCCGCGTTCACGGCCGCATCGAGGTCGGCGTCGTCAAGGACGACGAGCGGTGCCTTGCCGCCCAGCTCGAGCAAGGCGCGCTTCAGATGCTTCGCACAAGCGAGCGCGATGAGACGGCCGACCCGGGTCGAGCCGGTGAAGTTCACTCGCCGTACCGCCGGATGCGCGATGAGCGCTTCGACCACCGCCTGTGCGTCTTCAGGCGCATTGGTCACGACATTGACGACGCCGTCACCGAGGCCGGCCTCAGTGAGGCAGCTGCCGATCAGCCGATGCACGCCCGGGGCCATCTCCGACGCCTTCAGCACCACCGTATTGCCGCAGGCGAGCGGCATCGCGACGGAACGCACGCCGAGGATGACAGGCGCGTTCCAAGGCGCGATTCCGAGCACGACACCGACCGGCTGGCGGAACGCCATAGCGAGGTTGTCGGGCTTGTCGGTCGGGATGATCTCGCCCGAGATCTGCGTCGTCATCGCAGCCGCTTCGCGCAGCATGCCCTCGGCGAGATGGACGTTGAAGCCCGCCCAGCCGGCGGTGGCACCGGTCTCGGCGACCATCAGCTCCGTGAATTCCGGCGCGCGGCGCGCGAGGATGTCGGCCGCAGCGCTAAGGCGCTTGCGGCGCTCGGAGGGGCCGAGCTGCGACCAGGCCGGGAAGGCTGCGGCGGCGGCATCGGCGGCGCGCATGGCGTCGTCGATCGAGGCCGCGGCTACGATGGTCGCGACCTCGTCGCTGATAGGATTACGCCGCTGGAAGGTGCGCTGGTTGGTCGCCTGTTGGTCCTTGCCGCCGATGAGAAGGTCGATTGCGTTCATGGGACGCTCCATGGTTACGGGGATGGCTGTGACGCGGTGGTCGGCGCGCGCGCCTTGCCGAGATAGGCGCGCTGAATGTCGGGATTGTTCTTCATGTCGCTTGCCGAACCCGTGCCCGCGTTGCGGCCGGACTCGATCAGATAGACCCGGTCGGCGATGTCGAGACTGGCGCGCGCGTTCTGCTCCACGAGCAGCACGCTAACGCCACTTTCGCGGATCTGTGCCAGCGCGCGAAACACCTCGCGGCTGAGCAAGGGCGAGAGACCGAGCGAGGGCTCGTCGAGCAGCAGCAGGACAGGGTTCGACATCAGAGCGCGGCCAATCGCGACCATCTGCTGCTCGCCGCCGCTCATCGTCCGCACGGCCTGGGTCATGCGTTCGGTCAGGCGCGGGAACAGCGCGAGCACCTTGGCAAGCCGCTGCTCTTCACCGGCGCGGGCCCGGGCAGGGTAGGCGCCGAGCTGCAGATTCTCCGCAACCGTCAGCTCGCCGAAGACGGCTCGCCCCTCCGGCACCAGCGAGATGCCGCGCTCGACGATCTGATGGGGTGGCAGCTTTGCGATATCTGCTCCCTCGAAGCGGATGCGCGCGCCGGACGTCGGCGTGACGAGGCCGGCGATGCTCTTCAGCAGCGTCGATTTTCCTGCGCCGTTGGCGCCGAGGATCGCCACGATCTCGCCACTGGCGATGTCGAGCCTCACATCCGCCAAGGCCTGATGCTTGCCGTAGAAGTGCGAGAGGGCGGCGATCTCAAGCATCGGCGCCTCCCAGATAGGCGGTCACGACCGTTGGGTCGGACAGGACATCGTCGGGGACGCCGCGCGCGATTACGCTGCCGGCGTTCATCACGATGCAATGGCCGCACAGCGCACGGATCGCGTCCATCACATGCTCGACCATGATGATGGTCATGCCGCGGTCGCGGAGCTTCGCGATCAGAGATATGCCGGTCTCGAGCTCGCTCGGGTTGAGGCCTGCGAGCCATTCGTCGAGCAGTACCAACTGCGGCGAGAGCGCGAGCGCACGCGCGAGCTCAAGCCGCTTCTGGTCGATATAGGTCAGCTCGCCGGCCGGCGTGTCGTGCATCGGTGCAAGCCCGACGAGATCGAGCACCTCCCGGCTCGTCGCTTTTGCCGGCGCTGCGCTGAACAAGGCAGCCGCCGCGACGTTCTCGGCCACGGTCAAATCCGACATCACCCGCACCAGCTGGAAGGTGCGGGCAAGTCCGAGCCGGGCGATCCGGTATGGCTTCAGTCCGCCGATCATGGTGCCGCCGAACCGGATCGAGCCCGATGCCGGCACCAGCGCGCCGGACATGAGATTCAGCAGCGTCGTCTTGCCGGAGCCGTTGGGACCGATGATGCCGACGATCTGCCCCCGCGCGACCTCGAAACTGACCTTGTCGACCGCGCGCAGGCCGCCGAACGACTTGCTGGCGTCGTCCACGCGCAGCAGCGGTCCGCTTTCGTCGCGGACAGGCGCAGCGCTGGAGGCGCCGTTCGCCGGTATCGACCACGACCAGGGCGCAACCAGCCCGATCACACCTTTCGGCAGCATCATGACGATGAGCACGAAGATCGCGCCGAGCACGATACTGAAATGGTTCGGCAGCGTCGCGGTGAGAACCTCGAACAGCAGCACCAGCGGGATCACGCCGAGCACCGGACCGAATAGCGAGCCGGCGCCGCCGAGCAGCGCCATGATGACGACCTGGAAGGAGATCATCGGATTGAACACGATCGACGGATCGATATAGGTCCAGCGCGGCGCCATCACCGCGCCCGTCACCGACATGAAGATGGCGCTCAGGATGAATACCGCGAGCTTGATGCGGGTGGCGTCGATTCCGGAATGGCTGGCCGCCGTCTCATCCGCGCCGATTGCGCGCAGCGCCAGACCATAACGCGAGCGGCCGAGCAGGAAGCCGGTCAGGAAAACGAGCGCGGTGAGGCCGAGCAGTTGCCAGTAGAGCACATCCTGCGTCACGGCGCTGAAGAGATAGCGGCCGACGGATTTGTGGACGTTGACCTCGTACCAGATCACGAGCTGGCGGATCAACTCGGCGAGTCCAAAGGAGAAGATCACGAAGTAGATGCCGGACAGACGCAGCGTGGACAGACCCGTGATCGCGGCGACCAGCGCGCCGAGCACGGCGGCGGCCAGCAGCACGACAGGCCAGGACCATGTCTCGCCGAGGACGGCGGCCGTATAGGCGCCGATGCCGAAGAAGGCGACAGTCGCAAGCGAGATGTATCGGGTCGGACCGGAGAACATCGCCCAGGCGGTCGCCAGGATCGTGAAGTAGAGGACGCTGATGCCGAGCGCGAGATAATAGCCATTGGCATAGAGCGGCAATGCGGCGACGGCTGCGGCGAGCGCGAGCGCCGCACACCATCCAAGTGTCCTGGCGGCCTTCGCGCTCACGCGGCAGCCCTCCCGAACAGCCCTGTGGGCTTGATGAGCAGAACCACCAGGAACAGTGCATAGGTAGCGGCGAGCGTCAGGCCGGGATCGACCAATCGCGCGACAGCGGTCTCGACGACGCCGAGCATCAGTCCGGCCACCAGCGCGCCCATTACGTTGCCGACGCCGCCCATGATCACGACCACCAGCGCCTTCATGGTGAAGACAACGCCCATCGAGGCATTGAAGGTGAGGAACATGCTGACCAGCACGCCGCCGATCGCGACCAGACCGCCGCCGCAGGCAAAGGCGAAGCCCGACATGGACGGCACGTCGATGCCGACCAGTCGCGCCGCACCGGGATCGACCGCGATGGCGCGGACCGCCGTGCCGATCCGCGTGCGCGTCAGCGCCAGATAGACGGCGGTACCGATCACGGCCGCGAACAGCAGCGCTACGAGCCGGTTAACCGCGAGCGTCGTGCCGAGCACGACCACGGGGATGGAGAGATAGCTGTAGCTGTAATACTGGCCACCGAACGCGACCAGCATGATGCCCTGGATGACGAACAGCATGCCGAAGGTGACGAGGATGCTGTCGATCTCCTTGGCGCCGCGGTCCTTGCCGCGCCGCATGAGACGTTCGAGCAGGAACCGGTAGAGCAGCCAGTTCAGCGCCGCTGCGCAGGGAACGGCGAGCAGCAGCGCAACCAGCGGGCTCAATCCGAGACCGGAGTAGAGGGACAGGGCACCGAACGCGGCCGCAATGAGCGACTCGCCATAGGAGAGGTTCATGACGCGCGCGACGCCGTATTGCAGTGTCAGCCCGAGTGCGATGAGGGCGTACATGCCCCCAAGCACGAGGCCCGGCAGGACGATATCGAACAGCAACATGAAGCGGTGTCCTACTGGCCGGCGGGGGCAGGCCTCACGACGAGACCTGCCCGCCAGGTTGCCGTCACTGCCACTGCGACTTCGGCACCACGGGCGCGCGTGCACCGGGCAGGGTGGTCGGCGCGAGCCCGTAGAACTCGCCGTTCTGCCACTGGCCGACGCTCCAGACCTCCTGAAGCAGGCCGTCCTTCAACTTGACCTTGCCGATGATAGTGTCGAACGTGCCTGAGCGAATTTCGGCTGCAACCGCAGCGCGATCCACCTTGCCGACCTTTTCGATCGCCTGCTGCAGCACCTGGAGGCTCGCATAGGTGATCGGGCTCGCCCAGCGATCCGGCTCCTTACCGGTCGCTGTCTTGTGGCGCGCGAGATAGTCCTTGAGAAGCGGGGAGTCTGCGTTCCAGCCGCCGATCCCCATCACGCCGTCGCTGTTGGCGGCAAACTTGCCCTTGTAGAGCGGAAAGGCAGTGCCGACGCCGACATAGAAGATCTTCGGGTTGAACTTCAGGAGCTGCGCCTGCTCGGTCAGGGCGATCGTGTCGGGCGGATAGCTGAAGGCGATGAACGCATCGGGCTTGGCGGCAATCGCGTCATTCAGCAGCGGCTGGAGATCCTGCGACCCCAGCGGATAGGTCTTGTCATAGGCGAGCGTGAAGCCGTGCTTCTTGAAGGCCTCACGGCCTGCGGCGGCCAGCTCTATGCCGAATTGATCGGCGACGCTGACCATCGCGACGTTGGTGCCGATCTTGCCTTCGTTCTTCAACTTGCCCAGCAGGTCGGCAAGCGCCTCGGAAATCTGCGCGGACGTGCCGAGCCAGAACGTCGCATTCGACCAGCGCTTCGCAAGCTCCGGCGCCTTGTCGGTTACGGATGTGACGGCGAGGTGAGGGTAGCCCAGCCGGTTCAGGGTCGGGCCGACCGCGAGATTGAGGCCCGTTCCCCAGGGCGGCAGAATGAAGTCGACCTTGTCCTGGTTGGCGAGGCGCTCGATCGCCTTCACCGCCTCTTCCGAGCTGCTGCGGTCGTCATACTCAACGACCTCGACTGGCAGTCGCTTATCGCCAAGCTTGATGCCGCCAGCCGCGTTCACATCCTTTACCCACAATTCGTAATTGGGCAGCGTTGTGATGCTGGCCCCGCCGGCATAAGGGCCGGTCTTGGAAATGGCGTAGCCGACGCGGATTTTTTCTTGCGCGTCGGCGAAGGACGTAAAGGTCGCCAGCGCCGCGGTCATCGCGGTCAAGCTGGTGAGGCGCAGCAACGTTCGACGGTTCACTGAAAACATGTCGATCCTCCCTCCGATTTCACTCGGCTGTTCGCAACGATGAAAGCAGGTCGTTTCCTGTCGCCCGGCTTCTTCTCGGCGGCTTGTTCGAGCCGCCATGGCCAAGACTTGACCCAGCAAGCACCTTGGGCTTTTCTCGCGCAATGGACAAATCCGGCGAAAGATTGGACATTTCTGGTCCGCGAGGCGAACTGCGTCGAGGGGCCGCGGGTGTCAGCCGGTCCGCGCCTGTCGTCGCAACTGGCGGGCCTGCCGCCGTCGGAGCCGAGGTGATCGCAACGCACTACGAGGCACGACGTTGGGCGCTGGGCTCCACGACGTTCCGACCATTCATCCATCTGCTTTGTGTGCACAGCGGTGGCGTCGCGGAGATCTCGGCCGAGGGCAAGACAACTGTATTGGCTGGTCCGGTCCTTGCCTGGCTGCCTGCGGGTTGTGCGACGTATCTCGATGTGTCGGCGGGCACTGCCGCGGGGCTGCTCCACCTCAAATCAGGCGCATGGCATCGCTACCTGCCACCTTCGGCCGAGCCGGCTTATCTCGCGCTCGAAGGAGCAAGGGAAATCCTGGCGCTTCCGGTTGAACCCGATCTTACCACCACCGTGTCGCGTTCGATCGCGGCGATCGCATCCGAGATTTCAACGCCCGCGCGCAGCGGCGCCGCCTCGATCATGTCCGCAGAGTTGACGTTGTGCATGCTGCGATTCTGGCGTCTCTTCGCAGGCGACCACAATCCGGACGAGGAGGGCAGCAGCACGGAGATTTTGAGCCGCTTCCGAAGGCTGCTCGAAGAGCGGTATCACCAGCACTTGAGGGTCGCCGATTATGCCGGTTTTCTTGGCATGACGCCGGATCGCCTGCATGCGTTGTGCACTCGTGAGCTGAAGCGATCGCCAAGCGCGTTGATCCAGCAGCGTGTCGTCAAGGAAGCCGCCGCGCGACTGGAAGCTGGTACTGCCACAGTCAAGCAAATCGCGTTTGCGCTTGGCTTCAAGGACACTGCCTATTTCAGTCGCTTCTTCAGCAAGCACACGGGCGAGGCGCCAGGCGCTTGGCAGAAGCGGGTTGCCGCACGCGTCAGAAGCGGGCGTTCCAAACCGACGCTTAATTTCGCCGACTGGCCCTGAGGCGGTGGAACCGAATTGCGCGCCGCGGCGCTACCCCTCCAGCGCCTCAATCATCTCCACCCGCGTCGCATGCCGGCCGTCCTCGAACTGGGCGGTCAGGAACGCATCCACGATATCGAGCGCCAGCCCTTTAGGCGGATCCAGCTAAGGGGCACTAGCTGCATAATATTCGGAGGCAAGTCCCTCTAGCTCCGGCAAGAGACTTGCTTGAGGACATTTTTGCGATCCGACACCAGTCAATTCCATCTCGAGGTGATGCTGCGCTGGTCGCTCCATTCATTGGACGTCGATCGAATTGCCGTTGATGGCCGATCAGTCCGGCTTACGGCTTGACGTAGGTCCAGCCCATCTCCTGCAACTCCATCACGCGCACGACGCCCGACTTCACGACCTCCGCCTGCCGAACGATCGGTATGTTCTTGTTTTCGGCCTTCTGCATTTTCTCCTGGGTGTTGCCACAGGCCTTGAACGAAACCTCGGGGGTGCTCAGGGCCATCTCCTCGATGCGAGCCTTTACCGGCGATGTGTCTTCACGCAGCATGTTCAGGCCGGGCCCAAACGTAACCACCTCGATCTTCACCCTCTCGCCGGAGTCCTTGTAATATTGAGCCACGTTCGTTGCGTTGTTGAGTGCGAGATTCATCGCGGCGGGGTCGTTGGTGTTCACCTGCAGGATCAGGTGATGTTCTTTCTTCTTCGTTGCAGCCGGATCGTCCATGCGGGCAAGCGCGGATCGCGTCGGCGTCCTCGTCGTTCGCTTCGCTATGTGATGCCTCGCAGGGCTCGCTCTATGCACGACGGGTTGGCCGTCTGCCGGCGTCCAGTATTTTCCGCCCTGCTGCGCGGCCGCAAACGACGCGGACACCAGAACGGCGATCGCTCCCATCGCGGCCGCTTTTGCAACATCATGAAACTTGATCATTATGCGCCTCCATCAAAGAAAATCATTTGCACACCATCAATGGTTCGGTGTCGCGATGGCGAGTGGCCATTTGCAGGCTGCGGCCATCTTCGCGCGCACCGCATCTATCCCGGCGAGGGAGAACGTTCCGTCATGGGCAGCCCCGCCCCGAGGTGAGAGGAGGACAATAAGGTCCCCGCTATCCGGCAGCGACTGCAGCAAGCGAACAACATCCCCGGCGAACGCAACGCCAGGAGCGAATGCCGGCACGGCGGCTGCGACCTGCACCGCTGGACGATCATTCACGCGATAGGAAATTGTATCATCACCGCCTCCGCGGGAGATGCCGGGGCCCGCGAGCACTAGCTCCGTCCGGCCGGCGCGACAGCGAATCGATAACTGCATCGTGGACTCGTCGGTCCCGCTGCGTGACAATGTCGTAGCGGTCGCGATTGGAGAGTAATCTACGGGTGAGGTGGTCTGGCTGACGATCCAGTCGTTTTCGGGCGTCGCGCGATGCTGAGGCGAGATCGTGCGCGTCAATTTATCCAGACACCCCAGGCGATCCGCGTGTTCTTTCTGAAGGCAGGAACGGAGCTGCGCTGTTGGATCCTGCGCTAACGCAAGACCGCCGGTGGCCCCGAGTGCAATAAGCAGAATCACGGCGCGTTTCATTGCGATGCACGTGTTGTGCGGAGCTGACGATCCAGCCATGCCTGCGCCGCGGGAACGCGCGTGAGACCCGGAACCGTCGCAGCGAGGTTGATGGATTTCCACTTCGGATCGAAACCGGGCGCCTGCAATCTGTCGATCCGGGAGAACAAGTGGTCGATGAAGCGCGCGACGCGCTCGGACCGATTCGACTTGGCCGGCCAATTGAAGGCGACCAGAGTGGTCGGCACGGCTATCGTCGAAACCCGTTCGCCCTGCTTGATCAGGTTGGGATAGTCGGCCGCGTCCAGAGAGGCGGGAAGATAATAATCCTCGAACTTGCTCTCGTACGGGACAGGCAGGAACTTGAAGCCTGGCTCCCAACGGCCCTTCACGAAAGCATCCACCGGCTTCGATGTGATGAAGACGACGGCTGACATCTCGCCTTTGCGCATCTGCTCGAGCGCGATTTGGTGTGGAATAAACGTCTTTTCCACCTCGATGTTGAGGCGGCTGAAGATCAGCGGCCCCGAATAGGCCGCAGCAGTGCCCTGCGTATTGAAATTGACCTTCTTGCCGGCGAGATCGTTCAAGTTCCGGATCTCCGGTCGAACGAAGATCTGCAGCTCGGACGGGAACAGATTCAGGACATACGCAATTCGTCGCTGGATGTCCGGCACCTGGCTCTTGTATTCCTCGAGCGCGTCGGAATTGATGATTGCCGCATCGATGCCGCGCAGATAGAGCAGGGAGTTCAGGTTTTCCGTGGCCCCGCGGGTGACAACCGGCAGAACATGCAGGTTATCCCCATCGTCGACCACACGGGCGATCTCTGCCGCCAGGCGGATCGGCGCGCCCTCGAGCAGACCTCCGGCCAGGCCGATCGTCCAGGCGTTCATGGAGATCACCTCAGGCCTTGGCTGCGTCGGCTCGGGCCGTGTCAGGCGAACCTTGTGAGGCCTATTTTGCGACTGCGCCTCCGCCCCAGGCTGAATGGCGAAGAGCAACGGCGCGAACGCTGCGAGTAAAAGCAGCCGACGCAATCCCATAAACCTTTTCATCGACCAGCTCCTCCACACATGCTGTATCCGTATCGGCGCTTTCGAGCCTTGATTGCGCATGGTCGGTTTGGAAAAATCGCCGCACAAGACCGTGTTATCGACGTAACGCTTCTAGTCGCGCCTTCGCTTCCTTGACCCCTCCAGCTTCGGCCCGCGCATAAAGATTTTGCGCTTTAGTGAGATCGCCTTGCGTTCCATACGTTCCCAATTTTGGGAGGATCCGCGGATCGTAGGTTTCCGCGAGCACGAAGCTTGCTTGCGCGCTGCCCATCTCAGCGGCGCGCTCCAGCACGATCCGTGCCGCGCCGATGTTTCCCTGTTCAAGCAGTACGCTCGCGCGCGCGATCAATTTCGCCGTTTGCATCTCTTCGTCAGGATTGACCTGGGCTTTGCCCTGGCTGCGCGCCGCTATGGCCTGGTCTTGGACTGGCTTGTCTTTGACTGATTTGTCTTGGATTGGCTTGTCTTGGACAGGTCGGTTCTGGATTGGCCGAGCGGGCGCGGGCTGGGGCTCCTCGCGCACGACCTGGCCAGTGGTGGCCAGCTGAGGCCCAGCGGGGGGATCTTTCGCCACAAGCGCGACGTTATCGTGACGCGCCGATGCGAGATCCCGTTCCAGTCCCCCGGCGCGCTCGCGTTCACGCAGCAACAAGCTGCGCAGCGCCGCCGATTCGCGTTCTCCGGCCTGCTTGATCCGTACGACTTCCTCGCTTGCCTTGGACGCGCGCTCGGTCTGCGCCTCGAGATCACGGCTTGCTTTCGTGAGATCCCGGGCCATTTGCTCAGCCCGCTCGCGCTCTCGTTGCTGCGATTGCCGCAAGTTGGCGGTATCGCTCGCTTCCGCCTGTTTAAGCTGCGCCGCGTCCTCGCTGGCTTTGGCCGCTTGTGCCTCGTATGCGTAGATCTTGCTGCGCGCCATCGAGAGATCCTGCGTCAGCGCATCGGCTCTCTCACGCTCCTTCTGCATCAATCGCCTCTGTTCCGCGGCGCCAGCTTGTGCTGCCTGCGTCAGCTTGGCGACCTCGTCGCTCGCCTTTGTCGCCAGTGCCGTCTGCGCATCGATATCTCGACGCGCGGCCGCCAGCGCCTGCTCCAACTGGCCGGACCGATCCCGCTCCTGTTGCAGGGATTTCTGCAACTCCAGCGCGCCGCTCCCTCCTGCCGCTTTCCGCGGGGACGCGTCCTCGCTGGCTTTCGCCACCACTGCCGTTTGCGCCTCGTATGCATAAATTGCGCTTCGCGTCAGGGAAAGATCCTGCGCAAGCGTGTCGGCCCTTTCGCGCTCCTTCTGCATCGATTGCCTCAAGTCCGCGGCACTGGCCTCCGCCGCCCGACTTCGCTGCGAAACTTCCTCGTTTGCCTTTGCCGCCAGCGCAGTCTGGGTTTCGACATCGCGCCGCGCGGCCGCGAGATCCTGCTCGAGCCGCGCCGACCGCTCGCGCTCCTGCTGCAGCGTCTTCTGCGACTCCGCGGCGCCGCTCTCGCCCGCCTGTTTCAGCCGGGACGTTTCCTCACCTGCTTTCGTCGCCAGCGCAGTCTGGGTTTCGACATCGCGCCGCGCGGC
>NZ_AXAS01000099.1 GCF_000472925.1 Bradyrhizobium sp. Ec3.3
TACAACCTTCTCATCGCACGACGGCGAGCGCAGGTGGAGACGACCTTCGCCACCCTCAAACGCCGCATGCGATTGACTTGCATCCGATACGTCGGCCTCATCAAGGCAAACGGGCAGGTTCTGCTCGCCTCCATCGCGTTCAACATGAGGCGGTGGGCCGCAATCGCTGCGTGAACCGCCCGCCGAGGAGCATGAGCCGCTCCATCGTCGGCCCGCTACTCCGACAACTAGCTTCTTCCCTGACCTGTCTTGGCCTCAAAAGCCAGTAACGCAACAGGCCCACAAGGGGAGAAGGGACGTCATAGCCCTCAGCTCTTCCGTTCCGGCACGCGCTTGATCCTGGCGCCGAGCGCGTTCAGCCGCTCGTCGAT
This sequence comes from Bradyrhizobium sp. Ec3.3, assembly GCF_000472925.1. Classification (GTDB taxonomy): domain Bacteria; phylum Pseudomonadota; class Alphaproteobacteria; order Rhizobiales; family Xanthobacteraceae; genus Bradyrhizobium. Next base: position 372 of record NZ_AXAS01000099.1, read on the forward strand.
GCGCTCATAGCCGCGCTCGATCTGGTCGGCATTGTTGATCGTCGAGGTGCCCTCGGCGCAGACTGCCGCAAGCAGCATCGCCATGCCGGCGCGGATGTCGGGCGAGATCATCGAGGCGCCGCGCAGGCGGCTGGGTCCCGCGATGATCGCGCGGTGCGGATCGCACAGCACGATGCGCGCGCCCATCGCGATCAGCTTGTCGACGAAGAACATCCGCGATTCGAACATCTTCTCGAACATCAGGATCACGCCTTCGCATTGCGTGGCGGTGACGATCGCGATCGACATCAAATCGGCCGGGAAGGCCGGCCAGGGCTGGTCCTCCAGCTTCGGCACGTGGCCGCCGAAATCGTCCTGGATCTTCAGCGTCTGGTTGGAGGGCACGATCAGGTCGTCGCCCTCGACGCGACAGACGATGCCGAGCCGCTCAAAACCCATGCGGATCGAGCGCAGATGCTCGACGCCTGCGCGGACGATGCGCAGGGGCGAGCGCGTCACGGCGGCAAGTCCGATCAGCGAGCCGACTTCGATATGGTCGGGCTGGATCGCGTAGGTCGCCGAACCGAGCGGCGCCTGCCCATGAACGATCATCGTGTTGGTGCCGATGCCCTCGATCTTCGCGCCGAGCGCGACCAGGAAATTGGCGAGGTCCTGCACATGCGGTTCGGAGGCCGCGTTGCGCAAATAGGTGACGCCGTCGGCAGCCACGGCCGCAACGAGCGCGTTCTCGGTCGCGGTGACGCTCGGCTCGTCCAGGAACACGTCGGCGCCGGTCAGCTTTGGCGCGCGAAACTCGAGCCGGTCGGTCGCGGTGACCTTGGCGCCCAACTGTTCCAGCGCCAGCACATGCGTGTCCAGCCTGCGCCGGCCGATGACGTCGCCACCGGGCGGCGGCAGCATCACCTCACCGCAGCGGGCGAGCAGGGGGCCCGCGAGCAGGATCGAGGCGCGGATGCGGACGCAGAGCTCGGGATCGAGATCGGCGGCGCGGATGCTCTTGGCGTGAATGACGAGCGTGTTGCGCTCGCGCCATTCGGCCGACGCGCCGACCGAGCGGATCAGTTCGACCAGCGTCTCGGTGTCGCGGATGCGCGGCACGTTCTGAAGCGTCACCGGATGTTCGGTGAGCAGGGCAGCCGCGATGATCGGCAGCGCCGAGTTCTTGTTGCCGGACGGCTCGATCGAGCCCGAGAGCCGGTGACCGCCCTCGACGATATATTGAATGGGCGCCACGTCGGTTTTCTCCGTCCTGTTGCTGTGGGGCGGGCTGCTTCGGGAGCGGAAACTACCGAGAATTGAGCAGGGTAGCAATTCTGCACTTGTCGCGGCGGGAGGCCGCTCATTGGCCCCGAACAGGCCCGCTGGACCCGGCGTTTAGAACAAGCCGATGATATTGGCCACCACATAAAGGATGACGATCAGCATCAGCACGCCCATCGCCAGGAAGGAGCCCCCTCTCCCGCTTACGGGAGAGGGGCGGGGAGAGGGTGTCTCCACAACGGGGCACTCCCCAAGAGGAGAAAGCCCTCACCCGGCGCTTCGCGCCGACCTCTCCCGCAAGCGGGAGAGGTGCAGCGACGCCGTGGCCAGCAGACATAATCCGAAGCCGCTTCGCCTCAGATATCGATCGTTGCGCTTAGCGAGTGTTCCTGGATGAAATCGCGGCGCGGCTCGACCACATCGCCCATCAGCTTGGTGAAGATGTCGTCGGCCTCGTCGACCTCCTTGACCTTCACCTGGAGTAGCGAGCGCACTTCGGTGTCCAGCGTGGTTTCCCAGAGCTGCTCCGGGTTCATCTCGCCCAGACCTTTGTAGCGCTGCAGCGTGATGCCTTTGCGGCCGGAATCGGTGACCGCCTCGAACAGGTCGACCGGGCCGTGGACGACGTGCTCGCTGTCCTTGCGTCGCAGCTTGCCGGAGCGGGCGTAGACGTCCTGGAGCTTCGTCGTGTACTCGTCGAGCTTGCGGGCCTCGGCCGAGCCGAGCAGCGCGTCGTCAATGATAGCCGCTTCCTTGACGCCACGCACGGTGCGCTCGAACAGGAAGCCCTGGCCCTCGACGAATTGCCCGACCCAGCCGCGTTCGACCTCTTCGGCCTGGTTGTCCAGCCGGCTGGCGATGTATTGCGCGGCGGCCGTGGCGTTCTCGGGATTGCCGTAGATCGACTTGTTCAGCACGCCGGTGATGGCGGCCTGCTCGACGACCTTGCGGTTATAGCGGCTGTGCAAATTGCGCAGGATGCTGCGGACGACGCGGGCGTCGTCAACCAGCGAGCGCAGGTCGCGGCCGGTGCGATCGCCGCCGGTTCCGGGAACGAACACGCAATCGTCGAGCCCGGCGTCGATCAGATAGTCCTCGAGCGCGCGCTCGTCCTTCAGGTACTGCTCGGACTTGCCGCGCGTGACCTTATAGAGCGGAGGCTGGGCAATATAGAGATAGCCGCCGTCGATGATGTCGCGCATCTGCCGATAGAAGAAGGTGAGCAGAAGCGTGCGGATGTGGGCGCCGTCGACGTCGGCGTCCGTCATCACGATGATCTTGTGATAGCGCAGCTTCTCGACCGAGAAATCGTCGCTGATGCCGGTGCCGAGCGCGGTGATCAGCGTGCCGATCTGCTCGCTCGACAGCATCTTGTCGGGGCGCACGCGTTCCACGTTGAGGATCTTGCCGCGCAGCGGCAGCACCGCCTGGAACTCGCGATTGCGGCCCTGCTTGGCGCTGCCGCCTGCCGAGTCGCCCTCGACGATGAACAGCTCGGACTTCGCCGGATCCTTCTCCTGGCAATCGGCGAGCTTGCCGGGCAGCGAGGAGACCGAGAGCGGGCTCTTGCGCGTCAGCTCGCGCGCCTTTCGCGCGGCCTCGCGGGCAGCGGCGGCCTGGATCACCTTGCCGACGATCATCTTGGCTTCGCTGGGGTGCTCCTCGAACCACGCCGCAAGCGCCTCGTTGAGCACGTTCTCGACCACGGGACGCACTTCCGAGGACACCAGCTTGTCCTTGGTCTGCGACGAAAACTTGGGATCCGGCACCTTCACCGACAGCACGGCCGTCAGGCCTTCGCGGCAGTCATCGCCGGTCAGCGCGATCTTTTCCTTCTTCGCGTTGGCCTCGGCATAGCCGTTGACCTGGCGCGTCAGCGCGCCGCGGAAGCCGGCGAGATGGGTGCCGCCGTCACGCTGCGGGATGTTGTTGGTGAAGCATAGCACGTTCTCGTGGTAGCTGTCGTTCCACCACAGCGCCGCCTCGACGCCGATGCCATTGGCTTCCGAGCGCACCATGATCGGCGAGGGCACGAGTGCCTTCTTGTTGCGGTCGAGATATTTGACGAATTCCTCGACGCCGCCGGAATAATGCATCTCCTCGCGCTTCTCGACCGCATGGCGCATGTCGGAGAGGATGATGTTGACGCCGGAGTTGAGGAAGGCGAGTTCGCGCAGGCGATGCTCGAGCGTCGCGAAATCATACTCGACGTTCTTGAAGGTTTCGGTCGAGGCCAGGAACGTCACTTCCGTGCCGCGCCTGCCCGGCGCATCGCCGACGACCTTCAGCGGCGCGACGGCATCGCCATGGGCGAACTCGATGTAGTGCTCCTTGTCGTCGCGCCAGATGCGAAGCCCGAGCTTGCTCGACAGCGCGTTGACGACGGAGACGCCGACGCCGTGCAGGCCGCCGGAAACCTTGTAGGAATTCTGGTCGAATTTTCCGCCGGCGTGGAGCTGGGTCATGATGACCTCGGCCGCCGAGATGCCTTCGCCCTTGTGGATGTCGACGGGAATGCCGCGGCCGTCGTCACGCACGGTGACGGAATTGTCGGCATTGAGGATCACGTCGACGCGCGTGGCGTGGCCCGCGAGCGCCTCGTCGATCGCGTTGTCGACGACCTCGTAGACCATGTGATGCAGGCCCGAGCCGTCGTCGGTGTCGCCGATATACATGCCCGGGCGCTTGCGGACGGCATCGAGCCCCTTGAGCACGCGGATCGATTCCGCGCCGTATTCGCTCGCGTTGGAGGGCTCGTTTTCGGCACGCGGCTGCCGAGCAGGTTCTGTCATGAGAGGCCTTCGAGGATGTCGCCCGAATCAGCAGCGCAAAGGGCGCTGATTTGGGAGGTATTTGTGCCATGAAAGAGGGATTGCGCCTAGCGCAAAGTATCCTCCCACAACCCTTTGATCAGATAGGGTTTTTTAGGCAGTTTTCAAGGCGTTCGAAGACTGATTCTGGGCGCTGCAAAAAGCCCGATTCGAGGGTGCTTTCTCGCGTCGAGAACGACCGCATTTTCCCGGTGTGACGGCGCCGGTTCCGAGGCGCCGTGGGCGCCCCGGGGAAGGCTTTGGGGTTCAGTAAATCCGGGAGGGCTTATCGCCGTTGTCTCCCCCGAGGGACCAAGCCTCGCCTGAGGCCACAGTGATGGTATTGGTGCCGACCGGATGGCCCGACACGAGCAGCTGGTAGGAATACGTGCCGGGCGGCAGATCCAGCGTTTGTGGGTGATTTTCGCCGCCCGCGATCTTGATAGTTTGATCGTTGATCGCGAGCGAAGCCACGTCCGGCACGAGATAGCCGAATATCAGCCGCGCTTGTCCGGGCAGCGGCAGGAAATTGGCCTTGGCCGCGGCCTCCGCATTCCGCTGCACCAGATCGACCGTGGTCTCGTCCTTCGCGCGACCAAGCTTCAGGGTGGCCGGCCCCTCCGGGGATTTGAACGAGAGCTCCGCCTGCTCGGCCGCAACGGCGGCGCCATCTGCCAGTTCCTGCCAGCCGCGCTTCGCCAGCTCGGTGCGGTAGAACACGAGCACGTCGCCGAACTCGGCGGGTATGCTGGCTTTGAGCGTGCGCCGGATCGGGGCCTTAACGCCGTCAGCATAGTTGGAGGTGAACGATCTGTGGCTGATCCGGGTCGGCACGGGCAGATCGACATTGGGATCGAGCTTGAGTGGTCCGGCCCCCAGCCGCGACAGGTGCTGCACCCAGCCCTCGGCCTGTGCCGGAAGCGGGCAGCTTGCGAGAAGGAAGAGGCCGCATGCAAACAGCCGCCATCGTGCTGGGGCTGTCGTCCGATGCCTTGCCGTCGTCATGCTTACTCTCCAAGGATGTCGCGCATCTTGATCTTCGCGCGACGCAGAGGCGCCGCAGCCTCTAGACGACTAGTCGCCCCACGAACCGGACAGGTTCAACCCGGCCGTTACAGGCAAAGCCGGTGGCCGTCGGGCTCAGTACAGCTGGAACAGCGACTGTACGTTCCCATCGGGTCCCACCGTAAGCTCCCAGGTGTCTTCGGCGGCAATCGTGAGGGTGTCGGCGCGGGCTGGATGGCCTGCCACGCGCAGCTCGTAGGAATACACGCCCGGCGGCAGATCCAGCCGCAGCGCGTGTTGCTGGCTGTCCGCGATCGTGATCGTCTGCTTGTCGATGGTGAGCACGGCTTCGTTGTCGCTGCTATTGGCGAAGACCAGCGCGGCCTCGCCGGGCTCGGGCATGATGTTCGACTTGGTCGCAACGTCCGAATTCTTCGCCACGAGATTGACCGAGGTGTTGCCGTTCTTGCGGCCGAGTTTCAGCAGCGCCGGCCCCTGCGGCGAGGCGAAGGCAAGCTGCGCGTGATCGGCGGCGACCACCGCGCCATCCGGCTTTTCCTGCCAGCCGAGCTTTCCGAGCTCGGTGCGATAGAAGGCGAGCACGTTGCCGAGCTTGGCGGGCACGCAAGCTTCCAGCGTGCTCCGGAGCGGCTCCTTGATTCCGTACGTCACCGTGGTGTTGAAGCCGCTGAAGCTGGATTCCGCCGGCACGGGCATGTCTTTGCCGGGTTTTGGCGTCAGCTTCTGCCAGCCGATCGCAGCCTTGATCCTGGCGAGCGGGCTCGGTGCGATACAGCCGCGATAGGCCTGCACCACGTCCACGATGCCGTCGTCGGCCCGTGCCGCAATCGGCGAGTTCGCCAGGAGGAAGAGGCCGCATGCAAACAGCCGCCACCGTGCCGGGGCTTTCGTCCGATGCCTTACCATCGTCATGCTTACTCTCCAAGGATATCGCGCCTCTTGATCTTCGCGCGATGCAGAGGCTGCGACACGGTGGCCGCAGCCTCTAGACGACTAGTCGCCCCTCGAACCGGCCTGGTTCAACCTGGCCGTTACAGGCAAAGCCGGCGGGATCAGTACATCTGGAGCGGCAGCACCTCGCCGGTCGGCCCCACCATGAGGCCCCAGGCGTCACCCGCGGCGATCGTGATGCTGTCGGTGCGGGCCGGGTGGCCGGCGACCTTCAGCGAATACTGGTACTTGCCCGGCGGCAGATCGAGCATGGGGCCCTTCGGCGATTGCGGACCGCCAGCGCCGGCGGCGATCTTGACGGTCTGCTTGTTGATCGTAAGCTGTGCCTCCTGATTGCCCATGTTGCCGAGCAGCAGCTTGGCCTGTCCGGGCTTGGGCATGATGTCCGCCTTCGTCGCGGCGTCCGGGTTCTTCTGCACCAGGTTGACCGACGTCTCACCGTTGGCGCGGCCGAGCTTCAGCACGGCTGGTCCCTGCGGCGAGGCGAAAGCGAGCTGCACGCGATCGGCGGCGACCACCGCGCCATCCGGCTTCTCCTGCCAGCCGAGCTTGGTGAGCTCGCCGCGATAGAACGCGAGCACGTCGCTGAGCTCGGCAGGCACGCTGGCTTCGAGCTCGCGGCGGAACGGCGCCTCGACGCCGGGCAATTTTGCCGTGCCAAGCGAGGTCGACGTGCGCTGCTTCGGCACCGGCAGCGCGGACTCCGGGTCCGCCTCCAGCGGCTCGGACGCTTTGGCCTGCGCGCCAGCCTGATCGCTGCCGGCCTGCTTGCCGGTGGACGCAGGCTTGGCCGCGGCCATGCGCAGGCCGGACCCGCCGGCGCTGACATTCACCTTGGCGCCCATCTGCATCACCGTGAACGAGATCGTCTTGCCGCCCTTGGCGAACTCGAGGACCGCCATGTTCGGCTGGTTGATCACCGAGGGCTGCTCCTTCCAGCCCGCCTGCTTCAGCGCTGCACGGTAGAAGGTGGTGATCGCCTTGACGCTGGAGGTGGAGTTGAATTCGAGCCGGCCGTCATCGCCCTTGAAATCCACCTCCTGAGCGTTCTCCGGCAATGGCACCGGCGTGGTGCTGCCGGCCTGCGCCTGCAACGGCGAATCGGACAGCGTAGCGGCCTGCGCCTTGCGCCTGACTTCGTCCGCGGCGATGACTTGTTTCGCCATCTGCTCCGCGTCTTTCATGAATTGGTCGTCGGCGTCCTTCTTTGCCTTGGCGCGGGCGGCCAGCACGGACTCCTTCACCTGCGCGGTCAGCGTGATCATCGTGAAATCATATTTGCGGCCAAGGTGCAGCACACCGGCTTCCTCGGGCGAGGAGAATTTCAGCGCGACGTCATCGCCTGCGGCAAGAGGTGCATTTCCCTCTTCGGTCCAGCCGCGCGATGCAAATTCGCGATGGTAGAAAGCGAGCACGGCGGGCAGTTCGGCAAGGGCGGCGACCGTCAGCTCGCGCCGGTTCGATCGGGCATCGCCCCGGCCACTTGCGGACTTGCGAGGGGTTGGTGCCGGCAGACCGGCCATGTCCTCGGCGCGAAGATCGGTCGGCAAGGCGAACGGCGCGATCTTGATCTCGACATTGGTGCGGCCGTCGTCGCGGCGCATCAGCGTCAGCATCACCGGCTTCTGACGATAGAATCCCGTCGCGTTGTCATCGGGATGGTCGTAGAACGCGCGGACGCCGTTCGGCATGGGTTCGGTCAGGTCCGCATTCGGCCAGCTTGCGGCCGTCTCGGGCGTGAGCTTGCGCCAGCCGATGGCGGCCATTTCCTTCGTGTAGAACGCCAGCGTCGCATCGAAAGCGGTGGGCGCGATGCAGCCGAGATAGGGCCGGGTCTCGTCGAACACGAGATCGATCGCGCCGTCGGGGAAGGGCACATTCGAATAAATGCGGTCCGGGGAGTAATAGACCGCCGATTGGTCGGGGCGACCGAGCCACTGCGTGAAAGAGACCGACAGTCCCTGCCGCCCCTTCTTGAAGACGAGACCGGTATTGTTTTCGTCGAGCGGCCTGACATAAGGTACCCAGCCGTCGGCTGCGAGCATCTTCTTGACGGCAGCGCGCGTCACCGCGACCACAGTCGGCACGCCATACTGCATGCGATTGGGATCGGGGCGGGAATTGTCCTCGAACGCGCCCTCCAGCCTGGGAAGCCCGTGGACGTCGACGATGCCGTCGTCGGCCCTGGCCGAAATCGATCCGCTTGCGAGAAGAGCGAGGCCGCACGCAAACAGCCGCCATCGTGCCGGAACTTTCGCCCCGCGCCTTACCGTCGACATCGTCAAATCTCCAAGGATGTCGCGCGTCCAAAATCCTCGCGCGATTGCAACGGCTGCGACACTGCCGGCGCGGCCTTAAGAGACTAGTCGCCGGGGGAACCCGCCAGGTTCAACGGTGAGACCCTACCGGCGCGCCGTGATGCGTCCGTTCTCGACGTCGAACACCTCGCCGGAGCTGCCGATCTCGGCGAAGGCGGCCGGGTCCGCGCCGGTCAGCCACACCTGCGCGCCGAGCTTTTGCAGTTCCGCAAACAGCGCGGCGCGGCGGTTGGGATCGAGATGCGCGACGACCTCGTCGAGCAGCAAGAGCGGCGCGATGCCGGTCATCTCGGCGACCAGCGTCGCATGCGCCAGCACGAGCCCGATCAGCAGCGCCTTCTGCTCGCCGGTCGAGGCATCGCGCGCCAGCATGCTTTTCGGCGCATAGACGACCTGGAGGTCGGTCAGGTGCGGACCGTCTGTGGTGCGCCCGGCGATCGCATCACGCGGGCGGTTGCCGCGCAGGATCTGGCGGTAGCGGTCCTCGACCGAGGTCGCGGTCTCTGTGAGCAACGCGTTCTCCATCCAGCCGTCGAGCGCGATTTGCGCCGACGGGAAGGCGGAGGATTGCGCGCGGGCATTGAGCATCTCGGTCAGCTTCGCCGCGGTCTGGCCGCGCGTCGCTGCGACCGCGACCGCTAGCTCCGCGGTCTCGCGCTCAATGGCGTCGCACCAATGGTCGTCATAGTTGCGTACTTCAAGGAGCCGGTTGCGCGAGCGCAAGGATCGTTCAAGCGCCGAGATGCGGCTGGAATGCTCGCTGTCGATCGCAAGCACCAGGCGGTCGAAGAAGCGCCGCCGCTCCGAGGCCGCGCCCATGAACAGGCCGTCCATCGCCGGCGTCAGCCACATCATGCGGATGTGGTCGCCAAAGGCGCTCGCCGAGTTGACCGGCTCGCGGTCGATGCGGCAGCGCCGGCTCGCCGCGCTGTCGGCGCGCGGCGCATCGATGCCGGTGCCGAGCGTGGCAAGGCCAAGCGCGCCCTCGACCTGCGCGGAGACCGCCCAGGAGCCGTCGCCCTGATTGTCGGCGACGTCTTCCAGCGTGGCCCGTCGCAAGCCGCGGCCCGGCGACAGAAATGAGATCGCCTCGATGCAATTGGTCTTGCCCGCACCATTGGGCCCGACCAGCGCCACCATGTCAGCCGTCGTCTCGAGCCCCGCCGCCCGGTAATTGCGAAACTGCGTCAGCGTGAGGCGATGAATGCGGGAAGGGGTCATGTGGGTCCTCTTACCCTCCCCCCTCGTGGGGGAGGGTGGCGCCTCACGAAGTGAGGCGACGGGTGAGGGGTATCTTACCGCGCGCTGAGCTTTGCAAGGATGTCCTCCAATACGGCCGCGGGTTGTTGCAACACATCGTTGTTCCAGTAGCGCGCGATTTGAAACCCCTCCGTGGCGAGCGCTGCATCGCGTCTCGTGTCGCTTTGCAGTTCTGCGTGCTGACTGCCGTCGATCTCGATCACAAGCCGCTTCTCGAAGCAGACGAAATCGAGAATGTAGTTCTTGAAAGGAACTTGTCGGCGAAACTTGACAGTGGAGAGCCGGCGATCCCTGAGCAGCCGCCACATTGCGGCTTCTGCATCCGTCGGTTCTTGTCGCATCTTCTTTCGCGAATTCACGCAGATGCGTGGCGGTCGGTCGATGATGCGGGTCTTGCGGCACCAACCCCTCACATCGCACTCTGTTCGTGAAGCGGCGGTGGTGTGCCTTCACCTTCTCCCACAAGGGGCGAGGGCACAGCAACGCGCATCACGTCTTTGGCGTGAGGCAAAGCCGGTGCTTCACCCTCTCCCCTTGTGGGAGAGGGTGGCTTCGCGAAGCGAAGCCGGGTGAGGGGTTGCCTCCGCATTGCAGGTGCGGAGAGAGGACCCCTCACCCGAGTGAGGTTGTGTCGACGAGCAGAGCTGCCCTCTCCCGCAAGGGGAGAGGGCACAGCAATACGCAGCGCAATCGGTTCATGAGTTTGGCGTCGACGCGGAGCCACGCGGCTCACACCCGCATCGGCATCAGCACGTAGAGTGCGCTCTTGTCGTCGCGGTCCTGGACGAGGGTCGGTGAACCCGGGTCGGCGAGCTTGAGGGTTGCGACTTCGCCCTCGATCTGGGCGGCGATGTCGAGCAGGTAACGCGAGTTGAAGCCGATATCGAGCGCATCCGAGGCGTATTCGACCTCGAGCTCTTCGGTCGCGCTGCCGGAATCCGGATTGGTGACCGACAGCACCAGCTTGCCGGCGGAGAGCGAGAGCTTCACCGCGCGGCCGCGCTCGCTGGAGATCGTCGAGACGCGGTCCACCGCGGCCTCAAAATCCTTCTTGTCGACGACCAGTTCCTTGTCGTTGTTCTGCGGGATGACGCGGCCGTAGTCGGGGAAGGTGCCGTCGATCAACTTTGAGGTCAGCACCACATTGCCGATGGTGAAGCGGATCTTGGCCTGCGACAGCTCGATCGTGACTTCGGCCTCGCTGTCCTCGATCAGGCGCTGCACCTCGCCGACGGTCTTGCGCGGCACGATCACGCCAGGCATGCCGGCGGCGCCCTTGGGCTGCACCAGATCGAGCTGGGCGAGGCGGTGGCCGTCGGTGGCGACGCCGCGCAAGGTCGCAGCCTTGGCTGAGCCCGCGGCATGCAGATAGATGCCGTTGAGATAGTAGCGCGTCTCCTCGGTCGAGATCGCGAACTGGGTGCGGTCGATCAGCCGCTTCACGTCCTTGGCGGCAAGATTGAAGGAGTGCGACATGTCGCCGGCCGCAAGATCGGGAAAATCATTCTCCGGCAGCGTCTGCAGCGTGAAGCGCGAGCGGCCGGCGCGGATCGCCAGCACCGAGCGGTCGCCGTCGCCTTCCAGCACGATCTGCGAGCCGTCGGGCAGCTTGCGCACGATGTCGTAGAACATGTGCGCCGGCACGGTCGTGGAACCGGCGGTCGCGGTTTCGGCGGCGAGCGTCTCCGTCACCTCGAGATCGAGGTCGGTCGCCTTCAGTGACAATTTCGCGCCCTCTGCGCGGACCAGCACGTTGCCGAGGATCGGGATCGTGTTGCGGCGCTCGACCACGCGGTGGACGTGGCCCAGCGATTTCAGGAGTTGCGCGCGTTCGACCGTAACCTTCATTGCACTACCCGCCCGATCCCAGGATGGAAAAGCCGGGCGGCCGAAAGCGGCGCCGCGGCACGGAAGAAACCCGACAAAGCCGGATCATCCAGCCGATATGATCAAAGCCGTCAGGGTCGCGCAAGGTGGCGCGTAAAGCCATCCGATTCAAGGGATTGGGGTGCTGTTCCCCACGATTTACATCCCGATTTTGCCCCTCGCCCCGGCGGCAAAGCCGGGACGATCGATGGCAGGTCGGAATGGCCTTAGGGGTTTATTCCTGAAGCTGGCGCTTCAAGGATTCGACCTCTTCGGACAGCGCCGCATCCTTGCTGACCAGTGCCTCGATTTTGCGCACTGCGTGCAGCACGGTGGTGTGGTCGCGTCCGCCGAAGCGGCGGCCGATCTCCGGCAGCGAGCGCAAGGTCAGCGTCTTGGCGAGGTACATCGCGACCTGCCGCGGCCGGACCACGTTGGCGGTACGGCGCGAGGACAAGAGGTCGGAGCGGCTGACATTATACTGCCGCGCCACCACGCGCTGGATGTCCTCGATCTTGATGCGCTTGGGCTCCTGCGGCCGGATCAGGTCGCGCACCTCGCGCTCGGCCATTTCCAGCGTCACCGGCTGGTTGTTGAGCTTCGAATGAGCAAGCAGCCGGTTGATCGCGCCTTCGAGGTCGCGGCCGTTATGGGTGATGGTGCGCGCCAGATAGTTCAGCACCTCCTCGGGCACGTCGAAGCTTGCATGATGGGCGCGGGCGGCTGCGACACGCGACCTGAGAATGCCAAGCCGCAAGTCTTCCCCGAGCGATCCCATCTCGACCACGAGGCCGCCGGCGAGCCGCGAGCGAACGCGATCGTCCAGGCTCTCGAGATCGGACGGCGGGCGGTCGGCCGCGATCACGACCTGGCGGCCGGCATCGATCAGCGCATTCAGCGTGTGGCAGAACTCGGCCTGCGTCGACTTGCCCTGGAGGAACTGGAGATCGTCGATGACAAGCACGTCGATGCCGCGCAGCGCTTCCTTGAAGGCGAGCGCCGTCTGCGTCTTCAGCGCAGCGACGAAGCCGTACATGAATTTTTCCGCGGTGAGGTAGAGCACCTTGCGCTCGCTACCGGAATTGCCGGCCCAGGTCACCGCCTGGAGCAGATGCGTTTTGCCGAGGCCAACGCCGGCATGGATGTAGAGCGGGTTGAACATCACGGGATCGCCGCGGCGTCCTTCCGCGACCTGGCGTGCCGCCGCATGCGCCAGCGTGTTGGCGCGGCCGACGACGAAGCTTGCAAAGGTCAGGCGCGGATCGAGCGGCGAGCCACCGAGCGCGTCATGGCTGGCGGAGACCGGCGCGGTCGCGGTCGCGCGCAGCTCGGCCGAGGAGCGGCCGTCCATGCGCTTGGCCTCGATCGGCGCCGGCGCTTCCTTGAGCGCGATGGTCGGGCGCACAGCGGTGCGCACGGTGAGGTCGATACGATGCACTTCCGGCAGCTCCGCCTGCCAGCAGGAGAGCACGCGCTCGGCATAATGCGCCTGGATCCAGCTTTTCAGGAAGCGCGTAGGGACCGACAGCCGCACGCTCTCGTCCTGCACCCCTTCGAGATCCATGCGTGCAAACCAGCTCGTGTACACGTCCTCGCCAACGCTCGAGCGCAGCCGCCCCTTCACGCGTGACCAGCGATCCTGTTCCGATGTCATTGTTTGTAACTTTTCTTTGGAGATAAGGTTGCGTTGCGAGTGCCGTTGCAGGTTTCCTGCCACGGCACGACCTCAAGCGAGGCCATCCTGAAGGCACAGGTCATCCGTTCGGCGCGAACGCCGCGAGGCAGACCAGTGATGTCAAGAATGGAGGGTTCGCGAGGTCAGCGCGTACTCAGCGCGCAAGGACTCGCCGGAGGCTGGTCGGAGGACGAACTCGAAACGGCATCGTTGGATGAAGAGATATGATTCAATACCGCGTTACGTTCGTTCGACATGGTGCCTCCCCGTCCTGCCGTGATTGCTCACGGCAAGGTCCTGCGTGTCGCCTATGAACTTCGTGCAGGAACTCCACATTCCCAGCACGAGGCCCGCCCGTCTTTCCTAACTCGTCCGCGTGGCGCTGCCTTCGCGCTTGTCGGGTCGCCCGTCGCTGTCTCTCCGTTGCGTCTGAACGCGAACGAGACACGAATGCCCCGCTAGGAGACATTTCGACAAAGAACCACCCTTCCCATATTGCTATGGGTTTCAAACCGACAATCGCTTGGTAAAGCGTCGCCCACGTGCACACCGCCGCCGATTTGCACGCTCGCCCCGTTTCTAAAACCGCGCTGGTCTCAAGATCGTGGGCGCTGCGGACGGCTTTAAGAAATACACGATGCGCAGAGACTCGCAACGGAATTGATTCACAGTTGAGGAGCTTAAATCCTGATCTGCGTTAACGCGGCGCGGGAGTTGTTCACAGGGTCGAGAACCAAGTTTTTGAATCGCCGTGCAGAATCGAAAGCAATGCGCGTCATGTGACAATTCTCCGACAGCGCGCAAAAAAAATTTACAAAAGCGTCACGCGAGTGCCGTGTGAGCCAATTTTCCAAATGCTTCGGGGCGCTATGTGGATAAGTGATTATCGAGACATCGTTTTTCGAGTCTCGTTTTGCAGGGTAACCCTGTCTTTGCACAGCTCCCGTGGAAACTACGGTGTCCAAATGCCGAGGCAGAAATTCGTTCTGCCGCGCCACACAGGCCTTTCGCAACTGCGATGAAAGTTTCCGGTGTGACGGAATCGCCAGCAGGTAAACTACGGGAGGTAAAATAGCGCGCCGAAAAATTTTTCCAAGAGCCCATCCAAGAGCCCATCCAAGAGCTCGTATCTATCGGCGCGCTTCTGTCAAAGACCAGGTATCAACGAGCTCCGGCCGCAGAGCTCTGAATCAGAAGCCCCGGCTCGCTCTGATATTCGTCGCGTGCAGCAACAAAAAGAAAAAGCCCGGCGCGTGCCGGGCTTCATCCGCGTTCCGCGATGTGCGGTCGGATCACTTGCCGAGCTTGGCGATCTGATGCGTCAGCCGTGACACTTTGCGGCTCGCATTGTTCTTGTGAATGATGTTGCGCTGCGCGGCACGCATCAGGGCGGGCTCGGCGTTCGCCAGCGCCTTCAGCGCGGCGGCACGATCGCCGGACTTGATCGCCTCTTCGACGGTGCGGACTGCGCCGCGCATCTGGGTGCGACGCGACTTGTTGACGGCGGTACGACGGGCAATCTTGCGCGTCGCTTTCTTGGCGGAAGTGGTGTTGGCCATAGTCTCAAAAATCCTCTGCGGTGACCGGTCGCTTCTTGCTCGGATTAGCGCCGGCTGCTTGAACCGCGAAATCGACGCTCGGTTTTAGGGTGTTCGGTTGCTAAGGCTATTCCCGGAGCTTGCGCGCCAGCCTTACGGCCATTGCCTTATACGGCTGCCTCACACGGCTCAAAGAACAGCGGCGGCGGGATTGCGCCCGCCGCCAGTTGGCGCCCTTATAGAGGGGGCCTGCGGCACCGTCAACGGCTTCGGGAGGCCGCAAAGGCCCCCCTGCCAGCCTGGGAACTGCCGTAACGTACTGACGAGGTTGAATTTCCGCTCTCGCCCCGGTATTGGCTGGCGGCGTTCGCCTCGTCCCGGCCGGACGGGCATATTAAGGTGATGCATGATCCGCGGCTTTTTCCGACTGATCGGCCTGTTGCTGCTGGCTGGCGGCTTCATCTTCATGGTCTATGACGGCGCCCGCTGGGTGGCGGACCAGACCCTGCGGTTCACCCGGTTCGGCCAGTTCTGGAACGATATCCATCAGTCCAGCCAGCAGGCATTTCGGACCTGGGTCGAGGCCAAGGCCCCCTGGCTATGGACCTCGGTGATCCGCCTGGTGCTGGACCAGCCGGTTTTCGCCGTGCTGGGCATTCTCGGCATCCTCCTGATGATCCTGTTCCGGCCGCGGAAACCCCTGATCGGCTATTCGCGGGACTGACCGCTCCTGGATAAGGAGGCGGCGTAACAGGGCTGCCTCTCCAGCCGTAAATGCCTATATTCAACTGGCATCGCGAGCACGCCGCCTCAAGCGCCCCTGCTTGGGCGACGGACAGCTCGTTTCGGAGATCCGACCATGCTGTTCATGCGCAAGACCACTGCACTCCCGAGCGCAGCCGAGGCGCTGCCGGGCCGTGCGCAGCCTTTACCGACCGCCACCACCCATTTCGTCAACGGCCAGAAGCTCAAGCCGCCTTACCCCGCGGGTCTCGAGCAGGCCGTGTTCGGGCTCGGCTGCTTCTGGGGTGCCGAGCGCAAATTCTGGGAGCTCGGCGAGGGCGTCTACGTCACCGCGGTCGGCTATGCCGGCGGCCATACGCCCAATCCTACCTATGAAGAGGTCTGTTCGGGCCGCACCGGCCACACCGAGGTGGTGCTGGTCGTGTACGATCCGAAGAAGATCTCTTACGAGCGGCTGTTGAAGGCGTTCTGGGAGAACCACAACCCGACGCAAGGCATGCGCCAGGGCAATGACGTCGGCACGCAATATCGAAGCGCGATCTACACCTATAACGATGCGCAGAAGAAGGCGGCCGACGAGTCCAGTGCGCTCTATCAGAAGGCGCTCGCAGCCAAGGGGCTCAGCGCCATCACCACCGAGATTGCGCCCGCCGGCGAGTTCTATTTCGCCGAGGACTACCACCAGCAATATCTCGCCAAGAATCCGGCGGGCTATTGCGGCCTTGGTGGCACCGGCGTGTCCTGTCCGATCGGCGTCGGTGTGAGCGCGTGATCTAGCCACGAACTCGGTGCACCTCTCCCGCTTGCGGGAGAGGTCGCATTGCATCGTGAGATGCAATGCGGGTGAGGGCTCTCTACTCAAAGAGCGTTCATTGCGGAGGCACCCTCATCCCAACCCTCTCCCGCAAGCGGGAGAGGGAGCGCACCGCGCCCGTTGTCCGCATTGTCGGGCCCTACGACCCTCAACGCTTTATTAACCATAACCGGTGCAAGACTGGAGCTATCTCGGTTCAAGGGATGGCTCCAGTGCGGGTTGCGCACGCGTTTCGATTGTCGATCCTGGCAGCGTCCGCCGCGCTTGCCCTTGGCGGCTGCATGCAAACCGTCGGTCCCGTCGCGGTCGCGCAGCCGCGCAGCGATCTCGACTACATGGCCTATGGCCAGCCCGCCGGGCCGCAACCGGTCGCCGTCGTCGACAATTCCGGTGGCGGCGCCATCGGCGCGCTCCGCAATTCCTTTGCCGCAGCTCCCGCGCCTGCAGCGGTCGGCTATGCCGCGCCGATGCCGGTGCGCTATGACGCGTCCTATCATCTCGATGCCGGCGACAAGCTGCGCGTCGTGGTCTACGGCCAGGAAGGTCTTACCAACACCTACGCGATCGATGCCGGCGGTGCGATCACCATGCCGCTGATCGGCGCGGTGCCGGCGCGCGGTCGCACCACGGCCGGGCTCGCCTCCGAAATCGGCGTGCGGCTGCGCAACGGCTATATCCGGGAACCGTCGGTGGCGGTCGAGATCGAGGCTTATCGTCCCTTCTTCATTCTGGGTGAAGTCGCCGCGCCCGGCCAATATCCCTACGTGCCGAACATGACGGTCGAAAGCGCCGTCGCGATCGCTGGCGGCTTCTCGCCGCGCGCCAAACGGGACGTGGTCACGGTGACCCGCAGCGATGCCGGCGGCGCGATGCGAGCCGTGGTGCCGCTCGGCACTCCCGTCGGCCCCGGCGACACCGTCTACGTCGGCGAACGCTGGTTCTGATCCTCTCTCATCACCGTCAGTCCGGGGCGCGAAGAAGTCGCGAGCCCGGAATCCATTTTGCCACGCCCTCCGAGGCGCGATGGATTCCAGGCCTGCGCCTGTCGGCGCATCCCAGCGGTGCAGTCAAAAGAGCGCGTCTGTTTATGGCTCGTTTGAGACCCATCGGACCGACGCTGAAGACGTCCGCTCATCAGGGCTGACCGGAAGCCATACCTGTGGGCACGAAGCGACGCGATTGACCCGAATGTATGGTCCGGCCGCGCGTTGCAAGAAGATTTCGACGACCTGGCGGTGAGCGGTCTTGCATCAATGTATCCGGCCTCTGTTTGGAGCGTTGCTCCGGACCATCATGGATATCAGCGCGCATGCGATCTGATTAGCGGTCAGGCCTCGACCGGGCCATTCGGGTCACCAGTGTTCGCATGCGCCGGGAAGACCGATCCTCCATACTCGTCTTATCTTCTCGCAGACCTCGGCGGGTAAGATTACATCGTCGATGGGTCTCTCCTCATTTCATGGCTGTTCCTTTGTTCGTGCCTGGCGGTCGTTCCTTCGTCCCGGCC
>NZ_AXAS01000100.1 GCF_000472925.1 Bradyrhizobium sp. Ec3.3
TACAAACTCTTTGGATAAATCATCATGATGCGTGAACTCATCGATACGGACCTCGAGGCGGTGGCTGGCGGTACTGTCAACGTTGCTTCGATCTCGATCCCGACGTTGACCCAGACTCTTCTTCAGAACAACTCGCTCAACCAGACCGGTGTTGCTATCGGCGGCTCCGTTGTCCAGGTGGCCGGCNNTCAGTCGAACACCGGGGTCCAGGCTGGATCCATNAGCTAAGTCGGCAATGCCCGCACACTCCACGGGCTGCTCCCGAGGGGTGTGCGGGCTTTTCTCCTAAGGAGGCAAGTCATGATCCGNGAACTGACGGANATGGAAGTCGAGGCGGTGTCTGGCGGCGATTTTATNGGACCTATCACCATAGCNCCCCAGGTCATCACACAGATCAACGCTCCCGTGCAGGCCGCTGTGGCTGTCGGCGGTGACGCTGTGAACCTGATCAATGGTGGTCTAACAAACTTGGGTTTCCAATCGCACTAACAGACTTCGGTTTCCAACTGTAAAATGCAATAAAGCCCCCCGCCATCGGGAATGCCCGCCCGGGCTGCTCCCGTGGTGGGTTTTTTTGCACGCACTTCTGCCCGCACACCCACTGCCGGCGGCGCGACAGGGACTGGATCAATCCCCGTTAGGCGTGAGCACCCTGGTCGGCCAAGTCGCCCACAGGCGCGTCTTCGAATGATCCGGGATCAGCTTGACGTCCGAGAGCCGCTGTAGGGCGCCACGCTTCATCGATATCCCATAGCCGGAGTCGGAGGCCTATTCCAATTGAAGTCCGGACGGACATCTGCACCGCGGCGGCCGCAGGCCTGGCAGACGAAGCGCGGCTCGATGTCAGACAGCCGCACCTCATCCCGCCAGCAGTCAGCGTTGAGGGCAACGCTATGGCTGCAACGGTAATCGGCGCACCAGACCAATACTCCACGCATGCCCATCTCGCGCATGTCGCCGAAGGTAATCTTGAACGGGCGGTGTGCGGTTCTCGCGGCGGACAGGTCTACGCATGCCGCTATCCAAGCGGCATCGTAAACCTAGATCGCGCCCATCTTCACACAGATCGCATAAGCAATCACAAAGGCGGGGAGAAAGAGAAGAAACCACACGACGCCGGCCGGCTCGCGATGCGATGCGAACTCACGGTTTGCGTCCGTCTTTTGGCCGTGAGGGACAATTGAATAGACCTGACTTGGACGCCTGCGTCTGGCTGCCTTCCTTAGGAGCTGCTTGACAGTGGTTTCGTGCTCGATTGTCGGGGCGTCTTTTCGATCGGACATCCGTGCTCTACCTCTTTGCCTTGAGCCCGATCGTGACCAGCCCATCACGCCCATCTTCACACAGATTGCATAAGCAATCACAAATGAATCGCGCACGCGACATGATTGAGTTGGGCCACAGGGCTTGCACCTCGGCTTGTTTCGAGGGAGGGCGGAGGCATGCAGGCACCCGGTCGAAGCCTCGAAGGGGTGAGGGCGGCATGCAGGATTCAAGCGCCTCCCATGCGCCTCGCAAATTATCGATTCCTCGCGGTTCAGAACGGCGGCGGGCTGCCCCGACGTTGGGCCCGCCGGTTCACGCTGGCGGGCTGCAAAAAGGCCGCAGCGTCGAATGCCGCTGCGGCCCCGCCGGGTCAAAAAAGAATTGGTGAAGTATTAGCCAGCCCCGGTAGCCAACAGGGTACGCGCCGATAATTCCGCACCTCAAATCAAATCCGGCGGGTCACTTAACGAACAGGATTAACTGTTGCAGTGGAGACATCATTAGGACAACTGCTCTGACTGATTATAGGGAAGAGCTGACGTTGGCCTGGCTGGCCTACCGAGGCTGGTAGTAGTCCGGAGTGGCGGGGGATCGGCTTCCTTTAGCATCGAAAGGAATTCGATCCTGACGGGAGCCGGGGCCCGTGGAGTGGCTGGCAAGACAAGTCTCTTTTACGACCCTTCCAATCCAGAACTGGATGTTATTTGCACTTGCGGGACTGATCATCGGTGCAGCGTTCGTCTTGATTGTGCGCGTGATGGCATCGCGCTGAAACTATGTGCAGCGGGGGTGCTGTTCGGGCCGGCTGCCCGTTAGTTTGTCATTTAAGGCTAACCCGGCTTCGCTACACTCTCCACATATCTTCTCTTCGCGAATCATGAACGGAAGGCATGGCAAAATCGTCTAAGCTGGTCGCTGCAAAGCGAGGCAAGATCTTGTTGGTGCGGCGTCGATCGGACGGTTTGTGGATGTTTCCAGGCGGCCGCAAGCGTGCACGTGAAACGAACAAGGACTGCTTGCGGCGCGAGATTGGCGAGGAGTTGCCAAGCTCAAACTGGGTCGCCTGAGCCTCTGGAAAGAACTGAAGGTGAAGAACAAACGCTCCGGCCGTCGAATGAGCGATGCAATCTTCATTGCGCGAAACGCCAAGGGCAGGTTAGCGATTGGCGATAAGAAGGAGATCGATCGTGCGATGTGGCGAAAACCCCACCGTGTTCGTCTGACACCGACATCCCGTCATATTCGGGACAAGTTACTTCCGAGATAGATCTGCCGAGCAGCCTCACTCAGTTGCCAACTTGGTTTCGATATAGGCGTTCACGGTTTCGGCAAAGGAGCGCTGAACACCAACCACGGCATTGCGCTGGGCTAGAACGTCCTGCTGGAGAAGCCGCAGATCGCTCTTACGGGCCATAGCTGGGGTGACCTCCAGGTACTCGTTGATAGCTCTTTCAGCTAAGGGCAGGGCATTTGGATCTCCCTTAGCTATCAGTCGGCGCAGGATTCCCAAGCAGGTGTCCAAGTATGGCATAGTTTGAAATATAGATGCACAGTCACACCTTATCCACTTCCGATCGCGGGCAAGAGACCAGTGTCTCATCTGCTGCCGCCAGCACCACGCGACATCTTCCACTCAACTCGGAAAGCACGCCTGAGCTGTCAGTGTTAGCGGCGAAAGGTTCAGAATCTCCGGGAATCGAAAAGCATACGTAGCGCTGACTTGATTGCCACAGGTCGGCGCCGAATAGGTGAACGTTTGCGCCGGCAAGCTTAGCCCCAGTGCCTGTTGGGCGGCGTAGCCGGTGATGGCAGTGCTACTTGGACACAGCGTGGGATTGACGCTGGCGCAACGCGCCGCGAACTCGGCGCCATGCTGTAAGCCAATCTGCGTCCATAGAACCAGGCCAAATTCGATAATACCAAAGATAAACAGGAAAAAAACGGGCGCGGTCAATGCAAACTCGAGAGCCGTGGCTCCTCGGGTGTCGTGCCACAGAGCTCGGAGCTTCATTGCAGCCTCGACGTCGCTTGGGCGGTAAACGTATAAAGCGGAGCAACGATCTGATAGTTGATGAGCGTATGGTACGTTGCTTGAGCCGAAACCGTGGCATAGGTGCCGGCAAGGTTGCCGCTCGGGCAAGTCGAGCCGCAACTCACGGTGCTCAGGCCAGCGGTGCCGGGACAACCACAGAATTGAAATGCGCCGGGCGAGGCCGTGATCGATGATGAATTGGTGGCGCTCGTTACCGCTGCGGAGATTCCTGTCGTGTCAAAGCCACGCGTAATCGCGTATTGGGCACCGACTTGCGCGGCGCCTTCAACTTGCATCTTGCGATAAACGGCCAGACCGATATCGGTGACCGAGACGACCATCAGCGACAGGAGCGGAATCAAGATCCCGAATTCTATCGCCGCAGCGCCCCTCGCATCGCGAATGCCACCCTGAAGAAGAGTACGCCAGACACGCACTGACCTTACACTTCCGAGCAAAGGCTGAATGGTCATGACAAGCTTCCTCACTCGACAAGTTGCGCGGTTTGGACTCCGATGTTGGCGGTGCCAAGTCCAGAACAGTTGACCTGAACATTGGATGTGCCGGTGAAAGTAATGGTGTCAGCGATGATTTTTGTGCACGAGGTGCTGGTGCCGCTACCGCCGCTAAAACTTAGATTCGCCTTGGGAAGATAGATGGCGCCATTAAAGATCTGTGTAGCGCCGCCGGTCAGATTGAAGGTTGTTCCCACCGGCATGTTGCGATCGCCATACATGACGATGCCCTGGGTCGAGCCCGACGTCGGCGCCGTCAGATTGATGATCGCGTTGCTGCCCAGTGAGGCCGTGCCCCAGTTGCTGCCTGAACCGGTGAACACGAGCGTTACGCCAGTTCCAGTCAGCGTAGCGTTACCGGCCACGCTTAGGTTTGCACCGTCTAGATAGTAGATACCAGGGTCGAGGTCCAGGGTGGCTCCAGCGTTGACGGTGATATTCCCGCTATAGCAGCCGGGGCTGAGCGAGTTGGTCTTTCCGTTGGCATTGATCGTGATCTTGCCGTTGCTGCAGCTAGGCTTTGCCGGCGGATAAACGCTTGAATAGGGGTCGGCAGTCGGTCTTGCATGGGTCCTGATGCCGTTTGTCGCCGTGATGCTGCTCGCGCCGGAGATGTCCCCGGAAACTGAAACCTGATTGGCGGCCACCGTTCCGCTGCCGCTGACGTTCAGTGACGGGCTCGCGCTGGAATTGCTGTAGAGATTACATTTGATGAGATTGAGCTGATTGCTCCCGCTCACATTCACTGCAGGACTTGCTGTCGAGTCGAGTGCCAGCACGCAGCCCGCTCCGGAATTCGGCATCGCGACAGAGCGGGCGGTGATGAGAACCGGGTCAGAGCCAAACAACGCAGACAGCAGCCGTGGCTGCGATTGACTGACAACAACTTCGACGGCCTGAGTGTTGGCAACATAACTGCCAGTCGTCGGCGGCTGACTGACGCTAATGGTGACGTTGTTCAAGCCATTCGTGTAGCCATAAGCGGCGGTCACGGCGTTGGCCTCGGCCGCCAAATTGCTTCCAGCGGTTGCAGCGCTTACAGCTCCTGAATCTGCAGCGCTCTGCATATTCTTATGCTTGTAATACCACCATCCGACCTCCGTGCCGAGGCCGGCCGCGCCGACCAGAACGGGCATGAGCAGCGCGGAAATAATCACATAACTGCCCGACTGGTCTTGGATAAAGCGTCGAAGAATGCCTGGCTCGCGCGCGCAGTTCGGCGAGGCTTGTCGCAAAGCAGGGTCGAAGTTCATGCTCAAGGGTTCAAGGCGCATTGCAGCCTCATGCAGCTGATTGCAACTTTTTCCCGAGTAGAATTTACGAGCCGTTTTAAAGGCGGCCTAAAAGGATCGATAAAATTGAAAAGAGGTTTGGTGAAGCTTTGGGATTACGATGTTCGGTCGCCGCATTCTCCGGTCGTGGGTACAATTTGACCTCCGCTCTTATTATCGACCTGCAAAATGTAGCCTGCCCGAGAACTGCTCGACGTTCGAAGGCGGATAGGTCGCCGCTTTGATGATGGCATACCCGCTTTCACCCGCCGCACTGCACGAATTCAGCTCAGCAGTTTTGCCCCAGCCGCCGTCATCGCCCGCTGGGAAAACTCGCTGATCTACTACGGCGATGTTCACGTCGGGACTATCGGTCTGCGGAGCAGAAACCGGTCGAGAGTGATTCATGGCATGGCGCTGCGGCTCGCGACTGGACGGCGGAGAAGTATGCCGCATGGGCGCGCGGCGAGAATATGCCATTGCAATTGCCGGCGTCCGTGGCGGCGAACGTTTCGACAGCCACGCCCCGGCCGTGAGTTACATCCATCGCGCGCACATTAGCGTCGCGCGCCAATTGGCCGAGACCAATGATATGCAATAATCCCCGAATACTTGATCAAGTTTAATGAGGTAATTGCGTCATAGGTGTTGAAGGGCTGAGCGATGAAAGCGTTTTGCGTCTGTACGAAAACATTAAGCAATAGGTCTCGGCTGACAAGCTCAATAGAGGCCGTCACCGCCTAATGGGCGAGGCCGCCAAGCAGCAAGCCGAGCGGCTGCGAGAAGAAATCGATCGCCGACGCTTGCGGTACAATCCAATAGACTGGTGAGGCCGGGTGCCCTCCATCCACCCGTAAACTTCTAAAGTGTCCGGCCGTCGTCGGTCGGATAGCGGTCCCTTGCCATGCGAACCGATGAGGATACCAAGCCACCTCCGGCGTGCGAGAACTGCGCGCGAAATGATGCCGGTGGGACAATTGCCGGCAATCGGAAATCGCAGAGCCGTCCAGGTCTACAAGTGTCGTCCCTCCGGCGCATCGGGGTTTAGCCCGGGCATCAGATGCAAGCGGCATCTTCAAGCTCGTCCTCCAGGCATCCCGGCGCATCGGGGTTCAGCCCGGGACATAAGATGCAAGCGGCGGCTCCGTATCCTTAAGCCGGCGACGACCAGCAGTTCGCATCGAGCTTCGCGCTCCGAGGCAGGACGTAGAACGGCCTCCACTAGTCGTCGCGTCACGCGGCGGTCGGACAGCCGCGTGGCGATGATCGCACGCCAAGCAAAGCATCCGGAGCTGTCGGTCGTGCTGTCGGCTGATATCGAAGTCCGCATCTGCATCGCGGTCCGGTGTGATAATGCAGCTTCCGCTGCCGATCTGCTGAGCCGGCGTCACGCCCGTGCAGAAGACGTTCTTGTCGCACTCATGGCATTTGAAAGTGTCTCGGACAGAGGCGTTCTTGCTGGCGTCGTCTTGCCGTGGCCCACTACGACGCGCTCATTGATTACGGGTTTGCCGTCAGGCCGACATCACGACAAAACCGGCGCGTGGGAAATGCACACAGACCTCTCCGACCGCGGGATCGCTGCGTCGGATGACGATCTCATGGACGCCCGAGGCGACCAACTCGCCGATGACCGGGTCGCGTCCGGTATCATCCGGCGTGACGGTCACTGTCTGACCAGGTTTCCGGCCGATCGGATCTCGCGGATCGGGGACTACGCCGGCGATCGACGTAGCGTCCCTCGCCGCATCGAGCGCTTTTTTCGAGGTCGTTGGGCTCCGCCTGCCGTGGCCGATTGCGGCAATGCGCTCGGTCCAACTCAGCAGCCTCGGAAAGCCGTCGAGCGGCACCGCCGTTGGCCCGAATTTTTGTTTCAAGAACCAAATCGGATGGTAGGCGGCGAGATCGGCAAGGCTAGCGGCAGAGCCCTGCAAGAATGAGCGCTCGTCGATCAGCATCTGATTCAGCCAATCGAAATGCGCGCGCAACTGATCGAGCAGGTTCGGTACTGCCGCCATCATCGCGGCCGGATCGATATTTCGGCCGGAGAATGTGGCCCGATCTTCGAGAAATCCTTCGGGCAACGCGTCGGGTCTCTTCGCGAACGCGATGCTAACAGCCGGGCTGAACGTGGTCTTCTCGGCCCACCAGGCAAGCGCATCGGCCGCGCCGTGGCCGGCGGGATAAAAGCTCGGGGTGGGATGCCGGCGCTCGAGTTCGCGCATAATCAACTGGCTATCGCAATAGATGTCTGCGCCGATCTGCAACACGGGCGTCTTGCGGTAGCCTCCGGTCAGCGCCGTCAGGTCGGGTTTTGGCATGATGACGGGGATTTCCACCGATTCCCAGGCCAAGCCCTTCAGACCAAGACCGAGCCGAACTTTCTCCGAATAGGGAGAGGTCTCGTAGTGATGCAGGATGATATCGGTCATCGAGACGGCCCTCGTTTTGGGATGATCGTTGCCCTGGATATCCCGCTCGCATCACCGGCTCTACCATAATCTTTAGCGATCTTACGTTCGGCGGTCGGCCAACTTCAGGAAAGTCGAGAGAAGTGTTGAAACGCCGAGGGTGTAAGGCCGTAAGCCCGTTCAAATGCGGTACTGAAATGGCTGTAGCTTGAAAAACCGAGGTCGAGCGCCAAGCCCGTCAAATCTGAACAATCATCAAGCAGGTCAAGCGCCCGGGCGAGCCGCAGTTGGAGTTGATAACGACAAAGCGGCAGACCCTCGACTTGCCGGAACAGCTGAGTGAGATAGACCGGCGAGACGCCGACGGCGCTGCCAATCTCAGCCAACGTCCATCGGCGTCCAAGATCTGAAGAAAGCACAAGTTTGGCGCGGTCCACCAGTTTTTGCCGCCCTACGCTGCCGGATGCGGCGTACGATGTGCGCTTCCCGAGGGCGCGGCTTACCAGCGATAGGATCAAATCCTCAGCTTCAAGAGTCTCAGTCATCCCGCGGGCAAGACGATGACGCACAAGTGCTGCGAGCAACTGTGCGGGCGCATCAATACGCATGCGAGGCCGGTTGAAAAGGAGTCGAGCTTTCGTATGGAGGAAGTCGGCAGGCGCCAGCTCCAACAGCGTCGCCTCATCGATTCCGATCGATAGACTTGCATCGCCGCCTTCAAGAGGATGGCTAACTCGATAGGGTTCACTTTCATTAAAGAACACCACCTGATTCGCTTCCGCGACTGTCTCGACCTGACCTGTATGATGCACGTAGACGCCGCGGTAAGGAAACACGAGATGTGTTGTGCTAACGCATTCCTCGGCGCTTTTGTGCTTGCATGTGCCTGAGCACAAAACGTCCCACACCGCTACGGTGTCAGTCGCCAAAAGTGGGTGAGAGCTGATTTCAGCCATTGTTGAACTGCCTACCCGGCCGCGTCGAGCTCAGTATCCTCGGTTGTCGGTTACGGTTCCTCGCCAGCTAGGTCATGGCCGCCTACGCGCGGCATCGGCGTCTGCTATTTACGAGAGCGGATATTCGCCAAGGTGAATGGTAGGTCGGCTAAGGCCATTTCCGGACTCATGACGTCAACGGAGTTCTTTTTCGACCGTTCCATTGAGGTCTATGAACTCGACGGCAAGATTTTCTCCCTCGGCATATCCAAGTTCTTTCAGCCGCTGTTCGAATGCTGTCCACAATGGTCCCGTGCGGGGTTGAATCGTCGCGATACCCACCCGCGTCATTTTGCGCGGTGCTTGCGCGTTGGACAGACGTGCAAGCGTGGTACCACCTCCCATGACGGCTAGGCCGGTGAGGGAATCACGCCGTCTCATGGATTTCTCGCCCCTAAGAGTGCTGCGCTGTAAAAGCCTAACACAGTCTTCGAACGACTACGGTGTGGTCGCATTGCAGCAAATTGGGCCGCTCGACTTCCGCTAATGGGATGGTCCGGCCGTGCTCCAGCCCCGCCAGTGCGAGAAGCTGGCAAGGGCCGCTCAAGTCAAGGAGCACGCCATGTCTCAGAACCTCAACACAGCGATCGCCGTGATCGGCATCGATATCGGCAAGAACTCGTTCCACCTCGTGGGTCATGATCACCGCGGTGCCATCGTGCTGCGTCAGAAGTGGTCACGCGGCCAGGTGGAAACGCGGCTCGCCAACCTGCCGCCGTGCTTGATCGGCATGGAGGCCTGCGTAGGCGCCCATCATCTCAGCCGCAAACTCCAAAGACTTGGCCACGACGCCCGCCTGATGCCGGCGAAATACGTGCGCCCGTATTCAAAGGGACAGAAGAATGACTTCCGAGATGCGGAAGCGATCGCCGAGGCCGTCCAACGCCCGACCATGAAATTCGTCGCGACCAACACAGCCGACCGGCTCGACCTTCAGGCGCTGCACCGCGTCCGCGATCGATTGGTCGGCCAGCGGTGGCGTCCGATGATGGTGAAGCGGGCGATCGCGGCGACCGCCTGACGCATTGCTGACGTAAAAAACCGGCCGCAGGGGCCGGGCTGAACCAAAGTCTGTTGCGCGAGAGGAGAAAACCACTTTCGCGTGGCGGCGGCTAGACCACCTCGGCGAGCGGTTTTCAATCGTAGAAGAACTAGGCCTGCCGCAGGATCGCGGCCGGGGGCGACGGCACCGCGGTTCGTCTGTCAGCCCCCGGGGCCGTCCTTCATGATGTAGCCCATCAGGTCGTCCACGTTGTGCTCCAAATCCCGGATGATGTTCTTGACGACGTCTCCGATCGAGATCACGCCCACGACCTTGCTCGCGTCTAGCACTGGCAGATGGCGAAAACCGCGCGCAGCCATCATTGCCATGCAGCCTTCTAGCCGATCGTCCGGCTTGACCGTCACCGGGTTGCTCGTCATCACTTGGCCCACCGGCGTCTGCTTCGCATCGAGCCCGGGCAGCAGCACTTTGATGGCGCAGTCACCCTGGGTCACGATACCGACCAGCACGTCGTCGTCGATGACCAGCACCGACCGGACCTGGTTGTCGCGCATCTGGCGCAAGGCTTCGACGACCATGTCGCCGGAACGAACACGGATCAGGGCGCCACTCTTCTGGGCCAGAGCGTTTTTTACAGTGCTCATCGATCTCCTGTCGTGGGCCCTGTTCCTTCCCGCCTTGCAGGTTAGTCGAAATATCTTGCCTTGTCAGCATCGCGCCGGGCTACGCCATCGAGGCGGTGAAGATCCCGCTGTCGGGATCGGTGGCAGGCTTCGCTGGCACATCGCCTGCAGCACCTTCACACTTCCAGCTCGAAGCCGCTGCCTTCCGTTTCGATGGATGTTGCCACGTCTATTTCCCTCACCGAGGCAGCAGGTCTTGTTTCGGGATCGGGCTGTAACACCAACCCGTAAACCCCAGTCAGGCACCTCGGCGAAATGGAAGTAATCAAGCGGTTCGGCGACAACGCCCGCAACGTTTCTGCCTCCGTCGCCGGTGCTGACAGAAGGCGCTATGATCACATATGCCCCAAAATGGATTGGCCTCCATGAGAGGTCTGCTCGGGGGCAGACTCGGAATAACTCGCAGTGAGCACAACGAGTCCGCTTTGCGCCGATAGGCGGACGTATCCACTGATACCTTGCGTGCCTCGATGGCGGCGACGGAGCCGCCCGCGGTGTACAGCACGGCGACATGACGGCTAACCAAATCACTGGCGAGTTGCTGTAGCCGATCATACTTACCCTCCGCCCAGCGATACTCCACAACAACGTCGTGCCGTTCGCGAAAGCCAGAATCCTCTAGCCCGCGTAGAAACGCCGCAACGAGATGCGCGTTCGGTTCAGGGGACCCGCCGTGCAGGAAACCAACCACTGGTACGTGCTGCTGCGCCCTCGCTGCGAGCGGCCACGCGAGGCTGGCACTGCCAAGCGCACCGAGGAATTCGCGCCGCCTCATGCCCGCCTCCGACCCAAGAGACAACAGCTTATCGTTTCAGCCGGGCTCATTGATAGGGGCCAAAAATCCAGCTTCGCTACTGCGTACATTCTGTCCGATGTCCGTTGAGGGTCAAAATGCGAAGAACTCAGCGTGTTCGCTATGCCCCACTCAGCGGACCTCAATGAGAGCTGCCGCCACTTCGCTGATCGGCCACTACCGAACTACGCCGCCCGTTGCAGCCGCTCATCGATTTCCTCGCGCAACAGCCCGAAGTCGATCGGCTTGGTCAGCAGTCCGGCGGCCCCGAGTTGAGCAGCTTTCTTCTTTGTCGCTTCATCGCCGTAGGCCGTGATCATGATCACGGGCACGTTCGGCCTCGCTGCCCTTACCTTCGGCAGCATTTCAAGTCCGCTCATGCCGGGCATGTTGATGTCCGACAGGATCAGGATCAGTAAGGGATCGGCGATCGTCTTCGTGCGCTCCAGCGCCTCCGCCGCTGACGTCGCAAACTCCATGACAAAACGTCCGGAGCGAATGTCCCGGCGGAATTGCTGGCGAAACAGGTGTTCGACGTCGGGTTCGTCATCGACCACAAGGATATAGGTGCTCAATTTCTCTGCCCCTGCTTCTGCTTGCTAAGGCATGACACGCGGCAACGTAATAACGAATTCGGTAAAGGAACCGGGTTCAGTCACAACTTCAATTGTACCTCCGTGCTGTTTCACCACGATGTCGTGGCTCATGGACAGCCCGAGCCCGGTACCTTCACCAGCCGGTTTTGTCGTGAAGAACGGGTTGAAAATCTTCTCCCGGATTTCGAGCGGGATGCCATTACCATTGTCGCGGATGCGCACTTCGACCCTGTCGCCGAGGTTTCGTGTTGCCGCTTTTAAGCTCGGTTCAAAGCCGTTGCCGGCCGTCCCTGCGCGCTGGGTAGCGGCGTAAAACCCGTTCGAGATCAGGTTCAAAAGCGCCCGGGTGACCTCCTGCGGGTAGATGTCGGCAACTCCGATCGCCGGATCGAAATCGCGCTCCAGTGTGATGTTGAAACCCTGTTTCTCTGCGCGGGCTCCATGGTAGGCGAGGTTAAGGCTCTCGTCGATGATTGCGTTGATCTCAACTGCCCGATGCTCACCAGAGCCCTCGCGGGAATGCAGCAGCATGTTCTTGACGATGGAGTCGGCGCGCCTGCCGTGCTGTACGACCCTTCCGAGGTTGTCCTTCAAGGTGCCGGTCAGCTCGCTGACTTCCTCGCGGACCTTGCTAGGCAGCGCTACCGGTTTGAGTATGTCGCTCAACTCGTCTGTCAACTCGGATGAGAGTGCCGCAAAATTGTTCACGAAATTGAGCGGGTTCTTGATCTCGTGCGCGATGCCGGCAGTCAATTGCCCAAGCGCCGCCATTTTCTGGGCATGGACCAGGCTCGCCTGCGCCGTCTGCAACTCGCGCAACGCCGTCTCGGCGGCGTCCCGTGCTGCGCGAACCGCCTGCTCGGCGCGCTTCCGCTCCGTGATGTCGGCATAGATCAGCACGAAGCCGCCGCCCGGTACCGGATTGCGGCGCACCTCGATGACGCGGCCGTCGGGCCGCATACGCTCGAAGCGCATCTCAAGCCTGGTGTCTTCGACCGTGCGGCTGAGTTGAGCTTCGAGATCGGCCGAGACGTACTCGCCGCGCTCAGCGAGATAGCGGAAATATTCGGCAAAGCTCGGCCGCGCGGCTAGAAAAGCGTCGGGCAGCTCGAGCATCTCCTGGAAATTGCGGTTCCACGCGGTAAGTCGCGCCGCGGTATCGAACATGACGACCCCGTCGCCCATATTGTCGAACGTGACGCGCAGCTCGGCCTGACGACCGCGCAATTCATCGAAGAGCCTGGCATTCTCGATCGCGATCACAGCCTGGTCGGCGAAGCTGGTGGCGAGTTCGATCTCTTTGTTCGTAAAAGGTTCGACGAGCGTCCGGGCAATGCTGTATACACCTATCAGCGTATCCTCGCGAAGCAGCGGAATGCCAAGCGTCGTGCGGTAGCCGGCAATCTCCTGCCCTTCGCTGAGGGTGTATTCTGGATCCTGCAAGACATCGGGGATGAGGACGGCTCGACGC
This sequence comes from Bradyrhizobium sp. Ec3.3, assembly GCF_000472925.1. GTDB lineage: Bacteria > Pseudomonadota > Alphaproteobacteria > Rhizobiales > Xanthobacteraceae > Bradyrhizobium. The sequence goes on from NZ_AXAS01000100.1 coordinate 13,037, forward strand.
TCCAACGCGGCGCGACCGGATGTCGAGCCGCGGCCAGGCGTGAACGGGTGCGTTTGAAAGAATTCTCTTGCCTCCGCCGAAAGCCCGCAGGCCGCGATCAGGTGCCACAGGTCATGGCGCAGGTGGAACATATATACCTGGTCTGCGCGGCAGAGACGCGCCACGGTCTCCACCAGCGTGTCGAGCACCGTCTCGAGGTCGATGGACGACCGGCTGATAGTCTTGAGCACGTCTGCGGTGGCGGTCTGTTGCTGCAGCGACTCCTCGAGATCGCGCGTCTTGGCCTGGACCTCGTCGAACAGGCGGACGTTGGCGATCGCGATCACGGCCTGGTCGGCGAAGGTCTGCAGCAGCTCAATCTGTTTCTCGCTGAATGGACGTACCTCCATACGGCGAAGCGCAATTACGCCGATGCACTCGCCTTCGCGCAGCAGGGGTACGGCCAGCACGGTGCGCGCACCGTCCCGGCGTGCGAGTTCGCGCCCGTCGGGAAACTCGTCGCCTTCAGGCGAAAGGAGATCATGCACATGTACAGCTCTGCGGTCGACTGCCGCACGCCCCGTGACCCATAGGCGGTTGATTGGCCGCCGTTTCCAGACAACCGGGGCGGACCCGTGCTGCACCTGGAATACGAGGTGATCGCCATCCCTCAAGGCGACGTGGGCCTCTTCTGCTTCGCAAATCACGCAGGCGCTCTCCACGATTGCCGTCAGCACCGGTTCGACATCAGTCGGCGATGAGGCGATGACCTTGAGGATGTTAGCGCTGCCGGTCTGGTAGGTGAGGGCGTCCGTCAAATCGCGCGTCCTGGTCCGCACCTCGTCGAAGAGGCGGACGTTCTCGATCGCGATCACAGCCTGGTCGGCAAATGTTGTCGCCAATTCGATCTGCTTTTGTGTAAACGGACGCGCTTCCTTCCGCGTTATTACGATGACGCCAATGGGGGCGCCATCGCGCAGCATTGGTACCGCGAGGACGGCGCGAAAATCCGCAAGCCGCTGGCCTTCCGTGAAGGTGTATTCCGGATCGGCAAGCGCATCGGGGATATGAACGGCTGTCCCTTCGAGCAACGCGCGTCTGATCGCCGAGCCTCTGTCCGCCGCGACCGGAATGGTTCTGGAGTATTCGATAAACTGGTCAGGAAAACCATAAGCCTCCGCCCGAAAGAACACGCCGCCACGTTGGCGAGTGATTTGCGCCATGTCGGCATCGCACAGCCGGGCAACCGACTCGACGAGAGCTTGCAGCACAGCCTGCAGGTTGAACGTCGAGCGACTGATGACTTTCAGAACTTCGGCTGTGGCGCTCTGTTGCTCCCGCGTCTCTTTCAACTCGCGGGAGAGAATGCTGACCTGTTTTTGCAGATCGGCAACGGAAGGGACCGCAATCGCGCGAGCCTTGGCCCTATTCGCGCGCCGCCCCTTAATCGGTTGCTCGTTTCCATCACGTTGTCGCATTTCGCTCCCCTCGGGCGGATCACGACAAGGCTTAATCTTATGCAAATCTTGCGTTTCCCGCTATGGCAAGAAGTCCGCCTGGGGGCAAAACGAAGAACTCAACGTGAGTAAATCGAGTCCGCAATAGGCGGCCACCTCTCGCCGCCTTGTCGCTGTCGATGCGGAATACTCGCCCGAGGAGAGCAACCCCAAGACCTCGCCTGGAAGGGGCGAGATCGAACCCGACTTGCGGTCGTTGGAAGTGCGCGGTGTGATCTCGCCGGGGAGGGCCGCTCGGGTAGATGTGCCGTTCTGGTCACAGTCTGCGCAGAAAACAGCGTGCGCGCCCATTTGCCTTATTCGATGACTTTTTGGGCGGAACATTGGTCGCGCGCTCGACTTTCAACCACCGCCGAGCCCCGCAGTGTAGCCTGGAGCTGGACGCGGAGTGAGGGCGAAGAGGAGATCATCGTGACGAGGGTGGCAAAGCTTCTTGCAGTAACCGCAATACCTGCATTGTTGATCACAACGGCCGGGCCGCTGCTCGCTGGTGGTGGTGGCGGCGGTGGTGGTGGCGGCGGTGGTGGTGGTGGCGGTGCCGGAGCGGGAGCAGGTGGCGGGGTAGGAGCTGGCGTTGGTGGATCCGGCGGACATGGCGGCGGCGTGGGACATGGTGGCATTGGTGGTGTCGGTCACGGCAGTTCGGCATCGACCGCTGCTCCAGGGCACGCGATGCAATCAATGTTCTCAAGCCCGCAGTCGCATGGCGCGCATCACGGGGCATCAAGCCTCAGCCTGGGACACGCGATACAAGCGGCGTTTTCAGCGGTGTTTTCAGGCTCGCACTCGCATAGCGGGCATCATGGTTCATCAAATCATGCCGGGCATCTCGGCGCGTCCGGCTTCAGTCCGGGACACGAGATGCAAGCCGCATCCTCAAGTTCGTCCTCCGGGCACCCCGGCGCGTCCGGCTTCAGCCCGGGGCATGAGATGCAAGCCGCATCCTCAAGCACGCCGTCTGGGCCTCCCGGCGCATCCGGTTTCAGTCCGGGACACGAGATGCAAACGGCGGCTCCGAATCCCTAGGCCGGCGACAACCGGCGGTTCGTATCGAGCTTCGCACTCCTCCACCACGGTCGGTAATGCCTAACTATCGAAAGCTAGGTAACTCCTCGCGCAAGATCGCGACCTATTGGGGCCCCGTTGGAAAGTGATTGATCCTGCAGCATGAACGACGGCGCCGATCGCACAGGGAAGCGCAACCGGCAGCGGTTGTTGACGCATCGCTGGCGGCTGGGGCGATCAATCCAGGGCCCGCCAGCATGAGCCGGCGGGCCCACTCCGTTTGACCATCATTCTGTTTTTCCAACCGAGGCTTCGCGGTCAAAATCCGCAAGCTTAATATTGCTTTCTGGCGAGCCGAAAGTGTGAGCCAACTTGTACGAAGCGAGACACTGATTGCCTCGTCGGAAGTCACCACCGAGGCCTCTCGCATCGAAGGTATTCAAGATTGATGCGCCACCGGTGTTCAATTGGCGGGTAGGTAGCGAAGTAGTGCCGCGCCGCGCCTGCCGCGGGACTGGCAGACGTAGCGCGGCTCAATGATCCGACAGCCGAAAATCGTCTGGTGGCAATGTCTCTCTTAGCTTTTGCCGGGAGCCCGATAATGGCTAGCTGCTTTGGAAGCCCTTTCGGCCACCGATTTGAATTCCGCTCCAGTCCAAGCTCTTGCTGTTTTCACGCCGGATATTGTGCCCGCCGCCACCGCTGCCAACAGAGCGGCGATAATGGATTCGGACTCGTCAGCCTCAGAAATGAGCATGAAATCAGAGTCGCCGGTCGTGAAATAAAAGCTAACAAGCTTGCCACCTGCACCCTCAATCAGCTTGCGCACAGCCGGCTCTCTGTCCTCGGGTGCGCTAACTAACCCCTTGGCATAACTCTCAGTGAAGCAACCACGCGTAAACAATCTGATCATAACGCCCTCCATCGTAGTGAGCGCATTGACGCGGAGATTCTAGGGGCGGGCTCAGGAGGATTATTGAGATGGATCAATCCAACCAGCGATATTCCCATCTATCGCGCCGCCCTATTCCATCCCGCCGACAATTGATGTCCGGCGGTCCCCCTTGCCGCAGCGGCGCGACAGACGAACCGCTGCTCGACGTCCGACAACCGCACCTAGTCCGCAAAGCGATCGGCTATGAGCAACACCAAATGACTGCAACGATATTCAGCGCAATAGACCAGGACGCCACGCACGTCCATCTCGCGCATCTCGCCGAAGGTTAACTTGAGCGGACGGTGACCGGGCGGCGGTGTGCGGTTCTCGGGGCGGACAGGTCTACGCATGCCGCCATCAAAGCGGCCCCGACGCGGGCTTGCAAAATATCAATTACTGGGGGCCTCGGCGTGCGGTGGGCCCACTGGCTATCGCCGGTGGAGACTTAGGTCCCCGGTGTCCGTCCGTATTTGTCTGCCTGAACTCCCCCTTGAGAGCTGAACTCCCCCTGAGAGACGGAATCGCGCTTCGTTGAGTCGGAAAATGCAGTGCTGCTGGGTTGTTTTCCCACCCCGGCTGCTGAACTCTCGCAAAACCGAGGCCGTTACACGCATGTGTTTCACTGATTGGTCTTTTCTATTCAACGTCGTCGCACTCGTCTCGAGTCGCGGAAAATTACTGTCCGGGGCGCTGTCCTGAAATTCTTTCCGTGAACGTTGCTATCGGGCAGACCACGCCAATTGGTGAACACTAACATCTCACCTGGCGACAGTTTTACTGACTGCGGCCTTTAATTAAGCATATTAGTGATTGCGCAAACAGAATTCGGCGCGGCTAGTGAGCGAGTTCACATATGCGTCGCTGACCTAGAACTATGGTGACTGTGGAATTCGTGGTGAAAATATCTCTCTATTTCAGTGGGGTATTATCATGAGAAATCTGTTCTTGATCGCAACCGCCGTCGCCTCCGTAGCAGGTGCGGCGCCCCATCAAGCCGGCGCGTGCACTTTGCGCTTTCCGGCTTTCGAAGTGACGGGCTTCCCGATCTCCCGGACCCAAGTAGCAGTGCTGGGAGCGGCCCACGTTGAGGAGACTTCGGCTACGCCACAGCTAATGTTGGCCGGCATGCCCGCTTCTCCCAATCAGATCGCGATTCTGACACCGCGCCTAAAACCACGGATAGTTGAGGCGTCGGCAGATCCCAGCCAACTCACCGTGGGCGTGGCGTCTAGCTTGCAGAGGAACACCGCAGAGACGTGTGCCGCTGACTGATATTGGCAGACCCATTGCGGTACCTTGCGCAACCCGCCTTCGGGCGGGTTTTCTTTTCTAACCATCGAGCGATCTTTGTCGGCAGCGACGGGGCATTCCGCGACGATTGCTCCGTTTTGCTTTACCCCGCAGTGCCAATTAAAGGTGTCGTCAAGACTCACTGACATGTACATGGCTCATTGACGTGTCGATCGGTTGCGCATGGCGAGCTGCCGGACGATAGCGACGGCAATAGTTCGGTGCGCACAGATGAGAGCCGCCCTTCACAACCTTGCGCGGAA
>NZ_AXAS01000101.1 GCF_000472925.1 Bradyrhizobium sp. Ec3.3
AGCCGGCAAGGCACAGTACCAGGCCCGCACGATCTGCGAATGCATCCATGCCCGATGGCGGAACTGGGACCTCAGGCAATTGACCGTGCGCGGTATCGAGAAGGTCCGTGCCGTCGTGCTCTGGTACGCCCTCATCAACAACATCTTGCAGGGACACTATCTCGCTAAAGCATAGACCGTAGAAGCACACCGGACGGCCTGACGCCGCCGGCTCCTTGCCATCAAGGGGCGCTACCGCTCCTTGATGTCGAATGCAGAAAAGCGAATTGGCTCACACGCTCTACGGATTTTCCGATTTGTCAGCGCAGCATCGCCGCCAACCGCGCCAACTCGACCTCCAGATCCCGCTCCACGTCCGCCGCCTTGATCTCGACCACCCGATAATCCCGCGCCTCCAGCCAGGCCCGCCGCGCGGCGCGGTCGGCTACGATCGTCTCGCCCTCGCCTGGATTAACCAGCTCGATCGCAAGCCGGTGCGGAAAGGAGACGAAGTCCGGGATGTGCCGGCCGACCGGGGTCTGGCGCTTGAATTGGCCGGCGAAGCGGCGGTCGCGGGTCAGGGCCTGCCAGAGCAGGCGCTCGGCATCGGTCGGGTTGCGGCGGAGGAGGCGCGCGAGCCCGCGCACGGTGCTGCCGCTGTCGGGCGCCCCGCCCTGGCCATGTTCGGCCAGCAGCGCGCGCAGCCGCGTCGCCTGCTCGCCATCGAGCACGCCGCCCTTGGCTGGCCCCTTCCGCCCTTCCGCGATCGCCATCACCACCCCGTGCAAGGTGTGCATGTCCTGCTTGGTCGGCTCCATGCGGGTGAAAATGTTGCGCAGGTTCACCAGCATGGTGTCGCGCTTCTCGGCCGGGCGGAGGAATTCAACCCGGTCGAGCTCGCGCACGAGATTCTCGAAGAAGGCCAGGATCTGGTGCTGCGAGGCGCGCTCGGAACGCTCCGGCATGCCGTGCGGCAGCGCGCCCTCCGTCGCCCGCTTGAACCATTCGTAGCCAACCAGCAGCACCGCCTGCGCGAGGTTCAGCGAGGCGAAGCCGGGGTTGACCGGGAAGGTGATGACCCGGTTGGCGAGCGCGACCTCCTCATTGGTCAGCCCCCAGCGCTCGCGGCCAAAGAGGATGCCGGCCCTTCCGCCGGTGGAAATGTGGCCGGCGATCTCGGTCGTCGCCGCTTCCGGGCCGACCACCGGCTTGGCCTGGTCATGGGCCCGGGCGCTGGTGGCAAACAACAGGTCGAGATCGGAGACGGCCTGCTCGACGGTGTCGAACAGTTCGACCCGCTCCAGGATATGGTCGGCACCGGCCGCCGCGCGCTGGGCGGCAATGTTGGGCCAGCCATCGCGCGGGTTGACGATGCGCAAGCGGCTCAGGGCGAAGTTGCCCATCGCACGGGCCGCCATGCCGATGTTCTCGCCGAGCTGGGGCTCGACCAGAATGATCGCGGGGCCTTCGAGGTCGAAGCCCGTCTTGGTCTTGTCGGTACCCGACATCGTCCTTCCGATTCCAGATCAGGGCGTTGCGTGGCGCTTCTTGAGAAACAGATTCAAGTCCCCGATTGCCCCCGCGGGCCGGATTTCTCAAGCAAAATATGAGGTTAGCAGCGAATTTTCCGGCACCACCGAAATCGAACTGGCTCTCGTGTTGCCGCGACAAAGCACGATCATGTCCTTCCCGCCACGATATTCTCATGCCCCAGCGCCCTCGCATGCCTCCGTGATGGGCCGGATGCGAGCCGGAGAGCTAGCTCGCAGCAATATCCGTCAGGCTTTGGAAGCTGCTCGCGGATGTCCCGACGCATGGTACCGCGTGCAGGCCCTCGCTTATGTCGCAGAAGCCGCGCCGGACGAGCGGACGCTGCTTTCGGTGCTTGAGGAAGCGGCGAAAGAATCCGCCCGCTGCCACGATGCCTATGGCACCGTCGCGGTGATGGCATGGCCGATCGCCGTCGCCGTGCGACGAGACACTCGGGCCTTTGCCGAGCGGGAGCGCGCGCGTTGCCTCGACCTCGCCCCAACTGTCCAACCGCACAATTCCCGGGCCTATGCTCTCGAAGTGCTCTGGACCGCCTGCCATGCGGTCGATCCGGCCTTCGCCCGGCCGATCTGGGACCGCATTCGGGCCCTGTGCCACCCGGACCGCTGCTGGCGCGCCGCGCGGCTCTGGCGCCACGTCGCAGAGGCTGTGGAGGAACAGCATCCCGGTGCAGGCGGTTCGATCATTCGGGCCATGCCTGAAGGCAAGGCACGCCGCCGCCTGGAGCGGCGATACTGGCCCGCGTTGAGGGATAGGACCTAACCGCTCCAGCTCCCTTCCGGTCGGTGCCCGCGGATGCTATAGGCCCGCTTCATCAAACCTGTTCCAACAGCTGCTGATCTCGAAGAGGGCCCTTTTCCCAATGGCAAAAATCAAGGTGACCAACCCCGTCGTCGAACTCGATGGCGACGAGATGACCCGGATCATCTGGCAGTACATCAAGGACAAGCTGATCAACCCGTTCCTCGATGTCCAGCTGCTCTATTTCGACCTGGGGATGGAGTACCGCGATCAGACCAACGATCAGGTGACGATCGACGCCGCCGAGGCGATCAAGAAGGTCGGCGTCGGCGTGAAGTGCGCCACCATCACCCCGGACGAAGCCCGGGTGAAGGAGTTCAACCTGAAGCAGATGTGGAAGTCGCCGAACGGCACCATCCGCAACATCCTCGGCGGCGTGATCTTCCGCGAGCCGATCATCTGCAAGAACGTGCCGCGCCTCGTTCCCGGCTGGACCAAGCCGATCATCATCGGCCGCCACGCCTATGGCGACCAGTACCGCGCCACCGACATCAAGTTTCCCGGCAAGGGCACGCTGTCGCTGAAGTTCGTCGGCGAGGACGGCACCGTGATCGAGAAGGAAGTCTTCAAGGCGCCCGGCGCCGGCGTCGCCATGGAGATGTACAATCTCGACGACTCCATCATCGACTTCGCCCGCGCGTCCTTCAACTTCGGCCTGATGCGCAACTACCCGGTCTATCTCTCGACCAAGAACACGATTCTGAAGGTCTATGACGGCCGCTTCAAGGACATCTTCCAGGACGTCTTCGACCGCGAGTTCAAGAAGGAATTCGACGCCAAGGGCCTGACCTACGAGCATCGCCTGATCGACGACATGGTGGCCTCGGCGCTGAAGTGGTCCGGCGGCTATGTCTGGGCCTGTAAGAACTACGACGGCGACGTGCAGTCCGACACGGTCGCGCAGGGCTACGGCTCGCTCGGCCTGATGACCTCGGTCCTGCTCACGCCCGACGGCAAGACGGTGGAAGCTGAAGCCGCGCACGGCACGGTGACCCGCCACTACCGCGAGCACCAGAAGGGCAAGGAGACCTCGACCAACTCGATCGCGTCGATCTTCGCCTGGACCCGTGGCCTCGCCCACCGCGCCAAGCTCGACAACAATCCGGAGCTGGCGAAGTTTGCGACCACCCTTGAGAAGGTCTGCGTCGACACCGTCGAAGACGGCTACATGACCAAGGATCTCGCGCTCCTCGTCGGCGCCGACCAGCGCTGGCTGTCTACCACCGGCTTCCTCGACAAGGTCGCCGAGAACCTCGCGAAGGCGCTGGCGGCGTAAGCCGGCGTCTCGCATTTTCGCCGGAGTACGGTTAGACATCATCACGGGCCGCGCCTCAGCGCGGCCCTTCCATTTTGACGCCCATTGCGCGGAGATCGACCATGTCCATCAAGCTCGCCGTCCCCACTTTGCTGCTCTCGGCCCTGATCGGATCGGCCGCAGCCGCGGAGCAGGCGCTGCCCGAGGCGATCGCCGCGCCCGGCGAGAGCATCGTGCTAAGCGTCCACGCCGAGGGCGCGCAGGTCTATGAGTGCAAGGCAGGGACCGACGGCAAGCTCGGCTGGGCCTTCCGCGAGCCGATCGCGACGCTGCTTTCCGAAGGCAAGACGATCGGCCGCCACTATGCAGGCCCCAATTGGGAGCACGCCGACGGCAGCGCCGTGGTCGGCAAGGCCATCGGTAACGCGCCGGGCGCAACCGCAGGTGACATCCCCTGGCTGAAGCTCGAGGTCGCCTCGCGCCGGGGCAGCGGCGTTCTGGCGCCCGTCACCACCGTCCAGCGCATCAACACCCATGGCGGCAAGCTCGAGGGCCCTTGCGAAAAGGCCGGCGAGTTCAAGAGCGCGCCCTACTCGGCCGATTACGTCTTCCTGCGCAAGGGCTGATCGCTCAGCGGTCGGTGCCCTCGCGCTCCGCCTGCGCGAGCTCGGTCGCCGCGAGGTCGCCCGTCTCTTCGAGCCGCGCCTTAGCCGTGTTGTGCACATGCGCGGCGAGCGTCGGCATGCGTTCGATCAGGGCATGAAAATGTTGGGCGTCGAGCACCAGAAGGCGGGTCTTGCGCGTGGCGGTCACCGTGCCGCTGCGTTTGGTTTTGTGCAGCAGTGCGATCTCGCCGAAGAAAGTGCCGTCGGCAAGCCGCACACGCTGGCTCGGGAGTGAAATCTCGACCTCGCCGGCCGTAATGAAATACATCGACGAGGCAGCATCGCCACGGCGAACCAGGATCTCACCCTGCTCGATGGTGCGTGCCCGCAGCAGCCGCATGATGTCGGCGATCTCCAATGCCGAGAGGTTCGAGAACAGCGGCACCCGCGCCAGCATGCCCCAGGTGACGACGAAGTCGCGGCGCCTCACCTCCTCGGCAAATGCCGAGGAGATGATCGCGACCGGCAGCGCGATCATCGCAAAGCCGCTGATGATGGCGAACACGGACACGAATTTGCCAAGCGGCGTCACGGGCACGACGTCGCCATAGCCGACCGTGCCGAGCGTCACGATCGCCCACCACATCGCCTGCGGAATGGTGCCGAGCTTTTCCGGCTGCACCTCGCGCTCGATGGCATAGAGGAGCGAGGCGAAGGTGAGCACCACGCCGATCAGGATGACGATGCATCCGATCAAAGCGCGCCGTTCGGCATGGACGGCTGCAAACAGCGAGCGCATCGCCGGCGAATAGCGGATCAACTTGAAGAACGGCAGCACGCCGAGCGCAGCCAGCGTCGCGTGCCGGCCGGTGGCAAGCACGATCGCGGCGGGGAGGAACGCCATGAGATCGATGATGCCGAGCGCGGAGAAGACGTAGGAGAGCCGGTCGGCAAGCGCCGACCCCTTGCGCTGCGTATGGCCCGCGACCGTCCACAGCCGCGCCACATATTCCAACGCGAACACGATCACGGACAGAATGGTGATCGCCGAGAACAGCGCGTCGAATTGCGCGTCCAGGTCCGGCACCGAGGCAAGCGTCATTGCCACGACGTCGAGCACGATCACGGCAATGATCACCTGGATGAAGCGCGACCCGGCGGAATAGGCCAGCGGATCGTGCTCGAGGAGCTCGTAGAGGCGATCCCTCAAATTGGGATCGCGAAGCCCACGTCCTCGCGGAACGAGGCGCACGGTGTTTACGCGCCGACCATGGCTTTTTCGATCGCCGAGAGCGCCGCCGCCGCATTGGCGCCGTCGGGCCCGCCAGCCTGCGCCATGTCAGGCCGGCCGCCGCCACCCTTGCCGCCGAGCGCTTCGGAGGCGACGCGAACCAGGTTGACGGCGTTGAAACGCGAGGTGAGGTCGGCGGTGACACCAACCACGACGCCGGCCTTGCCGTCCTCGGTGACGCCGACGATCGCGACGACGCCGGAGCCGATCTGCTTCTTGCCGTCGTCGGCAAGGCTCTTGAGATCCTTCATCTCGATGCCTTCGACCGCACGCGCCATCAGCTTGACGTCGCCGACCTCGCGCACGCCAGCGGCAGCGCCATTGCCGGACGATGCACCGCCGCCCATCGCAAGCTTCTTGCGGGCGTCGGACAATTCGCGCTCGAGCTTCTTGCGCTCGTCCATCAGCGCGGTGATGCGCGCCGGCACATCCTCGAGCGAGGTGCGCAGCTCGGCCGCTGCGGTCTTCGCCAGCGCCATGGTGTCGTTGGCATGCTTGCGCGCATGGCGTCCGGTCAGCGCCTCGATGCGGCGAACACCGGAGGCGACCGCACTCTCGCTCGTCAGCGTGATCAGGCCGATATCGCCGGTGCGCTTGACATGGGTGCCACCGCAGAGCTCGACCGACCAGCCGAGCGCGTTGGCGCCGTGCTCGCGCGCGGTCTTGCCCATGGAGACGACACGAACCTCGTCGCCATATTTCTCGCCGAACAGCGCACGCGCACCGGCCTCGCGGGCCTCGTCCACACCCATGACGCGGGTGGTAACCTCGTCATTCTCCAGCACCACGTCGTTGGCGATGTCCTCGACGCGGGCGAGCTCCTCCGGCGTGATCGGCTTGGGATGCACGAAGTCGAAGCGCAGGCGATCGGGCGCGACCAGCGAGCCGCGCTGCGCGATGTGATCGCCAAGCACCTGACGCAGCGCCTCGTGGAGCAGATGCGTCGCCGAGTGATGGGCGCGGATCGAGGAACGGCGCGCGTGGTCCACCTCGAGCTGGAGCGCGGTGCCGGCCTTCAGCGTGCCCTGCTCCACCGTGCCGATATGCACGAAGAGATCGCTGAGCTTCTTCTGCGTGTCGGTGACGCGGAATTTGATTCCGCCCTCGCCGACCATCACGCCGGTGTCGCCGACCTGGCCGCCGGACTCCGCATAGAACGGCGTCTGGTTCAGCACGAGCGCACCGGTCTCGCCGGCCTTGAGGCTGTCGGTTTCCTTGCCGTCCTTGACCAGTGCAGCAACGACGCCTTCGGCGCTCTCGGTCTCATAGCCCAAAAATTCGGTGGCCCCGAGCTTCTCGCGCAACGGGAACCAGATCGCCTCGCTCGCCGCCTCGCCCGAGCCCGCCCAGGAGGCACGCGCCTTCTCGCGCTGGCGTTCCATCGCGTCGGTGAAGGCGGACTGGTCGACGCTGATGCCGCGCGACTTCAGCGCGTCCTGCGTGAGATCCAGCGGGAAGCCGTAGGTGTCGTAGAGCGTGAAGGCGACGTCACCGTCGAACATGTCGCCCTTCTTCAAGCCGGAACTCTTCTCGTCGAGGATCGCAAGGCCGCGAACCAGCGTCTTGCGGAAGCGGGTCTCTTCCAGCCGCAGCGTTTCCTCGATCAGCTTTTCCGCGCGCACCAACTCCGGATAGGCCTGGCCCATCTCGCGGACCAGCGCCCAGACAAGGCGATGCATCAGCGGCTCTTTCGCGCCCAGGAGCTGCGCATGGCGCATCGCGCGGCGCATGATCCGGCGCAGCACGTAGCCGCGGCCCTCGTTCGAGGGCAGCACGCCGTCGGAGACGAGGAAGGCCGAGGAGCGCAGATGATCGGCGATGACCCTGAACGAGGCGACGGTCTGCTCATTCGGTCCGCTGCCGAGCGCGGACGCGGTCGCATCGATCAGCTGACGGAAGAGATCGGTCTCGAAGACGCTGTCGACACCCTGCAGAATGCACGCCATGCGCTCCAGCCCCATGCCGGTGTCGATCGAGGGGCGCGGCAACGGCTGGCGCTCCTCCTTCGTCACCTGCTCGAACTGCATGAACACGAGATTCCAGAATTCGAGGAAGCGATCGCCGTCCTCTTCCGGGCTGCCCGGAGGCCCGCCCCAGATGTGCTCGCCGCGATCGATGAAGATCTCCGAGCACGGCCCGCACGGGCCGGTATCGCCCATCGCCCAGAAATTGTCCGAGGTCGGAATGCGGATGATGCGATCGTCGGAGAAGCCAGCAATCTTCTTCCACAAGCCGGCCGCCTCGTCGTCGGTGTGATAGACGGTGACGAGCAGCTTGTCCTTCTTCAGCCCGAAATCCTTGGTGATCAGATTCCAGGCGAGCTCGATCGCGCGCTCCTTGAAGTAGTCGCCGAAGGAGAAGTTGCCGAGCATCTCGAAAAAGGTGAGATGGCGCGCGGTATAGCCGACATTGTCGAGGTCGTTGTGCTTGCCGCCGGCGCGCACGCATTTCTGCGAAGTGGTGGCGCGCTGATAGGGGCGCTTCTCGACGCCCGTGAAGACGTTCTTGAACTGCACCATGCCGGCATTGGTGAACATCAACGTCGGATCGTTGCGCGGCACCAATGGCGAGGACGGCACGATCTCGTGGCCGTTCTTGGCAAAGAAGTTCAGAAAGGTCGACCTGATCTCGTTGACGCCGCTCATGTTCATCCAATCGGGTGATAGGACCCGCCAGAGCCATCCAAACTCGACATCAAGGCTGATATCTGCGGGCGATAGCGCTTTTAGACAAGGTGAGCTGCCCTGTCCAGAAACTGTGCAGAGAGATCAGAGGGTTGCCGCAGGCGCGCAATCCTCGTTGATAGCTGCTGCAGGTGCGTTGACAGCCTTGGCTGGCCTGTGTTCTGTACCTACCTGTATCGTACGGCCACGTCGGGAGAGACCGGCTTTGGTGCCGGCGCCGAAGGAGCAACCGCCCCGGAAACTCTCAGGCAAAAGGACCGCGTGGCTTTGACAGCATCTGGAAAGAGGCGCCGACGGGCATCGAAGCCCGGGTGGCACCCGCCGACGGGATAATACTCTCAGGCACAGCGACAGATGGGGCTTCGACTGGTTTTTCGGGGAATCCTCCCCGGGAACCGCGAGGGCCCCTGTGATGCTTGCGTGCGACGACCAAAATTCCCTCAGACGTACCCCCCTCTACGGGCTGCACGTGTCCCTTGGCGGCAAGATGGTGCCGTTCGCGGGCTACGAAATGCCTGTGCAGTACCCGGCGGGCGTCCTGAAAGAGCACCTGCATACCCGCAGTTCCGCCGGCCTGTTCGACGTGTCCCATATGGGCCAGATCGCGCTCCGGCCGAAGTCCGGCAAGGTCGAGGACGCGGCAAGAGCACTGGAGCGTCTGGTGCCGCAGGACATCGTGGCGCTTGCACCGGGGCGGCAGCGCTATGCCCAGTTCACCAATCCCGACGGCGGCATCCTCGACGATTTGATGGTCGCCAATTTCGGCGATCACCTGTTCCTGGTCGTCAATGCTGCCTGCAAGGCCGAGGACGAGGCGCATCTGCGCGCGCACCTCGCCGATGACTGCATCATCGATTCGCTGAACGACCGCGCACTGATCGCACTTCAGGGTCCGAAGGCCGAAGCCGCGCTGGCGAAACTTTGTGCAGAGGCGCCGTCCATGAAATTCATGGACGCGGGCCCGCGCAAGGTCGACGGCATCGACTGCTTCGTGTCGCGCTCGGGCTATACCGGCGAAGACGGGTTCGAGATCTCGGTTCCCGCAGGCGATGCCGAACGCCTCGCCAAGGCGCTGCTCGCAAATTCCGATGTGTTGCCGATCGGGCTAGGGGCCCGTGACAGCCTGCGGCTCGAGGCCGGGCTCTGCCTCTACGGCCACGACATCGACACCGCGACCACGCCGGTCGAGGCCGCGCTGGAATGGTCGGTGCAGAAGAGCCGCCGCACCGGTGGCGCCCGCGCCGGCGGTTTTCCGGGCGCTCAAAAGATCCTCGCCCATTTCGACCAGGGCGCGAACCGCCGCCGCGTCGGTCTGCGGGCCGAGGGCCGCGCGCCGGTGCGCGAAGGCGCGCTGCTGTTTGCGGATGCGACGTCGAGCGAAGCGATCGGCACCGTCACCTCCGGCGGTTTTGGCCCGAGCCTGAATGCACCGGTGGCGATGGGCTATGTGCCCACCGCGAAAAGCGCGCTCGGCACAAAGCTCTTTGCCGAAGTGCGCGGCCAGCGGCTGCCGCTCACCGTCGCCGCCATGCCATTCGTGAAAAACACCTACAAACGCTGAGGACCGAGAATGACCACGACGCTGTACACCTCCGACCATGAATGGCTGAGCATCGAGGGCGATGTCGCAACCGTCGGCATCACCGATTACGCCCAGCAGCAGCTCGGCGACGTCGTGTTCGTCGAGCTGCCCAAGGTCGGCCGCGCCCTGAAGAAGACGGAAGCTGCGGCCGTGGTCGAGTCCGTGAAGGCGGCGTCCGACGTCTATGCGCCGATCTCGGGCGAAGTGCTCGAGGTCAACCAGGCGGTCGTCGATGAGCCGGCGCTGGTCAATTCGGACGCCGCAGGCAAGGCGTGGTTCTTCAAGATCAAGATTGCCGACAAGAGCGAGCTCGGCGGCCTCATGGATGAAGCCGCCTACAAGGCGCACACGGCGTAAAGCGAGGACCGATGATGACCGCGCACCGCAAATCCAACGGCGATACCGCCGCCTCTTTCGTACGCCGCCATATCGGCCCCTCCGCGCGCGATGTCGCGGCGATGCTGGACACCGTCGGCGCGAAAAGCGGGGACGCGCTGATGGCGGAGACGCTGCCCGCCTCGATCCGGCAGGCGGCCCCCCTCGATCTCGGCAAGCCCCTGAGCGAGACGGAAGCGATCGCGCATATGGGCGAGCTCGCGGCGCAAAACCAGGTCTTCACCTCGCTGATCGGCCAGGGCTATTCCGGCACCATTTTGCCCGCGGTCATCCAGCGCAACATTCTGGAAAACCCCGCCTGGTACACGGCCTATACCCCTTACCAGCCCGAGATCAGCCAGGGCCGGCTGGAAGCGCTGTTCAACTTCCAGACCATGATCTGCGATCTCACCGGGCTCGATGTTGCCAACGCCTCGCTGCTCGATGAGGCGACGGCCGCGGCGGAGGCCATGGCGCTCGCGGAGCGGCACTCACAGGTGAAGGCGCAAGCCTTCTTCGTCGACAAGGACGTGCATCCGCAGACGCTCGCGGTGATGCGCACCCGCGCCGAACCCCTGGGCTGGAACCTGATCGTCGGCGATCCCCTCACCGATCTCGACAACACAGACGTGCTTGGTGCGCTGCTGCAATATCCCGGCAGCTCGGGTGCGGTGCGCGACCTGCGGCCGGCCATTGCGACGCTTCGCGCCAAGGGCGCGCTTGCGATCGTTGCCGCCGATCTGCTGGCGCTGACGCTGCTCGCTTCGCCCGGCGAGTTAGGGGCGGATATCGCGATCGGCTCGGCGCAGCGCTTTGGCGTGCCGATGGGTTATGGCGGCCCGCACGCGGCCTACATGGCGGTGCGCGATGCGCTGAAGCGCTCGCTGCCCGGCCGCATCGTCGGCCTCTCCGTGGACTCGCGTGGCGCACCCGCCTATCGCCTCGCGCTTCAGACCCGCGAGCAGCATATCCGCCGCGAGAAGGCGACCTCCAACATCTGCACAGCGCAGGTTCTGCTTGCGGTGATCGCCTCGATGTACGCCGTATATCACGGCCCCGAAGGTCTCTCGCAGATCGCGCGCATCGTGCATCGCCGCACCGCGGTGCTGGCCGCGGGCTTGCGCAAGCTCGGCTTCGCGCCGCGCTCCGAAAACTTTTTCGACACGGTCAGCGTGGACGTCGGCGCGAAGCGCGACGAGATCGTCGCGCGCGCGGCTTCCGAGACGATCAATCTCGGCCTCGGTGATGGCGCCCTGCGCATTGCGCTCGACGAGACCACGACGCCGGCGACCGTTGAGGCGGTCTGGCGTGCGTTCGGCGGCAACCTCTCCTATGCCGAGATCGACGCGACCACGCGCGAGACGCTGCCGGACGCATTGAAGCGGACGACGCCCTTCCTGACCCATCCGGTGTTCCATGCGCATCGTTCCGAAACCGAGATGCTGCGCTACATGCGCAAGCTCAGCGACCGCGATCTCGCGCTCGACCGCGCCATGATCCCGCTGGGCTCGTGCACCATGAAGCTGAACGCAACCACCGAGATGATGCCGCTGACCTGGCCGGAGTTCGGCAGCTTGCATCCGTTCGCGCCAAGCGAGCAGGCACGCGGCTATCACGCGCTGTTTGCGCGGCTGGAAAAATGGCTGTGCGACATCACCGGCTATGACGCGATCTCGCTCCAGCCGAATTCCGGCGCGCAGGGCGAATATGCCGGGCTCTTGGCCATCCGTGACTATCATGCCGCGCGCGGCGAGGCGCATCGCAAGGTGTGCCTGATCCCCTCCTCCGCCCACGGAACCAATCCGGCCTCGGCCGCGATGGTCGGCATGGAGGTGGTGGTTGTCGCCTGCGAGAAGAACGGCGACGTCGACGTCAACGATCTCCGCGCCAAGGCCGAGAAGCATTCGAACGATCTCGCCGCTGTGATGATCACCTATCCCTCGACGCACGGCGTGTTCGAGGAGCACATAAGGGAGATCTGCGACATCGTGCACCGTCATGGCGGCCAAGTCTATCTCGATGGCGCCAATTTGAATGCGCAGGTCGGCCTGTCACGGCCCGGCGACTACGGCGCCGACGTCAGCCATCTCAATTTGCACAAGACCTTCTGCATCCCGCATGGCGGCGGCGGCCCGGGCATGGGCCCGATCGGCGTCAAGGCGCATCTTGCGCCGTTCCTGCCCGGCCATCCCTCAACCAATCCGAATGCGACGGTCGGTCCGGTCTCAGCCGCGCCGTTCGGCTCGGCCTCGATCCTGACCATCTCCTACATCTACATCCTGATGATGGGCGGCGAAGGGTTGAAGCGTGCGACCGAGATCGCGATCCTCAACGCCAACTATGTCGCGGCACGTTTGGATGCGCATTTCCCGGTGCTCTACAAGAACGCGAAGGGTCGCGTTGCGCACGAATGCATCATCGATCCGCGCCCGTTGAAGACGACCAGCGGCGTCACCGTCGACGACATCGCCAAGCGGCTGATCGACTACGGCTTCCACGCCCCGACCATGAGTTTCCCGGTCCCGGGCACGCTGATGATCGAGCCGACCGAGTCGGAATCGAAAGCCGAGCTCGATCGCTTCTGCGACGCCATGATCGCGATCCGCAAAGAAATCGCCGAAGTCGAGGCCGGCCGCTTCAAGATCGAAGCGTCACCGCTGCGCAACGCCCCGCACACCGTGCACGACATCGCGGATGACAACTGGACCCGTGCCTACACCCGCACTGAGGGCTGCTTCCCCGATGGCGTCTCGCGCACCGACAAATATTGGAGCCCGGTCGGCCGCGTCGACAACGTCTATGGCGACCGCAACCTCGTGTGCTCCTGCCCGCCGGTGAGCGACTACGCGCAGGCGGCGGAGTAGGACTTCAGGGTGCCACCAGCGAACGGCTTTTTGGGTCCCAACGCCAGAGCCGTTCGTTGGTCAGTTCAGTACCGCCCCACCAACGATGGATCGAGCTATGGCGGGAGAAGTCTTCCTCGCCTGCCATAATGGCGCGCCCAAGTTCAGTAAGCGCGATCCGGCCTCCCCTAAATGGATAGGGACGGGCCTCCTCACTCGTATCCAGCGGCACCTCGCCAAGTTCAATGATTGCGGGTGCCGGACCCTGCGCCAGCGCCCGGAGCAGTTCACCGGCTTCCAGCTCGTCGAACACCTCGCGGTACTCAACCGCACGGAGCACCTCTCGTGGCTCGGTACCTTCGTCTTCAATCCACCCCAGCATGCCCATTTCGTTTTCGCCGAGTCCGGATTGTACATCAGGCAACTCTGCGAGCATGGTGATGACGGCCGATCGCAATCGAGGAAGGATGGTCAGATCCTTCGCGAGTAGATCGAACCACGGTTCGGGCGTCGGCGCTCGCCAAGCGCGCCATGCACGGCTCGCAAGTGTCAGGTGACTATCCGCAACTTTGAACGCCGGCAACTTCCATTCCACCACTGATTCCGGCTGATACCCCGCGACGGCGTCGTCCGTGTGCACCAGGCTCAGCTTGGTCGTGATCTCCTTGTATGGGCGAAGAAGGTTGAGCAGCCAGACCAGCACGAGTTGATCGTTTGGCTGCGGATCAACCCACACTTCGATCGAATCGAATTTCTCGCAGAGCTCGAAAAAGCCGATATCTCGCGTGCCGAAACCTTTCAGCTGGCACTTCTGTACGTCATCGAGCCAGTGATCGCCGATGTTGCAGTGCTTCGCTGAACGCGGCTCCAGCCCCATCACAAGCTGCTCCTCGGACGGCAACCGGCCCCAGACGAAGCGAAGGCAAAAGCCGAGGACAACGTTCATCATTCCAGCCTGGCGCAGGGTGCCTGCCGCCAGGCCATTCGTAGCAAGGATCAAATGTGACACGGTCGCCTCTCGATCAAAATTGATACAAAAAATGCTTACGCCCCAAGCAGCACGCGCACATCAGGCAGGCGCGATCAACGAGCGGCCTTCTGCGTCCCAGCGCCACAGTCGATCGCCGTTCAATTCAGTGCCGCCCCACCATCGCTGGATCGGGTTATGGCGGCGGAAGTCCTCCTCTCCTGCCAGCACCGCTGTTCCGAGTTCGGTGAGCGGTAATCGCGACCGCTTGTACAGTTCATGACGACCTGCGTCCTCGTGCATGGCCAGCGAAAAGGGCCCCTCATCCAGTCCCGACACCGCCGGCCATGGACACCGCGCAAGTCCGTCAAGCAGGGCCCCGACTTCCCAGTAATCGAAAACACGCCGCTCGTTGCGCTTCTGATGCCCTGGGAAGACATCGAAGGGCTGCACCTCGCCTGGTGCGATTAACTCCAGCATCCGCGTTTCCGTGGCCCCAAGACCGGTAGCGACACTCGGAAGCTCTTCGAGGAGGTCCCACGCGCATGGACCAAGCTGCGGCAGGCTCAAATCCGCTTTGATGAGCTCGATCCAGCCCTTGGGGGTCGACGCTCGGTAGGCCCGCCACGCACGACCGGCCAGTTCGAGGTGATCGTGTGTGATCTGAACAGCCGGCGGGTTAAGCTTCGCAAGCTGCTGTGGATCGATGCCACCGACGGCGATGTCCAAGTGGCGCATCACGATTTTGGAACCCGCCACGCTCACACTGCCCCAATGCTCGAGCAGCCAGAGCAGAATCAATTGCGCATTCGGCTCTGGGCCTATCCACAATTCGACGGAATCACTTTCCGCAAGCAGTTCGATCAATCCACGATCCTTCGCACCCGATTTCTCGGGGCGCCAGGGTGGCGTATCATCGAGCCAATGAAGACCGCGTGGCTGCGACTTACGCGGCGCAAAGAATGCTTCGAACTCCGCGCCGGATGGCAACGGTCCCCAGACAAGCCGACGCCCAATCGCGATCACGAGATCGCCAAGGCCACCGCGTTCGAGAGCACCGGCAGCGGACGAGTCTGTTGTCAGAATAAGCCGTGTCATGGCTTCGTGGCCTCAAGGCTTGCTTAAAACAGGGCCGAAAACGCCAGAGCCAATTGTTGGTCAAAATCAGCCGCTTCATGCCCCACTCAGCGCCCAAACGAAACGGGCGCCGAAGACGTCGGCAACTCAACGTCCTCAGCGCCCGCTCCTCGCGAAAATTATCTAGCTAGGTCCTACTCCTCCGTCGGCTCCTCGCCGTCGGCGTCGCGCTCGGGATTGCCGGCCAAAATCTGCTCGGCGATCAGGCCGGAGTTCTGGCGGATCGCGGTCTCGATCTTGGCGGTGACGTCGGGATTGGCCTTCAAGAACGCTTTGGAATTCTCGCGGCCCTGGCCGAGGCGCTGGCTGTCATAGGAGAACCAGGCGCCGGACTTCTCGACGATGCCGGCCTTGACGCCGAGATCGAGGATCTCGCCCATCTTGGAAACGCCCTCGCCGTACATGATGTCGAACTCGACCTGCTTGAAGGGCGGCGCCAGCTTGTTCTTCACCACCTTCACGCGCGTGGTGTTGCCGACGACCTCGTCGCGCTCCTTGATCGCGCCGATGCGGCGGATGTCGAGGCGGACCGAGGCGTAGAACTTCAGCGCGTTGCCGCCGGTCGTGGTTTCCGGCGAGCCGTACATCACACCGATCTTCATGCGGATCTGGTTGATGAAGATAACCATGGTGTTGGACTTGTTGATCGAGGCCGTCAGCTTGCGCAGCGCCTGGCTCATCAACCGCGCCTGAAGACCGGGCAGCGATTCCCCCATCTCGCCCTCGAGCTCGGCCTTCGGCACGAGCGCGGCGACCGAATCGATCACCATCACGTCCACCGCGCCCGAGCGCACCAGCGTGTCGCAGATCTCCAGCGCCTGCTCGCCGGTGTCCGGCTGCGAGATCAGGAGGTCGTCGATGTTGACCCCTAACTTGCGCGCATAGACCGGATCTAGCGCGTGCTCGGCGTCGATGAAGGCGCAGATGCCGCCCTTCTTCTGCGCTTCCGCCACCGTGTGCAGCGCCAGCGTGGTCTTGCCCGAGGATTCCGGCCCGTAGATCTCGACGATGCGCCCCTTGGGCAGGCCGCCGATGCCGAGTGCAATATCGAGCCCGAGCGAGCCGGAGGACACCGCCTCGATGTCCATCGAACGGTCGCTCTTGCCGAGCTTCATCACCGAACCCTTACCGAACTGGCGCTCGATCTGAGAGAGCGCGGCAGCCAGGGCTTTACTCTTGTCCATGGAAGATCCTTCGACGATACGCAGGGCAGTGGCGGACATCTGGTCGTACTCCTTATGGCGGGGATTCGGCGTTGCGACAAACGATTGGCGAAGCGGGTCGGCGATAAAAGTACCGTACACCGTTTGTTCCAAGTTCGCAATATGTTCTTTTCGATTTCGGCGCGCTGGCCGGTTTCGGCCAAGACCCGCTTCGGGGCACTGTCCGTAGCTAACCCCAAGTGTCCCAAGATGAATTTCGAGGTGTCCTAATTTGTTCGCAGACTGCCAAGGACGCGTCAAACTCTGTTCATGACCGCTGTTCACGGTTGCCAGCATTTGGCCAAGTTCTGTTCATGCCTCGGACGAACTAGGCGCTCCCGCCTAGTCTGAATTGGGTAGACTATTTGGCATAGGGAACAATCCGCCTGGTAGCGCGTCGATTTGGGGCCCCCAGCCAGAAAGGTGCCCCCCAGACTGCTGGAGGAAAACCCCATCAGTGGGTTGGCGGCCCCCCGTTTGGGGCCGTTTAAATTCAAGGATCAGGCCGCCTCGGTTGCGGCCTTTCGGGCTTTCACCAAAATCCCTGAAAACAACCCCATGCAAAGTAGCCGGCGGATCGGGCCGGATTCGATGTCATCGAGTTGATTTTGACAGCGCCCAGACCGGCTACGATCAGGCGAGCGCCGATCGAAGAACGGTGGAAAAGATGCCTTCGGTTATCTTCAAGATTGCCGCTGTCGCTGCCGGACTTTCGATCTTGGCCACTGGTCTCGTGCTGCCAAGGCCGGGACTGAAGGCGCTGGCAAAGGGCATAGCCGCCGCAATATCGCTCACGGTCGCTGCGGCGTTTCTCATCGCCGCCGTCCGCAGTTTTGGCCCATGACACGAGCAAGGCCGCCCGCCCAGCGGCCCCTTCTCGTCCCGCGTGCCGGCCTACAACACAGCCAACAGAATGAGCCCCACGACCAGCACGACAAAACCCATCGCCGTCGCAGCGGCGAATGATCGCTCTACGTTATCCATATGCCACCCCTGATCGGCGGGCCACGTTCCCCCATGGCGTCGCCGAGCAACGCTGAGTCTCTTCAATCGCTGTGTCGTAATTTCTGCGAGTGGGTGTCGGAATTGGGACGGGATTCGTCCTTGAGATGGCAGAGCGACCTATCCGCAATCTGGCCTTGAACGGCCAATCGCCCGCTCCCGCTTGTAAGCTCCCTGTAAGCTGCGCGGGTTAACTTCGCTTGGCTACGGTGTTGCAGCCCAGCACCTCAGCCTCCAATAACCTTCTGCCCCGCCCGGCTCTCCCCTGGTGGGGCTTTTTTTGTTCGCTGTCCCGCAACCCCTAAGGCGCGATGAGATTGGGATGAATCATCATCGCGCGTTAGGTGTGGAGCCTCAAGAGGTTGTCCTCGGTTAGACCGAGTCGGCTGATTGGTGTTTGAGATTTTATACCCCCATGGGGTCGGTGCCAGTTGTATTGATGCAGCCAGATTGGCAGCTCCTGGGCGCGCCGATCTGAGGTCGGATAGGCTCGGGCATAGGCCCATTCCCGAAGCGCTGTCTGAATGAAGCGCTCGGCCTTGCCATTTGTTCTCGGCGTATATGGCTTGGTGCGGATGTGCTTGATACCCAGGTCCCGGCAAGCGTCGCGGAAGGCGAAG
>NZ_AXAS01000102.1 GCF_000472925.1 Bradyrhizobium sp. Ec3.3
GGGAGGGAAGGGACCTCAGTTCAAGACGAACGCAAGACGTAGNGAGGGACCTGGGGATTGGGCAACCTATCAACTCCGAAGAGTGTTCAGAAACTGCAGACGGCGTTGCACGCGAAAGCGAAGGCAGAAGCCGGCTACCGCTTCTANGCCCTGTACGACAAGATCAGCCGGGAAGACATCTTGGCCCATGCCTATGCTCAATGCCGCTCCAACAAGGGCGCACCGGGCGTGGACGGTCAGGACTTCGCGGACATCGAAGTGTACGGGCTACAGCGATGGCTTGGTGAACTGGCGCTTGCGCTCAGGCAGGAGACGTATCGACCGGACCCTATCAGAAGAGTGTACATACCGAAGGCCAACGGCAAACTCAGGCCATTGGGCATCTCGACCTTGCGCGATCGAGTCTGCATGACGGCAGCGATGCTNGTGCTAGAACCGATCTTCGAAGCCGACCTTCCACCCGAACAGTACGCGTACCGTCCCGGGCGAAATGCCCAACAGGCGGTGGTCGAGGTGGAAGCGCAGCTGTTCCGTGGCCACCCGGAAGTCGTTGACGCCGACCTCGCGGACTACTTCGGAAGCATTTCGCATGCCGACCTTCTCAAGTCGGTAGCGCGCCGGATTGTTGATCGGCGCGTGCTGCATCTGATCAAGATGTGGCTGGAGTGTCCCGTGGAAGAAACCGACGATCGAGGACGGAAGACACGCACGACCGAAGCCCGGGACAACCGGCGCGGCATTCCGCAAGGTTCACCCCTCTCACCATTGCTGGCGAATATCTACATGCGCCGGTTTGTGCTGGGATGGAAGATGCTCGGGCTGGAGCAAAGCCTCGGCTCTCGCATCGTGACCTACGCCGACGATCTCGTGATCCTGTGCCGAAGGGGCAAAGCCGAAGAGGCCTCGTCGCGACTGCGCGAGATCATGGGAAAGCTGAAGCTGACGGTCAACGAGGAGAAGACACGAATCTGCAAGGTCCCGGAAGAAAAGTTCGACTTCCTGGGATACTCATTCGGGTTGATGTATTCGGCGAAGACCGGAAAGGCGTACCTCGGGTACCGGCCCTCGAAGAAGAGCATCAAGCGTATGGTTGAGCAAATCCATGCACTGACGACCCGAACGGGAACTTGGCAAGACACCACAGAGCTGGTGGCGAGGTTGAACCGCACGCTGCGCGGATGGGCGAACTACTTCAACGTAGGCACCGTCAACAAGGCGTACCGGGCGATCGACAACTACACCGCTGTGCGGTTGCGCCGGTGGTTGCGCATCAAGCACAAGGTAAGGCGACGCAAGGGCGGGACTTATCCACTCTCGCACCTCTACGGGCACTTCGGGCTCGTACGCCTAACCGCGCTTGGCGGCGACGTGCCGTGGGCGAAGGCGTGAAGTCATGTCCGAGAGCCGGATGCGTTAGCTGCGCCCGTCCGGTTCGATGAGCGGGATGTGGAAACGGAGCCAAGGGTGAACCAGTAAGGCACCGCCAGACGAAAGGGGCGGCAAACAGATATGTTCAGCCTACCGCCACCGCGCCACATCTCGACTCTACCCATAGCGGGGGCAAGAGCGGACATGGGTTGATCGGACGTGCAGTTCAACGACCCGCGGCAACCTCGCCGGACCGACGACGAACGACCCGGACAACGCCGTCCATTAGAGCCGGTGCTAGGCCGCGGCGGAACAAGAGCACGATCGCGACCAGAATGCTCCCAAGCACGATCGTGGTATAGATTGCTCCGACTTCGCCCACGAGACTTGTTAAATATTGTACGACGACAGTCCCGAGGATGGCGCCCCACAGTGTGCCACGTCCGCCCACCAGAACCCAAATGACCACCACTGCGGCCTGCGGCAGACTGAAGACCTCCGGGTTTATGAAGTTGCCCCAGCTCGCGAACAGCGCTCCCGCGAGACCGGCGATGGCCGCAGAAATGACAAAGGCGAGGAGCTTCCGCCAGCGAACGTCATACCCGAGCAACTCCATGCGCGACTCGTTCTCCCGGATGCCCTGAAGAATGCGTCCGAAAGAAGCGCGGGAGAGAGTGACGCAAAATATCAAGGCGAGAAAGAGCAGTCCCCCGACGACATAGAAGTATTCCACCGGACCCAGCGGCGGGCCGCCACGACCGGCGAGGGACAGAGAAGGTATGTTGGTCATCCCGTTGTAACCGCCAAGGCGCGCATCGCCGATCGCGTATTTCGGATCCGCCGTGCTGCCCATGACCTGGTAAAGGATCAGCGTCAGCGTCAAGGTAACTACGGCGAGATACATCGATCCGACCCGTCCGTAGAAGGCGACGTAGCCGATGAGCGCGGCGACGACTGCGGGACTCAGCATTCCCGCAATCAATCCGAGCGGGGTCGTCCCCAAGGCGATGCCGACGATGCCATAAACGTATCCGCCGACGCCGAACAGCGCCGCCTGGCCAAAGGACAGAATGCCGGCGATCCCCCAAAGGAAGTCGAGGCTAAGCGCCAGCATTGCAAAGATGACGAAGACCGTGAGCTGGACCGTCTGGAACAGCGACAACAGCTGGGGCACGCCGGCTAGGACAACCGCCGCCGCGGCCCAGCCGATCAGCTCACCCCGCTTCATAGGCCGCCCCGAAACAGGCCGGACATTCCGTTCGGCAGGAGACGCAGTAACACCATCGCCAGAGCCAGCATCGCGACCTGGCCGTAGATCGGCGTCGAGGCGTAGGAAATGGCGCTCTCGACCAGCCCGAGGACGCCGGCGGAGCTTACGGTGCCGACCAGCACCGTCGAGCCACCCACCATGACGGTGATGAAAATCTTGGCGATGAAGGCAAGTCCCATGGTGGGGACCACGCCGGTCAGGGGGGCCATCACCGCGCCGGCCAGCCCGGCGAGCGCCGCTCCTGCGCCGAACGTAGCCATATAGACGAGCTGCGGCTCGACGCCCGAGACCGCCACGAGATGAGGCGACTGCATCGTCGCCCGCGCGATCAGCCCAGAGCGCGTGTGGCGAAGCGCCAAATAGGTCGCCAGAGCCGCGCCGGCGGAGATCGCAATCACCACGAGCCGGTAGAAGGAGACGCCGTAGCGGCCGACTTCGAAACTGCCGAGGGGCGTCGCAATACCTTCGGTCGTCGGCCCCATGACGAGAGTCACGACGCCGACGAGCGCCAGGCTCAGGCCCCACGTGGCCAGCATCGTGTCGAGCGGACGACCATACAGAAAGCGGATGATCGATCTTTCGAGGATCACTCCGATAGAACCGACGACGAACGGAGCGAGCAGAATCCCCGCCCAGATCGAGAGCCCGTGAGAGGTGGCGACGAGCACGGTGTAGGCGCCGAGCGTGAGGAATTCCCCCTGGGCCAGGTTCAGCACGCCCATCATGCCGAAGATGATGGCGAGGCCTAGGGCGAGCAGCACAAGGGTAGAGATCGAGAAAAGGACGCCTACCGCCGTTACCACTGCCTGGTCCATTCCGCTGCAACCCTCCGGGCCACGGATCAGCCGTCGCCGCCGTCTGTCATCAGAACTTCGGCGTGTACTGCGTGTGTTGGTCGGGCTTCCCGATCAGGTCGCAGACCTGTTTAGTGTCCGAGGGTTCGACGTTCTCGATCGATTTGAAGATCGTGAAGCCCTTCTTGTCGTTGACCTTCGCAAGATGCACCGTATGCACAACGTGATGACTCTGCGGGTCGAGCCTGATCTTGCCTTCCGGCGCGTCGAAAGACAGTCCGCTCTCCAGCGCGGCAATGACCTTGGCCGGCTCGAGCGATCCCGCCTTGTTGGCGGCCATGGCCCAGAGATGCCAGCCGTTCCACACGGTATTGGCCGAGTCGGTGATGTAGGGATAGTCGGCGCCGTACCGTTGACGCCAAGCGGCTACCCACTTCTTGTTGGTCTCGTTGTCGAGCTCCTGGAAGTACGGATAAATTACGGTCAATCCCTCGACCTCCTCCGGCTTCAGAACGATCTGCTCGTTGCCGAGACCGAAAGTCGGCGAGACGATCGGGATTTTCTTGTTCAGACCCGCGGCGGCGAACTGCCGGTAGAAGGCGATGTGGTTGCCACCGACCAGCAAGGAAAACACGACGTTCGGCCGCGCATTCTCGATGCGCTGAATGACCGAGCCGAAATCGACCACGTCGAGCGGAATGAATTCTTGCGCTGCGAGCTCGCCCTTCGCCTGCTGGAGGTAAACCTTCACCCAGTCCGCGGAAATATGGCCGTAGTTGTAGTCGGCCGCCAGCGTATAAAACTTGGGGCCGTGCTCCTGCACCGCCCACGGCGCCAGGTTGCCGATCTGCTGAGCCGGCGTCACGCCCGTGCAGAAGACGTTCTTGTCGCATACGCCGCCTTCATACTGCTCGTTGTAGAAATACAGGGCGCCATATTTGTTGACGACCGGCCGGACGGCTTCGCGCGAAGCGCTGGTGATGCCTCCCATGAGGACCGCGACCTTGCTTTCGAGCAACAGTTGCGTAGCGTATTGTGTGTACAATTGATTGTTGGATTGCGTATCGAACTGCACGAGATGAAGTTTTTTTCCTAAGACCCCGCCCGAGGAATTGATGTCGTCGATCGCGAATTTCGTGGCATCGACCATCGGCAGGCCGTAGATGTTAATCGGTCCGGTGGAATCGAGCAGGTTGCCGACGACAATCTCGTCCGCCGCCTCGGCGCGGCGTTGCGGCATATTCGCCAGGGCCAAACCGAGCGACGCTGCACTGAGTTGAAAAAGCGCTGTCCTGCGAGTCAACATGGGCTTCCTCCATTGCCTATGCTTCAGCTATAATGCGTTATGACGCGCGCAAGCTGCATTATCCCACCGGACCGCGATGCAGATCAAGTCCTCATGAGGGCGCCGAGCGCCTCAATGAGCCAAGAGTCGGTGCTCGAGACGCAAAGCCTCGAGAAGTGGTTCGGCGGCGTCCAGGCGGTCGCCGGCGTGGATTTCAAGGTGCGACGCGGGGAGTTGCGCTGCTTGATCGGCCCGAACGGCGCGGGCAAAAGCACCTTCTTCAAGCTCGTCACCGGTCAGCTTCGTGCCAGCGGTGGACACATCATCTTCGATGGGAAGGAGATCACTGGCCGCGCGCCACACACAATCGGGCGCCTCGGAATCGGGATCAAGAACCAGGTCCCCAGCGTGTTCGAGGGTCTCAGTGTCGCGGAGAATCTGTGGCTTGCGGCGCGCCTTCGGCATTCGACGACCGGTGCCCGAGTCGCCGTCCATGAGATGATCTATCGCCTCAATCTGGGGAATGTGGCCAAGCAGACCGTCGGGACACTTGCGCACGGCATGCGCCAATGGGTCGACATCGGTATGGTCATGGCCCAACGCCCGAAGCTGATGCTGCTTGACGAGCCCACGGCGGGGATGGCGGCAGAAGAGATCGACCGAACGGTCGAGCTTATCCGCGTTATCAATAGCGACGCGAGCGTCATCGTCGTCGAGCACGATATGGAATTCATCCGCAGGCTGAATTCATTCGTCACGGTCTTTCACCAGGGACGCATCCTCGTCGAAGGCGCCATGGACAACGTGCAACGCGATCCGCGCGTACGCGAGGTGTATCTTGGCAGGTCGCGCCATACTTGATGTCGAGAATCTGCACGCGGGCTATGGCCGTATTGGCATCCTCGCCGGCGTATCGTTCTCGATCGCTCGCGGCGAACTCGTCGGCGTGCTGGGACACAATGGGATGGGCAAGACGACGTTGCTGAAGACCTTGATCGGCGAGCTGCAGGCGACTGCGGGGGTCATCCGATATGAGGGGCGGGACGTCACCCGCGTTCGGACGGCTCATCGGGCGCGCGCCGGAATAGGCTACGTTCCACAAGGCGAGGGGGTCTTCCCTGACCTGACTGTGCGAGAAAACCTGCGCATGGGCGAACTCGGCGTCATTGAGCCGAGCGCCGTGCCGGAGCTGTTGGAGCGCTTCCCGATCCTGAGGCCGCTGCTCGATCGTCGTGCCCGCATGCTCTCGGGCGGCGAGCGTCAAGTGCTGGCTCTGGCTCGCTGTCTCGCGGGCCGACCAAACCTGGTGTTGCTCGACGAGCCGAGCGACGGTGTGCAGCCATCGATCGTCGATGACATCGCCGAACGGCTGCAGGTGCTGCGCAGCGCCTGGAATTTGACGATCCTCCTGGTGGAGCAAGATCTCAAGCTAGTCGCCACGCTGGCGCAGCGCGTCTTGATCATGCAAAAGGGTCGGATAACAGACGAGCTCGCGCTGTCCGCACTTGGCGATCGGACGCTTATTTCTGAGCGGATGGGCCTTTGACGTTCAGCGGCTCTGCCAGTCCCCGATCTGCTCGAATGCCTGGCCCGCGTTGATCAGCGTCGCTTCGTCAAAGTGGTGGCCGACCAGCATCATGCCGATAGGCAGCCCGCCCACCCTGCCGCACGGAACCGTGAAGGCGGGATGGCCGCTCACGTCGAAGGGACACGTGTTCTGGTCCGAGTAAGGCGCAAGGTGAGATCGGTGAAGTCGGTGAAACCGTCCTCGCGCAAATATATGCGCATCAATCCGTCTGCGCCAACTTGATCGTTGAGACCGGCCACCTGCCATCGTGGCCTCTGACCGAAATGCGCAAGCCGTGCCGTTCATCGAGCCAGACCTGCTCGACGGTCCCGGCCTTTCCGTCGGTCAGGACGACGGCTTTGCCGACAAGCTCGGTTTGAGCTTGATCGAATTCGACAAGGATCGTGAACGCTCGCAGTTCGGTTGGCATGACGTGGCTAGGCTTTCGGGGATAGGCTGCGCCGTCGCATATGAAAGCGTACAACTCGTGACAGGGACGCAAAGCGATATCGCCGGCCAGCACGGCGATATCTGATACCGATTTAAGGCTGTGGCTACGGGCGGAGATTAGGGCGGGTGAGTTGCTGGCCGAGATGAAGGCGGTGAAGGGGTACTGTCCGTATTTGCCCCAAGTGTCCTAAGTTGAATCTTGAAGTGTCCTAAATCGTTTTATCCCTCTTGAGATGGGTCAAAGTTCCTTTTCCCGTTCCGACATAGCGTGATGCTAGCCAGCGAGGTTTGGTTTCCCCTTCACCTCGCTTCGGCTAGGCCCGTAGCGTGCTTACGGAACGCTGCGGGCCGCTGATGTAAAAAGGCCGCCTCAGTTGTCGGCCTCGGGGCCCTGCGTTGATGCGGTGTCAGCGTCGTGTGGTGCGGCTACCTTCAGACTCTTGATCTTCGCCGCTCTTGTTGCGCGGCTCCTCCGAGAATTTGCGCTGGAGCGCGAGGCCAACAAGCGTGAGGCCTATGATGATCAGCGTATCATCCGAAATTGAATTTGCGTTCGGTGCTGGTGCGAAGCCGCATCGCTCTTGATCTACGCCCGATCTGTATTCCCATTTTCGCGCAACGCTGGCCGCGGCCCCGTTGCGCCCGCCCTCCGCGGTCGCCGGGCCGCCCTCGAGGCGGCGCTGGTGCGGAGCGCGACCACCGGGGGGCGCGATTGCTCGAGTCTTCTCGGGCCGGTGATCGCATCGCGGGGTGCTATCCCCGCCTTCTGCCACAACGTTGCTGGTGGCTGTCTGGTTCATCCATCAGGCAGATTCTCTCACCTAGAGAAGCTACTCATCGCCAGCCTCGATCTCCAGCGCATCCGCCCGCGCTCGGTGGGCGGCCGTTAAAGTGCGTCTCGCCTCGGCCCGGGGGTTGGATTTACCGGCGCGGAAAAATCCCCCGGGGGCCCGGGTGGCCCCCCAGACACAAACGCCCTTCACCACAAACCCCTTGAGGTGTAGCCTTTCGCCACGCGCGCCAGCCGACCCGGGAGGTCTCGGCACGGGCCGACCCTCATTGCGTGGAAGCGTGGGGATCAATCATGAGGATCAAATATCTGGAGTTCATCCAGCGCTTTGCCGTGTTCGACGAGGCGGCGTTCCTGAATTACGCCCGAACGCTTGGTGGTATCGTGGACGAGGACGACCACGAACGGAAGTTGGTTACCGCTGTGATGTTGGTTGCACCCAACGGCCCACATCCGCACAGCCGAGCCGAGAGTGAACACGGCTATTTTCTGGACGGCGCGGAAGGTTCGCTGGTTAGCCAACGGCCACCTAACTTTTAAAGCTATGGAAACAATGCAGCCCTCAAGGCCGCCAAGGCCAAGCGCTACCCGTGGATCGTCGAGGCGGCGTTCCCAGCGTGAAACTTTGCCCGGGATGGAAGATGCTCGGGCTGGAGCGAAGCCTCGGCTCTCGCATCGTGACCTATGCCGATGACCTCGTAATCCTGTGCAGGCGGGGCAAAGCTGAAGAAGCCTTGCGACAACTGCGCGTGATCATGGGAAAGCTGAAGCTGACGGTCAACGAGGAGAAGACACGAATCTGTAAGGTGCCGGAAGGAGAGTTCGACTTCCTGGGCTACTCGTTCGGGCGGATGTACTCAGCGAGACCGGCCAGGCGCGCCTGGGATACCGGCCATTGAAGAAAAGCATCAAGGCATGGTGGAAACCATTCATGCGCTGACGGCTCGAACCGGATTAGGGCAAGACACCACAGAGCTGGTGGCTAAGTTGAACCGCACGCCGCGCGGATGGGCGAACTACTTCAATGTGGGCACCGTCATCAAAGTGTACCGGGCGATCGACAACCACACCGCTGTGCGGTTGCGCCGGTGGTTACGCAGCAAGCACAGGGTCAGGCGACGCAGGGGCGGGACCTATCCACTCTTGCACCTCTACGGGCACTTCGGACTCGTACGTCTAGCCGCGCTTGGGCGCGACCTGCCGTGGGTGAAGGCGTCTTGTCCGAGGGCCGGATGCAGGAGATCTGCCTGTCCGGTTCGACGAGCGGGATGTGGAAACGAGTCACGGCTGCACCACTAAGGCACCGCCAGACGAAAGAGGCGGCAACAGATATGTGCAGCCTAAAGCCACCGCGCCACATCTCGACTCCACCAAAATGCGAAGAACTCAACGGGAGCAAATCAAGTCCGCTATGTACCGCAGTGAGGCGTCCGGACTCTGATGGCCACGCGCCGACATCGCGCGGCGTCATGCACCGGCGTTCAATTTTGCAGGTTTGGCACCGAGCACGTTATACGTTGCCAGAGGACGTCCAATACCTTCGAGCGTAAATTCACCCATTGGCTCGACCGTAGCGCCTCGTTCCACGTCAATCAGGTCGGGGACTGCCGCTGATGTAGTGCGCCAACTGCTCGATCAAGAATTCCCGGTCGCTGATGATGCTCTTGACCAGATCACCAATCGAAACAATGCCGAGCAGCGCGCCATTTTCGGTCACCGGCAGATGGCGTAGGCGCTTCGTGGTCATGAGCGCCATGCATTCCTCGATTGATTGGTCTTGCCCAACGCATACGACGTTGCGCTCCATGATATCGTCGACAGGCGTCTGTGGCGACGCGCGCCCCTTCAAGAATACGTTGCGGGCGTAGTGTCGTTCCGTGACAATGCCGACTATTCTGCTGCCGTCCAGCACGACAAGCGAGCCAACGTCCTTCTCGGCCATCATCTTAATTGCGTCGTAGACTTTGTCGCCAGGACGCACAGACCATACCCGACGGCCCTTATCTTCCAGGATATGACGAACAGTCGTCATGGCGGCACCGGAGGCAGGATCGCAACATCGCATAAAATCCGCTTGCGGTTTTGACAGAGATCAAAACGAGCTCCTCATGGACCGCCCCTTGGAAGCTAACCCCACCTCTGTCGCCTACGATCGGGATGTTGTGCACCGCAGTGAGTTTGGCAACCCGACTTCCGCAAGGGCGCTCTGGCGCTCAAGCTCGCAAGCGATTTCAACTTAGATGACAAACTGCAGAATGTAATTCTAGCCGTGTTTCAATCCTTCGCGTTTTTACACAGCCAGGGTCACAAGCAGCGGTCAAGGCAAGCACACCCCGGCGTCCGGTTTACCGTCAACAGCCGACATCACAACGGCTTAAGCGCAGTTCGGCTTCACACAGCCTGGGCCATGAAGAGACTCATGCACCGCAGCAATTACGTCTTGGCTGATCCATTGCGGCGGCGTGCCCGTCGGCACGCTTGAAAACGGCGTCAATCCCTCCCCGCAAGAGTCACACCTCGGCCATTTTCGTAAGCACACGCTGCACGAGCGCAGGATCGCGATAGACGTTGCGTGGCTTCAATAGATGTTGGACCTCGACGGTTAGCTTGTGGACGGCCGGATCTTCGGCGGCGAGTCGGGTCAGGGCGATACCGAAGTTGCGCGTCATCTCAAAATCCGCCGGACGTTGCCCGCGCGTATTGGGAAACGCGAAGTCGAGTATGGCCACCGACCACTGCGTCTCGATCAGCGTCGGCACTTCGGCGAAGAAAGCAGGTGCCAGCCCGGCGATTGGATCGCGGTTTCCTGCTAGTCTCTCGAGAAGCCCATGGAGCAGGCGCGCCTCCAGGGCGGCCACGCTCATGCCTTGCCCGTAGACGGGATTGAACCGACAAATTGCGTCGCCGATCGGCAACAGCCCGCGGGGAAAATCATCGAGCCGCTCGAAATGGCGCCGCATGCTCTCCGGGAAGCCGTAGCGCGCGACCCCGTCAAGGCGCCTGGCGTGCTTGATCGCATTGTAGATCGTCGGCGTCCGAAGCGATTGAGCATACGTCAGGAACCCCTCCGCATCGCCGGGCGGGACTTCACCGAGGCGGCCGCCAAGCGTTGCCATCCACCGGTTGCCCTCGAGCGGAAACAAGATGCCGCCCCGGCGATTGTGGGGCGCCTGGGCGAAGGTGATGACGCCTTTCCACTCGGTCGGGGCGTCGTCGGGGACGGCAAAGACGCATGTGGAATAGGAGAGATCGATGCCGATTGTGGTCTCCTCGGGCAGCGGTCGGCCGATCGATTGCAGCAGGGCGAGAGTGGGCGTGCCGCGTCCGGAGGCGTCGACGACAAGATCCGCAGCGATCGTCTCGCTCGCGCCCTTGTCATTCTCGCAGCGCACGCCGGTGACCGCCTCTCCATTTGGCGACGCCAACACTTCCGTGACCCGGCAGCGCTGGCGCAGCATGATGTTGGCGAGACCTTCCACCCGACGCCGTACGACGCGCTCGATGGTGGGCCGTGACGCCGCGTAACTGCACCAGCCGAGATCGCGTTGCGGGAAGGGATTGTAGCCCGGGGGTTCGAGGCGAGGATCGAGACCGGCCTGGAGCCGCACGGCTCCTGCCCGTGCGAGATCCTGCTCGAACCCCGGGAACAGCTCGCTGAGGGCGCGCTGGCCGCTGAGCAGCAGCCCATGCACATGCCGCGCCTGCGGTGTCCCGGCGCGATGCGCGGGCTCCGAGGGCAGAGTGTCGCGCTCCAGAACAACGACCTGCTCGAAGTGGTCGGCCAGCGCCCCTGCGGCCGCGAGCCCGCCCATTCCCGCGCCGATCACGGCGGCCTGCTTTCCGATCAGAGTTGACGCCATCGCCACCTCCCATTCCCAAGTATGTCTTGATCGACACGAATCCGTTCAAGCGCGGCCGAGCGGACGGGGCCCGGTGATGATGGCTCGGATTGCGGTCAAGACCCCAGATCTCGCGCCACTCGCGGGTCGAGGTCACCTGGCACAGCTTCCGGCGCAACGCACGCCACGTGGCGAATCGCCAAAGCGAGCCCGGAACAATCGATTGAAATGCGAAACATCCGAGAAGCCGACTTCTAACGCGATGTCGGAAATTCGCTGTGTGCTTGCGCGAGGCTCGGTTAACAGCTCGAGCGCCCGTTGGAGACGTAACTCATTCACGTGCCCGGTGAACGATGATCCTGATGACGCGATCAAGCGCTGCAGATAGCGAGGTGAGATGCCTTGGCAGTGGGCTACCGTCTCGACGCTGAGCTCTGGCTCCTGAAAGTGCGCCGCGATGTAGTCGAGGATGGCGCTGTGGCGCGCGGCCACGACCCCGCTCACATTGCTCTCGCCTAAGGCAGTGCACTCGCCGATCGCGAGCGCCACGAGATCATGGATGTGAGCCAGGACCGCATCACGCAGCCTGGGGGCGGCCAGAGCCCCCTCCTTGAATGCCGACTTTAGACAAACCATGAGGAGTCGGAGCGCTTCATTTCGGTGAGAAATCGGCCGCATGGCGCGGCTTTCGACATTCGCCACGCGCCGTGCAAGTGCGTCGCGGGGCACGGCCAGACCAAATAGCAATCCGTCGACATAGGTGACGGTGGCGGGGTCCGAATGCAGAATTGCGATTGCGTCGCCGGCGCGAAGCTCAACTTGCTGGAAGCGCTGCGACAGCAGACTTCTGCCGGGAGAGCAGACGATGACTCCGATCGAGTCGTCACCATCAGCGATGCTCGCTTGCAAGCGCTTGAATCGCATGGAGGAGCCTTTCAGTGCAAGCCTGCGCAACCCCCGGACGGCTTGCAGCGTTGCGTCAGCTTGAAACGGTACGTCCGATAGGGGCTCTATATCGACGTGGACTATGCCTCGCCCAAAGTTCTCTCGCCATAGTGGGACTCTCATCCGCTCCGGAAGCCCGCGCGTCGAGAATCGATGCGATGCGAATTCGGCTGCGTCCGTAGACATGGGGGCCTCCAGCCTTGATAAGACGTCGGGATTAGATGCTGCGACAAATTACGGTCGGTATCTGTGATTTGCAGTTCGTGCACTGACATATCGTTAAGCCGTGCGCATGAGTCGGCGGCTTCATCATCCGTTTCCCCGATAGAATTTGAGTTAAAAATGTCGGCTCATTGTCCATAGCCGTCCTGTTAGGCGCCTCCCGTCGAATACGCGCGGCCGGACCATTCCATTAGCGGCACCGCCGTGTATGTATAACCCAGTTGCGATAACTGTGTTAGCCAGCCTAGGCCCTCTCAAAAGATCGTACTCATTTCGAAGGGGGGAAGAAATGGCACAAGTTATTAGGGTTGCATCTATTTGCAATGGCGATGGTGTCATCCACTCTAGCGTTGGCTGGCCCGTCGGAAGATGCAATTGCTGCAGTAGATCGTTGGTCAGCCGCTTATGGCACCAACGATCCAGAGACCATTGCTAAGACCTATTGTCCGGCCGCAATCCTTCTCGGAACTGTTAGTCCAGTCATCTCCGAGGGGACGCAAGCGATAGTAAAATACTTCACGCCCATAAAAGGAAGCGGCAACACGAACACGATTGAAGAGCGGCGCACAACAACAATCAACGACAGCGCCGCCGTTGTCGCCGGCTTCTACACGTTTACTCGTATAGTGGATGGCAAGCCAGTGCCAGCTCCGTCGCGCTTCACCATGCTCATCACCAAGCACGGAGATGAGCGGTGCATTGCACATCACCATTCCTCGCCTCACGTTCTTCTGAAGAACTGAGGAATTTGGTTGCGGGAACTACATTCTCGTCTCCGGCATATGGTTGTCCGGCTTAATGGGTCCTAGAGCGTCAAGCCGTCGCTATACCGGCAAACAGGTTCTTCTTGATGATCGCGTGGATGCCCCAATTGCCATCGACCACCTGCGTGACGCCGAAGTCGACTCCGATGGACATGAGCGAAATCGCCTCGTCCTCGGTCAGTCCCTTAGTGGTCATTAGGAAGCCACGCATTTTGCGAAACGCATCCCTTAGCGCGAGATCGATCGAGGATTTCTTGTAGATGTCCTGCTGCGCCGTAGGGCCGAGCTCCGCGAGATAATTGGGGAAGCTGAATCCGTGCAGAACCCATTCGTCCTGCGTCTCAAGCAGCGGGTAATTCAGCCCGGCGAGCGAACCGCTCAGTGAATTCTGCTTATGCAGGATAAGCTGGAAGGTCCCGGTCAGCGACATTTCGATGGCGGTGCCGCACAATTCAGAATCGCCTTGCGCGGCGTGCGAGTCGCCGACTGAGAGCAAGCCGCCTGGCACTGCGACCGGATAGTACAGGGTCGCGCCTTTGCGGATGCGCCAATTATCGATGTTGCCGCCGAAATAGCTCGGCGGAATAGAATCGACGACGTCGGCTTCTTTTGGCGCCAGGCCCATGACTCCGAAATGCGGTCGGATCGGGATGCGGACGTTTTTGAGGATGTTGTGGCTCTCTTGCACAATCGAATGGTCGACCGGCACGCCGGGATAGTCGATGATCTTGTGCACCACGCCATACGGATCGGTCTGAGGCACCCAGCGGAAGTTATAGACCGCGTGCGCCCAGTTTTGCTGCCCGCTGGTGTCGATTTCGTAGATCGTGCACACCTCGCGCGGCTTCGGTTCAGTGAGCAGATCATTGTAATGGAAGCCCCACCAGGCCGCCGCGTTGCTGCCGAATGACTTGCCCGGGAACGCCGGATTAGCGCAAGGCCGGGGCATTACATCCATGATGCGGACTTCAATGATATCGCCCGGCTCGGCGCCGCGAACAAAAACTGGACCGGTCAAGATATGCACGCCGAAGCCTTCGCCTGCGCCGCGTCCGAGCTGCTTACCGTCGATCGGGCCGGCCCCACGGCGATTGACGCCCTTCTTATCCTTGGTCCAAAGATAAATGCTCTCAATACCCGGATCGCCTTTGACCATACGTTCGACATCGTCGCCGGCGTGGTGGGTCACGGCCTCGATGGTGATGTAATCGCCCGAATCCAGTTCGAGCTGAGGCTTTAATAGCTTGCTGAAATAGCCCCAATGCACCGTGTCCGAGTTGGCCGGCAAGTAGTGGTAGGTCGGCTGGCCGGGCTTAGTCTGCGCCGATGCCGGAGTGGCCAGCGTGCCGCTCGCAGCCAACGCGGCCGCGCCACCGCCCGCGGCGAATGCGCTCTTAAGGAATGCGCGCCGCTCTTGGTCGAGGTCCTCAAGGAGTTTCTGTCGATGGAGCTCAAATTGCGGGCACGCTTGATCATCGCCTGCGCACATGATGGTAACTCCTCTCTGACGAATTAGCCGGGCAGGAGGTGGCTTGGTAACCCGCAGGAATTGCGGCCCGCATCAAGCCAAACTAGCCTCGCTTGGCCCACCCGCGGAATCCAACGCTCAAACTTGCTTCACCGCAAGCGATGTAATCCGACAGCCACGCTGTCCAAACGCCTGGGGCCCGGGAATCATTACGTTCTCTTGTCGCAGCTTTGGGAGCGAAGATGACCGCGCAGGAGCAGGCCCAAGCGCACTGTCAAGTCGGCAGCATGCCGCTTGCGATCGGCACCATCTCCGATTGGGCGCACAAGATCGCAGCAGGCTGAGACGTCTGCCCTTGGCGCTAATGCGAAGTCCGACGCCACTCTGAAGTGGTCTGCTTAACGGTGAACACCGGAAGAGGCCGAGAGATGTTCAAAACAGCGCTCTTGACCCAAGGCGGAAATGCGATGCGCAGTACGGGCCACTCTTCGCGCGCTACGCTTTGTGCCATCTTCACAAACCGCTTATAGCGTCCCGGCAGCGTCGTTCTAACGACGCGGCCGGCCTTCGGATATTATCGGATAATTACCCCAAATCCGCCCTTTTGCATCTCATAGAGGGATCTAAAATGGCAGGAATGCAATCTGGGCTTGTTATTTTGACAGTGCTGCTGCTGTCAGGGTCTGTCGCCGTGGCACAGCGGGCGGGCAAGCCCTGCGCCGGCGATATCAAGACACTGTGCGCCGGCGTTCAGCCCGGCGAAGGCCGGATCAAGGCCTGCATAAAATCGCACTTGACCAATCTGTCGCCAACCTGCGAGGACCGAGTGCTCACGGGGGCGGTGACCGCAAAGGTGTGCAAGACCGATGTTACGAACCTGTGTGCCGGTATTGTGCCGGGCACCGGCGGTATCAGAGCCTGCATAAAATCGCACATGGCAGAGGTGAGCGATCCCTGCAGGGATGCGATGTCCCAGGCTGCAGCGGGCAAGAAAATCTTGGGGGGAGGGGATCTTTAGAAATCATTGTCCGCGACCCGGAGCCCTCACTACAAGGGGGACAAATTGCGTTAGGCCTGCATCAGCGAACAGAGCTACCCAAGAAACAAGATTGCTCATCCAGCGCTCGGGACGGAAAGCTTCCGACCTCGCCGTTTCGCCCCACAGTATCTCGCCCAGATGCAACGCCGCGCCGGAGGGCAGAGGTGGCAGCTTCTGCGCCAGCCGCTAATCATCAAGACGGGCCATGCGGCGCAGGCGGCGATGATCGCGTCGCATCGGCTGAGGTGCGACCGCGTTCAATCGTTACCAGTACGGCCGTGCCAGGGGTCCGGGCCCGGGTCGCGTCCCGCTGCGACCTCGGCCAGCCGGTCGAGGTAATGGGCCCAACCTTCTGCGTGGCCGGCGCATTGCTCGGCACTGGGCAGGCCCGTATGGGTCAGGCGCAGCAGCGTTCCGTCCGGTTGCTCCATCAGGTCGATCTCGACCAGGCTTGACGCCGGCGGTACCACCTCGCTGCCGTNCCAGCCGAAGCTATAGGCTAGGCGGTGCACTGGCACCACCTCGCGGAAGGACCCACGGGCAAAGCGAGCGCCGGTGACGTTGACGAGATAGAGCCCGCCGGGCTGAGGATCGACCTGCGCCTCCGTTCCCATCCACCGGAGGATCTTCTCCGGATCAGTGAGGAACGCGAA
>NZ_AXAS01000103.1 GCF_000472925.1 Bradyrhizobium sp. Ec3.3
CGGAGTTGACCATCCAGAACGCGTCCTGTTCCATTCCAAAGGGCTGCCACACCTTTTCCGAGAGATACTCCGACAGCGATCTGCCGACGGCGTTTGCGACCAAGATGCCGGCAACGTTGGAATCTCCGGTTTTGTACTGAAAGTTGGTGCCAGGTGCACAGGCCCTCGGCAGCTTGCGCATGTATGCGACAACGGGATCAATGCCATCGACAAACGGCGACGAAAATACCTGAGCGTCATCCGAGTTAGGATCAGTGTAGTCCTCGTTCCACATGATGCCAGTGGTCATGGTCAGCAACTGATGAATGGTAACTCCGTCGTAGGCGCTACCTTGCAGCTCGGGAATGTATTCCGTGACCAACGAGTCCATTCCCTTAATACATCGGTCTTGGATTGCCGCTCCGATCAGGATTGCAGTTACCGACTTAGCGGACGACGCGGATACCCAACGGTCCTGGGACGTCCGACCGAGCCCATAGCGTTCGAGTATAACCTGGCCATTTTTCAGCACTGCGACGCCAGAAGTGCGTTGAAAAGCCATGTAGCTATCAACGTCCATGGCTTTGCCCTGCCAGTTCCAATGGGGCGAGATCTGCTGGATCGCCAGGGGCAGGCGACGCACATCAGCCCCGCGGCCCACAGCGCGAACCGGATCTATCTTTTCTCTCTGCCAATAGCCGATGACCTGTTGCTCCGGCGTCCATCGCAAAATGGCTGCACCACCGGGCGGAAGGCCCGGACTGTTCCGGAAGGGTCTTGTCGTATTCACGGTATCTCCTCAGTATATTGTTGAGCGGTGCGTAGTTGCTTGTCGGCCAGGACGCCGCCACATTTCGGAGCTCTAAGAGGGAATGATTGAGCTTTTCCCAAAAGTTCCTCTTGGATCCGCCTGCACATTGCGCAATTGGATCATTCCCAAATGTCTATTTCGACATTTCCCGCTGCACGACCTTAACCGCAGCGAAGGCTGACGGTGCCCTACCGAGCAAATAAATCGCGCCCCCGAGCGGACAAGGAGGAAACACTTCGGCCTCACCGCAGCACACAATTTGTACCCGCTACAACTTTCCATCTGTGCAATTACTAACGGAGATTGGAGCCGAAATTCGCTTTTTCAGAGCTCGTCCCGCCGAATTTCTGCGCTGTACAGGAAAATTCGAAGTTTCTCCCGTAGTGAAACGTCCGCACACTGGTTGCGGTCCGCTGCATCTTGACGCGCCCGTGATCAAGCGCCTGCAGAAGACTTTCATGCGGTTTGGGTGATCTTAACGAAGAAGCGCTCAACAATGTTGAGCCGGAAAGCCGTAAGGCCGTATGTCCGTCTCTGCCGATGAGCTGGCTCGCCCTACACTGCGCGTCCGAGGGTTGCTCGGGCAGCCCGAGCCGATCCTCTCACAGGAGGACGAGCCGTGGCAGATTATAGGGAAGCTTTGTCGGAATCGACGCGCGAAGCTGCGGAACGCCGTCGCGATTGCGGAAGCTGGCCGGGAAGGAGAGGACCGCTTTTTTGGCGAGGTCGACGCGTCGGTGACCAGCATGCAGCGGATTATTGAACGGATAGCCGGCCGGTTAATTGCGTGCGTTTCTGTTACGAGGCCGGACCGACGGGCTATGGCCTTTATCGCCTAATCCGGTCGCTCGGCCACGAATGCACCGTGGTTGCGCCATCGCGGATCCCGAGGAGGCCGGGCGATCGCGTGAAGACGAACCGCCGGGACGCTGTTTCTCTCGCCCGGCTGCTCCGCGCCGGCGAGTTAACGGCGGTATGGGTTCTCGATGAAAACCACGAAGCGGTGCGAGATCTCGTCCGCACGCGAGCCGCGGCGGTTGAGACGCTGCGGGTCCACCGCCAACAGGTGAGCGCCTTCATGCTCAACCATGGACGCACCTATCCCCGCAAGAAGGGCTGGACAATGCGCTATCTGCGCTGGCTCCAGGAACAGCAGTTCGATCACCCGCACATCGGATCGCGCTTCAGGAGATCGTAGAAGCAGTTCGCATCACCAGGGAGAGGGCACGGCCGATCGGCGAACCTATCGTCGATAACTTATCTACGCACGTTCACCACGGCTCACCGCGGATTGCGGCAGACTCCGCGCCTCAACGCGCGCAGCGGCTGGCGGCCGAACGATTCATTGCTTCGGCGCCCAGTGTAGTCGATGATCCGGATGCTCCGCGTTTGAGCTACGATTCCAAAGCTTGTAGAGATTGTTTTTCAAATCTCACAAACTCCGCGATCGATTGATCGTCGACACCAGCTGCTCCCCCGTTTGCCTTTACCCGTTTGTACGCATCCCAAATCCATATTTGGAAATACCCCACGGCTTTGCTCTATCCAAAAGGCTCCTCCCGTTTCCAGTTGACCTCCAGATAGAGCCGAACGATGCCACACCTTCGCTCCAATCCGATTACCGGACCTTCTTCACTACTACGCGCGACTCCGCCCCTGCCTCTCGCATCGGTACTCAGGCTCTCGCGGGACGTCCGCTTGAGCTTCTCCCATCGCATCGAGACGCAGGTTCCCACGGTAGGGTCGGAGACTGGCGCGCCGGTTTAGGTCGAAGTTCGTGTTCTCCTGTTGCCTCGCTCTTTCGTTTGCGAGTGTCACAGTATCTCGACCATGCCACGTTTCCAGCCCCCGCCACCTCGAACGCAGCGTGCGGATTTCCCGCTCTACGCTCTCCTGTCTGTTTCACTCCAAGGTTTATGGGACCTATCCTGCCGGCGCGACTTTCAGCAAACGTGCCGAACCCGGTAGCCATTGAACAGCTTCAAGGTTTCGTACAGCCATTGCTTACTCCACAGCGCGCCTTGCACCACCCGATCCCGGATCGCAGGAATCGAAAGCACGCGGACCTTGCCCCCGTCCTTCGGTATTTCCTGCCGCCGAGCCGGTAACGGCTTATAGGTGCGCCCCACGAGTTCGTCCCTGATCTGCTCGAGGAAAACCTCTACGCCGTGTGCCTCGATGGCCTCGAAGGTGATCCCGTCTACGCCGGGAGCGCCATCGTTTTCTTCGGCCAACGCATACGCCTCGCGTAGCGTTTCCATCTTGCAAACATGGACGTACAAACCCCAGAAACGCCAGGACGTCTCAGCCTTCGCCTTGACGTATAGTCTCGGCCTCAGGTCCTGCAAATCGATGGACGCCTTTATCATCTCGTCATTGCCTTC
This sequence comes from Bradyrhizobium sp. Ec3.3, assembly GCF_000472925.1. GTDB lineage: Bacteria > Pseudomonadota > Alphaproteobacteria > Rhizobiales > Xanthobacteraceae > Bradyrhizobium. The sequence continues at coordinate 3,175 of NZ_AXAS01000103.1, forward strand.
CCGATTGAAAGAGACATTCCAGACAGTTGGGTCCCTTTGCTCCGCGGGCGTTACTCCACTTCATCGCTCATACGGACCCATCCGTCACCCTCTCGCCTTCGACCGATTTCCCGGTTTAGCCGGTTATACGATCTACCTTGCTCCGGTGATTTCGCACCGGGGCGAGGAGGGCTTCGCCAGTTGCTCGGTGTGTCCTTGTCGCCGTGCTGTCGCTTCCACCCCGCCGAAGTCAAGATGCCGCATCGGTCAGATTTCGGCACCCCATGCTGCCTTCGTCCTATGGAAGCGGGCTCGGCCTTCGGATTCACTCTTTTTCGGGGGCACATTGCGTTTACTTTCGTTACGGCCCAGCGACTCGTAGCTTCCCCAAGGGAGACCTTGTCGATAAGCTTCAGGACTTTGGTTTCCCGCCGCCCTGCTATCCAAACTACGGGGCGCCTGACTTTTGCACCGGCCGGCTTACCTCCTGCTGAATACACCAGCCTTCACTGGTCGCACTTCCACTCAAGAGCCTGAACCAAGGTCACGCCACCTCGATGCCGGTCGCCGTTCGAGCAGTACACGGGCTCCTCTCGGACTTCTCCCAAGGCAGCGACAACCGCTTGGTTTTGAGGTCATTCCTACGCTTTCCACAGTTCATCGGCGGTTCGCTTTCGCTCGTCGAACCATTCATCCAGCACATGGTGCAGATGGCGTTCCACCAGTCGTGCGGCGTAGGATGCCCTTTTCGAGCACCCCCGCCTTCAGCCATTTATCAATCATCCTCCGGATGACGCCGTCCGTGACTCGCTGATCGAGAAATCGGCGTAGGTGCGCGTGGTCGATGGTGTCGAAGTATGCCGACTCCGAGGTCATCGTGCGCACCGTACCGATCTGATGGCGCGCGGGGTTCCGAAATGATCGCGCGCAGTTTCGGATGGTGTGTGGCCCGATCGTTGGGCCATCTCTCCGGCTGGGAACAGCTTAGAGAATGGGATGCCCGACGAGGAGGGATCTCATGCGCCAGGTCCGCGAGATTGTGAGGTTGAGCCTTGAGGCTGGGCTCTCGACGCGCGTGGTTGGCGAGCGTGTCGGCGTCGGGCCGACCACGGTACGTGATACGCTGAAGCGGTTTGCGGGCGCGGGTCTGGCATGGGCAGTCCCGGAAGAGATAAGCGACGCCGAGCTGGAGCAACTGCTGTACGGGGTGCCTCGCGTGAAGCCTGGTCGCCGTAAGGTGGCCGAGCCCTGGTCTGTTATTGGCCGCGAGCTCAAGCGCAAGCATGTGACCTTGCAGGTGCTGTGATGGGCTGGACGCCCGCTTGCCGGCATCAATGTGCCAAGATGGTGGTGTTGAACAGTCACCGCAGAGAAGGAGACGTCCGCCATGGAAGTTAGCACGATCGGACTGGGCGGATGCTGCAGGCGCCACTTTTTTCCGCAAACAGCTGCGGCGTAATAAGGTGCTGGAGTTCGCCAAGCAGCCGACATGCATGGTCGCGATGGAAGCTTGTGCGGGCGCGCACCATTGGGCGCGCGAGATCGGCAAGCTCGGCCACACAGTTCGCCTCATTCCGCCTGCTTACGTGAAACCTTTCGTAAAACGGCAGAAGAACGATGCGGCCGATTCCGAAGCGATCTCTGAAGCCGCTCAATGGCCGACGATTCGCTTTGTCGCCGTCAAGAGTGCGGAGCAAGCAGGCCAGTGCGGTCGTGTTTCGGGCGCGCGAACTCCTGGTGCGACAGCGCACCCAGGATCAATGCTCTACGCGGCCATCTTGCCGAGTACGGCGTGATCGTTCCCCAGGGCCACGTCGTCACGCTCATTGAACAGCTGGAGCATCCGAATTGCCAGAAGCAGCCCGACTGGCACTCGAGCTGCTGGTTGATACACTGCGGTTGCTGGATCACAAGATCAAACATCTTGACGTCGAGATCGCAAGCCGTGCCCGGGAAGACAAAACCGCGCGGCGGTTGACAACCATACCCGGTGTGGGCCCGATAACAGCAACAGCATTCGTCGCTTTGGCTCCTGCGGCCACGACATTTAAGAAAGGCCGCGACTTCGCTGCCTGGCTGGGGGACTGACACACCACTGCAGCGCTCGACCGGCGGAAAACAAAAGCTTGGCGCATGGGTGAGCGAACCTTGCGGCGCTTGCTCATCATCGGAGCTTGCGCCGTCGTGCGGCATGCTCGCCGCCGCGGCAAAGGATCCTGGCTGGTGCGGATGCTCTCCCGCAAACCGCCCATGCTCGTGATCGTCGCTCTTGCCAATAAGATGACCCGGACTGTCTGGGCGCTTCTGGCGAAAGGCGGCGTCTACCAAGCTCTGGCTGGCATAGTTGTCCAGTCAGAGGTCGTCGAGAGTGTAGGAAGGTCAGACGGAAAGGTTTGGCGCAACAGTCAATGAGACGGATCGGGAAAGCCAGTTCCTCCCAGAGTGCCCCCGAGTTCGAGCACGGTTCTGTGATTTGGCCCCCGATCCGCGAACTCCCATACGGGCCCGCGACGCATGACCGGTCGCATCAGAGGCCGGACAGATGTCAGCACCCGACTGCGCGCCGCGCCTCACGAAAGATTTTAGTTGCGCTCACGGGGGAGTCCACAGATGGGAAGATTACATTGCAGAGCATCCTGACGGATACCGGTATAGCCGCTTCTGTAGCTTGTTCCGCAACTGGGAAGGCCCACTGCCGCGCATGTGCGCGGCAATACGCTCGCCCCCAGGAAGATTTCAACCGTTCGTGCGCTGATCCGCGCCTCTATCTCCCGACGGGCGAAGCGATAGGGCACCGAGTAGTAGTGTGGTTTGGTCTCGACGTGATAGTCGAGCCCGACCCGTCATCGGCGCCATTCGGCATGGACCCACGGCTAGCCGGGAAGCGGTTTAAATCTTCAAACGGTCCGCTCGCTTTGAACGAAAGGCAAAAATTGTTCCCGCGAACGGATCATGGTGGAGTTGCTCGCGCACCAGCGCGGCGAGACCATCGGCACGTTTACGAAAGTTGACCGGCCGCGTCGCGACCATGATCTTCACGCCCGCCGAAGCCGCGATCATGCAGTCGCGGTCACGGCCCACAGCACATCGCGCAGCCAGGCCGGATCGACTCCGGCGGCTACGCGAACCAGCGCATCACCAATCTCGATGCTGATCGGTATCGCGTTCCGCGTTGCCGCTTCCACGCACTTCCCAGCGGGAGCGCAGCTCCGACACCACCGGAACGAAGAGCGGCGCATCCTCCGCCGACAAGCTCAGCAGACCGGTACGCGCGGCCTTGCACCAAGCAAACAGGTGTTGCGGTGAGAGGTCGTGCCGGCGCGCCACCTCGGACACAACTGTGCCCGGCACATATGACTCCGCCACGATCCGCCCCTTAACCGCTTCGCTCCACCGCCGCCGACGCCCCGTTCCGACCTGTATATCGACCCGGCCCCGCAGCTCCGAAGCATCAACTATATGGTCAACCATAATATGCGAACCTAACTGTACATGACGGCTCGCATGTTGCCGATCAGCCCGCGCCGAACAAGGTGCGGGAGGCACGCGCTTACAGTCGAGCCGTTCCTGCAGAAGTGCACATAAAAGCGTTTCCAGTACGCCCCAGACAGAACCTCGGCGATCGCCTTGCTTCAAGCCCGGGCGATCATCAGAAGAGTCCATGGCATGGCGATGACTTCCCAGACCACTTGCAAATCCGGGGGGGCATCGCGCTCTGGAAAAGGTGAAAGCGCAAGGCCAGTTGGATCATCCCACGCCGTACCGGGCATTGCCAGTGCGTCTAAGGCGCTGCTTCCGTCCTCGCTTGGGGAGCGCCCGTGAGGCTCGCGTTACGCGCGACGGCTCTGGCATCTGTTGATTGCCAGGAGAGGATCTTATGCACGAGCATGTCCGCTGTTTCGATCGCAACACCAATAATCCGCCAGCAATTTGACAATCACGTACGCTCCGCTCTTGAAAACTTGCAAACGTTGTAAGCGAACTGCCTCGATCTCCGTGATCTGGTTCCTGGCGAAGCGAAGGGCGACCATGTGGCGTATCTCGGCAATATGTTGAGGGACAGAGCCATCTTCCCGCCTCCGCAACGTCTCGAGCCGCTCTGACACATGACGCAGTGTCGCCTTGAGATTGCAAATACCAGGCGAATGAGACATGCCCTCATTCGATCGACATCTTGGTGTGTTGGTTGGGTTGACACGCTTCTCTCGGTTCTTCGAGACTTTTGGATTGCTGCCATAGCAATGGATCGGCTCGCCGCGTAGCCAACCGAGGAGAGCGAATCCCCAAATGCTCGGTGTCGAGCCCAGGGTTTTAGCCCACCCGGTGCTCGCGGGGGAAGACGACGTGTTGAGTTGATAGCGCCAGCCATCGGGCCACCGCGATATCACCTTTCGTAAAATTGGACTAACCTCGAGTCATCTGGCTCTCTGCCACACCTAAGCGTCAACGACAATCCGGCGCTTAGCTTTGATTTGTCAGTGCGACGACATCTTTACTTTTGCGAGCTCCTCTTCGGACAGCATCGCTGTACCAATGATGCCCTCACTCACCAAATTCGCCATCTCGGCATCGGAGAGGCCGAGATGCTTTGATAGAATCTCTCTGTTATGCTGTCCGAGCGTCGGCGCAGCCGCGCGGATTGCACTGGGCTGTGCGCCTTCGCGAATCGGCATCGAGGGTTGTGGGTGCCGGCCTATGAAAGCACGGTCGACATCCTGCAGAAATGCGCGCGACCTGAGATGCCGATCTTTGAGCAGGTCGATTGGCAGGCGGGCCACGCCGGCGGCAACCCTTGCGTCCTGCAACTCGGACATGGCCTTATCCGCATCGAGAGAGAGAGTCCAGGCTTCGATGCCTCTCTCGATGACATCCTCGATTTTGCGACGGGCTTCCGGATTTTTCAGCGATTCGTCCGTGGACCAGTCTCTTCTGCCAATAAGAAGTGCAAGCCTTTGCCACATGTCTTCGTCCGTCGCGGCTACCACAATCCAGCTATCGTCACCTGCGCATCGGAAGCAACCATGCGGCACGAACTGTGGATGTCGATTGCCGTACCTTCTCGGTGGCATACCGTCGATCGAGTAGAGGGTGATCCATGGCGCTGCAAACGGCATCATGCATTCGATCTGCGCAAGGTCAATAAACTGGCCCTGCCCGCTTGTGCAGGCGTGATTGAGCGCCACCAGAATTGCAGCACAGCCGTTCAATCCGCCGACGGCATCGCCGAACGCGATGTGGCTCATCACGGGCGGCTCGCCGGGGTTTCCGACCACGCTCGGCATTCCCGAACCCTGCTCGAGAGTCGAGCCATAGGCACGGCAATCGCGATGGATGCTATTCGCGCCGAAGGCTGACATTGACATCATGACGAGGCGCGGGTTGAGCGTTCTGAGCACGTCGTAGCCAAGCCCGAGCTTTGTCAGCACATCGACCGAGTAATTGTCGACGACAATATCGGCTCCCCCTACAAGTCGTTTGGCGAGAGTGCGGCCCTGCGGCCGCGTCAGATCGAGTGTGATGCCACGCTTGTTGCGGTTCATGATGCAGAACCCAGCCGTCTTTTCGTACATCTGGTCATCCACGTAAGCAGAACGCCGGTCAACGCCGCGCCACCAATCCGGATATTGAATGGCCTCGATCTTTATGACGTCCGCGCCGAGATCAGCCAGTGTACGCGTACACAACGGACCAGCCCAGCCCATGGAGAAGTCGATGACCCGAACTCCATGCAATGGCTGCCGACCGGAATCAATGCGACTTTGTAGCGACGATGCAGAGCCAGCCGAATCGTTTCGCGTATTCTCAACGCTCTGCCGCTCACCGAGGGCCGGAACCTTTCCGCCTCGACGCGGCGGCGTCAATGTCAACCGCTGTACCGAGCCGACAGTCAGACCCTCTTCTTCGCCAAACAGAACAGGCACGATTGCGCCGCGCACTTTCTTCTCCCTATCCTGGAGCAGATCGGATATTTCTGGCACCGGTACGATCGGAATCTTTCGTTTTCGCCCCTCTGCGAACCATTCCTCTGCGGTCCGCGCTTTCAACCTCGGTACGAACACTCGTTCGATCTGTTCCAGGTGTTTCAAACGATCTTCGCCGAGAACCAAATCCGACTTGTCACGCAACTCGGATAGGCCGAGCATGTCGCAGAATGCGCGCCATTGTGCCGGCGTTGCTACTGTCACGCCGAGCCACCCCTTTCTCGCTTCGTAAATGCCAACTGGAGAGCCTGGCCAAAAGCGGTTACTGCCGATCCGGCGCATCACGTCCCCACGCGCAAACGCCTCCGACATGAGATACTCACTGAGAGCGAGGCTCGCTTCGAAAATATCGAACGACCACGACCGCCCTCCTCCGCCCCGCCTTTGTGCAAACACCGAGGAAGCCGCTGCAATAAAGCCCCACAGACCAGCGAGGATGCCCGTTTGGAAATCCGGTGCGTGCATCGGCGGGCCCTCGACCGGTCCAACCAGCTTGACAAGGCCGGCGAGCGCGCGGATGGTTGAGTCGGTTGCGACCAATCCTGCATACGGTCCCTCTCGGCCGAACCAGCTCCCTTCGAGGCAAATCAACCCCGGACGGAGCTGGCGGACCGCGGCAACATCAGTCGACGGACAATCTGCGGCGTCGATCTGGCGACCGTCAATCAGAATGTCGCAATCCTCGATTAATTCAGTCAGTCGTGTGCTCGCCAGCGGGGCGGCGGGATTGATGATGATGCTTGACTTGTTGAAGTTCAGAAACGCGAACCACGCGCTCTGGCCGCTGGGCGTTAGTGGCGAGCTCTGTCGAAGTGGATCGCCTTGTGGCGGCTCGACCTTCCGAACATCGGCACCGAAATCGGCAAACAACCGCGCACAGTAGCTGGTTGCCGCCGAGCTACCGATTTCGACTACTCGCAGATGCGAGAACACTCCCATTGAGGGCTCCATTGTGGTGCTCCGAAACATGACCTATTTCGCGAGCGCGATACGGCACGCTTGTAACACTTTTCCGGATCGGCCCTGGCACCGTTTCCTTGCAGCAGCTAGCAGCATATACCCCTCCAGTTGCTCGCCTGCGAATTGGCAAAAGAAGACATAAAAGCCGAAAGCGTGAAGCATGCGACGAATCCTGATGAGCTTACAGCTGGCCTCTGCGGCATACACCGATTGACCGTACTCCACTAAGAACGGATCGAGGCACTACCTACTCTGGTGGGGGAGTAGTGTCCTGATTTCTCAACGGCCTGCGCTACATCGTGAAGACCGGCGCGCCCTGGCGCTGGATGCCGAACGATTTGCTGCCGTGGGAGATCGTTTATCAGCAGGCGCAGCGGTGGTTGCGCGCGGGTTGTTTTGCGGCCCTGGCCGAGGATCTGCGCGTCATCCTGCGCCTTGCGGCTGGACGACCCGCGCAGCCGACCGCCGCCATCATCGACAATCGAACTCTGCGCTCGACGTCCGAGGCGCCTACGACGGAGCCAAGCGCAAGAAGGGTTCGAAGCTACATTGGCCGTCGAGACGCTGGGCCATCTTCTGGCACTGCATGTCACGCCCGCCAACACCGACGATCGCGCCGAGATTGGCCGGATCGTCAAGGCGATTCAGGCAGAGACTGTCAGAGCGTCGAAGTCGCCTTCGGTGGACCAGGGCTACGCGGGCGACAAGCCTGCAGCGGCGGCTGCAGAACACGGCATTGCCCTCGAGGTCATAAAGCTGTCGGAGGCCAAACGAGGCTTCGTGCTGCTCCTAAGGCGATGGGTCGTCGAGCGATCCTTCGCGTGGGCTACACGCTTCCGAAGACTTATCAAAGACTACGAGCAATGTGCTCAGACCCTCGCCGACCTCCACCTCATCGCCTTCGCATGTATCATGCTCAAAAAGGTCGCTTACTCGCTGCTGGTTCCTAACAGCCTCTAATCTTACTGCGTCATGAATTTCGATAGGCACTTCGACTTGAGATTGCCCTGATGCAACAAGGGCATCGTGATAGTGTGGCGACGAGAGCAGCGCTCAATCTTCGTTGGACGGTCGCAATTGAGTTCGGAACGTGCCGTTCAGGCCGCAATGGCAGATCCCCTCGGCCGATAATTTTCGGGAATAGTAGCTCCCTTGAAGATTTTGGTGGCGGCTGTTGCTGAGGGGGAAATCGTTTCTCGCTCCGAGACCAGGAATCCGTAAGCCGCGATGCACAGCGTTGCGTGATGGTGGAAGCCGCGCCAACCCCGCCCCTCGAAGTGGCCAAGGCCGACCTCCTGTTTGAGTTCGGGGTAGTCGCGCTCAATGCGCCAGCGCAGCTTGGTGATCTCGACCAGCTGACGAAATTCGGCCTGGGCGTCGACGATCCTGTATGGGACCACTTGACCTTCTCCAAGAACCGCGACCCGCTGTTAGAGGGTGATATTGCCGTTAAGTTCCTTTCGGCGGTGCTGGTTCAGCCAAAGGTTAAGCGCCTGTTGTCGAGCGATCACTTCTCGGTGGATGGCACGCTGATTGAGGCGTCGGCTTCAATCAAAAGCTTCCGCAAGAAGGACCGGGGCGACAACGACAGCGAGGGTCCGGAACGCAAGGCTGAGCGCAGCTTCCATAAGGAGAAGCGTTCAAACGAGACGCACACGCAATTCGTGCACGATTTGAGAGAATGATCAGTAGCGCCGCGAACGATAGCTCCGTTCTTTTGCTCCACGAACGCCTCATCGTCTTGTACGTCCTGGAACGAGTTGCTTCGACATGATGAGAGCGGCACCACGATACGATCGTGTCGTTCATGAAGGCGATGTCGTTGTCAAAATCGAGCCCACGAACAGGCCAGGGAAATAGGTTCTGCGCGCGTTCAACGGCCTCGACCTGCCTCACGCAGGATGAGCGGAAAGTATTCGGTCCACCCCGTTGCGACATCCACCATTGTTAGCGTCTGAATGAACGCGCCGGACAACGGACATGCCGCCATGCGCAACCAGATCCACTTCGCAGTAACCCGGCGGAGATGATCCCCAGTCATTGAACGTGCGCACCGGGACCTGCCGCCGTACGGCACTGGAAAAGCCCGCCCGTCGTCGCCGCCCTCCGGCTGCTGCGATCTTTACGTCGGTCAGCAGGCGATCGATCGTCGCCGCGCTCACCTTCAAAACCAGCAGCCGCTCATCGGCAGAAAGCTCCAATCTGCCGTGCCGTTCAAGCGCCGGGAACAAGAACGGGATCATCGCGAGGAGCCGCTTGCTGTAGAGCCGGTCAGATGCGTCCCATAGCACAATCAGTGCATCGCGATGGAAGGCCCGTAGGTCCGACCCCGCCGCCGCGGTCGGGCCGATTCCGATGACCTGTCCACTGACAATGCCCGGATAGCATGGTTGCGATGCCATCCCGTGACGGGGCAAAGCTCGTCAAGGATCCGCCCCTTCTCGATCCGACCGCCCGCTCGATAACGCTCGGCCAGCGCTGATGTGATCTCGCGCTTTACGCGCATGCTGATCTTCTCTGCCATAGCCGCCACCGAACTGATTTGGCGGCTCCGCCCCAGACACGAAAGGGATGTTGTCCGGTAACATTTTTAGTGAGGCAATGCGGATGCGCCGTGCTTCGGCGGGCGGGAAGGTGTGATACAGGCGCCGGCGAAGTGAGTCGATAGATTATCCTGCACATGGATGATCTCGGCATCGGGATAATGGATGTCGACGAGGTCGCCATGCATTGGGAGTAATCTTTTTCCGTTCGCCGCTCGGTGAGCGTGACCTTCCACCACGAGCGATGCACGTCGAGGAGAACGAACAGATTGACCGTCCCATTGCGACGGTATTCGTAGTTGTAACGAAGCTTCACCGAAGGCCTCCGGCGGACGCTGACATTCAGGAATATTTCCGTGTCAGCCGCCTTCGGTTCACCAAATGGTACGATCGCTTGAGACTGCCTGCCTTATCAAAAGGTTGCCAAAGACGGCTCGCAGTATCGAACTCCTCGTCGATCCCAAAACTCTGCCGACGTTAATCTGACAGCCCGAACACAACCAGTCAAAAGCACTATGAAAAGCCATTAGGCAGTTCTTGCGACATAGAGATGAACCGTCCCTGATGCCGACTCTCGGATTGCGACATGCTCCCGAGCCCTACGTCCGCTTGAGCTAATCTAATTGGCTCTACGATCAAGCCCGGCTGCCTCGGATCAGCGAACCGGTCCAATATCGAAACAAATATTCCTCACCAGAGTCGGTAGTATCTCGATTCTCGTGACTTGCTGTAAGCTGGGAATCCAGTTCATCCTGATGAGGGAGATACGATGGTAAGCGTAGTTGATCTGCTGCAAGTATCACGGTTCCTTCAAGTGTACGACGCAGCCATCGCCCAGAAAGGCATTAAGCTTTCTATGGGATTTGATTTTGATAAGTATGTTTCGATCGCCCGGTCCACCCCAACAAAGGGTCCGCCGAATCCAAGTTTCCGGCCCGATCGCTCGCTGATCAAATTAGGCGAGGGATATTGGTTCGCGGGCGTCGACGAGAACAATGAGGTTGCGTTCCTATCGACTGCTCGAGTGTATGACCTTTCGCACAGTAACTTCGCAGAACATCTTCAATCTCTGAAGGTGTTTTACGCTGACCCGAAAGTGCATGCAAATCGTCCGGCGCGTTGTACTTGCATCGAACCAATCGCCAAGAAGATGACCGGGAAAGTCGCCTATCACGGAGAATATTGGCTCCGCAGAGACTTTAGAGGACGGGGCATGTCCAGGATCATAGCAAAAATACAGCAGACCATGACTCTTGCCATGTGGGCTCCTGATTTCTTGTGTGCTCTTGTAGAGCGCTGGTCAGTGGATAAGGGCCTCATTCCACAATATGGATATGCGCACTGTGAAGTTGGAGGGATGTTGCAGCTGGCGGAAATTGATTTTGAAGAGGAATATTGGCTTATTTGGCGAACAGGCGAGGAGTTGAGAAGCCTTGTCGAAAGTCACGACACAAGCGCGCCGATTCTTGCTTAGTCGTTCACCCGCATGACCGCGTTAGTATGGCGGCAGTCGCGTAAAAGCTGGTCGAGCGGTTAATAGACGTGTGGCGCGAGTTCCTACTTCCAACCACGGTCATCGAAACCGTGTCACGCCTGAAACGTGCCTATCCGTTGCGTAGTGTCTTTCGTGCTTGGTCATTTTTGCTAATGATCGGTGCGAAGCGGAAACGTTTTCGTGGATCCGATTGCGGCGTCGCCACTTACATATCGGCGTATCGGGTCATCGGGATATTTGGCGGGCGAAAATGGCGACCGAGATCCGGGCCCGACGGCCTGTAATGGTCCTCCGGACTAATTGCGGTTTAGACACACTGGAACGCGCGGGATCAATTACACCGCACCTTGACAGCATGCTGTTTCACTTCATCCCGCTTGCACACACAGGGCATTTGTCACAGGGCATTTGTCCACCTGTGCAACGTGGGTATTGGGATGCGAGGATGTGTTCTACACCGTGGTCGCTGTGCGGGAGTGATCCGCAGGAGCGCGCTGGATGGGTCAAACAACTCAACAGAGAACGCCGGCAGTTTTGGCGTGCGGCTATAAGAACGCCCAGACGTCGTGAAACGACGGCAGGAGTGGATAGACGAATGGCTTACCGCGCTCACGATCGAGCAGGCCCGCCGTTCCGACAGGCTCGGCCTGCAGATGCGCGACCGCAGCGCGCTTGGCGGCGGGCCCTAACCTTTTGAAAGAAGCTCGCGAAGGGCGGCCGCATCGAGCATCTGCTGAGCCAGGAGCTTCTTCAGCTTCACGCGACCAGAGGGAAGGTTCCCGGCGCGTGCTCTTAAGGGATTGAGAGGCGACCGAATACAGAAGTAGATTATCGCGGTGGTTGAAGGAGCATGAGCTGGGGGGAAGACGGCTGACCTTGCTCGCAGGCGTGGGATTTCCGAGGCGACGATCTGCAGTTGGAGGGCCAAATTTGGCGGTATGGAGGTCTCCGAGGCCAAAGCTACTGAAGGCCTTGGAAGAGCAGATTGTCGGCAAAGCCGCCACATGATGGGATTCGGTTGAATGGTCGGTTCAAGCTCTTCGGCGTAGTCAGCCGCCTGGAGGGCGACGCTACGACAGATTGTGCGAAGTCGACCATCACACGCCCCGCGACGGGCATTTTTTGAGAAGGCTATGGCGTGTCCTTACGCCACCGTCCATCGGAATTCGGTTCGATCGACCCACATTCGGTGAAGGACGACAGCCATTTTTCTGGCCAGCGCGACTATCGAAAGCTTGCTTCCTTGCCGGTGTGCAACACGCACCGCCAAGTTTTCATCGGAGACCATCGGGTTGCTGGCCTGAGAACGAAGTTGGCAGCTTCGAAGAGGGCCGTGCGCGTCTCTCCATCTCCGCCTTTTGTGATCCGCCCCCCCCGATCAATCTCGCCAGATTGGTATCGGCGAGGCGTCAACCCGAAATAGGCGCCCAGTGGATTCATGATCGCCTCCAGCATGGCCTCATCGCCGACCAACTCACGAACTCTCGTCGGACCGAATAACCCATCGTCGTGCTGAGCGCTGACGAGGTCATGCGCTTCCTGGAAGCAATCCCAAGCCTCAAGAGCCGTACCGCGCTGACCACCGTCTATGCCGCAGGCTTGCGCGTATCGGAAGTGGTCCTCTTGAAGGTTGTCGACATTGATAGCCGACGGATGTTGATCCGGGTCGAGCACGGCAAGGGCGGCAAGGACCGTTACGTTATGCTCTCGCCGCAGCTTTTGAGGATTCTGCGGACGTATTGGCGGCTCACTCGGCCAAAACGATGGCT
>NZ_AXAS01000104.1 GCF_000472925.1 Bradyrhizobium sp. Ec3.3
AGCCGGTGGCGATCTGCCTTGAGCGCAGCGTGGCGATGGTGGTGGGGCTTTTGGCGATCCTGAAGGCGGGGGGCGCGTATCTGCCGCTGGATCCGNCCTATCCGTCCGGGCGGCTCAAGCAGGTTCTCAACGATGCGGCGCCGCCTCTGCTGCTGGCCGATGCGGCGGGACGATCCGCGCTGGGCGCCGAGGCGCTGGCCGATGTGAACGTGGTGGCTCTCGACACGACAACGCCGGCGTGGGCGCACCTGCCGGTCTCGGATCCGGACCCGCGCGCACTCGGCCTGACCGCGCGCCATCTCGCCTATGTGATCTACACCTCGGGATCAACAGGCTCGCCCAAGGGCGTCATGGTCGAGCATAAGAGCACCGCGAACCTGCTGCAGTGGAGCGGCGGAGTGTTCGCCCCCTCAGAGATCAGCCGCATGCTGTTCTCCACCTCGATCAGTTTTGATCTGTCTGTCTATGAATGCTTCGTTCCGCTTTCGCAAGGAAGCACACTGTATCTGGTCGAGAATGCACTGGCGCTGGCTGAGAGGCCTTTGGATGTCTCCATGATCAACACAGTGCCCTCGGCGATCGCCTCTCTGGTCGACAAAAAAGCAGTACCGTCTTCGACAAGCGTGGTTAATTTGGCCGGTGAGCCGCTGAAGGCTGGTCTGATCGAGAAGATCTTCGAGAGCAGCCGCGTCCAGAAGATTTGTAATCTGTATGCTCCTTCCGAGACGACGACGTACTCAACCTGGATCTGCATGCCAAGGGGGGACGCTGTCGTTGAGACGATTGGGCGTCCGATCGCGAACACGCAGGTGTATCTGCTGGATGGTCATGGAGCACCTGTTCCGTTCGGGGCGGTCGGCGAGCTCTATATCGGCGGGGCCGGGGTCGCGCGCGGCTACCTGAACCGTCCCGCGCTGACGGCGGAGCGGTTCATCGCCAGTCCCTTTGTGGCAGGCGACCGGCTGTACCGGACCGGCGACCTTGCGCGGTATCTGCCGGACGGCAATCTGGAGTTTTTGGGCCGCAACGACGACCAGGTGAAGATCCGGGGCTTCCGGATCGAGCCGGGCGAGATCGCCGCGCGGCTTCTTGAGCACGCATCGGTGCGCGAGGCGGTGGTGGTGGCGCGCGAGGATCGCTCTGGCGAGAAGCAGCTTGTCGCCTATGTGGTTGCGGCTGGCGAGTATGCCGGCCAAGCTGTGGGAGCCGAGCTCGCCGGCACCTTGCGCGCACATTTAAGTGCGCGGTTGCCGGACTACATGGTGCCGGCTGCGTTTGTGCGGCTTGCGGCGCTGCCGCTGACGGTGAACGGCAAGCTGGATCGCAAGGCACTGCCGGCTCCGGACGATGAGGCGTATCCGCGGGCAACGTATGAGGCACCGCAGGGCGAGATCGAGACGGCGCTAGCGCAGATCTGGGCGGAGCTTCTGGGGCTNNNGCGGGTGGGACGCCACGATAACTTCTTTGCGCTGGGCGGCCACTCGCTCTTGGCGGTGCAACTGATGGAGCGTCTGCGGCGGCTGTCGCTTGGGGTGGAGGTGCGCACCCTGTTCGCCAAGCCGGTGCTGGCCGATCTGGCAGCAAGCCTTGGCAGCCATCGCGAGGTGGCGGTCCCGGCCAACCTGATCACAGAGCGAAGCACAGCGATCACGCCGCAGATGCTGCCGCTGATCGAGCTGGCGCAGGGCGAGATCGACCGGATNGTCGCCACGGTGCCCGGTGGCGTCGACAACATCCAGGATATTTATGCCTTGTCGCCGCTGCAGGACGGCATTCTGTTCCACCATCTGTTGGCCAGCCAAGGCGATCCGTACCTGCTCATCTCGCAGATGGCGTTTGCCGACCGGGCCCTGTTGGAGCGCTATGTTGCCGCGGTTCAGCAGGTGGTGGATCGGCACGACATTCTGCGCACCTCATTTGTCTGGGAGGGGCTGTCGAGCCCGGCCCAGGTGGTGTGGCGGAACGCGCCGCTGGAGGTGACCGAGGTTGAGCTGGATGCGTCCGCTGGTCCTGGCCCCGAGCAGCTCACGCGTCTGTTTGATCCGCGCCAGCACCGGATCGATCTTGGCCGGGCGCCCTTGTTGCGATTTGTGATCGCGCGCGAGCCCGGCAGCGGGCGCTGGCTGCTGCTTCAGCTGCAGCACCATCTGATCGGGGATCACACCACGCTGGACGTGATGCATGCCGAGGTCCGGGCCGTGCTGGAGGGACGCGCCCATNAGCTTGCAGCCCCGCAGCCGTTCCGCAACCTGGTGGCGCAGGCGCGCCTGGGCGTTGANGCAGAAGCGCATGAAGAGTTCTTCCGGTCGCTGCTCGCCGACATCGACGAGCCGACCACGCCGTTTGGCTTAAGCGAGGTGCGCGGCGACGGCAGCGGGGCCCGTGAGGCGCGGCGGATGCTGCCGCAGGCGCTGCAGGATCGGCTGCGCCGCCAGGCACGGCGGCTGGGTGTGAGCCTGGCGAGCCTGTGCCATCTGGCGTGGGGCCAGGTGNTGGCGCGCAGCAGCGGGCGCGAGCAGGTGGTGTTCGGCACGGTGCTGTTCGGCCGCATGCACGGCGGTGCCGGCGCCGACCGCACCATGGGCCTGTTCATCAACACCCTGCCTGTGCGGCTCGACCTGGACGACACCGCCGTCGCGGCGAGCGTGCGGACCACGCACGCGTGTCTGGCCGAGCTGCTGGCGCATGAGCACGCCTCGCTGGCGCTGGCACAGCGCTGCAGCGCCGTTGCGGCGCCGGCACCGCTGTTCAGCGCGCTGTTGAACTACCGCCACAATACGCCGGCGGCCATCTCCGGACCGGGTGATGTGCTCTCGGGCGTGGAATGGCTGAGCGGGGAGGAACGCACCAATTATCCGCTGACCTTGTCGGTGGAGGATTTTGGCGAAGCGCTGGGGCTGACGGCGGACGCGGCGGAGCCGGTATGTCCGGACCGGGTCTGCGGCTACATGCAGCGCGCGCTTGCGCAACTGGCCGAGGCGCTGGAGCGGACGCCGAACATGCCGGTGCGGGAGCTGGACATCCTGCCGGCCGACGAACGCGCGTACCTGTTGGAGGCGCTGAACCGGACGGGGGCGGCGTATCCTTCGGAGAAGTGCATCCATGAGCTGTTCGAGGCGCAGGTCGCCAAGGCGCCGGACGCGGTAGCGGTGCTCCATGAGGACGAGCGCGTAAGCTATGGCGAGCTCAATGCGCGGGCCAACCGTCTGGCGCATCATCTGATCGGGCTCGGGGTNGCAAGGCACTGCCGGCTCCGGACGATGAGGCGTATCCGCGGGCAACGTATGAGGCACCGCAGGGCGAGATCGAGACGGCGCTAGCGCAGATCTGGACCGAGCTTCTGGGTATGGAGTGGGTCGGGCGGCATGACCACTTCTTCGCGCTTGGCGGCCATTCGCTGCTAGGGGTGCGTTTGCTGAGCCGAGCGCTAGATCTTGGGATGAAGTTTAGCGCCGCTGATCTCTTCCAAGCTCCTGTTCTGAAGGAGCTTGCATCGAAGGTTGAGTTGGATCCGCACCGCCATACAGCTGGAGTGCTATCCGTTCGTGTGACGGGATCACAACTGCCGCTCTTCTTTGTGCCGACAGGTTTGGGAGATTGTTCCTATGTCCTTAGCTTGGTGAAGGAAATGGACATAGACGCGCCCGTCTATGCTCTGCCATGGCCGTCTTTCGATGAAGTGTTTCCACCAACTCTTGAAGCGATAGCCTCGCAAGCAATCTTGGCGGTTAAACAGATTCAGCCGCGGGGTCCATATCGCTTCGCTGGATACTCCTCAGGCGGGATCCTGGCTTACGCAATTGCCCAGCGCTTACTCAGTCTCGATGAAACTGTCTCATTCATGGCTTTTATCGATGTTACGTTACCTGCAAATCGATTGAGCATATCGCCAGCCCAAATAGCACTAGAAGTGGTGCTAGAATCTCTTGAATCCTTAGACGAAGATGATGAGCGGTTGGAAGTGTTGGAACACTTTGCTAAACAAAGTTCGATTGTTCAGTTGCTCGAAAAAGCACAGCAAATTGGGGCGATAGCTCTAGATCGTGATCTCCACAATGATGCTTTCGTGTGTGAAAGAATTGCCCAATTTCAAAGGGCGCTGCGGTTGTATCAAGTTCCATCCCTGCCAGTTGAAATACATCAGTTTTATGCCACTGAGTCTCCCCTCATTGGTCGGGCACGACCGGCTAATAGTTCAATAGGTCCAGAGGCGAGTTCGCCCATGCGGGGTTGGGACCATGTCTTGAGTGCGGCGGCTGTGCATACCGTACCGATTCCAGCCAATCACGTGACCATGATAAGTATTCCGGAAAACCGCCGAGTTCTGGCTCGATCCTTATCAACAGCCTTAAATAGCTCACCGATAACACCTCTAAACGCGCATTTCTCACAGAGTTAAGCGCATCGGGGTGTCATTCGGCCCTTTAATTGCGGTTTGTTGTCAAGCTTCCATTTCTGAACATGCCAACGGCAAGGTGGTAGCGCTCGCGCCGTCGGAGCTGGTCAGGGTTGGTGCGCCACGACGGCGCGAAGAAGGAGGTAGATCAATTGACCTAAAGCCTTCAAGCAGCCTTGCTGTGCAAGAGATGATCTGGCTATTGCGCGGGCTCGTTCCGGGCTATCGAACCATAGCCAATTTCCGTAAGGAGAACGGGGCGGCGTTGAAGGCCGCGAACAGAGACTTCGTCTTTCTGGCGCGCGCGCTCGATCTGCTTGGCGGTGAACTCGTGGCCATCGATAGCGCCTTCTTTCGTGGCGATGCTAGCAAAGCGAGCATCACCACGCAGAGGAAGCTGGCGGAGCGCCTCAGGGCGCTCGAATGCGACATAGAAGCCTATGCAAACGCACTAGAGGCGAACGATGCGGCTGAGGCCGCGCAGATGCCCTCGTCGATCGATTGCAAAGACATACGAGAACTACCGACACCCGAAAAGCTGGCGGCACTGATGGCGAGACGAACCCGCACTAAGGCGGATCGATCGTCTGGAGGAGAACGGTGAGCTACAGTTGTCGCGCACAGACGCCGACGCTCGCCTCCTGACGAAGGGAGGCCACACAGTTGCCGGATATAATGTACAGCTCGCTGTCGACGAAAAACACAAACTGATCGTCGCCAGCGAAGTGGTCAATGATGGTAATGACTGTGGCCAATTATATGCGATGGCGGCGGCAGCCAAGGCGGCCCTTGGGGTCGCAACACTGACGGCCGTGGCTGATGCCGGATACTACAACGGTGAGACGTTGAAGGCCTGCGAAGCAGATGCAGTCACTGCCTATGTCCCGCCAGTGGAACGGAATCAGCGCCTCGCTGCACAAGGACGTTTTGGTCGCGGTGATTTCCACTATGACACCGATACCGATGTCTACCTCTGTCCGGCAGGAGAACGCCTCAAGCCGATGAATGGTGGCAAACAGGATGCTGCCGGCAAATTACAGATCCGTTATGCGGCCCGCGTTGCTGCTTGTGGCTCCTGCTCTTTGCGCGCGGCCTGCCTGACGGAAAAGGCGAAGCTGCGGATCGTTTACCGCTGGGAGCATGAGGACGTTGTCGAGCGACATCTGGCCCGGATGCGCGATGCCGGCGCAATGATGCGACGCCGTTCCGCCGCGGTCGAGCACCCCTTCGGCACACTTAAGTGCCGCGCTGGATACCGACATTTCTTGCTGCGTGGCTTTGAAGGTGCGCGGAGAGTGCAGCCTGATGGTGCTGAGCTATAACTTCACCCGGGTACTAAGCATATTCGGCATTCAGGGGTTCATCGCAAGCCTGGCCAAGTAATCGCGAGGGCCGGCGTGATTCCATATCAAGAGAACGCGACTGCCATAGACTCGTAGAAGCAGAAGCTGCCCGGCACGGACTGCTCTGGCTGCCCCGACTTCGATCCTGTCAGGCTTTGCGAGACGTTCTTGCCCAGTCTCTGCCTCCGGACCAGACAGATGAAAGTGGCCGCCCCGTCAGCTTCTCGTCAGGCGGATGCGGCATACGCGATATACTGATGCTCGTGGAAGAGGCGACCAGTATCGGCAAGCTGGTCGCCCGCGCACTGGCACGAGCTTCGGCGGCACGCGGTGTATGCTCCACGGCGACGCACCGCGTGCCGATTTTCCACCGTTGTGGCGGCACGGCCTCTCGAATTGCAGGACGGTCGCACCGCTGGCGTTGTAGCGCGAGGGCCGCTTATCGAGCGGGCGAAAATCAGCAAGGCAAAGAGCCTCACGCGCTTGCGTGCCGGCCGAAGCGTTGCGTCTCGCGGTGCTTGCGCCACGCGGCTGCCTCGCTCTCACCGACCTCGTCTTTGATCCGGCGCATCTCGTCTTGGATGAGCGCCGCACGCCGCCGGGCTGTGGCTTTTTGTTCGGTCAGGTCTTCGGCCTCGATCAGGAAGAGACTCGACCTGCTCGTGTATGATCCGGGCGAGGCGCAGGGCCTCTTCTTTGAGATCGAGGAGCCGGCGCGCTTCGTCGCTAAGGCGCAGATCAGACATGGCGCTGAGCCTCCCGGAGCTGGGCCAGGCGAATTGGCTGGAATTGTTGATGCTCGCTGAAGCTGAGCGCCGGGCCGCAGCGAAGCCATCGAAGGGCTAGCCCCTAGCGAAGCCATCCCGTCGGACGAGCAAGAGCCGCTGAGTCGCTGGTCGGCTGTGCATCGGCCTCCAGCATTTCGAGCTGATGCGCGATGGCGGCCGGTCAACCCCGCACGAGGTCGGGGTAGAGCTGCCGAACCGTCCGCCGCGCTCGCCGTAGCGCGTCCATCTGGGCCGCAAAGAGCCGATCGTCTGGCTCGGCCGATTTGATGACACGCTCAGCCAAAACATCATCGTCGCCGATCTCGATAGCGAGCCGCTGCCCGATAGGCCTCCCACAGGTCTTGGGTGGTATCGTCGAGCGCGCGTTGCAATTGGTCGGGGCTGATCGGCGCCAAGCCGAGCATTGACGTGTCGGTGAAATATTCGTCCCCGTACAGGAGGCGAAGCGCGCTCGACTTGTTAAGGCCCTCGTGTCCCTCAAGCACCGTCAGATAGAAGAAACTGACCGGCCGCTTGTAGAGGTCGGCAATATCCAACACCTCGGCGAAGATCGGCGTCTCGTCGCCCTTTTCGAGCGCGCTGAGGCGATCTTCGGGATTTCCCGCTCAATCAATTGCAAGAAACCGGGGGCTGCCAGCCCCGCCAACCGCCGGCGCGCCGGAAGGGCGCCGTATGCGGCGCGGCGATCCTGTTTGTCGCGCCATAGCCGTACGCGTTCTGGACCCATTTCGCAGCAATCGGATGTTGCGCCTCCCCGCAACCACCGATGCTTGCGATAGCAAGCCATCCAAAGCCCCGACCTCCGAAAGGAAGTCGGGTTTTTTCTTGCCCGCCGCAAAGCGCAGGATCGCGGCTAGGTCCCCGCGCAATACGATCGCCAGCTCTTCGCCATCGGGGAGGAGCGTTACCTGGTCGACCAACGCGCGCAAAACCTCCGCTGCTTCGGCTCTTCCGCCTTCACCTTGCAGGCTCTCGTACAGGGCGGCCACGCGTTGACGGTAGATCTCCGCCATATTTGGGTGAAGGAGGGGCGGCGGCTCCTCCGCGCTCGCGAGCAGGTCGACCAACTCGGCCTTGCGTGCTTCCAGGGCGCCAATCTTGTCCTTCAACTTCGCTCCCGGCACACCCTCAAGGATGGCTTGAATCGCCTTATCCAGCTCGCGGTCAGTGCGCTCGAGTTCGCGCCTTTGCGCCTCAATATCGGCTCCGCGCTCGATCCTCAGCCGATTCACCTCCCGGGTAAACTCTTGGCAAAATTCCTTGAACAGCTCGGGTTCCATGAGATGCGTGCGGAGACCGCTGAGTACGGACGCCTCCGACGCGTCGCGCCGGATGTTCAAGCGGTTATTGCACGTTCCCTTGTTGCGCGCCGTTGCGCAGCCGAGCAGGTCCTTCGAAATCATCGTGTACCCGCCGCCGCAGCATCCGCACTTCACAAGCCGGCGAAGAGGTATCTGGGCCGGCGGCGATCGTTAAGCTTGTTCTCGCCAGGCGCTGACGGCTCGTAGGCGAGTGTCTGCTGACGCGCCTTGACCGCATCCCACGTTTCCTGATCGACAATGCGCAGCTCGGGAACTTCTTGGATCACCCATTCGGATTCGGGGTTCAGCCGAGAAACGCGCTTTCCGGTGTCAGGATCTTTGAGATAGCGGAGCCGATTCCACACGAGGCGGCCCACATAGAGCTCGTTGTTGCGGATGCCAACGCCGCGCTTTGGGTTTCCGTGAACGGTCGATGGCCCCCATTCAGCGCCTTGCGGTCCAGGCACACTTCGCGGTTCAGCTCGAAAGCGATCGTGCGCGAGGACTTGCCGGCGAGGTAGTCTGCGAAGATGCGGCGGACAACAGCCGCTTCGGCCTCGTTGATGGTGCGGTCACCTCGGATCGGCTCGCCATTAGCCGCGAATTGCTTGACGACGTCATAACCAAAGCACAGCCCGCCGCCTGACTTGCCGTCCGCGACGCGGCCGCGCAAGCCTCGCCGAGTCTTGTCGGCCAGGTCCTTCAGGAACAAGGCGTTCATCGAGCCCTTCAGTCCGACGTGGAGATGAGTGACGTCTCCCTCCGAGAGGGTGACGATCCGTACGCCAGCGAAGGCCATGCGCTTAAAGAGCCCGGCCATGTCCTCCTGATCGCGGCTGAGGCGGTCCATCGCCTCGGCAAGCACCACCGCAAACTTTCCGCGCATGGCGTCGCTGATCAGTTCCTGGATACCGGGGCGAAGCAGCGATGCACCGGAGGTCGCCCGGTCCGTGTAGCTGTCGACCACCGCCCAACCTTGCTTCTCGGCGTGGAGACTGCGGAACCGCAACTGATCCTCGATCGAGGCGTCGCGCTGATTGTCGGACGAGTAGCGGGCGTAAAGTGCGATCTTCATGACGCCTCCTTAATCCGGGAGACGGTCACGCTTCCGGCTGTTCGCTTCAGCTTGGACGAAATCCTGCGCGGCTTGCCGCGCGAGCAACCGCACCAGATTGATAAGGCGAGAATCAGGTTTGGACGCGACCAACGCAACCGTGGCTCCGGGCGCCGCATCGGCGACCACGCGAAGCTTTTCGGCGGTCGTTCCTCTCGCTCGGGCCACCGCCACGTCCTTGCCATTGCGCGGATTGCTCCGCATCCTGACAAAGATGGCGAAATGCGCTCCCAAGGCAAGAGGAAAGATCTTGTAATATCAATGCGTTGCATCGTAGTCCCGCGCCGATCCGAGATGAGAGGCGTAGCAGATCGGGATGTCGCAAAGTGGGGCGCACAAGAAATATTTTCGTGATGACTTGATCGCGACTCCGGACACAGCTCCGCCCTCTTATTGTCTCTGCTGCTCTCAACGTCACAGGAGAGTCGCGGTCTTGCAGCGAGCCGAAGATTCGGCTATATATCCAGATATACTATGGAGGCGGTCAGTGAGCAAGAGCGCACAGAAAAGAGCGATCGAAAATTACCGATCCCGGCTGACGAAGCGTGGCATTGTGCGGTTCGAACTCCAGGCCCTTGAGACCGACCGCGACCTCATCAGAGTGCTTGCGCGCAAGCTGAGCGAGGAAGGGCCGGAAGCTGGTAATCTCCGGCGCACGGTTCAACAGGCCGTTTCTGGCGAGCCCCCCAAGCCCGGTGGCATCTTGAACGCATTGCGCCGCTCGCCACTCGTCGGCGCCGATCTCGACCTGACGCGCCCGCGCGAAGAAGGGCGCAAGGTCGACCTGTGACGCGCTATCTTCTCGACACCAACATCATCAGTAACGTCGTCAAGCCGCAGCCGTCAGAGTCGCTACTGGCTTGGATGGCCGCACAGCGCGATGAGGATCTGTTCATCGCATCACTGACGGTCGCGGAGATCCGGCGCGGCATCCTTGAAAAGCCACGCGGGAAGAAGCGGGACGCTCTCGATGCATGGTTCTCCGGTCCGGAGGGGCCTCAGGCCTTGTTCGCGGGCCGCATTGTGCCATTCGACGAGAAGGCCGGGCTTATCTGGGCGCGCCTGATGGCGGAGGGCAAAGTCGCCGGACAGCCGCGTAGCGGGCTCGACATGATCATCGCAGCCGTCGCGGCGGCTAACGAAAGCACTGTCGTAACGGATAACGAGAGGGATTTCGCCGGAACTCGGATCATAAATCCGATGCGCGGAGGCGCGTCGTGAGCTGCATCCGGTCCATCGACCTGCGCCTCACTGACGGCCTCGTCGACTTTGTCCGAGGTCCCGGCTTCGTGCTGGTTTTTCCGGCGCCGGCCTCGCCGACTTCTTTGTCTCCGAGCTGAAGGTCAACATCGACGATCTCAAATAGGCGGCGCACGGTGGCTCCAAGAGCAAACGCCTTCGCTACTTCCTCCAGAGCTGCGGCTCAAGGTTCGTTTCCGAATAACCTTCAATGAAGGCAAGCGCGCTAGGTCTTCTCTCAAGTTTAGCCGGTGATCTCAAGAGGCAGTGCTTTCGCCGCTAATGCTCCTCGCACCTGCTTCAGTGCTCCGCTTCGTTCCGTGCAAGAAAATTTGGCGTTCCTTGTTGGAGGGTAGAAAACTTTCCGACGAACAGGCTGGGGGCAATGTTCTGCCACGGCATAGCTGTAGCGAGAATGATCTGGTGTTCGACGGGGGCTGTCGCGGAAATCTCAATGACTTGCCTCTGAAAGTTATGGCTGCGTTCCTGCTCCATTCCCTTGTCCTCCGTAATGTCGATCATCAGAAAGCGGGGGTGGCGGAACATCGGATCAGCAAGAGCCGCGCTTAGGAAACCCATAAGGAAGGCTGTCTTTAAGACCACGCGAGAGCTGGCCGAGAAGTAGGTGTGATCATCCACCGTGATGGAGTTCTTGGCGAAAGAGAACTCGACACGTTTGGGGTCACCGAAAGAATCTTGGCGCTTCAAATCTCCACGGAGGATCTTGATTATGTTCTTCGCAATGCTTGCCTTCGCAGTCCGCAGGCGATCGGTCTGGCCTAGCTGCAACGCACTGATGCGAGCTCCAAGCGCCTGAATTTCTTCATCCAGCTTTGCCTTCTTTTCGGATAGGTCACCAATCTTGTTAGCTAGTCTGACCTGTCTTTCGATGTCTTCGATAGACTTATCTATGTAACCGAGCTTGCGCTGGAGCTCGCGTATCTCTTCACGGGCCTTCGATGTCGGTACGGCGCTTAGGTCTGCAAGCTCCTTCGATTTCAGGCGCCAAGTACTCTGCAGCGAGCTTAGCTGAGCTTGATGAAGCTTGAGACGTTCTGCTCTGATGTCCTGCAAACGCTCGGATTGTTTGACTTGGATCGAAAGCTCGTTGATGAGTCCTACGACTCGGTCACGCGCGCGCTCGGAATCGAGCGGCGTCTTGCAAAGGTAACACGCCGCGACTAGATCCTGCACACCACAAGCAGAGTGGGAGCAACGCCACAACGACGGCCGTTCGAGCTGCGTTGCAGATGGCGCGAGCGTCGTGTGTTCGAGAGGTGATATGGGATCTCGATTCCTTTTGTGGGGTGCCGCAACAGTTGCACTCGTGGGATGCGGTGTCGCTCATTCTGCGGATCTGGAGCCGGCGATGAAAGTCCCGCCAGCACTGTGGAGCTGGACCGGAGGCTATATCGGCGTGCACGGCGGCGGTGGCTATGGCCGCACATCCTTCAGTGACCCCTACGGCCCGTTAATCGATGGCGACATCGTCAATACGCCCTGCGTTCCTGGCCGGAGATGGCAAACTGGCAAGATCCATATTGATGGCCGCCGCAAGATCGTTTGGTGCCCTGGTCGTGCGGTCGCCCACCGAGATCGTGGTTGCGGGAACACGTTCCAACGGCAGACGGCACACTGATTGCTAGGGACGCGGCGCAGAGCCGTTGGTTGCTGCGGATTCTGGAGGGCGGCAGCGACGCCCGCCAAGTCCGGATGGAATGTAGGCAGCGTTGTGCGCGACGAGGTCGCTTCGCTCTTCGAATCTGTGAGTGAGAATGAGGATGTTATGCCGAAAACTACCGATGGTAAGGTCAAGCAGGGGCCGTGATAGATGGCAACCGAACAATAACGAGTTCGCTGTCACAATTTCGCGGGATCGATCATATTGCGATTGCTGTGCTCGACCTTGAAGCCTCCATTGAGTTCTTTCGGGACGTGCTGGGTTTTGAATTGAAGCGCCGGTTTCACATCAAGGGTCGAGCGACCGGCATGCTATCCGCCGAGCTCGAGACCCGAGGAATCAGGCTTGTTCTGTGCCAGGGCACTGAGCCCGACGTCTCAGGTCTCGGAGCTCGTGCGCCATCACGGCGTTGGAGTTGCTCATATCGCTCTTGACGTCGATGCTGCTGTAGAGGCTCTAGAATCTCGTGGCTTGGGAGTCGGAACGAGTGTGATTCGAGGCCCTGGACTGACGCAGGCCTTCTCAAGTCGGTCCATTGAAACGGGGCTTAGCTTCGAAATCATTCACCGAGACGGAGGGACTGGCTTTCTCGAATCGAATGTCCAGCAGCTTTTCGACCAACTTGAGCAGTCTGGAAAATATTGAGCAATAAGCCGGGTACACCTCGACGAGTCATGTCGGGCACCGGTGTGACTTTATCCTTCCACGCTTCTCCAAGACTCAGGATGAATGTCAGGTCGCAAAAATCAGTAATGAACTTCCTGAACGAAGTCTCCAGTCTGTTTCCGTCGGCTGTCTCGCTAGCGTCTGGCAGACCGACCGGTTCTTCGATAGGATCAATCCCCAGGTTTTGTTGAATGCGGTGGACGTGTATCGAAGCGATTCAGTTGGTGGTCACGGGGGCGCCGGGGGATGTGCTCACTTGTTACAGTATGGACGATCGGACCCAAAATTGTGGTAATTGAAAGCTCACCACCTCCTCAACGGAGGAAACCCAGTTTCTCAACCAGACTTGGTGGCAGCCGTCAGCTTCGCAGCCTCGCGCCGCGCTTCCTGCTGCATGTCTAGAACAAGGAATACGACCTTGACTGGCGCATGCGGAGGCTCGTATTCGGCGACAAAGCCTGACGGCCGCGAGTCCGACCGCTTGATGTCCTCGCGATTCTTATACTTGAATGCAGGAGGAGCCGCCTTTTCCGCCATCTCCTTCAAATATTCGATCACTTCCTCCACATCTTTGATGTAGGCGTAGGTCAGGTGAAAAAAGACCAGGCAATGGTCATAGGCGAACAGCTTCTGAAAGTGGCTGGTCAGCTGCTTTGCATCGACTCCTGCCTGATCGGCCGACCGCAGACCACCGCCTCCATGACGGTCAGTGTTATGCCATCCTTGTGTACCGCAAGATCGCGTTCGCCGGGATTTCCGTTGGCGGTCCAGCCTCCCTTTGACTGATCTGCTGGCTGAGCAATAGTCAAATGGTGTCCTCCCCAGCAGTCGTGCCCCTCGCTGATCACCACTCAGAGCTTGTGAAGCGCGCGCTTGAATCATTGCGATAACCAAGCCGTCGCGTGGAAGCGCGGACACATGCTTGGCGCCTGTGCGTCAGGTTAAGGTCAGCTAATCTGTATATCAGGATTGAGCGGCACTCGCTCGACAGCGTGCAATTTGGCGATAGGCGAGGAATCTGATGTACGGTCGAATCGTTACCTCATCCAGGCAGTCCACAAGCGCTAGCGAGGCGGATGAATCGAGACACTCAGAAGATGGCCTTCGCTTTGCAGAAACGATTGCAGGCATGGAGCTAAGTGATGATCAAGCGATGCAACATCTAGGGGGCGCTCAGGACGACGTACACTCAAGTATGTCGCGAGCCAGTTCTGGCCGGCAGACGGATCAAGCGGAATCGTCCGGCGCATTGCGCTCGGAACTTCAAGCGTGGTGCAATCGAGCACCCACGAAAGACAAATCATCATTCTTTCTCAGCAAACTGTGTTGTGCTCCATCGACGTCAGATGAAGCAAGCGCGTCGCAATCACGCGAGCAAAGGCAAGCGGCCATGGATCACATCCTGCGCTGTTTTGACGACGGTGGGACGGACGTAGATTTAAGTGGCCTGAATTTGGCGCAGCTGCCCCCTGGGCTCAATCGGATTCATCGCCTGCGCCGCTTGGATATTTCGGAGAACGCCGCGCTCACCCAGTTGCCCAACGAAATTTCCCAGTGCAGGCATTTGACGGAGCTCATTGCGGACAATTGCTCAATTGTCGAGCTGCCTCGTAGCATTGGGATGTTAAAGAAGCTAACCACGCTTTCACTATCATTCAACTCGTTGCGTGGATTGCCGGATGAAATAGGCGACTGCGAAGCGCTTGAGAAACTTAGCTTGGCAGGCTGCAGGCTGCGACTGCTACCCAGCACACTGGGAAATCTTCAAAATCTTTCGACGCTAGATTTGGCATCAAATAGTGAATTGAGCAATCTTCCCGACATGAACCTTGGAAATTTGGCGGTCTACGTTACAGGGACACAGCTGGCACTCATGTCCCGGGTATTCCGGTCTCCGGCGTTAGGGCATCCGGAGCGCTTGTCTTTGTCTAGAACATGTGAGGAAATAAGTCGCAGGTGGAGCCAAGTCGGAAGCGAGTTATCCGCCGATGCGGGCTTCCGCATAGACAAGCTTCGGTGTTCCGCTTCCGCAACATTGGCGGAGAATCATGAAATCGCCTCTTCATGGCAGCATGCTGCAGCCAAAGTGCAGGAGTGGGCGAAGAAGAATTCCCCATTCACGAAAGAAGGCATTTTTGAACTAAATCGTATATTGCTGGGAAATGCGGATGAGGCTACGCGCCTCGGCGTTCTGCGAGAGGTGGTTGTGCAGGCTGCAGACGGGAATACTTGGACTGCCAAAAGATATCCGCCACCTCAAACACTTTCCAAAGAAATGGCCGCTTTCGCCGATTGGGCCGCAGGCAACGAGCGCGACTTGACATCCAGTGATCCCATGGCCGTGGTGGAGTTCGCGGCTCAGGTCCATCAGCGGCTGGCCAGTCTGCATCCCTTCGAGGATGGCAACGGACGAACCGCTCGCTTGGCAATGGACTGGGTGCTTTTGCGGCACGGACTACCGCCGTCACCGCCGATTGGACCAGCGAGCCGCACGCCGGCCGTGTTCTTAGGGGTTCGGCAAACTCAGATTGAGGATGTCGTACGAGAAACAGTTCAAGGCATGGAGGCTGCGCTTCGAGAAGCGGCGCCCGAGTTCGACGCCAAACTCGTGTTTTCGGCCGGATAAGCGATTTCATCTCGACAAAATCAATGACCTGCGCGGGCCGAGGGAACTTGTTGTAGTGGCGATGTATAGCAGGCTGCTGGAACACCCACCCCGGTCCGCAGCCTGACACGTATGCTGTCGAACCAGCTGCCCCCAATGGCTTGGCTAATTGCGAGCTCGCCGCCGTCCGGAAGGGCCGTATTGGCCTCAGTCAAGGCCGTTTTACCCAAGTAAATTAAATATGCCGACGTTCGCCGTTACTGACCGCGAATCAGGCCTCACCAACCTCAAAGAATCGAAGGTCCGTCTGCGAAGTGCCGCCGCAGCTCATGAAAGTTCTGTACGGTTTGGTCTAGCGGTCGCGTTTCTTGGCGCTGAAGCATGGCGCTACCAGACAGCTGAAGCGCTGGGACCCCCAGGAACGCCCAAACCGTTGCCAGGCAGGCGCTTGGTTGGTGAAGTAGCCTTTCATACTCGATCACGAGCATNCCGGTCGACGCGAAGGACTGAGCAACTCGGGCATGGAAATCGTCGGCGGCCTTGAAATAGGCCTCGCAGTCGGCGATTGACAATGTAACGCGCGGCGGCGGTGCCGCCTCGCCGTCAGAACTGAACTTCAGCCATTGGCC
>NZ_AXAS01000105.1 GCF_000472925.1 Bradyrhizobium sp. Ec3.3
CTTCGCCTTCCGCGACGCTTGCCGGGACCTGGGTATCAAGCACATCCGCACCAAGCCATATACGCCGAGAACAAATGGCAAGGCCGAGCGCTTCATTCAGACAGCGCTTCGGGAATGGGCCTATGCCCGAGCCTATCCGACCTCAGATCGGCGCGCCCAGGAGCTGCCAATCTGGCTGCATCAATACAACTGGCACCGACCCCATGGGGGTATAAAATCTCAAACACCAATCAGCCGACTCGGTCTAACCGAGGACAACCTCTTGAGGCTCCACACCTAAGTGGCCGCGCTTCGGCCGATAGGAAGTGCTATGACCGGCCTTTCCGCAACATAGCGGCCTAGGTAAAATGACCCTCGTTTCGCATAAGTGCTTAGCGCTTACATTGGTAGAGTTTCGTGAACATGACGCGCGGGCGACGGGTTGGCATTGCTGCAGCTATCGTGCTTGCTGTCTTTGCGGCCTACGAAATAATGACATCGTTCCTCGCCTATACCGGTGATGCCTATGTTGAGTCCGATCTGGTGTCGGTCGCGCCTCAGGTCACCGGTCGTATCATCGACGTGCATGTAACCGACAATCAGGACGTTGTTCGGGGCGATTTGCTGGCAACCATCGACCCTGTCCCATTCCAGTTGATGGTCGACCAGGGACGTGCTGAGTCCGCCGAAGCGCGTGCTCAGATCGCATCCGACCAGCACAGGATCGCGTCGGCGCAGGACGCGCTCGTCGCTGCCAGCTCGGCAGCCAACTACGCTCGCGAGACGCAAACGCGAATGATGACCCTTGCAACTTCGCAGGATGTTGCGCTTGCCGAACTCGACCAGGCGAACGATGCACTGCGGCGCGCCAACGCTGCGCGCGATGTGGCAAAAGAGGCCGTTGCGTTGGCGCAATCCACCGTGTCGATGCACGAGGCGGCGGAAACGCGGGCAACGGCCGCACTAGCTATGGCGGAATGGCAGTTGGCACGCACCAAACTGGTGGCGCCGACCAGCGGGACCGTCACCTCGTTAACTCTGCGTATCGGAGACACCGCGCAAGCCAATGTACCTCTGATTGGCATCGTCGATGCTAATGCGTGGCGCATCGTTGCCAATTACAAAGAGAGTTACATCCGTGGGTTCGCGATCGGTAGCACTGGCTGGATATCGTTAGACTCTAGCCCGTGGCACCTTCATCGTGCGAGGGTCGTCGGTATCGCTCGCGGCATCAGCCGCGACCCGGTGCCAAATCGTCTGCTAAACTATGTTGCGCCAACCACCGACTGGATACGCCTGCAGCGCCGCTTCCCTGTAACGCTGAAACTGGTCGATGCGCCACCGAACTTGAAGCTCTATATGGGCGCCGATGCGCGAGTGGTGGTTCTACCATGAAGGATAGTCAAACCGAGGCGAAATCGCTGCCGCGCGACACGATAGCTCGACTGTACCAAGAGCTAGCGGAGATCCGATTCGGCAACGCGCGAGGCCAGCATTGCACGAGGATTACACTTGCGGTTGCCCTTGCCGTCATCGCAGCCTTGGTGTTGCAGGTAGATGCACCCTGGTGGGCAGCTATCAGCGCTTTCGTGTCCATACAGGTCACCGCACCTTCCTCCATCGCGCGCGGCGTCTTGCGCATCGGCGGCACGACAATTGGCGCAGCGGTTGGCTTCTTCCTGAGCCCCTGGCTGATCGAGGATCAAATTGCACTAAGTCTTGTGTTGTTTGCGCTCACTGTGACCGGCGTGCTTGGCCTGCAGCTCAGCGGACACGGCTACGCCTGGCTGCTGGGAGCCGCTACAGCTAATTTGGTGCTGTTGGCGGCACTCGACGATCCGGCGTCCGCGCTGAACATTGCCTGCAACCGTACCGGGGAAGTGACAATCGGAACGATTACCGCGATCCTGGTGTCGCTTGTTCTGTCGCCGCAGGGGGAAAATTTGAAAGTGGGCCCGGCAGCACCCGGCTGGTCGGACCTATTCGGCGCGGGGTGGCCGTCCATGCAGCACGCGCTGAGCGCCGGGCTTGGAGTGATGCTGGTACCCTGGGTTTGGAATTGGCTCGAATTGCCAAGTCTATCGCAGGCGGCGATTACTATCGCTGCCGTTATGGCGATGCAGACAACCTCCGAAAACGAAGCAGCGAATCTTCAAAAGGTCGCGATACGAGCTACGCACCGCATCCTTGGGTGCTTCATTGGGGGCGTCGCCGGTCTCGCACTGTTGGCGGTGTCGTTCGAGAGTTTCCTGCCATGGCTCGCGGCGTTGAGCGCGGGAGTTTGGATCGGCGCGCACGTCCAGAACAGCACGCGCGGCATCAGCTATGTGGGCACGCAAGGTGCCGTCGTTTTTATCATGACGTTAGTGCAGGGTAGCGGCCCTCCAACGAGTATCATGGCTGGAGTCGACCGTTTTGCCGGCGTCACCGGTGGAACGCTGCTAGTGCTGGCGGTTTCGCTCCTCACGGCGTCATCACCGAGGGACAGTTCGCATTCAGCTCAACGGGGTGCTTGAGGAGGTCAGCTTTTTCTCTGCAGGAAGCGATTGCGCCCATGTCGAGTTGCTGATGACCCTCAAGCTGCCTTGAACATGAGCCCGCTACCTAAGAAGTTCTGTTTCGCCAGCGGCGGCAGGTGTCCGCCGCTTCCCGGCGAGGGCAAGGTCGAGCGCTTTTTTCCAGCCGGCTCGGGCCTGGCTTTTGCTCGACCGAACAGGGTCTCGATCATTCCCATTAGCGGCCCTTGCGCTCTGACTTTACTTCTCGCGCTCCCACACGACGCGCCTGAAATCCGTCTTGCCGGGAGACTTGCCGGGACCTTGACAGGGCTTACAGGGTGAGCGGTTGTAGCCGCTGGGTGTCTTTTCCCTTGGCATCGCCGGCCAGGTTCTCACGGTAGGGTCGGAGACGCGCGCCGGTTTAGGTCGAAATTCGTGTTCTCTTGTCTCGCTCTTTCGTCTGCGAGTGTCACAGCGTCTCGACCATGCCACGTTTCCAGCCCCAGCCACCTCGAACGCAGTGTGCGCTCCGCGGCAAGTTGCGCATCGGTCAGCATCGCGACGTGGAGGTCACTGATGCCGCTCATCCCCTTCCGGTCGTCTCGCAAGTTTTTTGTTCGCTCTACCCGTCGCGTACGGCGAGGTCCCCTGCATTGGGTTGCCTTTGCAAAGCTGGTTCTCGAAGCCGCTCACGAGACGACACTCTGGGCGACCGTCCTGAATGCGCAGCGCGGCGGCTCCAGATGTCTCCTGCTAACAAGCCTCGGTGGGGGAGCATTCGGAAACGACGAGAGCTGGATCGCGGCCGCCTTGACTCGCGCCCTCCAGCTTGCATACGCATTTGATCTGGACGTCAGGCTCGTCAGCTACGGTCCTCCTCACCCATGTTCACCCGGATTGCTCAGGCGTACTCCTAAAGGGAGACCTCCGAACAGACGCGACCAAGGCGTCGGGCGGCTGCGATTCTTCAGAGAGCCGCCTCTGCCCGCGCACGTGCTTTCAGAAGCTTTCGGGTGGCGGTCGGAAGGCCGCCATAGGCCTTCTCCCGGGTCAGCATCCCGGCTTTTTCCTTGAAGCCTCTCGTTATCCCACGTCCCAAAGCAGACATTGCCGCTCTAACGTGATAACTTTCAAAAAGCTGGGAGTCGATTTGCGGAGGTCCACCCGAAACTCGTGGGGGCTAATGCCATGAGACTTCCTCGGCGTCGGCTTTTGCGCTTGGCAGCGGGTGCTGCCGCAGTCCCAGCCCTTTCGCGGAGCGCATCGTCTGACACCTACCCGACGCGACCGGTGCGTTTGATCGTAGGCTTCGCCGCCGGCGGGTTTACCGACACCTTGACGCGCCTGTTAGGTGCATGGCTGTCCGAGCGGCTCAAGCAGGAATTCATCGTCGAAGATCAGCCTGGTGCCGGCTCGAATCTCGCCACTGAAAGGGTCATAAGGGCACTTCCGGACGGCTACACGTTACTGATGGCCACGTCGACGAATGCTATCAATGCGACGCTCTACAACAATCTTAGATTCAATTTCCTACGCGACACCACACCGGTCGCTAGCATCACGCGCACGCCGCTTATTATGGTGGTCAATCCGTCATTTCCTGCCAAGGCCGTTCCCGAGTTCATCGCCTATGCCCGGGCCGCTCCGGGCAAGATCAATATGGCGACAGCCGGCATTGGAAGTCCGTCTCATCTTGCCGGCGAGCTGTTCATGACGATGACCGGAGTTCTGTTGATCCCAGTGCACTACTCCCGCACCATCTACCTCTCCGATATGCTTGCTGGACACGTGCAACTGGTATTCAGTCCGCTACCCACGGTGATCGAGCAGGTTAGGGCGGGCAAGTTGCGCGCCCTTGCGGTGACCAGCGGGACACCTTTGGTTGCGCTGCCAGACGTCCCGACCATCAGCGAGTTTGTGCCGGGCTATGAGGCAAGCGTATGGAATGGCCTAGTCGCGCCGAAGAACACGCCGACCGAGATTGTTGACAACCTCTACAAAGAAATCGATGCCGCCCTCGCCGATCACAAGATAGGAGCACGACTGGCCGGTGTTGGCGTCGTTCCAAAGTCGATGACACCAGCTGACTTTGGCAGGTTCATTGCCGAAGACACCGAGAAGTGGGGCAAAGTAATCCGAGCGAACAACATTAAGGTGGAGTGAGCGCGCCGTACGCTAGCGCTTAATGTCAGTCTTTCGCTCTTCGTCCACGTGAATTGTCGCCGCTTTTGGCGGGACCAGGCGCAATCCTCGTAATGATGTTTGGAATCTGGACCCGACTTACGAGCCGGAGACTCCGATTTCACTTCGGCGCAGCTCGTTTCGGAACAGCACTCGCCCCTTCGGATAGATCGAGCGGCTGATCAACAGGATAGTCTCTCCGTCGAGATAGTACCATCGTCGGACCAGCATCGCAGGACTGCCCTCCGGAGCATCGAAGACCGCGGCCATCTCGTCGTCATGAACAATTGGCTCCATCTCTTCGACGATCTTGCGCACCCGAATTCCGAACACCCGTTCAGCGGTTCCGGCAATCGACCCCGTCAGTTCGAAGAGATAAGGCCGGATCGCCGAGAAGCTCGCGGCGATGTAGGCATCGGTCAGGGTAAGCAATGGCTCATCCGGCCCTCCTGGTGATTTGCGAACGCCTTGGAACAAGAGGAACTGGCGGCCGAATTCGCAGCGAAGCTCTGCCGCCAGGGCCTCATCGGCTATGACGTCGCGGACCTCCAACGGCTGGAGCGGGATCGTGGTCGCGAGGAACTCATCGATTGATCGAGAGATTGCGGTGAACTTCGGCGTTTGGGGCGTTTGACGCAACACCGTTGTGCCCGAGCCGCGTCGACTGGCCACCAGTCCGCGCGCGCGGAGGTCGACCAGCGCCTCGCGAATGGTGAACCGGCTCGCGCCGAACATGCGCATCAACGCGAACTCGGATGGTAAGCGGCTGCCGGCGGGGTAGTCGCCGCGCACGATGGCATCGGCGAGTGAATCGGCGATCCGGCGAAATAACGGTCCCCCGGTAGTGATGGAATCGTGAACCATGCAAGCAAGATACGCTTGTCCGGATGTCCGTGCAAATATTTCTTGACGGATGCCTTTGCGAAGGATATTTGTCCGGACAACCGGTCAAATTAGAGAAGGGACCAACCTATGCCAGACCTTTCCCTGATTCGTAGCCTCCTCTTCACGCCAGCCGATCGTCCGGACCGCTTTGCTCACGGACCTTCGTCCGGCGCAGACGGCGTCATCCTCGATCTGGAGGATGGCGTCGGCCTCCCCGCAAAGGCGGCCGCTCGCAATGCCGCGTTGGCGTTCTTCGCCGATTCTGCTGCCGCACCGGCCGGCTTCGTCTGGGCGCTGCGGCTCAACCACGTCACCACGGAGGCGGGGCTCGAGGACCTCATGGCCCTTCGGGCCGCGCGCAAGCCGGCGGTCGTCGTTCTGCCCAAGACCGAGTCGGTCACCGAGGTCGAGATCGCGCTGGCTCACCTCGGCGCCGGCAAAGCGACTCCAAGCATCGTCGCGCTGATCGAAAGCGGGCGCGGCCTTGCCGCGGCCGACGAGATCGCCAGGCATCCGGCGGTCGCGGCACTTGCGTTCGGCGGCGCGGATCTCGCCGCCGATCTGCACGCGGCGCTCGCCTGGGAGCCGATGCTCTTCGCGCGCAGCCGCATCGTGCAGGCGGCGGCGAGCGCCGCGATCGCCGCGTGGGACGTGCCGTTCCTCGACATTCACGACCCCGACGGTCTCAAGCGCGAGACCAGCGCCGCCAAGACGCTCGGCTACGTCTGCAAGCTCGCCATTCATCCCGCTCAGATCGCGCCCATCAACGCCGTCTTCACGCCGTCAGCGAACGAGCTCGCGCGCGCCCAGCGCGTCGTCTCCGCGTTCGCGGCGGCGCATGGCGGCGCCTGTCAGGTCGACGGAAAGATGATCGACGCCCCGGTCGTCAAGGCGGCGCGCCGAACCGTCGCGCTCGCCGCTCAAGCAGCCTGAAACCCCAAAACGCAGGAGATTACCCCATGAGTCTCTACGCTTACGTCCGCGTCGGCAAGAACCGCTACCGCGAGCGCTTCGGCCTGAGCTTCGAGGATCTGCATGAGGGCATGCGCATCCGCCATCGTCCCGGCATCGACGTCTCGCAGCAGGACAACCGCGAAGACGCGGTCGATCTCGTCAACAACGCGCAGCTTCACTTCAACAGTCACTACGCGGCGCAGACCGAGTGGAAGAAGCCGCTCGGCGTGAGCACCATGACGGTGCAGCGGCTGCTCGGCATGATCTCGCGCAGCTGGTACCGGCGCCGAGCGATTCTCGGCATCGACAGCATCGCGATGACGCATCCGGTCTTCGGCGGCAACACGCTCTACGCCGAGTCGACCGTGACCGGGCTGGAGGCAGGCGCCGACCCGGAGGTCGGAATCGTCACGCTCACGATCGACGGGCTCAATCAGGACAACGTGACTGTCTCAAAAATCAGCGCCCGGCTGGAAATGTACCGGCGGGGACAGCATCCCGAGGACCGCCCGGACGAGCCGCCCGCCGAGGAGGAGCGCTTCCGCTCGCATTACGTCGACGCGCAAGGCGCGCTCGTCGAGCAGACCGGGCTTGCCTTCGAGGATATGAAGGAAGGCGAGACATTCGTCCATTGGCCGGGCCGGACCATCGCGTTCGAGGAAAGCCGCCTCCACGCGCTGCGATCCCTCGAGATCAATCCACGCTGGCATGATGCCGCTTATCTGAAGAAGCATCAGGCGATCGCGCCGGCGGTCTTCGAGCCGCTCGTCGTCGGGTTCGTCACCGCGCTGACGACACGCACGCTCGGCCGCGTCGTCGCCAATCTGGGCTGGACCGGCATCGAGCTGCCGCGCCCCGTGAAGCCCGGCGAGACAATCTACGCCGAGTCGACGATCGGCCCGGTCCGCGCATCGCACTCGCGGCCCGGCCAGGGCATCGCAAAAGTCGAGACCCGCGCCTTCGTGGAGGGCGGCGACCTTGTGTGCCGCTATCAGCGCGCCCTGCTGGTCTATCGCCGCGGCATGGGCCCTTACGCCGCGGCTGGCTACTGAATGAACGCAACGGAGGCAACAATGACCAAGCATGAAGATCTGTATCGTCGTCGGCTGACGTCTCCCGAACTTGCCCTGTGCGACCTACCGAAGCGTTGCAGCGTCCTCCTCGGCATCTTCGCCGCCCAGCCCCCGGCGCTCGTCCGCGCGTTCGCGGATCGCGCGAAGGCGGGCGATCTCAACGAAGCGCTCGTCTACTACATGCACGCGACTCCGGCGACGATCGAGGCGCTGATGCGTCTCGACCTTATGGACGTGATCAAGCTGTATCCGTTCTTCCTCGGCGCGGGCGAGCGTGGGCTGGCCAGGCAGCTCAACGAGCGCAGCCGCAAGATCGTCCATTTCGTGCCGAATTCGTTCAGCGAAATCCCCGGCATCGTCCGCGAGCGGCCGCCCTTCGACGTCTTCCTGCTGCAGGTCGCGCCGATGGACCGGGCCGGCTGGTTCAGCTTCGGTCCGAGCGGCGCCTACTCCCTCGCCGGCATCGAGCGGTCGAAGCGAATCATCGTCGAGGTCAATCGCAACATGCCGCGCAGCCACGGCACAGGTCAGGTGCACGTCTCCCAGGTATCGGCGATCGTCGAGAACACGAGCGAGATCAGTGCCTACGCGAGCAAGGCGACGACCGACACCGACCGCCAGATCGCGGCGCATGTCATGCCAATGATCCAGGACGGGGCTTGCGTGCAGTTCGGCGTCGGTGGCGTGCCGAATATCATTGCTGGCGCGCTGACCGACCGGAAGAATCTCGGCGTGCACACGGAGCTCCTGAGCGATGGGCTCGCGAGCCTCATCGCCTCCGGCGCTGTCACCAATCGGCACAAGACCACCGATCGCGGCAAGAGCGTGTTCAACGTTGCGATGGGTACTGCCGCGACCTACGACCTAATTGACGACAATCCGTCGATCGAATGTCGGATGGCCGATTACGTCAACGATCCGCGCGTCATCGGAGAGAACGACAACGTGGTCTCCGTCAACGCGATGATCGAGGTCGATCTCACCGGTCAGGTCAATGCCGAGTTCCTGGCGACGCATGAGTACGGAGGCGCCGGCGGCCAGCTCGACTTCGTCAAGGGCGCGTCATACTCGCGCGGCGGCCTGTCGTTCATCGTCGGGTCCTCGACTGCCGCTCACGGCAAGGCGTCACGGATCGTGCCGAAGCTGCAAGGTCCGGCAACGGATGCGCGGATCGACACGCAATACATCGTCACCGAACACGGCATCTGCAACTTGCGCGGCATGAGCTCGGACGAGCGCGCCTACGCCCTGATCGGGCTCGCCCAGCCCTCGTTCCGTGACGAGCTGACTGCGGCTGCACGCGAAATGCATCTGATCTGAGGTGTCCCATGTCGCGCACGATCGCCCATCTGCTTGTCGATATCCTGAATGCAGCCGGAGTTCGGCGCGTCTACGGCGTCGCCGGAGACTCGCTGAACGGCATCACCGACGCATTGCGCTCGGGGGGAACGATCGACTGGGTCCACACGCGGCATGAGGAGACCGCCGCCTTCGCGGCAGGTGCCGAAGCGCACCTGACCGGCTCGCTCGCGGTATGCGCCGGCAGTTGCGGGCCGGGCAACCTGCATCTGATCAACGGGCTCTTCGATTGCCATCGCTCGCGCGTGCCGGTGCTGGCGATCGCGGCGCAGATTCCGAGCAGCGAGGTCGGCCGCAACTACTTCCAGGAAACGCACCCGCAGGACCTGTTTCGCGAGTGCAGCCACTACTGCGAGCTGGTCACCAATCCCGCACAGCTCCCTGGCGTCTTCGAGACCGCGATCCGCGTCGCGGTCGCGGAGCGGGGCGTCTCCGTCATCGTGCTGCCGGGCGATGTGGCCCTGAAGGAGGCTCCGCCGGCTGCCCGTCTTTCACATGCGCTGCTCCCGGCACGCCCGCTGCTGCGGCCGCGCGATCCGGAGCTCGACGCGCTCGCGAAGATGCTGAACGAGGCGTCGCGGGTCACGCTGCTCTGCGGGCGCGGGTGTCTCGGTGCGCATGACAAGCTGATGCAGCTTGCGGAGACGCTCAAGTCGCCGATCGTCCACGCGCTGGGCGGCAAGGAGGCCGTCGAGTACGACAATCCCTACGACGTCGGCATGACCGGGCTGATCGGCTTCAGTTCCGGCTATCACGCCATGATGGACTGCGACACGCTTTTGATGCTCGGGACGGACTTCCCGTACCGTCAATTCTATCCGGTAGACTCGAAGATCGCGCAGATCGATCTTCGCGGAGCGAATCTCGGCCGGCGTTGCCGCATCGATCTCGGACTGGTCGGTGATGTCGCCGACGCGATCGAAGCGTTGCTTCCGCGCCTGAGGCCGAAATCGGATCGCGCGCATCTTGACGACAGTCTTGCGAACTACCACCGCGCGCGCCAGGGGCTCGACGACCTCGCCGTGGGCCGTCGCGGCCACAAGCCTATCCACCCGCAGTTCGTCGCCAAGACGATTAGCGAGCTCGCGGCCGACGACGCGGTGTTCACATTCGATGTCGGGACCACGACCGTCTGGGCCTCGCGGTATTTGAAAATGAACGGCAAGCGCCGCCTGATCGGCTCACTCGTGCACGGCTCGATGGCGAATGCGATGCCGCAGGCGATCGGCGCGCAGGCCGCGTTTCCCGGACGGCAGGTGATCTCGATGTCTGGAGACGGCGGTTTCACCATGCTGATGGGCGACTTCGTGACGCTGCTGCAGCGCAAGCTGCCGGTCAAGGTCATCGTCTTCAACAACAGCACGCTCGGCTTCGTCGAGCTGGAAATGAAGGCGTCCGGCTTCCTCGATACCGCAGTGGCGCTGACAAATCCCGATTTTGCCGCAATGGCAACAGCCGCCGGCGTTTTCGCCATTCGCGTCGAGGACCCGGCGAACCTTCTGGCCGCCATGAAGCAGGTGTTCGCGCATGACGGCCCGGCGCTCCTAGACGTCGTCACCGCGCGCCAGGAGCTCGCGATGCCTCCCGAGTTGGAGCTTGGTCAGGCGGAAGGCTTCAGCCTGTGGGTCATGAAAGCCGTGCTCGACGGCCGCGCTAGCGAGTTGATCGACCTCGCCCGCACCAACGTCCCGCTTTTACGCTAACGAGCAGTCTCGTCGGTGGACACCAGCGCTCTGCTGCTCTTGCGCATCCAGTTCGCCTTCACGGTTGTCGTTCCAATTTTCTAACGTCCGCGCTCGGGAAACTGATCGGA
The DNA here is from genome assembly GCF_000472925.1 of Bradyrhizobium sp. Ec3.3. Classification (GTDB taxonomy): domain Bacteria; phylum Pseudomonadota; class Alphaproteobacteria; order Rhizobiales; family Xanthobacteraceae; genus Bradyrhizobium. The sequence continues at coordinate 10,743 of NZ_AXAS01000105.1, forward strand.
CGGAGTGTCGCTACCCCTTTGCTCCCCTGGTAATGGAGCAAACACGCAAGAACCCCGTCCGGGTGACCTATTTGGGTCAGGCTCTAACCTTCACACGGGAGAGGTCCAAGGTTCGATCCCTTGTGCGCCCACCATTAAGCCCTGACTATCAACGACTTAACGAATTGCTTCCCTAGAAGCGTGCCCCAGAAAAACTGGGGCACAACCGGGGCACCTTCGAGCACGGTTGACGACCGGCGAAGTTTTTTCTTGGACCGGATAGCGGCGGGGCATATCGGAATGCCTGAGGATTGAGCGAGCTGATAGCGGCGTCATTCGACACTCCTGCGGCCGATGCGTCGAGCAAGTTCACGGTCAGTGAAGCCATAAGTGCGTGCTACATGAGGCTGCACTCAAGGTAAGCTTTCATGTTTCAGCAGCTAAACGGCAGAGCAATCGTGCTGGGCGGCCTCCATAGCCAAGTCGAACAAGTGACCCTGCCCGCCCCGCGTCAACCGATGACGGATTTGTACTCTAGAAACTCTTCGATCCCGACGCGCCCCCACTCCCGGCCGATACCCGACAGCTTGAACCCGCCATGCGTTCCTCGCTTGTCCAGAGGGGCGCCGTTGATTCGGATGCGCCCGACTTGCAATCGCTTGGGCATGATCGGCATCGCGGCACCAAACGCCGCCGGCAAGGCCGTACGGGGAATCATCATTCGCGACCCGATTGGGCCAGTGGCAAATCCGGGCATGGTCCGCTATGCCGTCGGAAGAGGAAGTTAGCTATCCTACTCCGACGCAACAGGAGCGGACACGATGACTGAGTCCGTCAGCAACGATCACTCGCCCGTCGCGTCTCGGCTGCGATCCAGAAAGCCCGCGACCGTCAGCGCGTCGGCACTGGCGCTCCACCTCGGTTGCAGCCGGACCTACATCGGCTGTCTCGAAGCCGAAGGCGTGATCCAGCGGCAAGGTCAGCCAATGCACCACCGTGGGCAGCTTCGACTACGCAACTTTGTGGACGATCCGACACGATTCTCAAAGGAGCGTCGTTGATGGCAATTGGCAACATAGTCCGAGATCGGCCGATACCGGTTCTGTATGGCTTGATGATTGTTACGCTTGTCGCATTGCTGCCGCTTCCGCCCCTGTTGCAGGACCAGAGTTATCATCAGTTCGCCGACCAGCGCGAATTGTTCGGCGTGCCGAACTTCTGGAATGTCGCCTCGAACCTGCCCTTCATCGCGGTAGGCGCGTTTGGTCTCGCGCAAATTCGTCGCGATGCAACAACTTTCGTGCTCTTCGCCGGGATTTTCTTAACCGGCTTTGGCTCATCGTATTACCATCTTGATCCGAACGACGACACGTTGTTCTGGGATCGATTGCCGATGACTCTCTGCTTTGCCGCGATACTTGCCGCTGTCGTTGAAGAGCGCGTGGATGCCAAGGCGGGCGCAATGTTGTTACGGCCGCTGCTTGCAATCGGCATTTTCAGTCTTTTGTTGTGGCGCTGGACCGACGATTTGCGGCTCTACGCGTGGGCACAATTTTTTCCGTTTCTCGCTTTGCTATTAATCCTCAGCCTCTTTCCGGCGAAATACACCGGCACTCCCTTCTGGGTCGGCGCCGCTGGGCTTTACGCGCTCGCCAAGCTGCTGGAATATTATGACCACGAGGTCTATTCGTTTGGTCGAATTCTAAGCGGGCATACGCTGAAGCACCTTTCGGCAGCAGCCGCTTGCTTCGCAATTCTGATGCTATTCCAAGTTCGCCGACCGCTGGAAGGGGTAGCCAGCAGCTAGGCCGTGCACTGATAAATTGATCGTGCGCCGCAGCCTACAGAGGCTGGTCACTTTCCTGCAGGAGATCCATGCGGCAGGCGTCGATCTGTTTCTGTTTCAGCAGGCCATCGACACCGCGACGCTAGCGGGCCGGGGATGTTTCAGATGTGCGGTGTGTTCGCCGAGTTCGAGCGCGCGATGATCGTTGAGCGGGTGCGCAGCGGGTTGGCGAAGGCCAAAGCCAAGCAGCGATGTTCAGGATCCGCACGAAAGCTCGCGGCCTGAAAACCACCGCCGCCTCTGAGGGCGCCGGGGTCATTCTGCGCCGACTCAAAGCCGGTTCTGAGTCATGTCCGTCTAGCTAGCTTTTGAAGCCGCGCTCGATCCTTTGCGGCCTCGGCCAAACCACCGGCGATCTGAGAGCGAGAGAGCCCCATATCCCTCAGCTCTCGGTCCGAAAGACTCCGCAGAATGGTCAGGGCTGCTTGGCGTTCGCGCTGCGCGATAATGACAGCGACAAAGTTATTGACGATCCGAAAAATGCCGCGCGTGAGAAGTCTTATTGACCTCCGAACTATAAACGGGGTCGCGGATAGATCGGTAGTATTGCTTAGCATGCTCATGGTGACCCATCACTCGAAGAGGTTAGGTCCCCCTTTTCTCCGCTCGCATCATGCAACCGGCACGCCTCCAAGGCTTTTAGATAGGAATGAGCTTTCCTTTAGATTGGCCTGAGAGCAATCAATTGAACGTGCAGATATCGTGAATAGCTCACGGTCGGCGATCGCGACGGCAAGGGCCCTAATGGAACGCTTCGCAGACCGCGGTGCACGCCGTTGGGAAACGGAATCACACTGGCGGAAACAAGATTCAACTTGAGTTTCTTCTTTGACCCTGCCGGCGATGAAGCCGGGCACGGAGTACCGCTGCCAATGATCTGATCGAAAGCGCATTGCGAGGACTCACCGGACAGCTTGACGGCCGCGTTCCAGGGCCGGGCGATGCTCGATACGCGGTTGCAACGGCGATCTGGGCGAAGCCGGTCGGCTGCATGCCGCGCACTGTGGTTCATTGCCGTACATTGCAGGACATTCAATTGGCAATCGCAGCCGCTCGTTCTGCCGACCTTTCGCTGTCAGTTCGTGGCGGTGGGCACGATTGGGCCGGTCACGCCCTGTGCGACGGGCTAGTGCTCGATCTCAGCGGCTTGAGGAACGTGGTCGTCAGCCCAGACCGACGCAGCGCACGAATCTCGGGAGGGGCTCGTGGCCTCGGACGTCCTTGCGGCGACTGATCCGCTTGGTCTGGCGGCCGTGACAGGTTCATGCAGCGCGGGCGCCATGGGCAGGACTCACGTTGGGCGGTGGCCATGGGCCGTTGATCGGCCGCCACTCGGAGGCGCCCGACCGGGATGCGTCCGAGGCTGCGCACGATTTTCCCACAGCTGATCAAGCTGGAACATTCGGGACTGTGAACTTCCTCACATTGCACACGAAGCATTTGTTGTGAAGTAGCCAAAGAGGGCCGGGTCACTTTCGGCACTAATTGGCGAACAGGAGACGGCTCGACGCCTAAGCTGGACTGATGAAAATACTTTTTCTCACCACCGCGCATAACAGTCTCAGCCAGAGACTATCTATCGAATTGACTGAGCTCGGACATATTGTCGATGTCGCACTAGCCATCAGCGAATCGGCGATGCTTGACGCCGTCGGGCAACACGCGCCGGACCTCATCATCGCGCCTATGCTGAAACGAAAGATTCCCGAGGCCATTTGGTCTAAACACGTCTGTTTGATCGTGCATCCTGGCGTGAAAGGCGACCGCGGCGCGTCCTCACTGGATTGGGCAATCATGACGGGACAGACGATGTGGGGAGTGACAGTCCTGCAGGCGACGGCGGAAATGGACGCAGGCGCGATTTGGGCTTCGCGCAACTTTGCGCTCTCCGGCTCCTCGATTGCCAAAAGCAGCGTGTACCGCCGGCAGGTCACCAAAGCGGCCGTGCGGGCAGTCCTGGAGGCTGTTGAAAAATTCCAGCTGCGACAGTTCAGGCCCGAACCGCTTGACTACAGTAGCGCAGATGTAATCGGTTGCTGGCGGCCGACGATGCGCCAAAGTGATCGCGCGATTGACTGGAGCCGGAATTCGACTATGGAGATTTTCGCAAAAATAAGCGCCGCGGACAGCACCCCCGGGGTGCTCGATACGCTGCTTGGAAAAACGTGCTTTCTTTATGGCGCTCATGTTGAAGATCGTCTCAAAGGCCCGACGGGCAAGATTATCGCGCGACGCGACGGAGCAATCTGCATCGGCACGATCGACGGCGCCGTATGGATTTCACATCTCAAAGCGAAGGGTGAAGTCGCGCCCCAGAATGCAGAGTGCCGTGCTGTACATTCGAATTTCGAGCGTCGATCATGTAATTCGCCTCCTTGTTCCCCATCTGGGATTAAGTTGCCAGCGACGCAGGTGTTGGGCTCGCTGTTGCGTGGGGTGCCCGAAGCTCCACTTGCGATCAACCTGCCCACCGACCACCACACATTCCGCGAGATCGTGTATGAAGAAGAGGGTGATGTGGGCTACCTCTACTTTGACTTCTACAATGGCGCGATGAGCACTGCCCAGTGCTATAGATTACGCGACGCGTTTCTCTTCGCGCGTTCGCGGCCGACGAAAGTCATCGTATTGCTCGGCGGCGCCGATTTCTGGTCGAACGGCATCCATCTCAACGTCATTGAGGCGAGCAATGACCCGGCCAAGGAATCCTGGCGCAACATAAACGCGATCGACGATCTGGTCCTCGAGATTCTCAATACCATGTCCCATCTCGTCATCGCCGGATTGCGCGGCAATGCTGGTGCTGGTGGCGCTATGCTGGCGCTAGCGGCGGATCGCATCTATTCGGCCTNNGGAGTCGTCCTCAACCCGCATTACAGAGGTATGGGCGAGCTTTATGGATCGGAATATTGGACATACTTGCTGCCAAAGAGAGTGGGGCAAGCGCGGGCTCTGAAGCTGAC